>NZ_AQQS01000005.1 GCF_002088275.1 Aurantimonas sp. 22II-16-19i
GCGCGTCGCCGGGGGAGGGCCTCTTCGTGCCATATGCGGTGCCGTCAGGCGTAGCTCGCGGCGAATGCTCCCTCGCGGGTGAATGTCCCGTGCGAGGCCGGGAAGCGCCAGGGCTCTGCGACCTCGCGGGTCAGCTGCGTCAGGCGATCGAGACGCTGCTTGCCGTCGGCCTCGAGGAGGGCGAGGACCTTCGCCTCGTCCGGGAAGGCGGACTGGATGGCATCGAGCCAGATCGTGCGCCCGGCCAGGAACCCTTGTGCGCCCGCGGCATAGGCATAGCTCAGAACCCGGCCGAACTGCTCCGGCGTCACGCCACCCGACAGCATCACCCATGGGATGCCGGCCTCGCGGCAGATCGAGCCGACGGCGTCGAACTCGCGCGCCGCAGCGCGGGAATCGGCGCTGTCGGAGCGTTCCGGCAGGGCCGAGCCGGGAAGCGGCGTCTCCAGCTTGAAGAGGTCCACCCCGTATTCCGGCTTGGCGAATTCGCGCACGCTGTCGATGACGAGCTCGGCGCGCTTGTCCGGCGACTCGACGTAGTCGGTCGTGTGGCCGGCGCTTTCCGGGAACGGATAGACGAGGAGTTCGAGGACATAGGGTATGTCGTGGCGGCGGCACTCGGCGCCGACCGTGCGGACATAGTCCTTCTGATGCTCGATCACCTCCGGCGAGGCGTCCGGACGATACCAGGCGAGGACCTTCACCGCGTCGCCGCCGAGGCGGCGGATCTTGTCGACGGACCAGTTGTCGATCGAGCGGGACAGGCGGCCGCCGGGCGTATCGACGAAGCGGTGCTCCTCGAGCGTCACGATGAGACCCGTGCGGGCGGGGAGGATGTCGAGGGCCGCCGGCACCGCGAAGTTCGGATCGAGGAGCATCGAGCTGGCTTCGGAGGCGAGAGCCTGGACCAGCATGCGCTTGGCGGCCAGCATCTCGGCGAAGGTCACCGCCTCGGGTCCGACGTTCCTCGCCTTGGCGATCGCCGCGATCAGCGGCGGGCGCTGGTCGAGGGCGACCATGGTGAAATGGCCATCGTCATCGGCGAGGCGCGTCAGGCCGCGCAGCTTTCCGAACGTCGTCATGAATGGGTTCTCCAGAATGATAGGCTTGCATCGAGGGTTGGAATTCCGCTGCGACCGTCCGGCCGCGTGCATTTGAGCGCGGCGACGGCGGAGGCGAAGATCATCGCGTCTCTGGTCGGGGCCTGCCGCGACAGGGCATAGGCATAGGCGCCGTGGAAGACGTCGCCGGCGCCGGTGGTGTCGACCGCGTCCACGGGGAAGGCGTCGGCGCGGTGGATCTCACCGCCTTCGAGCCACAGGACGCCGGCCTCGCCCAGGGTCACCGCCGACACGGCGCAGCCGTACCGCTCGGCAACGGTGCGCAGGGCCGTTTCGCAGGCGCTGCCGGCATAGGCGGTCAGGGCCGGTTCGGAAAAGATCGCGTGGTCGGTGAGCGGCAGCAGCATCTCGAAGATGGCGGCCTCGGCGACGTCGCCGTCGAGGACCGTCGGGACGCGGAACTTCCGGCAGGCGTCGAAGCCGGCGGCCGCGCCGTCCGGCCAGCGCGGATCGGCAAGGAGGGCTCCGAAGCTCCGCAACTCGTCGAAGGGCAGCCAATCCGCCGCGGTCGGCAGCGACGCGCCGCGAAAATTGGCGATCTGGCGCTCGCCGGTCCGGTCGACGAAGATTCCGGAGAGCGACGAGCGCGATCCCTCGAACAGGCGGAAATGTGTCACGTCGACGCCTTCTGCGGCGAGTTCGGCCCGCATCAGCTCGCCTTCGCGGTCGGCGCCGGCGCGGCCGAGGAAGGACGCCTCGCCGCCGAGCCGGGCGACGGTGACCGCCGCCGTCGCCGCCATGCCGCCGCCCTTGACCGCGAACTCACCGGCCCGGACCTTGGCGCTGGTTCGGCCCGGCAACGCGTCGACGACCCAGATGTAGTCGAGCGCCGAGAGGCCGAGGCAGGCGACGCGCGCGTCCTTGCGCCGCCATGTCGGTGTCGGGTCGGCGGCGCTCATAGGCCGGCGACGCAGACATATTTGGTCTCGAGATACTCCTCGATGCCGTATTTCGAGCCCTCGCGGCCGAGGCCGGACTGCTTGAAGCCGCCGAACGGCGCCATCTCGTTGGCGATCAGGCCGGAATTGACGCCGACGATGCCGCTCTCGAGCGCCTCGGCGACGCGGAAGGTGCGGGCGAGGTCGCGGGTGTAGAAATAGGCGGCGAGGCCGAATTCGGTGTCGTTGGCCTTGGCGATCACGTCGTCCTCGTCGGTGAAGGCGATGATCGGGGCGAGCGGCGCGAAGGTCTCCTCACGGGCGAGCTTCATGGCCTGCGTGACGTTGGTGATCACCGTCGGCTGAAAGAAGGTGCCGCCGAGGGCATGCCGCTGGCCGCCGGTGACGAGTTCGGCGCCATTGTCGAGGGCGTCCTTCAGATGCTCTTCCATCTTCGCGACGGCCGCATCGTCGATCAGCGGCCCTTGCGTCACGCCCGCGTCCTCGCCGCGCCCGACCGTCAGGCGGTCGGCCTCCGCCGCGAGCTTTGCGGCGAATTCCGCGGCGATGCTCTGATGGACGTAGATGCGGTTGGCGCAGACGCAGGTCTGGCCGGAATTGCGGAACTTGGCGATCATCGCGCCGGCGACCGCGGCGTCGACGTCGGCATCCTCGAAGACGATGAACGGGGCGTTGCCGCCGAGTTCCAGCGACAGCCGCTTGATCGTGTCGGCGCCCTCGCGCATCAGCCAGCGCCCGACCTCGGTCGAGCCGGTGAAGCTGATCTTGGCGATCTTGGTGTTCTTGCAGAACTCCTCGCCGATCATCGAGGCCTTGCCGGTGACGACCTGGAAGACGCCGGCCGGGATGCCGGCGCGTTCGGCGAGGACGCCGAGGGACAGCGCCGACAGCGGCGTCTGGGACGCCGGCTTGACGATGATCGTGCAGCCGGCCGCCAGCGCCGGGCCGGCCTTGCGGGTGATCATCCCGTTGGGGAAGTTCCACGGCGTGATCGCCGCGCAGACGCCGACCGGCTGCTTCATGACGAGGACGCGGCGGTCGCCGCCCGGCGGCGGAACGATGTCGCCATAGACGCGCTTGGCCTCTTCCGCGAACCATTCGAGATAGGCGGCATTGGCGACGATCTCGCCCTTGGCCTCGGCGAGCGGCTTGCCCTGCTCGGCGGTGAGGATGCGGGCGAGATCGTCGGCATTCTCGACGATCAGCTCGTACCAGCGGCGGATCAGGCCGGCGCGCTCCTTGGCGCTCTTCTTCGCCCACAGCTTCTGCGCCGTCTCTGCCGCGTCGATCGCCTCGCGAAGCGTCTCGATGCCAAGGCTCGGCACCGTGCCGACCAGGGCGCCGTCGGCCGGATTGGTGACGGCGATGCCCCGATCGCCGTCGGCGGGGATCCAGCGGCCCGCGACGAGGCAGGACTGGGTGAAGAGGGACGGATCCTTCAAAGATGCGATGGACATGTCGGCTGTCCTCCTTGGCATGGGTCTGTGAATGCCGAGCGACCTTGCGGCCGCGGCGTTGCGGTGATGCGGATCGGGGCGGACGGCCCCGCGTTGGACGGGCCCGGTCCGCTCACCGGATGATCGCGCCCGAGGCGGTCTCGAAGAGATGCGCCTTGCCGGGGACCGGAGCGAGCGGCATCACGTCGCCCGGTCGGGGCCGGCGATCCGGCTCGACGCGGGCGATGGCGTTGGCGCCCGCGACCTTGAAGTGGACGAGGGTGTCCGAGCCGAGCGGTTCGACGAGTTCGACATTCGCCATCAGGGCGGCCTCTGCCGCTGGCACGACCGCCAGATGTTCGGGTCGCACGCCGAGGATCGCCGAACCCTTGGCGGGCACGCGGCGCGCGAGGTCCGCGGTGCCGGGCAGCCTGTGGCCGTCGCTCAGCGTCAGCTGGTCGCCCGCCCCGGTCACCTCCATGAAGTTCATCGACGGCGAGCCGATGAAGCTCGCCACGAACTGGTTCGCCGGCGTCTCGTAGACTTCCTCGGGCGTTCCGACCTGCTGGATCAAGCCGGATTTCATCACCACGATCCGGTCGGCCATGGTCATCGCCTCGATCTGGTCGTGGGTGACGAAGACCATGGTGGTGCGCAGCTTCTGGGACAGCGCCTTGATCTCGGTGCGCACCTGCGCGCGCAGCTTGGCGTCGAGATTGGAGAGCGGCTCGTCGAACAGGAACACCTGCGGGTCGCGGACGATCGCCCGGCCCATCGCGACGCGCTGGCGCTGTCCGCCCGACAGCGCCTTCGGCCGGCGGTCGAGATAGGCGCCGATGTCGAGGAGCCTGGCGGCATGTTCGACGCGGCCGGCGATGTCGTCGCGCTTCATGCCGCGCATCTCGAGCGCGAAGGACATGTTCTGGCGAACCGTCATGTGCGGGTAGAGCGCGTAGTCCTGAAACACCATGGCGATGTCGCGGCGCGCCGGCGGCACGCCGTTGACCTGGCGTTCGCCGATGAAGAGTTCGCCCCCGTCGATCGCCTCGAGACCGGCCAGAACTCGCAGAAGCGTCGACTTGCCGCAGCCGGACGGGCCGACGAGGACGACGAATTCGTGGTCGGCGATCTCCAGGCTGAGGTCCGGGATCGCGGTGAAGTCGCCGTATTTCTTGACGAGGTTGTGCATGCGGATCGAGGCCATCAGCGCGGCTCCCCGAAGGCGAGGACCGGCTTGATCGTCTCGCCGGCAGCAAAGCGGGCAAATTTCTCCGGCAGGGCATCGAGCCCGAAGGCCTCGTCGACGAGGCGGCGATAGCGCTCCTTGTTGGCGCGCAGAAGCTCGACGTTGGGCTGGAAGTCGGACTTCGGGAAATAGAAGGTCCGCAGCATCGCGAAATCCTTTCGCCTGAAGATCTTGTCCTCGGTGATGGTCCAGGGGGCGGCATTCTCGCCGACGAGCACGATCACCCCTTTCGGCAGCACGAGCTCGATCGCCAGGTTGCGCGCGGCATGGGCGCCGGAGCATTCGACGATCAGCGAGAAGCGCTTGTCGCGGCTGCCGACGGGATGCGGCGTCGCGCCGAAATCCGCGGCGATGGCGAGGCGTGCCGGGTTCGGATCGGAGACGTGGACCGCCTCGTAGCCGAGCGCCTTCAGCGCCAGGACGACGCCGAGGCCGACGGGGCCTGCGCCGGTGACGAGGACGGGCCGGCCGGCGTCCCGCGGCAGGAAGCGCTCGGCCTCGCGCACGGCATGGGCCGAGGTGCCGATGGTGTCGAGGAGCAGGGGCCCGAGATCGTCGTCGATGTCGCCCGGAACCGGCAGCAGGCAGTTGTCGGGCACGGCGACGAACTCGCAATAGCCGCCGTCGCGGTTCCAGCCGATCAGCGAGGAGACCTCGATGCACATCTGGGTGTTGCCGGCCGCACAGGCTTCGCAATGGCCGCAATGGAGCGGGATGTAGACGGCGCAGCGCTGGGCGTCCAAGGGGTGGCCCGGCTGTTCGACCCGCCCGAAAATCTCGTGGCCGGCGATGAACTCGGCGCCCTTGTGCCAGAGCTTGAAGTCGGAGCCGCAGAGGGCGGTCCGCAGCACGCGCAGGAGCGCTTCCCCGGGGCCGGGCTTCGGCATCTCGACGGTTCTAATGGCGATGGTATCGTCGCCCCTGAAGTCGGCGGCGCGCATCTGGTCGTTGGTGAGCATCGATGTCAGCCTTTCACGGCACCGAGCGTCAGGCCGGAGATCAGCCAGCGCTGGACGACGAGGGCGAGGGCGAGGGGCGGAAGCGCGATCAGGGTGGCGGCCGCCATCAGCCCGCCCCAGTTGGTCGAGCCTTCGCCGATGAAGTTGAAGGAGGCGGCGATCAGCGTCTTGGTGTCGGAGTTCGACAGGACCAGCGCGAAGAGGAAGTAGTTCCAGGAGAAGACGAAGGCCAGGATCGAGGAGACCGCCAGCCCCGACACCACCAGCGGCAGGGCGATGCGCCAGAAGATGCGCACCGGCGTGCAGCCGTCGACCTGCGCGGCCTCGAAGACGCTGCGCGGAATGTTGTCGAAGAACGGCAGCAGCACCCAGATCACGATCGGCATGGTGATCACCGCATGGGTGAGGATCAGCGCGCCATAGGTGCCGATCATGTCGACCTGCCGGAACATCACGTACCAGGGCAAGAGGAACAGCGTGCCGGGCGCCATGCGGGCGAGCAGCGTGACGATCGCCGGCCAGGTGATCCGCGTCCAGGAGACGACGAAGGCGGCCGGCGCGCCGAGCAGCATGCCGAGGGCCGTCGAGCCGATCGTGACGATGAGGGAATTGATCCCGAACTGCAGGAAGGGCGTCGTTTCGGAGAGCGAACGGTAGTTGTCGAGCGTCGGCGTGAAGAAGATCGTCGGCGGATAGGCCGTGACCTCATAGCTCTCCTTGAAGGACGACAGCACCATCCAGGCGACCGGCGCCAGCACGGCGATGCCGGCCACAACCAGCAGCACGACGTCGAGGATGGCGATCAGCCGGTCGGATGGGCGGTTGGCGAGGGATGACATGGCGTTACCAGGCAACGGCGTGACGGAGGCGGTTGAGGACGAGGGTGACGCCGAGGACGATCACCGACAACGTCACCATCAGGGCGCTGGCATAGCCGAGCTGGAAGAACTCGAAGCCGGTGCGGAAGCCGTAGATGTTGAGCGTCAGCGAGGCGTTGGCGGGGCCGCCCTGGGTGGTGATGTAGATGAGGTCGAAGAAGCGCAGGAGATCGACCGAGCGCAGCACCATGGCGGTGACCAGCGTCGGCAGGAGCAGCGGCAAAGTGATGCGCCAGAAGCGCTTCCAGCCGGACGCGCCGTCGATCTCGGCGGCCTCGTAGACCGACGGCGGCAGCGACTGCAGACCGCCGAGCACGATCAGCGCGACATAGGGGCTCCACTGCCAGGTATCGATCAGCGCCAGGGTCGGCACCACCCATTGCGGCGAGGCGAGCCATTCGGACGGCGGCAGGCCGAAGGACGTCAGGATGTAGTTGGCCGCGCCCAGCGAGGGATCGAGGATGACCAGCCACATCATCCCGGCGACGACCGGGGGCATCATGAAGGGCGAGATGAACAGCGAGCGCACGAAGCCCGGCAGGCGCTTGGCGCGAAACAGCAGCAAGGCGAGGCCGGTCCCGAAGATCAGCTGCAGGACCAGGGACAGGATGTAGAGGTAGAAGGTGACGACGACGCCGTTCCAGAAATTCTCGTCGCTCACCATCCGGACGTAGTTGCCGGCCCCGACGAAGCTCGTCGCGCCGGTGGCGCTGAACGCCACCAGGCTGAGATACAGCGTGTAGACCACCGGAAAGGCGATCATCGCCACGGTGAAGACGACGGCCGGCGCTCCGAGCGCGGCGAGTTGACCCTTGGCTGTCTGCATCGTCCCTATCCTGCGAGAAAGCCGCCGTCGACGGCGTAGACCGCCCCGGTCACGTAGGCGGCGGCCGGCATGGCCAGGAAGGCGACCGCCCCGGCGACGTCCTCCGGCTGGCCCCAGCGCTTGAAGGCCGTGCGATCGGCGATCTTGCGGTAATGGGCCGCGTCCTTGCGTCCCTCGGCGTTGATGTTGGTCTCGATGAAGCCCGGCGCGACGGCGTTGACGCGGATGCCCTCGGCCGCCCATGCCAGCGCCAGAGAGCGGGTGAGCATCACCACGCCGCCCTTCGAGGCGCAGTATCCCGGCAGCCGGGGCAGGGCCGCGAAGGCGTTCATGGAGGCGATGTTGACGATCGAGCCCCGCCGCTCGGCGAGCCCAGGCCGGAAGGCGAGGCAGGTCGCCATGGTACCGACGAGATTGACCTCGATCACCCGGCGGAAGACGTCGAGCTCGTACTCCTCGTCGCGTCTCAGGATGCCGGCGCAGTTGACCAGCAGGTCGACCGGGCCGACGGCCGCCGCATAGGCGTCGACGGCAGCCTTGTCGGTGACGTCGAGAACGTCGAGCCGGGTGCCCTCTGGGGCGTCGCAGCCGGCGATCTCGGCCTCGCCGACCCCGGTCGCCCGGAGCTCGCAGCCGAGCGCGCCGAGCTGGCGGAGGATCGCGAGCCCGATCCCGCCGGCGCCGCCGATGACGGCGGCCCGGAAGCCGGGCGCAAGGGCGAAGTTGTTCATGCCGGACGGTCCGCGGGCTTGCGAGGAGCGTGCCCGGCGACGAGCCGGACACGGGATGAGGCAGGCGGCCGCCGCGGGACGAACAGGACCCCCGGCGACCGATGGCGGCGACTATTCACGGGCGATCAGCGCATTCAACGCTTCGTCGGCGGCGGCGCAGGCGGTCTCCACGTCGGCCTCGCCGAGCAGGATCTGGTCCACGGCCTGGCCGATATATTCGCGCGATTCCGGGTTCTGGACGATCGGGAAGCCGACCTCCGAGGTGCCGGTCGTGGCGAGCTCGTCGAGCGTCTTCTGCCATTGCTGGCGCAGCGGCTGCTCTTCGAGCCAGGCCTTGTAGTCCGGATCCTGCGACACCGCCTGGCGCGGCGGCGCGATGCCCTCGAGGGCGAGCTTGGCCTGCATCTTCGGGCTCGTCGCCCACTGCACGAAATACCAGGCCGCATCCTTGTTCTCGGAGAAGGCCGAAATGGTCATCGCCCAGCCGATGGTGGTCGGCACCGAGCCACCGTCGCCCTTCGGCAGCGGCACGATCGCCGTGTCCTTCAGCCGCTCGCCGCCTTCCATCACCGAGGGAAACTCGTTGGACGACTGGAAGCTCATGGCCGAGCGGCCGGCGCGATAGAGCGACGTCAGCTGGTAGAAGGAATAGTTGACCGCGCCCGGAGGGCCGTAGTCCTTCAGGAGGTTCGCATAGGTCTGCAGCGCCGCCTTGCCCTCGGCGGAGCACAGGTTCGACTTGCCGTCCTTCATGTACTGCCCGCCCATGTTGTGCAGGAAGTTCGAGAAGGTGTAGGGCAGGGCCGGCTTCAGGCCGCGCGAGGCGAAGGGCGTGATCGAGGAATCGCAGTCCTTGATCGTCTTGGCCGCGGCCTCGATCTCGGCGATCGTCTGCGGCGGCTGGACGTTGCACTTCTCGAAGATGTCGGTCCGGTAGTAGAGGACGGGTCCCTCGATGTTGAGGGGAATGCCGGTCAGGACGCCGTCGAACTTCGCCGCGTCGACCAGGGCCTTGCCGAGGCCGTCGAAATCATAGTCGGGCGCGACGCTGCCGGTGGTGAAGGGCGCAAGGTCGGCATACCAGCCGGCGGCGGCATACTGCATCCCCTCGCGGGACGGCAGCGTCATGAAGACGTCGACCTCGTCCGAGCGCGCGTTGAGGACGGTGAGCAGACGCTGGCGCATCTGCTGTTCCTGGTAGCTGTCGACCTTCAGGTCGATGCCGGTCAGCGCCTTGAACTCGTCCTGATGCTTCAGGATCGCGGTGGCGACCGGATTGTTGTTGGCGAGGAAGGTGATGGTCTCGCCTTCATGCGCCTTCCAGTCGAAGCCTTGCGCGGACGCGGCTCCGATCGTCGTGGACGCCGCCAGCGCGGCGACGATGCAGCCGATTGCGTTGCGTGTGCGTGATGCCATGGTTTCCTCCCGTTGCATCCACGGCTCCCGGGATCGTTTCCTCCTCGATCACGGTCGCCGCTTGTAACCGGTTACATACTCCCGCCGCGAAGTGCCCGTCAACGCGGTTCGCGCTGTTCTGCGCAGAAAACGTCGCTGCACTGCGTCATAAGTACATCTTGCACGGCGTGGTGGAGTTCGCTTATTCGAACCGGATCAAGGGAATGCATCACGGCTCATGAAAACGGTTTCTTCGGCTCTCGACCCAATGACCCGCCGGGCACGCGGCATCGGCATCCGCGCCGTCGCCAAGCAGGCGGGCGTCTCGACGGCGACCGTGTCGCGGTTCCTCAACCGGCCTGAGTCCGTCAGCACGGAACTCGGCCAGCGCATCCGGGCGATCGTCGACGAGGTCGGCTACATTCCCGACGCATCGGCGCGGGCCCTGTCGTCGCGGCGGACCCGCACGATCGGGGCGATCATCCCGACGATCGACAACGCAATGTTCGCGCAGGGGCTGCAGTCGCTCCAGCGCTATCTGTCGAGCCAGAACTACCTCCTCCTTTTGGCGACCAACGAATACGATCTCGACGTCGAACTCGCCCAGGCGCGCAATCTGGTGAGCCGGGGGATCGACGGGCTGCTCCTGCGCGGCGACGCCCATCACGACGCCCTGCGCGACCTCCTGCAGGCGCAGGAGATCGATTTCGTCAATGTCGGCGTCTACGATCCGACCAAGCCCTATCCGAGCATCGGCGTCGACAATGCCGGGGCAGGGCGCTGCATCGCCCGCCATCTCGTCGATCTCGGCCATCGCTCCATCGCCATCGTCGCCGCCATGCAGCGCAACAACGACCGCGCACAGGCGCGTCTGCGCGGCATCACCTCGGTTCTGGCGGAGGTCGATGCCGTCCCTGGGCCGGAATGGCAGATCCAGGTGAACTACAAGCTCGACGAGGCGCGGCAGGCGGCCCGCACGCTTCTGCAGCGCCCGGATCGCCCGACCGCGATCGTCTGCGGCAACGACGTCATCGCCTATGGGGTGATGCTGGAAGCGCAGAAGCTCGGCTTCGTCGTGCCGCAGGACCTCTCGGTGGTCGGCTTCGACGACCTCGAATGGAGCCGGCATCTGCAGCCGGCGCTGACGACCATCCACATGCCGACCGACGAGATCTGGACGAGGGCCGGCGAGTATCTGGTGCAGACGCTCGCCGGACACCCGGCGATGAAGCATCGCGAGATCGACTTCTCCCTCGTGGTCCGCGAATCGTCGGCACCGCCGAAACCCGCATGATCGGCTTCCGGTGCGACGGGCCTCCCGGTCTCCTCGCTCGGCGCCGCACCTGACGAAGGATCCCCCGATGTCCTCCCACGCCTTCTCCATCACCCATGTCGAGCCACTGGTCTTTCGGGTGCCGATCGAGACGCCGGTGGTGACGTCCTTCGGCGTGATGCGCGACAGGCCCGCACTGTTCGTCCGCGTCGTCGGAACCGACGGTGCCGAGGGCTGGGGCGAGGTCTGGTGCAATTTTCCCGCGGTCGGGGCCGAGCACCGCGCGCGGCTGATCACCTCCGTGCTGGCGCCGCTCGTGACGGGGCGGGCCTTCGACGAACCCGCCGCGGCATTCGCGCAGCTCAGCGAGGCGACGGCGGTCCTCGCGATCCAGAGCGGCGAGCCGGGCCCGCTGGCGCAGGCGATCGCCGGCATCGACATCGCCCTCTGGGACATGCTCGCGCGCCGGGCCGACGAGCCGCTGCATCGCTTCCTCGGCGGGCCGGACGTCAACCGGGTCAAGGCCTATGCCAGCGGACTCAATGCCGATGCGCCCGAGACGCTCGCGTCACAGAAGGCGGCGGCGGGCTATCGCCGGTTCAAGATCAAGGTCGGCTTCGGCGAAGAGCAGGACCGCCGCAATCTGGACGCGATGCGCGAGACCTTCGGCGACGACACCGACCTGATGGTCGACGCGAACCAGGCCTGGGACGCCGAGACCGCTATTCGCATGGGGCGGCTGTTCGAGCCGCTGCGGCCGCGATGGCTGGAGGAGCCGGTCCGCGCCGACACGCCTATCGACACCTGGCGGTCGGTCGCGGCCGGCTGCGGCGTGCCGCTCGCGAACGGCGAGAACCTCAGGGGCGCGGCTTCCTTCGCGGCGATGGCGGCAAGCGGTGCCGTGCGCTATCTGCAGCCCGACATCGGCAAGTGGGGCGGCATTTCCGGCTGCCTGCCGGTCGCGAGGAACGCCCTCGCCAACGACGTCGTCTACTGCCCGCACTGGCTCGGCGGCGGGGTCGGACTGATCGGCTCGCTGCACCTGCTCGCCGCAGTCGGCGGCGAGGGGCTTCTGGAGGTCGACGCCAACCCCAATCCCCTGCGGGAAGAGCTGATGACCGGCTTCCCTCCGGTGATCGACGGCGACATGCTGGTGCCGCAGGGGGCAGGCCTCGGCGTCGCGCCCGATCTCGCCGCCTTGAAGCGGTATGCGGTGCCATTGCCGGCCTGAAGCATCGTAACATCTTCGGCGCGAATCATGTGATGTTGGATGAAGGGCGTCCGGACCGGGGCGTCGATCGATGACGCCGGGGAGCGGGGGTGGACGAAGCATCGACACGGCGAGGCCGCCGCACCCGCCGGAGCGTGAAGATGAGCGACGTCGCGGATGCCGCGAATGTCTCGCCATCGACGGTCTCGCTGTATCTGCGAAGGCCCAGCGCCGTCTCCAGAAAGGCGGGCGCGGCGATCGCCGGCGCCATCGAGGCGCTCGGCTACGTGCCGAACCTGATGGCGGGGGGCCTCGCCGCGGCGCGCACCCGCGTGGTCGGCGTCGTCGTTCCCTCGATGCGCAACGCCTTCTTCGCCGAGACGGTCTCGTCGATGCAGGCGATCCTGTCGCGGCACGGCTTCCAGGTGATGTTCGGCAATACCGACTATAACGACGAGGCGGAACTGCAGCTGGTTCGGGCGAACCTCTCCTGGTCGCCTTCGGCGATGGTGCTCACCGGCCTTCATCATGCGCCGCTGACGCGCGATCTCCTGCGCGATGCCGATTATCCGGTGGTCGAGATGTGGGAGCTCGGCGGCGAGCCGATCGATCACGCGGTGGGCTTTTCCCATCACGAGGCAGGCCGCGCCGCGGCGCGCCATCTCCTGCGGAAGGGGCGAAAGCGGCTCGCCTTCCTCGGCGCCCGGATGCACGAGGATCGCCGCGCCATGCAGCGGGCGGAGGGCTTTGCCGCCGAAGCCGAGGCCAGCGGCATCGCCGCGGAGATCGTCAATCACATCAAGCCGGCGAGCACCGAAGCTGCGGCGGCCCTCCTCGCCCGCGCCCTCGCCACGGACCCGAGGCTCGACGGGGTTGCTACCTCCAACGACATCGTCGCGCTCGGTCTCCTGTTCGAGTGCTCCCGGCGCGGGGTGGGCGTCCCGGGCGACATTTCGGTGATCGGCTTCGGGGATCTGGAATTTGCCGCGTTCAGCAACCCGTCCCTGACGACGATCCGGCCCTTCGGCGACGTCATCGGCGAGGAGATCGCCCGCCTGATCCTCGACCTTGCCGAGGGCAAGCGCCGGGACGCGGCGGCGATCAACACCGGCTTCGTGGTCGTCGAGCGCGGCAGTGCCTGAAGATGCGCCTGAAGCAGGGCCTGACGAGATGCGCCCGCGGGCGACCGCGTCAGTAGGCGGAGGTGACCTTTCCGGGCTGGCTCGCCGCCTCGCCGCGCAGCTCGCCGAGCCAGTCGCGGGCCCGGCCGGTCATCATCGCGATGTCCGAGGCCATGGCGGAGAAATCGTAGCCGTAGTCGAGGAAACGGCGCACCATCGCCGGGTTCGGCCCGACGATGCCGATCGGCGTGCCGATCGCGCGGGCGTCGCTCGCCGCTCGTTCGAGCAAAGCCTGCACCTCGGTGTGAGCGATGTCGCCGAGGTGACCCATGGCGGCCGACAGGTCGCCCGGCCCGACGAAGATCGCGTCGACGCCGGGGACGGCGGCTATCTCGCGCAAGCGGGAGACCGCTTCCGGCGTCTCGAGCTGCACGATGACCATCACCTCATCGTTCGCCCGCTTGAGATAATCGGTTGCGGAGCCGTAGCGCGAGGCGCGGTGGACGGCGGCGACGCCGCGGATGCCGACCGGCGGATATTTCGCGGCGGACACCGCGGCGGCAGCCTCCTCCGCCGTCTCGACGAAGGGCACCATGAGCGTCTGCGCCCCGGCGTCGAGCACCTTCTTGATCGTCACCTTGTCGTTCCAGGGCAGGCGCACCAGGGGCTCGGCTGGGGTGCAGCCGACCGCCCGCAGGATGTCGGGAAGCTGCCCCACCTCGACCGGCACATGCTCCATGTCGACGACGACGAAGTCGAAGCCGCAATGGCCGATCGCCTCGGTGGGACCGGGGGCAGCCGACATCAGCCATGTGCCCAGCGGCGGCATCGGGCGATCCTCGGTCAGCATGCGGCGGAAGCGGTTGGTGATGTCGATGGTCATGGTGGAGCCTTCAGTGGATGGCCGGTTCCGGCAGGTTGCGGACGCCGGAGAGGAAATCGAAGTCGCAGCCCTCGGGGGCCTGGCTGACATGGCGTTGGTAGAGCGCCGTGAAGGACGTCTCGTAGAGGGCGCCACGCGGCGGGAGCGCTGCGCGGCGAGCCTCGAGTTCCGCATCGTCGACGCGCATGTCGAGCCGCCCGGCCTCCACGTCGAGGACGACGACGTCGCCCGTGCGAAGCAAAGCGAGCGGGCCGCCGACGGCTGATTCCGGGGCGACGTGGAGGATGCAGGTGCCGTAGTGGGTGCCGCTCATGCGCCCGTCGCAGATGCGCACGATGTCCTTGACGCCGCGCTTGAGCAGCGCCTTGGGGATCGGCAGGTTGCCCCATTCGGGCATGCCCGGCGCGCCGACCGGCCCGGCATTGCGCAACACGAGCACGGTGTCCTCGGTGACGTCGAGATCCGGATCGTCGAGCACCCGCATCATCGTGCCGGGATCGTCGAAGACCAGCGCCGGCCCCTCGTGCCTGAGGAATTTCGGGTCCGCCGCCGACGACTTGATGATCGCTCCGCCCGGCGCGAGATTGCCTTTCAGGAGCGCCAGGGTGCGCCCCTTCGACAGGGGCGTCACCGGGTTGTCCAGCCCGCGGATGACCTCGTCGTTCCAGCACTCGGCGTCGGCGATCGCTTCCCCGATCGTGCGGTTCTCGACCGTGCGGGCGTCGAGCTGGAGATGGCCGGACAGTTTGCGCAGGAGGGCCGGCAGGCCACCGGCGAAGTGGAAGTCCTCCATCAGGTGGGAGCCGGTGGGAAAGAGGTTGGCGAGAACCGGGATCCGGGCGGCCATCTCGGCCATGTCCTCGAGGGTGAGGGGGATGCCGGCGCGTCCCGCCATGGCGATGAGATGGATCGAGGCATTGGTCGAGCCGCCCAGCGCCATGTAGGCCGCCAGCCCGTTCATGAAGCTGTCGCGGGTGAGGATGCCCGAGGGCTTCAGGTCCTCCCATACCATCGCCACGATGCGCTCGCCGCAGAGCGAGGCCATGCGCGGATGGGCGGAATCCACCGCCGGCAGCGACGAGGCGCCGGTGAGCGTCAGCCCCATCGCATCGACGATCGAGGTCATGGTGGAGGCCGTGCCCATGGTGTTGCAGGTGCCGGCCGAGCGGGTCATGCGGCTTTCGAGGTCGACCCAGTCCGCGTCGGAGATCTCGCCCCGGCGAAGCTTGTCGAAATAGGTCTTGGTGTGGGTTCCGGCGCCGGTGACCGTGCCGCGCCATCGGCCGCTCGACATCGGTCCCGCCGGACAGAAGACCGCCGGCAGGTCCATAGAGATCGCGCCCATCAGAAGGCCGGGGGTCGACTTGTCGCAGCCGCCGAGGAGGACGCAGCCGTCGATCGGATGGCAGCGCAGGAGTTCCTCGACCTCCATCGCCAGGAAATTGCGGTAGAGCATGGTCGTCGGCTTCACCATGACCTCGCCGACCGAGAGGGCGGGCAGTTCGACGGGATAGCCGCCGGCCTGCCAGACGCCCCGCTTCACCGCCTCGGCCCGGTCGCGCAGATGGGCGTGGCAGGGGCTCATCTCGCTCCAGGTGTTGATGATGCCGATCACCGGCTTTCCCATGAACTCCTCGCGCCTGAGGCCCATCTGCTGGGTTCGCTGACGGTGGGCGAAGCCGCGGATGTCGCTGGAGGCGAACCATCTCTGGCTGCGGAGCTCGGACAGGCTTTTGGTCATGCAATCGTCATCTGGTTCGAGGAATCAGCGTGGCGTGCCACGTGGCGCCCGGCGCCGGTGGAGTGTCGGCCGCGCGGCACGGCATGTGCCTGCAATGTCGCCCAAAGGCGCGATGGCCGGGCGTCTGCGGCAGCGCCGTCGCGAGGCAAGGCACACGGGCCATCAGATCGCGGTCTTCCCCGGCCCGGCGGGATTGGCGGCCGTGAGCGCGGCGTGTCTCGGCATCGGATTTCCTCCCCTTGCTGCTTTCGGCTCGGCTGCTTTCGGCTCGCCCTCCCAGACCGGCCTGGCAGCTTCGTAGCGCTACGATTTTGTTCTGTCAAAGAGAGTTTGGCGGGTGGAGCGAATTCGACGACCAACCGCAAAACGCTCCATGTGTAGAGCGAGAGCGGAGGCCGATTTCTTCCGTCTTTTCCGCCGCCATGATTGACAGGAATTTTCGTATCGCTACGATTTGTGTGTTGCCGGAGCGGGGAGCGTGCCGGTGATTCAGAGAAGGCCGCGCCAGCGGCTCGACGATCCGGGAGGAAATGATGAAGAGAACGACCCTAGCCCTTGCGCTCGCCTTGTCGACAGCTGCTGGCGCGGCCAGCGCTCAGACGGTGGAGATGATCGTTCCGTTCAGTGCCGGCGGCGGCACCGACACGGTCGCCCGGGTGTTCGAGCCGGGCTTTTCCGAGGCGCTCGGCCGGACGGTCGTCATCCGCAACATCGACGGCGCGAGCGGCACCATCGGCGCGGCAGCGGCAGCCAATGCCGCGGCGGATGGCTCGTCCGTCGGCTACCTGCCGATCGGACCCCTGGCGATCCAGCCGTCGCTGCGCGAGACGTCCTACGGCGCCGACGACTTCGCCTATGTCTGCCAGACGACGTCGACGCCGGTCTTCCTCCTGTCGAAGACGGATGGCGAGGCTGGCTCGGTCGAGGACTGGGTGGCGCGCGGCAAGGACAGCCGGGTCGTCTACGGCTCCTCCGGTCCCGGCACGATCCCCCATCTCGCGATGGCGGCGTTCGCCTCGAAGGCCGGCCTCAAGGCGGTCCATCTGCCGTTCAACGGCACCGGCCCGGCAATGAACGCCATGGCTGGCGGCGAGATCGACCTCTTCGTCGACACGGCGACGGTGCTGGAGAACAACGACGTCAAGGCGCTCGCCGTCTTTGCGCCCGAGCGGCTCGAGGCCTATCCGGACGTTCCGACCATGAAGGAGGCCGGCTACGATCTCGACTTCTCCGTCTGGCAGGGGCTCGTCGCCCCCGCCGGCGTCGAGGGGGAGACCTTGGCGGCCTATTCCGAGGCCTGCCGGAAAGCCATCGAGACCGACCGCTTCAAGAAGCTCGCGCAGGATACCAACACCGGGATCCTCTATCGCGGTCCGGAGGAGTTCGCGGCCTTCGTCAAGCGGAACGCCGAACAGAACCGGACGATCCTGAAGGATGCCGGCCTGGTTCAGTAGGTTCGGATGACGATCGGCGCCGGGACACCAGGTCCCGGCGCTAGAGCGGGATGAGATCAGCCTCGATCGACATCCCGCGCCATCTTATTGTTGCCGCATGATTTTTCCCGAAAACCGGTTCCCACTTTTCGGGATCATGCACCAGGCTCGCGGGCGGGAGGCGGCCGCCCGCGAGCGTCGCGTGGCGCCTCCATCAATACCGTTCGCCGCCCAGCAGCTGGCTCGCGCGACCCTGGCCGACCGGTTCCGGGTCGCCGGCTCATCGGGAGTTTTGCGTTGACGCGCAGCCGTGCCCCCCAACTCGCCGTGTCCTTCGGCTTCACCCTTCTCGGGCTGGTCTTTCTCGTCGCGGCCTTTGCCGGTGAGGGAGGCGGCCAGGGCAACCTTGCCGCCGGCGACACGCCGGACGCGCTGCCGCGGATCCTGCTCTTCGCATGGGTCGGCCTCGGCATCGTCGATCTTCTGCGCCAGTTCCTTGCGATGCGCGCCGCAGATGCGCCGCCGGAAGCCGACGAACCGGGCAGGCCGGCCGTCCTCATGGTGATGGCCCTGTCCCTGGTGCTGGCGATCGCGATCGTCTTTGCGGGCTATCTCCTGCCGATCCTCATCTGCCTGCCGCTCATCCTGTTCATGACGGGGACGCGGTCGCCGCTGGCCCTTGCGCTCGCCTTCCTCGTCCTCGGGCCGGGGCTGTGGTTCCTGTTCCACCATCTTCTCCAGATCCGTCTTCCCGTGCTCCTGTCCGGCGGTGTGTTGTGATGTCCGATATCGCCTTTCTGGGCGAGGCCTTCGCGCCCGCCACCTTGTTCGCGATCGTCATCGGGACGACCCTCGGCGTCGTCATCGGGGCATTGCCCGGCCTCGGCTCGGTCGTCGGGCTGTCGATCTGCCTGCCTTTCACCTTCGGCATGGAAACGGTCCCGAGCCTCGCGCTGCTGCTCGGCGTCTATTGCGGCTCGGTCTATGGCGGTTCGATTTCGGCGATCCTGATCAATTCTCCGGGCACGCCGCAGTCGGCCGCGACGATGCTCGACGGCTATCCGATGGCGCAGCGGGGGGAGGCGGGGGCCGCTCTCGGCTGGGCGACCGCCGCATCGGTCGTCGGCGGGTTGATCTCCTGCGTCGTCCTCATTCTCGCCGCGCCGCAGCTGGCGCGCTTCGCCACCCGCTTCGGCTCGGTCGAGGTGTTCGCCCTCATCCTCCTCGCGCTCACCTGCATCGCCGCCGTCTCGCGCGGCTCGATGGTCAAGGGGCTGGCGATGGGCGCCGCGGGGCTCTTCGTCGCCCTGATCGGCACCGACCCGGTCACGGGCGGCGCCCGCTTCACCTTCGGCATCGAATTCCTGACCGCCGGGCTCGACCTGATCTCGGTGGTCATCGGCCTGTTCGCGCTGTCGGAAGCCTTTTCACGGCTGGCCCAGCGCCATGACGGGGCGCCGAGCGTCGCCCATGCGCGGCTCGTCCTGCCGCGTCTTTCCGCCTGGAAGGGCCGGGTCTTCAACCTCGTCCGCAGTTCCTTCATCGGCTGCCTGATCGGCGCCCTGCCGGGCACCGGCGCGGCCACGGCGGCCTTCATCAGCTACGCCTCGGCCAAGCAGGCCTCGCCGCGCCGCGAGAATTTCGGCAAGGGCGAGCCCGACGGGCTGATCGCGGCGGAATCGGCGAACAACGCGGTGACCGGCAGCGCGATGATCCCGACGCTCGCCCTCGGCATTCCCGGCGACGTGGTGACGGCGATCCTGCTGTCGGCCATGGTCGTCCACGGCATCACGCCCGGCGTGCGGCTGATGACCGAGCACCTCGACGTCGTCAACGCCATCTTCGTCGTGCTCATCCTCATCAACATCGTGATGCTGGCGGTGGCCTTTCCGATCGTGCGCGCCTTCGGCAAGCTCCTGTCGATCCCCGAGCCGATCATCATGGTCGGCGTCATCGCCTTCTCGCTGATCGGCGCCATCACGGTGCGGGGCAACCCGCTCGACGGTGTCGTCGCCGTGCTCTTCGGAATTGCCGGCTACGCCTTCAGGATCGGCGGCTTTCCGCTCGCTCCCTTCGTCATCGGCCTCGTGCTCGGACCGCAATTCGAGCAGAATCTGCGGCGGGGCCTGCTACTCAACGACGGTGACATTCTGAGCTTCCCGACGGCGAGCTGGATTTCCGCCGTGATCTTCGCGGTGATCTTCATCCTGACGGTCGCAGTCCCGCTGGCGCCGTATCTGGCGCGGCTGCCGACGCTCGGCAGGCGGCCGCGTTAGAGCGGGATGGGATCAGCTGCGATCGACGTCCCGCTCTATTCTCTTCTTGCCGCATGATCTTCTCAGAAAGCCGGTTCCGACTTTTCGGGATCAATGCTCTAGCGGCCTGCCGTTCACGGCAAGCCACGGCTCGTCAGCGCCAATCCACCTGATCTGAGACCGCACGCTCTCGGGGCTCGACATGGGGCCGGCTGCCCGCAGGCACGTCGGCGAAAGCTCGTTCTCCAGTCGCGGGCTTGCGA
The DNA here is from genome assembly GCF_002088275.1 of Aurantimonas sp. 22II-16-19i. Lineage (GTDB taxonomy): Bacteria > Pseudomonadota > Alphaproteobacteria > Rhizobiales > Rhizobiaceae > Jiella. Next base: position 19,671 of record NZ_AQQS01000005.1, read on the forward strand.
GAGGCGCACGGGGTCGCGTCGGCTTCCCCGCAAAGCCGATGCCGGGGGCATCGGGGACGACGGATCGCCTCGACCTCCGACGCTTCGTCTTCCATCGCCGGGCCCCGTTTGGAAACGGTGAGGGCCGCGCCTCGAGCGCCTGATCCTGGCGCAGATCGTACGCTGCCCGCAACGTCGTGCCGCGCTCTTGCGACGGGGCCCGGACAGGACGAAGCCTCGACGCAGGGCCCTCCCGTTTCCGCACCCGGACATCCCGCGTCCGGTGGATGCGGTGGAGTCGCCCGTCGGCCGGCCCGACGCCGGCCCGGATGGGCCGCACCGTCGCCGTCCGCCCGGCGGGTGGCAGACGGCGCCGCCGGCCATTCCGCCTGGGGCAATTGCCGCGGCGGATCAGCCGGCGAGGCCCATCTCGACGGCGGCGATGGCCAGCATCAGGAGGACCAGCGTCTCGGTGACGACCATGGCGACATGGCGCCAGCCGAGCTGCAGCATGTCCTTCATGTTGGTGCGCACGCCGAGCGCCGAGATGGCGATGACGAGCAGCCAGCCGGAGAGATCGACGGCGACCGTGGCGACCGCCGCCGGGAGCAGGCCGAGGCTGTTGATCGCCGTCAGCGCCGCAAAGCCGATGACGAAGAGCGGCAGGCGGACGGACTTCGCCTCGCCCGTCTTCTGTCCCGCCAGCGCCAGGACGATGATCAGCAGCACGACGGGCAGCATGGCGACCCGCAGCAGCTTGATGATCGTCGCGACGTCGCCGACGTCGGTGGAGATCGAATAGCCGGCGCCGACCACCTGGGCGACGTCGTGAATCGTCGCCCCGACGAGGAAGCCGCTCTGGCTCGGCGTCAGCCCGAGCACGGAGAACAGGATCGGGTAGACGATCATCGCGATGGTCGAGAGCGTCGTGACCGAAACGACGGTGAACAGGAGATTGCGCTCGGTTCGCTCGTTGTGCGGAATGACGGAGGCGATGGCGAGTGCCGCGGAGGCGCCGCAGATGGCGACCGAGCCGCCGGTCAGGAGCGAGAAGCGCCACTGCTTGTCGAAGATGCGCCCGCAGACGAAGCCCGTGCCGATGGTGAGCGCGATGAGGCCGATCACCGTCAGGAAGGTGGAGAGGCCGAGGGAGGCGATGTCGGCCGTGGTGATCCGCGCTCCGAGGAGGACGATGCCGATCCGCAGCAGGCTCTTCGACGAGAATTCGAGACCCGGCTTGAAGCGCGCGTCGACCGCCAGGAAGTTGAACGCCATGCCGATCAGGAGGGCGAACAGCATCACCGGCGCACCGTAGTGATCGGCGACGAACCGCGCCGCGGTGGCGACGGTCAAGGCGAGCAGGATGCCCGGAAACAGCGGCCAATAGCGGTCGCGGACGCTGGAGGGGGAAAACGCGGACATCGGCGGACCTGTCGTGTTGGATCGGGCTGTGGCCGGAGAGGGGACGTGAGCGCGCCCGGCCGAGCGTGCGGGGCCCCGGTCAGAGATCGGAGCGGTAGTGGAAGCTGTCGGTCAGGCAGAAGGAAATGCGGTGCTCGACCGGCGTGTCGTCGAGGGCGAGGGCGAGCCGCTCGATGCTGAGGACCGGGTGTCCGGTCTCGCAGCCGAGCCGTTCGGCGAGGGTCGCGTCGGCGATCGCCGCCTTGAGCTTCTCCGCCGCCTTGCCGATGGTGATGCCGAAAACTTCCGAATAGAGCGCGTAGACGTTGTTGGGGATGTCGGCCATCTGGCCCAGCGCCTCGAAGCGCGCCACCGGCAGCGTGATCCGCTCGGATATCACCGGCGCCTCGCCGAGATGGCGGACCCGGTCGATCCGCCAGACGTCGGCGCCTTTTGCGAGCCCCAGTTGCTCGCGGTCGGCGGCGCTGGCCCTGGCCTTCACCCGCCCCAGCACCCGGCTCTGGGGGAACAGCCGTTCGCCGCCATCGGCGACCAGCCGGAAGAACTTGAACAGGATGCGGCCTTCCTCGGGTAGCGCCACGAAGGTCCCGCGGCCCTGCCTGCGCAACAGGAGATGCTCCGCCGTCATGGCGTCGAGGGCCTTGCGTACGGTTCCCTGGCTGACGCCGAGTTCGCTCGCCAGCTGGAACTCGCTCGGCAGCATCATGCCGGGCGTCCACGAGCCGACGATCAGCCGCCGCACCAGCGTGTCGCGGACCTGCTGATAGAGCGGCCGAAAGGCCGGCGCCTCGCTCGTCGTCGTCTCGCTCATGCGCGTCTCCTGCTTCCCGGCGGCTCGGCTGCGACCCGTCCGGTGTCGATGCGCCTCGATCGTCCGGCCTTGACAGTCCGGCAAAATCATAATTTATGTCTTATACAAGACTTGCGGCGAGCGTCAAAGCCCCATCGTCGGAAAGCGCGGCAGGTACGGGGCTCGGGGATGCGTCGTGCCGGGCAGGGCAACGCTGTCGGCGGTTCGCCCGCGAGCCGGAATTCAGATCCAGAGAAACGTCAGAGGAAACACCCGATGAGCAATATTCCGCAGCTGCTGGTCCACGATCAGAAGGACAATGTCGGCGTCGTCGTCGTCGAGGACCTGAAGGCGGGGACGGACATGCTCTGCGTCGTCACCCACGACAATTCCTCGTTCCGGCTCACCTGCAACGACGACGTGCCGATCGGCCACAAGGTCGCGCTGTCGGACGTCGCGGCCGGCGACGTCGCGGTGAAGTACGGCGAGGACATCGGCCGGTTCAAGACGGACGTGAAGAAGGGCCACCACGTCCATGTCCACAACCTGAAGACCAATCGCTGGTGAGCCTGCCCTTCGCCGCGGCCGGCGTCGACGCAACGTCCGCCTCCGCCGCTTTTCGCCCGAACCGATTTTTCTGAAAGAAGCCAGCCATGCCGATCAATACGAACCGCAAGTTCCAGGGCTATCGCCGCGAGAACGGCCGCGTGGGTGTTCGCAACCACGTCGTCATCCTGCCCGTCGACGACATCTCGAACGCCGCCTGCGAAGCCGTCGCCAACAACATCAAGGGCACGCTCGCGCTGCCGCACGCCTATGGCCGGCTGCAGTTCGGCGCCGACCTCGACCTGCATTTCCGCACGATGATCGGCACCGGTGCCAATCCGAACGTCGCCGCCTGCATCGTCGTCGGCATCGAGCCCGGCTGGACCCAGAAGATCGCCGACGGCATCGCCGCCACCGGCAAGCCCGTCGCCGCCTTCTCGATCGAGCAGAACGGCGACCTGAAGACGATCATGGACGTCTCGCGCAAGGCGCAGCAATTCGTGCAGTGGGCGACCGAGCTCCAGCGCACCGAATGCGACGTGTCGGAACTCTGGATCTCGACCAAATGCGGCGAGAGCGACACCACCACCGGCCTCGGCTCCTGCCCGACCGTCGGCAACATGTATGACAAGCTGATCCCGGAAGGCATCTACGGCGTCTTCGGCGAGACCTCCGAGATCACTGGCGCCGAGCACATCTGCAAGGAACGGGCCGTCGACGCCGAGACCGGCGAGCGCTGGTACAAGATGTGGAAGGCCTATCAGGACGACGTCATCTTCGCCCATGCGACCGACGATCTGTCCGAGTCCCAGCCGACCAAGGGCAACATCGAGGGCGGGCTTTCGACCATCGAGGAAAAGGCGCTCGGCAATCTCGAGAAGATCGGCCGCGAGTGCAAGTTCATCGACATCCTCGAGCCCGCCGAAGCTCCGCAGAAGGGCAATGGCCTCTATTTCATGGACACGTCCTCGGCGGCCGCCGAATGCGTCACCCTGATGGGGGCCGCCGGCTACGTCATCCACACCTTCCCGACGGGCCAGGGCAACGTCATCGGCAATCCGATCGTGCCGGTGATCAAGATCACCGCCAATCCGCGCACCGTGCGGACGATGTCGGAGCATGTGGACGTCGACGTCTCCGGCATCCTGCGCCGCGACATGACCATCGACCAGGCCGGCGACGCGCTGATCGAGAACATCATGCGCACGGCCAATGGCCGCGTCACCGCCGCGGAGGCCCTCGGCCACCGCGAGTTCGTGATGACCAAGCTCTACCGCAGCGCCTGATCGCTTCGGCATCCGAGCCATCGCCCGCATCTGCGGGCGGTGGCCGTTCTGCGTTCGCGCCGCGCGGCGATCCTGCCTGGTGAGCGCCCTTCGCGCTCCCCTCTGCCCTCCTGAGCTTGTCGAAGGGCGGGCATCTCCCCCACAAGGGGGGAGATCGGCGGCTTTGGTGAGATCGTCCCTTCTTCGCCGTTGGGCCAGTGCAACAATCGAAGTGCAGGCCCAACGTTCGCGCGAGATCGATCTCCCCCCTTGTGGGGGAGATGGGCGGCAGCCCAGAGGGGGGTATGCCGCCGCAGACACCTGACCCGCGCCCGCCCGCAACAAAAACCCCGACAGGAGCCTCCCATGCCCGAGGTCGTCATTTCCGAATTCATGGACGAGGCTGCGGTCGGCATGATCAGCGCCCGTCACGACACGCTCTACGATCCCGAACTGGTCGACCGGCCGGACGATCTTGCGGCGGCCGTGCAGTCCGCGCGCGCGCTCGTGGTGCGCAACCGCACCAAGGTGACGGCGGCGCTTCTTGAAGCCTCGGCGACGCTGCAATGCGTCGGCCGGCTCGGCGTCGGTCTCGACAACATCGACCTCGACGCCTGCAAGGCCCGCGGCGTCGCCGTCTACCCGGCCACCGGCGCCAACGACGTCGCGGTGGCCGAATATGTCGTGACGGCCGCGCTGATGCTGCTGCGCGGAGCCTATACGGCACCTGAGGATGTCGCATCCGGCGCCTGGCCCCGCCAGCGGCTGATGGCGGGCGGCGAGGCGATGGACAAGCGCCTCGGCCTCGTCGGCTATGGCGCCATCGCCCGGCAGGCGGCCAAGCGCGCCCGCGTCCTCGGCTTTTCCATTGCCGCCTTCGATCCGTTCCTGCCCGAGGGCGATCCCGCCTTTGAGGGTTGCGAGCGGCTGGAGCTTGCGGATCTCCTGAAAACCTCCGACGTCGTCAGCCTGCATGTGCCGCTGACCGAAAAGACCCGCCACATGATCGATGCCGGCGCCATCGCCGGGATGAAGCGGGGCGCGATCCTGATCAACACCGCCCGCGGCGGCGTCATCGACGAGGCGGCGCTGGCCGAGGCGCTGACATCCGGCGCGCTCGGGGGCGCGGCCCTCGACGTCTTCGAGACCGAGCCGCTGACGGCCGAGGCCGGCGCGAAGTTTTCCGGCATCGCCAATCTCATCCTGACGCCGCATATTGCCGGCCTCACGGCCGAATCCAACGTCAGGGTCAGCTCCGTGACCGCCGAGAACGTCCTGAAGCATCTGGAGAAGACCGCGTGACCACCATCCTGTCGATCGCAGAGGCCGAGCGTCTCGTCGCCGAGGCGTTTTCGCGGGCCGATGTCGGCCCGGCCCAGGCCGCCTCGGTCGCCCATGCTCTCGTCGGTGCGGAAGCGTCCGGGCAGGGTGGCCATGGTCTCAGGCGTGTCGCTGCCTATTCGGCGCAGGCCAAGGCCGGCAAGGTGAAGGGCCACGCGACCCCCGAGATCGAGCTCACGCGCTCGGCGGCCATGCGCGTCGATGCCGGCGAAGGCTTCGCCTATCCGGCTTTCGATCTCGCCATCGAGCGCGCGCCGGAGATCGTCGCGCAATCCGGTGTCCTCGCCATCGCGATCCGCAACTCCCACCACGCCGGCGTCCTCGGCCTCACCGTCGAGCGCTTTGCGCAAAAGGGCCTGGTCGCCCTGATGGTGGCGAATGCGCCGGGGGCCATCGCCGCCTATGGCGGCACGCGCCCGCTCTTCGGCACCAATCCCATCGCCTTTGCCGCCCCGATCCCCGGCGCGCCGCCGGTGGTCATCGATCTGTCGCTGTCGAAGGTGGCGCGCGGCAAGGTGATGGCGGCCAAGCAGAAGGGCGTCCCGATCCCCGAAGGCTGGGCACTCGACCCGGACGGCAACCCGACGACCGATGCCGACGCCGCGCTCGCCGGCACCATGGTCCCTGTCGGCGACGCCAAGGGCGCGGCACTCGCGCTGATGGTCGAGATGCTGGCCGCCGGCCTCACCGGCGCGAACTACGCCTATGAGGCCTCCTCGCTCTTCGACGACAAGGGCCCGGCGCCCCGTCTCGGCCAGTTCATCCTCGTCCTCGACCCCGCCGCGATCGGCGGCGACGCCGCGCTCTCCCGCCTCGGCGACCTGACGGCGACGATGGGCGAAGAGCCCAACGTCCGCATCCCCGGCCAACGGGGGATTGCCGCAAGGCAAAAGGCGGCAAGCGAGGGCATTGTCATCGAGGATGACGTGATGGCCACGATCGAGGGGGTGTAGCGGGGGCGGTCGAGGGCGCGCGTCGCCTCCGATTTGAAGCAGACTACGATGAAAGTGTTTCAAAAACCATCGACTGGCGCGCCAGGAACAAACGCAATCGTAACTGCTCTAGCACGAATGAAGCCATCCAAGCCGAAACAAGGCTCGAGTTCTATTTCAACGTCGCCCGGTAACGGAGCGAGCGATAGGTAGCCTCTCCGCTCGGCTCGGTCAGTCGCGCGACGTAAATTTAAGCTACCGATAACGTTTTGGTGGCTAAAACCCTCCACTTGGAGGTCCATGACGTCGTATAGAGTGAAACTTACGACAGCTTCCCGGTCAAGCACATAAGTCCCGTCCTCTTCTGCAGTGCTAGTCCAGCCATGCAGCCGTAATATGCTCGGTTTTTTCCTCTGCAACTCAAGGCTAAGTATTTCCGCATCATGAAAATTCGGCACCTGGCCGAACCACTGTAGCAGTTCGGGGCCACCAGGCACTTCATGATAGATTGCAGCGTCCGAGCCATTCACCATGTACGATATTTAGCCTCAAATGCGAATGGTCTGCAAATGATTAGGCCCATCGGCCAGGGTCCGCGTTTTGAAACAGAATAGCCAATTCTGTTTCAAAACGCTCTCCTTCCGTCCTACCCCAACAACTCCTGCCTCAACAGCCCATACAGCGCCGCCTTCCGCTCGAACCCCACCCCCGGCGCATCCGGCAGCCCGACCATGCTGTCGACCACCTCCACATCGTCGGCAAACCCGCCGAACGGCTGGAACACGTCCGGATAGCTCTCATTGCCGCCGAGATGCAGGCCGGCGGCGAAGTTGAGGGACATCTGGTGGCCGCCATGGGGCACCACGCGCCGGCTGGACCAGCCGTTCTCCGCCATCATCTCCAGCGTCCGCATGTATTCGACGAGGCCGTAGGAGAGGGCGCAGTCGAACTGCAGGACGTCGCGGTCGGGGCGCATGCCGCCATAGCGGATCAGGTTGCGGGCATCTTGGCAGGAGAACAGGTTCTCGCCGGTCGCCATGCGGCCGGAATAGTGCTGGGCGAGTTCGGCCTGCAGCGCGTAGTCGAGCGGGTCGCCGGCCTCCTCGTACCAGTAGAGGCCGTAGGGCTCGAGTGCCTTCGCATAGGCGACGGCGGTCTGAAGGTCGAAGCGGCCATTGGCGTCGACGCAGAGATTGGCCGGATCGCCCACCACCTCGATGGCCGCATCGATGCGCTTCAGGTCGTCGGCGAGGGGGGCGAGGCCGATCTTCATCTTGCAGACCGTGTAGCCGCGGTCGACATAGGACTTCATCTCGTCCTTGAGGCCCTCGATTTCCTTGCCGGGATGGTAGTAGCCGCCGGCCGCATAGACCCAGACCCGATCGTCGGCGACGCCCTCCCGGTAGCGGTCGGCGAGCAGGCGGTAGAGCGGCTTGCCGGCGACCTTCGCCACGGCATCCCAGACCGCCATGTCGATGGTGCCGACGGCGACCGAGCGTTCGCCGTGGCCGCCCGGCTTCTCGTTCGTCATCATGGTCTTCCAGATGGCGAAGGGATCGAGATTGTCGTTCGCCTCGTCGATCAGCGCCGCGGGATCGGCCTCCATCAGCCGCGGGATGAACCGCTCGCGCATCAGCGAGCCCTGGCCGTAGCGGCCATTGGAATTGAAGCCGAAGCCGATCACCGGCTCCCCGTCGCGGATCTGGTCCGTGACCACGGCGACGACCGAGCAGGTCATCTTCGAGAAGTCGATGAAGGCGTTGGCGATCGGGCTGGCGATCGAGACCGTCTTCTCGCGGATGTCGGTGATGCGCATGGCTCGCGTCCTTCTTCAGGGGTGGTGACCTTCACCCTCCCTCTGTCTTGCCGGGGATGACGGCGTCACCCAGTCGCAATCACGCTGGCGATCGCCGCGCCGCATTCGGCGGTGTTGGCCTTGCCGCCCATGTCCTTCGTCCGGGATGCCGGATCGGCGATCACCGTCTCGATTGCCGCGATCACGGCGGCGGCGGCGTCGGCATGGCCGAGATGCTCGAGCATCATCGCCGCCGACCAGATCTGGCCGATCGGGTTGGCGATGCCCTTGCCGGCGATGTCCGGCGCCGAGCCGTGCACCGGCTCGAACATCGAGGGGAAGTCACCCTCGGGATTGATGTTGGCCGACGGCGCGATGCCGATCGAGCCGGCCACCGCCGGGCCGAGATCGGAGAGGATGTCGCCGAAGAGGTTCGAGCCGACGACGACGTCGAACCAGTCCGGATGCTGGACGAAATGCGCGCAGAGGATGTCGATGTGGTACTGGCTGGCGGCGATGTCCGGATAGTCCGCCTTCACCGCGGCGAAGCGCTCGTCCCAGAACGGCATCGAATGGATGATGCCGTTCGACTTGGTGGCCGAGGTCACGTGCCTGCGCGGCCGCGTCTTCGCCAGTTCGAAGGCGTAGCGCAGCACACGGTCGACGCCGCGCCGGGTGAAGATCGATTCCTGGATGGCGATCTCGTCCTCGGTGCCGCGATAGAGCCTGCCGCCGGCCTCGGAATATTCCCCCTCGACGTTTTCGCGCACGACGAAGAAGTCGATGTCCTCCGGGCCGCGATTGGCGAGCGGGCTGGTGGTCCCCTTGAGCAGGCGCACCGGCCGCAGGTTCACATATTGATGGAAGTCCCGGCGGATCGGGATGAGCAGGCCCCAGAGCGAGACGTGGTCGGGAACATCCGGCCAGCCGACGGCGCCGAGGAAGACGGCGTCGTGCTTGCGGAACTGCTCGAGGGCGTTCTCCGGCATCATCCGGCCGTGCGTCTTGTAGTAGTCGCAGCTCCAGTCGACCTCGTCGAACTGGAAGGCGATGTCGAATTTCCGGCCGACGGCTTCCAGGACCCGCATGCCCTCGGGCACGACTTCGCGGCCGATGCCGTCGCCGGGGATGGTCGCGATCTTCAGGCGGTTGGTTGCGGACATGGCGGGATACTCCGTGATCTCTTGACGTGTGCGAGCCGGTCTCGCCCGGGTGGTCGCGCCGATAGACGCTGGGGCGGGCGGCTTAGAGCGGGGTGGCTTTTCTTCGGATCGCCACCCTGCTCAGGATGTTTGTTTCCGCATGATCTTCTCCGAAAGCCGGCAAGCGACCTTTCGGGATCATGCTCTAGAAGAACATGCCGGTCGGCATCGGGATGAGCAGGACCTTCGCCATCACCAGATAGAAGACGGTGAGGATGACGAAGCCGATGAGGACGAGAAGGGCGCCCTCGCGCAGCGGCGTGCGGTCGTGGGTCGCCACCAGCATGATCGCGAAATAGGCGGCGACGCTCGCGACGAAGAAGCCGAGGATCGGGATCAGCACGATCCAGGCGATCATCGCCAGCAGGAAGAGCAGGCGCCGCGGGGTCGACTCGTGGCCCGTCTCGGACGGCGGCGCCGCGTCCGGCTCGCTCGCCGCCGGTCGCACCGCCCGCATGCCGAGCACGACATTGCGCAGGATGAGGGCGAGCGAGAAGACGATCATCGCCGCCGACACGGTGATCGGGAAGACCGATCCGAGCGGCGACATCCTGCCGGTCTGCAGGATGAGGACGATCCCGAGCGCGACGAACAGGACGGCGAGGGCCGTGCCGGGGAGGTCGTGGGGCTTTCTAAGGGCGGCCATCGCGGCTCTCCACGGTGATGTCGGTGGGGGATTTGCGAGCCCGCCTCGCGCCGATCGCGGCGGCGATCAGCGGATAGAACAGGGTCAGCGCGGCGAAGGCCACGATGGCCATCGAGATCGGCCGGCCGAAGAACATGCCGAGGACGTTCCCCTGCGCGTTGCCGATCAGGTAGCTCTGGACGAAGCCCTGCTCGGCGATCTGGCCGAGCACCAGGCCGAGGACGATCGGCGAGGGCGCGTAGCCGTTGCGGTTGAGCAGCCAGCCGACGATGCCGAGGCCGAGCATCACGGCGACGTCGTTGAGGTTGTTGTGGATGGCGAAGCTGCCGACGACGGTCATGAAGGCGATGGTCGGCACCAGCGCCGATTTCGGGATGGCGACGATGCTCTTGTAGGCATAGCGGCCGATGAGCAGGCCGACCGGCAGCATGATCAGCGTGCCGATGATCAGGCCGAAAATGAAGGTGTAGACGATCGACCCTTGCGTGGTGAACAGCGTCGGCCCGATGCGGATGCCCTGGACCAGCAGCGCGCCGAGGATGACGGCGTCCGGCGGCGTGCCGGGAATGCCGAGGACGAGGGTGGGGATGAAGCCGCCGCCGACGGTGGCGTTGTTGGCGGCCTCCGTCGCGATGATCCCGCCCGGCTCGCCGGTGCCGTAGCGCTCGGGATGCTTCGACGAGCGGCGGGCCTCGGAATAGGAGACGAGGCTCGCCACCGAGCCGCCGGCGCCCGGCAGGATGCCGACGATCGTGCCGATCAGCGAGGAGCGGATCAGGTTGAACTTCTCCTTCATCGTGATCGCGAACGCCTCCTTGAGGCGGAAGCCGCCGCTTTCGGACGACACCCGCAGATGCGGATCGCGCGTCGCGACGAGGTCGATCAGGACCGGAATGCAGTAGAGGCCGATCAGGCCGGCGACGATGTTGATGCCGCCGAGGAGGACATGGCTGCCCATGGTGAAGCGCACGTCGGCGCCGATCACCGCGATGCCGACCATCGACAGGAGAAGCCCCAGGCAGGCGCCGATCATGCCCTTGAGGAGATTGCCGACGGACAGCGCCGAGATCAGCGTCAGGCCGAACACCGCCAGCCAGAAATATTCCGGCGGGCCGAAGGCGAGGGCGACCTGTGCGAGCGGTGGTGCCAGGAACATCAGCATCAGCGCCCCCACCAGCCCGCCGGTCACCGAGGCGAGGGTGGCGAGGCTGACGGCGAGCGCGCCGTCGCCCCGCTTGGCCATCGGGAAGCCGTCGAAGGTGGTGGCGATGGCCGAGGGCGTGCCGGGCGTGTTGACCAGGATCGCCGAATAGGAGCCGCCGTAGATCGCGCCCGTGTAGATCGCCCCGAGGACGATCAGGCCGGAGGCGGGATCCATGGTGAAGGTGAAGGGAACGAGGACCGCGACGGCCATCGTCGCGGAAAGGCCGGGCATTGCGCCGATGACGATGCCCGCAACCACGCCGACCAGAGCGAGGAGCAGGTTCATCGGCGTCAGGGCGTCGGCGAGGTAGACGAGCTTGTCCATGGCGTCCGCTTCAGGTGGCGCGAGAAAATGGGAGCGGAAGCGCGCTTGGCGCTTCCGCTCGGTCTGCCTGCCGGATCAGTTCTGGGTGATGCCCATCTGCTTGGCGGTTTCCTCGTAGTCGGCCTTCCGCTCGGCCATGAAGGCTTCCATCTCGCCATAGGGCACGTCGATCACGACGAAGCCGCCATCCTTCATCTTCTGGACGAATTCCGGATCGGCGTTGATCTTGCCGATCGCGTCGGAGACCTGCTGGCGCACCTCTTCCGAGGCCGACGAGGGAACGGCCACGCCGCGATAGGCGCCGCCGGTCATGTCGAAGCCGAGCTCCTTGAAGGTCGGCACGTCCGGGAAGCTCGGCACGCGCTCGTCCGCCGCGACGGCGAGGACGCGAACCGCCTCGCCCTGATTGATGGCGGCGGTCGTGTAGCTGAAGCCCGCCTGCACCTGGTTGCCGAGGACGGCGGTCGTCGCCGGGCTGGTGCCGGAGAACGGGATGTAGGTGGTGGTGACGCCCGCGAGCCGATCGAAGGTCGCCTGCGCGACATGGTTGGCGGAATTCGTGCCGGAGCCGGAGAAGGTCAGCAGGCCGGGGTTCGCCTTGGCGTAGTCGACGAGTTCCTGGAGCGTCTTGAACTGGCTGTCTGCCGGCACGATGATCGCGTCGGGCGTGTAGTGGAACATGTAGACGTTGGTGATGTCCGCCGTCTTGTAGCCGACCTCCTGCGCCATCGGCTGCATGATGATGTGGGGCAGGTTCGTGCCCATGATCGTGTAGCCGTCGCCCTCCATGCCGTTCAGCTGCGACCAGGCCTGGGCGCCGCCGGCGCCCTCCAGATACTGGACGACCATGCTCTGGCCGGTCTGCTTCTCGAACACGGGCTGCTGCAGGCGCGCCGCGATGTCGGACTCGCCGCCGGCGTTGAACGGAATGATGTAGTTGACCGGTTTCGTCGGATAATCCTGCGCGGCGGCGGGCATGGCCGACAGGCCGATCGCCATCGCGGCGCCGGCAAGAATGGTCGTGAGCTTCATCGGTAATCCTCCCTGGATCGTGCAAGACCGCCCCTGGCCTCCCAGCCATGGAGGGCGCACCGGCTCTATCTCAGACGATTGTCGGCTGAATGTCAATCTTGCGTTCAATGATGCATGCAACCAGGAATGCAAGGTTTGCGTCACCTGGCGGCTCGCGCTAGACTGTCCCTCCACCGGGAGCCCTTCATGTCCGACGCCGCCGCGCTCTTCGAGATCGACAATGTCGAGCGCAAGCCGCCTCTGGTCGAAGCCGCCTATGACGCGCTGAAGCAGGCGATCCGCGACGGCATCTTCCCGCCGGGCTTTCAAGGGTCCGAACTCGAGATGGCGCATCGGCTCGGCATGAGCCGGACCCCCGTGCACCAGGCGATCATCCGGCTGCAGAGCGAAGGCATGGTCGAGCTGCGGGCCAAGCGCGGCGTGGTCGTTCGCGCGCTGTCTCCCGGCGACATGCGGGAGGTCTACGAGGTCATCATCGCCGTGGAGGGCATGGCGGCGTTTCTCATCGGCGGCAAGCCGCCGGTGGAGCGGGAGCGGATCTGCGTCTCGCTCGAACGTCTCAACGCCGAGCTGGCGCAGGCGCTGGACCGCGACGATCTTCTCGGCTGGGCCGATGTCGACGGACGGTTCCACGAAGTCCTGGTCGAGGCGAGCGGCAACGGGCGCCTCGCGCGGATCGCCAAGGTGAACATCGACCAGTCCTACCGCGCGCGCCGGTTGACCCTGAGCCTGAGGCCGAAGCCCCTGCAGTCGATCCACGAGCACCAGGCGCTCATCGCCGCCCTGCGGCGGGGCGATGCCGCCTCGGCGCGCCAACAGGCGGAGGAGCACAAGGAAAAGGCGCGCGAGCTGATCATCGATCTTCTGAACCGCCACGGCATGAAGCATCTGTGATCCGAGCCACGGAAGGCGCGACGGCGATCATCAGCCGCGCCGCACGACAACCGGATGCTTGCCCCGGAAGTTAATTCGTCGAGAGGCAGGGGGAACGGGGCGCGCCGGCGGGGGCTTCCTGCGCCGTGACGTCGCCGATGATCGAGCACCGATTCTCGGGCGACCGCGTAACCCAAACGACCGGAGCCTTCGATGACCGAGTTCGACCCAACCCGCCGCGCCTTCGTCGCCGGCGCCGCCATGGCGGGCGCCGCTTCCGCGACGGCCCCCGCCTTTGCCCAAAACCGGCAGTCCGGCAGCCAGGACGCAGCCATGACCCGTCAGGCGGCCGACCTTCCGGAGCCGCCATATCCGCGCCAGGAGCAGCCCTGGCCGGGCCTGACCGGGAAGATGGACCCGCGTCCCGACCACGGCGAGGAAAGCTACCGGGGAAGCGGCCGCCTCAAGGGCAAGCGGGCGCTGATCACCGGCGGCGACAGCGGCATCGGCCGCGCGACGGCGATCGCCTTCGCCAAGGAGGGCGCCGACGTCGCCATCGCCTATCTGCCGCAGGAGGAGCCGGACGCGCAGGACGTGAAGACGGTGGTCGAGCGCGAGGGGCGCAAGTTCGCGGCCTTCCCGGGTGACCTGCGCGATCAGGGCTATACCACCTCGCTGCCGCAGAAGGTGGCGGAGGAGCTCGGCGGGCTCGACATCCTCGTCAACAATGCCGCCTATCAGCAGTGGGTGCCGGGGCTCGAGGAGCTGTCGGACGAGCAGTTCGACCAGACCATGAAGACCAATCTCTACGCGATGTTCTGGCTCACCAAGGCGGCCCTGCCGCATCTCAAACCGGGCGCGGCCATCATCAACAGCTCCAGCGAGGTCGCGGCGTCGCCGCCGGACATCCTGATCGACTATTCGATGACCAAGTCGGCGATCCTGTCCTTCACCAAGACGATGGCCAAGCAGCTCGCCTCGCGGGGCATCCGCGTGAATGCCGTGGCGCCGGGGCCGATCTGGACGCCGCTGCAGGTGGCCGGCGGACAAAAGCCCGAGAACATCCCCCAGTTCGGCTCGTCCACCCCGATCGGACGCGCCGGCCAGCCGGTCGAACTGGCGCCGCTCTATGTCGCGCTCGCCGATCCGGCCTTCAGCTACTCCACGGGCCAGGTCTTCGGCGCGACCGGCGGCGACCCGCAGCCGGGCGCCTGACCAAGACACGCTCTGCGCCCGGCTCTCCGGCATCGGCTGTGCCGGGCGGAACCGGCGCTGCACCGCGCCAGCGAATGTCAGGCGCCGCTCGGTGCCCGATCTGCCGCCTCTGGTCGCCGGCCTCGCCCCGACCTCAGGGGCGGCGCGCCGGGCGGGGTGCTCTCGCCGTCCTCAGACCACCGCGACGGCCAACCGCCCGACCCCCTCGACGCTGCCCTCCAGCCGGTCGCCGCGCGCCACCGGGCCGACGCCGGCGGGCGTCCCGGTCATGATCAGGTCCCCCGGCGCGAGTTCGAACAGGGCCGAGAGATGGGCGATGATCTCGGCGGTCTTCCAGATCATCTGCGACAGGTCGCCGGCCTGGCGCAGCTCGCCGTTGACCGACAAGGTGATTGCGCCGGAGGCGGGGTGGCCGATGGCCGTGGCTGGGACGATCTCGGTGATCGGCGCGGATTTCTCGAAGGCCTTGGCGACTTCCCATGGCCGGCCGAGCTTCTTGGCGCCGGCCTGGAGATCCCGGCGGGTCATGTCGAGGCCGACGGCATAGCCGAAGGCGTGCTCGAGGGCCGCTTCGACCGCAATATCGGTGCCGCCTCCAGACAGGGCGACGACCAGCTCGATCTCGTGATGGACGTCCTTCGTCGCGCCGGGGTAGGGGAATTCGGCGCCGAGGACGAGGTTGTCGGGGTTCTTCTGGAAGAAGAACGGCGGCTCCTTGTCGGGGTCGTGGCCCATCTCGACGGCGTGCTCTGCGTAGTTCCGCCCGACGCAATAGACCCGGCGGACCGGGAATTCCTCGCTCGCCCCCCTGATCGGCAGGCTCGGGATCCAGGCGGGTGGGAAGGCATAGGTCATGGCATCGCCTCGATGGTCGGGAGCCGGCCTTGATGGACTTGCGGCGGCCGGCTGTTCGTCACGAGGCGTAGCCGGGCGAAAGGCCGGGCGCAATCGCTCTTCATGTCTCAACGCCGCCCGGTCGCTCCGCGCCGCCTCAGCGGTTCTCGCGCCACCAGATGTAGAGACCGCTCGCGACCAGGATCGCGGCTCCGACCGCCGTCGTGATGCGCAGGGGATCGCCGAAGACGACGACCGTCAGGACGCTCGCCGCGAGCACCTGGATGTAGAGGAAGGGCGACAGCAGCGACGCCGGCGCGTGGGAAAACCCGCGCACCAGGAAGAAATGCGCCAGCGAGCCGGTGCAGCCGATCGCGACCATCAGCGCCAGGGCCTCGGTGTCGGGGGTCTGCCAGAGCGGGATGACGATGAGGGTGAGGAGGATGGCTCCCGGCGCCGAGGTGTTGAACATCGTCGACGCCGAATCCTCGCGGCCGGAAAGCCGCCGGGTCAGCAGGAAGTAGCAGGCGTTGAAGACTGCCGCGATCACCACGAGGAACAGCGCCGGCTCGATCGAGTCGAGGCCGGGTCTCAGGATCACCAGCATGCCGACGAAACCCGCCAGGATCGCGCCGATGCGGTGGATGCCGATCGTCTCCTTCAGGAACACCACCGACAGGACCGTCACCAGGATCGGGGCGAAGAAGATCACCGCCGTCGCGTCGGCGAGCGGCACATGGGTGAGCGCGGCATACATCAGCGAGGTCGCCGCGAGCAGGCACAGGCCGCGCAGGATCTGCAGCACCGGATGGGTCGTCTTCAGGAAGGCGGTGCCGCGCGTCGCCGACAGCACGGTCCCCATGATCAGTGTCTGGAAGACGTAGCGTCCCCACAGCACCTGGATCAGCGGCACGAGGCTGGTCAGATACTTGCCGATGGAATCCTGGACGGCGAAGGTGCAGCCGGCGGCCAGCGTGAACAGGATGCCGGCGAGAAGCGGGGAGAAGCGGGGCAAGGAGGGGCAACCGGAAAAACGACGCCCCGGCACGATGGCCGGGGCTCGAAACATGCGTGGCGGCGCCCGCAGGCGCCGGCCGTGGTTCCGTGTGGCGGCGCCCGCAGGCGCCGGCGGTGGTTCATTGTGGCGGGGTCAGGAGTCCTTCGGCCGCTCGAGGGCGGCCTGATCCTTCGGCCCGGCGATCGAAGGCGTGGAACTCGTGCCCATGATCTGGGCGAGGACGTCGTCGGCCGACTGGGTCTGGCCGCCGATGCCGGCCGCCAGCAGCTGGCGATCGAGATCGGAGCCCGATTCCAGCGCCGCGAGCTCCTCGCCCGCCTCGAGCCGCCCTTGCGTCATCTCCTGCTTCTTGCGGATGCGCTCCAGCGAATCCATCGCGTTGCCGAGCTTGGAGTTGACGCCCGACTGGGTGGTGGCGATGGCCGACTGCGCCTTGATCAGCGATTCGTTGGCCTTCACGTTCTCGACCTCGCGGCGCATCTGCTGGATGCGCTGCTCGGTGTCCTGGACCGCCTTGATCATCTGCTGCTGGCGCTGGTTCAGGCGCTCGAGCTCGGCCTCGTCGCGGCTCGCCTCGGTCCGCGTCTTGGAGATGCGGTCGGCAAGGCCGCGGGCGAGATCCTCGCGGCCCGCCTGCAGCGCGGCCCTGGCGCTCTCGGTGTCCTTGCGCTCCTTGTCGCGCGCCTCGGCGACGCGCCGCTGCAGCGACTTGTTCGAGGCCATGATGCCGGCGAGATCCGACCGGGCGCGCCGGAGCGCGTTCTCGGCGTCGCGGATCTCCTGGTCGAGGATCCGCAGCGCTTGCGTGTCGGCGACCGACTCCGCCGCCTCGTTGACGCCGCCCTTGACGGCGCTGAACAGCTTGTTCCAGACACTCATGCGTCGAATTCCCCGTTCTTCCATTCCTCGATCATGTTGGCGGCATCGACCGCATTGGTCGCAAGGACGGCCACTTCCTCCACCATGGATTCGGCGGTGGAGTTGGCCGACAGCGAACCGAACAGCTCGTAATACTCCTTGCCGTCGATGGTCACGATGCCGAACGTCGAGAGCGGCAGGAGCTTGTGGGTCGACAGGACCATGCGCTCGAAGGCCTCGCGGCGCGGGATCGTATCGGCCGGTGCCAACATGACGCTGGCCAGGACCTGATCGCCGCCGGCGGCCACCAGCACGTCGAGATCACCCTTCTCCTTCAGTGTCACGCGGATCACGTCGCCGGTCTCCACGACGGTCACGTCGACGTCGCCGAGCGCCTCCGGGTCGGACGCGAAAAGCTCGGTCAGGCTGGCAAGATTCCACTTTTTCACTGGGTATCCCTCGGTTGCCAAGGTTTGGGATGCCGTTCTACATCACCGATGTAGCGCTGTCCAAAACGATTTCCGCCCCCTCGTCGCCGATATTGACCTATCGGAAGATTCGGTCGCATATCCTCGCAAACCGTTTGAACCGGATCCCGCGTGCCGTTGTTTTCGCAATATCTTCGTCGCTTCTACGTTGCGCTCGCCGAACTCACCTGGGGCGCGATCGCAGCGCTGTCCTTCGCCCATCTGGCGGTCAGTTGGCTGCTGCTCGTAGCGGCCGGGGAGAGCGACTTCGTCTCGCGGCCGGTCGATTTCGTCTACTACTACATCGTCACCGCGACGACCGTCGGTTACGGTGACCTGTCGCCGCAGACCGGCCCCGGACGATTGGTCGCGGCCTTCTTCGTCCTGCCGGGCGCGATCGCCATCTTCACCGCCGTGCTCGGCAAGCTGCTCGCGGCGGTGAGCAACACCTGGAGGGGGCGGATGAAGGGTCTTGGAAATTTCAGCGAACGCACCGATCACGACGTCGTCATCGGCTGGCAGGAAGCGACGACGCGGCGGCTCATCGGGCTGATCCATCGCGAGCGCCGGGAAGGCGAAGCGGTGACGGTGCTGATCGCCAAGGATCTCGAACAGAACCCCGCCCCCGACAAGGTCGACTACGTCCGGGTGGACCGGCTCGCCGATCCCCACGGTCTCGAACGGGCGGGCGCGGTCAATGCCCGCTCGATCATCGTGCGCGGGGCCAGCGACGACGAGACGCTGGCGGCCGCCCTCGTCGCCTCCGCCAAGTGCAAGGGTGCCCATGTCGTCGCCTATTTCGACTTCGAATCCACCGCCGACATCCTGCGCCTGCAGAACTCGCGCATCGAATCCGTGACCTCGCTCTCCTCCGAGCTGATGGTCCGCGCCGCCCGCGATCCGGGCACCTCGGTCGTCGCCAATCTCCTGCTGTCGGCCGGCAAGGAGGACACCGCCTTCTCGGTCCGGGTGCCGGAGGGCACTGCGACCTTTCCCTACGATGTGGCGCTTCGCCTCATGCGCCGCCGCCATGCCGTCACCCTCGTCGGCAGGAATCGTCATGGAAATGTCGATCTCAACTGCAAGGAAACGGTCGAGATCCAATCCGGCGACGTGCTCTACTACATCGCCGACCAGAGGCTCGATCCCGGGAGCATCGCCTGGGACGCCTTCGCAAAGGAAAGCGCATGATCTTCTCGCTGTTCGGCGGCAAGGACAAGGCCGACAATCTTCCGAAGGAGCGCGGACCGCTCGGCATCGCCCTCGGTGGCGCGATCGAGATCGACACGCTGGCCCTCGAGGCCGACGCGGCCGGCACCAATCCCGGCATGGCGCTGCCGGCGGGCGGCAACTTCATCGTCGTCGCCTATGGCGAGGCGCGCCTCGACGGCGAGACGATCCTGTCGCGCTACTACGACGAGGACGACCGGCTGCTGCAGGCGCTCTCGAGCACCGGCAAGCCGGGCGACGCCATAAAGGACATCAGCCTCTATTCCGCCTGGGACAGCGTCGTGCCGGCGGACCGCTCCGAGTGGAACCGCTGGGCGGGGCCCGCCGGGCTGATCGGCCAGCCGAGCTACGATGCCGACGGCATCGTCTTCCAGCGCTATTGGGGCGAAGGGGCGGGGCGGGCCGAACTCGTCGAATTCGTCGAGGAGATCGACGACGGGGAGCGGCTGCGCTCGATCCACCAGACCTGCATGCTCTATGCGCGCCCGCTGGGGCGCACCCAGGAGATGCTGCTCATCAACATCGAGCGCGACATTGCCGAGCGGGCCAGCCGCGAGGGCGGATCGGTCGCATTCCTGCTCGGCTATGGCCTGTCGCCGGGAGATGTGCGACGGGTCTAAGGGATTTGCCGCTGCCGCCTTCGTCCGGGCGCCGAACCATGGCGCGGCGGAGACGGCGGCGATCTGACGGTTCGCGATGCGCCTGCCGCGCAAAGAGAGGGATCTGAATGTTTGGTTACGCTGCGGGCCTGCCGGCCTTTCTCGTCTATTTCGTCCTCGGCCTGGCGCTCTATGCGCTGTTCTCCTGGGTCTACACGACGTTGACCCCGCAAAAGGAGATCCAGCTGATCCGCAGCGGCAACACCGCCGCCGTCGTCGCCTTCCTCGGCGCGATTCTCGGCTTCTCGCTGCCGCTGTCGTCTGCTGCCGCGAATTCGGTGAGCATCGTCGACTTCATCATCTGGTCGATCATCGGGCTGCTCGCCCAGCTCTTCGCCTTCTTCCTCGCCTCGCGCACGATGACCGGCCTGCACCAGCGGATCACCGACGGCGAGATCGCCGCGGGGCTCTGGGCCGGCGGCATCGCGTTCGCCGTCGGCATCCTCAACGCAGCCTGCATGACCTACTGAGGAGGCAAGGATGAAGAGACGGTTCACCCGCAGGACACCGCCGATCCTGACGCTCGGAACCATCGCCGCCACGGGCATGGTCCTCTATGGCTGCGGCGACGATGCGCCCCAGGACGTCGCCTTCTCGACGCCGCAGCAATGCGCCGATGCCGGCGTCGACGCGCAGATCTGCGAGGCCGAGTATCAGCAGGCGCTGCAGAAGCACCTCGCCGAGGCGCCTCACTATTCCAACCTGCAGGAATGCGAGGCGGCGATCGGCGAAGGCAAGTGCTTCCAGGCCGGCGACCCCGGCACGCAGAATTCGGCCGGGCAGACCAGCGGCTCGGGCACCGGCTTCTTCGTGCCGTTCATGACCGGCTACCTGATCTCCTCGGCGCTGTCGAACCTGTCGGGCTACGGCGCCTATCGCGACTATCGCTACTCGTCCGGCTATTCCTCGACGCCGATCTACCGCAACCGCTCCGGCGACACGCTGACCTCGACGATCAGCAACGGCCAGCGCACCAGCCGGCCGGTCAACGTCAATACGACGACGGCCTCGCGCTACGGCTTCGGTGGCCGCTCCTCGTCGCGCGGCGGCTTCTTCGGTGGGTGAGGGGGCGAGCCCCGGCTTTGGCGGGGCGCCCGCAAGCCGGGCGGGCCCGGCTGTCTCGAAAGGGCGGTTCCGGTGAAGCGCATCGCGATTCCCGAGCGGGAGAACTGGCGCGAGATGGCCGAAAGCGTCGGCTTCGGCTTCCACGAGATGTATGGCGAGCCTTACTGGGTCGACGGCGCGGCCTACGCGTTTTCGCTGGCCGAGATCGAGGAAGCCATCGAGGCGCCGTCGCAGGAACTCCATGACATGTGCATGGATCTCGTCGGCGACGTGGTGCGCGACCAGCAGGCGATGGAGCGGTTGCAGGTCCCGGAGGACATGCGCGATCTCGTCGCCGCGTCCTGGCAGCGCGGCGACAAGCATCTCTACGGCCGCTTCGACCTCGCCTATGACGGCACCGGCCCGGCCAAGCTTCTCGAATACAACGCCGACACGCCGACCTCGATCTTCGAGGCGGCCTTCTTCCAGTACAACTGGCTGACCGACAACGTCGGGCGCGGCGCGCTGCCCGAGGATGCCGACCAGTACAATTCGATCCAGGAGAGCCTCGTCGAGGCCTTCGGGGCGTTCTCCAGGGATCCGATCTTCCACTTCGCCGCCTGGACCGAAAGCGACGAGGACCGCGGCACCGCCGCCTATCTGATGGACTGCGCCGTCCAGGCCGGCCACCGCACCAGCCTCCTCGACATCCGCGACATCGGGGTGGACCATCAGGGTCGCTTCACCGACACCGAGGATCGGGTGATCGACCTCCTGTTCAAGCTCTACCCCTGGGAGGACATGCTGCGCGAACCCTTCGCCAAGCACCTCTCCAGCGCCGGCGCGACGATCGTCGAGCCGGTCTGGAAGACCCTCCTGTCGAACAAGGGCATCCTGCCGCTGCTGTGGGAGCGCCACGCCGGGCATCCCAACCTCCTGCCGTCCTTCTTCGACGGGGATCCGCAGGCCGGGTCGCTGGCCGATGCCGTGCGCAAGCCGCTGTTCTCGCGCGAGGGCGAGAATGTCGAGCTCATCCGGGACGGCGCCAGCGTCGAGGTCACCGAAGGATCCTACGGGGAAGAGGGGTATGTGGTGCAGGGCCTGACCCGGTTGTTCGAGACCGACGGCGCCTATGCCGTCCTCGGCTCCTGGGTGGTCGGGGACCGGGCCTGCGGCCTCGGCATGCGCGAGGATCGCTCGCCGATCACCCGCAACCTGTCGCGGTTCGTGCCGCACATCATCGTCGACTGACGCGGGGGCGCCGCGCGGCTCCGGGTGGCGCGGCGCCTGCGCCGTCGTGCGGCCGTTGCGCAGGCGGTAACCGGTAGAAAGCCGCGCGGCGGTCCGCCGGTGCCGTGGGCGCGCATCGCCCCGGCGGCTTTTCATGACCTTACGGAAAGTTCTTGTCGCTGCAACGCCGCCGGGGTATCACCGTCGGCGGTGCCATCCGTGGCGAGCCGCAGCCGCGCCGTCCGAGAGGACTGGCGGTGCGTGAAAGGCTCGTGGGGTTCGGGCGCCTTGGTCGGCGACGGAAGAAGCGCCTTCGACGTCACATTCGCCGTGTCTGCTTTCGCGGCCGCCTCGACGCTCCCCGAAATTCGTGTCGGGCAGCGGCGACGCAAGTCTACCCGTTGCCACGGGCTGCGCCCATCCGGCGCAGCATCCGCGGCGGCGGGCAGGGGCCAATCATCCACAGTCTTGCGAGCCTCGACCGATGACCATGACGCACCGCTCCCGCCGCCTCGCGCTTCTGGCCGGCGCAGCCCTTCTCGTCGCCGCGCCGGCCCATGCCGAACAGTTGATCGCCCAGGCGGCGAGCGACTGCCGCGAGGCGAAGGACCATTTCGAGATCGCCCGGCAGATCGGGACGCCGGAGGCCTATCAGGCCCATATCGATGCCTTCGGCGCCTGTCCCTATGCCAGTTTTGCCACCATCCTGAAGGGGCAGGTCGAGGCGAAGGACAGCGGGGCCGCCGCTGCTTCCGGAGCCGCCGAGACGCCCCGGCCGGCGCCATCCGATGCCGCGGCCGGCTCGGCCGCCCCGGCGGATGACGCGATGGACGAGGCCGCGGACGGGCCTGCACCCGCCGCCCCGCCCGCCGGGGAGGGCGGCGTCGCCGATGCGCCTTCGCCCGCACCGGGACTTGCGGACGATCCGTTTTCGGACGCTGCGGGCGGCGGAGAGACGGCCCCCGAGCCGGTTGCGATCCCCGATCCGGACATCGCCGCTCCGGCGGTTCCCGCGCCGCCTGCCGCCGGCTCGGCCGCCGCCGGCGACGTCGCGGCGCCCGGGGCGCCGGACGATGCGGCGGGAGCGCCGACCGACGCGGCGACGCTGCTCGCCGATACGCTGGTCGACCGGCTGAACGCCCTGCAGGGCGGGTCGAGCACGAGCGGCCCGAGGGTCCGCTACGATTCCGCCGTCCTCGACAGCGGCGACCTGTTCATCACCAATCTGCGCCTGACGAAGGACGACGGCCAGCCGAACTGGAGCGGCTTCGTCGCCCCCTCGGTGGTGGTCCTGAAGCCGGCGATCGAGGCCGACGGGACGTTCACCGCAAGCTCGATCTTCATGACCAAGACGAGCATCCGGGCGACGGAAGAGAACGGTCCGAACGACCGGGTGGCGACCATCGCCTCGATCTCGATCCTCGACCCGCGGCTCGCCGCCGTGGGCGCGACGCCGGCCAGCGACAGCCTCGGTCCGGTCGACCTGCGGGGGATCGACATCCGCTCGGTGATCGGCTTCGACCCGACAGGCGAGATCCTCAAGATCGCCGCGATCCAGCTGACGACCAACGGCGTCTCGGACGGCCTGCCGCAATCGGCGACCTTCAGCGTCAAGAACCTCGCCTTCACGCCGGAGCAGTTCGCCAGACTGACCGAGAGCCGCGTTGCCGACTTTCAGGAACTCGGCCCGGACTTCTTCGACTTCACCTTCACCACCCTGATGCAGCGCGACACCGCCAAGCGGGACCTGAAGCTGACCGAGGTCCTGGAAGTCGGCAAGGAAGCCAGCCTGACGCTTTCGGTCGCGCTCGCCGAGTTCACGCCGGCGGACGTGCGCATGGTGCTGGCGGCGAAGAACCCGGCGGCGCTGGTCGGCGTCCAGGCCAGCTTCGACGAAGCCGAACTCAACTTCGCCAACACCTCGCTGGTCGACAAGGTGCTGGCCATCGCCGCGCGGCAGCAGAACATCGACGCCCCGCTGTTTCGCGCGGCGATCCCGTCGGCGGCCCGCGACGCGATCGCCAGTGCGACCGGCAACGCGGCGTTGGCCGAGACCGTCGCCAACGCGCTGCGCGCCTTCCTCGACGATCCCCGCTCGCTGCGCCTGTCGGTAAAGCCGCAGGAGCCCCTGCCGATCGTCGGCACGACGTTCCAGATCGCCGCCGCCGCCGATCCGGTCAATGAACTGGCAATGCTGTCGCCGAGCCTGTCGGTCAATGGCGGGCCTGCGGTGCCGCTGATGCCGGCGGTGCCGGCCGATGCCGCCCCGCCCGTGGCTCCCGCTCCGCCTGCGCCTCCAGCCGCCGCGGCCGATCCTGCGCCGGCGCCCATTCCCGACCCGGCCCTCACGCCGGTGGACCCCCTGCCGCTGGTGCCGTCGGCGGATGGCGAGGCGCTCGCCCCCGGGCTGACCCCGCCCGAGGCGCCCGGCGAGCGAACGGCGACGGCGAGCGTTCTCGCCGAATGCGATCGTCTCGCTGCCGATTCCGACGATCTGACCAAGCCCGCCGAGATCCCGGGGGTGAAGGTCCCGGGCGACATCGACGTCGACAAGGCGGTTCCGGCCTGCGAGGCCGCTCATCGCCTGGCCCCGGGGGACGCGCGGATCACCTTCCAGCTCGGCCGGGCCTACCAGGCGGCGGGACGCGCGGACGAGGCGGCGCGGCTCTACGGCGAGGCGGCGGACGCCGGCCAGGCGGTCGCCCAATACGAGTTGGCTCTCGCCTATTACGACGGTCGCGGCGTCGAGGAGAGCCCGGAAAAGGCGGTCGAACTCCTCCAGAAATCGGCGGCCGCCGGCAATGGCTTTGCGAAATACTTCATCGGCATCGAGAAGGTGAACGGCACTTATGTGGCGCAGGACTATCCCGGCGCCTACCAGCTGTTTGGGGAAGCGGCGGCCTTCGGCGTGCCGGAAGCGTTCGTCGAACTGGGCAAGATGGAATATAGCGGCCAGGGCGTGCCCGAGAACTATCCCAAGGCCTACGAGTACTACCGCCAGGCGGCGGAGCAGGACGTTCCGGGCGGCCACTTCTATGTCGGCTTCATGGACGCCTTCGGCGTCGGCGAACCGGGCGCCAGTGTCGTCTCGGCGGCCGAGAACATGATGAAGGGCCTTGCCCGCGGCTATGCGGACGCGGAGGAACTGATCGTCACGGGGAGCGGCCAGATCTTCGAGCCGCCGGTCCGCCAGGCGATCCAGGACTATCTGCGCGGCGCCGGTTTCTATCGTGGCAGGAGCGACGGGGTGTTCGGTCCCGCGACGCTGGAGGCGATCACCGCCTGGCGGGCGGCCGCGGACAAGGGCTGAGTTCGCGCGGGCGTCCCTGCCGATGGCGCCGAAGGGCGAGGATCGCCTGCCGGCCCTACCACGCCGCGCGCATTCGCCTAGCTTTCATCGGCGAACGCAACCCACCGACAGGATGACGAGAATGGCAAAGCCGCGACTGGAGATCGACCCGGAAGCCTTCGACGCCGGGGCCATCGATCCCGAGCTCGTCGCCCAGATCGAGTGGCTGCGCAAGGAGCACCGGCAGCGCCCCGATCCCTGGTCCCTGCCGATCGACAAGGTCCGTCGGGCCCGCAAGGAGGGCAAGGGCATCTTCCCCTACGCCCCGCTCGACAAGAAGGCCGAGACGCACATCCACATCGGCTCGGCGGGCCGGGAAATTCCCGTCCGCATCATCCGCCCCTCCGACGGCGCGACCCGCGGCAGCTTCCTGCATATTCACGGCGGCGGCTGGGTGTATGGCAGCCCCGAGGAATCCGATCCGCGCCTGCGCCGGCTCGCCGACGCGACCGGGCTTACGACGGTCTCGGTCGATTACCGCCTTGCGCCGGAACATCCCTTTCCCGCAGCCCCGGACGACTGCCTCGACGTGGCGGTGGCGCTGGCCAACGGCCACCTGCCGGCGCCGCGCGGCTTTCTTTCGATCGGCGGCGAATCGGCGGGCGCCCATCTCGCCGTCCTCACCCTTGTGCGGCTGCGCGACGAATACCGGCTGCGGCCGTTCGGCGCCGCTCTTCTGGTCGCCGGCTGCTACGACCTCTCCCTGACGCCCAGCGTGCGGGCGGGTGGCGAGGAGCGTCTCGTCCTCGGCGCCGACGACGTCAAGGAGTTCGTGCTGCGCTTCGTGCCGGACAAGTATTCGCTCAAGGACCCGCGCGTCTCGCCGCTCCATGCCGACCTCGCGGGCCTGCCGCCGGCCCGGTTCAGCTGCGGCACCAGGGATCTCCTCGTCGACGACACGCTGTTCATGGCGGCGCGGTGGGTGGCTGCGGGCAATGCGGCGGAGCTGCACCTGACCAATGGCGGTGTCCACGTCTTCGAGGCGTTTCCCTCCAAGGCGGGCGAGCGATCGCTGGGCGGCATGGAAGCCTATCTTCGCGAGCGCATCGACTTCCCCGGGTGATGCGCCGCTCCCGCGTCGGCATTCGATTGGCGTGCTTGCGGGGACGACCGAATGCTCGCGTCGCGTGTTGCTTAGGCGGCGAAAGAAAGGCGCGCGAAGCAACCGACAAAGATTTCTTGTGCGAATCAACGGATTAGCGCAAGCCAGATCCGTATCCTTAATGCCGCATTAACGAATTTTCGGCATGATCGCCGATGAAAACTTGCCTGCTGTCATTTTCATGCCGCAGTTTTAGGCAAGTTCAAACAAAGAGTAAGAGCCGTTCCTGGAACGGGCGCTGCCGGGGGACAGGTGGCGTGGGACACATTCTTAGGGGGATGCCGCATGTTCGGACGAACTGTCGGCGCTGGGCGTTTCGCCTCGCGTATCGCTGCATTGGCCGTCGCCGCACTTCTGGCCGGCGCCTTCACCAGCGAGTCTCAGGCTGAGACGCGGACCCTCAGGTTCTACAATCTCCACACCAAGGAGAAGGCGGCGTTTTCCTACAAGGTCAACGGACGCTACAACTCCTCCGAGCTGAAGAAGATCAACTGGTTCATGCGCGACTGGCGCAAGGCCAAGGCGACGACGATGGATCCGCGGCTCCTCGATCTGGTCTGGGAGGCCTACCGGCAGTCCGGCTCCAACGGCTACATCAACGTCATCTGCGGCTATCGCTCGCCGGCCACCAACGCCATGCTGCGCTCGCGCTCGTCGGGCGTCGCCAAGCAGAGCCAGCACACGCTCGGCCGGGCGCTCGACTTCTACATTCCCGACGTGCCGCTGAAGAAGATGCGCGACATCGGCCTGAAGATGCAGGTCGGCGGCGTCGGCTATTACCCGCGTTCCGGCTCGCCCTTCGTTCACTTCGACATCGGCAACGCTCGCCACTGGCCGCGGATGAACCGGCGCGACCTGCTCGCCGTCTTCCCGAATGGCGGGACGGTGCATGTTCCGTCCGACGGCAAGCCGCTGCCGGGCTACCAGCAGGCGCTCGCATCCTACAAGTCGCGCCGGGGCCAGTCCGACATCCAGGTCGCCAATGCGCGGTCCTCGTCTTCCGGCGGCGGCAAGTCGCTGATCGCGATGCTCTTCGGGGGCGGCGATGCGTCCGAGGCTGCCGAGGACGAGGCGGACGCCGCGGCACCGGCTCAGGCGCCCGCCCGTGCCGCCCCGGCCCCGGCACGCGAAGAAGTGCAGGTCGCCGCGGTCGTGCCGCAGCGCCGTCCGTCCCGCGACCTGCCGAACGGCGTCGCCGTCCCGGTTGCCGACAGCTTCGACACCAGTTCGCCGGCCGCGGCGGGAGCCCCTGCCGCTCCCGCAGCGACCGAGATCGCCGCGCTCGACGTCTCCCGTGTGCCGGTGCCGACCTTCGCCGCCCGCGTTTCGTCCGCCCCGGAGCAGAACTCGACAGAGGTCGGTGCGCTGATCGCAGCGCTTCAGGACGACACGTCCGAGCCGCAGCTCGCCAGCGGCCAGCTCGCCTATTCCGTGCCGACGCCGACGGACCGGCCGAACATCGTCGCCCTCCTCAGCAGCGGCGGCAAGGCGGAGAGCTCCCGCGAGGCCGTCGAGGCGCTCGGCGCGGTGGCTGCCGGCAAGCGCCAGGAGATCGCCGCCATCCTGCCGCAGAAGCGTCCGGCCGTCGCCGAGGCCGAGCGCGAGCCCGCACCCGACCGTGGCCTCATCACGGCATCCTTCCGCGAGCCTGCTCGCCCGCAGCGGGCACCGATCGACGCCGTGGCGAAGTCAGCCTCCGGCGACGAGACCATCGAGGCGGAGATCATCGCCGGCAAGGGCGGCCGTGTCGTGCGCCAGGCGCGCTCGACCGCCGGGTCGCAGCGGGATGGGAGCCAGGTCTCCATCTCGTCGCGCATTGCCTTCGCATCGCTGGTTCCGGCGCCGCGCACCGCCTCTGACGATGGCGCGAGCCGTCCCGGCGGAGATCTCGCCGAGGCGCTTCTCGCCAAGGGCTTCACCCTCACCGGCGTGCGTGTGGCGGACTGACGGGCGCCGCCGCGGGCCGCGAAGCCCGCGGCTCTTGCGACCGACGGCGTGCCCCTGATCCGGACCGAGACCCGGACGGCAACAGGGCTTCGTCCGACCCAGCCCAGCACAGATCCCGGGGCATGGCGGCTCCGGGCGGGCAGGAATGGCAGGCCATCGGCCTCGCGCATAAGACCGTCCTGCAGCAGTGACGCGACCGGCATGACAGCGGATGCCGCCATCTGGACCATGATCCCGAAAAGTGGGAGCCGGTTTCGGGAAAGATCATGCGGCAACAATCAGATGGAGCGGGAGGTCGATCGAAGCCGATCTCATCCCGCTCCAGGAACGCTCGCGGCACGAAACCCGTGTCCGTCTCGCCCGCCACTGTTCGGCGTTTCGCACGTCACCCATGCCAGGGCAGGGGACAGTGGCAGCCGTTTAACGGCAAGACCCAGGGTGACGTTTAACTAAGACGGGAAGCGCGCGGACGAGCCGGCAGAGGCCGATCTCATGCCTCCCGAGCCTTCGCGGCGTGCCATCGCCCGGCGTTCGACCGGTTCATATCTTGTCGCAGGATCCGCCGTGAGAGCGGCGTCGTCGATCTCCGGCCGATGTCGCAAGCCCGCGGCAAATCCGCGCGGGCACGGCGCATCACACGACGCGCGAAGCGCTCCCTCGGAGTGCCTGGCCTGGGAAGGCCGCGCGATTGATGCGCGAGCGTCTCACGATCCGGTCTGACCGATTGGAGGGTCCATCATGCGCCGTGGGCCAGACTCCTGGCGCCGATCCGCCCCGTGGACCGGCTCGGGGCCCTGCGGTGCGACCGGGCTTCTCCGGGCCAGGCCCGTCCGCAAACCGGAGAATCGCAAGATCGATGTCGCTACGCCTGGTCCGCGCAAGGTCAGGCGGTGTTGCGGCAATTCTATCGCTGGCCTCACGCATCGACGATCACCGAATCGGCGATCCATCGCTCCCTCTGCAGCAGTTGACGCTCTCCCTGTTCTTCCCGGCAGTGCCATTGATCGCGTTTCAGCCCGGCGCAATTCTCTCGCAGTCGACGCGCAAGGTACATTCACGCAGCAATCATTTCAGCACGCTCCGAAAGCCAGACATCTTCGCCTCTTCCGGTAGAAATCATCTAACGGTTGTGACAGCTCAGCGAACATGATGTCGTGAGGACGTCGCGTAGTTGGCGCGGAACGACAAGCTCCTCCGGAATTTTGCTTGGCGCTGAACGCTCATTTCGGCGCTTGTTAAGGGGAAAAATCTAAAAAATCAGAAAGGTCCTATTGACAGCAAGTAAAACCACATAAATACAGGTGGCAAGGCACAGCGACGGTTCTCGTGCTCCAGAGCGTTCGCGGAAGGTCGGCAGTGCTTTCAGGCAGACGGGGCCAGACAGCTTGTGACACTGCCTCATATCAAAAAGATCGGGTGATAAATTGGATCAGATCGAGTCCATCGACAACAATGAGATGCTCATGGAGCTTACGGCCGAGGTCGTCGCTGCCTATGTGAGCAACAACTCCCTTCCCGTTTCCGAGCTTCCCGGCCTGATCTCCGACGTCTACGGAGCACTCGGCCGGACGACGACCGTGGCGGCGGCTCCGCAGGCCGAGAAGCCGAAGCCGGCCGTTCCGGTGAAGAAGTCCGTGACCGATGATTTCATCATCTGCCTCGAGGACGGCAAGAAGTTCAAGTCGCTGAAGCGGCACTTGATGACGCACTACAGCCTGACGCCGGAAGAGTACCGCGAGAAGTGGGATCTGGCGCCGGACTATCCGATGGTCGCACCGAACTACGCGGCGGCGCGGTCGCGCCTGGCCAAGCAGATGGGTCTCGGCCACAAGCGTCGCCGGGGTCGGTGATCCCGGGGCGCCCTGGCGTTCTGTGGGACGCGGGATGGGCGCTCCAGTGTCCAACGGCGCATTGAGAGACTTCCGTTCGTCTGTGCGACATTCCGCCAGGCGTAACGACGAGAGACGGATATGATCGGCGGCCCGGCACTTCGCGTGTTCCGGGCCGTCGGCGTGAGAAGCGGTCCGACCGACCAGCCTGCGAGCCCTCGCGGCTCAGCCACGCTCTCACGTCGACGACGCGAGCCTTTTTGGGCTACCGCTTGCCGATGACGTAGTTGACGAGGTGGTTGGCGTAATAGGCGTAGCCCTCGACCGAGGCATGGAAGCCGTCGCGGGAGAAGCCCGCCGGCTCGACCCGGGGCAGGGTGGTGGCGACGATCGCGCCCCGCTCGGCGCAAAGCCGGGCGCCGATCTTGCGCACGATCCGGGCGCGCAGTTCCAGGACATGGGCGAGCCCACGCGGCAGGGCCGGCACGCGCTTCAGATCCACCGGCGGCGACCAGACGATCCGCGCCTCCGGCCATTTCGCCTTCAGCGCGTAGAGGAGGCTGCCGAAGCTCTTCTTGAAGCGCCGGCCGCCGTGGAAATTCTTGGCGTCGTTGGTGCCGATCATCAGGACGATGTGGGTGAAGGCCTCGCGCGGGAGATTGGGCACGACGTGGTCGCGGATCTCGGCCGAGACGGCGGAATTCGCGCCGGCGGCGCGCCAGAACACCGAGAGGCCGGTGAGGGCGGCGATTCGCTCGGCGAGCTTCGGCCCGAGCGAGTCGTCGATGCGGTCGACACCGACGCCGGCGGCGGAGGAATCGCCGATGACCAGAAGCTTCACCTCCGCATCGCCCGCCGTCTCGGCGCCGAGACAACCGCTGGTCCTGCCCATCGGCGGCACCATGCGCAGGACGCGGCGCCGCGTCTGCAGGCCCTGCCAGACATAGACCGGCAGGAGCAGCCAGGAGATCACGCCGGTCTTGAACGAGGCGGCCAGTCCGCCCGGATCGAACTGGTTGGCGAAATCTTCGAAGCTGCTTGCCGGCTCGGCGGAAAAGCGGCCTTGCGGTGCTGTCATCGCTTCAGAACCTCGACGCCTGGCAGGGCCTTTCCTTCCATCCACTCCAGGAAAGCGCCACCCGCCGTCGAAACATAGCTGAAGTCGGACGCCGCGCCAGCCTGATTGAGGGCCGCGACCGTGTCGCCGCCGCCGGCGACCGAGATCAGCTTGCCTGCCCGGGTGAGCTCCGCCGCATGGCGCGCGGCCGCGACCGTCGCCTTGTCGAAGGGCGCGATCTCGAAGGCGCCGAGCGGGCCGTTCCAGACCAGCGTCTTGGCCTTGTCGAGCCACTGATTGACGGCTTCGACGCTTCTCGGGCCGGTGTCGAGGATCATCGCATCCGCCGGCACCGCGTCGACGTCGACCGTCTCGCTCGCAGCGCCCGCCTTGAACTCGCGCGCGACCACCGCGTCGGTGGGCAGGACGATGGCGCAGCCGGACGCCTCGGCGGCCTTGACGAT
The DNA here is from genome assembly GCF_002088275.1 of Aurantimonas sp. 22II-16-19i. Taxonomy (GTDB): domain Bacteria; phylum Pseudomonadota; class Alphaproteobacteria; order Rhizobiales; family Rhizobiaceae; genus Jiella. The sequence continues at coordinate 51,325 of NZ_AQQS01000005.1, forward strand.
CGCATGGGCCGTCTCGGCGAGATCGTGCTCGCACAGCGACTTGCCGACCGAGATCCCTTGTGCGGCGAGGAAGGTGTTGGCCATGCCGCCGCCGATCACCAGCGCATCGACGCGGGTGACGAGGTTCTGCAACAGATCGATCTTCGAGGAGACCTTGGCGCCGCCGACGACGGCGACCACCGGCCGCTCGGGCTGGCCGAGGCCCTTCTCCAGGGCTTCCAGCTCGGCCTGCATGGTCCGTCCGGCATAGGCGGGCAGGTGGTGGGCAAGGCCCTCAGTCGAGGCATGGGCGCGGTGGGCGGCCGAGAAGGCGTCGTTCACGTAGAGGTCGCCGAGCGAGGCGAGGGCGTCGACGAAGGCCGGCTCGTTGTTTTCTTCGCCGGCGTGGAAGCGGGTGTTCTCCAGGAGCACGACGTCGCCGTCCTGCAGCGCGGCGACCACCCCTGCCGCCACCGGTCCGACGCAGTCTTCGGCAAAGCCGACGGGTTTGCCCAGCATCTCGGACAGGACGGGCGCCACCGGCGCCAGCGACATCTCCGTGTTCGGCTGTCCCTTCGGGCGGCCGAAATGCGCCAGGAGCACGACCCGGCCGCCCTTGTCGGCGATCTCGCGGATGGTCGGCAGGACGCGCTCGATGCGGGTCCTGTCGGTGACGACGCCGTCCTTCATCGGAACGTTCAGATCGACGCGCAGGAGCACGCGCTTGCCGGCCACGTCCGCGTCGTCGAGGGTGTTGAATGGCGTCACGATAGGTCCTCCTTGGGGTGTGGCCAACGATGCGGTGCGGGTCTCTGCGGCGACCCAACGCCATGCCCGCTCTGTCTCGCTGTCGTTCTCGTATCGCTCCGGCAAGGCATCGTCCAGATCAGCCGATCTTAGCGCCGCCGTGAGGAATCCTTCGTCCAGCGGGAAAAGGCGCGGCGCATGATCGCGACCAGGTCGCGCCGGCTGAAGAACAGCGGGATCGCGCTGCCGCGTCCGCTTTCGGGAACGAGCGACAGGCCGGCCGCGACCACGGCGCCGTCGAGGCCGATCTGGCGCACGATCAGCTCGACGGGCGCCGCCGGCACCCTGTCGCCATAGTCCGCCTCGCCGCCGAGCCGCGCCTTCATGAATTCCGAGATCGTCATCGCCTCTTCGCCCGGTTGCAGCCGGATCCCGTAGGCCTCGGCCAGTGCCGCGGCCTTGGCGCCGGGATCGACCGAAAACTCCCCGAAGAACTCCGAATCGTCGGGGCTGAGGTCTGCGGGACGCGCGAACAGCCGGTCGAGCAGCGGCGGATAGCGCGGCGAGATGAACAGGAAGACGTAGTCGCCGGCCCTGAGGCGGCCGGCATACTGATACGCCATCGAGCGGCCCTCGCGGATGACGAGAGACGGCCGGGCCCAGCGCGGGATGCGCTCGCCGCGGGCGACCGGGCTGCCCTCGACGACGCGGTAGGAGAGGAGCTCGTGGTCGGGCGAGCCCGGCAGCTCCAGCTCGTGCTTCTCGATGGCGCCGGTGCGCGGCGGAACGACCAGGCCGAGCCGCCTTGCGACGCTGGCGATGGTCCAGCCCTGGACCAGCAGCGACGTCAGGACGATGATGAAGGCGGCATTGAAGAACAGGCGGGAATCGTCGAGCCCGCCGATCAGCGGCACGATGGCGAGCAGGATCGACACGGCGCCGCGCAGGCCGACCCAGGAGACGAAGGCCATCTCGCGGCGCTGGAAGTCGAAGGGCAGGAGGCAGAGCCAGACGGCGAATGGCCTTGCGACGAAGATCAGGAAGGCGGCCAGCGCCAGCGAGGGCCACAGGATCGCCTCGAACTGGGACGGCGTCGCCAGAAGGCCGAGGATCAGGAACATGACGATCTGGGCGAGCCAGGTCAGCCCGTCCTGGAAGCGCTTGATGATGGCGGCGTTGGACAGCTTGGCGTTGCCCGCATAGAGGCCGGCGACGTAGACGGCGAGGAAGCCCGAGCCGCCGACGGCGCCGACGGCGGCGAACACCGACAGTGCCAGGGCCAGCGTGATGATCGGCAGGAGGCCGCGGTCGATCGTCAGCCGCCGGACCATCGCCACGATCATCGCGCCGCCGATGAGGCCGCCGAGGAGACCGATGGTCATCTGGCCGAGAAGGCCGAGGGCGACGTCGATGCCGACCGCCTCGACCCCGGAACCGGTGCGGATCGTCTCGACCAGCGCGACGGTCAGGAAGATCGCCATCGGATCGTTGGTGCCGGATTCGATCTCGAGCAGCGAGCGGACCCGCTCGCGCACGGTGATGCCGCCGACGCGCAGGAGGAAGAACACTGCCGCCGCGTCGGTCGAGCCGACGATGGCGCCGAGGAGAAGGCCCTCGACCAGCGGAATGGCGAGGAGCCAGGTCGCGGCGAGGCCGAAGAGGATGGCGGTCGCCAGAACGCCGACGGTCGCCAGCGTCAGGGCCGGCGCCGCCGCGAGCCGGAAGGTGGAGAGGCGGGTGCCGAAGCCCGAATCGAACAGGATGACCGCGAGGGCGATCGTCCCGACGAAATAGGCAAGGCCGGCATTGTCGAAATCGATGCCCATGCCGTCGACGCCGGCGAGAAGGCCGATCGACAGGAACAGGAGCAACAGCGGCGCCCCGAAGCGGAAGGCGAGCAGGCTGGAGAAGGCGGCGACCACGATGAGCACGGTCGAGACGAGAATCAGGACATAGAGGGACTCCAGCATATGCTGCGGTCGATCTTTCGGCTGGCGGTCACAGGAGAAGGCGGAACCCAAGCTCCGCCCCAGCCGATATAGGGGGCTGCCGCGCCATGACCATTCGACGGGGCCGACAAAACGACCGCGGCGAGAGCGAACTCACGGCTCGCCCCGCGCCTGTCCTTCCGTCTCAGCCATAGACGACCTTCGGCAGCCAGGTGATGATCTCCGGGAACACCATGCACAGGACGAGGCCGATCAGCTGGATCGTCAGGAAGGGCATCGCCGCCTTGAAGATCCGGGCCATCGGGATTTCCGGCGGGGCGACGCCGCGCAGATAGAACAGCGCGTAGCCGAAGGGCGGCGACAGGAAGCTCATCTGCATGTTGACGAGATAGAGGACGCCGAACCACAGGACGAGGTCGTCGGCGGTATCGAGGCCGAAGGCGGCGGCGCCGAGGCCCTTGATGATCGGCACGAAGATCGGGACGCAGAGAAGCAGGATGCCGACCCAGTCGAGGAACATGCCGAGGAAGATCAGGATGATCTGCATGAAGATCAGGATCCCCCACGGCCCCAGCCCCATGCCCTGCATGGCGCCGGCGACGAACTGCTGGCCGCCTTCGAGGACGTAGAGGCCGACGAAGATCGTCGCGCCGAACATGATCCAGATGACCATGGCGGTGGCCTTCAGCGTCGTGAGGCATGCGCCCTGGACGGTCGGCCAGTCGAGCTTGCGGTGGATCGCCGCGACGATGAAGGCGCCGAAGGTGCCGATGCCGGCGGCTTCCACCGGCGTCGCGACGCCGGAGAAGATGACGCCGAGGACGACGACGATGAGCGCGACCGGCGCCGACATCTTCGACATCACCTGGATCTTCTCGCGGAACGAGATGCGCTCTTCCAGGGGCGCCGGCGGGCCGAGGCTCGGGTCGATGTAGGACCGGGCGACGACGTAGAGGATGTAGAGGCCGGACAGGAGCAGCCCCGGAAACACCGCGCCGATGAACAGTTCGCCCACCGACTGTTCGGCGACGACGGCGTAGATGATGGCGAGGATCGATGGCGGGATCAGGATGCCGAGGGTGCCGCCGGCCATGATCGAGCCCATGGCGATCTCGGGATTGTAGTGGCGCTTGAGCATGGCCGGGAGCGCGATGATGCCCATGGTGACGACCGCCGCGCCGATGACGCCGACCATGGCGGCGAGAATCGTCGAGGCGATGATCGTCGCGGCGGCGAGGCCGCCCTTCACCCCGCCGAGCACCTTGTAGATGACGTCGAACATGTCGTTGATGATGCCGGCGCGCTCGAGCATCGCCGCCATGAAGATGAACAGCGGGATGGCCGAGAGCTGGTAGTTGGTCATCAGCGGGAAGATGCGCGACGGCACGATGTTCAGCGTCTGCCAGTCGCCGAGGATGAAGAGGAAGACGCAGGCGAGGCCGCCGGTGACGAAGGCCAGCGGCAGCCCGGCCATCAAGAGCAGGAGCAGGCTGCCGAACATGATCAGCGTCAGCCAGCCGATGTCGATTTCGAGACCCATCGTTCAGGCCTTTCCGGGAGTGCTGGAGGCGCCGGGGGTGCTGGGCACCCCGCTTGCGAGGGTTCGGAAATCCTGGGCGAGCTTGGCGAGGCCCTGCAGGACGAGGAGGGCCGCGCCGACGACGATCGCCCATTTGAACGGCCAGTAGGCGAGCTGCCAGTCGGTGAAGGAGACCTCGCTCACGCGCGTCGCGTCTGCCGCGAAGATCCAGCCGGTGACGAGGAGCACGCCCGCGAAGATGAAGAAGAACACCGAGGTCAGGATGTCGGCCAAGGCTTTGCGGCGCGGCGACAGCGGCGCATAGAAGATATCGACGCGCACATGGCTTTCGCTCAGCATCGCATAGGCGCCCATGATGAGATATTGCATCCCGAACATGAGATACATGCCCTCATGGGCCCAGTTGGTCGGCGAGTTGAAGACGTATCTGGCGACGACCTCGTAGTAGTAGACGAAGACGGCGATGACCGCCCAGTAGGAGACGAACTCGCCGGAATAGAAGGACAATCGGTCGATCCAGCCGGACGGGCCGGGATGGATGTTGGCGCGGTCCTTGAGAAACTCGCCGCTGAGAGGCTGCAGCGGTTCCTCGTCCGCCCCCTCGGTCGCCAGCTTCCGGTTGGCGCTGCGGACCAGGAAGGGCAGCAGCAGGGCATCGACGGCGACGAGACAGAGGATCGCCACGAAGGCGATGAAGGCGACGTTTTCCCAGAAATCGCGACTTTCCCCGGTCGTCTGGGCGATCGCCTGCTGCTCGCGAAGATCGATGCGGGCGGCTTCGAGGCGCTGGCGCGAGCTCTCCAGCCGTCGCTCCTCGCGCTGCAGCCGGCGCTCGGCCGCCCGCCGGGTGAAGGAGCCTTCCTCGGCTGCGGCCACCTCGGCGCGCAGCCCGGCCAGCGAGGCGTCGGCCTCGGCCAGCCGCGGCTCCTCCCGCTCGATCGTGCTGGTCGAGACGCGCACGATGTTGGCGGCGTCGGAATAGGCGGACCGGGCATCGCGCTGGTGGGCGTTGGCGTAGAGGATCGCGGCAAAGAGCGGCAGGAAGACCAGCCCCCAGGGGATGCTCTTCAGATAGAAGCGATGGAGGCCGAGCATGCCGCCGGTAACCAGCACGAAATAGGCAAGCGGCAGCGAATAGACGCGCGGCCCGTCGCTTCGCCCGCGCCGCGCCATGGCCATGGCGAAGAGCGGGAAGACGACGAGCAGCGCCCAGTACAGCCAGTGCGGCAGTACGAACGTCAAGCTCGGCATGGGTCTGATCCTGGTGAGGGGAAAAAAAGCGCGCCGGCCCCTGGTCCGGCACGACCGCGGAAAGAGGCTGTGCCGCTCTCGCGCGATCGTGCCTGGGTCAGCGCGCGGGAAAGTCCGCGGCGACGAGGCGGAAGCTCAGAGGTTGGTGAGTTCCAGCCCCTCGAGCAGGCTCGGCTCGACATAGCCGAGGGATCCCGACTGCATGTAGTCGAGCTGGATCTTGAAGACCCTGGCGGCGTCCTTGTCCTTGTTCGCCCAGTTGAACCAGATCGGCACGGCGACCTCGGTCATCAGCGCGACGTCGTCCTGGGTGAGGCGGGTCACCTCGGTGCCGTCGTCGGCGAACTTCTGCCAGGCTTCCTGGTTGGCCTTCTGGATCGCCGCATGGTGCATGTCGGAATAGGCATGCGTCTCCATCTCGACGAACTGCTGCATCTGCGGCGACAGCTTGTCCCAGGCGGCCTTGCCGACGGTCAGGTCCATCAGGTCGACGGGCTGGTACAGCGACATGAAGCCCGGAGGGCCCATGGAGATGTATTTGGTCACCTGGCTGAAGCCGAGGGCATAGTTGACGGCGGGGCCGGTATAGTCGGCGACGTCGATGGTGCCCTTCTCCAGCGCCGGGAAGATCTCCGAGCCCGGCAGAACGGTGGTCTTGGCGCCGAGCGCCTGGAACACCTCGGCGACCATGCCGCCCGGCAGGCGCATCTTGCGGTCGCGGAAGTCGTCGATCGAGCGGATCGGCACCTTGGAGTGGATGATGTTGGCGTCGTGCTGGATCGGACCGACGAAATGCATGCCCTGCGCCGCATAGAGCTCGCGGGCGATCTCGAGGCCGCCGAGGCCGTAATAGAAGGTGTCGAACTCGTGCGGATTGCGCAGGCCGAGCGGATAGGAGGTGAGGAACACCGCCGCCGGGATGATGCCTTGCGCGTAGATGGTGAAGGGGTTCACCGCTTCCAGCACGCCGTTCTTCACCGCGTCGAAGAGCTGGAAGTCGCCGACGACGTCATTGGCGCCGAAGGGGGTGAATTCCAGCTCGCCGCCGGTCTTGTCCTTGATCGACGCGCACCACTCCTTGAAGGTGGTGAGGCCGATGCCGCCCGGCCAGGAGGTCTGCACCCGCCAGGTCGTCGTCTGCCCTTGCGCCCGTGCCACATGCGGTGCGGCGAGCGTTGCCGCAACGGCGCCGCCAGCCAGCGCCGAACGGCCGAGAAATGCTCTGCGATCAATGAGTTGCTTGGTCAATATCGCCTCCCTTTGTCTCCAGTCGAAGCTCATTCCTCCCGGCTTCGACACCGACATCTGTAGAGTAGAGGCAGAAGAGCGATCGAAGCAACCGGCTTCGCGATATCATCCATGACGACCTTGCGGCAGATCGTCATCTCTGCTGACGGTTATTGCGGGTTGAACGGAGCCAGCGTGTCTGCGAAAGCGGCAGGACTGGCCGTCTTGCCGAGACATTGGACGGTCGGTGCCGTGGCACCCGCGTGCGTCGGCGATCTGACCATGCAAGGCGATCTGACCATGCAAAAAGCGCCGCCGGAGGGCCGGCGACGCTTCGATCGGATGGGCAGATCGTGTTTGACGGCCCGCTGCCGCCCGGCTCGGGCCGTTGTCAGTAGGGGCAGCTGGAATCGGTCGTGTAGTCGTGGACTTCGATCGTGCCGGCGATGATGTCCGCCTTGGCCTTCTCGGCCGCCGCCTTCATCTCGTCGGTGATGAGGTCCTTGTTGTGCTCGTCGATCGTGTAGCCGACGCCCTCTTCCTTGAGGCCGAGCGTGACCACGCCTGACGTCCACTTGTCGTCCTTGGCGTCCATGAACGCCTGGTAGACGGCGTTGTCGACCCGCTTGACCATCGACGTCAGGACATGGCCGGGGAACAGGCCGTTCTGGTTGGAATCGACGCCGATGCCGTATTTGCCGGCATCCGCCGCCGCCTGCAGCACGCCGATGCCGGTGCCGCCGGCGGCGTGGAAGATCACGTCGGCGCCCTTGTCGATCTGCGCCTTGGCGAGCTCGCCGCCGCGCACCGGGTCGTTCCAGGCCGCGCCCGTCGAGCCGGTCATGTTCTCGAACACCGCGTCGTCCTTCGAGACCGACTTGACGCCGCCCTTGTAGCCGCAGGAAAATTTCGAGATCAGCGGGATGTCCATGCCGCCGATGAAGCCGACCTTGCCGTCGGCGGACTTCATCGCCGCCAGGATGCCGACGAGATAGGAGCCTTCCTCTTCCTTGAAGAGGATCGAGCGGACGTTAGGCAGGTCGACGACGGAATCGATGATGGCGAACTCAGTGTCCGGATATTCCTTGGCGACGGCCTCCAGCGCCGCGGCCTGGGAGAAGCCGACCGAGATGATCGGGCTGGCGCCGTCCCGGGCAAAGCGCCGCAGGGCCTGCTCGCGCTGGGCGTCGTTGACGATCTCGAACTCGCGATACTCGGTCCCGGTCTCCTTCTCGAACCGCTCGGCGCCGTCATAGGCACCCTCGTTGAAGGATTTGTCGAACTTGCCGCCGAGGTCGTAGAGGATCGCCGGCTTGAAATCGGCGGCGGAGGCGGCCGACGCGGACAGGACCGTGGCGGCGAGCATGGCGGCGAGGAGATGTTTCATCGAGGTCAGGATCCCTGTTGGCGAGAGAGTGGTTCGACTTCGGCGGGCGACCCGGGCTCGTGCCGCCAAGCCGCGGCAGGCGGGAAACCCGCGCCGGTCGGCAGAGTGGCACGGGCTGCGGCCGGATTGAAGTGAAATCAGTGGGATCGCGGCGGGCGGGCGTCGAAACGCGACGGCGTTCCACGCGCCCGGCGATGGGATGCCTGAAGCGGCTGCAGGCTGCTCAGCCGGCGGGCAGGGCGGTGATCCCGACGGGGCATGAAATTCCCGTTCCGCCGCCGCCGCAATAGCCGCGCGGATTCTTGGCGAGATACTGCTGGTGATAGTCCTCGGCGTAGAAGAACTCCGGCGCCGGCAGGATCTCGGTGCTGATCGTGCCCTTGTGGCCGGCCTTCGCCAGAGCCTCCTGGTAGCGGAGCTTCGAGGCGCTGGCCGCCTCGGCCTGCGCGCCCGAAAGCGTGTAGATGCCGGAGCGGTACTGGGTGCCCATGTCGTTGCCCTGGCGCATGCCCTGGGTCGGATTGTGGCCCTCCCAGAAGGCCTTCAGGAGATGCTCGTAGGACACGACGTCCGGATCGTGGACGACCAGCACCACCTCGTTGTGCCCTGTCTGGCCGGTGCAGACCTCCTGGTAGGTCGGGTTCGGGGTGACGCCTGCGGCATAGCCGACGGCGGTGACCCAGACGCCCTCGGTCTGCCAGAACCGGCGCTCGACGCCCCAGAAGCAGCCCATGCCGAACATCGCCGTCTCGAGGCCTGCGGGGAAGGGGCCCTTGAGCGGACGGTGCGTGATGAAATGCTCTGCCGCCGTCACGATCGGCTCGCTGCGGCCGGGCAGCGCGTCGCCGGGTGCAGGCAGCTTCATCTTCCGGGAAAACATGTCGAGAATGTACATGGAGCCTCCTTGCGGGACCGGTCCGTCGCGGCGCTGGAACTTGCGCCGGGCAGGCGCAGACAAGGTTTGCCGCCTCGCCTCGGGCCGACCCACCCTCCGAGCTTCCTATGTCGGCCGAAACGTCTTCGCCATCAAGGGAGCGCGTCTGCGGCCCTTCAGGGCATGCGCCGGATGTCCCGACCCCGGCGCCTGCCGCGGTGGCCGAGAAGCATGAGCCCGAGGCCGAGCGCGCCGCAGGTGATGGACATCGACCACGTGCCGACGACGGCGATGGTGCTCGAGCCCGGGGCGGCCTCGGCGAGTACGAAACCCATGGCGGCGAGCGCCTGGTCGATGGTCACGAGTTGCGTCGTCTCGTCGGCGAGGGACCGGGCGATGTCGCCGACGGCGAAGACGACGCCGACGGCCAGAACGAGAAGGCCGAGGGCGCGGAACAGAAGATGCATGGGCCAAGCCTCGCATGTCTTTTCGTCGCGTCTCGCCGGTGGTCGCACCGTGCCGGATCGACGGAGCGTCGCCCCGGCCCGATGAGCGCGGCGACAAACCGGAACTGCCCGATCGCGGCGGCAAAGACAAGACCGGCCGCCCGGCTTCCGCTTGGCCCCCGCCCGTTGGGTTCGTGCCAGACGGCTGCGTCGAACGGATGTTGACCTTGATCAACCGGAGGGCGGTCAATCGGTGCTATGGTGGGCTTCGAATCCAACCAGGGAGCAGGGACCATGACCTTCGAAGACCGTTCGGATCATTCCCAGTCGCAATCGCACGGCTCGGCGGCCTCGCCTTTCATCGCCGATCTCGGCGTCATGCTGATCGGCGCGCAGAGCGACGAGCCGGCGATCGCCTATGCGGAGACGCTCGCCGCCAGCTTCGGCGCCCATCTCGACTGCCACTATCTCAACCACATTCCGATCCCCATCCTGGCGACGGCTCCGGGCTCGGCGGTGCTGTCCGCCGAATTCGCACGGCAAGCGGAGGAGGCGGGGGACACGGTAGCGGCCGGCCTGCGGCAAAGGCTGGAGAGGCTCGGCGTGCCATGGGAGCTGCGGCGCTCGGACGGCACGCTCGGCGAGCTGCGCTCGGCCGTCATGCGCCAGAGCGGGCTCGTCGACCTGGTCGTCCAGTCGCAGAAATCGGTGACCCAGGCGACCGACATGTCGTTGTTCGAGGCGGTGCTGTTCGATGCACGGGCCCCGATCCTGCTGGTGCCGGACGATGCGGCCGACGCCAAGGCCCCGGCGACGGTTCTCGTCGCGTTCCGCGATACGCCGGAATGCGCGCGGGCGATCGCCGCGGCGCTGCCGTTCCTGGAGCGCGCGGATCTGGCAATCCTGGCGAGTGTCGCGGAGGATGGCAGCGCCGAAGAGCGCGGCATCGAGCCGATGAACGACATGGCCCGCCATCTCGCCCGGCACGGCGTGACGGTCGAGCTCCGCGAGCTGCCGGGCTGGACCGATCCGGCCGAAGGGTTGCTCGCCGAGGCGAAGGCCGTCGGGGCGGATCTCCTCGTCGCCGGCGCCTACGGCCATTCGCGCCTGCGCGAGTACCTGCTCGGCGGCGTCACCCGCAATCTCGTCCGGAGCGCCGGCCTGCCGATGCTGATGGCGCACTGAGGGCTGTGCCCGCCGGCCCCTGTGGCGAATCGTCGTCCTTTCGACGCCGCTGACCGGGCCTGCGCCCCCGGTCGTCGGCCCGGGCTCGCCATCGCCGTCGAGCGGTGCGGCAGATGCCGCATATCGCCGCTTTTTGCCCGGAATCCGGAGGCTGGCCAGCCCGCGGCGCTTCCCTTCGGGCGGCCGTATGTCCTATAGGGGGAGAGACCCGCGTGGCCGGTGCACCCTCTGTCACGCACCGACCTGTGCCTACGGCAATGCAAAACACTGCAACAGGGCCGAACGCCGGTGCCCCCGCGGGGCAGCGGCGAATCGAGCTGGAGGAACGTTTGGACAAGACCGCCCAGAAGATCCTCTTGAAGCGGTTGAACCTGGTAGCGGAGATCGATGCCGATGACGAGGCGGACATTCTCGCCTTGCCGGTGACGACGCGCGAGTTCGATGCCGGAATCGACATCGTGTCGGAGGGGCAATATGTCAGGCAGTGCTGCATCCTGATCGATGGGTTTACCCATCGCTATCGGCACACGCTGGAAGGCAAGCGGCAGATCATCGCCTTCCACGTTGCCGGCGACATTCCGGATCTTCACAGCCTGCACATGAACTACATGGACCACAGCTTTGCGGCGACGGCGCAGAGCCGCATCGGCTTCATCGCCCACGAGGCGGTGTGGGAGCTGTGCGTCCGCCGGCCGCGGGTCGCCGCGGCGCTGTGGCGCGAGACGCTGATCGACGGGGCGATCTTCCGCGAATGGATCGTCGGCCTCGGCCGGCTGTCGGGCCAGAGCCGCACCGCTCATCTCCTCTGCGAACTCGCCATGCGCATGCAGGCCGTGGGGCTCGCCCCCGACCATGTCTACCGCCTGCCGCTGACCCAGCACGAGCTCGCCGACGCGCTCGGCCTGACCGTCGTGACCGTCAACCGGGTGCTGCGCGACCTGAGGATCGCCGGCCTGGTCGACCGGGAGCGCTCGCGCATGGCGATCCGCGACTGGGACGCGCTGGCGCGGCTCGGCGAGTTTGATCCGCGCTACCTGCGTTTTCGCATGCCGATCACGATGACGCGTGCAACCGGTCTCGTAGCAAACTGAGCCGCGACGGGCCTCGCGACGCCCCTTTAGAGGCATGATCGCCGGAAGGACGAGACGACGGCGGCTGCGCATTGCGGCAATCGGCTGGCGGCGGCCTCGCAATGCAACGCTCCGTTGGCTACAGCAGGGACCGCCGTGAGGACAACCCAGAAAGAGGAGCCGATGCGCCCGCTTTTCATCGTCGCCGACGATCATCCGCTGTTTCGCGGGGCGCTGAAGGAGATTCTCCTGTCGCTTCCGCAAGGCGCGGAGATCGTCGAGGCGGCCGATTTCGACCAGGCCGCCGCGGCGCTCGAACGGCACGGCGATGCCGATCTCCTGCTGCTCGATCTGGCCATGCCGGGAACCAGCGGGCTGTCGGGTCTGGCGCTCCTGCGCGCCGAGCATCCCTCCGTGCCGATCGCCATCGTGTCTGCCAGCGAGGACAGCCAGATCATCGCCCGCGCCCTCGACCTCGGCGCCTCGGGCTTCATCCCGAAATCGGCCGGCTTCGACGAGATCCGCACCGCGATCGTCCGGCTGCTGTCCGGCGACGTGTGGCTGCCGGGGGACGTGTCTCTGGATGCGCCGGGCGATCCCGACGTCGCCGACCTGATCGCCCGGGTGAAGACCCTGACGCCGCAGCAGACAAGGGTTCTGTCGATGCTCGGCCGCGGCCTCCTCAACAAGCAGATCGCCTATGAGCTCGGGGTCTCCGAGCCGACGATCAAGGCCCATGTCTCGGCCGTCCTCCTCAAGCTCGGCGTCGACAGCCGCACCCAGGCAGTGATCCAGCTCGGCAAGCTCGGCATCGACCCGGAGCGCAGCATCGCCGGCTAACTCTTGTCGGCCGGGCAATGAGGCCGGGCAGAGGGGGCCGGCAATGGCGCGAGCGTTGCGGCGATGCCTCGCCGGAACGGCTACTCGGCGGCTTCCTGGCGCTGCAGCGCACTCGCCATCGCCGCCCGGAGCGAGGCCGGCTTCAAGGGCTTGGTCAGCACCTGCACGCCCATGGCGAGAGCCTCCTCGCGCACCTTCGCCGAACGGTCGGCGGTGACCAGGATGGCGAAGAGCCGCTCGTCTAGCCGCCGCCGCAGCTCGGCGAGCGCGACCAGCCCGTCGCCGCCGTCGTCGAGATGGTAGTCGACCAGCGCGATTTCCGGCCGGAAGCGCGACGTCGCCAGCGCCGCTACCGCCTCGTCAGCCGAGGCGAAGGCCTCGACCTCGCAGCCCCAGCCGGTCAGCAGCGTCTTCATGCCGTCGCGGATGGCCGGCTCGTTGTCGATGCACAGCACCATCGCGCCCGAGACCGCCAGGCCGATCTGCGCCCGGGGCGAAACGCTCACTGCGGCCTCGCCGAAGCCGGGTGCGGCGAGGGGCAGTCCGACCCGGAAGGCGGTGCCGCTGCCGTGCCGCGATCGCGCCGCGACCGGATGGTCGAGGACGCGGGCGATGCGGTCGACGATCGACAGGCCGAGCCCCAGGCCGCTCGCCGTCCGGCTGCCCTCGTCGAGGCGCACGAATTCCTCGTAGATGGTCTGCAGCTTGTCCTGCGGGATGCCGATGCCGCTGTCGGCGATCTCGAGGTCGATCCGGTCCTGACCGCGCCGCCGCACGCCGACGACGATCTTGCCTTGCCGGGTGTATTTGACGGCGTTGGAGACGAGATTCTGGATCAGGCGGCGCAGGAGGTTGCGGTCGGATCGGACCGCGACGGAGGTCGCGATGAAGCGCAGCGACAGGCCCTTCTCCTCGGCGAGCGGTCGCAGGTCCGTCTCGATCTGCTTCAACAGCGGCTGCAGTGGAAATTCGGTGAGCTTGGCCTGCATTCCCCCGGCGTCGAGACGTGAGATGTCGAGGACGGCGCCGATGATCGCCTCGACCGCTTCGAGGGACGAGCCGATATTGCCGGCGAGATCGGCGTCGGCGGAGCGACCGTGGCGCTGCTCCAGCGCCGAGACATAGAGGCGGGCGGCATTCAGCGGCTGCAGGATGTCGTGGCCGGCAGCGGCCAGGAAGCGGGTCTTCGACAGGTTCGCCGCCTCCGCCGCGCGACGGGCCTCGGCGAGATCCCGGTTGGCGGCGGTCAGTTCGGCCGTGCGCTGGCGCACCCGCTCCTCCAGCGTCTCGTTGATCTCCCGCAGCGCCACAGCCCGGCGCACCCGTTCCGTCATGTCCGAGACGGTGGCGACGAGGCCGCCGTCGGGCATGGTGTTGACGCGCATTTCGATGGTGCGGCCGGACCGGGCGAGGGCGATCTGGCGCTGCGCCGGCGGGCGGGTCAGCTGGTCGAAGCTCGCCGCATATTCGCCCGGGTCGATCTCGCCGTCGACGAGCAGCTGGTCGAAGACGGCGGTGAGCGGTGTGCCGACCCGGCCGAATTCGGCGGTCAGGCCGACGAGGTCGCGGAACTGCCGGTTCCAGAAGGTGAGGCAGAAGTCGCCGTCGAAGATGGCGAGGCCCTGATCGACCTGCTCCAGCGCGATGCGCAGGAGGTCGCGGTTGTACTGCAGCGCCTCGGTCGCATCGTCGAGCAGCTGCAGCGCCGTGCTGCTGGAATCGGCGTGGCGCTGGAACAAGAGCGACAGGACGAGGCGCGAGGACGCCGAGCCGATCGCCGAGGCGAGCAGCTGTTCGGAGAAGTTGATCGTCGCGCCGTCCGCCGCGGCCTCGTCGGCGAGAACGCCCTGATGGTCGCGGGCGAAGGCGGTAAAGGCGCGTTCGGTGCGCCTCGTCCCGAGATAGCGGGCGATCGTCGACTTGAGATCGGCGACCCTTACGTTGATGCGCATGCGCCGGCCGGGCGCCGCGGCAAAGCCGTCGCGGCCGACGAAGACAGCCGCCTGGATCCGCTCCAGCGGCCGTGCCGGCCGGCTGAGCGAGCCCGCGACGAGGCAGGCGAGATTGGCCGACAGGCTGAGGACGACACCGAGAAGCAGCGGATCGACGAGCGGCATACCGTCGTCACCGATCAGGATGCCCGGCAGCGGGGTGGCGATGCCCAGCGTCGGGGCGAGCAGGGTGAGCGCCCAGAGGACGACGCCCGCCGAGAGCCCCGCCATGGCGCCGCGGGCATTGGCGCGCTTCCAGTAGAGGCCGGCAAAGAGGGCTGGAGCAAGCTGGGCGATGGCGGCGAAGGAGAGAAGGCCGATCGAGGCGAGGCCGCTGCCGTCCCCGGCGAAGCGGTAATAGACGTAGCCGAAGAAGACGATCGTCAGGATCGCCGAGCGGCGGACGTTGAGGATCAGGCGGGTCTCGTCGCCGGGATTGCCGGGCCGGCGGCCGCGGCGCTTCAGGAGGATCGGCAGGACGAGGTCGTTGGAGATCATGATCGCCAGGGCGACGCTGGCGACGATGACCATGGCGGTCGCCGCCGACAGCCCGCCGATGAAGGCGACGAGACCGAGGAGATCGGCTCCCGAGGAGAGCGGCAGGGCGAGCACGTAGAGATCGGCGTCGAACTGCGGGCCGAGTCGGATGAGACCGGCGGCGGCGATGGGCACGACGAACAGGTTGATCGCGACGAGATAGATCGGAAACAGCCACCTTGCCCGGCGGATCTCGCCGCGCGTGCGGTTCTCGACGACGGTCATGTGGAACTGGCGGGGCAGAAGCAGGATGACCAGCGCGCTGAGGCCGAGGCTGGCGAAGAAGGAGCCGGCCAGCGGCGTCGTGAACGCCGTCCTGACGGCGGTGCTGGCGAGCGCCGTGCGCCAGAGTTCCTGCGGGTCGAACAGGAAGAAGGTTGCCCAGATGCCGACGGCGATGAAGGCGCCGAGCTTGATCAGCGATTCCATGGCGACCGCCAGCACCAGGCCGTCCTGGTGCTCGGTGGCGTCGGCATGGCGGGTCCCGAACAGGATCGCGAACAGGCCGAGGACGGTGGCGATCAAAAGGGACAGGTCGCCGAACAGCGGCGGCACGTCGAGATTGGGCCGATAGTGGAACACGAGGGTGGCGACGCTGGTCGAGATCGCCTTCAGCTGCAGCGAGATGTAGGGAACCGTGCCGACCAGGGCGATAACGGTGGCGAGCGCCGCGACGGCCGGGCTCTTGCCGTAGCGCGAGCCGATGAAGTCGGCGACGGTGGTGATCTTCTCGGCCTTGGCGTGGCGGACGATCCGCTCGATGAAGCTTGGTGCGAGAAGGAAGACCAGGATCGGGCCGAGATAGATCGCCAGGAACGCAAATCCCTCGCGGGCGGCGACGCCGACGGAGCCGAGGAAGGTCCAGGAGGTGCAGTAGACAGCAAGGCTCAGCGCATAGACGGCCGGCCGGCTGGCATCGGCCGGACGACGGGCCGCCCTCCGGTCGCCCCAATAGGCGACGGCGAAGAGAAGCAACAGATAGACGATCGCCACGAGGGCGATGAGACCGCTGTGCACGCGCGAGACCCCGGCTCGGACGCCGACGATGGTCGGCGGCGTCGGCAGGCGGGAACTTCGCCACAGGCCCGGCACCGGCGCAAGGGCCGGGCGTCACGAGCGAGTGGGTTGGAAGTCGGCATCTTGCCGCCTGATGGATCGCGACGATCACCAGGGGAAAGACGATCGAGCGGGCGCCGAACGTTATGCTTTCGTGATGGCTTCAACGCCGTGATACGAGAATTATATGAGGATAACCTGGGACGAAACGAAGCGCCGGAGCAATCTCGCAAAGCACGGGCTGGATTTCGTTGCGCTGACCATTGCCTTCTTCGAAGGTGCCATCGTCCGGCCAGGACGAGAAGGGCGCCTGCTGGCTCTCGGGCGGCTGGAAAATGAACGGTTCGTCGCAGTGGTGTTCCGTCCCCTCGGCTCCGAAGCCCTTTCAGTGATCAGCATCCGGCCCGCCTCGCAGAAAGAGACCCGGATGGCGATGCACAAGGAGGTTCCATGACAGGCACGACCACGAAGGTCTTCGATCCGAAGCATGCCGCCGCCAACGGCTACACCGAAGCGGACTGGGACGAGGTGTCCGACAATCCGGAATGGACCGCCGAAGATGTCGCGAATGCCGAGCCTTTTGCCGAGGCTCTTCCCGAACTTCAGGCGAGCATTCAGCGTGGCGAAGGGCGAACGCCCGTCGAAAAGCCGCGCCAGCAGATCTCTCTGCGCCTCGATCCCGATGTCGTTGCCAAGTTCAAGGCAACAGGAAAGGGTTGGCAGTCGCGGATCAACGAGATCCTGAAAAAGGCCAAGGTCTAGCCGGGATGTCCCGGCCCCGCCTCCGACTCTCCCGGCAACTGACGGTTCCCCCGCCGGCGATTGACTTCGCTGCCCCTATGGCCGATTTCCGGACGAATTGGATCGTTGGAGGAATGGCATGCCAGACATGATCGAGGTTGACGGCCTGAAGGTCGCGGACGAGCTGAAGCGCTTCATCGACGAGGAGGCCCTGCCGGGTACAGGTATCGAGCCGGAAGCGTTTTGGTCGGCCTTCTCGGACATCCTCAACTCGATGGCGCCCCGCAACCGCTCGCTGCTCGCCGAACGCGAGCGCCTGCAGACGGCGATCGACGACTGGCATCTGCAGCGCCGCGGCAAGACGATCGACATGAAGGAATACCAGGCCTTCCTGCGCGAGATCGGCTACATCGTTCCCGAGGGGCCGGACTTCCGCATCGAGACCGAGAACGTCGATCCGGAGATCGCACTGGTTCCGGGCCCGCAGCTCGTCGTGCCGCTGATGAACGCGCGCTACACGCTGAACGCCGCGAATGCCCGCTGGGGCTCGCTCTACGACGCGCTCTACGGCACCGATGCGATGGGCGACGCGCCCGAGGGGTCCGGCTACGACCGGGCCCGCGGCGCCCGCGTCGTGTCCTGGGCAAAGGGCTTCCTCGACGGCGTCGCGCCGCTCGACCGGATCTCCCATATCGACGTCGAGGCCTATTCGGTCGATGGCGGAACGCTGCTCGCCAGCTATGGCGACGGCAAGAAGGCGCGGCTGAAGAACCCGCTGGCGTTCGCCGGATATCGCGGCGAGGCGGCGGCGCCGTCCGCGGTGCTGTTCAAGCACAACGGCCTGCATGTCGAGGTGTCCGTCGACGCCAGCCACCGCATCGGCAAGAACGACCGGGCCAAGGTCGCCGACGTCCTGATCGAATCGGCCGTCTCGACGATCTGCGACTGCGAGGATTCGATCGCCGCCGTCGACGCCGAGGACAAGACCGCCGTCTACCGCAACTGGCTCGGCCTGATGCGGGGCGACCTCTCCGAGAGCTTCCAGAAGGGCCGCGAAACGGTCACCCGGCGGCTCAATCCGGACCGCGACTACCAGAGCCCCGGCGGCACCACCTTCACCGTGCCGGGCCGCTCGCTCCTGCTCATCCGCAATGTCGGCCACCTGATGACCAATTCGGCCATCCTGCTTCAGGACGGCTCGGAGGCCCCCGAGGGCATCATGGACGCGATGATCACTGCGATGATCGCGATCCACGACCTGAAGAAGGCCGGCGGCATCCGCAACTCGCGGGCCCGCTCGGTCTACATCGTCAAGCCGAAGATGCACGGGCCGGAGGAGGTCGCCTTCTCGAGCGAGATCTTCGCCCGCGTCGAGGATGCGCTGGGTCTCGACCGCGACACGCTGAAGATGGGCATCATGGACGAGGAGCGCCGCACCACGGTGAACCTCAAGGAGTGCATCCGCGCGGCGAAGCACCGGGTCTTCTTCATCAACACCGGCTTCCTCGATCGCACCGGCGACGAGATCCACACCTCCATGGAAGCCGGCCCGATGGTCCGCAAGACCGTCATGAAGGACCGGACCTGGATCGCCGCCTATGAGGACTGGAACGTCGACGTCGGCCTTTCCTGCGGGTTCCGCGGCAAGGCACAGATCGGCAAGGGGATGTGGGCGGCGCCGGCCAAGATGCACGACATGCTCGCCCAGAAGGTCGGCCACCCGCAGGCCGGAGCCAATTGCGCCTGGGTGCCGAGCCCGACGGCGGCGACGCTGCACGCCACCCACTACCACCGGGTCGATGTGCTCGCCTGGCAGGAATCGATCGCGGCGCGCGGCCGGCGGGCGCTGCTCGCCGACATCCTGACCATCCCGCTGGCCAACCGCGCCAACTGGCCGGAGGAGCAGATCAAGGCCGAGATCCGCAACAACGCGCAAGGGATCCTCGGCTATGTCGTGCGCTGGATCGACCAGGGCATCGGCTGCTCCACCGTGCCGGACATCAACGACGTCGGCCTGATGGAGGACCGCGCCACCTGCCGGATCTCCTCCCAGCATCTCGCCAACTGGCTGCATCACGGCGTCGTCTCGAAGGACGAGGTGATGGAGGCGATGAAGGAGATGGCGGCAAAGGTCGACGCGCAGAACGCCGGTGACCCGAACTACGAGACGATGGCCGGCAACTTCGACGGCTCGATCGCCTTCAAGGCGGCCTGCGATCTGGTGTTCGAGGGGCGCCAGCAGCCCTCCGGCTACACCGAGCCCGTCCTGCATCGCCGCCGCATCGAGAAGAAGGCTGCGCGCCGCAGCTAGAGCATGATCCCGAAAAGTGGGAACCGGTTTTCGGGAAAGATCATGCGGCAAGAAGAGGGTAGAGCGGGATGTCGATCGTAGCTGATCTCAGCCCGCTCTAGTCCGCCGACCAGCCGTTGCAAGAGCAGGCGAATCACGTGAAGCAGCCACTACCCTCAAATGGGGTGGCTGCTTTTCTATTGGCGGTATGCAAGGGTTAATAGGGGCATCGAGAGGACAGATAGTTGCGCGATAAAGCTACCTATCTAGATCAACTTTGATATCCTTTGGATATGATGTGTCATAACGACGCACTGGGCTACTTCGTCACTATGGGATCGATGCATTCAGAATGGCCATGTGTATGGTCAGCCAGTATGCAGCCGGCGGGAATGGTCACCAGTCACAGCGCGACAGTTCAAGCCAAACGACTGAAGGTCAACAGATGCCCGAACTCATTTCCAGCAACTCCCTCGGTTTCCTTCTCGTGGACGTCGCCCGTCTGTTCCGTCAGGAATTCGAACGGGCCGTTGTTGAGGCGGGATTGTCTCTGACGCCCGGGGAAATCCGCGCGTTGCTCTATGTTTGGCGTTTCGAGGGATCGCGGCAGGCGGTCCTCGCCGAGCGGATGGGCGTCGAGCCGATGACGATGTCCGCCTATCTCGACCGGCTCGAGAGCCGCGATCTCGTGGAGCGCAGGGTCGACAAGAACGATCGCCGCGCGAAGGTCGTGACGACGACCGCGGCGGCGACGGCCGTCTTCGAGGAGATCCGGCCCCTGGCGACCGCCATGTATGACCGTCTCGTCACCGGCTTCAGCGAGGAGGAGCGGGACGTCGTCCAACAGCTGCTGACCCGGATCCGGCTGAACCTCACCACCGATCCCCAGATCGTCGGCGAGGACCCGATAATCCCCGCGGTCGGCAAGGGACGCTCGAGCGAAACCCTCTATCGGACCGCGTGATCGACCGAGACGCCAATCGGCCCTCGCTCTGGCTCTGGCTCTGTCCCTGGCGACGAGTTGGAGACGATGTCCCGTCGCACCTTGCGGCGACGGGAGATGTCAATAAGAAAGGGTAACCAGCGCCACCTCGCGTCACGGATGCCCTTTTGACTTCCTCCCCTTCGACCGGACGCCCCATGTCGGAGGGGCGTATCAGCCTGATCGGCGGCTGCCTCGTCGCCATCGGCCCGATCTCCCTGGCGCTCTACACCCCGGCGATGCCGACGCTGGTCGCCGCCTTCGACACGTCGGAGGCTCTGGTGAAGCTGTCGCTGGCGGTCTACTTCGCCGGCTTCGCCTTTACCCAGTTGATCTGCGGCCCGCTCTCCGACGCCTATGGCCGCCGGATCACGGCGATCGCCTTCATGGTCATCTATCTCGCAGGCTCGATGCTGGCGGTGTTCGCGCCGACCATCGAGGTCGTCGTCTGGGCGCGGCTCCTGCAGGGAATCGGCGCGTCGGTCGGCGTCGCCACCGCGCGCGCCATCGTTCGCGACCAGTTCACCGGCGAGACCTCGTCGCGGATCATGAACACGATCGGGATCATCCTGGCGATCGGGCCGGCGGTCTCGCCCACCATCGGCGGCCTGATGCTGGACTTCGCCGGGTGGCATTCGCTGTTCCTCATGATGGCGGGATTCGGCCTCGCGCTGATCGGTGTGACCATCGGCCTGATGCGCGAGACCATCGTGCCCGATCCCTCGCGGATCCGGCCGAAGGCGATCCTTTCCGCCTACCGGGAGCTTGCGACGAACCGGCACTTCCTCGCCACCAGCCTGACCGTCGCCGGCTCGGTCGGCGCCCTCTACACGCTGGCGACGGTGCTGCCCTTCGTCCTCATCGACGTCGCCGGCCTGACGCCGACCGAGTACGGCGTCGGCATGCTCGCCCAGTCGGGAAGCTATCTCTGCGGCTCCATCGCGGCACGCTTCCTGATGGCGCGCTTCGGCGCCTACCGGCTGGTTCCGATCGGCCTCGGCCTGATCGGCATCGGCGCCGCGGCCATGGCCGTGTCGATCCAGCTCCTGCCGGTCAGCTACGTCTCGATCATGGGGCCGGTGGCGTTCTACGCCGTCGGGATCGCCCTGGTGATGCCGGCCATGACCACGGCCTCGCTGGCGCCGTTCCCGCACATGGCGGGTGCGGCGGCGGCGATGATGGGCTTCATCCAGATGGGTTCGGGCCTTCTCGGCGGCGCCATCTGCGCGCTGATCGGCGAGCCGGTGCTGGCGACGCAGATCGTCATTCCGCTCCTCGGTCTCCTCGCGATCGTGTCCTATCGCGTCTATCGCAGCCATCCGCATCTCGCCGAACCCGAGCCGCTGCCGCAGGTCCCGGCGCCGCCGATGCCGCGCGAGGGCCGGGGGAGAGGCAATAGCGACATTGAACGGCCGTGAGCACGGTCGCGCTTTTGCGCGCAAGCCGGTAAACCTCTCTTCGCCTGCCGACGGGCGGGGCGCGAATCCGAAACGATCCGGCCGGAGCATGCCATGACTTCCACCGCACGCCGCCTGCGAATCCTCGTACTCTTCGGGGGGCGCTCGGCCGAGCACGAGGTCTCCGTCCGCTCGGCGACGAATGTGATGGCGGCGCTCGATCCCGCCCGATACGAGCCGCTCCCGGTGTTCGTGACGCGCGATGGACGCTGGCTGCTGGCCAGCTTCGAGACCGGCGTGCTGGCGATCCCGGAAGCGGGGACGCAGCTCTGCCTCGTACCGGGCGGCCGGGGACGGGCGGTCGGCATTGCCGCGGACGGCGGCATGGCGCCACTGCCGGCGATCGACGTGGTCTTTCCGGTGCTGCACGGTCTGCCCGGCGAGGACGGCGCGGTCCAGGGCCTCTGCGAGGTTGCGATGGTGCCGCTCGCCGGATGTGGCATTCTCGGCTCTGCGACCGCCCTCGACAAGGACATCGCCAAGCGGCTGTTGCGCGATGCCGGGATCCCGGTGGCACGGTCCGTGACGATCCGGGCCGGCGCGGTGCCGGACTTCGCGGCACTGGAAGCCGAGCTCGGCCTGCCGATCTTCCTCAAGCCGGCGCGGCAGGGATCCTCGGTCGGTGTGCGCAAGGTGAAGGCCGCCGAGGAATTTTCCGGCGCGCTGGAAGAAGGCTTCCGCCACGACGCCAAGCTCCTCGCCGAGGAATTCGTCGCCGGCCGCGAGATCGAGTTCGCCGTGCTGGAGGCGCCGGACGGCAGCCTGTTCGTCTCGCGGGCGGGCGAGATCGTCCCCGCCGGTGTCCATGGCTTCTACAGCTACGACGCCAAATACGTCGATACCGACGGCGCGGCGCTGATCGTCCCCGCCGAGCTGCCGCCGGAGGTCGAGGCCAAGCTGAGGGACCTGGCGGCGGACGCCTTCCGCGCCCTCGGTTGCGACGCCATGGCGAGGGTCGACTTCTTCCTGACCGAAGACCTGCAGCCGCTGGTCAACGAGCTGAACACCATCCCCGGCTTCACCGACATCAGCATGTACGCCAAGGTGATGGCGGCGAGCGGCGTGCCCTATGCCGAGGTGATCGACCGGCTGGTCGAACATGGCCTGAAGCGCGCCGAGCAGACAATCGGCGAGGCGCCGGACCAGCACTGATCCGGGCGCCGGCCGGTCGGGTGGATCTCAGTCACGCTCGATCGCTCCCCTCGGCACGAAGTGCGCAGGGCCTATCTTGCTTGCTTGCGCCAGGAAGCGACGCAAGCCGCAGCGACCGGGCCGGCCCGCCGAGGTCGGCCCGCCGGCCGGGGCTCCGCCCGGCGACTTGAACGAACATGGGAGGAATGCCGCGATGGACTTTGCACTCTCGGACGAGCAACAGCAGATCTTCACGATGGCGCGGGATTTCGCCACCGAGAAGATGGCGCCTTTCGCCGATGCCTGGGAGGCGGAGAAACGCCTGCCGCGCGACGTGCTCGAAGAGCTGGCCGGCCTCGGCATGGCGGCGATCTATGTGCGCGACGACTACGGTTCCGGGCTCTCCCGCCTCGACGCGGCGCTGATCTTCGAGGCGCTGTCCTATGGCGACCCGTCGGTCTCGGCCTTCCTGTCGATCCACAACATGGTCGGCTGGATGGTCGACAGCTTCGGCAGCGAGGAGCTGAGGGCCGAATGGCTGCCGAAGCTCTGCAGCATGCAGGCGATCGGCAGCTATTGCCTGACCGAGCCGGGCTCGGGTTCCGACGCGGCGGCGCTGCGCACGAGCGCGAAGGCGGATGGCGACGGCTACGTCCTCAACGGTACCAAGAGCTTCATCTCCGGCGCCGGGTTCTCCGACCTCTATCTCGTCATGGCGCGCACCGGCGAAGCCGGCGCCAGGGGCGTCTCGGCCTTCCTCGTGGAAAACGGCACGCCGGGCCTGTCCTTCGGGGCGCAGGAGCGGAAGATGGGGTGGATCGCCCAGCCGACCGCCGAGGTGCGCCTCGAGGATTGCCGGGTTCCCGCCGGCTCTCTGCTCGGCGAGGCGGGCAGGGGCTTTGCCTATGCGATGATGGGCCTCGACGGCGGCCGGCTGAACATCGCCGCCTGCGCCCTCGGTGCCGCCCAGGCCGCCCTCGACAAGACGATCGTCTACATGCGCGACCGCAAGGCCTTCGGAAAGTCGCTGACCGAGTTCCAGGCGCTGCAGTTTCGCCTCGCCGACATGGAGACCGAGCTCCAGGCGGCGCGGGTCTTCCTGCGTCAGGCCGCCTGGAAGCTCGACCAGAAGGCACCGGATGCCACGAGGTTCTGCGCCATGGCCAAGCGCTTCGTCACCGATGCGAGCTTCGAGGTCGCCAACATGGCCCTGCAGCTGCACGGCGGCTACGGCTATCTCGCCGACTACGGCATCGAGAAGATCGTCCGCGACCTGCGCGTCCACCAGATCCTCGAGGGCACCAACGAGATCATGCGGTTGATCGTGGCGCGGGATCTTCTGGCCCAGCGGTGACGAGGCGAATCGCTCGCCCCGCGCCGAAAGCTGCCAATGCCTCCGCGTCAAGGCCTCGACGGGCGCATCAGTGGGGATATATTTCCGCGCAGAGGGGAATCTGCAATAGTTTTGCCACAAGGTGGCGCAATTCGTAGTGCTCTCGAAAGCTGCGGTCGCTAGGGGAATGGGACCGCATGCGGCAGTCGAGAGTTGGGGGTCGTTCGACTTGAAAAGCCGTCATTGGATCGTTCCGTCGCTTGCAGCCGTCCTTGGGGGGATCGGCTACGGGGTCGCGCAGAACCTGCCGGCCGGCGACGCGTCCAGCTCGGCCGCACCGGCGCTGGCCGAGGCCGGCGAAGGCGTGGTCGCGGCGAAGGTTACGGGCGACCGCGTGTCGCTCGGCTATCGTCGCAAGGGCGATCAGGATTTCGCCGAGGTGACGGTCTCGACCGTCGAGCCGTTCCAGGACGCGATGACGGTGGACAGGCAGATCGCCGAGGCGGTCGCCGCGGATGCCGCTGCTCCGGCGGCGGCGCGGATCGCCGGTCAAACGGCCCTTGCCCCGGCCGGTTCCGCCAGCCGGAGTGAAACCGGTGCCGCAGCCTTCCTGACCAAGGTCGCCGCAGCCGGTGACGCCGCCGCATCGGCCGTCGCCGCGAGTTCCGACGAGACCGCTCCCGCCTTCGAGACGACCCCGCTGTCGAAGCGTCTCTTCGACGCCGAGCAGCCGGAGTGGCAGTCCCGTTTCTTCGCAGACAATCCGCTGGTCGGCGGGATCTTCCAGAGCGACGGCAATCCATCGGACGCCGCGGCGCTGATCGGCGCGGCGAGATCGGCCCGCTACGTCCTTCTCGGCGAGAAGCACGACAATCCGGACCATCACCGGCTGCAGAGCGACATCGTCGCCAATCTCGCCGACACTTCTGCCGATCTGTCATTGGTGTTCGAGATGATTCCCCAGCGCCTGGACAGTGTCGTGTCCGCCTTCGGAACGGAGCGGGGCGCGTCCATCGATCTCGAAGGTCTCGCCAATCGGCTGGAATGGTCCGAGCGCGGCTGGCCGGACTTCTCGATGTATCGCCCCCTGTTCGAGACGGCCAGACATCATGGTCTCGCCGTCGAGGCTGGCAATCTCGACCGCAGCGTCGTCAGTTCGATCGTGGCCAATGGCGTTTCGAGCCTGTCGCCCGAGGAGCGCGCGCGCCTCTCGCTCGATATCGATGCCGATCTGGCGATGGTCGCCGACCTCACGGACGAAGTCCGCACTTCCCATTGCGGCCTGATGCCGGAAGGCTCGATCGCGCCGATGGTGGACGCCCAGCGCGCCCGCGACGGGGCGCTCGCCGCTGCCATGCAGGACGCGGCCAAGGACGGCGACACCGCCGTCCTGATCGCCGGCTACGGCCATGTGCGCAACGATCGCGGCGTGCCCGCGCTCCTGGAGCGCAAGGACCCGGACGCCGCCACGGTCTCTGTGCGGATGATGGAAGTCGAGGGTGAGGATGGTGCGGTCGCCGATTACGGCCTGACCGCCGAGGCGCCGGCTCCCTACGACTTCACGATCTTTACCCCGCGCCTCAGCATCGACGACCCGTGCGAGACCCTGCGCGCCAGGTTGCCGGCGCCGGCCAAAGACGCGGCCGCGGCCGACTGAACCGTCGCTCCAGGCGGTCGCGCCACGGCCATGGGCGGGGCAACGCTGTCGCCTGGGCGCAGTGTCGCCTGCGACGAGACTTCATCTTCCAGAACGCCGGCGCCTGTCACGGCGCCTTCAGGGCCTATCGGGACCCCGCAGGCGGATGCGCCGGAATAACGGGGTGTCGCGGCGTATCGCCGTGTTCCCGAACCTTTGGCACGACGATCCCGTCTTCTGGTGCGGGATCGCCGCGGCGGCTCACGCCGCGCGGAGGGCGCCCGCGATGTCGTCCCACAGGTCTTCGACGTCTTCGAGCCCGATCGACAGGCGCACCAGGCCGTCGTCGATGCCGAGTTCCGCCCGCGCTTCCGTCGTCAGGTTCTTGTGGGTGGTCGTCGCGGGATGGGTGACGAGGCTCTTGGCGTCGCCGAGATTGTTGGAGATCAGGATGATCTCCAACGCGTTGAGGAAGCGGAAGGCCGCTGGCTTGCCGCCGGTGACGTTGAAGGCGATGAGGGTCGAGCCGGCCGCCATCTGGCGCCTGGCGATCGCATGATCGGGATGGTCCTCGCGGCCGGGATAGAGGACGCGGGCGATCTTCGGCTGTTCGGCGAGGCGGTCGGCGATGGTCGCGGCGGCGGCGGTCTGGTGGGCGACGCGCAGGGGCAGGGTCTCGAGGCCCTTCAGGAGGGTCCAGGCGTTGAACGGCGACAGCGCCGGGCCGGTGTGGCGGTAGAAGTCGTGGAGGTTCTCGTCGATCCACTGCTTCGACGACAGGACGACGCCGCCAAGGCAGCGGCCCTGGCCGTCGATGTGCTTGGTCGCGGAATAGACCACGACGTCGGCCCCCAGCGTCAGCGGCTTCTGGTGGATCGGCGTCGCGAAGACGTTGTCGACGACCAGCGTCGCCCCGGCCGCATGGGCGATCTCGGCGACGGCGGCGATGTCGATCACCTCCAGCGTCGGGTTGGTCGGCGTCTCCATGAAGAAGACCTTGGTGTTCGGCTGCACCGCCCTCTGCCACTGGTCGAGGTCGCGGCCGTCGACGAGGGTGCAGGAGACGCCGCAGCGCGCCATCACCGTCTCGACCACGTAGCGGCAGGAGCCGAACAGGGCTCTCGCGGCGACGATGTGATCGCCGGCCTTCACCTGGCACTGGATGGCGGAGGCGACGGCGGCCATGCCGGAGGCGGTGCCGCGAGCGTCCTCGGCGCCTTCCAGCGCCATCATCCGCTCCTCGAACATGCGGGTGGTCGGATTGGCGTAGCGCGAATAGATGAAGCCGGGCTCCTCGCCCTTGAAGCGGGCTTCGGCAGCTTCCGCCGTGGCGTAGACGAAGCCCTGCGTCAGGAACAGCGCCTCCGAGGTTTCCCCGAAGTTCGAGCGCGTCGTGCCGCCATGGACCATCAGGGTGGCGGGCTTCAGGGGCTTCTTCTCGTCATCGCGCTTCAGCATGCTTTGTCTCCGAACAGCAAAAAACCGGCTCTTGCGATCTCGCAATGCCGGTTCGAAAGAACGTCCTCGTCTTCGGATCGGCCCTTTAGCGAGTTGTTTTACGTGGCTGCAAGCCGGCCGGCCAAATCACCACCATGGCTTTGCAAATAGCTGCGATGCGGTTAGGCGTCAATCGGTGAAAAATCGGGATGCCGCTGGGCGGCCCGGAAACGACGAGAGGACGGACCGACGGTGAGCGGCGGCATGTTGCAGGGGATCCTGCCGGATCGGGAGATCGCGGCGCTGTTCGAGGCGGGTGCGCTGATCGCGCCGCGCGAGCGTGACGGCGACCAGATCCAGCCGGCCTCGCTCGACCTGCGGCTCGGCCCCGTCGCCTACAGGGTGCGGGCGAGCTTCCTGCCGGGCGGCGGCCATTCGGTCGAGGCCAAGCTGGAGCGCTTCGCCCTCCACGAATTCAGCCTGTCCGGCGGCGCCGTGCTGGAGACCGGCTGCGTCTACGTCGTGCCGCTGCTCGAGCGGCTCGCCCTGCCGGACCACGTCAGGGCGACGGCCAATCCGAAATCCTCCACCGGCCGGCTCGACATCTTCACCCGTGTCCTCGCCGACAACGCCCAGGAATTCGACAAGGTGCCGGCGGGCTATCACGGGCCGCTCTATCTGGAGATCTCGCCGCGCACCTTTCCGATCCTGGTGCGCGAGGGCTCGCGCCTGTCGCAGATCCGCTTCCGCTGCGGCGAGCCGACGCTCTCGCTATCGGAGCTGACGGCGCTGCACGAGCGGGTCCGGCTGACCTCCGGCGAGAACGCCAACATCTCGGGCGCGGGCATCGCGCTGTCGATCGATCTCTCCGGCGTCCCCGGCAGCCTCGTCGGCTATCGCGGCAAGCGCCATACCGGCCTCGTCGACGTCGACAGGCGGGCAGCCTATCCGCTCGCCGAATACTGGGAGCCGATCACCCGGCGCGGTGCCGGCGAACTGGTCCTCGATCCGGACGAATTCTACATCCTCGTCTCCAAGGAGGCGGTCCACGTGCCGCCGGACCACGCCGCCGAGATGACGCCCTTCGACCCGCTGGTCGGCGAGTTCCGGGTGCATTACGCTGGTTTCTTCGATCCGGGCTTCGGCCATTCGGCCGCCGGCGGCGCGGGCAGCCGGGCGGTTCTGGAAGTGCGCAGCCACGACGTGCCATTCATCCTCGAGGACGGCCAGATCGTCGGCCGGCTCGTCTATGAGCGTATGGCGGCGGTGCCCGATCGTCTCTACGGGGCGGCGCTTTCCTCCAACTACCAGGCCCAGGGTCTGAAGCTGTCGAAGCATTTCGCCTGACGCTCACCCTCGTCGGTGAGATAGGAGCCACTGCAGGAAAAGTTGCAGGAAGGTCGCTTCGGCCGTTCATCGTCAGGACCGGCGCAGACTCGGCTTGACTGCCACGGCCACGGGCGTATCGCCGCAGGCAGGTCGAAAAACAGGAAGCATCACCGTGCAATCAGCGAATATCTGTGTGGTCGGGGTCGGCTATGTCGGCCTGATCCAGGCGGTCGGGCTCGCGAGCTTCGGGCTGAAGGTCACATGCGTCGATCTCGACGCCCGCAAGATCGCGATGCTCGAGAAGGGCATTCCGCCGATCTTCGAGGAAGGGCTGGAAGAGGCGCTGCGGGAGGTCATCGCCCGGGGCAGGGTGACCTTCACCACCGAGATCGCCGCTGCCGGCGACTGCGACCTGTTCTTCGTCGCGGTCGGGACGCCGACCAGCGAGCGGACCGGCAACGCCAGGCTCGACTATCTCGACGCGGCGGTGTCCGGCATCGCCGCGATTGCCCGGCCAGAGGCGGTGATCGCCGTGAAGTCGACGGTGCCGATCGGCACCTGCGCCCGGCTGCAGGCACGGCTCGACCGCGACTTTGCCGGCAAGCATCTGGAAATCGTCTCCAATCCGGAATTCCTGCGCGAGGGAACCGCGCTCAACGACTTCTTCAATCCCGAGCGGATCGTCATCGGCGGCAACAGCGAGGCGGCCCGCGACAAGGTGCGCCAGAGCTATGCCGCCTTCGAGGACCGCGGCGTGCCGATGATCGTCAGCGACACCTCGACCAGCGAGACGATCAAATACGCCGCCAATGCCTTTCTCGCGACCAAGGTCACCTTCATCAACGAGATCTCCGACCTGGTCGAGACCGTCGGCGGCGACATCGATCAGGTCGCGCGCGGCATCGGCCTCGACAGCCGTATCGGTCCGCAGTTCCTGAAGGCCGGCCCCGGCTATGGCGGCTCGTGCTTTCCCAAGGACACGCTGGCGCTCGCGACCATCGGCCGGCGCCACGGGGTCCAGCAGCAGATCGTCGAGACGGTCATCCGCATCAACGATTCGCGGCGGTTCCACATCCTGAAGCGAATTGAATCGGCGATGGGCGACAAGCTGGCCGGCAAGCGAGTCGCCGTTCTCGGCCTTGCCTTCAAGGCCAACACCGACGACGTCCGCGACAGCCCGGCCGTCGACATCGTCCATGCGCTCCTGGAAGAGGGGGCGGAGGTCCGCAGTTTCGATCCGGTGGCGAAACTTTCTGTCGACCACCGCTGCTATCGCCAGTGCGAGAGCATCGCGGCGGCCTGCGAGGGCGCCAGCGCGGTCCTCGTCGCCACCGAATGGGGCGAGTTCCGGAGCTTCGACTTCGCCTCGGTGGAGCCGCTGGTCGAGCGCCGCTACATCTTCGACATGCGCCGCGTCGTCGACATCACCGCCGCCTGGGTGCCGCGCTGGGACATCGAGCGCATCGGCTCGCCGCTGATGCGGGCGACCGGCGAGGCGAGCTGAACCATCGTCCGGGTGGATTCCCGTCGCCGAAGCAGGCGACGGACACCGCATCGTGCGAAACATCTTGCGTCGGCCGTCCCCTTTGGGTAGGCAGTCTCTCGTCGGAGCGTAGCGCAGCCTGGTAGCGCACCTGGATGGGGTCCAGGGGGTCGGAGGTTCGAATCCTCTCGCTCCGACCAGCAAGTCTTTCCCCGCATCTTCAAAAAATGATTCTCGGTCGGCACGGGCCGGACGCCTCCGCGTTGCGGGACAGCCGACGCGATCATGGGCCTTGGTCGATCGATGGTCATCATTTTCGGCGCCATCGGTTCGACACGCGTGGCCAGTGCCCGCCGACGTCCCTGCTGACCGGATATGCTTGGCCGCCCTTCCGTTTCATCGCCTGACCCTCTAAACCGGCCTCGCAGTGTGGCGAGGTGATCGATGCTCGACGAGCAAGAGGCAAGGGCGGTTCCCGGCGACGGGCCGGCGGATCAGGCCATGGACGGCATGGGGGAATTCGGCGAGGCGGGCGAGGGGGCCCATCCGCTGTTTCGCGACGTTCCCTCGACGGTCGGATTCAAGAAGCTGCGCAAGCGTCTCCTGCGCGAGATGCGCGAGACGATGGAGCGCTTCGCCATGGTGCGGCCGGGTGCCCGCTGGCTGGTGGCGATCTCCGGCGGCAAGGACTCCTACGCCCTCCTGGCGCTCCTCCACGACCTGAAATGGCGCGGCCTCCTGCCGGTCGATCTCCTCGCCTGCAATCTCGACCAGGGCCAGCCGAACTTTCCCCGCCACGTCCTGCCGGAATGGCTCGCCGCGAACGGGATCGCCAACCGGATCGAGTATCGCGACACCTATTCGATCGTCACCGACAAGCTGCCGGACAACGCCACCTATTGCTCGCTCTGCTCCAGGCTCAGGCGCGGCCATCTCTACCGGATCGCGCGCGAGGAGGGCTGCGAGGCGCTGGTCCTCGGCCATCACCGCGACGACTGCCTCGAGACCTTCTTCATGAACCTCCTGCATGGCGGGCGGCTGTCGGCGATGCCGGCCAAGCTGCTCAACGACGAGGGCGACCTCTTCGTCCTCCGCCCGCTGATCCAGTCGGCCGAGAGCGACCTCGAACGCTTCGCCGCCGCCATGCGCTTCCCGATCATCCCCTGCGACCTCTGCGGCAGCCAGGACGGGCTGCAGCGCAACCTGACCAAGCAGATGCTCGACGACATCGAGAGCCGCTATCCGGGCCGCAAGGCGGTGATGATGCGGGCGCTCGCCAATGTCCGGCCCGGCCATCTCGTCGACCCGGCGGCATTCGACTTCGCCGGCCTCGCGATCCGGTCCGCGGACGATGCCTCGGCCGGGGTGTCGCCCGAGCAACCAGCCCATCATCATCCCGAAGGATCTGACGCGTGACCCCAGCCATCGATGTCGCCCGCCTTGCCGATCTCCTGCGCGAGGCGGCGAGGGCGGAAATCATGCCGCGCTTCCGCAACCTTTCCGAGGCCGACATCCGCGAAAAGACCTCGGCCACCGATCTGGTGACGGAGGCCGACGAGGCGGCCGAGCGCTTCATCGCCCGCGAATGCCGCAGCCTGCTGCCGGACGCGCTGTTCGTCGGCGAGGAATCGGTCGCGGCCGACCCCGCCCTCCTGGACAAGCTGAACGACGCCGACTTCGCCATCGTCGTCGACCCGGTGGACGGCACGGCGAACTTCGCCGCCGGCGTACCGCTCTTTGCGGTGATGGCGGCGATCGTCTCGAGGGGCGAGACCGTCGCGGGCCTGATCTACGACCCGCTCGGCGACGACTGCATGCTGGCGGAGAAGGGGGCCGGGGCTCGCCGCCGTCTCGCCACCGGCGAGGAGGTGACGCTCGCGACGGCCGGATACGTTTCGCTCGACCAGTCGGTCGGCTGCCTCAGCACCAGCTACTTCCCCGAGGCATTGAAGACCGCCGTCCTGCCGCGGCTCGGCCGGGTCAAGATCATCGGCAACTATCGCTGCGCCGGCCATGAATACCGGCTGCTCGCCTCCGGCGGCGCGCAGTTCTGCGCCTATTCCAAGCTGATGCCCTGGGATCATCTGGCCGGGGCGCTGATCACCACCGAAGCGGGCGGCCAAGTGGGCAAGGCGGACGGTTCGGCCTATACGCCGCGCGACCGCGAAGGGACGCTGATCGCTGCGGCGAGCGCAGAAAGCTGGCAGGCGGTGCGCGACCAGTTGTTCCACGGGGCATGAGGTGCCGGCCCTGCTCCCGGGCCGGACGACATGACTTCGCGCGGGTGATCGCCTGCGGCTGAAGCGCCGCGGGCGGATCTCGTCTATTCCGCAGCGCCGGTCCTGGCCCGCTCGGGACCCGTGACGTCGTCGTATTTCGCGTCGAAGAGCCGGCCTTCCGCGAGGAAGACGCACAGCGTCGACAGCATCGACAGGACGATGAAGCCGAGCAGCAGCGGGATCAGCGTGCCGTCGTAGTAATAGCCGATGATCGCGCCGAAGATGCCGCCGCCGACGGTCTGCATGAAGCCGAGCACCGCCGAGGCCGTGCCGGCGACATGGCCCAGCGGGTCCATGGCGAGGGCGTTGAAGTTCGTGCCGATGAAGCCGAACAGGCAGAAGTTCAGCGTCATCACCGGGATGAAGAACAGCAGCGGCGCCTGGCCGCCATAGAACCAGGCGACGCCAAGATGCAACGCCGCGAGCGCCATGAAGCCGATGAGCGCCCCATGCGACAGCCGGCGCATGCCGAAGGTCTCGACGAGGCGGGAGTTCATGAAGGACGAGATCGCCATGAAGATCGCCGTCGCCGAGAAGGCGAGGGTGAAGTAGGGGCCGAGGCCGTAGGCTTCGGTATAGATCTGCTCGGCCTGGTTGATGAAGCCGAACAGGACGCCGAAGATCATCGCGGTGGCGATCGTGTAGCCGAAGGCGATGCGGTTGGTCAGGACGATGCGGAACGCCTCGCCGACCCGCTTGGTCGTCAGCTCGCGGCGGTTTTCCGGGGCGAGGGTCTCGGGAAGCCGCAGCGCCGCCCAGATGCCGACGCCGGCGCCGAACAGCGCGACGATGACGAAGATCTCCCGCCACGAACCGAACAGCATGATGCCCTGGCCGATGTTCGGCGCCAGCACCGGGATCGCCATGAACACCATCATCACCAGCGACATGACGCTGGCCATGCGCCGGCCGCCGAAGCAGTCGCGCACGACCGAGATCGCGATGACGCGGGTGGCCGCGGCGCCCATGCCCTGGATCGCCCGCATCGTCAGCAGCATCGCGAAGCTCGTGGAGAAGGTGGCGATGCCGGCGGCGATCACATAGACCGCGATGCCGAAGAGCAGCACGCGGCGCCGGCCATAGCGGTCGCTGAGCGGGCCGTAGACGATCTGTCCACCGCCGAAGCCGAGGAGATAGGCGGTGATCACGAACTGCCGCTGGTTCGCATCGCTCACCTGCAGCGCCGTCCCGATGTCCTGCAGGGCGGGGATGAAGATGTCGATCGCGGCGGCATTCATCGCCATCAGGCACGCCACCATCATCACGAGCTCCCGATAGGGCAACCCGTGCGTATTCGTCTGCTGTGCAGGCAAGGCCATGCGATCCTCGGCAATTGGGCGTCCGACACGCCGCTGCGCAGTCGTCGGTCACGACGTTGCGGGGCGGCGTTGACGGTGTCAGGGCATCCTGAACGGAGATTCCAGAGGGAACCGAACGATAAGTTGGATTAGCAAATAGCAGAGCGGAGCGGCAAGGTCATCCCTCGCAAGCGCATGGCTGTCAGACACTGCGTCCAACGGATCGGCGGTGCTGTCGGGGCCGCGCACCGCGGGCGGCGATCAGCGCCGGGTCGATGGCCGCAAATGCCGAAAAGGCTGGCCGCGTCGCCGCAACCAGCCTCCCAAACATCGCAAGACCGGCCCGGCGGGGCCGCCAGGTCTCAGCCGTTGGCGGCGGCCGGCTCGCCGGTCTTGACGCCGTTCGCCTCGAACAGGCCCTTCAGCTCGCCGGCCTGGAACATCTCGCGCAGGATGTCGCAGCCGCCGACGAATTCGCCCTTGACGTAGAGCTGCGGGATCGTCGGCCACTCGGAATATTCCTTGATGCCCTGGCGCAGGTCGTCGGAGGTCAGGACGTTGACGCCCTTGTAGTCGACCCCGAGGTAGTCGAGGATCTGGACGACCTGTCCCGAGAACCCGCACTGGGGGAAGGACGGTGTGCCCTTCATGAAGAGGACGACGTCGTTCGACTTCACCTCGTTGGCGATCCACTCGTTGATGCCGCTCATGTCAAAACTCCTTCAGGGGCTCTGGACGCCGGTTGGTCCGGCCCTTCCGTCATGGTCTTCTCGAGGCGCTCGCCTCGTTGCAAAGGGCCTTTCGGGCCCGGCGGGCGGGCAAGCCGGGATCCGCCCATCACCAAGTCGCGTCCGCGGCATCCGCTTTCCGGTCAGACCAATCACCTGCCGGGCAGAGGCCTGCGGCCCGGCGTCTCGGGCGATCGATCCGCTCCGGCGATGGTCGCTTCGCCTGTCATCCTGCCTACTTAGGTGCGCTGGTCTGCAGCGCAAGCGCGTGCAGTTCGCCGCCCATGTTGCCACGCAGGGCCTTGTAGACCATCTGGTGCTGCTGCACCCGCGACTTGCCGCGAAAGCTCTCGGAGACGATCTCGGCGGCGTAGTGGTCGCCGTCGCCGGCGAGGTCGCGGATCGAGACGATGGCGTCGGGAATCTCTTCCTTGATCATCTTCTCGATGTCGTGGGCATTCATCGGCATTTCGCATCTCCGGCGCTGACGGTCGGTCCAGTCCCGATGATAGTGACGGCACCGGCCGGCCGCAACGTGCTTGCGCCGGCCATCTCCATCACGCGGCCGCCGACGGCTCGACGACGGTTCCGGACATGTAGCTGGGGAGCCAGCTTTCATGGGCGACCGTCATCGCCCGCACGGTCAGGTCGAGGCGGCCGGTGATCGTCAGCCGGTCGCCGCCGGCCGTGCCGAGGCGGCGGAAGGGCACGCCGGCATCCTTGGCGGCCGCCTCGAATCGGTCCGTCTCGGCGGCGCTCAGGGCAACGACGTAGCGGGCCTGATCCTCGCCGAAGAGAACCGCGTGGGCCGGCCCGTCGCCGGCCTCGATCGTCGCGCCGAGGCGCGATGCCATGCAGATCTCGGCGAGCGCGACGGCCAATCCGCCATCGGACAGGTCGTGGCAGGTGCGGACCTGGCCCGCGCGGATGCAGCCGCGCACGAAGTCGCCGTGGCGCTTCTCCGCCGCCAGATCGACCGGTGGCGGCGCGCCCTCCTCACGATCGTCGATCACCGCGAGATAGGCCGATGCGCCGAGATGGCTGCCGTCGCGGCCGACGAGGTAGAGGACGTCGCCCGTCTTCAGCGAATCGACCCGGGCGGTGTACCGGCGGTCCTCGATCAGCCCGAGGCCGCCGATGGTCGGGGTGGGCAGGATCGCCTGGCCGTGGGTCTCGTTGTAGAGCGAGACGTTGCCCGAGACGATCGGAAAGCCGAGCGCGGTGCAGGCGGCGCCGATGCCCTCCACCGCCTTGACGAACTGGCCCATCAGCTCGGGCTTTTCCGGGTTGCCGAAATTGAGGTTGTCGGTAGCGGCCAGCGGCTCGGCGCCGACGGCGGTCAGGTTGCGCCAGCATTCGGCGACGGCCTGGGCGCCGCCCTGGAACGGGTCGGCCTCGCAATAGCGGGGCGTGACGTCGGAGGAGAAGGCGAGGGCCTTCGTCGCATGGCCATCGACGCGGACGACGCCGGCGTCACCGCCCGGCCGCTGTAGGGAATTGCCCTGGATCATCGTGTCGTACTGCTCGAACACCCAGCGGCGGGAGCAGAGATCGGGCGAGCCGAGAAGCGACAAAAGCGCCGCGCCGCAATCGCGCGGCTCGGCGAGTTCCCCGGCATGGATGGTGCGGGCGGGCTTCGGCTCGATCCACGGGCGATCGTATTCCGGCGCCTCGTCGCCGAGTTCCTTGATCGGCAGGTTGGCGACCTCGCGGCCTTCGAACAGGATACGGAACCGCTTGTCGTCGGTGGTGCGGCCGACGATCGCGAAGTCGAGGCCCCATTTGACGAAGATCGCCTCGGCCTCGTCGCGCTTCTCGGGGTTGAGCACCATGAGCATGCGCTCCTGGCTTTCCGACAGCATCATCTCGTAGGGGGTCATCTCCGCCTCGCGCACCGGCACGGCGTTCAGATCGAGCTCGATGCCCAGATCGCCCTTGGCGCCCATCTCGACGGCCGAGCAGGTCAGCCCCGCCGCGCCCATGTCCTGGATGGCGATGACCGCGCCGGTGGCCATCAGCTCTAGGCAGGCCTCCAGCAGGCATTTCTCGGTGAACGGATCGCCGACCTGCACGGTCGGGCGCTTCTCCTCGATGCTCTCGTCGAATTCGGCCGACGCCATGGTGGCGCCGCCGACACCGTCGCGGCCGGTCTTGGCGCCGAGATAGACCACCGGCAGCCCGACGCCCTTGGCCTCGGAGTAGAAGATGGCGTCGGTGCGGGCGAGGCCGGCGGCAAAGGCGTTGACGAGGCAGTTGCCGTTGTAGCGCCGGTGGAAGTTCACCTCGCCGCCGACGGTGGGAACGCCGAAGGAATTGCCGTAGCCGCCGACGCCGGCGACGACGCCGGCCACGAGATGGCGCGTCTTCGGATGATCAGGCGCGCCGAAGCGCAGGGCGTTCATCGCCGCGATCGGCCGCGCGCCCATGGTGAAGACGTCGCGCAGGATGCCGCCCACACCGGTGGCCGCGCCCTGATAGGGCTCGATGTAGGAGGGGTGGTTGTGGCTCTCCATCTTGAAGACGACGCAGAGCCCGTCGCCGATGTCGACGACGCCGGCGTTCTCGCCCGGGCCCTGGATGACGCGCTCGCCCTTGGTCGGCAGCGTCCGCAGCCATCGCTTCGACGACTTGTAGGAACAGTGCTCGTTCCACATGGCCGAGAAGATGCCGAGCTCCGTCAGCGTCGGCTCGCGCCCGATCAGCGCCAGCACGCGCTCGTACTCGTCGGGCGTGAGGCCGTGCGCGGCCACGAGTTCGGGGGTGATCTGGGGCTCGGTGGGCATCGTCCATCCATCCACTGGGACCTGTCTGGCCCGGCTGTTAGCATCCCCGCCACCCACCCACCAAGCCCTTTCCGCTCAACGGGCGAGCGCGGCGCCGCAGCGTGTCGGCCGTTGATGCAGAAGGACGACCGCTCGCCATGGGGACTCGGCAAGGCCCTTCGCACGCAGGTTTCGGCCCGCAGCCGATCTCGAGCCGAAACCATAGCTGGCATGTCGGGATCCGATGCCGCTCAATCGGCGCCATCCGCAGGCTGCGGCGAGTCGCCAGTTCGAAACAGGTCGGGTTTCTGCTCGGCCGGATCTGGTAGCGCCGAGAAGACGATCGTCACGAACAGTGAGAAATCGATGCGCGACCAACATGTTGAAAATACGAGGATGTGTTGTAAGTTCAAAGCATTGTGATATCTTGGTGAATGTTGATCGTAGCGGTGGGGCGGACCCCGAATCTTCGTTTGCCGACCGATGCCTGCCGCGGATCCGTGGCTGCCGCGACAGAATTGGGGCGTCACTTTTGAACACGATTTCGCAGCGCCAGGTCCCGGTGGAAAGCCGCGTCGAGGAAGCCGGCATCGCGCTCGACCGCGACAGGTTCACCCGCAAGATGATCCGCGAACTGAGCGGGACCATCGAGCGCGTGGTCGGCGTAGAGGAAGCCAGCGGCTATGTCGCCACGGTCGGCGGCCTGATGGGGGACTGGCTCAACGAGGCCTATCACGCCGCGCTTGGCCCCGACGACTTCGACCTCGACACCGTCGCCCGGATCTTCGTCGACCTGAAGCGGCGGATCGACGGCGGCTTCTACGTCATCTCGATCGGGCCGGACCGGATCGTTCTCGGCAACACCCGCTGCCCGTTCGCCGAGGACGTGATCGGCAGGCCGTCGCTGTGCATGATGACGTCGAACGTTTTCGGGCGGATTGCCGCCGACAATCTCGGCTATGCGCGTGTGCAGCTCGAGCGGACGATTGCGAGCGGCGACGGCCGATGCGACGTCATCGTCCACCTCACTCCCATCGAAATGCTCCACAGCGATGAACGCGAATATTACCGCCTGTAGTCCGCAGGCCCGCTCTGCGGCTTCAGCGGTCGAGGCCATGCCGTCGGATCTCGGCTTTTCCGATCGCGTTCTCGCCCTGATGGACGTCGAGGTGATGGTGGTCGCCCTCGACGGCAGGGTGGTCTATGCCAACGAGCGGTCCCGGCATCTCGCCGGGCTGAAGCCGGGGCAGGAAGCCTTTCGCGACTTTGCCGATTACTGGATCGTCGAGCCGCAGGACGTCGCCGTCACGCTGCGCAGGCTGGGCGGCGGCTCCTCCTGGCAGGCTCTCTCCCTCCGGCGCCGCAGCGGCGGATCCGCGGGCGAGGTCGCCGCGCTGCGCGGCCGCGGTCTCTTGATGACGACTGCCGATGGGCCGGTCGTCCACGTCCTGATCGTCGAGGATGCCGGGCGCGGCCGGCAGTTCGACGAACATCGCCAGCTCATCCGGAAACTGAACAAGGAGCTTGCCCATCGCCAGGGCATGGAGCGGACGCTGACCGATCTCCTGGCGACGCAGAAGCGCCTGCACCGCGAACTCGTGCACCGGGTGAAGAACAACCTGATGCTCCTGGTCTCGCTCGTCACCGTCGGCAAGCGGCGCTGCGACACGGAGACTTCGCGGTGGCAGTTCGATCAGCTCGAGCAGCGGATCCTCTCGGTCGCCAAGACCCACCAGCTTCTGGACCGGGAGCACGACACCGACAGCGTGGCCGGCGACAGGCTGCTGCGCGAGATCGGCGAGGAGCTGGCGCGCTCGCTGGCTCCGCCGACGGTGACGCTGTCCTGCGACCTCGCGCCGCTCCGCCTGCACATCTCGCAGGCGACACCTCTCGCACTGATCGTCAACGAGCTGGCCACCAACGCCATCAAGCACGCGTTTCCGGACGGCCGGCAGGGCAGGTTGACATTGCGACTTGCGGCAGAGGGCGATGACCGCTTCGCCGTTACCGTCGCCGACGACGGCATCGGTGTTGCCGACGCCAAGCCGGCATGGCGCGGTGCCGGCAGCGGCATCGTGCGGGCGCTGGTCGGACAGCTGGAGGGCACACTGACACAGATCCCGGGAGACGGAACCACCTGGCTCCTCACCTTCAAGCCGAAACCCGGCACCGATCGCGAGGACGACTAGAGCATGATCCCGAAAAGTGGGAACCGGTTTTCGGGAAAGATCATCCGGCAACAATAACATGGAGCGGGCTGTCGATCGAAGCTGATGTCATCCCGCTCTAGAGCGGACCGAGATCAGCTTCGATCGACAGCCCGCTCCGTCATCCCGTTGGCGCAGGATCCTTTGCGCGAAGCGGTTGCCACGTCTCGCGACCCTGTTCTCGCAGCAGTGGCGAGCGTGACTGCGCCGTCAGCCGCGGACCCAAGCGACGCCGCTCCCCTGACAGGCGATCGTGTCGCCGGGCCGTCGGCGGATCTCGCTCGCGTCGTCGACCTGCGAGACCGCGTCATCCATCAGCCGCTGGCTGAAGACGAGGAGCGCGACGCCCTTGCCCGGCGCGCGCAGGCAGAGGCCGTAGCCGTCCGTGTCGACCGTCGCGAAGCTGGCGCTCCGCTCGACATCCTTGGACCGGAAGAGCACACGCGCCGTCTGCCCGGCATAGGCGATCTCGGTCGGCGAGGGCATCGGCGAAGGGCTCGGCGCGGTCCTGCTGGAGGATACGCTTGCGGTCGCAAGCGTGGCGTCGTCCAGGTCGCCCGATGCGCAGGCGCTGCAGGTCGCCATCAGGCAGAGGACCGGGAAGAGCCGCGGCACGACATTCATGCCGCACAGCCGTTGCTGCCGGCGGCCCAGCGCTGCACGTCGGCCCCGATCCGGCCGCCGAGGCTTTCGCCCATCAACGGCCCGTAGGTGGCGACGGCGCCCGAGCCGCTCGCTCCCTCGACGACGACGAGCGGGCGGGCTTCCGGCTTGCCCCGCGGCACCAGAAGAAAGCGCGGCTTGCCGGAGAAGGACGAGAGTTCGGGCGCCAGCGAATAGGCCGCGAAGGCCGGATCCTGCGACTTGAACCAGCAGCGATTGGCGTTCAGCGTCAGCCGCTCCATACGGTCGAGGCCAGTGTCGGCGGCGACCCGCGCGGGGGCCTCCTGGCGCGCGCTGCATGCCGGCAGGGCGGCAAGTGCGACGAGGCCGATCGACGCGAGGAGGGCGCGCTTGCGCGTCCTGCCGGCCCGAAAGGCGGTGGCGCCCCAGGCGATGGCGCTCAAGCCGCGACGCTCTGCGAGGCGCTGAGGACGCTTTCGAAGATGCCGCGCCCGTCGGTGCCGCCATGTTCCGGCTCGATCAGGTTCTCCGGATGCGGCATCATGCCGAGGACGTTGCCGGTTCCATTGACGATGCCGGCGATGTCGTTGATGGCGCCGTTCGGATTGGTCCCCTCGGCATAGCGCAAGACGATCTGGTCGTTGTCCTGAAGGCCCTTCAGCGTCGCCTCGTCGGCGAAGTAGTTGCCGTCGTGATGGGCGACGGGGCAGCGAATGACCTGTCCCTGGCCATAGGCGGAGGTGAACCGCGTCGAGGCATTGACCACCTCGAGCTTCACCTCGCGGCAGACGAAGCGCAGCGCCGCGTTGCGCATCAGGGCGCCGGGCAGGAGCCCGGCCTCGCACAGGATCTGGAACCCGTTGCAGACGCCGAGCACGGGCACGCCCTTCGCTGCGGCCTCGGCGACCGCCCGCATCACCGGCGAGCGCGCGGCGATCGCCCCGGCCCGCAGATAATCGCCGAAGGAGAAGCCGCCCGGCACCACCAGGAGATCGACGTCGGGCAGCGACGTCTCGGTCTGCCAGACGGTCGCCGGCGCCTGGCCGGTGATCGTCGTCAGCGCGGCGATCATGTCGCGGTCGCGGTTGAGGCCGGGGAGAAGGACGACGGCGGTTTTCATCGATCGTGCTCGAAAGGTGCGTGCGGCTCGGCCATTTCACGAAGTTCCAGCCGGCGCTCGATGCGCTCCAGCTGTTGCTCGTGGCGATCTAGCTTCGCATAGATGTTGTGAACGTCGTTTTGCATCGAGAGCATGTGGCCCCGGATCGAAATGAGCTCCTGCTTCACTTCGGATATGCCATGGTCGAGCTTGTCAAAGCGCTCATGAAACCGCTTCATCAATTCGAACAGCAATTCGTTCGTCACCTCGGCCATCACGACGGTTCCCTGCTACCCGTGGTCGATTTCCACAGCATAGTTCTCGATCACCGTGTTGGCGAGAAGCTGCGCGCACATGGCGTCGAGCTTCGTCTTGGCGCTGGCCGCGTCGTCGCCGTCGAGGGTCACGTCGAAGACCTTGCCCTGGCGCACGGAGCCGACGCCCTCGATGCCGAGATTGGACAAGGCGGATTCGATCGCCTTGCCTTGCGGGTCGAGGACGCCGGTCTTC
Source organism: Aurantimonas sp. 22II-16-19i (assembly GCF_002088275.1). GTDB lineage: Bacteria > Pseudomonadota > Alphaproteobacteria > Rhizobiales > Rhizobiaceae > Jiella. The sequence goes on from NZ_AQQS01000005.1 coordinate 92,730, forward strand.
AGCGTGACGATGATGCGAGCCTTGATCATTGGTCCTCTGCGGTCCTCTGGGCGGGAATGCGACGTTCGCTGGAATAGACCAGCTTGAGTGCCGGTGCCGGCTGTTTCACGGGCCTTCGCCGCTTCACTTGACCAACACCGGCCCGGAGGGGCGGGGCGGCTCGTTCTCGTTCATGATGCCGAGGCGACGGGCGACTTCCTGATAGGCCTCGACCAGCCCGCCCATGTCGCGGCGGAAGCGGTCCTTGTCGAGCTTGTCCTGGGTCTGGACGTCCCACAGACGGCAACTATCGGGCGAGATCTCGTCGGCGACGACGATGCGCATCATGTCGCCCTCGAACAGGCGGCCGGTCTCGATCTTGAAGTCGACGAGCTGGATGCCGACGCCGAGGAAGAGGCCGGAGAGGAAGTCGTTGACCCTGATGGCGAGCGCCATGATGTCGTCGATTTCCTGCGGGCTCGCCCAGCCGAAGGCGGTGATGTGTTCTTCGGAGACCAGCGGGTCGTCGAGGGCGTCGGCCTTGTAGTAGAACTCGATGATCGAGCGCGGCAGGACGGTGCCTTCCTCGATTCCGAGGCGCTTGGCCAGCGATCCGGCGGCGACGTTGCGCACCACGACCTCGAGCGGGATGATCTCGACTTCCTTGATCAGCTGCTCGCGCATGTTGAGCCGGCGGATGAAGTGCGTCGGGATCCCCATCTTGTTCAGGTGGGAAAAGATGTACTCCGAGATCCGGTTGTTGAGGACGCCCTTGCCGTCGACGATCTCATGTTTCTTCTTGTTGAAGGCGGTGGCGTCGTCCTTGAAGAACTGGACGAGGGTGCCGGGTTCCGGACCTTCATAAAGAATCTTGCCTTTGCCTTCGTAGATGCGGCGGCGACGTGTCATCATGAATACTCTATCGAGGTAAGGCTGCGCCCCGGCGGGAATCGCGGAGGGACGAGCGCATATCGACCGGGTGAATAGACCAAAAGCCCCTCCATCACAATCGGCAGCGCCGTTGTGAGCAAGGATGTGGTGCTTCGTCCGACAATTGCCAAACGATCGGCCCGCTTCGCCGCCGGCGGGCTCGGACGTCCAGCTTAGCGGTCGCGGCCCTCGGTGGCCGGCGGCGCATGTCATCAAGTCGTCGCAGCCCGTGCGCTAGCGCTTGCGAAGACATCGCCGACAATCCCGGGCCTTGAGCAATCGGCTGGGGACCGGTGTGGGCGAAACCCGGGAATTCCCGAAACTGCCGGAAGAACGGGCTGCCGGACAAGCGGCTGGAGGCCTCGGCCGGAATCGAACCGGCGTGCAAGGATTTGCAGTCCTCTGCGTAACCACTCCGCCACGAGGCCTCACCGGCGCTCTACCTACTGAGCAAGCGGTCGTTTCGCAAGGGGCCAAAACGATCGGCGTTGAATGAATGTGCCGTCGGCCCGCTGCTGCGTGGGCTCGGGCGACCTGCACTCCCGCGGACGCCGCACCTGTACGCCTCGTGCAGTTGGGGCGGGGGCCGGGCATCGACCGTCAACCCTGGCGACAATCCCTCGCCCGGCGGCGAATCGAACCGCCGCACGCGCCGGATCCCGGCAGAGCCGGCTCCTCGCACGCTGCGGCCGACCGCCGCGCGCAGCCGGGCGTGAGTGCGATCATCATCGGTGGCTCCGGCACGATCGGGCGGTTCGGCGTCGGTCTCGCCGATCTGATGCCATCGGCTTCATCGTCTGGAGATCGACGCGCTCGATCGATGCGCCAGAGGGTGATGCGGCTCCCGTCATCGTGACCGCCCCGACGGCAGGCCTTTGCTGTCGACCGGTGGTGCCGCCGGTGTCATCGATCGAGAACCGGGAGAAGCCGCCGGCAGGCCAGTCAGGCAGGCAGGATCGCGTGAGGTCGCCACACGAGGGGCGGGCGGCAGCATCGCTCGCACTGCGGGTCCTTGTGGGAAGAAAAACCCGCTCGTGTGCTGATGAGAGCCCATGAATTACCAAGGGGAATGAAAAATGACGTGAAGTCGGTTTTCGTGCCCTCTTCGCTTTGTTAAGACTTCCATATTCCTTCCGCCAAGGGAGCGGAGCCGGAAAGCGAGGTTCCTGGTATGGCTGCATCCGCCGTCTTGTCGACTTTCACCGGCGATCTGTTCATCGATGGCGTTCTCTACGGAACGAGATGGGCGGGCGACCTGACTTATAGTTTCGCCGATACGGCGGCCGATTTCGGTCCCGGTTACCGCTTCACCTTCTCGGGGCTAGGAGAGCTCAACGCGGCGCAGCAGTTCGCGGTCCGCTACATCATCGGCGACAACGACCCGACCGCTGCGACGCCGCTCGCCTTCACCTACGGCTCCTTCACCGATGTGGCGACGCTCCCGATCAGCTTCGTCGCCAACCCGACGACGCCGACGACGATGGTGATCGCCGAGGCTCATGCCGTCGACGACGTCCAGAACGAAATCGACGCCAATCCGATTCCGACGGCCTTCGCCATGTTTCCCGATCCTTCCGATCCGGCTGATCAGGCCCAGGGCGACGTGTTCTTCGGGACCAATGGGAGCCAGTACCGCGATCCGCGGGTCGGCAACTTCGCCTGGGCGACCCACATCCATGAACTCGGCCACGCCTTCGGCCTGAAGCATGGCCACGAGCCGAGGCACGGTCTGACCGATCGCGGCCCCGAATACGTGATTCCCGCGTGGCGCAATTCGCTCGACTACTCGATCATGACCTATTCGAGCAGCCCGAACGTCTATCTCGCGGGGGGATACCAGACCGAGCGCTACGGTTATGCCCAGACCCTGATGATGTACGACATCGCGGCGCTCCAGCATCTCTACGGCGCCAACTACGCCACCAATGCCACCCACACGACCTACAGCTGGTCGCCGACCACCGGCGAGATGTTCGTCAACGGCGTCGGGCAGGGCGTGCCGGGGGCGGGCGATACCGGGTTCGATACCAACAAGGTGTTCCTGACCATCTGGGACGGCGGCGGCAACGACACCTACGACATGTCGAACTACTCCGCCGACCTGCATATCGACCTCGCGCCGGGCGAATCGTCGCGCATGGATCCCGCCCAGCGCGCCGTCACCCACCAGCGCCAGATCCAGGTCGGCGTCGAGCCGGCCGAGGCGCTGATCTCCCAGGGCAACGTCTTCAATGCGCTCCTCTTCAACGGCGACACCCGATCGCTGATCGAGAATGCCACCGGCGGGTCCGGCAACGACTGGATCGACGGCAACCAGGGCGCCAACCGGCTGATCGGCAATGCCGGAAACGATGTCCTCAACGGGCGGGAGGGGGACGACCGGCTGTTCGGCGGCGACGGCGACGACGTGCTCCTCGGGGACCGTCGCAGCGTGCAGGGCTTCAACGGCCCGGGCTTCGTCAACGTGCCGACCGGCCAGCCGCTCAATTCGGTGCAGGGGGCCTTCAACCTGACGCCCTATATCGGCACCGTCGCGAGCCCGAACGTCTTTCTGAGCGACACCAACCCGCATGTCAGCGCGGTCGTCACCGCCGACAACAACGGCTACGACGCCTTCGCGATCTATGTCGCCGCCCCCGGCATCCTGATCATCGACATCGACAACGCGTCCTTCCAGGGCTTCAACGCGCTGGTCGAACTCTTCGATTCCAATCTGACCGCACTGTCCTCGAGCGACGAATCGGCGTCGGATCCCGGCTCGCGCCAGGACAAGACGAGCGCGCAGGACACGCCGGGCTCGGAAGACCCCTACATCTCCTACGGCATCAACACGCCCGGCTGGTACTACATCACCGTCGACGACACGCTGTCGCGCGGTGTCTTTGCCGGCGGCTACACGCTGTCCGTCACGCTGCCGGTCCTCTCCGAGTCACTCGCCAACGAGGGCGCCGACGTGCTGCGCGGCGGCGGCGGCGCCGATATCCTGCGCGGCCATGGCGGCAACGACTTCCTCGACGGGGGCACCGAGGCCGACGACATCGACGGCGGCAACGGCGTAGACACCGCATCCTACGAATTCTCCTTCGGCGGCGTCTCCGTCAACCTGACCACCGGCACCGGCCGCTTCGGCGAAGCCGAGGGTGACATGCTGAAAGACGTCGAGAACCTTATCGGCTCGCGCTTCAACGACGTCCTGTTCGGCAACGGCGTCGCGAACTCGCTGGCCGGCGCAGGCGGCTCGGATCGCCTCGCAGGCCTTGCCGGCAACGATGTCCTGGAAGGTGGCGCGGCCGCCGATGAACTGGACGGAGGCGCAGGCTTCGATCAGGCGAGCTATCTCGGCTCTGCCTATGGCGTCACCGTCAATCTGAGTGCCGGGACAGGCGCAAGGGGCGACGCGGCGGGCGATACGTTGGTCGGGATCGAAGCCGTGACGGGCTCGCAGGCCGTCGACGTCCTCTTCGGCGACTTCGGGGCGAACGTCCTCAACGGCGAGGGCGGCACGGATACCCTGCGCGGCTATGCCGGCAACGACGTCCTGCGTGGCGGAGCGGGGGCGGACATCATCGAGGGCGGCGGCGGTATCGATCAGGCCAGCTATGACCGGTCCGGTGCTGGTGTTTCCATCAATCTCGGCAACGGCATGGGCTCAGGCGGCGACGCCGAGGGCGACCGGCTGTCCTTTATCGAGAACCTCGTCGGCTCGGGGTTCGCGGACCTGCTTCTCGGAGATGCCGGGGCAAACACCCTCGAAGGGCGAAACGGCAACGACGTGCTGCGGGGCTTTGCCGGCAACGACCGCCTGTACGGCGGCAATGGCAATGACGAACTCTTCGGCGACTTCAACTCCGATTTCCTGGCGGGGGGAGCGGGCAACGACACGATCTCCGACGGCGCGGGCGCCGACACCGTCTTCGGCGAGGCCGGCGACGACCTCGTCCTCGCCACCGCGGACGGCGCGGACGACTCCTATGGAGGCGGTGCCGGCTTCGACCTCCTGAGCTATGCCGAGGCGATCGCCGACGTGGTGATCGACCTCGTCAACGGGAATGCCACTGGCAGCGACATCGGCACCGATGTCGTCTCGGGATTCGAGCGTGCCGTCGGCGGGGCCGGCAACGACCGCCTGATCGGCGACGCCTTCTCCAGCCTGCTCGGCGGCAATGGCGGCAACGACACGCTGCTCGGCAGCGCCGGCAACAACAATCTCTGGGGCGGCGCCGGCAACGACAATCTGCGCGGCTTCTCCGGCTTCGACGTCCTCATCGGCGGCATCGGCAACGACCGGCTGGAGGGCGGCGGCAACGCCGACAGCTTCGTCTTCGGCAACGGCTTCGGGCGCGACGTCATCGTCGACTTCGAGGCCACCAACCCGGCCGAGACGATCGACCTGTCGGCGGTCGGCGCCATCGTCAGCTTTGCCGACCTTGCGGCGAACCATCTGACACAGGTCGGCGCCAATGCGGTGATCACCGATGCGGCGAACACCATAACGCTGAACAATGTGAACATCGCCGCTCTCGACGCCGGCGACTTCATCTTTTGAAGGGATCAACCGCTCGGCAAGGCTGGAGGTTGTCCTGGCTGCGGAGCCGGACGACCCCGCGCAGGCCGTTGCACATCCGGCGCGCCGAAGCGCAGCCTATTTCCTGCGTTCGCGTCGGCTGCGATGCCCGGCATCGAAACCGACGCCCGGCCAGCCGGGAGAAGGCTTTAACCAAGATCTCAGCGTACCATCACAATTTGCTGAATTGAATATATAAAAGATCATTCACGCGGTGGGTCTTTAGGGCGGATCTCACCGCGGGGCTGGATCCGTCACGCCGCGTCGACCGATGCGCCGACCGCCTCGCCCCGCTCCGACCCTTTCAAATTTCTTGCTTTCGCCACAGTCGGTTAACTCCCGCTTAACCATCGACAGGCAAAAGATTGATTCAAACTATCTGTTAATGCGGACGGCAGGCGCGATGGCCAAGCATGTTGCGGTCTTGATGGGCGGATTCTCCTCGGAGCGACCGGTCAGTCTCTCCTCGGGGAATGCCTGCGCCGACGCGCTCGAAGCGGTCGGCCATGCCGTCACGCGCCTCGACGTCGGCCGAGACGTCGCTGCGCGTCTCGGGGAGATCGCGCCGGACGTCGCCTTCAACGCGCTGCACGGCCCCTTCGGCGAGGACGGCACGATCCAGGGCGTGCTCGAATATCTGCAGATCCCCTATACCCATTCCGGCGTCCTCGCCTCGGCCCTGTCGATGCACAAGGGGCGGGCGAAGATCGTCGCCAAGTCGGCCGGCGTGCCGGTGGCCGAAGCGAAGGTGCTGCATCGGCTTGATGCCGCGCCCGCCCACGTCCTGTCGCCGCCCTATGTGGTCAAGCCGGTCGCCGAGGGCTCCAGCTTCGGCGTCCTGATCGTGCGCGAGGACCAAGGCAAGCCGCCGCAGGAGCTCTATTCCGCCGACTGGCCCTATGGCGACATCGTCATGGTCGAGCGCTACGTCCATGGCCGCGAACTCACCTGCGCGGTAATGGGCGACGTCGCCCTCGACGTGTGCGAGATCGTGCCCGAAGGCTACGCCTTCTACGACTACGATTCGAAGTACCGGCCGGGCGGCTCACGCCACGTGGTGCCGGCGGAGATCCCCAAGCAGGTCGCCCGCAAGATCCAGGAGCATTCGCTCGCCGCCCACAAGGCGATGGGCTGCCGCGGCGTGACGCGGTCCGACTTCCGCTACGACGATCGCTTCGGCGAGGGCGGGGAACTCATCTGGCTGGAAATCAACACCCAGCCCGGCATGACGCCGACTTCGCTGGTTCCCGACATCGCGCGGGCGGCGGGCCATTCCTTCGAGGACCTGATCGCCTGGATGGTGGAGGACGCCTCATGCGCCCGCTGAACCCGAACCATCTTTCAGCCGACATGCACGGCCCCGGACGGCTCGAGCGTGCAAGGTCGCGGATCATGCGGCGCCTCGAGAAGTTCGTCGCCACCGCTTCGGCGCTGCCGCTTCCGGGCTTCGGCGCCATGGCCTTCGTCGTCGTCTCCGGCAGCGTCGCCTACGGCGTGGCCCTCGGCGGCCATGCCGGCCAGGTGCTCGACGGCATCGGCCAGCCGCTGGGGTTTGCCATCGACAAGGTGGACGTGCGCGGCAACAGCGAGACCTCGGAGATCGACGTCCTGCAGGCGCTCTGGATGACCGGCTCGCAGACGCTGCTGTCGCTCGATCCGACGGGCGCGCGCCAGACCCTGGAAGCCATGCCCTGGATCGATCGCGCCTCGGTGCAGAAGATCTTCCCCGACCGGGTCGAGATCGATCTCGAGGAGCACCGGCCCTACGCCATCTGGCAGACCGGCCAGTCCTTCTTCGTCGTCAACCGCGAGGGCAAGAAGATCGTGCCCTACGTGCCCGGCCGCTTCGACGCGCTGCCGGTGGTCGTGGGGACCGGCGCTGCCAGCGCGGCCGCCGGCGTGATCGACGACATGGAGGGGTTTCCCGAGCTTCGCGCAAGGGTCAGGGCGTATGTTCGCGTGGGCAGCCGTCGCTGGGACCTCGAACTGAAGAACGGGGTCACGATCCGGTTGCCGGAGGACAAGCCCATGGATGCTCTGGCGGAGGTCGTCCTGTTGGATCGGCAGAATACGCTGCTCGAGCGCGACATCGCCGCGGTCGACATGCGCCTGTCGGACCGGGTCGTCGTCCGGCTGACGCCGGATTCGCTCGGGCGGCGCGCGGAGCGCCTGAAGGAACGGGCGAAGCTGATCAAGCGCCTTGGCAAGGACAAGCCGGTATGAGTCTGTTTGGTTTCGGCAAATCCGATCTGCCCAGGATGAAGGGGTTGTCGCCGCGCCGCGCGCGGGTGATCTCCGTCCTCGACGTCGGTTCCGAGAAGATCTCCTGCCTGATCGCGCGACTGCGCCCGCGCGTCGCCGGCGAGATGCTCCCCGACCGCACCCACACCATCGAAGTCATCGGCGTCGGCCATCACCGCTCGCGCGGCATCAAGTCCGGCGCCGTCGTCGACATCGCCGCGGCGGAGATGGCGATCCGCCAGTGCGTCGACGCGGCCGAGCGGATGGCCGGCCTGTCGGTCGAATCGCTGATCGTCTCGGTCACGGCCGGCCGCCTGAAGAGCGCGCGCCGCCGCTCCGACGTCGAGATCGTCGGCGAGGTCTCGCCGGCCGATCTCTCCCGCGTCACCGGCCATGCCGCGAAGCTGCCCGTCGACGACGGCCGCGTCGCACTCCATTCGACGGTCTACGACGTCCAGCTCGACGACGAGTCGGGACTGGAAAACCCCGTCGGCATGACCGGATCGCGGCTGTCGGCCAACCTTCACGTCCTGACCGCCGAGGTGGCGCCGCTGCGCAACCTCGAGGCGGCGATCAACCGGGCGCAGCTCGTCGTCGAGGCCTTCGTCGCGACGCCCTATGCCAGCGCGCTGTCGACCATGGTCGAGGACGAGGCGGCGATGGGCTCGGCCTGCATCGACATGGGCTCGGGCGCGACCAGCATCGCGATCTTCAACAACGGCCGCTTCGTCTATGCCGACCAGATCGCCGTCGGCGGCTCGAACATCACCATGGATCTCGCCCGCGGCCTGTCGATCAGCCCGGCCGACGCCGAGCGTATCAAGGTCATGCACGGCTCGACCATGGCCGAGCTCCTCGACGACACCGGCGAGCCGATCACCGTCGCGCCGCTGGGCGAGAGCGGCGACGCCCATCCGATCGTCGTCAAGCGCTCGCTGGTGACGAAGATCATCCGGCCGCGGGTCGAGGAGACGCTCGAACTCGTCCGCGACCGGCTGAACGCCTCCGGCCTCGGCCATGTCATCGGCAAGCGCGTGGTCCTGACCGGCGGCGCCAGCCAGCTCGCCGGGCTCGCCGAGACGGCTCGCACGGTCCTGCAGCGCAACGTCAGGCTGGGGCGACCGCTGGGCGTTACGGGCCTCAACCCATCGAGCAAGGGGCCGGGCTTTTCGACCTCCGTCGGCCTCCTGATCTACCCGCAGGTCGCGCATCGCGAATACGTCGCGGAGCGCTCGATCGCCGTGCAGGCCATCGAGAAGGCGATGGAGGGAGGCCGGATCGGCTCCTGGCTGCGGCGGAGCTCGTAGCAGATTCGGCGCGGCGGGGGTGCTGCGCCGGGAAGACAACACGGTGCGCGCCGCGCGCCCTTGGGAATGGCAACGAACGGCCGCGCGGCAAAACGGCCTTTGCGAATTGAAAGAGGAATGAGGGCATGAGTATCACCTTGAAAAAGCCGGACATCACCGAACTGAAGCCCCGCATCACCGTCTTCGGTGTCGGTGGCGGTGGCTGCAACGCGGTCAACAACATGATCAGTGCCGGCCTCGAGGGGGTCGACTTCGTGATCGCCAACACCGATGCTCAGGCGCTGCGGTCCTCGCGGGCCGAGCGCATCATCCAGATGGGCGTCGCCGTCACCGAGGGTCTCGGCGCCGGCTCCCAGCCCGAGGTCGGCCGTGCCGCCGCCGAAGAATCGATCGACGAGATCTGCGATCACCTCCTCGGCTCGCACATGTGCTTCGTCACCGCCGGCATGGGCGGCGGCACCGGCACGGGCGCTGCTCCCGTCGTTGCCCGGGCGGCCCGCGAGAAGGGCATCCTCACCGTCGGCGTCGTCACCAAGCCGTTCCACTTCGAGGGCCAGCGCCGGCTTCGGATCGCCGAGCAGGGCATCGAGGAACTGCAGAAGAACGTCGACACGCTGATCGTCATTCCGAACCAGAACCTCTTCCGCATCGCCAACGACAAGACCACCTTCGCCGACGCCTTCGCGATGGCCGACCAGGTGCTCTATTCGGGCGTCGCCTGCATCACCGACCTGATGGTCAAGGAAGGCCTGATCAACCTCGACTTCGCCGACGTCCGTTCGGTGATGCGCGAGATGGGCAAGGCGATGATGGGCACCGGCGAGGCGTCCGGCGAGGGCCGCGCCATGGCCGCCGCCGAGGCGGCCATCGCCAACCCGCTGCTCGACGAGACCTCGATGAAGGGCGCCAAGGGCCTGCTCATCTCGATCACCGGCGGCCGCGACCTGACCCTGTTCGAAGTCGACGAGGCGGCGACCCGCATCCGCGAGGAAGTCGACCAGGATGCCAACATCATCCTCGGCGCGACCTTCGACGAGAATCTGGAAGGCGTCATCCGCGTGTCGGTGGTCGCCACCGGCATCGACAAGAGCGACGTCGAGATGGCCCAGCGCTCGTCCATGACCACCAGCCAGACGGCCGCGATGGCGCAGCAGCGGGCGATCCCGCAGGCTGCTCCGGCAGCTCAGCCGGCGCCGGCCATGGCCGCATCGGCTCACGCCGCGCCGGCCCCGGCCACCGAAGAAGAAAGCGAGATCGAGGACGCTTTTTCGGCCGCGCTCGCCGCCGAGATCGCGCAGGTTGCCCCGCAGTCGGCGCCGCGCTCCGCGGTTTCTAGCGCGGAGACGGCGATGGAGCCGGTGCAGCCGGCCCGCATGCCGCGCGTGGAAGACTTCCCGCCGGTGGTGCGTGGCGAGATCGAGCAGCGTCAGGCTGCCGGCGAACAGGCCGGCGACGAGCGGGGTGCCATGGGGCTCCTGCGCCGTCTGACCACCGGACTGTCGCGCCGCGAGGAAGAGGAGCATGCCGGCGAGCCGGCCCGCCGCGCCCATGTGGAGCCGAATCCCTATGCCCCGCGCCGCGCCGCGGCGGAATCGGCGGCCCGTCCGGCCACCGCGTCGCGTCCGGTGAGCGAGGAGGATCAGCTGGACATCCCGGCGTTCCTCCGACGCCAAGCCAACTGATCTCGCGCCTCTGTTGCGGTTTCGTGACACTGCCCGCCGGAGCGATCCGGCGGGCATTTTCATACAAGCCATTGATTTCATGGGCTTGCAGCGAATTGTTCACAGGCTCTCGGTAACAGTGGGTAAGAAAGCGTGATTTTGCCAAATCTGCTCCCGGATTTACCAACGTTCTCAACAAAAGGAGAACCATTCGGATTCTCCGGCGCATGTCGGCCCTCGGTCGACGAACTTTCGTGTGTGAGCGGACCCGGCACGGGGATTTTGCCGGACGCGGGGCGGGGAAAGGTCATTCGGACGTGTTGATGTTCCAGCAGACGATAGCATCGCGGATCGACTTCGGCGGCGTCGGTGTGCATAGCGGGCTGCCGGTGCGGCTGGCTCTGTTGCCGGCGGAGATCGATACGGGCATCGTCTTTCACCTCGTCGGCGCGGACGGCCTGATCCAGGAGATCCCCGCGATCTCGTCGAATTCCACCCCGTCCGATCTCTCCACCGTGGTCGGCAATCCGAACGGCTCTCACGTCTCGACCATCGAGCACCTGATGGCGGCGCTCTATGCCATGGGCATCGACAACGTCGTCGCCAGGATCGATGCCCGGGAGACGCCGATTCTCGACGGCGGCTCGGCCGAATATGTGCGCGGGATCGTCGAAGCCGGCGTCGTCAGCCAGGTCGCCAAGCGCCGCTATCTGCGGGTTCTGAAGCCGGTCTCCATCGAGCTGAACGAGGCGAGGGCGGAGTATCGACCCTATGCCGGCACCCGGTTCGAGGTCGAGATCGATTTCGCCAATGCCGCCATCGGCCGTCAGGCCTACCGGGCCGACCTGACCGCGGCGCGCTTCACCAAGGATCTCGCCCGGGCCCGCACCTTCGGCTTCATGGCCGATGTCGAGCGGCTCTGGGCGGCCGGCTACGCGCTCGGCTCGTCGCTGGAGAACTCGGTCGTCCTCTCCGACGAGGGGCGGGTGGTCAATCCCGAGGGCCTGCGCTTCGAGGACGAGTTCGTGCGCCACAAGGCGCTCGACGCCGTCGGCGACCAGGCGCTGGGCGGCATTCGCATTCTTGGATGCTACCGGTCCTATCGCGGCGGCCACCGGCTGAACGCGCTGGCGCTGCGGGCGCTGCTCGCCGACCGCAAGGCTTATGAGATCGTCGAGATGCCGTCCCGCCGCGTCGACCCGGTGCGCCACGCGCCGCTGGTCGCCGTCGCAGCCCCGGCGTTCGGCCCGCAGGTTCTCTGACACCGCCGTCACGGTGGCAGGATGCCGCCTGTGCCCGCGGGACACGGCCCTGCGCGGGATCCGCTTCTCCGGGGCTTCCTGCCGGTGTGATGGCGCCACGTGCCATGGCCAGAGGCAACGCGGCGGCCGCATCGGTGACCTTGCGGCAACAACCGGACTGTGAATCTCGCCATCTCACGGCGTTCCGGGCAGGCGGCCACAAAAAAGGCTGCTTACTCTGGCTTCGGCATTGTTCGAGCCTTGCTCGGGGGGTAGTGATGCCGGCCGGAGGCCGATTGGGCTAGGGGACCCGCAAGACATGATCGACGCGACCAGATTTTCTGCCGGATCGACGAAATGGCTCCGGCATCTCTTGCTGACCGGAGTTGTGCTCGGTGCCGCATCCGGCCTTGCCGGCTGCATGTCGGGGGGCGACAGCGACGTCGACGTTCTGGCGCTCGCCGCCGAGACCGATCCGCCGGACGTCCTCTACAACCAGGGCCTCGCCAATCTCGAAGGCGGTCGCCTCGGCGAAGCCGCCAAGAAGTTCCAGGCGATCGACCGCCAGCACCCCTATTCGGAATGGGCGCGCAAGGCGCTGATCATGCAGGCCTTCGCCAGCTATCGCGGCGGCGACTACGAAGAGGCGACGACGGCGGCCAAGCGCTATCTCTCGCTCTATCCGGATTCCGACGACGCCGCCTATGCCGAGTACATCATCGGCCTGTCGCACTACCGTCAGATCCCCGACGTCACTCGCGACCAGAAGCAGGCTGCCTATACCGCCCAGGCGATGCGGGCGCTGATGGAGCGCTTCCCCGATACCGCCTATGCCGAGGACGCCAGGGGCAAGCTGCGCATCGCCCGCGACCAGCTCGCCGGCAAGGAGATGCTGGTTGGCCGCTATTATCTGGAGCGCCGCGACTATCTGGCGGCCATCAACCGCTTCAAGAACGTCGTCGACGTCTATCCCGACACCCGCCAGGTGGAAGAGGCGCTGGCCCGCCTGACCGAGGCCTATTACGCGATGGGCCTGACCCGCGAGGCGCAGGCCTCCGCCTCGGTCCTCGGCCAGAACTTCCCCGACTCGCCCTGGTACAACGACAGCTATGCGCTGCTCCGGGGGCATGGGCTGGAGCCGCGCGAGGGATCGTCCGACTCCTGGTTCGCGGCCGCGACGAAGAAGATCACCGGCGCCTCTTGAGGCCGCGGCCTGCCAGGATCGCACGACCCGGCGGGACGTGTCGGACCGGCATGAGACGAGAGCGATGCGGGCGGCGCGCCAGCGCCGCTCGCCTCGTCGCCACAACCGCCCGCCTGTCAGCCGGGGCACAGCTTCTTGCCCGGCTTGCGAAACCCGGGCCCGCGACCGACAGTGTCGTCGCCGCATCCTGCCCTGACCGACGATTCGGACATGCTGGTCCATCTTTCCATCCGTGACATCGTACTGATCGAGCGCCTCGACCTGACGCTGGGGGCCGGCCTGTCCGTGCTGACGGGCGAGACCGGCGCCGGCAAGTCGATCCTGCTCGATTCCCTCGCCCTCGCCCTCGGGGGCCGGGGCGACGGCTCGCTGGTGCGGCACGGGGCGAAGCAGGGCGAGGTGACGGCCGCCTTCGATATCGAGACGGACCACCCGGCAAGGCGCCTCCTGACCGACAACGGCTTCGACGACGACGGCGATCTCGTCCTGCGCCGGGTCCAGACCGCCGACGGGCGGACCCGTGTCTTCATCAACGACCGGCCGGCCAGCGTCGCCCTGATGCGCGCGATCGGCCTGTCGCTGGTGGAGATTCACGGCCAGCACGACGACCGCGCGCTCGTCGACGCGGCGAGCCACCGCACGCTCCTCGACGACTTCGGCGGCCTCGGTGACGATGCCGCGGCGACGGCCCGGCTGTTCGGCGAATGGCGTTCCGCCCGCGAGGCCCTCGGCCGGCACCGGGCGAAGGTCGAGGCGGCGGCGCGCGAGGCGGATTTCCTGCGCAGCGCGGTGGAGGAGCTGTCCGAGCTGCAGCCGATTGCCGGCGAGGAAGAGGAGCTTGCCGCGAGCCGGCAGGTGATGATGCGCTCGGAGAAGATCGCCACCGACGTCAACGATGCCAATGAGGAACTGTCCGGGCCGGCCTCGCCGATTCCCGGCCTCGCCAATCTCCTGAAGCGCCTCGACCGCAAGCGGGACGAACTTCCCGGTCTCCTCGACGAGGCGATCGAGCGGCTCGACACCGCCCTCGACGCGCTCTCCGACGCCCAGACCTCGCTCGAGGGGGCGCTGCGCAGCCTGGAGTTCGATCCGCGGGCGCTGGAGGCCACCGAGGAGCGGCTGTTCGCGCTGCGGGCTGCCGGGCGCAAGTACAACGTGCCCGTCGACGACCTGCCGGAGCTGACGGCGAGGATGATCGGCGATCTTGCCGACGTCGATGCCGGCGAGGAGCGGCTGGTGAAGCTCGAACGCGACGTCGAGGAGAAGCGCGAGCGCTTCGACACGGCGGCGCTGGTTCTGTCGGAAAAGCGCGCCGTCGCCGCCCGCATGCTGGAAGCGGCGGTGATGGCCGAGCTGCCGGATCTGAAGCTGGAGCGCGCGAGCTTCATGGTGACGCTCGAGCGTGACCCGGAGCGGCGGGACGCTTCCGGCATAGACACCGCCGAGTTCCACGTGCGCACCAATCCCGGCACGCGCGCCGGCCCGATGATGAAAGTCGCCTCGGGCGGCGAGCTGTCGCGCTTCCTGCTCGCCCTGAAGGTGGCGCTGGCCGATCGCGGCTCGGCCCCGACGCTGGTCTTCGACGAGATCGACACCGGCGTCGGCGGCGCCGTCGCCGACGCCATCGGGCGCCGCCTCGCGCGTCTCGCCGGAACCGTGCAGGTGCTCGCGGTGACCCATGCGCCGCAGGTCGCGGCGCGCGCCTCGACCCATCTCCTGATCTCCAAGGCCAGCGTCGCCGGGGCCGAAGAGGACCGCGTCGCCACCCGTGTCGCGGCGATCGACACCGAGGGTCGGCGCGAGGAAATTGCCCGCATGCTCGCCGGCGAGAGCGTGACGGAAGAGGCGCGCGCCGCCGCCGCGCGGCTGATCGGACGCTGACGGCCTGAGCGTCCCGCGAACGCCGCCGGGAATGATCGCCTGATCGCCCCCGATCGGCGCGCGATTGCCAAAGATCAACGCCCGATGGTCTCGCCGTCGATGGGGGATGCGCTTTTTCGCCCGTCGAAACGCGCCCTTAGCATTCGTCACCGTACTTGAGGAGGCGACGAGTCCGGGGCAAGATCTGCGTCGAGCGTTCGGAACGCCGCGTCGCCGAGGATCGGCCGGCTCGCTCATCCATCGGGGCGAGACGGCGCGTTGAGGCAGAACTCTGGGGGGAGCCCGACATGGCGCGAGACGGAACGGTGCTGATCGCCGGAGCTGGCCCGGTGGGGTTGGCGGCCGCGGTGGAGCTGACCCGGCGCGGCGTCGCCGTGCGCATCGTCGATGCCGGCGACGGCCCGACGCCGGCCGAGCAATCGCGGGCGCTGGCGATCAATCCGACGACGCTGGCGATCCTCGCACCGTCAGGCCTCCGCGAAGCCCTTCTCGCAGCCGGCACGACGATCACCGGGAGCGACGTCGTCATCGATGGCCGGACGGTTCTTTCTCTGTCGTTCAAGTCGGCCCGCACGCCCCATCCCTTCATGCTCTCTTTGCCCCAGGGCCGGACCGAGCGCCTGATGATCGACTGGCTGGGACAGCGGCAGGTCGCCGTCGAGTGGAATGTCGGGCTCGTCGCCGTCGGTGAGACCCACCGCCCGAGCGCGACGCTCTCCACCGGGGAAGAGGTTGCGGCCGCGGCGATCCTCGGCTGCGACGGCAGCCATTCGAAGGTGCGCCAGGAGCTCGGCGTGCCCTGGAGCGGGAAAGGCTATCCCGGCGTTTTCGCGCTCGCCGACGTGATCTTCGAGGCGCCGATCGATCCCCACCGGGGGCGGATTTCCATCGGCTCGGGCGAGCGCACGTCCCATGCACTCCTGCCGATGGGAGAGGACCGGGCGCGGCTGATCGGCTTCCACGATTCGCCCGACGCGCTGGTCGCCGCCGTCGGGGGCATCGCCTCGGTGACCTGGCGCTCGACCTTCCGGGTGTCCTTCCGCCATGCCGAGCGGATGTCGCGGGGCTGGGTGTTCCTCGCAGGCGATGCGGCCCACGTCCATTCCCCGGTCGGTGGCCGGGGCATGAATCTCGGCATCGCGGACGCCGCGACCTTCGCCCACCTCTTCTGCGAGCACCGCGAGACGGAGTACGAATCGCAGCGCCTGCCGGTGGTCAGAAGCGTCATGCAAGAGACCCGCCAGATGACCGACATGCTGGCCAAGCCGCCCTCGCACATCGCCTCGTTCCTGAAATACGCCATGCCGATGGCGACGATGCTGCCCCCGGTGCGGCGCAAGATGGCCGAGCGGGTGCTGGCGCTTGACCTGCCGCAGCCGGAGTGGCTCTGAGAAGACCCTGAGGCGCAGGAGTGTTTGGAAGCGATGGCGAGGATTGCGGAGCGGCCGGTCGAAGCGTTGAGCGAAGCCGAGGCCGCCGAGGAGCTGAAGCGGCTGGCGGCCGAGATCGCGGGCCACGATCGGCGCTATCACGAGAACGACGCGCCGACGATCTCGGATGCCGCCTATGATGCCCTGCGCCGGCGCAACGGCGCCATCGAGCGGCGGTTTCCCGGCCTGGTTCGCGAGGATTCGCCCTCGATCCGGGTGGGCGCGGCGCCATCGGCGAAATTCGCCAAGGTCACCCATGCCATCCCGATGCTCTCCCTCGACAATGCCTTCTCTGACGACGACGTCGAGGACTTCGCGAAACGGGTCCGCCGGTTCCTGAAGCTCGCCGACGACGCGCCGCTGGCGATCACCGCGGAGCCGAAGATCGACGGGCTGTCCCTGTCGCTGCGCTATGAGGACGGGCGGCTCGTCTCGGCGGCGACGCGGGGCGACGGCACCGTCGGCGAGGACGTCACCGCCAATGCTCTGACCATCGAGGACATCCCCCACCGTCTCAGCGGCATCCGCCCGGCGGTCTTCGAGGTGCGCGGCGAGGTCTATATGAGCCATGCCGACTTCGCCGCGCTGAACGAGCGGCTGGCGGCGGGCGTCGAGCCGGCCGTCGCGGAGGCTGCGGAAGAGGAGGTGGACGCGATAGCTCCTGCGGAAAGCCCCGGGTTGGCAGAGCCGGAGGGGGAGGCGGATGACGATGCCGAAACCGCCAAGATCCGCCAGTTCGCCAATCCTCGCAATGCGGCCGCCGGGTCGCTGCGCCAGAAGGATGCGGGCGTCACGCGGTCGCGGCCGCTGAAGTTCTTCGCCTATGCCTGGGGCGAAGTCAGCGAGGTGCCGGGCGACACCCAGACCGAGGTGGTGGCCGCCCTCGGCAGGATGGGATTTTCCGTCAATCCGCTGATGCGGCGCTTCGACACGATCGAAGGCCTGATCGCGCACTATCACGCGATCGAGGAGAAGCGGGCCGATCTCGGCTACGACATCGACGGCGTCGTCTACAAAGTCGACGATCTGGGCCTGCAGAAGCGCCTCGGCTTCGTCTCGCGCTCGCCGCGCTGGGCCATCGCCCACAAGTTTCCGGCCGAACAGGCGACGACGCTGCTTCAGGACATCGACATCCAAGTCGGGCGTACCGGCGCGCTGACGCCGGTCGCCAAGCTGAAGCCGGTGACGGTCGGAGGCGTCGTCGTCTCCAACGCGACGCTGCACAACGAGGACTACATCGCCGGCAAGGATTCCGACGGCGCGCCGATCCGGGAAGGGCGCGACATCCGCATCGGCGACACGGTCCTGATCCAGCGCGCCGGCGACGTCATCCCGCAGGTGCTCGACGTCGTCCTGGAGAAGCGGCCGAAGGATGCCGACCCTTACGTCTTTCCCGACCACTGCCCGGTCTGCGGCTCGAAGGCGGTCCGCGAGGTCAATCCGCGCACCGGGCGCCCCGATTCCAAGCGCCGCTGCACGGCCGGGCTGACCTGTCCGGCCCAGGGGCGCGAGGGGCTGAAGCATTTCGTCTCGCGCGGCGCCTTCGACATCGAGGGGTTCGGCGAGACCTATATCGAGACGCTGTTCGACGCCGGGCTCGTGCGCCAGCCGGCGGACATCTTCTCCCTGACATTCGAACCGCTGCGCGAGGCGATCGAGGCCCGGCGCCGGGAGGTGTCGGAGGCGCGGCGCCGTTCGCAGGGGATGGCCGAGCCGGAGAAGCCGGCCAAGAAGGCCGAGACCTCCAAGGCGATCGACAATCTCCTGGCGGCGATCGACGCCCGCCGCACCGTGGCGCTGAACCGCTTCATCTTCGGCCTCGGCATCCGCCACATCGGGGAGACCTCGGCGAAGGCGCTGGCGCGGCACTTCGACGACGTCGCCGACCTTCTGGCCGGAATCGACAGGGCGGCGGCGGAGCAGCCGGGCGCGGCCTGGCACCGCCTGAAGGAGACGCCCTTCGTCGGCGAGAGCAGCTTCGAGGCGCTGCTGGCCGTCGGCGACGAGAGGCTGGACGATGCGGCCTACGATCCCTTCCGCGACCCGGCGACCGGGCTGAAGGCCAACCAGCGCGCGGCGCTGAAGGAGCGCTTCGGCGATGCCGCCGGGCTCTGCGAGGCGATCCGCGCGGCACGGGCAGAGGCGCCGGGGCCGCTCTATGATCGCCTGAAGTCCGACCGCGACATCGGCGAGGTGGCGACGGCGTCGTTGATCGAGTTCTTCGGCGAGGCGCACAACCGCGAGGCGGTGGAGGCGCTGGTCGAGGCGGGCGTGACGACGACCAACGATCGCCCGACGGCAGCGGAGACGGCGTCCTCGCCGGTGGCCGGCAAGACCGTCGTCTTCACCGGGTCGCTCGAGAAGATGACCCGCGACGAGGCCAAGGCCATGGCCGAAGCGCTGGGGGCGAAGGTGGCGGGCTCGGTGTCGAAGAAGACCGATCTCGTCGTCGCCGGTCCCGGCGCCGGCTCGAAGCTGGCGAAGGCGACGGAGTTCGGCGTCGAGGTGATCGACGAGGACGGATGGTTCGCGTTGATCGGTCGCCAGCCGGGCGAGGGATGAGACAGGCGGCCTGGGAGTTCACTCCCGGACCGCCGGTATCGACCTCGCGCGGCGCTGGAGCGGTAAACCCTTGGCGCCGGTCGAAGACCGGGGCCGACGATATGAGCAAGTGCGGGCGCCAGTCGGGGCAGACGCAAAAAGTTGCTGCGTCGATGACGTTGCTGTCGCAGTCGGCACGGGGGCGGACTGGGGGCACATCGAGGGCTTTTGCGACAGGATGACGTCACGTCTCGCCGGTCTTCCGCAGCGGGACGCAAGATCTGGGGCGCAACGGTTGCTGCGGTGCAGAACCGCCACGGGGGCTTACGAATCTGCCCGCGGCGGGCTCCGCGTCTTGCTTTGGCCGCGGCGGGGCCGCAGCCTCCGGTGACACATCGACGACATGGAATCCGATATGCTCGACCGTCCGGCGCAGCTACTGCGCGCAACCGCCACATCCCTGGCCCTTCTCGCGGCCCTGCCGGTCCCAGTGGCCCTCGCGGCCGAGGCGGGGCCGGCGGAGAACGCCATCGGCCGCAACGACCTGGCGGCGATCCTGGACGTGGCGCAGGGCTATGGAGAGGCGGAGCTGACGAAGACGGAGACCGGCGATCCGGTGATCACCGGTGACATCAACGGCACGGCCTACCAGCTGTTCTTCCTCGACTGCAGCAGGAACACCGACTGCCTGACGCTGAATTTCTACGCGATCTGGGACGGCGCGGGGATCGGCCTCGACCTCATCAACCGCTGGAACGCGACCGGCGCCTACAACAAGTCCTATCTCACCGAGACCGGGATGCCGGTGGTCGAACTCAACGCCTCGTCGATCGACCTGACGAGGGAGCGGCTCGGCGATCTCTTCGACCGCTGGACCGTGACGCTGGCCCAGTTTCCCCGTCTGGTGCTCGACAAGGCCGACGAATAGCACCCGCGCGAGGAGGCGCGACGGGAACAGGATTGCGGCCGGTTTCCTGCGCCCGGATCGTCATTCTGCGGCTGGGGCGGGAACATCTTCCGTCGCCATCGGATAGTGGAGGTTGCCGCCCTCATAGGGCGGGAACTCGGAGAAGTCGGCCCGCATCTCGTGGCGGACCGGCGAGTGGAGCGCGGCTTCCAGCGCGGACGGGCTGTCGAACAGGATGCGGTTGCGCTGGAGGTGCTGGACGCGGCGCCAGGGCATCGCGTCGATCCAGTCGATCCGGGTCAGGATCTCTAGCTCCCGCACGCCCGGGAACCGCCGCATGATCGGCGGGTGGTGGGCGATGTAGTGGGACAGCCAGGCGTTGGTGTCCATCGCCGGCCCCGGATAATGGACGACGTAGCTGCAGGCCGTCGGCGTCGGCGGCGCCGGCTCGGGAACGGCGAAGCTGCGCACCGCCATCGCCTGCTGCGTCGCCTCTGCCCCGGCAAGGCTCGGCAGGGCGCCGGGCTCGGCGAGCGGCCGCAGGACGCCGCCGCTGCCGATCGCCGCCTCCAGATCGGCAAGTTCCCCGAAATAGAGCTGGATGCCGAAGGCGGGCGGATGTCCGTCGTCGTTGTAGAGGTCCGATGCGGTCTCGGGGGTGTAGAGCCGCGCGCGCTCCAGACCGGGCACCGCGGCAAGGAGCGTGCGGACGCTGCCGCGGTCGTCGTCTGAGACCCGGCAGGCCGCATCGTCCGAGGTGAAGAAGACCAGATAGGAAAATCGCACGGGCGGCCTCACAACAGACTGGGCAGGAACAGCGCGAGGCTCGGGAACACGATGATCAGGACGATCAGGAGCAACGTGCAGACCATGTAGGGGGCCACCGCCAGCGCGACGGTCTTCAAGGTGGTGCCCGGCGGCGCGACGCCGATCATCACGAACAGCAGGAGGCCGAAGGGCGGTGTCGTGAAGCCGACCTCGTAGGCGAGCAGCAGGATGAGCGCGAACCAGACGAGATCGAAGCCGAAGTGGTTGGCGATCGGCAGGAAGATCGGCAGGGTGATCAGCATCATCGACACCTGGTCCATGAACATGCCGAGGATCAGGATCACCAGCACCATGATCGCGAGGAAGGTGTAGGGGCCGGGGTCGAAGCCGGTGACGAAGGAGATGAAGCCGAAGCTCGCGCCGGAGAAGGCGAAGACCTGGGCGAAGGTCGTCGAGGCGGAGATGATCAGGAAGGTCATGGCGGTGACCTTCATCGCATCGTCGAGGGCCGCCCAGACGGAGGCCCAGCTGAACCGGCGATAGGCGAAGAGCAGCCCGAAGACGCCCGCGCAGCCAAGAGCGGCCGATTCCGTCGGCGTCGCGATGCCGAGCAGGATCGTCCCGACCACCAGGAAGATGATGACGCCCATCGGCACGATGTTGATGGCGACCGCCTTTGCTTTCGCGGCGAAGCCGATGTCGTCGACCGGATAGAGCGGCGCGCAGTCCGGATCGATGCGGGTCTGGACGTAGATCAGGAGCGCGAAGATCACCGTCAGCAGGAGGCCCGGCAGGACGCCGGCGATGAGCAGCGCGCCGACATTGATGTTGGCGAGCGAGCCGAGCAGGACGCCGAGCGAGGACGGCGGGATGATCACCGCCAGGCTGCCGGCGCCGAGGATCGGCCCGTAGGCCATCTTCGGCTTGTAGTTCCGCTTCAGCATCTCGGGGACCATCAGCGATCCCATCATGCCGGTATTGGCAAGGCTCGATCCCGACAGCGCCGAGAACACCGCGCCGCCGGCGAGGACGACGTAGGACAGGCGGGCCCGCAGGTTGCCGATGCACAGGTCGAGGGCGTGCATGACGCCGTCGCCGAGGCCGGAGCGGAAGAACAGGCTGCCCATGATCAGGAACAGCGGGAGCGGTGCCAGCGAGTAGCTGGCGATCGCGTCGGAGAAGTTCGCGATCATCTGGGTGACGCCGGCCGACCCGCCGAAGAACAGGAACAGGCCGATGATGTTGACGAGGAAGAAGGCGAATGCGACGGGCAGGCCCAGACCCATGAAGAACAGGATCAGGCCGACCATCAGGGCGAAGGGAAACAGCCAGTCCATGGTCTAAAGCCCTTCGCGCTCGAGCGGGTCGACATTGTAGAGACTGTCGTGGCCGACCAGGTATCGCAGCCATTCCAGCGCCGAGAGGAAGAAGCCGATGGCGATCGGCAGGAAGATCAGCCATTTCGGCATGTCGAAGGTCTTGGTCTCGTAGGCGCCGGTGTTCAGCGCCTCCAGGGCCGAGGCGAAGGCGAAGTAGGTGAGGTACAGGCACAGGCCGATGCACAGGGCATAGACGAGCTTTTCGAGGACGACCCGGCCGCCCGCCGGCAGCGCGCGCCTGAGGAACTCGACGAAGACGTGTCCCTTGATCCGGACGAGCCACGGCATCGGCAGGAAGGCGGCGTAGAGCAGGCCGTACTCCGTCGCCGAGACGCCCCAGGCGATCGGCCGGTAGTTGAGGTTGCGCAGGACGACGTCGGCGACGACCTCGACCACGATCGCGGCCAGCATCAGCTTGACCAGCGTGGCGAGGGCGAAGCTCGCCCAGCCGACGACCTTGAAGAAGTTCTGCATGCCCGGGGTGTGCTCCATCGTGCCGCCGGCGCGCGGAAAGAGCGCCGGCGGTGCCGTCTTGCTGGGGTCTCAGTTCTGGAAGTGCTTGCGCAGCTCGGGAACGTAGGTCGGGTCGCGGGTCTCCATCCGGTCCCAGCTCGCCTTGGCGGCCTTGGCGAGGAACTCCTCGCGGCCCTTGCCCTCGAGTTCGAAGACCTTCTGACCCTCGGCGACCATCTCGTCGGCCTGGCGCTGGTTCTCGGTCCGGATCGCCTCGAGGCTCTCCTGCTCGTGTGCGATCGCGACGTCCGTCAGGATCTTCTGCGCCTCGGGCGACAGGGAGTCCCACTTGCTCTTGTTCATCGAGATCAGGACGTCGGTCTGGAAGAAGCTCGGATCGACCCGCCACTTGGTGAACTTGTCCCAGCCGAAGGACTTGTAGCCGAAGACCGGATAGGCGTTGGCGTTGATCACGCCGCGCTCCAGCGACGTGTAGACCTCGCCCGGCGGCAGCACGATCACCGTCATGCCCAGCGTCTCGAAGAACTGCCGGTAGAGTGGCGAGGAGCGGATCTTCAGGCTGCTCCATTCCATGCTGCCGTCCTCCGAGCGGGTCGGCTCGTCGACGGTGAAGATGTTGAAGCCGGTTCCGGCGTCGACATGGGCGAGGAGATGGGCATTGCCCTTCTCGCCGAAGATCTTCTGCATCAGGTCCCAGCCGCCGTTCTCGCGGATCTCCTGGGGAAGTTTTGTCGAGGCGGAGAACGCCTCGCCCTCCGGCACGATCTCCAGATACTGGCCGGCCGGTGCGTTGATCATGTCGATCAGGCCGTTCTTCTGGGCGAGACCCAGCTGGCCGGGCGGGATGACCTCCGGCCCGCCGCGCACCTTGATCTGCACCACGCCCTTGCCGGCGGCGTTGAGCTTGTCGACGAACTTCAGGAAGCTCTGGGCAAAGGAGTTCTGCGCAGGCGTGAAGTGCGCCGCGTTGAGGGTGACCTCGTCGGCGCGGCTGGCGCCGACCGAAAGGGCCAAAAGGCCGCAGGCGAGGGCAAGTCTCAGGGCAGTTCGCATGAAGGATTCCCTTTCGCTTCGATGGACTTTTGTCTCGGGAGCGTGGCTCGTCGGCGGCCGTGGAGGCCGCCGGCGTTGTTCATCCGGCGGCTCGCACCGTCGGTGCCGCCCCGGGGGGCGGTCGTCCCAGCCAGTGCGGGTCGGGCACGAGGGGCGGGATCGCGTCGAGGAGCCGGCGCGTGTAGTCCGCCTGCGGGTTGTCGAACAGCGCCGCGCAGGATCCCTCCTCGACGATCCGGCCGGCGCGCATGACGACCACCCGGTCGCAGAGGTTGCGGATCACCGAGAGGTCGTGGCTGATGAAGGCGAGGGCGAGGTGAAGCTCGCCGGCGAGCCGCCGCAGCAGCGCCAGCACCTGGGCCTGCGTCGAGACGTCGAGGCCGGAGACGATCTCGTCGGCGAGGACGAAGTCCGGCCGGGTGGCGATCGCCCGGGCGATTCCGACCCTTTGGCGCTGGCCCCCGGACAGTTCGTGCGGGAAGCGATCGAGGAGGGCGGGATCGAGCCCGACGGCACCCATCAGGCGCACGAGTTCGCCGTCGCGGCTCTCGCCCCGGTGCCCGGCGTCCAGCGCCAGGCCGGCCGCGACGATCGACCGGATGCGCCGGCGCGGATTGAGGGACGACTGCGGATCCTGGAAGATCATCTGCATGCGCCGGCGCAGCGGGCGCAGCGTGTCCTGCGAGGCATGGGTGATGTCGACGCCGTCGAAGGCGAGCCGGCCGGCCGTCGGCTGGTGCAGGCGAAGCAGGACGCGGCCCAGCGAACTCTTGCCGGACCCGGATTCGCCGACGATGCCGACGATCTCGCCCCGGCGGATCGAAAGGGAGACCGGATGCAGGATGCGCGTCAGCGGTCGCCGCCCGAAGGCACGGGCCGCGTTCATGTCCGGCAGTTCGAGTTCGACGCCGTCGGCCTCGACCAGGATGGGAGCTTGCGGGTCAAGCATAGGTCGCTCGCTCCAGCCCATGGCGGGCGAGCTCGCCCTGGAGCGCCGCGGTGAGGCCGGCGGGGATCGGCTGCATGCCGCTACCGGCCCGGTCGTGCCGCGGGCTCGCTGCCATCAGGGCCGCCGTATAGGGGTGCGACGGGGCGGCCAGGACGTCGGCCGTCGCGCCCTGTTCGACGATCATGCCGCCATAGAGCACCGTCACCCGGTCGCAGATCTGGGCGACGACGCCGAGGTCGTGGGTGACGAAAAGGACGCCGGTGCCGTGGCTCGCCTGCATGGCCCGGATCAGCCGCAGCACTTCCTTCTGGACCGTCACGTCGAGGGCCGTCGTCGGCTCGTCGGCGATGATCAGCCTGGGGTCCAGCGAGAAGGCCGCGGCGATCAGAATGCGCTGGCGCATGCCGCCCGACAGCTCGTGCGGATAGCGCCGGAGCACCGCTTGCGGATCGTTGATCTGGACGTCCTGCAGCAGCGACAAAGCCTTGTCCTCGAGCGCCTTGCCCTTCAGCCCGCGCTTCAGCCGCAGCCCGTCGGTCAGCTGGTCGCCGATCCGCCGCGACGGGTTGAGCGAGGTCATCGGATCCTGCGGGATGAGGGCGATCTGCGAGCCGAGGATCTCCCGCCGCCGGCGGGCCGGCATGGCGAGGAGGTCCTCGCCGCAGAACCGGATCGTGCCGCCGGCAAGCTCGATCGCGCCGGGCAGGATGCCGAGGATCGCCTTGCCGATCGTCGACTTGCCGGCGCCGCTCTCGCCGACGAGGCCATGGACCTCGCCGGGAGCCACCTCGAGATCGACCGAGCGCAGGAGCGGCGCGTGCGGCGGCCGCTTCAACCGTGCCGACAGGCCGGCGATCGAGAGCAGCGCCGGGCTCATCGCCGCATCACCGGGTCGGTCAGCCGGCGCAGACCGTCGCCGAGCTGGTTGAAGGCGAGCACCGTCAGGACGAGCAGGGCGAGCGGAAACACCATGACCCACCAGCCGTGATAGATGATCTGCCGCCCCTCGGCGATCATGCCGCCCCAGGTCGGCATGTCGGAGGAGACGGACAGCCCGACGAAGGACAGCACCGCCTCGACGATCACGGCGATGCCCATTTCCAGGCTGAGGAGTACCAGGACGACGGGCAGGACGTTCGGCAGCACCTCCCGCGTCAGGATCGTCCAGCGGCTGCGGCCGAGGACGACGGCGGCATCGACGTAGTCCATCCGGGTCTGTTGGAGCGTCTCGGAGCGCACGACGCGGCAGAACCGCGTCCAGTCGATGATCACGATGGCGAGGATGACGGAGGAGAGGCCGGTCCCGATCATCGCGACGAGGAGGATCGACAGGAGGACGGGCGGGAACGCCATCCAGATGTCGATCAGCCGCGAGACGACCGCGTCGACCCAGCCGCCGAAATAGCCCGCGAGAAGGCCCAGCACCGTGCCGAAGGCACCGGCGGCCAGCGCCGCGACGATCGCCACGGTGAGGGCGACGCGGGCGCCGTGGATCAGCCGGGAGGCGATGTCGCGCCCGAGGCTGTCGGTGCCGAGCAGGTAGCCGGGCTCGGCGCCCGCGCTCCAGGCCGGCGGCAGCGTGTTGAGCATCAGATCCTGCTCCAGCGGATCGTGGGGCGAGATCAGCGGCGCGAAGATCGCGGCGAGAAGCAACAGCAGGAGATAGCCGCCCGCGATGGCGACCCGCGGCTCGCGGCGAAGGCTCTTCAGCCAGGACGGCATGCCCCGGCGGGCCACCGAGCCGCCGAGCCGGGGGACTTCGGGGAGGGCCCGCTCAACCATGCCGCAGCCTCGGATTGAGGAGGGCGAAACTCGCCTCGACGGCAAGGTTGATCAGGATGAAGATCAGCCCGAAGGTCAGGATCAGCCCCTGGACCAGCGGCAGGTCGCGGTTGATCACCGCATCGATGGCGAGGTTGCCGATGCCGGGATAGGCGAAGATCCGCTCGACGATCACCGTGCCGCCGAACAGGAAGGTGAATTGCACCCCGGTGAGCGCCAGCGTCGGGATCATGGCGTTGCGCAGCGTCTCGCGGAGCGTCACCCGCAGGCGCGAGGCGCCGCGGATGCGGGCGAGCAGCGCGTAGTCCTGGAGCGCCTCGCTCTCCAGCGCGCCCTTCAGCACCCGCAGGATCACCGCCGCCAGCGGCAGCGCGAGGGCCATGGCCGGCATGATCATGTGGGCGAGGACGTCGCCGGCGATGTCGAGGCGCAGGCGGAGCAGGCCTTCGATCAGAAGGAAGGAGGTCGCAAAATCGATCGGCAGGCGCGGGTCGACACGCCCGGAGATCGGCAGGATGGGCCAGGCGACGCCGAACAGGAGGACGAAGGCGAGCGCCCAGACGAAGTCCGGCACCGCGAGGAGAATGCCGTTGGCGTTGTCGACGGTGCTGCCGACCAGCCGCCGGGTCCCGAGGGTCGAGGCGACGGCGGCGCCGATCCCCAGGACGAGCCCGATGACGAGCGCCGTCAGCGTCAGCTCGATGGTCGCCGGCAGCCGGCCGGCGATCAGATGCACCACGTCCTGGCGCATGGAGATCGAGGTTCCGAAGTCGCCGGTGAGGGCATGGCCGAGCCAGATGACGAACTGGGCGAAAAGGCCCTTGTCGAGGCCGTAGGCCGCCCGGAGCCGGGCGATGTCCTCGGTGCTCGCCCCCGGCGCGATCATCATCGCGATGGGATCGCCGGGCACGACCCGCAGCAGGACGAACGACACCGCCGCGACGCCGAACAGCGTGACGATGGCGAAGACGATCTGCCGAAGGGCGCGGGAGGAGAGCATGGGCGTCGTCAGCTCGACCGTTCTTCCTGGCGGGGTTCGATCGTGCCGCTCAAGCCCTGGCAGGTGCGACCAGCGTCGCCTGCAGGGCGCCGGACCCGTTCGGCACCACCGACAGGCCGTCGCGGAAGACGATCGGCTGGACATATTGCAGGAGCGGGATGACGTAGCCGTTGTCGGCGATGGTGCGGCTGACGGCCTTCCAGCCGGCAATGCGCTTGTCCTCGTCCTTCTCGTTCCAGAGCGGGCCGATCTCGGCATCGAGGTCGTCGGTGTCCCAGACCGAATGGGGCGAGGGGCCGAACATGGCGAAGCCCGTCGACGTCGCCGGATCGCCGATGGCGTTGCCCCAGTTGTAGAAGGCGAAGGGCGCCAGCTGATCGTTGGCGCGCAGCTCGTAGTGCTTGGCGATCTCGTAGACCTCGATCTCCGCCTCGATGCCGACCTTGCGCCACATGCCGACGATCGCCTGGATCATCTCGTAATCCTTGGGCTTGAACCCGCGGGTGGTCTGGATCGTCACCTTGACCGGATTGTCCGGCGAGAAGCCGCTGTCGGCGAGGAGCTTCATCGCCATGTCGGGATCGTAGGCGACCGTGATGGACGGGTCGTAGGCGAGATATTCAGGGGCTTCCAACGTGGCGATCGGGACGCCGTAGCCGGAGAGCAGACGGTCGATGATCGCCTGCTTGTTGATGGCGTGATGGGCGGCGAGGCGCACGTTCTTGTCGAGCAGCGGCTCGACGTCGTTGATGAAGATCATGCCGATGTCGGAGATCGGCTCCGCCGTCCCGGAGAAGCCGCCGCCCTTGGTCAGCCGGTCGTATTCCTCGTAGGGGATCTCGAGGGTGACGTCCGAGCCGCCGCTCTCGATCTCGGCGACGCGGCTCGACGCATCGGGCACGAACTTGAAGATCACCGTGTCGAAGGCCGGCTTGCCGCCCCAGTAGGTCTCGTTGGCCTTCAGCCGCAGGAAGCCGTTCGACTGGAACTCGTCGACCTTGTAGGGGCCGGTGCCGATCGGCGCGCGCTCGAAGCCTTCCGCGCCGACCTTCTCGAAATAGGCCTTCGGCATGACGTAGCCGGTGAGGAACGCCATCCACTTGAACAGCGTCGGCTCGTAGGATTTCACGTCCGCCTCGATGCGGTTGCCGTCGATCGTGAAGTTGCCGATGGTCGACCAGACGAACTGGATCGGATTGCCGGTGGCGGGGTCGCCGGCGCGCTCCAGCGACCAGACGACGTCCTGCGCGGTGAAGGGCGAGCCGTCGTGCCAGCTCACTCCCTCGCGGACCTCCATCCAGACCTTGGTCTTGTCGTCGTTCCAGCCCCAGCCGGTCAGGAGGCCAGGCTCGAAGGACAGGTCCGGCTTCTGGCCGACATACTGGTCGAAGACCGACCGGTAGATGGCCTGGATGGTCGGGTTGACCGCGGAGGGGCCGACGGTCGGGTCCCATGCCGGAAGATTGACGTTGTAGGCGATCGTCACCGTGTCGGCATCGGCGGCGCTGGCGCTCGCGCCCTTCA
Organism: Aurantimonas sp. 22II-16-19i; assembly: GCF_002088275.1. GTDB lineage: Bacteria > Pseudomonadota > Alphaproteobacteria > Rhizobiales > Rhizobiaceae > Jiella. The sequence goes on from NZ_AQQS01000005.1 coordinate 121,545, forward strand.
GGAAGCTCGCCAGCACGATGCCCGTGCCCGCCAGCTTGAGGATGTCTCGTCTCGTGGTGTTCATGGTCATCCGATCGCTTCCCAAGGTGCGGATTGGACATCGGGGCGCTGGCACAAGGTCGCCCATCGACCGGGCCGCATGCCGCTGGCAACGCAGCCAGACTGCTTTAGGCTTAAAATTATTTCACCATTAAAGGACCAAGTGCGGGGCTTTGCCAAGGGGGGTTCCTAGGCATTTTCGCCGGCGCATATTTTTTGTGCAGAGCGGGAGGAATTGCGGCAGTGCGAGAGGATGACGGTCGCGCATTTTGGGGCTTGTATGTTTTAAGATTAAAGCATTCAATCGCAGCCCGACCGCCACCCGTTTCGATCCTGCGAACGGAGAGTGCCGCCATGCCGCGCCACGCCACAGATCCGCAAGCCGTGAGGGCGCCGGTGCGCCCGGTCCATGGCGAAGTCCATGGCGAGCGGGGCATCGCCCGGCTCGAGACGTGCCGCCGCGTCGCCGGTCCGCCGCGAGGCGCGACTTCTCGGCCAGACGCAGGACGAGGAGAAGCAGGGCGAGGATCGGCTCGGCTTCGCCGCCGCGGACGACGCTTTCCGGCGGCCGGGCGAGTGGCGTTTCACCCCCGGGCCGAAGCTCCGGACCTCGCCGATTTCGACGCGCCCTGCGGCAATCTTCAGCTATCCGTGTGAGCGGGATCATGACGATGGACCCGGCAGGCGAGGCGGGCGGCACCGTCTTCGCAAGGTTCGAGGCGACGGCGAACCGGTTTCCCGGGCGTCCTTTCCTGGTGGTGCTGCCCGAGACGGCGGCGGCCTACGGGATCGCCGCCGAGGAGATCGCCTATGGCGACATGCTGGCGCGCGTGCGCAGCCGCCGCGACGTCTATCGGGCGGCCGGCTACGGGCCGGGCCACCGGATCGGCCTCCTGCTCCGCAACCGGCCGGATTTCCTGGTCCACTGGTTCGCGCTGAACGGGCTCGGGGCCTCGATCGTGCCGATCAATCCGGACCTTCGCGCGGCCGAGCTCGAATATCTCATCGGCCATTCCGCAATCAGCCTGGCCGTTTCGCTCGAAGAGCGGATCGGTGACCTCGAACGGGCCGGCGACGCCATCGGTTCTTCCATCGACGTGGTTGCTCCGGATGCGGACTGTCCGGTCGCGCCGCGCCCATGCGTCACGGCGACGCTCCCACATGAGAGCGAATGCGCGCTGCTCTACACCTCCGGCACCACCGGGCGGCCGAAGGGCTGCGTCCTGACCAACGCCTATTTCCTCGGCGCCGGCGACTGGTATGCGGGGATCGGCGGCCTCTGTTCGCTTCGCACCGATCCGCCCGAGCGAATGCTGACGCCGCTGCCGCTGTTCCACATGAACGCTCTCGCCTATTCGGTGATGGCGATGGTGACCGTCGGCGGCGCGATCGCCGTTCTCGACCGGTTCCATCCGAGGAGCTGGTGGTCGAGCGTGCGCGCCTTCGAGGCGAGCGTCATCCACTATCTGGGTGTGATGCCGGCGATGCTGATGACCGCCGAGCCGTCGCCGGCCGATCGCGATCATCCTGTGCGCTTCGGCTTCGGGGCGGGCGTGCCCTCGACGCTGCACGGACCCTTCGAGGAGCGCTTCGGCTTTCCGCTGCTGGAGGCCTGGGCGATGACCGAGACGGGCGCCGGCGCGGTGGTGATCGCCAACGAGGAGCCCCGCAAGATCGGCACGAGCTGCTTCGGCCGGCCGGCGCCGGCCGTCGAGGTGGCGATCCGCCGCGACGACGGGGCCGAGGCCGGGATCGGCGAGCCCGGCGAATTGCTGGTGCGCGCGGCGGGCGAGGATCCGAGGCGCGGCTTCTTCCGCGCCTACCTCAAGGATCCCGAAGCGACCGATGCCGCCTGGGAGGGCGGCTGGTTCCACACCGGCGACGTCGTCAGCCGCGATGCCGACGGCCAGCTGCATTTCGTCGACCGCAAGAAGAACGTCATTCGCCGCTCGGGCGAGAACATCTCCGCGGTCGAGGTGGAGAGCGTCATCGGCGAGCATCCGGCCGTGGCGCAGGTCGCCGTCGCCGCGACGCCCGATCCCATCCGCGGCGACGAGGTCGCGGCTCTCGTCGTCGCCCGTGAAAGGATCGCCGACGCGCAGGCGGCACGGCAGCTTGCTGCGGAGATCGTCCGCCACGCCCTGTCGCGGCTCGCATACTACAAGGCGCCGGGCTATGTCGCCTTCGTTTCGGCGCTGCCCCTGACCTCGACGGAGAAGATCCAGCGCGGTGCGCTGAAGCAGGATGTCGCGCGGATCATGGCCGGAGGCGAGGCGATCGACACCCGCGCCATGAAGAAGCGGTCGGTCTGATGAAGCGGATCCGGCGCAAGGCCCGGCGGGGCTACGAGGACGTCGCGGTCTGCGTGCCGGTGACGATCCCCTACGAGCGCTACGCGACGAAGACGGCGCATTGGTGGATCGCGCGCGCGCTCTGCGAACTCGCCGGACGGGCGGGCCTTTCCCATCGCGACTTCGACGGGCTGTCGGTCTCGAGCTTCTCGCTTGCCCCCGATAGCGCCGTCGGCCTCACCCAGCATCTGGGCCTCAGCCCGCGCTGGCTCGATGCCGTCCCGATGGGCGGCGCGAGCGCCGTCGTCGCGCTGCGCCGGGCGGCGCGGGCCGTCGAGGCGGGAGACGCCAGCATCGTCGCCTGTGTCGCCGGGGACGCCAACGAGGTGGACAGCTTCCGCAAGCTGCTGTCGTCCTTCTCGCGCTTCGCCCAGGATGCGAGCTACCCCTATGGCTATGGCGGGCCGAACGGCTCCTTCGCGCTTCTCACCGACCACTACATGCGCAGCTACGGCGCGACCCGCGAGGACTTCGGCAAGCTCTGCGTCGCCCAGCGCGACAACGCCCTGACCTATCCCCACGCGATCATGAAGAAGCCGCTCACCCTCGACGCCTATCTGGAGGCACGGCCGATAGCCGATCCGATCCACCTCTTCGACTGCGTGATGCCCTGCGCCGGAGCCGAGGCCTTCCTCGTCACCACCGTCGACATCGCCCGCGACCTCGATCTCGCCTTCGCGCGGCCGCTGGCGACCATCGAGCGGCACAACGCCTTCCCGGACGACCCGGTCCAGTTTCGCGGCGGCTGGGCGATGGACATCGACGAACTCTACGCGGTGGCCGGCATTTCGCCGGACGCGCTCGACCTCGTCGAGACCTATGACGACTATCCGGTGATCGTGATGATGCAGTTCGAGGATCTCGGCTTCTGCCGGAAGGGCGAGGGGCCGGACTTCGTGCGCAGCCACACCTTCACCAACGACGGCAGCTTTCCCCACAACACCTCCGGCGGCCAGCTCTCGGCCGGCCAGGCCGGCGCCGCGGGTGGCTATCTCGGCCTCGTCGAGGCCCTGCGCCAGGTGACCGGCCAGTCGCTCAGCCGGCCCGTTCCGGATGCGCGGCGCGCGCTTGTTTCGGGCTTCGGCATGATCAATTACGACCGGGGCCTCTGCTCCGGCGCCGTGATCCTCGAAGGCGACGCGCCATGAGCGAGCCGCTGCGTCCGCCGCCGAGGAAGGATCCCCAGGCGCCGACCCGCCCGCCGCAGCTTCCGCCGCAAGAGCGCAGCCGCGCCGCCCTCGGCCTCGTCGGCGCCGCGGCGCGCGGCGTCTTCGCGCTGCAGCGCTGCAGGAACTGCGGCACCGTCGCCTATCCGCCCCGCGACGCCTGCGCCGCCTGCCTCTCGGTCGATCTCGCCGTGGAACCGGTGCCGGATGCCGGCGAGGCGATCGCCGAGACGACGATCCGCACCACGACCGACCTCTATTTTCGCGAGCGCACGCCCTGGCGGGTGGGCCTCGTGCGGCTCGACTGCGGGCCGTCCGTGGTCACCCATCTCCACCGCGACGTGGCGGTGCCCGGCCCCGTGCGGATGGTGCTGAAACTCGACAGGAGCGGCAATGCGGTGATGATGGCGCTGCCGACCACATGGAGCGCGCCGATGGCCGACGATCCCGAACTGCGCGAACTGACGGCGAGCCCGAAGTTCCGCCGCGTGCTCGTCACCGATGCGAGGACGCCGACGGGGCAGGCGGTGGTGGAGGCGCTGGTGAAGGCCGAGGCGAGTCTGGTCTTTGCCGGCATCGCCGATCCCTTCAAGCCCTTCGCCGGCCGCGAGAAACTGGAAGCCATGGAGCGCGTCCAGATCGTGCCGCTCGATCTCACCGACACGAGCTCGGTGGAAACGCTCGCCGGCGAGATCGGCGGCAAGACGGACATCATCGTCAACACCGCCGACCATGTCCGGCCGGGCGGGCTGATCGACGGTCCAGGCCTTGCCACCGCCCGGGTCTCGTTCGAGCTCAACGTCTTCGGCCTGCAGCGGCTTGCCGCAAGCTTCGGCCCGGCGATGCGCGGGCGCGGCGCCGACGGGACGAGCTCGGCCGTCGCCTTCGCCGACGTCCTGCCGGTGCATGCGCTGGCGAACTGGCCGGGCTTCGGCGTGCACTCGGCCACCGCGGCCGCACGGCTCTCCATGCTGCAATGCCTGCGCGCCGAACTGCGGCCGGGCGGCGTACGCGTCCTCTCCGTCTTCACCGGACCGGTGGAGGACGACTGGCACCAGAGCGTGCCGCCGCCGAAGGTCGCGCCCCGGCAGATCGCGAGCGCTGTCGTCAGGGCGCTTCAGGAGGGGATCGAGGAGAGCTTCGTCGGCGACGTCGCGGCGGATGTCGCGGCGCGTTTCGCCGAGGATGCCAAGACGCTGGAGCGGGAGCTCGGATCGTGACGGACAGTCCCGGAAATGCAGTCGAGCTGCTCGCCCGACTGGCATCGAGCCTGGCGTCGGGCGACGTCGCGATCGTCGACCTCACCCACACGCTGACGCCGGAGTTCCCGGTGATCGTCCTGCCGCCGGAGTTCGGCCAGTGCCAGCCCTTCCGGATGGAGGAGGTCTCGCGCTACGACGCGCGCGGACCCGGCTGGTACTGGAACACCATCACCGTCAGCGAGCACGCCGGCACCCATTTCGACGCCCCGGCGCACTGGATCTCGGGCCGCAACCTGCCCAACGCCACCGTCGACGCCCTCGACCCGCAGACGCTGGTGGCGCCTGCCGTGGTGCTCGACGTTTCGGCAGAGAGCGCCGCGGACGAGGACTTCCTTCTGACCCGCCGGCATGTCGAGGCCTGGGAAGCCGAGCATGGCGCGATCCCGCCTCGCAGCTGGGTGCTCCTTCGCACCGACTGGTCGAAGCATGCCGGCACCGACCGCTACCTGAACCTTCGCGAGGACGGCGCCCATTCGCCCGGCCCCGACGCCGACGCGGTGCGCTTCCTGGTCGAGGAGCGCGACATCCTCGGCTTCGGCACGGAGACCGTCGGGACGGATGCGGGGCAGGGCGGCCATCTCGACCCACCCTATCCGGCGCATTTCATCCTGCACGGGGCGGGCCGCTACGGCCTGCAGTGCCTCGCCAATCTCGACCGGCTGCCGGCCCGCGGCGCGCTGGTCTTCGCCGCACCGCTGAAGATCCGCCACGGCTCCGGCAGTCCGTTGCGGGTTCTCGCGCTGGTGCCGGGCCGTCGCTGACCTGGCCGGAATGGAGCGCCGCGTGTCTGCCGCGAAGGCGGTCCACGCGGCTCTTCGCCATGGCTGCGGCGCCTTGCCGCGTGGCGCTTCGCCCTTGCACCGCGTCCCTGAAAATAGTTTAATCCTAAAATAAATCATTCCCGAATCCTCGACTGGAGGCTCATGCGATGCGCATCACGGTGATCGGCGGCGGACCCGGCGGGCTCTACTTCGCGCTCCTGACCAAGAAGGCGCGGCCGGAGTGGCAGATCGCCATCTACGAGCAGAACCAGGCGGACGACACCTTCGGCTTCGGCGTCGTGTTTTCGGACGAGACGCTGCACGAGTTCCTGTCGCGCGACCGCAAGTCCTTCGACAGGATCCGGGGCGAGTTCGCCTATTGGGACGACGTCGCCGTCCACAAGCAGGGCCGGGAGATGCGCTGCGCCGGCAACGGCTTTGCCGGCATTTCGCGCAAGAAGCTGCTCCAGATCCTGCAGCAGCGCTGCCGGGAAGAGGGCATCGAGCTGCATTTCGGCGTCACGATCCCGCCCGAGGAGATCGCGACGACGTTCGCGGGCAGCGACATCGTCGTCGCCTCCGACGGCGTCAATTCCCGCATCCGCGAGGCATTCCGCGAGAGTTTCCAGCCGGAAGTGCAGATCAAGTCGAACCGCTTCTGCTGGATGGGCTCGTCCCGTCCGATGGACGAGTTCAACTACTTCTTCCGGGAGACCGAGCACGGCATCATCTGCGCCCATACCTACCAGTATGAAGAGGGGCGCTCGACCTGGATCTTCGAGATGGACGACGCCTGCTGGCGCGGCCACGGCTTCGACGGCATGGACGAGGAGCAGTCGAAGGCGGTCCTCGAGACGCTCTACGAAGAAGAGCTGCAGGGCCATCCGCTGCTGCTCAACCGCTCGAACTGGCGGCAGTTCCCGCGCATCTTCTGCAACAAGTGGTGGCACGACAACATCGTCCTCCTCGGCGATGCCAAGGCCTCGGCGCATTATTCGATCGGGTCCGGCACCAAGCTGGCGATGGAATGCGCGATCTCGCTGTCGGATTCGGTGCTGGCGCATGGAGAGACGAGCGCCGAGGCGGCCTTCAAGGCCTATGAGGACGAACGCCGGACGCCCTGCCAGATCATCCAGCACAATGCCGACGTCTCGCTGGCCTGGTTCGAGCACATGAACCGCTCCTGGGACATGGATCCCGAGCAGTTCGCCATGGTCGTCATGTGCCGGGCGAAATCGATCACCTACGACAATCTGATCGTGCGCGATCCGGCCTTCGTCGAGAAGGTCGATACGGCCTTCTACGAGCGCGTCCTGGCCGAGACCGGCGAGGACTATCGCAAGAGCCGGCCGACGCCGATGTTCACGAAGTTCCGGCTGCGCGACATGGAGGTCGCGAACCGGGTCGTGATGTCGCCGATGGCGCAGTATTCCGCCGACGAGAACGGCAACCTCACCGACTGGCACTTCGTCCACTACACCTCCCACGCTCTCGGCGGGGCCGGCATGGTGTTCATCGAGATGACCTGTCCCTCGGCAGACGCCCGCATCACGCCGGGCTGTCCGGGCCTGTGGACCGACGAGCACGAGGCCCAGTTCAAGCGCATCACCAGCTTCGTCCACGCGCATTCGGCGACGAAGATGGTGCTGCAGCTCGGCCATGCCGGGCGCAAGGGATCGACCCAGCTCGGCTGGCAGAAGATGGACATGCCGCTCGAGGAGAAGGCGCTGAACTGGCCGCTCTACTCGGCTTCGCCGCTCGCCTATCATGACGGCGTCAGCCAGCAGCCGAAGGCCATGGACCGGGCCGACATGGACCGCATCACGGCGGATTTCGTCCAGGCGACCGAGCGGGCCGAGCGGGCCGGCTTCGACATGATCGAGCTCCACTGCGCCCACGGCTATCTGCTGGCCTCCTTCCTGTCGCCGCTGACCAACAAGCGGACCGACGCCTATGGCGGGTCGATCGAGAACCGCCTGCGCTATCCGCTCGAGGTGTTCGAGGCGATGCGGGCGGTCTGGCCGAGCGAGAAACCGATGTCGGTCCGCGTCTCGGCGTCGGACTGGGCGGAGGACGGCATCAGCGAGGCAGACACCTTCGCCATCGCCGAGGCCTTCGCGGCGGCCGGCTGCGACCTGATCGACGTGTCCGCCGGCCAGACCGTCGCCGAGCAGAAGCCGGTCTACGGGCGCATGTTTCAGGTCCAGTTCGCCGAAGCCATTCGCAACGTGCCGAAGCTGGCCGTCATGGCCGTCGGTGCGATCACCGAGCCGGCGCAGGTCAACACCATCCTCCACACCCGCCGCGCCGACCTCGTGGCGCTCGGTCGCCCGCACATGTGGAACCCGTATTTCACCCGCGAGGCTTCCGCCTGGTACGACACGCGCAACCAGCATTGGCCGAAGCAATATCTCTCCGGCCGCGACCAGGCGCATCGCGAGCTTTCCAGGAAGCGCGAGCAGGAGATCGAGCTGAAGCGCAAGGCGAGGCCGCGGCCCCATGACCTCGAAGCCGAGGCCCAGGACCAGCGCAAGGCGGCCGAGTGATGTCGGGGGAAAGCGGCGAGGCCGGGCATTCGGCCGGCGGCGAGGTCTTCCGGTCGGTCTACAAGCTCCGCTTCGGATACTGCGACCCGGCCGGCATCGCCTTCTTCCCGCGGCTCGTCGAGATGGTGAACTGGACGGTCGAGGACTGGTTCGACAGCCTGCGCGGCGCGACCTTCCGGCAGATCCACATCGATCGCAAGGAGGGCGTCCCGGCGGTGTCGATCAACGTCGACTTCGTCGGCCCGGCCGAACTCGGCGACCGGATCCGCTTCGACCTCCGCGTCGAGGCGGTCGGCCGCAGCTCGATCACGCTGCGCATCGCGGCCGAGAAGGGCGACGGCGATGCCGTGCTGAAGGCGGTGCACACCATCGTCTATTGCGATCTCTCCGGTGAAAAGCCGAAGGCCATGCCGATCCCGGACGATCTGCGGCTGCAGATCGAGCGCTACGTCGCAGACGAATAGGCCGGCGGGACGCGGCCAGCGGAAAGGGTTCCAGATGACGGCGACAGACTTCGGACAGCGTTTTGCCTTCGCCGATCGGGCGCTTCCCCGGCTTCTGGAGCGCCAGGCGGCGCACCATGGAAAGGCGGCGTTCGTCAGCTTTCCGGACGGGCCGACATGGTCCTTCGACGCAGCGACCGGGATCGCGGCGACCTATGCCGGCGCGCTCGCCGCTGTGGGCGTCGCGGCGGGCGACCGGGTGGCGCTGATCGTCTCCAACCGGGCCGAGTTTCTCCAGGCGTTCTTCGGCTGCGCCTGGCTCGGCGCGGTCGCCGTGCCGATCAACACCGCGTCCCGCGGCCTGCAGCTGCGCCATATCCTGGAGAATTGCGGTGCGAGGCTGCTGGTCATCGAGGCGGCCTTCCTGCCCGCCCTCGACACCATCGCGCTCAGGGATGTCGGGGTCGAGACGGTCTGGCTCGTCGGCGGTAAGGACGAGGCGCCGCGCCTGGACTTGGGCTGCGATCTCCGTGCCTGGCCGGGGGGCGGTGATCCCCGTCCGGCCGCCGCCGTCAAGCCCGGCGACACGGCCGCGATCATCTACACCTCCGGGACGACCGGCCCGTCGAAGGGCGTCTGCTGCCCGCATGCCAACCTCTTCTGGTGGGGCGCCAACACCGCCGACCTGTTGTCCCTCCAGGCCGGCGATCGGCTCTACACGACGCTGCCGCTGTTCCACGTCAACGCGCTCAACACCGTCTACCAGGCGCTCCTGACTGGCTCGACGGTGATCGTCGGCAGGCGGTTCTCCGTCTCCGGTCTCTGGCCGGCGCTGGTCGAGAGCCAGGCGACCGTGACCTATCTCCTCGGCGCAATGGCGCCGATGCTGCTGTCGCGGCCACCGACACCCCTCGACCGGGCGCACAAGGTCCGCATCGCCCTCGGTCCGGGCGTCCCGGCGCAGTTCCACGTGCCTTTCCAGGAGCGCTTCGGCTTCGGTCTCGTCGAGGGCTACGGCTCCACCGAGACGAACTTCGTCATCGGGGCGAAGCCCGGCGAGGCACGCCCCGGAACAATGGGGACGGTCCGGCCCGGCTTTGCCGCCCGCGTCGTCGACGCGGACGACACCGAGGTGGCGGACGGAGAGGCGGGCGAGCTGGTCCTGCGGGCGGACGAGCCCTTCGCCTTTTCGACCGGGTACTACCGCATGGCCGAGAAGACCGTCGAAGCCTGGCGGAACCTCTGGTTTCATACCGGCGACCGGGTGGTGCGGGACGCAGACGGCTTCTTCCGCTTCGTCGACCGGCTGAAGGATGCCATCCGGCGGCGCGGGGAGAACATTTCCTCCTTCGAGGTCGAGCAGGTGCTGTCCGCCCATCCCGCCGTCGCGGCGGCCGCGGCCTATCCGGTCCGCTCGGATCTGGCCGAAGACGAGGTGATGGCCGCGGTGGTCCTGAAGGACGGCGCCAGCCTCGGTGCCGCCGAACTCATCAGCTTTGCGGCGCCGAATCTGCCCTACTATGCGGTGCCGCGTTACCTGGACTTCGTCGAGGCGCTGCCGACCACCGAGAACGGCAAGGTGCAGAAGTTCAAGCTGTCCGAGCGCGGCGTGACGCCGACGACCTTCGACCGCGAGGCGGCCGGCATCAAGGTGCGGTGAGGCCGGGTGGCCGGCTCACGCGAGACGGACGACGTCAGGGCCGGCCCCTGGCGACGAGGCTGCGGAAGTCCGCCTTGGCCCGCTCGGGCGCCAGCGCGAAGCTCGGGCCCCGGCTCGGCTCGATGCCGTCCATGCGATGCAGCTGCACCCACATCTCGGCGCTCTTCAGGCCGATGGCGGCACAGTTGATCACCGGGGCGTGGCCGACCTTGAAGCCATGCTCGCTGCCGCACAGAAGCCCCGGCAGGACGCCGGCCGGCACGATCACGTCGGCGCCGGCTTCGACGAGCGGTGTCGCGCAGCGGGTGAAGTCGGCGAGCATGCGCTGCCGGGCCGTCTCGTCTCCGGCGAAGGCCGCGGAGAAATCCTCCGGCCGGCAGGCCATCGCCGTCACGTGGCGGATGCGGTCGGCGAGCCCGTAGCGCTCGGCCTGCTCCAGGTGCCAGACCTCGAAGACCGGATCGAGGGTCACCAGGCCGAGCCTGCGGCCGAGCTGCGCTGCGGCGTGGAGCGTCGCCTCGCCGACGCCGATCACCGGAATCCGCACCGCCGAGCGCAGCTCGTAGAGGCCGGGATCCTGGAAATGGCCCATGACGTAGGCGTCGAACCCATCCTCCTCGGCCTGAAGGCCGTTGTCGACGGCGACCGTCGCGCAGCGCATCTCGGCAAGCCGGCCGAAGTCGCGGTCGGGCGGCGAGATGCCGGCGACATGGACGCTGGTGCCGGGGGCGGCGATGGCGTTCAGATAGGCCGAAAGCCGCTCCATGTAGGGACGGCTCGCGGTCGCGTCGATGAAGCTCTGCCAGAAGATCCTCATCGCTCCAAAAGCCCCTTGATCAGGAACATCTCGGCTTCGTGGGAGGTGGAGGTCTGCATCCAGGCCGCCTCGCTCTGGTCGGCGAGGCGCCAGGACAGGAGCGTGACGACGCACTGCTCCGGGCCCATGTTCAGGACCGGCCCGGGGATGACCCGCGACATGTTGCGGAACCGCAGGGCGTCGATGCTCGGGCCGACGTCGTAGTCGACGAGCAGCCTGTCGCGGTCGACCTTGAGGCGGACATAGGTCTGCCGGCCCGAGAACAGCGACGTGCCGACGACGAGGCCGGGCTCGATCTCCCGGCGCTCATAGCTGCCGAGCGTCCAGCGGCCCTGGCTGAGGCCGTCGGCCATGATCTCGAAGGCGGTCTCCGCCGGCCGCTCGACCATGATGCTCGAGGAGTGGCAGTGGGGGTCCTGCATGGGCGGGGTCCGACGACGTTGGAGGGGAAGCGAGGCGGAGCACAGCGGCAGAAGACAACGGCGAACGGGTGGCGCGGGCTTCCGTCGTCGGTATATAGTTTAAGCTTAAAGTGACTAACGTGGCGAGCCGTGTCAACGACGGCGCGCCGCAGGGCGAGAGGGAGACGGGCGATGGCCGCGACGGAGCTCGAACGACACGAGGATGGCGTTGCGCTCCTGCGCATGAACCGGCCCGAGACGCGCAACGCGCTGACCGCGGACCTGCGCGAGGAACTGGCGGCCCATTTCGGCGCGCTCGCCGCCGACGGAGAGGTGAGGGCCGTCGTCCTCACCGGTGGTCCCAAGGCGTTCGCCGCGGGCGCCGACCTCAAGGCGATGGCCGAGGCATCGGCGTCGGAGATGATGCTGCGCGGGCTCGAACGGCTCTGGGCGCCGATCAAGGGCTTCCCGAAGCCGCTGATCGCCGCGGTGGAAGGCTGGGCGCTCGGCGGCGGGGCCGAACTCGCCATGCATGCCGACATCATCGTCGCCAGCGAGAGCGCGAAGTTCGGCCAGCCCGAGATCAAGGTCGGCATCATGCCGGGCGCCGGTGGCACCCAGCGGCTGACCCGGGCCGTCGGCAAGTTCAAGGCGATGAAGATCCTTCTGACCGGCGAACCCTTCGGTGCGGCCGAGGCCGAGGCGATGGGGCTCGTCTCCGAGGTCGTTCCGGATGGAACCGCGCTGGACCGGGCGCTGGAACTCGCCCGCGCCATCGCCGCCATGCCGCCGATCGCCGCTCGCAAGATCAAGGAGACGGTGCTCGCCGGCGCGGACCAGCCGCTGGATTCCGCACTCCTGATGGAGCGGCAGGCCTTCCAGCTGCTCTTCGATACGGCCGACCAGAAGGAGGGCATGCGAGCCTTCCTCGAGAAGCGCAAGCCGAGCTTTACCGGGCGCTGACGCGCGACGGCTGGGTCGGGAGACCCGGTCGAGGGGCCCGGTCCTGGGGCGTGATCAGGGGGCCGAACAAGGCGGCCCCAACAAGGGAACAATGCGCATGAATGATCGTATCGCTGCTTTCGGCGACCGCGCCGCGCCGCTGACGCTCGGCATCGTCGGGGCCGGCACCATGGGACGCGGCATCGCGCAGATCGCCGCGGAGGCCGGCGTCGACGTGATCCTCGCCGACGTCGCGCCCGATGCCGGGCGGGCAGGCCGCGACTTCGTCGAGAACATGCTGAAGCGCAAGGTCGAGAAGGGCCGGATGAGCGTGGCCGAGGCCGAAGCGGCGACCCGACGCGTCCGGCCGCTCGTCCTTTCCGACGCCGACGCCTATCGCGGCTTTGCGTCCTGCGACCTGGTCATCGAGGCGGTCGTCGAGCGCATGGAGGTCAAGCACGGGGTGCTGAAGGCCCTCGAGGCCGCGGTCGGGCCGGACTGCATCCTCGCCACCAACACCTCCTCGCTCTCCGTCACCGGCTTTGCGGCCGCCGCCGAACGGCCGGAGCGGGTCGCCGGCTATCACTTCTTCAACCCGGTTCCCCTGATGCGGGTCGTCGAGGTGATCGCAGGCGCGCGCACGGCGCCCGGCACTGTGGCCTGCCTCGAGGCACTGGCGAGGCGGATGGGACACCGGCCGGCCCGCGCCACCGACACGCCGGGCTTCCTGGTCAACCACGCCGGACGGGCCTTCACCTCCGAGGGCCTGCGCATCGTCGGCGAGGGCATCTGCGGCTTCGCCGACGTCGACCGGGTCATGGTGGAGGCGGCAGGCTTCAACATGGGGCCGTTCCAGCTGATGGATCTCGTCGGGATGGACGTCGCCCAGGCGGTCAGCGAGTCGCTTTACCGGCAGTATTACGAGGAGCCGCGCTTTCGCCCGTCGCCGCTCGGCGCCCAGCGCAAGGCGGCGGGGCTGCTTGGACGCAAGAGCGGCGAGGGCTTCTACGTCTATCGAGGCGGCAAGGCCGAGCCGGTGGACGAGGCGCAGCTGCCGGTTGCCGACTCGTCCCGGCGCCCGGTCTGGGTGAGCGGCCGCGACGAGGCTGCGTCCGAGGAGCTGCGGCAGATCCTCGCCAGCGCCGGGGCGGAGGTCGAGGCGAGCGCGGCCCCCTCGGCCGATGCGCTGTGCTTCGTCGCGCCATGGGGCATGGACGCCAGCATGGCCGCCCTGGAGGAGGGGCTCGACCCGTGCCGCACGGTCGCCGTCGACATGCTGTTCGCCGGCAGGGGCAGGCGTACCCTGATGACGGGCGTCGTCAGCGATCGGGCCTGCCGCGACCAGGCCCACGCGCTTCTGGCCGCGGACGGAACGGGGGTGTCGGTGATCCACGACAGCCCCGGTTTCGTCGCGCAGCGGATCGTGGCGAGCATCGTCAATCTCGGCTGCGAGATGGCCCAGCAGCGGGTGGCGGCGCCGGAGGACATCGACGCCGCCGTCACGCTGGGCCTCGGCTATCCCAAGGGCCCGCTGGCCTTCGGCGATGCCATCGGCCCGAAGCGGATCCTGGCGATCCTTGCGGCGATGCACGATTTCTACGGCGATCCGCGCTACCGCCCCAGCCCCTGGCTCGTCCGCCGCGCCCGTCTCGGCGTGCCGCTGACGACGCCGGAGGGATAGGGCGCCATGTCTGGAGAGGGGCGAGCCGGGAGCGCTCCGCGACATGCGAAGCGCCCCCGCCTGCGACGGGCCAGCCGATGATCCGTCAGGTGATGAACCTCATGTAAGGCACTGACCCCAATCGACGATCGATCAGCGCATCACTGGCCCAGCTGGTCCTTCAGCGCGGTGACGTCGTCCGCCGACATCTCGCCGGTGGTGACGACCGCGCCGTCGGTGATCTTCCACAGGCGGAACGGGCCGGTGATGTCGCCATACTGGTCGAAGTTGACCGGGCCGATGACGCCTTCGTAGCGGATCGGCTTGCCTTCCTTGATCAGCGCCAGCGCCTTCTTGAACTCCTCCGGCCCGGCGAAGACCGTCTCGCCCTTCGGATCGACAACCTCCGGGATCGCGGCCTTGATCGCCGCGGGTTCGGCCTTGCCGGCCTTGGCGATGGCGAGGCCGACGATCGCGCCCGCGTCGTAGGAGCGGTCGGCCGCCGGAGCGTCCGGCTTGATGCCGCCGGAGAACGCTTCGTAGTTGTCGTAGAAATACTGGCTGGACTTGGTCGGGCTGGTGCCGGACGAGGTGCCATAGGCGTTGTCGAGATAGCGCGCGCCCACGGCCTCGATGAAGTCGGTGGAATTCATGCCGTCGTTCAGGAGGAACGTCGCAGGGCCGCCCTGGCTGATCCAGGCGCGGGCGATGGTCGCGCCGTCGACCGGGTAGCTGATCAGGTAGAGGCCCTCCGGCTCGCCTTCCATCGCCGCGGTGGCTTCGGAGGTGTAGCTCGCCTGCTTCTCGTTATAGGGCGTCACCGAGGTGATCTTGCCGCCCAGCGACTCGTAGGCCTTCTGGAACTCGCGCATCATGTTGACGCCGAAGTCGTTGTTGACGTGGACGATCGCCAGCTTGTCGAGGCCCTGATCCATGGCGTATTTCGCCGCCGCGGTGCCCTGGAGGGCGTCGGAGGTGATGGTGCGGAAGAAGACACCGTTGGTCTTGCCCTCGCGGGCGAGCTCGGTCAGCGTCGGGGAGGAGGAGGCCGGCGAGACCTGCGGCACTCCGGCGGAAGCCGTCACGGAGGTGAGGATCGGGATCGACACCGACGAGATGATGCCGCCGATCAGCACCGGCACCTTCTGGACGTTGACGAGCTGGGTGGCCTGGTCGACGGCGACATTGCCCTGGCTCTGGCTGTCGCGGGTCTCGGTCGCGAGCTTGCAGCCGTTCACGCCGCCGGCCTCGTTGAGGTCGCGGAAGGCCATGTCGACGGACTTGGCGCCGGCCTGGCCGTACTGGCCGGCGGGACCGGTCAGCTCCATGACCATGCCGACGGTCACCGTGCAGTCCTGGGCAAGGGCGGTCCCGGCCGCGAAGTGGAGCGACGCCGCGCAGAGGGCCGAGGATAGAAGAAGCGTCCTAGTCGTCATGCCATTTCCCTCAGGTTGACCGGCCGCCGATCGGCGTCGGTTGGGTTGAAACCATCATGGTTTCCTGCAGATGCCGCCACACGACGCCGTTCGGCGCCGCCGGCGCGGCGAGAAAGAATGCCGTCGCCCGGCGCCGGGTCTCGGTGCCCTTCGAGGACTGCCGCTCGACATAGGTGACCAGCGCCGCGTCGCTCCCCTCGAAGACGATGCCGCCATCCTCGATGGTGATCGAGAACGCCTCGTCCTCCTCGAGCCGCCGCCGGCCGAGCAGCGCGGCGAGGTCGGCGGCGGTGACGATCCTGCCCTCGGGCGAGATGCGGACGAAGGCAGGATCGAAGGTGGAGAGGCGCGTTTCGAGCACGGCCGGGTCGCGGATCCGGCCGGTGAACCAGTCGGCGAAGAAGGCGTGCGCCGCCTCGACCTCCGCCAGCGCGTTTTCGCCGAGGGTGCGGGCTGCCGTCGTCATGCCGCCGTACCGTTCAGGCCGTATTTCATGATCGAGCCGTGCGGGCCGTCGCGGTCGCGCTCCAGCGCGTAGACGTCGCCCGGCGGCACCCGCATCGCCGAGCGCGCGGCCTCGATCGCCTGGTGGTCGTCCGCGTCCAGCTTCAGATCGGCGATGGCGAGATTGGCGGGCAGATGGCTGCGGTTGCGGGCGCCGACGATCGTCGCCGCGACCCCCGGCCGGTCCAGCACCCAGCGGCTCGCGACGGTGGCGATGTCGGTGCCGTGCCGGTCGGCGACGCGCCGCAGCGTCGCCAGAAGGTGCTGGAAGACGCCCCAACCGCCGGCCTCGTCGATGATCAGCTTGTATTTGACGAGCGAACGGTTCTCCAGCGGGGAGGCGGGTTCCGGCTCCCCCAGCCAGCGATCCGACAGGAAGCCGCCGGCGACCGTCCCGTAGCAGAGGAGCTGGACGCCGTTGGCGCCGGCCGCCGCCACCATCTCTCGCTCGGGTCTCGTATCGAGCAGCGAATACTGGACCTGCATCGAGACCATCGGTACGCCGGCGCGGCAGAACGCCAGGAGATGCTCGGTGTCGAAGTTCGTGCCGCCGATGTTGCGGATCTTGCCGGCCTGGCGCAATTGCGTCAGCCAGCCGCCGACCTCCAGCCAGCCATCCGCCGCATAATCCCACCAGTGGAACTGGACGAGGTCGAGCCGGTCGGTCTTCAGGCGCCGCAGCGAGGTGTCGATCGCCGCCGTCACCGACGCCTGCGTCATCTCACCGAGCGCGCCCAGATCCGGGACGAACTTGGTATGGACGCGGACGGCGTCGAGTGCGGCCTGCCCGCGGCGATCCGCATACGCCTCGCGGAACGCGCCGATGATCTCCTCGACGCCGGTATAGATGTCGGCGCAGTCGAAGGTGACGATGCCGGCATCGGCGAAGGCGATCAGATCCTCGACGCTCTCCCTTGCGTCGACGGCGCCGTGGCCGCCGGCCAGCTGCCAGTTGCCGCGGATGACGCGGGAGATGCGGTGATCGGCAGAGAGCTCGGCGTATTCCATCGTCATTCCTCGTCGGCGTCCGGCAAAGCGGGCGTTGCTTCCGGCTGATGCAGGGGGACCGCGGTGGTCTCGGCATGGCTGAAGCGGCGCAGGCCGAGCCGCGTGATGCGCAGGCGGCTTGGGCAATTGGGATCGGGGCAGGCGACCTCCGCGTCGGTGCTCATCCAGTCGTTCGGGTGGGTCGGGCGCTGCTTGGCGGCAAGCAGCGGCAGGACCGCCGCGAGGGAATAGATCGAGAAGCCCTGGCCCTCCGGCAGGTGCAGCATCTCGCCGCGAAGCTCGAAGAAGTCGCCGGCCTTGGCCCCGCAATAGATCGTCCGGCCCGGCGGGCAGATCGCCTCGACCCTGAGGTCATGGAGCGAGAAGCCGTCATCCGCGTCGCTCATGGCGTCGTCTCCGTTTCCTCGCGGGCGAGCCGGTCGCGCAACAGCTCGAAGGCGCGCTCGACGTCCTCGCCGAGCGCCATAACGGCCGCCTCGCCGTCGCGCTCCTCCAGCGCGGCAATGATCCGCCAGTGGTGGTGGGTCGCCGACAGCCCGTCGGCGCCGTCATAGAGGCTCGCGGAGGCGCGGATGAACGGGCCGGACTGCAGCCACAGGCTCTCGATGATCGGCAGCAGGACCTTCGAGCCCGCGGCCCGGTAGATGCCGAAGTGGAAAGCGTGGTTGTAGATGGCGCGGTGGCCGTGATCCTCTTCGCCGGCGGTCAGCTCGTCGTAGCCGCGGGTGATCCGGCGCAGCGTGGCGATGTCGTCCGCGGTGAGCCGCCGCACCGCCAGCCTGACGGCCTCGCCCTCGATCAGGCGCCGTGCCGCGGCGATGTCGTCGAGGCGTTCGCGCGTCAGGAGCGGGACCCGGATCGAGCGATTGGGCAGCGGCTCCAGTGCCTGTTCCGAGACCAGCCGGCCGAGCGCCTCGCGCACCGGCATCGTGCTCGTCCCGAGCCGCGAGGCGACGTCCTGGATGCGCATCACCTCGCCGGCCTCGAACTGGCCCTCGATCAGGGAGCGCCGCAGTTCCAGATAGACCCGCTGCTGGACGGTGTGCCGCTCCACCGGCGCGAGCATGGACAGGGCCCGGGTGTTCCTGCGCCCCGGCTGGGGGCGGCGGGACGGCGCGCCGGGATCGCTCGAGGGTTCGGCCATGGCAGTCGGGTCAACGTCCCTGAAAAGGCCGCCGGCCGTCATGGTCGGGCGGGACGCAGGGACGACGCATCCTCCCTGCCTCGTTTCGCATCTTGTCAAACGGATGCTAGCGAAATAGGCTTCAGCTGTAAAGTTTGATCAAAGATCAGAAATGCGTTGACCGGAAGCTGGTGATGACAGCCGAGAATGGACCCCGACGCACCGACGGGCAGGCGGCCGACGCCGGCTCCGCCTCGTCGCGTGTGGCCGAAGGGTCCGGCGCGAACGGGCAGGGGAACCGGCAGGGTTTGGTTCCGGCGCTCGCGGTGACCGACGCGTCCATCGCCTTCGGGCCGCTCAGGGCCGTCGACCGCATGTCGTTTCACCTCGACCCCGGCGGCATGCTCGGCCTGATCGGGCCGAACGGCGCCGGCAAGACGACGATGTTCAACCTCATCGCCGGCAGCCTCAAGCCCGACTCCGGAACCATCGCGATCGGCGGCGTTCAGGTCCAGTCCGAGGCCGCATCCCGGCGGATCTCCCGGGGCCTTGCCCGCACCTTCCAGATCCCGCGGCCCTTTGCCGGGATGACGGTTCTCGAGAACATGCTGACGGCGCCGCAGGGCCAGACCGGCGAGACGCTGCTCGGCAATCTCGTCCGGCTGAAGGAGGTGCGCCGGCAGGAACGCGCCGCCGTCGAGCGCGCCGAGGAACTGCTCGAATTCCTTCAGCTGTCGCGGCTCGCCGGCGAGGAAGCGCGGGTGCTGTCGGGCGGCCAGCGCAAGCTCCTGGAACTCGGCCGGGCGATGATGGCGCAGCCGGGCATCATCCTCCTCGACGAGCCGGCGGCCGGCGTGAACCCGTCGCTGCTCGACTTCATCATCGACAGGATCGCCGCGATCAACGCGCGTGGCATCACCGTGCTCCTGATCGAGCACAACATGGACATGATCAAGCGGCTGTGCGGGCGGGTGCTGGTGATGGCGTCGGGACGGCTTCTCGCCGAGGGCGCGCCGCAGGATGTCTCGCGCGATCCGGCGGTGATCGAGGCCTATCTCGGCGGGGCGCCCGCATGAGTGTCGCCGAGGCCCCTCCTGCGCTCGCCGTCGAGGCGCTGGTCGCCGGCTACGAGCCGGACCTGCCGATCGTCAAGGGCATCGATGCGAGCATCGGGCAGGGCGACTTCGTCGCGATCCTCGGCCCCAACGGGGCCGGCAAGTCCACCTTCGTCAAGGCGATCGCCGGGCTGGTGCCGATCCATGCCGGGGCGGTGACGCTTGCCGGCAAGCCGATCACCGGGATTGCCGCGCATCTCCTCGTGCGCGCCGGCCTCGCCTTCGTGCCGCAGACGGAGAACATCTTCGCCAGCCTGACGATCGACGAGAACCTGAAGCTCTGCGCCGGCGTCCTGCCGGCGGGCCGGCGCTCAGAGCGCATCGCGGCGATGTACGACCTCTTTCCCGATCTCGCCGCCCGTCCGACAACAGCGGCCGGTGCGCTGTCGGGCGGCCAGCGGCAGATGCTGGCGACGGCGAGGGCGCTCCTGGTCGAGCCGACGGTGATCATCCTCGACGAGCCGTCGGCGGGGCTTTCGCCGAAGCTCGTGGGCGAGGTGTTCGAGACCCTGGCGCGGGTGAACGGGCTCGGCGTCACCATCGTCCTCGTCGAGCAGAACGTCCGGGCGGCGCTCGGCGTCGCCCGCACGGCCCTGGTGCTGGCCGACGGGCGGATCGTGCATCGGGGGCCCGCCAAAGGCCTCGCGGAGGATCCCCGCCTCGGCGAGATGTTCCTCGGCCACCACGCCGCGGCGGGAGAGACGGCATGAATGCGCAATTCATCGTCGACGGGCTGATCGCCGGCTCGATGATCGGCCTCGGCGCCATCGGCGTCACGCTGACCTACGCCATCCTGCGGTTCGCCAATTTCGCCCATGGCGAGTTCATCGCCTGGGGCGCCTATCTGGCGCTGGCCGTCGTCGCGGCCGTGCCCTTCGGCATGGTCCCGATCGGGCCGTTCTCCTTCGGCTGGATGCTGCCCGTCGCCGCAATCGCCGCCGCCCTCCTGACCGGCGGGCTCGCCATCCTCATCGACTGGCTGCTCTTCGCCTCGTTCCGCCGCCGCGCCTCGGCGACGATCATCATGGTGATCGCGAGCTTCGGGGCCTCGCTGGCCCTTCGCAGCCTGCTCGAATTCGTCTTCACCTCGAAGCCGGTCTATTTCACCCGTGAGCTGCAGATCGCGATGCCGCTCGGCGGCGGGCTGCGGGCCACGCCGGACCAGCTCCTGATGCTCGGCGTCACCGCCGTTCTGGTCATCGCGGTGCATCTGCTCCTGACTCGGACGGCGATCGGCCGGCAGATGCGGGCGGTCAGCGAGAACCCGGTGCTGGCGCGGCTGGCGGGCGTCGACGTCCGGCGGGTGATCCGCACCGTCTGGTGCCTCGGCGGCGCGCTGGCCGCCGGTGCCGGCGTCATGGCGGGCCTCCTCGTGCAGATCCGCCCCTATATGGGGTTCGACCTCCTCCTGCCGCTGTTTGCCGCGGCGATCCTCGGCGGCATCGGCAGCGTTCCGGGCGCGATCCTCGGCGGCCTGCTGGTCGGTCTTTGCGAGGCACTCGCGGTGCAGACGGTCGGGGCCGAGTGGCGCGCCGCCGTCGGCTTCGTCATCCTCACGCTGGTCCTGCTGCTGCGTCCCCAGGGGATTCTGGGAAAGGCGGCGACATGATCGACCTCGTCGGCTACGGCGCCTTCTTCCTGACCATCGCGCTGTCCTATGCGATCATCGCCGTCGGCCTGAACGTCCAATGGGGCCAGACCGGGCTGTTCAACGTCGGGGTCGCCGGCTTCGTCGCGGTCGGCGCCTATGTGTCCGCGATCCTCACGACGCCCGATGCGGCGGACCGGCTGGGCGGCTTCGGCCTGCCGATCGTCGTCGGCTGGATCGCCGCCGGCATCGCGGGGGCCGTCCTCTCCTATGGGCTCGGTTGGCTGACCATCCGGCTCCGCTCGGATTACCTCGCCATCACCACCTTCGGCTTCGCGGTCACCGTGCAACTCGCGGCGCTCAATCTCGAATGGATCACCGGCGGCCCGTTCGGCATGGGCTTCATCCCGCGGCCCTTCGCGGCGAGCGCCGACGATCCCTTCCGCTTCGGCCTTCTCAATCTCGGCCTCACAGCCGCGGTCCTCCTTGCGGCCTACCTCGTCGTCGAGCATCTGAGCGCCTCGCCCTGGGGCCGGGTGCTGCGGGCGATCCGGGAAGACGAGACGGCGGCCGTCTCGCTCGGCAAGAACGCGTCCGGCTTCCGGCTCCAGGCCTTCGCGGTCGGCGGCGCCCTGATGGCGCTCGGCGGCGCCGTGCAGGCGCATTTCATCGGCTTCATCGCGCCGGAGAACTATCTGCCGCTGATGACCTTCCAGGTCTGGGCGATGCTGATCGTCGGCGGCTCTGGCAACCATCGCGGCGCCATCGTCGGAGCGGTTCTGGTCTGGGCGATCTGGGCGGCTTCGGCCTCGGTCATCGGCACCGTGCTTCCGGCCGGGGAGCAGGCACGGGGCGCCTCCCTGCAGATCGTGCTGATCGGCGTCGCCCTCTGTGCCATCCTGCTGCTGCGGCCGAAAGGCATCCTCGGCGAGAAGCGGGTGGTGTCGCGATATCTGGGGAAATCGGCGCCAGAGCCGGCCCGTCAGCGAGAAGGAACGCTTGCGCCATGACCGTCAGCAGCCACAGCCCTGTCGTGTCGGAACGAGCCGACGCCGAGGCGCTCGACCGGGCCGACCCGCTCGCCTCGCACCGCGACCGGTTTCACGTGCCGGAGGGGCTGATCTATCTCGACGGCAATTCCCTCGGCGTCCTCGCCCATTCGGTGCGCGAGCGCGTCCGCGCCGTCACCGAGCGGGAATGGGGCGAGGGGCTCATCGGCTCGTGGAACACCGCCGGGTGGATCGACCTGCCGATGACGGTCGGGGCCAAGATCGCCCGCCTGATCGGCTCGCCCGGCGACAGCGTCGTCGCCACGGATTCCACCTCCGTCAACCTCTTCAAGGTGCTGGCCGCCGCGCTGGCGATGCGGCCGGATCGCCGCGTCATCGTCTCGGAGCGGGCGAACTTTCCGACCGACCTCTACATGGCCGAGGGGCTCGCGGCGCTCCTGGGCAAGGGTCACGAACTGCGGCTGGTCGACGGCCCCGACGAGGTCGAGGCGGCCCTCGGCGACGACGTCGCGGTGCTGATGCTCACCCATGTGAACTATCGCACCGGCCGGATCCACGACATGGCGCGCCTCACGGCTCTGGCGCATCGCCACGGCGCCCTGACGATCTGGGACCTCGCCCATTCGGCCGGCGCGGTGCCTGTGGACCTTGCGGCGAGCCGTGCCGATTTCGCCATCGGCTGCGGCTACAAGTATCTGAACGGCGGGCCGGGCGCGCCGGCCTTCCTGTTCGTCGCGCCAAGCCTCCAGGACGCCGCCGTGCAGCCGCTGTCGGGCTGGTTCGGGCATGCTTCGCCCTTCGCCTTCGATCCCGGCTACGCGCCTGCCCCGGGCATTGCGCGGTTTCTCACGGGCACGCCGCCGGTGATCTCGCTCAGCGCCCTCGACGCCGCCCTCGACCTCTTCGCGGACACCGACATGGCCGCGATCCGCGAGAAATCGGTTTCCCTGTGCGAGCTGTTCTTGTCCCGGGTCGAGACGCTCTGCGGCGATCTCGGCGTCAGCCTTGCCAGCCCGCGGGACGCGGCGATGCGCGGCAGCCAGGTGTCGTTCCGCCACGACGACGCCTATGCGGTGATGCAGGCGCTGATCGCGCGGGGCGTCGTCGGCGACTTCCGGGCGCCCGACATCCTCCGCTTCGGCTTCACGCCGCTCTACACCCGCCATGTCGACGCCTTCGACGCCGCGGGGCATCTCTTCGAGGTTCTGCGGACGCAGGAATGGCGTGAGCCACGGTTCAACGTCAGGAGGGCCGTGACATGAGCGGCGACGCGGGAACGGCCGGCACGCTCGGCTTCGGGCACCAGCGCACCGCCGAGGCGGACGGCGCGCATCTGTCGATGGCGGGCGAGATGTCCTATGGCGACTACCTCGCCCTCGACCAGGTGCTGTCGGCCCAGCACCCGTTGAGCGATCATCACGACGAGCCGCTGTTCATCATCCAGCATCAGACCAGCGAGCTCTGGATGAAGCTGATCCTGCACGAGCTGCGCGGCGCGCGGGCCGCCATCGCGCGGGACGAGCTCGGCCGGGCCGAGAAGATGATGGCCCGCGTCGCCCGGATCTTCGTGCAGCTGATCCAGGCCTGGGACGTCCTCGCCACCCTGACGCCGGCCGAATACATGGAATTCCGCGACGTTCTGGGAAAATCGTCGGGCTTCCAGTCGCACCAGTACCGGGCGGTCGAGTTCATCCTCGGCAACAAGAACGCCGCCATGCTGCGGCCCCACGAACACCGGCCGGCGATCCATGCCGATCTCCAGACGCTGCTGAAGGAGCCGAGCCTCTACGACGTCGCGCTCGAACTCCTGAAGCGCCGGGGCCTCGCACCGGACGAGGCGCATCTGGGGCGAGACCTCACCCAGCCCTACCGGCAGCACGCCTCGGTCGAGGAGGCATGGCTGGCGGTCTATCGCGACGTCGGCACCTATTGGGACCTCTACCAGCTGGCGGAGAAGCTGGTGGATTTCGAGGATGCGTTCCGCAAGTGGCGCTTCGGCCATGTGACCACCGTCGCCCGCATCATCGGCTACCGGCGCGGCACCGGCGGCACCAGCGGCGTCGCCTATCTCGAGGCGATGCTGAAGGTCCGCCTGTTTCCCGAGCTCTGGGACATCCGCACCCGCATCTGAGCCATCGAGGCGCGGCAGGCAGTCCGCCCGCGCCCCGTACAATGCCCCTTCCATCGGAGACCACGATGACCGATCGTCCCGAGCGCTTCGCGCTCACGCCCGAATTGTCCATCAGCCGCGTCCTCACCGGCCTGTGGCAGGTGGCCGACATCGAGCGGAGCGGCACGCCGCTGGATCTCGACGCGGCGGCCGATGCGCTCCGCTCCTACGCCGATGCCGGATTCGACACGTTCGACATGGCCGATCACTACGGCAGCGCCGAGCTGATCGCGGGACGGCTGCTCGCCCGTCATGAGGGAGCGCCGAGGCCGCTCGCCTTCACCAAATGGTGCCCGGAGCCGGGGCCGATGACGCCGGAGATCGTGCGCGCGGGCGTCGAGGAGCGGCTGAGCCGCCTCGGCGTCGAGCGGGTCGATCTCCTGCAGCTGCACTGGTGGACCTTCGAGCACCCGGCCTGGCTCGACGCGCTGCACGAATTCAAGGCGCTGCAGGCGGAGGGCCTGATCGGCGCGATCGGCCTCACCAATGTCGATGCGGCGCATCTGGCCCTGGCGGTCGCCGACGGAATCCCGGTGGTCTCGAACCAGGTCTCCTTCTCGCTCATCGACCGCCGCGCCGCCGGCCCGTTGTCGAAGGTCTGCGCCGCTACGGGCACGCGCCTTCTCGCCTATGGCACGCTCTGCGGCGGCTTTCTGTCGGATCGCTGGCTGGGTCAGCCCGAGCCCAAGGCGATCGCCGACTGGAGCCGGATGAAGTACAAGCGCTTCATCGATACCGCCGGGGGCTGGAACGTTCTCCAGACGATCCTCGCGGCGGCGGCCGAGATCGGCCGGCGCCACGGCGTCTCGATCGCCAATGTCGCGAGCCGCTGGGTGCTGGAGCAGCCGGCGGTGGCGGGCGTGATCATCGGCGCGCGGCTCGGCGAGAGCGAGCACCGGGCCGACAATCTGAAGCTCTTCGATTTCGCCCTCGATGCCGAGGACCGCGAGCGGCTCGACGCCGCGCTCGCCGCCGCCCGGCCGATCCCCGGCGATTGCGGCGACGAATACCGCCGGCCACCCTATCTGACGGCGTCGGGCGATCTCAGCCATCATCTGGGCCAGGTGCCCTCGGTCTACAGGGCAGAAGCCGTGCCCGGCCGGCCGGAACGCCTGCGGGTTTCGTCGGGCAGCGTCTGGGAGCCGCTCGCCGGCTACAGCCGCGCGGTGCGCGAGGGCAATCGTGTCTTCGTCTCCGGCACCACCGCGACCCATGGCCGCGACCGCGTGGTCGCGCCGGGGGACGCCGGCGCCCAGGCCACCTACATCCTCGACAAGATCGGCGCGAGCCTCAACGCCCTCGGCGCCTCGATGGAAGACGTCGTGCGCACCCGCGTCTATCTGCGGTCCATCGACGACTGGGAGCCGGTGTCGCGGGCGCATGGCCGGGCGTTCGGCGAGATCCGCCCGGCGAACACGCTCCTCGCCGCGGGGGCGCTGGTCGGCGACTATGCCGTCGAGATCGAAGCGGAAGCCGTCGTGCGGGAAGGCTGAGGCCGGAGGGCCGGAACCGTCGGTTCCGGCGGCGGCACGCCGGCGCCGTCATGGCGCTTCCGCAGCCGCTCCGGGGACGAGGCGTCAGGCTGGTCGCCCGGCCGTTCAACCGGCTTCGACATCCGTGAGCATCGCGACGAGTTCGCTCGCCGGGTCGATGAGGTCGTCGACGACGTCGAAGTGATGGCGCCCCGGCGTCTCGATCGCCCGCGTCCTGCCGCCGAAGCCATGCCAGACATTGGCGAGGAGCGCGTTCTGGCGGCGGAATTCGGCAAGCTCGGCGCCGCCGGCGACGCAGAGGAGGTTGATGCCGGGGCGCGGCTCCAGGAGGGCCGGGCTCTCGGATCGGGCCGTGGCCGGATCGAGGTTGAGGACGGCGTTCATGCCCGAGCGCATGATCGGGCGAAGGTCATGGCAGCCGCTGATCGAGGCGACGCGGTCGATGCGGCTGGCGGTCTCTTGGGCGAGGGGCGCATCGACGCAGAGCATGCGGGTCACCAGATGGCCACCGGCGGAATGGCCGCACAGGCGGATCGGGCCATCCGTCCGCGCCGCGACATGGTCGAGGAAGGCGCCGATCTCTTGGCTGATCTCGGGGATCGTCGCGTCGGGGCAGAGCGTATATTCGGGCAGCGCCACGGCGAAGCCCCGCTCGACGCCGCCTTTGGCGAAGTGCGACCAGTTGCCGATCTCCTGGCTCTTCCAGTAGCCGCCATGGATGAACACCATCAGGCCGGCCGGCGCGCTCTCCGGCTTGAAGAGGTCGTAGTGCTGGCGCGGCTTCTGGCCGTAGAAGACGCCGGTTTCGGCCCGCCCGCCCGCTGCCATCCGTTCGCGGAACGCCGCGGCATCGGCCTTCCAGCGGGGCACGAAGGTGCTCGAGCCGGGAATCGCGCCGCCATTGTCATAGGCGACGTCGTAGTCGGTGATCGGCTCGCCGCCGGTCCAGATAAGCGAGGAAGTCATTGCCGTCCGTTCAACCTGAAAGGCGGGAGCCCGCCGGGAAAACCCGCTCAGTCGGGAATGATCGCCGTGGCCTCGATCTCGACCAGGGCCTCGGGCTCGACCAGATCCGCGACGGCGAGCAGCGCCATCGCCGGATAGTGCCGGCCGAACAGGTTGCGATAGACGGGGCCGAGATCACCCAGCGAGTTGCGGTAGGTGTCGATGTCCTTCACGTACCAGGTCAGCCGGGCGACGTGCTCCGGGCCCCCGCCGGCTTCCGCCACGATGGCGAGGACGTTCTTCAGGGTCTGCTCGACCTGCGCGACGAAGCCGTCGGCGAAGACCTCGTTCTCGTTCCATCCGATCAGGCCGCCGGTCAGGACCAGGCGGCCGCGCCCCGCCAGGCCGTTGGCATAGCCCCTCGGCTTCTTCCAGCTGGCCGGCTGGAGAACCGTCAGGCCCTCCGTTGCATCCATCTCGCCGCGGGCGGTCTTGCCGGCCGCCGAGGTCCGGGTGACACTCACGGGCGATCTCCCTGATCTTGCATTTCGTTTTCCGCCTGTCTGCGCAACGCGAAGCGCTGCAGCTTGCCGGTCTCCGTCTTGGGCAAGGCATCCACGAAGATGACGGATCGCGGGTATTTGTAGGGTGCGAGCTCGCGTTTGACATGCTCCTGCAGGTCCTTGGCGAGAGGCGCGTCCGGCTCGTGGCCCTCGGCGAGGACGACATAGGCCCGCACGATCCGGCCCCTGTCGGGGTCGGGCGCGCCGACGACACCGGCCTCGGCGACCGCCGGATGGGCGAGGAGGGCCGCCTCCACCTCGGGGCCGGCGATGTTGTAGCCCGAGGAGACGATCATGTCGTCGTTGCGGGCCTGGAACCAGAAATAGCCGTCCTCGTCCTCGATGTAGGTGTCGCCGGTGACGTTCCAGCCGTTCTCGACATAGACGGCCTGGCGCTCGTCGGCGAGGTAGCGGCAGCCGATCGGGCCGCGCACGGCGAGCCGCCCGGGCGTGCCCCGCGGCACCTCGTTGCCGGACGCGTCGATCACCTTCGCCTCGTAGCCGGGAACCGGCTTGCCGGTAGCGCCGGGCCGGATCTCGTCCTCGTCCGCGGCGATGAAGATGTGCAGCATCTCCGTCGCGCCGATGCCGTCCATCAGCCTGATGCCGGTGGCTTCGAGCCAGGCGTCGTAGGTGGGTTTCGGCAAGGTCTCGCCGGCCGAGACGCATTTGCGCAGGGAGGACAGGTCGTATTCCTCGATCTTTCCGAGGATCGCGCGATAGGCCGTCGGCGCGGTGAAGCAGATCGTCGCCCGATACGCGCCGATCGCCTTGGCGAGATCGGGCGGCGAGGCTTTCTCGAGGAGCACCGCCGAAGCGCCGACCCGGAACGGAAACAGCACGAGGCCGCCGAGCCCGAAGGTGAAGGCGAGGGGCGGCGAGCCGATGAAGACGTCGCTCTCCGTCGCCTTCAGGACCTTGCCGGCATAGCAGTCGCAGATGACGAGGAGATCCCGCTGGTAGTGGATCGTCGCCTTGGGCGTCCCGGTGGTGCCGGAGGTGAAGCCGAGGAGGCACGGATCGTCCGCCCGGGTCGGGGCGGGCGTGAATTCGTCGCTCGCCCCATCGAGGAGTTCGCCGAGTTCGCCGCCGGCCGTGCCCGACCAGGTGACGACGCGGTGCAGGGTCTTCGACGTGCTTGCCGCCTTCGTCATCTCCTCGGCGAGGGAGGCGTCGCACAAGGCGAGGCCGATCTCGGCCTTGTCGATGATCTGGGTGAGTTCGCGCGCCCGCAGCAGCGGCATGGTGGCGACGACGATCCCGCCCGCCTTGATGATCGCCATGTAGAGCGCGACCTTGGTCGGGTTGTTGGCCGAGCGCAGCAGCACCCGGTTGCCGGGAACCATGCCGAGCTCGCCGGTCAGGACGTTGGCCATCCGGTCGATGGTCCGGCTGAGCTCGCCATAGGTCCAGCGGAGCCCGGGTGCGACCAAAGCAGGGCGATCGCCCCGGCCCTCTACGACATGCCGGTCGACCAGCTCGACGGTCGCGTTCAGCATCTCCGGATAGCCGAGCTCTTCCAGATTGACGAAATCCGGCATCGCGTCGGGGGCCGGGAGATTGTCGAGGACAAAGGTGTCGGTATGGCACGAGCCGGGCATGTCGGGCGTCCCCTTCAACGGGTCTCGGACAGGAGCTGTCGGGCGATGATGAGTTTTTGCACCTCGGTGGCACCCTCGTAGATCCTCAGCGCGCGGATCTCGCGGTAGAGCGTTTCCGGCACGGAGCCGGAGCGCACGCCTTCGCCGCCATGCAGCTGCACGGCGCGGTCGATGACGCCCTGGGCGCTTTCGGTCGCGACCATCTTGGCCATCGCCGCCTCGCGGGTGATGCGGGGGGCGCCGGCGTCGCGGGTCCAGGCGGCGCGGTAGACCAGCAGCGCCGAGGTGTCGATCGCCGTCGCCATCTCGGCGAGCGCCGTCTGGGTCAGCTGCATGTCGGCCAGAGGGGCCCCGAAGAGCCGCCGCGTGCGGGACCGCTCCAGCGTCACGTCGAGCGCCCGGCGGGCGAGACCGAGGGCGGCCGCGCCGACGGTCGAGCGGAAGACGTCGAGGGTGGCCATGGCCACCTTGAAGCCGGCACCCGCCTCGCCGATCCGGTTTTCGAGCGGGATGCGGCAATCCTCGAACTTCAGCCGGGCGAGCGGGTGCGGCGCGATGGTGTGCAGCCGCTCGGCGATCGACAGGCCGGGCGTGTCGGCCGGCACCGAGAACGCCGAGATGCCGCGGGCGCCGGGCGCCTCGCCGGTGCGGGCGAAGACGACGTAGTGGTGGGCGATGCCGCCGTTGGAGATCCAGGTCTTCTCGCCGTCGAGCCGGACCATGCCGTCGCCGGCGGGTCTCGCGGACAGCGCGATCTCGGCGACGTCTGAACCGGCTTCCGGCTCGGTCAGCGCAAAGGCTGCGATCGTGCGTCCGATGCGCACCCCCGGCAGCACGGCCTCCTTCAGCGCCGCGCTTCCCGACAGCGTCAGGGCGCCGGTGCCGAGACCCTGCATGGCGAAGGCGAAATCGGCCAGCCCGTCATGGCGCGCGAAGGTCTCGCGCAGGATGCAGAGGCTGCGCAGGTCGAAGCGGCCGTCCTCGGGCGCGGCGTAGGCGAGGAACCCGGCCTCGCCCATGGCGGCGACCAGCCGGCGGCAGCTGGCGTCGACGTCGTGGTGGTCGACGAGGCGGGCGACATGCTCGCTCGCCCAGCGATCCGCCTCGTCGGCCAGCGCCGCATGGCGGGGCTCGAAGAACGGCCAGGACAGGAAGCTCTTGTCGGCCACCCTCAGTTCCCCTCGAAGACGGGCTTGCGCTTTGCCGCGAAGGCCTCGAAGGCGCGGCGGAAATCGCCGGTCTTCATGCACAGCGCCTGGGCCAGCGCCTCGGCGTCGATCGCCTCGTCGATGCCCATCGCCCATTCCATCTGCAGCATGCGCTTGGTGACGGAGTTGGCGTAGGTCGGCCCCGCATTCAGCGTGCGAGCGAGGTCGGTGGCGGCCTCGATCGCGCCGCCGGCCTCCGTCAGCCGGTTGAAGAAGCCCCAGCGCTCGCCCTCCTCGGCGGTCATGGTGCGGCCGGTATAGAGCAGCTCCGAGGTGCGCCCCTGGCCGATGATGCGCGGCAGGATCGCGCAGGCGCCCATGTCGCAGCCGGCAAGCCCCACCCGGTTGAACAGGAAGGCGACCTTCGCCCCGGCGCCGGCGACGCGCATGTCGGACGCCATGGCGATGATCGCGCCGGCACCCGCGCACACCCCCTCGACGGCGGCGACGATCGGCTGCGGACAGGCGCGCATCTCCTTGACGAGGTCGCCGGTCATCGTGGTGAAGGCGTGGAGCTCGGGCACGTTCATCCGGGTCAGCGGCTCGATGATCTCGAAGACGTCGCCGCCGGAGGAGAAATTGCCGCCGGCGCCGGCGATCACCACCGCCGTCACCTGATCGTCGAAGCGCAGGGCCCGGAACGTGTCGCGCAGCTCGGCATAGCTGTCGAAGGTCAGCGGGTTCTTCTTCTCCGGCCGGTTGAGGGTGACGGTGGCGATCCCCTCGTCGATCGCGAGGCCGAAATGATCCGGGCGGAAATCGGCCAGCGGTGCCACGACCTGCTTCTGGAGCTTCATGTCTTGCCTCTGCGTCTGGGTTCCGGAATGGCCCCGCCGGTGGCCGACTGGACCGAGGATTTGAGCGAGCCGAGGCGCTGCAGCAGCACGTCCTGGTCGCGGGCCGGCATGTCCGCCAGAAGCTCGGCGATCCAGTCGCTGTGCGCCTTCGCCATCTTGGCGAAGGTCGCGCGGCCTTCCTCGGTGAGCCGCACGCGGGCGGCGCGGCGGTCGGTCGGCGAGATCTGCCGCTCGATCAGTCCCTCCTGGACCAGCCGGTCGACGAGGCCGGTGACGTTGCCGTTGGAGACCATCATGCGCCGTGACAACTCGCCGAGGAGGAGGCCGTCCGGCGAGCGCTCGAGCTGGGCCATCATGTCGAAGCGCGGCAGGGTCGTGTCGAAGCAGGCGCGCATCCGCCGGCGGATCTCGGTCTCGATCATGTTGGCGCAGGTCAGTAGCCGCAGCCACAGGCGCAGCTCCATCCGGTGGTCCTGGGGGCTCTCCTCGACCTTGGATTCGGCGTCGACCGTCTCGCCCTTGCGCCCGGCGATGCTCACAACTCGCCTCCTGCCACGGCGATCGCCTGGCCGGTCACGGCGGAGGCGCCGGCGCTCGCCAGCCACAGGACGGCGGCCGCCACCTCGTCGGGCCGGATCAGCCGTCCCATGGGATTGGTCCTGGTGAAGGTCTCCAGCAGCGACTCGCGATCGCGGCCGGTCTTTTCCTGCAGCTTGTCGATCGAACCGGAAACGAGGTCGGTATCGGTATAGCCCGGGCAGACCGCGTTGACGGTGATCCCGGTCGCGGCGAGTTCGGCGGCCAGCGCCCGGGTGAGGCCGACTGCGGCATGCTTGGCGGCGCAATAGGCGCCGACATAGGCGTAGCCCTTCAGCCCGGCGGTCGAGGCGACGGTGACGATGCGGCCGTGGCCGCGCTCCTTCATGGCCGGCACGACGGCGCGCATGGCCACCAGCATCGGCTCGAGGTTCAGCGCCATCATGCGCCGCAGCTGGTCGACGTCCGTCCGCGACAATGGCGCGGTCTCGGCGCCGCCGGCATTGTTGACGAGGACGTCGATCGGGCCGCACCGCTCGGCTGCTGCTGCCAGCGCTGTCGCGAGAGCTTCCGGATCCGCGACGTCGGCGGCGATCGCGTCGGCCGCGCCGAGTTCGGCGCGGCAGCGCTCGGCACTGTCCGGGCTGCGGCCATGCACCGTGACCGTATCGCCCGCCGCGACGAAGGCGGCCGCCACCGCCCGGCCGATGCCGCGGGTGCTGCCGGTCACGAGGATATGGCGGGGGCGGGGTTCGCTGGGCAAGTCTGCATCCGGACGTCGTGGAAGATGTTTTAGCCTTAAACTATTTTCCCGGCGCTTCGCAACGTCGTCGTGCCGGTCTCGTGGTGCCGGCCCGGCCGGCCGGCGGGTTGCGCCGGGCCGGAGCGCCGGGCGTATGGCTCAGGCGTTGGCGGCCCGGCGCTCCGGCTCGGCCCGTTCGGCCTCGGTGGCAAAGCCCGCCTTGCCGGCATAGCCGCCGACGATCGCCTTCAGCTCGGCCCGGTGGATGACGTCCTCGACATTGGCAAAGCCCGCCGGCGCACGTTTCTCGACCTCGTCGATCACCCGCTCCGGACCGCCCTTGCGGTTCATCCTGACGACCTCGGCGGTGATCGGCAGGCGCTCCTTCTCGTAGGCCCAGAGTGCCTGGCAGGGATGGTCCGCCCGGGAGAGGTTGTCGGCGAGGCAGCGGGCGTCGAGGATCGCCTGGGAGGCGCCGTTGGAGCCGACGGGATACATCGGATGGGCGGCGTCGCCGAGCAGCGTCACCCGGCCGAAGGTCCAGCGGGGCAGGGGATTTCGGTCGCACATCGGGTATTCGAAGGCCATGGGCGTCGCCTCGACCAGGGCCGAGACGTCGAAA
Source organism: Aurantimonas sp. 22II-16-19i (assembly GCF_002088275.1). Taxonomy (GTDB): domain Bacteria; phylum Pseudomonadota; class Alphaproteobacteria; order Rhizobiales; family Rhizobiaceae; genus Jiella. The sequence continues at coordinate 154,055 of NZ_AQQS01000005.1, forward strand.
TCCGGGATCTTGAAGCGGCTGGCATAAGGCAGGACCAGCGCGCGCTGGGCGATGCGCGACCAGCTCTCCTTCGGCGGCGGCGACTTCGCCCCGTCGGCCATCTTGATGTTGACGACCCAGTTCATCAGCTGTTTGCCGTTCTCGGCCTCGGCGATGGGGTAGAGCACGAATTTCGCCCCCATGCCGCCGCCGATCGCCATCGTCCGGCCGTCGCGCCAAGGCGTCCACTCGGTGGCGCCGCGCCACATCACGACGCCGTTCCAGGAGGGCGCGCCCTCGTCGGGATAGAACAGCCGCCGCGCCGCCGAATGGATGCCGTCGGCGCAGATCAGGACGTCGCCGCGCACCGTGGTGCCGGCGCCGCCCCTGACGCTGTCGGTGAAGTGGGCGGTGACGCCGCCTTCGTCCTGGATGAAGCCGGCAAGGGCGAGCCCGGTCTTCACCGACTGGGGCCCGAGCCTTGCGATCACCGCGTCGTGGATCAGCTTCTGCAGCCGGCCGCGATGGATCGAGAACTGCGGCACCGGATGGCCGGCGTCGATGCCGCGCAGCTCGCGCCACACCTCCTGGCCCTGGCGGTTGTAGTAGCGCAGCTCCCGGGTGCGGATACCGGCATTGTCGAGGGCCGGGAGAAGGCCGATCTCGGCGAGTTCGCGGATCGCATGGGGGAGCGTGTTGATGCCGACCCCGACCTCGCGCACCGCCGGCGACTGCTCGTAGACCTCGGCGCGGATGCCGCGCTGATGGAGCATCAGCGCGGTGGTGAGGCCGCCGATGCCGGCGCCGACGATGATGACCTTCATGGCTCTTTCTCCCTCAATCCCGCCTCCGCGGATGAATCACCACCGGCTCGGCCCCTTCATCTGGGCCCATCGAGCCGCCTCAGTCTGGCTCAGGCCGCGTCCGGCGGCGGCAGGAAGTCCACCTCGTGGCGCGCGGCGACGGCGACGACCTCGGCCGGATCGGCCTGCGGCCCGAGATTGTGCAGCGCCCAGAAGAGGTCGTAGAGCCGCTGGGCCGGCGAGACCCAGAACAGGCACTTCACGTCCGTATCGGTCTTGTTGAAGAGGCCGTGGGGAATGCCCTTCGGCAGGCGCACCAGGTCGCCCGGCTCGGCGAATCCCTCCTTGCCGTCGAGGAGGACGTCCAGCCGGCCCGACAGGATGTAGACGAACTCCTCCTGGGTCGGATGGATGTGCGGCGGCACGAAGGTGCCGACATGGAACGTCGCATGCCAGGAGAAGGAATCGTGCGAATGCTGCTTCGGCACGTAGGTCTGGCCGAGGATGTTCCAGCTGATGCCGTCCATCCCCTCATTGGCCTTGGATACGCCGATGGTCATCACTGGCATGGGGTGTGGTCCTTGTGTGAGTGCTATGAGCGGTGTGTTCATTCGAGTGGGTCGGGCATTGCCCCTTCACCCTCATGGTGAGCCTGTCGAACCACGAGGGTGAAGCCTCCAGGGGGTGCCTGGCGCCCCTCGCCCTTCGACAAGCTCAGGGTGAGGGGCTACAGTCTCGGCGGCTCTCCTCGCCGGCCTGCGCGGGAAAGGGCCGTATCCTTCTTCACACATGCAAAAACCGCTCCTTCACCGCCGGCGTCGCCCGCAGTTCCGCGGTGGTGCCCGACCAGGCGACGCGGCCCTTTTCGATCACCACGTGGCGGTCGGCGAACCGGGCCAGCGCGTCGACATTCTTGTCGATGACGAGGATTGCCTCGCCGGCATTCTTGATCTCGGTGAGGCACGCCCAGATCTCCTCGCGGATCAGGGGGGCGAGGCCCTCCGTCGCCTCGTCGAGGACCACGAGCCGGGGATTGGTCATCAGCGCCCGGCCGACGGCGAGCATCTGCTGTTCGCCGCCGGAGAGCTGGTTGCCCATGTTGCGGCGGCGCTCCTTCAGCCGGGGAAACAGCCGGTAGACGGCATCGAGCGTCCATTTCGGCGCGCCCGGCCCGTCGGAGCGATGGGTCGCGACGAGGTTCTCCTCGACCGACAGCGTCGGGAAGATCTGCCGGCCTTCCGGCACCAGGCCGAGGCCGCGCTTGGCGACGACGTGGGGCGGCCTGCCGGTGACGTCCTCGCCGTCGATCGACACGCGCCCGCCGCGCGGCTTCAACAGGCCGAAGATCGAGTTGACCGTGGTGGTCTTGCCCATGCCGTTGCGTCCCAGCAGGGTGACGACCTCCCCGGCACCGACGAAGAGATCGATGCCAAACAGGATGCGGCTGTCGCCGTAAGCGCTTTCGAGACCTTCGACTTTCAGCATCGGGCGGCCTCCTCCTCGTCGCCGAGATAGGCGGCGCGCACCTCCGGATGGCAGCGCACCTCCTCCGGCGAGCCGGTGGCGATGAGCCGGCCGTAGACGAGCACGCTGACCCGGTCCGCCAGGGCGAAGACCGCGTCCATGTCGTGCTCGATGAGGACGATGGTGTGGGTCGTCTTCAGTTCGCGCATCAGTTCGACGAGGATGGCGGATTCCTCGTGGCCGGTGCCGGCCAGCGGCTCGTCGAGGAGGAGGAGCCTGGCGCCCGTCGCCAGCGCGATGGCGATCTCCAGCTGGCGCTTCTCGCCATGGGAGAGGCTGCCGGCGCGCCGCTGCGCCCGGTCGTCGAGTTTCACGCGGGCAAGGGCCGCCATGGCCTCGTCGTTGAGGCGGCGCTCCTTCGAGGCGGGGCGCAGGAAGCGGAAGCTCGAGCCGGACCGTGCCTGCACCGCCATCGCGGCGTTCTCGATCACGGTGAATCCGTCGAGGATCGAGGTGATCTGGAAGGAGCGGGCGAGGCCGCGCCGCACCCGGTCGACCATCGAATGCCGGGTGATGTCCTCGCCGGCGAGGCGGACCGTGCCGGAATCGCATCCGAGACTGCCGGACAACTGGTGGATCAGCGTCGTCTTGCCGGCGCCGTTCGGCCCGATGATGGCGTGGAGCTCGTTGCTATGGACGTCGAAGCTGACCCCGTCGGTGACGGCGAGGGCGCCGAAGGACTTGCGCAGGTCGGTGACGGTGAGGAGGGGCTCGTTCACGGCCGCGTCCTCCCGAACAGCCGCTCGACGCCGCCGACGATGCCGCCGCGGGTGAAGAGGACGAGCAGGACGAGGAAGACGCCGAGGCCGAGCTTCCAGTGCTCGGAAAAATGCGCCAGCCAGTCCTCGAGCAGCAGCAGGGCGATAGCGCCGCCGATCGCGCCGACGAGGGTTCCCATGCCGCCGAGGACGACCATGACGATGAGCTCGCCCGAGCGCTGCCAGCTCATATAGGCCGGCGAGACGAACTCGGCCTGGTTGGCGAGGAGAACGCCGGCGAGGCCGGCCAGAGCGCCGGCAATCACGTATGCGGTCAGCTGGAATGCGAAGGGCTGGAAGCCGATCGCCTGCATGCGGACCGGGTTCTCTTTGGTGCCCCGCAACACCCGGCCGAAGCGCGACAGGGTGAGGGCGCGCAGGCCGACGAAGGCGGCGGCGAGGACGCCGAGGCTCAGATAGAACAGGGCGTGGTCGCTCCGCAGGATCGGCAGCCCGAACAGCGTCGATCGGCCGGCGAGGGTGAGCCCGTCGTCGCCGCCATAGGCCGACAGCGAGACCATGAAGAAATATGCCATCTGGCCGAAGGCCAGCGTGATCATGATGAAGTAGACGCCCTTGGTCCTCAGCGAGATCGCCCCGGTGACGAGGGCGAAGAGGGCGGAGGCGGCGACCGCGACGACGCCCTGAACGAGGATGTCGGAGATGCCGTGCGACGACAGGATCGCGACCGCATAGGCGCCGAGGCCGAGAAAGGCGGCATGGCCGAAGGACACCATGGCGCCGTAGCCGAGGACGAGGTCGAGGGACAGGGCGGCGATGGCGAAGACGATGATCCGCGTCGCGGTGACGACGAGGAATGGGTCGTCGACGGCGACCGCGACCGGCGGCAGCACGGCCAGCACCAGGAAGATCAGAAGGGCGGCGAGTGCGGTGCCGCGCCCGGCGAGCCTGCCGCCGCGCGGTGCTGCGACGTCCGGCACGGCACCGGCGATCCCGAGGTCGGAGGTCCTGGCGCTCATGCCGCCGCGCCCTTCGCCGGGAACAGCCCGGAGGGCCGGAAGAACAGCACCGCCGCCATCAGGATGTAGATCAGCATCGGCGCCAGCGTCTGGCCGGTCTGCGAGGCGGCGGAGGGTTCCATGACGGCCCGGAGCACGATCGGGCCGAATGTCCGACCCAAGGTGTCGACGAGGCCGACGAGGATCGCCGCGACGAAGGCGCCGCGCACCGAACCGACGCCGCCGATGACGATGACGACGAAGGTGAGGATGAGGATGCCGTCGCCCATGCCGGGCTCGACCGACAGGATCGGCGCGACCATCGCCCCGGCAAAGCCGGCCAGCATCGCCCCGAAGCCGAAGACCAGCATGAACAGCCGGCGGATGTCGACGCCGAGCGCCGAGACCATCGGCGCGTTGACCGCGCCGGCTCTGAGCAGCATGCCGATCCGCGTGTGGTTGACGAGGAGCCACAGGCCGACGGCGGTGAGAAGGCCCGCGGCGATGATGGCGACCCGGTAGAAGGGATATTTCAGCGGCCCGATCAGCGGGATCGCGCCGGACAGGACGTCCGGGATCGGCACGCTCATCGGCGCCGCGCCCCAGACGATCTTGACGCCCTCGTTGAGGATCAGGATCAGCCCAAAGGTCGCCAGCACCTGGTCGAGATGGTCGCGCTCGTAGAGATGCCGGAAGATCAGGAATTCGAGGACGAGACCGAACAGCAGCGCGGCGGGCAGCGCGATGGCGATGCCGAGAAAGAAGTCGCCGGTGAGCGCGGTGAAGGTCGCGGTGAAATAGGCCCCGACCATGTAGAGGACGCCGTGGGCGAGGTTGATCAGGTCCATGATGCCGAAGATCAGCGTCAGCCCCGCGGCGACGAGGAACAGGAGGATCCCGAACTGGACGCCGTTCAGCGTCTGGAGGAGGAAGAGGTTGAACATACCTTGCGCGTCGTCATCCTCGGGCCCGGTCCCGATAATCCGGGAGGGAGATGGGGTTTCGATTATGGGTGCCGGGGCGACACTCGCGCGCCCGGTCTCGAGATGCCGGCGTCTTCGAGACGACGACCTCGAAACGGCACTCGAGGATCACGCCCGGCGTTATCGCCTGACGTCGCCAGACGGGGGCGATCATCCCCGCTTCGTCATCCCGGGCTTGACCCGGGATCCATGCCAAATCGCCGCCACCGCCAAGCCGGTTCTGAAGAACGCCCATTCTGCCGCCGATCCATCCATGTGAGACGGCTTGGAATGGATCCCGGGTCAAGCCCGGGATGACGAAGTGGAAACACCGCGCCCCACCTGAAAAGCTCGCGTAGAGTGTCGCTGCATCCTCGCCCGTGGAAGGGGTCGGCGAAAGACGGGCCCGCCCCGCCTCAGTTCATCTTGCAGTCCTTGGCGTAGTTGTCGGCGTAGTCGTCGAAGATCTTCGTCTCGATCTCGGTCTGGTACTTGCCGTCGTCGCGCTTGGCGACCTTGACGAGGTAGAAGTCCTGGATCGGATAGTGGTTCGGGCCGATCTTGAAGTCGCCGCGCAGCGAAGTGAAGTCGGCGGCCTGAAGGCCGTCACGCAGGGCGTCCTTGGCGGAAAGATCGCCGCCGGCAGCCTTGATCGCCGCGTCGATCATCTGCGCCGCGTCATAGGCCTGCATGGCGTAGGTGCCGGGAACGCTGCCGTATTTCGCCTCATAGGCGGCGACGAAGGCCTTGGACTTCTCGTTGTCCATGTCCGGCGCCCAGTTGGCGCCGCCGAAGAAGCCGACCGCCGCGTCCTTCTGGGCCGGCAGCGTCGTCTCGTCGACGGTGAAGGCGGAGAGGAACGGGATCGTCTCGAGCCCGGCCTGGCGATACTGCTTGACGAGGTTCACGCCCATGCCGCCCGGCATGAAGGTGTAGACCGCGTCCGGCTGCATCGCGGCGATCTGGGCGAGCTCGCCCGAGAAGTCGAGCTGGCCGAGCGGGGTATAGAGCTCGCCGACGACCTCGCCCTTGTAGGAATGCTTGAAGCCGGCGAGCGCGTCCTTGCCGGCCTGGTAGTTCGGCGCCATCAGGAAGACCCGGCCGTAGCCCTGGTCCTGAGCATATTTGCCGAGAACCTCGTGGACCTGGTCGTTCTGGTAGGAGGAGACGAACAGGTTCTTGTTGCACTCGGCGCCGGCGAAGTTCGACGTGCCGGCATTGGGGGAGATCAGGAAGGCGCCACCATCCGTCACGGGCTTGGCGATCGCCTGCAGGATGTTGGAGAAGATCGGGCCGACGACGAAGTCCGCTCCGTCGCGCTCGACCAGTTCGCGCGCCTTGTTGGCGGCGACGTCGGGCTTCAGCTCGTCGTCGACCGTGACCACCTCGGTCTCGAGCCCGCCGAGCTTGCCGCCCATGTCCTCGACCGCCAGCATGAAGCCGTCCCGGGCCTGCTCGCCGAGAACCGCGGCGGGACCGGACAGCGTCAGCATGACGCCGACCTTCAGCTTGTTGTCGGCGTTGTCCTGGGCCAGGGCCGAGCCGGCAAGGGCGCTTGCCGCCAGCAGGCCGATGGCGACTGTGCGGATCGTGGTCATTCCTGCATCTCCCTCATGAAAATCGACGACGGCCCCAGGCTGGAACAGACCCGTGTCAGGGTAGCCGGCAAGGCCCGGACGAGACGCGGCTTGGCAGTCGCGTCCCGTGCTCGAAAATTAGTTTACACATAAAATATTCCGCCGCAACAGCATCCGCCGCTCTTTTGAGCCGGCCCAATTCTTGTGCAGTGCGGCAGGACCGGCGGATGCCGCAACCCCAGGATACCGCGCGGGACGGCCTTCGAAACCCGGTGGCAATCCGGGCGCTCGTCAAGACGATGCCGCATCGCGGAAAAGCCGGCTTTTCCGGATGCAGCGCCGCTGCCGGCCGCCTTGCGCGGACACAGTAGCTGTCTGAGGGGGCGGTGCAAGCCCGGCATCCGGCCCGATCGGATTCGGCCGCTGCAATGCGTTTCGGGTGGAGGAAGGTTCCGTCGCAGATCGATGAGGAGCGGGGCGGGTCAAGGCATGGTGCGCCCCTGCTTCGGCCGCCGTTTCGCTAGCGCGGGATGAAATCAGCTTCGATCGACATCTGCTCTATCCTCTTGTTGCCACATAATCTTTTCCGAAAGGCGGTTCCCGCTTTTCGGGATCATGCTCTAGCGCGGCGCCTCGGAGTAGCGCTTCTCCAGCATGGCCACCAGCCGGACCGCGGGCCAGAGAATGATGAGGTAGAGGAGTGCGGCGGCGATCAGCGGCGAGGGGTTCGCCGTGAGGGCCTGGGCATCGGTCGCCTGCTTCAGGAGATCGGGCATGGCGACGACCGAGGCCAGCGAGGTGTCCTTGGCGATGGCGACGCAGTTGGAGGTGTGCGGCGGGATCGCGATCCGCAGCGCCTGCGGCAGGATCACCTTCCACAGGATGGCCGGAAAATGCAGGCCGAGCGCCCGGGCGGCCTCGGTCTGGCCATTCGGGATCGCCTGGATGCCGGAGCGGAAGACCTCCGCGGTGAAGGAGGAGAGCACCAGCGACAGCGCGAGGACGGCCGAGGCGAAGGAGGACAGGCGGATGCCGACGAAGGGCAGGGCATAATAGACGAGAACGAGGACGACGAGGATCGGCAGGGCCCGGAAGATGTCGATGAAGCCGACCGCGAGATAGCCGATCGGCTTCGGCGCGTAGAGCCTGAGGATGCAGAGCCCGATCCCGCAGAGCGAGCCGATCACGAGCGTGCAGGCCGCCAGGAGTGCGGTGTTCTTCAGCCCGGCGACGAGCATCGGGAAGACCCGCAGCATGACGTCGATGTTGAAGAAGGTATCGATGAAACCCATGGGTGCTCCGCGGGGCGCGTCGGTGTCGTTGGGGAGGGCGCTCGGCGAGACGGGGCGCGGCGGTCATGGCCGCGCCCGCATCCTTCGTCCGGCGGATGATCCGCGGTGTCGTGCGGGAGAGCGCGAAGGCCTATTCGGCCGCAGGGATCGGCAGGACCTCGACCGTCGAGGTGCCGGCGTCCGGGGCGACGCCGAGCCACTTCTCGTGAAGCTTCGCCATGGTGCCGTCCTGCTTGATGGCGCTGATCGCGTCGTTGACCTCGCCGAGCAGCGGCGAATTCTTCGCCATCATGATCGCGAAGCGGTCGCCGGTCTGGATGCGCTCGGCGATCTCGAGCTGCGGCATCTGCTTCATGGCGTACTGGAAGCCGCCGATGTCGCTGATCCCGCCGGCGACCCGGCCGTTCTGCACGTCGAGGAGGAGGTTCTGGAAGGTGTCGTAGCCCTTGTAGTCGCCGAAGCCGTATTTTTCCTGGTTCTCCTTGATCCAGGTTTCGCCCGTCGAGGTGGACAGCGCGCCGACCGGCTGGCCCTTCATGTCCGCCAGCGACTTCACGGGCGAGCCGATCTGGGTCACCAGCGCCAGGTCGCTGTCGTAGTAGCCCTGGGTGAAGGACTGGTTCTGCAGGCGCTCGTTGGTGATCGAGATGGTCGAGATCGCCATGTCGATGCGCCCCGAGGCGGTGGCGGCGAACAGCGCCTGGAAGCCGAGATCCTGGAACTCCACCTCGTCGCCCATGCGCTTGGCGATCTCGTTGGCGAGGTCGACCTCGAAGCCCTCGAACGAGCCGGTCTCGGTCTTCACCTCCCAGGGGGGATTGGCCGGATAGGCGCCGACGGTCAGCGTGTCGGCCGCCGCGAGCTGCGGCATGGCGAAAAGCCCCGCCGCGGCAAGCCCGAGCCACGCCAGGGTCCTCGTCTTCTTGGTCGTCGTCATGTGAGCCTCACTTTCCCAATCCCGGTTGGCCATGTTCGGCCGGTGCGGAGGCAAGCTCCTCCGCCAGCATCAGACCTTCTGCACGCGACCTTCGCAAGCATCCCGCATATGGCAGCCGCCCCGTCGTCGCATGCGCTGATTTCCTGGCCCTTCCGGGCGCGTCATCTTGCGATCCTGCCCCGGCCGGCCCCCCAGTCAGGCGACAGTTTCCTGGCTTGCCGCCCCGTCCGGCCGGTCCTTCGCTTCGGCGAAGGAGGCGACGGTCTGCAGCGCCCCATCGAGCATCGTGCCCTGCTCGTCCTTCAGCGCCGCCTCGCGCAGGCGCCGCAGCCAGCCGGCGGCATCGTCCTGGCCTTCCAGCAGCGGCAGCGCCGAGAGCACACGGTCGAACTTCGACAGGCCGCGCGCGTGGGTGTCGCTGTATCCCTTGATCAGCCGCCGGCATTTCAGGATCTCGACGGCGAGGTCGTAGTCCCTGGCGACGGTGCCGAGCGCCAGGCGGTACCACCCATCGATGTGCTCGGCCTCCACGGCGTGGCGCAAGAGCGAGCGGCGCCAGTGGCGCATGCCGCCGATCACCCAGAGCATGCCGAAGCCGAAGAGCCCGTCGGTGCGGATGTGGCGCCCCTTGTTCACCCGCTTGTCGAGCCATGTCGCAAGGCCCGGACGGGCCTCGATCCAGCGGCCGAGACCGGCCGGCATCGAGCCGCAGACTTCCTCGATCCGCGGGTGGAAGTACTCGGTCACCTGCAGGACGTCGTCGTCCCTGACCCCGATCTCGCGTCGCAGCCGTGCCGACCGGCTGGAGCGGGTCTTCAGGTCGGCGACGCGGATGACGTCGTCGTAGCAGAAGGCATTGGCGAGATACTTCGCCGCCGTGTGCGACAGGACGAACCCATGGGCGGCGTCGTCCCTGGCGAGCGCCTCGTCGAGACGGTCCAGATATTCGGCGCCATAGGCCGGATCCTGGTAGTCGACGACCTTGCGCAGCCCCGGCTCGGCCATCTCCCGCACGACCTCGGGCAGCGCCGCGATGCGACGGTCGAGCTCGCGCCATTGCGCGAGGAGGCGCTCGTCGCCGACGGGTTCGCCGGCGCGGGGCGCAGCCGGGCCGTCGGTGCGCGGATCCTCGCTTTCCGGTTGCCCCCCGAGCGGCAGCGGCGCCGGCGAGGCGTGCTCGACGCGTGGCGGCTGCGGCGCGCCCATCTTCTCGCCGCCCTGCCGCCGGGCGGCCTCGTCGCAGGCGAGGGCAAAGGCGCGGAGGCTGGCCTCGACGCCGCGTCCCGATTCGCGGATCGTCGCCTCGAAGCTCTCGCGGGAAAACGGCAGCACGCCGGCGCCGGCGAGGGCGCCGAAGAGGCTGGAGGAAATGACGCTGCCCGCCTCGACCGCCATCTTCTCCATGTCGAAGCCGATGAAGGTCTTGGCCGCCTTCTGCGCGGCGATCTCGACCTCATGGGAAGAGGCCCGCCCATCGCCGGGCGCGATCTTTTCCGACACCGCGGCGATCCGGTGGGACGAGGCGATCAGCGTCGTCCGGTTCGGCGTGACGAAGCCGCGGATGATGGCGCGGCCCGCCTCCATCAGCTCCGCCGCGATCATCACGTCGACGTCGCCGGGCGACGGCGACAGCGAGAACACCGGCTGGCGGCCGCGGTCAGGGCACATCTCGACATAGTAGATGGTGGCGCCGGTCCGCTGGGCGACGCCGGCGACCGAGGTCGACTGCGCCCGGTAGCCGTTGCGCTCGGCGACGTCGACGACCCAGTTGGTCAGAACGCCGCCGCCCTGGCCGCCGACGGCGAGGATCGCGACCCTGAGGATCCTGTCGCCGAGCTCCGAGTCCGGCCGATGGTCGAGGGCGACGGTCATGCGGATGCCCCCGAAAAGACCAGCCGCCGGCTCTCGCGCCGCCGCTGCAGCCAGCCGATCACCCGGCGGCTCAGCCGGGCCGAGAAGCGCTCGGCGCCGGTCGGGTTGTGGACCGTGTCGGCGCGGTAGAAGGAGGGGCACAGCACGGCCGCGTCCGCGACCTCGCCGCAGTTGCCGCAGCCGACGCAGGTGTGGTCGACATGGGCGACCGGATCGTCGCGCAGCGGATCGTCCAGCGTCTTCACCGACAGCGACGGGCAGCCCGACAGCCGCATGCAGGCGTGGTCGCCGGTGCAGACGTCCTCGTCGACGCCGAAGCGCGGCTTGACCACCCGCTCGCCGCCCTTGATGGCCTTGCTGACCAGCGGCTTCTCGCGGCGTTGCTTGTTGAGCATGCATTCCGACGAGGCGACGATGACCTTCGGCCCCTTCTCCTCGGTGGTCAGCGCTTCGCGCAGCGTGTCGCGGACCTTGGTGACGTCGTAGGTCCGGTCGATGTGGCGGACCCACTTCACGCCGATCCCCTTCACCGCCTCGGTGATCGGGTGCTTGGTCGACTTCGACTTGTTGGCGGCGCGCGAGGACAGGATGTCCTGGCCGCCCGTCGCGGCGGAATAGTAGTTGTCGACGATGACGATCACGCCGTCGCTCTGGTTGAACACGGCATTGCCGATCGAGGAGGTCAGGCCGTTGTGCCAGAAGCCGCCGTCGCCGACGAAGGAGATCGAGCGCCGCGTGGCGTCCGGCGAGTTGAAGGCCGAGGCGGAGGCCGGCCCGAGGCCGTAGCCCATCGTGGTCGCGCCGAGATCGAAGGGCGGCATGATGGAAAACAGGTGGCAGCCGATGTCCGAGGCGATGTGGTGCGGCCCGAGCTCCTGCTCGACGAGCTTGGTCGCCGCGAAGATCGGCCGCTCCGGGCAGCCGGTGCAGAAGCCGGGCGGGCGACCGGGCACCACCTTGGCGAGGTCGGTCGCCGGGTCCGGCTCCTCCTCGGCGCGGTTCGGCGCGCGGATCTGGTCCGGCAGCAGCTCCGGGGCCTGGTCGCGCAGGAAGTCGCCGATCCCCTCCAGCATCACCTGGCCGGTATATTCGCCGGCCACCGGAAGGTAGCCCTTGCCGAGAAGCCGCGTCGTGCCGCCGTTGCGGTAGAGCAGGGAGCCGAAGGCCTGCTCGATGTAGTTCGGCTGGCCTTCCTCGATGATCAGGACCGCGTCCTTGCCCTCGCAGAAGGTCAGGAACTCGTCGTCGATCAGCGGATAGACGGCGTTGAGGACGTAGAGCGGCACTTCGGTGTCGCCGTAGATGTCGGCCAAGCCGAGGCGCTGCAGGGCGCGGATGACGCCGTTGTACATGCCGCCCTGCAGGACGAGGCCGATCCTGCCGGTCGCGGCGCCGAAGAACTCGTTGATCTGCCGCGAGCGGATGAAGTCGACGGCGGCCGGCCAGCGCTTCTCGACCTTTTCCTTCTCGTGGAGGAAGGAGGCGGGCGGCAGGACGATGCGGCCGGTGTCGCGCCGCGGGTTCGACAGGGCGTCGGCGACGGTGGTCGGCGGCCGCTTGTTGTCCTTGGCGACGAACTTGCCGTGGACATGGCAGCACTTGATGCGGACCTGCAGCATGACCGGGGTGTTGGAGGCCTCCGACAGCTCAAAGCCGTCCTCGACGGACTTGACGATGGAGGGCAGGTTCGGCCGCGGGTCGAGCAGCCAGACCTGGCTCTTCATCGCAAAGGCATGGCTGCGCTCCTGCATGATCGAGGAGCCTTCGCCATAGTCCTCGCCGACGATGATCAGCGCGCCGCCGGTCACCCCGCCCGAGGCGAGGTTGGCGAGGGCATCGGAGGCGACGTTGGTGCCGACGGTCGACTTGAAGGTGCAGGCGCCGCGGATCGGATAGTGCACGGAGGCGGCGAGCATCGCGGTGGCGGTCGCTTCGGAGGCGGAGGCTTCGAAATGAACGCCGAGTTCGCCGAGAATGTCCTGTGCGTCGGCGAGGACGTCCATCAGGTGGCTGATCGGCGCGCCCTGATAGCCGCCGACATAGCCGACGCCGCACTGGAGCAGCGCCTTGGTGATGGCGAGGATGCCTTCGCCGGAGAATTCCTCGCCCGCGCCCATGCGCAGCTTCTGGACCTCTTTCGCAAAAGACCGTTCGGCCATGCCGCGTCTCCTTTCCGGATATTCCGGGCCCGCGCCGCAGCCGGGCCGTCATGTCAGAAATCGTGCTTGCGGACGTTGCGCAGGACTCTCTGGAGCACCGCGACGAAGCCCGCATATTCCGCCTCGTCGACGCCCTCGAACATCTGGCGGTAGATGCCGAGCATCACCGGCCAGACCTCGTCGAACAGCGCGCGGCCCGCGTCGCTCAGGAAGATCCGCCGCGCCCGGTTGTCGCCGGCGTCGGTCTCGCGCCGCAGCAGCCCCTGCGCCTCCATGGCGTCGAGGGTGCGGCTCATGGTCGACTGCTCCATGACGGCGTAGACCGCGACCTCGTTGATCGTCAGCCCCTCGGCCACCGCCAGGATCGCCAGGGTGCGAACCTGGGCGGTGGTGAGGCTGCGGGCCTTCAATTCGTCCCGCAGCGTCGCGTTGTAGCGACCCATGATCCGGTTCATCAGGTAGGGCGCGAACTGCTGCAGGCCGATCACGCCGAGGGAGAGGGTGCGCTCCTCCGTCTCTCTCGGGTCGTCACTCATCGACACTTCCAGCCGCTTGCGTCGTGCCGCATGCGGGGGCGGCATCATGCTGCCGCCACCTGCCGCCCGGCCCCGTCATGTCCCGGATCGCGGGCCTTGCCGCCATGCCTCGCCCTATTGCTTCGGCACCAGCGCCAAAGCGCGGATGGGGCTGCCCGTGCCGTTCTCGATCTTCAGCGGCGCGGCGATCAGGATCGCGCCCTTCGGCGGCAGCTTGTCGAGATGGCAGAGGCTCGCGAGGCCGTAGCGGTTGTTCTTGTGCATCAGATTGTGGGCGGGGAAGGGGATCTCCATGCCGCCCGCCTGGCCGGCATCGGTGCCGATGCATTCGGTGCCCCAGCCGACGACGCCCTTGTCGACCAGGTACTGGATGCATTCGGCCGTCGGCCCGGGCGAATGCGGGCCGGTCTCGTCGGCGTTGAGGAAGGCGTCCTCGGACTTGTTGCGCTTGTACCAGTCGGTGCGCATGACGACCCACTCGCCCGGCTGGATCTCGCCGTGATCGGCCTCCCAGGCCTTGACGGCGTCCGCCGTCAGCAGGAAGTCGTTGTCCGCGGCGGCCTCGGCCGAACAGTCGATGACGTTGACCGGCGCCACGAAGTTCTGCGGGACGATGGTGTCGGTGGCGCCGTCGGGATAATCGCGGCCGGTGATCCAGTGATGCGGCGCGTCGAAATGCGTGCCCGAGTGCTCGCCGACCTTCAGCCAGTTCCAGGCCCACCACGGGCCGTTCTCGTCATAGGCCGAGATCTTGTGGATCTCGATCTTCGGCGTGTCGACCGCAAGTTCCGGCGGCAGCTTCAGAAGCGGCGTGTTCGGACCCAGTACGGCGCTGAGGTCGACGACCTCCACCGCGCCGCTGAGAAGCATGTTCGCCAGACCTGCCAGTGCCTGCGTATCGGCCATCGCCACCTCCTGTCGCTGCCCGCTTCAGGGCAATGTTGGGAGCTGTACGCTATCGTGGCAAATATGCGTTTGCAAGTATCTCCTCGGAATCTTTCCAGTCTGCTGAGAGGCTGTGCTTCTCGCCGTAGAAACAGGCAGTATCTGCTCATAACCCGAGCAAGACTCTTCGCAGCTGCGAAATGCCATCACTTCTGTGCAGCTGCAGCATGATGATGTCTGAGCTGAATGATGGACCGAGGCGGCCGATCGCATGGCATCGCTTGGGAATCGTATGAAAATGGATATAGACTGATGCTGCAATGCAAGGCTCCGGGCGACGTGCACGGGGCTGCCGGAGGGAGTGACGGATGGACATGCAGCCCGAACGGCTTCTCGGCCAGCGCCTGGATCCCGCCATCGTCACGTTGGCGGAGGCGATCCCCGAGCGCGCCTGGCACGACTGGAGCGGTGCGCCGCCGGTGCGCCCGCTGGCCTGGATACGGCCGCGAAGCACCGAAGAAGTCTCGGCAGTCCTGGCGCTGTGCAGCGAGGCCGGGATCGGCGTCGTGCCCCAGGGCGGCCTGACCGGCCTTGCCGGGGGCGCGCATCCGGTCGCGGGCGCGGTCGCCCTGTCGCTGGAGCGGATGAACCGGATCGAGGAGATCGATCCCGCCATGGCGTCGATGACGGTCGGGGCGGGGGTGGTGCTGCAGGCTGCCCAGGCCGCGGCGGAGGAGGCGGGCCTGTTCCTCGCCGTCGATCTCGGCGCCCGCGGCTCCTGCACGATCGGCGGCGTCCTGTCGACCAATGCCGGCGGCAACCGCGTCATCCGCTACGGCATGGCGCGCGAGCATGTCCTGGGCCTCGAGGTCGTGCTGGCCGACGGCACCATCGTCACCTCGCTCAACAAGATGCTGAAGAACAATGCGGGATATGATTCCAAGCAGCTGTTCATCGGCTCGGAAGGCACGCTCGGCGTCATCACCCGGGCGGTCCTGCGCCTGCAGCCGCGGCCGACCTTCTCGACCAGCGCCCTTTGCGGCTGCCGCGACTTCGACGCCGCCCTGGCGCTGCTGCGGGCGGCGCGGGCGGGGCTTGGCCCGTCGCTCACCTCCTTCGAGGTGATGTGGCCGAGCTTCTACGACTTCATGGCCGGCAGCCTGCCGTCCCTGCCGCGTCCGCTTTCCGGTCGGCACGCCATCACCGTCCTCATCGAGGTCAGCGGCTTCGACGCCGAACACGAGGCCGCGCGGCTGGAGGCGGTCCTCGGCGCCATGCTGGAGGAAGGCCATGTCGAGGACGCGTTGCTCGCGGCCTCCGGCAAGGACGTCGCCGACTTCTGGGCCATCCGCGAAAGCGTCGCGGAATATTCGAAGATCATGGGCCCGATCACGGCCTTCGACGTCGGCGTGCCCGCCCATGTCACCGGCCCGGTCGTCGAACGACTGGAGGCCGGCCTGAAGAGCCGCTGGCCGGACGTCATCGCCCTGTCCTACGGCCATATCGGCGACAGCAACCTGCACCTCGTGGTCAACGTCCCCTCGGCCGGCAGGGAGCAGCCGGCCGCCGAAATCTCCGCCTTCGTCTACGACACGGTGCGCGAGGCGGGCGGCACCATCTCCGCCGAACACGGCATCGGCACGCTCAAACGCAAGTACTTGCCCTACACCCGCTCCCCGCAGGAGCTGGACCTGATGCGGCGGATGAAGCTCGCGCTCGACCCGAAGGGGATCCTCAATCCGGGCAAGGTGCTGGGTTGAGCAGCTTGCGAGGCCGGCCTCATCGCCTGCCGAGTTCCTGCGCCAGCATGTAGCCGGAACCGGCGCCGAGGCCGCCGCCCGGCCATGTCGAGGCGCCGATCAGATAGAGCTTCTCCACCGGGGTGCGGTAGCGCGCCCAGCCCGGCATCGGCCGGAACAGGAAGTTCTGCGACAGGTGATGGCTGCCCGAGACGCTGTCGCCGCCGACGAGGTTGGGGTTGCGCCGCTCCAGATCAGCCGGCGTCTCGACGTGGCGGCCGAGGATCTTGGCTCTCGTCCCGGGGGCGTAGCGCTCGATGATGTCGACGACGCGGTCGGCATAGGCCTCGCCGGCCTCTGTCCAGTCCCGTGAGGTGATGATGCCGGCGGCGTCGCCGCGGATTTCGCCGGGCACCATGCGGACCTGGACCCAGAGCGTATGCCTGCCCTCCGGCGCGCGCGACGGGTCCACCGCCGTCTGCTGGCCGACGACGATCAGCGGCTCGACCGGCAGGAGCCCGGCCATCGCCTCGCCATAAGCCTTCGCCATCATGTCGAGATCGGGCGCAAGGTGGACATAGAGGAAGCGCTTCAGCTCGTCCCCCGCGCTCCAGTCGGGCAGATCCGACAGCGCCAGATGCACCATCATCGTTCCCGGTCCGTGGCGGAACCTGCGGGCGCCGGCATCGAAGCCGGCGTTGCCGCTGTCCCCGCCCAGCAGCCGCTCGACCAGAGCACCCGGCGTCACGCCGGCGACGACCGCGCGCCTTGCGGTTACCTCGCTCCCGTCGGCAAGGCGGATGCCGTCGGCCCTGCCGCCGCCGCGACGGATGCCGGTGACCCCGCAGCCGGTCTGGACGACGCCGCCGAGTTCGGTGATCCGCGCCACCATCGCCCTGACGATCGTGTCGGCGCCGCCCTTGCCGACGACCATGCCCATGGCCTGGTCGACCATGCTCTCGAGATAGGGAAACAGCGCGCCGCCCGCGATGTCCGGGGCAAAATCGAGATGCATGCCCCAGGCCCCCATCGCGGCCCGGATTTCGGGCGAGACGAAGGTCTGCTCGAGGAACTCGCGCGGCGAGGAGGCGAGCAGCCGGGCGAGCTCGAGGGTCCCGGCGGTGCCCCTGGCGCGCCAGGTCTTCCAGCCGATCCCGGCAAGCGCGCGCCAGGTCATGGGCGAGCCGAGGATGGCGAAGAGATGCGGGGCGTTGCCGCCGAATTCCGCCACCATCTCCCGCCAGCGCCGGGCGTCCTGCGGCGACAGCGCCTCGGCCCGCGCCGCGGTCTTCTCCAGATCCCTGGAGACGCCGAACCAGCGGCCGGACGGTGTCGGCGTGGCGAAACAGTCCTCCGCCGGAACGAGGGCGAGACCATGCCGGGTCAGCGCCTCGCCGTGCTCCTTGAAGAAGGCCGAGCCGGCGAACAGGCCGAGATTGGTCGCGTAGAGGTCATGGCGGAACCCCGGAAGCGTCGCTTCCTCCGTCCGCACCGCGCCGCCTGCCGTGTCGTTGCGCTCGAACAGGCCGACCGACCAGCCGCGGCTCGCCAGATGCACGGCCGCGGCCAACGCATTGTGGCCCGCGCCGACGAAGACGGCATCATATTCCTGCGCCATGCGCTCCTCCTGCCGATCGGCCACCGGGCGTCTGCCCGCATGCGCCAGGGCCGGAGATTATTTTAAGCTTAGACATTTGCAAATGCAGTGACTGGCCATAGGCTGCCTGAAGCGCGGGCCGCGCCATCTCGCTGGCGGTCGGTCCCTGCGCGGATCCTCCATCCCAGAAGCGGGAGCATGTCATGGCCGTGGATTACGTCGTCGTCGGTTCGGGCATCAACGGGCTGACCTGCGCCGCGCTGTTGGCGAGGCGCGGCAAGCGCGTCCTCGTCCTCGAGCGCGAGAGCGTCGCCGGCGGCTGCATGCGAACCGCCGAGATCACCGCGCCCGGCTATGTCCACGACGTCATGGCGACGACCTTCGTTCTCTTCATCACCTCGCCGGCCTTCGCCGAGCTGGGATCGGAACTGACCGCGCACGGCCTCGAATTCGCTCCGACGTCCCACCCGACGGCCGTTCTCGTGCCCGATGGCCGCAGCCTCGTGCTGACCACCGACCGGCAGACCAACGTCGACCGCTTCGAGGCCCTCAGCCCCGGCGACGGCGCGGCCCATGCCCGGGAGGTCGGCACGGTGGAGCGCGACGCCGAGCTCGTCTTCGGCCTCCTCGGCGGCTCCCTGTGGAGCCGGCCGACCGCGCAGCTCCTCATGCGCGAGGCCTGGCGGCGGCGGCCGAGGGCGCTCGCGGCCCGCCTCGGCGAGGCGCTGCGCTCCGGGCGCACTTGGCTCGAGACGAGCTACCAGTCGGAGCTGACACGGGCGCTCTTCGCCCCCTGGGTGCTGCATGCGGGGCTCGGCCCGGAGAGCGCCTTTTCCGGCGAGATGGCGCGGGTGATCGCCTTTGCGCTGGAGGCTGCCGGGGCGCCCATCGTCAAGGGCGGGGCGGCGAACGCGGTCAAGGCCTTCGAGGGGCTGATCAAGGCCAATGGCGGCGAGATCCGCACCGCCTGCGACGTCGCCGAGGTGCTCGTCGAGGGCGGCCGAGCGACGGGCGTGAGGCTCGCCGACGGGACGAGGATCGCAGCCGGGCAGGGGGTCGTCTGCTCGGTGACGCCGACGCAGCTCTACGAGCGGCTGGTGCCGGCCTCGAGCGTCGACGAAGCGACGCGCTCCCGCACCGCGGCCTATCGCTACGGCAAGGGCAACATGCAGATGCACTATGCCCTGAAACACCCGCCGCGCTGGAAGGCGGGCGGCCTCGACAAGGTGGCGCTGATCCATCTGACGCCGGGCCTCGACGGCGTCTCCAAGGCCGTCAACGAGTGCGAGCGGGGCATGCTGCCGCAGATCCCGACGATCTGCGTCGGCCAGCCTCATGCCCTCGATCCCTCCCGCTGCCCGGAAGGCGCCGGCATCCTGTGGCTGCAGCTCCCCGAGGCGCCCCGCATCCTCAAGGGCGACGCGGCCGGCACGATCGAAACCCCGGCCGACGGACGCTGGAGCGAGCAGATCCGCGAGGCCTATGCCGACCGGGTCGAGGCGATCCTGTCGAACCATATCGACGGCTTTGCCGACAGCGTCGTCGCCCGCACGTGTTACGCACCCTCCGATCTGGAGGCGATGAACATGAACCTCGTCGGCGGCGATCCCTATGGCGGCTCGGCGGCGCTCGACCAGTTCTTCATCTGGCGACCCTTCGCCACCTCGCGCAACCACGCCACCGCCATCCGCGGCCTCTACCAGATCGGCGCCTCGACGCATCCGGGCCCCGGCCTCGGCGGCGGCTCCGGCTACGCGCTGGCGCAGACGCTGCGGTGAAGGGGCGACGCGGGCAATCGCAGCCCTGAACGCTGCTTCGACCGATGGGGCCGTGCCGCAGGCCGGCGTGATGCCCGGCTTGCTGCCGCCAGTGGCCGCAGCCGGAGAGGCTACCGCAACCCCTTCTCCGCCAGGATCGGCAGGACGGTGTCGCGGAAATAGGGGAACTCCTCGACATAGTCGACGAAGGAGAGGGTGGTGCCGCGAAAGCCGGTCTCCGCGATCTTCACGATTCCCTCGGCCACCTGCTCGGGCGTGCCGATCAGCGGATAGCCGCCATGGCCCATGGCGAAGCGGTCGCGGATCAGCATCAGGAGGTCGTGGGGGAAGGACTGGGCGTGGGCGAACTGCAGGTTCACCAGATTGTCCACCGCCTCCCAGTCGGCGTTGTCGCGGGCGGTGTGCTCCAGATAGGCCTTCGCCTCGGCCTCGGTGGGGCGGCAGATAACATGGGCGAAGGTGAGAACATCCACCTCGCGGCCCTTCTCCTGCGCCTTGGTCTTCAGGTCGGCGATCTCGGTCTTGGAGCGTTCGAGGTCGATCGCCGGCGTGAACAGGAAGTTCGCGTTGCGGGTGGCGAAGTCGCGGCCCTGGGGCGAGCCCGCCGCGTTGATGATCGGCACCTCGGCGACCGGGCGTGGATCGCCCTTCACATGCTTGAGCTTGAAATACGCACCGTCCCAGTCGAAATAGTCGGCCTCCGACCACAGCTTGCGGACGATGTCGAACCATTCCTGGGCGTAGCCGTAGCGCGTCTCGTGATCGTCGGGCAGCGTCAGGCCGAGCGCCTCGTATTCCGGCTTGTTCCAGCCGGCGACGACGTTGAGGCCGGCGCGGCCCTGGCCGATCTGGTCGATCGTGGCGATCTGCTTGGCGGTGACGACGGGATTGTTGGCGGCGGTATGGATGGTGGCGAAGACCGCGATCTTCTTCGTATGGGCCAGAAGTCCCGCCGCCCAGGTGACCGTCTCCAGCACCGAGCCGTGGAAGTCCGTCTCGCCGCCATAGCCGATCCAGCGCGCGATCGGCAGCATGAAGTCGATGTCGGCGTCGTCGAGCAGCCTGGCGAGCTTCAGGTTGTTCTCGAAGGAGTTGACCCAACGCTCCGGCACCTTGGTGACCGACATGCCGCTCGAGCAGTTCGAGGAGAAGGTGCCGAGAAGGAAACGATCCTTGGCGAACATCGGGTTGGTCTGGCGCAACGCGGCCTCCGTGCCGGGTTATTTTAAACCTGAACTATTTCGAGCCTAAGCCCTGCGCTGCAGGACCACAAGCGCCCGATCGTCCTTTATCTGAGCATGCCTCCAGAATGAGCGGAAGGGCATCGGCGCGCGCTCAGGACCGCAGTCCCGCCTGCTTCAGCAGCGGCAGCACCCGGTCGCAGAAGAAGGGCAGCTCGTAGGTGTAGTTGACGAAGGTGAGCGCGATGCCGGCATAGCCGAGTTCCGAGATCCGGATCATGTCCGCGGCGATCTTTTCCGGCGTGCCGACCAGCGGATAGCTGCCGGCCCCGCCGGCGAAGCGCTGGCGGTAGCGGTCGTAGGCTTCGGGGTCATGGGAGGCCGAGAACTGCTTCTTGCCGGCCATGTGCGTCTCGACCGCCTCGTGATCCGCCTCGGTGAGGGCGTAGCGCTCGTAATAGGCCTCCGCCTCGCCTTGCGTCTCGCGGCAGACCACGTGGCAGACCGTGTAGAGCCCGACGTCGCGGCCGGCTTCGGCGCCGCGCGCGCGGACGTCGGCGACGTGCTGGGCCGCCCCGTCGAATTCGGAAAAGGTCGTGAAGATGAAGTCGCAATGCTGCGCCGCGAAGTCCCGGCCCGGACCGCCGAAGGCGGCGTTCATCGTCACCGGGCGCGGCGCCTGCAGGCTCGCCGGGCGGCTGACGACCTGCTTCAGCTGATAGTAGGTCCCGTCGTAGTCGAAGGGCTCCTCGGCGGCATAGGCGCGCTCCACGATCTCCAGCCATTCGGCCGCCTGGTCGTAGCCCTTCTCGCCGAGCGCCACGCCGAACATGGCGAATTCCGCCGGATTCCAGCCGCAGACGATGTTGAGGCCGGCGCGGCCCTTTGAGATATGATCCACCGTGGCCAGGGCCTTGGCGGCATAGAGCGGGTGCATCACCGGCACGTGGACCGTCATGAACAGGCCGATCTGCTCGGTCGCCGCTGCCAGCCCCGCCGCCCAGGTGAAGGTCTCGAAGGACCATTCACGGGCCTTGGTCTGGCCGCCGAAGCCCTTCCACCGGGCGATCGGCAGCACGAATTCCAGCCCCGCCCGGTCGGCGATCTGGGCGGCGTTGAGATTGTCGTCCCAGCGCGCCTGCCAGCGCTCGGGAACGGTGGTGATCGCGAGGCCGCCATCGGCATTGCAGGAGAAGATCCCGAGCTTGAGCCGGTTCGAACCCTTGAGGGGATGCGGCTTGATCATCACGGGCTGCGCCTCTCGCGGAGTTTCTCGACCGAAAAATAGTTTAAGCCTGAAATAGCTTGCCGCAAAGCCTGCGATGCGGAAAACTGCCGGGAAGGATCGCGGCCTCTCGCAGGCCGGTGCAGGAGGAAGACATGGCCGAGCCGACATTTCGCGAGCGGGGGCGCTCCGGGGCGCCGTTGCTGGGAACGTTCTGCGCGATCCCGCATCCCGTCGCCGTCGAAGTGACGGCACGAGCGGGATTCGATCTCGTCTGCATCGACTGGGAGCATTCGCAGATCGACCGGGGCGAGATCGAGAACCTCGTGCGGGCGGCCGAAAGCGGCGGCGCCGTCGCGATGGTCCGCGTGCCCGGCAACAATTCCGAGGCCATCGCGGCCGCCCTCGACGCCGGCGCCGAGGGCGTCCTGGTGCCGCGGGTCTCGAGCGCAGAGGAAGCCGAAGCCGCCGTCAGGGCCACCCGCTATCCGCCGGACGGCGAGCGCGGGGCAGGCCCGGGCCGCGCCTCGCGCTACGGCTACGACATCGCCCCCTATGTCGCCGCCGCCAACGGGAAGATTCTCCTCGCCGTGCAGGTCGAGACGGCGCGGGCGGTGGAGAACATCGACGCCATCGCGGCCGTCGAGGGCGTCGACCTGGTCTTCATCGGCCCCGGCGATCTCGCCGTCTCGCTCGGCGCCTTCGGGCCGGATGGCGCGGAGCGGCTCGACGTTGCGATGCGGCGCGTGATCGCGTCCTGCAAGAAGGCCGGGCGGGCCATCGGGCTGTTCCGCCCGAGCGCGTCCGACGTCGCGACCTGGCGCGAGGCCGGCGTCAGCTTCTTCATCGTCGCCTCCGACACGATGTTCCTCGGCGCAAGCGCGGCCGACGCGGCCAAGGCCTCGGCGTCGGCAGCACCAGGGGCCGGCAGGGCGCAGCAGGCGGGCAGGGCCGGGAAGGGCCGGTCGTGACGCCGTTCTCCGCAGGTCCGTTCGAGGAGTTCATTCGATGATCGCAATCCACTACGACCGTCATGGCGGGCCGGACGTTCTCGCGGTGGTGGAGGAGCCGGCCCGAGACCTCGGCCCCGGCGAGATCCGCGTCGACATGCGCTACGCCAGCGTCACGCCCCTCGACTGGAAGCTGCGGGCAGGCCTGCTGAGGGCTCATTTCGAGCTGACCTTTCCGAAGGTGCCGGGCCGCGACGGCTCGGGCGTGGTGACCGAGATCGGGCCGGGCGTCGAAGGCTTTGCGCCGGGCGACCGGGTCTGCGTCATGGCGGCGCCCGCCAGCCGGGGCACCTATGCCGAGGAGCGGATTTCGCTGGCCTCCGATCTCGTCGCGATTCCCCCGTCCCTCGGTGACGCGCAAGCCGCGAGCCTCGTCAATGCCGGGCTCAGCGCCCATGTCGCGGTGTTCGCCGCGGCGCGGATCGAGCCGGGGATGAAGGTGCTCGTCCATGCCGGCTCCGGCGCGGTCGGCGGGCTGATCGTGCAGCTTCTCAAGCACGCCGGCTGCGAGGTGACCGCCACCTGCCGGGCCGCGAATCGCGGCTATGTGCGCGACCTCGGCGCCGACCGCGTGATCGCCTATGACGAAGAGGATTTCGCAGCGCTCAGCGACCAGGACCTGGTCTTCGATCTCGTCGGCGGCGAGACCCACGCGCGCTCCTACCAGGTGCTGAAGAAGGGCGGACAGCTGGTCTGGCTGGTCGCGGCGCCCATCGTCGACAGCGGCGCCGACCGCGGCGCCGAGCACGGTGTCACGGTCACCCGCGCGATGATCGCCGACGCCCATGAGCCCGTCGAGGCCATGCTGTCCATGGCGGCGAGGGGAGAGATCCGGCCCCAGATCGCCGACGTCCTGCCGCTCCGCGAGGCCGAGGCGGCGCATCGCCGGATGGAGGCGGGCGAGATCACCCGCGGCCGGCTGCTGCTGCGCACCGGGTGACGGTCAGGCGCTCACCGGCCAGGCAATCGGGGTGACGCCAGCCGAGCGATCCACGGCACCGCGGCGGCCAAACATGGTCGCAGCGCCTTCGCGTCGCCAGACGATGCATCGGACGCAGCGGGTGCTGGAATAAAAGCCGGTGAATTCATCGGAAAGGAACTGGTAGCGGGAGAGGGACTTGAACCCCCGACACGCGGATTATGATGCTTCGCGCGGTCGTTGATTTCGTTGATGTTTCGATCGATGTGTCGCGCCTATGTTGCTGATACTCAGCCATGGAAATGCAACTCAGGCCAAAAGCAGCCTCTCAGCCGACGCCAAAGCCTGTGTCTCGTCGACTGCTGGAAAGAGGTGGCCATAGGTGTCGAAGGTCATCTGGATCGACGAGTGCCCCATCCGCATCTGAACCGCTTTCGGTGACAGTTCGAGACCGCCATCGGCCTTCGAATTGATGCACCAGGAGGCGAACCAGTGCCGGAGCGCGTGCATCCCGGTGTAGCGAGCGGCGAGGACAGGCTGGCCCTTCTTGTCCACCTTGCCGGTGTCGACCGCAACGCCCGCCTTGATTAGGGTCGGGTGAAGACCACGGTTGATGATGTTGCCGAGGCTCTCGACGTTGCCCGCCGAGTTCGGGAAGACGAGGTCGAGGCGGCCGGGAGGGCAGGCGAGGCGCCATTCCTTCAGCGTGTTGACGACGAGCGGGGGCAAGGGGATTGTCCGCTGTCCGGCCTCGCTCTTCGGCGCGCCGATCGCGTTGAACCTGTCAGCCCGCTGGCGGACATGGATGACCGCCTTTTCAAGATCGACGTCGCCCCATGGTCGCCCGCGCAGCTCGCTCGCCCGCATGCCGGTGAAGATCGCCGTCACCAACAGCGGCCGATAGCGCCCCGCGGCGGTCAGGAGGATGGCGCGGACCTCCTCCATGGTGGGGATATGCGCTGAAGCTCCTCCGGGACAAGACTGGGATCGAGATCGAGGCCAAGG
>NZ_AQQS01000050.1 GCF_002088275.1 Aurantimonas sp. 22II-16-19i
GAGCCGATCGGCGGCCGCCCGCCGGATCTGATCCACCCGCCGCAGGGCTGCCCGTTCCACCCGCGCTGCCGGTTTGCCGAAGACAAGTGCCGCGCCGAGCGCCCGCCGCTGGCCGAAGTCGAGACCGGTCGCCGCGCCGCCTGCTGGTTCCCCTTCATCGACGACGGGGCCGGGACCAGCCGTGCCGAGACCATGGAGACCGCCGGTGTCTGAGACGCTGCTGTCCGTCGAACACCTGTCCACCGTCTTCTCGCTGCGCGGCGGCTCGATGTTTTCGCCGAATGTCGAACTGAAGGCCGTCAGCGACGTGTCCTTTTCCCTTCGCAAGGGCGAGACCCTCGGCATCGTCGGGGAATCGGGCTGCGGCAAGTCGACCCTCGGCCGCTCGATCCTGCGGCTGATCGAGCCGACCGAAGGGCGCGTCGTCTGGCAGGGCCGGAGCCTCACCGATCTCTCCGCCGGCGAGATGCGCAAGGCCCGGCGGGACCTGTCGATCATCTTTCAGGATCCCGTCGCCTCGCTCGACCCGCGGATGAATGTCGGCCAGATCATCGCCGAGCCGCTCAAGGTCGCCGAGCCGTCATTGACCCGCAAGGAGCGTCGCCAGCGCGTCGAGAAGGTGATGGAAGAGGTCGGCCTCGCGCCGGAGATGATCAACCGCTACCCGCACGAGTTCTCGGGCGGCCAGGCCCAGCGCATCGGCATCGCCCGGGCCATCGTGACGGAACCCAAGCTGATCGTCTGCGACGAGCCGGTGTCGGCCCTCGACGTCTCGATCCAGGCGCAGATCGTCAATCTCCTGAAGGCGCTGAAAGAGCGCATGGGGCTGACGCTGATCTTCATCAGCCACGACCTGTCCGTCGTGCGCCTCGTCTCCGACCGGATCCTCGTCCTCTATCTGGGGCGCGTGGTCGAGATCGGGCCGCGCCGCGAGGTGTTCGCCAATCCCGGCCACCCCTATACCAAGGCGCTGCTCTCGGCCGCTCCCATCCCCGATCCTGCCGTCGCCCGGGCGCGCGGCCGAACCGTGCTGAAGGGCGATCCGCCCTCGCCGATCAATCCGCCGTCGGGCTGCGCCTTCCGCACGCGGTGCCCGATCGCCCGCGACGTCTGCGCCGAGGAGGCGCCGCCGCTGGCGACGGTCGGCACGGATCACCGCGCGGCGTGCCTGTTCTGGGAAGAGGTGCGGGCGGACCCGGCGATCGCGGGGTGATCGTCGCGTGCGCCTGCCAGACGGCGGGCGAACGGAGGGCGACACGCGGTCGAAGCACCATCAGCCGGACAAAGCCGATGCCCCGGACCTGCAAGGCGCCGATGCGTCTTCCCTGCAGAACTCCTGCAAAGCCGGTTCGTCTTCTGCATCTCGTTGAAAAGCTGGAGCGGGCGATGGGGATCGAACCCACGACATCAAGCTTGGGAAGCTTGCGTTCTACCGCTGAACTACACCCGCGATAGCGCGGACATTGCCGCCGCGCCCTTCGGCCGTCAAGCGATTTTCGCGTGTCGGCCGGACTTCGTTGCACCGACGGGCCCGACCGGTGAGGCCGGATCCGTGTCTTCGGCCCGCGCGGCAACCGCGCGGACCTGCCTGCCTCAGTGGGCGTCCTTCAGGCCCGCCGCCTCCTGGGCGAGCGCGGTGATGGCCGCCCAGTCACCGGCGGCGACCTTGTCCTTGGGCGCCAGCCACGAGCCGCCGACGCACAGGACGTTGGGCAGGCCGAGATAGTCCTGGACGTTCTTCATCGAGATGCCGCCGGTCGGGCAGAACTTCAGCTGCGGGATCACCGGCGCGATCGACTTCAGGAAGGCCGCGCCGCCGACCTGCTCGGCCGGGAAGAACTTCAGGACCTCGTAGCCCTCCTGCAGCATCGCCATCATCTCGCTCGGCGTCGCCGAGCCGGGCAAGAGCGGCACGTCGGAGCTGCGCGCGGCATCGAGGATCTCCACCGTCGCGCCGGGCGAGACGATGAATTCCGCCCCCGCCGCTTCCGCCTGCTCGAACTGCTTCGGCGTCAGGATCGTGCCGGCGCCGCAGACCATCTCCGGCACCTCGGCGACGATCGCCCGGATCGCCTCGAGGGCGGCGGGCGTGCGCATGGTCACCTCGATCGAGCCGATCCCGCCGGCGACCAGCGCCCGAGCCAGCGCGACGCCCTCGGCGGCATTGGCCACCGCGACGACGGGAACCACCGGCTGGGCCGTCAGAATCGCGAGAAGTCGTTTGGAATCCTGGCTCATGGCGATGACGCGCTCCGATAACATGAATCGCGCGAAGACTTAGTCCATCGCGCGCCATGGTGGGAAGCGGGTCGGCCGAAAAATCCTGAAGAACCACGGCGCCCGAACTGGCGCCATGTCTTGCGCTCCATGCCCTGGGCGCCATGCCCCGGGAAACGCTCGTCGGGGCAACGGCCGGCATTTTGCCGGCCGCCACCGACGCCGTGCCTCAGAGGCCGCCGCCATAGGTGCGGTAGAAGATGTGGCGGCCGATCTTGTCGACCTTCTCCATCGCCCGGGCCCAGCGGGGCCGCACGTAGTTGGCGTGGTAGTGGGTCGCCGAACCGACCTCGGTGATCCAGCTTTCGCCGGACGTCGCCTTGCGGGCGTTTTCCTCGGCCCTCGAGAAGGCCCCGGCGTCGCGGATGCGATCCTTTTGGCCGTCGCAGGCGAAGGAGAACTGGCAGCGGTTGCGCCAGTTCTTGTTCTGGTAGACGACGCCGCAGATGGTGTTCGGATAGGCGGGATTGCGGACCCGGTTGAGGATCACCTGGGCGACGGCCGCCTGGCCTTCGTCGGGCTCGCCGCGCGCCTCGAAATAGATGCCGTTGGCGAGACAGGTCTGCTCGGATTCGCTGTAGACCTTCTTCGGCAGGGGCGTCGCCGCCCAGGAGTGATCGGTGTCGTCGACCGGCGGGATGAAGGCCTCGGGCTGCTCCTTGAGCACCCGCTCGAACAGCGAGGAGGCGCGGTTGCCGCCGGTGGCCGGCGCGTAGCCGAGGGCGCCGGTCTCGTCGGCCTTTGCCGGGCGGAGCGAGGCGAGCATCACCTTGTCCTCGGCCGCCGTGGCGTCCTCTTTCGGCTTGTCGAATTTCGGCGGTCCCATCAGCTTGAAGCTGGTGGCGAGCGCAACGGAATCGCGGGTGGAACGGTCGATCGTGGCGAAAGCAGTCCGAAGCCGGGCCTCGGTGCCGGTGACCCGCGGCCCGAACAGGCCGCCGCCGTCGAAGACCTTGCCGGCGGCGAGGCCGAAGCGCGACATCTCGCTGCGCGGCGCCGCGACGCGGCCGGCCTTGGCGGACCTGAGGACCCGCGGCTCGTCGCCCTTTTCGACGAGGGCCATGCGTCGGGCCAGCTTTTCGGCGGCCTCGCGCTCGGCGGTCATCCGGGCGCCCTCTTCGCCGGAATAGGCGAGGTCGACGGCCGACATCTGGCCGTAGACATTGGGCACGAGGAAGGCATGCGCACGTTGCGCGACATCGGCCCCGGCCACCAGCCGGGTCATGTCCTGATGATCGATCCGGGTCGCGCTCGTCCCCACGAGCAACGATCCCGAAATCACGATGAACGACGCACGACGCGCCATCCGCCCGCCACGACGTCGCATGCGGCTTGTCGCCGCCGGCCCCTCAGCCCCCATCAAGCCCCCGCTTGCTGTTACTAACTTCCCACAGATGCTGCTAAAACATCCCCCATTAACCTTGTCTATTGGTTAACAAATTTTGGTATTTTCAAGACGAGCGCTTCTTTTTCCCCGCATAGGGGTTCGCGGCCTTGCGCAGAGCGAGCCGGATCGGCACCCCGAAGAAGCCGAACTGCTCGCGTAACCCATTGACGAGATAGCGGGTATAGGATGCGCCGAGGGCTTCCGGCCGGGCCGTCGACAAAATGAATGTCGGTGGCCGCGACTTGATCTGCGTCATATACTTCACGTTAACGCGTCGTCCGGCGACCGCCGGCGGCGGATGTCTTGCGAGCATGCGCTCGAGCCACTGGTTGAGCTTGGCGGTGCTCACTCGCTTGTTCCACACCTCGTGGGTGTCTGCGACGGCCTTCATCAACCGGTCGATGCCCTCGCCAGTCTCGCCCGACACCGTCACCGCCTTGATGCCCCGCACCTGCGGCAAGAGCCGCTCGGTCTTCTCGCGCAGCTCGGCCAGGAGCTCCTGGCGGTTCTCGACGAGATCCCACTTGTTGAAGGCGATCACCGGGGCGCGGCCCTCGCGCTCGATCAGGTCGACGATGGACAGGTCCTGCCGCTCGAAGGGGATGGTCACGTCGAAGACGATCACCACCACCTCGGCGAAGCGGATGGCGCGTAGGCCGTCGGCGACCGAGAGCTTCTCGAGCTTTTCCTGGATGCGCGCCTTGCGCCGCATGCCGGCGGTGTCGAAGACCTTGATCGTACGGCCCCGCCACTCCCATTCGACCGAGATGGAATCGCGCGTGATGCCGGCCTCGGGGCCGGTCAGGAGCCGGTCCTCGCCGAGAAAGCGGTTGATCAGCGTCGACTTGCCGGCATTGGGACGCCCGACGATGGCGAGCCGCAGCGGCTTGGTCGGATCATAGGCCTCGACGACCTCCTCGACGGAGGGGTCGATGTCGCCGGCCTCTGCGGCGCCGTCGGCCGCCCCCGTCGCATCGTCGGCCTCCATGCCGTCGTCGCGGTCGCGGCGCGGCTGCTTCTGCGGCCGGAAGGCGGCGCGGCCCAGCGCCTCCACCATGGCGTCGCGCAGGTCGCCCATGCCCTCGCCATGCTCGGCGGAAATCGCCACCGGCTCGCCGAGCCCGATGGCATAGGCGTCGAGCAACCCCGACTGGGAGCCCCGCGCCTCGGCCTTGTTGGCGACCAGCACGACCTTGCGGGCGGACCGGCGCAGGAGCTCGGCGAAATCCTGGTCCTGGGGGGTCAGCCCGGTCTTCACGTCGATCATGAACAGGCAGAGATCGGCCGCGGCGATCGCCAGCTCCGTCTGGGCGCGCATGCGCGCTTCCAGGGTCTGCGCGTCGGCGACCTCGAGCCCGGCCGTGTCGACCACGTCGAACTCGATGTCCATCAGCCGGGCCTCGCCCATGCGCCGGTCGCGGGTCACGCCCGGCCGGTCGTCGACGAGGGCGAGGCGCCGCCCGACGAGGCGGTTGAACAGGGTCGATTTTCCGACGTTCGGTCGACCGATGATGGCGATGGTGACCATGTCGGATCTCATTCCTCTGGTTGGGCGCGGGCGCTCCGGCTCAGTTGCCGGCAGGTTGCGCGGGCGCCGTGGTGTCGTCTTGCGCCGGCGGCTGCGGCTGGCCGGGCGCTGCGTCTTCGGCAGGCGCGCCGGCAGCGTCGGGAGCCGTACCCGCGGCGTTGGTGTCTTGCTGGCCGGATGTCGGCGTGTCGGTTGTCGGGGCATTGGCTTCAGGCGCCCCGGCCCCTGGCGTGGCGCCGGCTTCCGGCGCTGCCTCGCCTGCGGCGCCGCCGACGACCCCGGGAACCGGCGTCGCGGGAGCGGTCGTCTCGGAACCAGACGGTGCGGAATCCGTCGGGGCGGCCGCCTCCGGCGCATCGGACGCACCGCCCTCGGAGACGCCGAGACCGGTCGTCGGCATGACGGCATCGCCGGGTTGCGGCGCGGCGCCTTCGCTCGCGGCGCCCTCGCCTGCTGCCGGGCCGCCGGTTCCCCCGAGCAGTCCCTCGAGATCGACGGTGCCGAGGCCGTTGTCGGCGCCGGCGGCAGGCGCCGTTGGCGCTGCGGCCGCGCCTGAGTCGGCTGCCGGCGGCAATGCGTTCGGTCCGGTCGCGCCGGAATTGATCAGGTCGAGCAGGATACGGGCACGGCCGGAAATGTCGCGGGGCGTGCCGGAATCGGCGACGAGTTGCTCGAGCAGCGGCTTGGCGGTGCTGGCGTCTCCCGCCTTCCAGGCGGCGAGCGCGATCGCCTCGCGGGCCGGAAAGCGCAACGGGTCGCTGTCGCCCGACAGGCGCTCGACCCGCTGGCGGACGTCGTCGAGGCTGCCCGAATCGACCAGCACATAGGCGGCGCGAAGGGCCGCCATGTCGCGCAGGCCCTGCGGCGCACCGGCGTCGTTGGCGACCGCGTCATAGGCCGCGACCGCCTGCGGCGCCCGGCCGGCCTTCGCCTCGATCCCGCCGATCGACAGCCGCGCCAGGGCCGGATAGGCGCCGACGCCGTCTGCGGCGACGGCTTCCAGCGCCGTCACCGCCGCCTCGGACTGACCGTCGTCGGCGAGCTTCACGGCGGCGGCGTAGCGATCGCCGGCGGCGTTCGCGGTCGTCGTCCGGTAGTGCTCGTAGCCGACGGTCGCGGCCGTTCCCACGACGACGACCACGGCGCCGACCAGCAGCCAGGTGCCGAACCGCGTCCAGACCGCCTTGACCTTGTCATGGCGAAGCTCTTCGTCGACTTCCCTGAAAAAACTGTCGTCGCTCATCCGCTCGCTTTCCTTCTTTCCCGTCGCCGCGGCCAAGTCGGCGCTGACGACGGAAATCAAAGCGTCTTCTAACGATTTTTCGCGCCGACGAAAGAGCGGAGGGCCCGCAGCCGTCACGTCAGCGGCGAAACGCCGACGAGCCACTGGTGCAGCCCGGCGAGAAAGGCGGCGCTGATCGCCAGCCCGATGCCGACCGCCGCGACGTCGCCGACGGCCCGCGGCCGCTCGCCCGGCGCCGGGACGTTGCGGCCGAGGGAATTGAGATAGTCGATCACCGACCAGACGAAGAAGGCGCCGAACAGGACGACGTCGGCGGTGCCGCCATTGGTGAGGAGATGGCCGAGGGACCAGAGCGCGATGCCGAGCACCATCGGATGGCGCACAGCCATCTTGATCCGCCCCGCCGGCACATAGGCGGCCGCGACGAGGACGAAGCCGGCCGGCACCAGGACCAGCGCCAGATGGCGCAGGCCCGGCAGCGGCGCGTAGACCAGCCCCTGGTCGATGCGGGCGGCGCCATAGCCATGGACGACGAGGACGAGCCCGATGAGAGCCAGGACGGAATAGACGCCCTTGAAGCGCATCTCGCCGAGCCGGTGGATGGTGGCTGCGCGGCCCCTCTCGGAAACGATCCGGAACGAATGGATGCCGAGAAAGATGACCAGTCCGATGACGAGTGTGACCATGTCGCGCCCCAAAGGAAACGGCAGCGCGAGAATTCGCCCGCCCGGCCCGGCGCCGCCCGTCCGGACGCTTCGTCTGGCCGCCTGTCTCTGATACACCTTCCGCAACACGAGAAACGATGCTTCATCGCGCAGCGGAGGATGAATTTCGCATGAACACCCTGGGCCTTGCCGCCGTCGCGATCTATGCGGGGCTGAACAGCGCCGTCCTCATCTGGCTGGCGGTGCAGACGGGCCGGATCCGCAATCAGGAGAAGGTCTTCATGGGCGATGGCGGCAACGCCCGCATGATCCGCGTCATGCGCGGCCATGCCAACGCCATCGAGTTCATCCCGATCACGCTGATCTGCCTGGCGCTCGCCGCGTTGCTCGGGACCCCGGCGCTGGTCATCCACGGCCTCGGCATCATGCTCACCGCCGGCCGCATCCTCCACGCCCTGCACTTCACCGCCGGCGACGCGCCGGGCTGGCAGCGCTTCGGCGGCACCGGCCTTTCGTTCCTGGCCATGGCCGGCGCGGCGATCGCGGCGGTGGTGTCGGGGGTGATGGTGATGGGGGTGTGAAGCTGCAGTGATGGGGAAAATTTCTGCGACAATCATCGGCATCTGAAAACATAGATGTCGAGACTCACCAAAAGGCGTTAGCGCCTAGACTAGGCAATTATTCTATGCAAGGGAGCGGTATTTTTTCGCTCTTTCGATGTAGAAATCGATATCACCAATCGCCACGACAGCGAGTGTCGGCGCTGCTTTATGAGCGTCCTCACGAGCTTTCACCAATCGATACAGTTCTTTGACGATGTTGAAATCTGTTGGCACGATGCAGCCATCGCTGCCGCGCGGCCCACTCCCATGTATGGCCATCCCGTCGCGACCCCTCATTTCGTCTGGCCGGATCGGGATAAGGCGGATCCAGTTTGGTCGTTTCTCGCGATCTTCATGTGTGCGCATTCGGTACTCTGTCAGCGGCAGAACCCCACCCACACCGCCGTTCTTCAACTTTATTCCCGTGGTGAAAGGATTATTTGCGATGAAGTCTTGAACGACGTCGTCCAATTTGGAGCCTGCTCTGCCTCCCGACACGGCTGTTGCAACGATGTTCACGCCATCGATCGAGCCTGTGAGACTGGACGAACACACGTTATAGACGAGATCAGTCATCGGGTGCATGTCGACCTCCGCAAACCGCAGGCTAAACTGATACATCCTCATCGTCATTTTTTCAACCCAAGAGGGTGTCGCCCAAATTCACTCTACCCCCGCACCCACACCCGGTTGTCGTGAAACGCCGCGCCGCCGAAGGGCGCGACCGGGTCGGCGCCGGTCAGGACGTTGATCCCCTCGCCGTCGAGGAAGTCCGAATTCGCCCACAGCCCTTCATGGACGAGCACGCCGGGCTTGACGGCGTCGCTGATCGCCAGGGTCAGCCGCACGGCGCCGCGCCGGTTGCCGACCGTCACGACCGCGCCGTCCTCGAACCCCTCGCGGGCGGCGTCCTCGGGGTGGATGGTCAGCACCGGGCCGCCTTCCCGCTGCCGCGAACCGCTGGTCTCGGCGAAGGTGGAGTTGAGGAACTGGCGCGCCGGCGCGGTCGCCAGCCGGTAGGGATGGGCCGCATCCGCCGTCTCGATCAGTTCCACATGGTCGGGAAAGGCCGGCAGGTCGCGATACGGCCCCTGCGGCCCGAGGCTCTCCGGCGGCCGGTTCGGCGCCATCGAGCCCGCCCAGTCCGGCGTGAAGCGGAATTTTCCGTCCGGCCAGCCGAAACCGGATAGGAAATGCGCCGTCGCAAAATCCGGCTGCTTGTCGATCCAGCGTCCCGCCTTCAGGGCCTCGAAGCCCCCCGGCTCGCCGCTCGCCTTCAGCATCGCGTCGATCAGCTCGCGCTCGCTCCGCCCGAAGCCCGGACGGTCCGAGACGCCGAGGCGCTTCGCCAGTTCCTCGACGACGAAGTGGTTGGTCCGCACGCTCGCCGGCGGATCGACCAGCTTCGGGCCCAGCACGATGTGGTTCTGGCCGCCGCCGCGATAGATGTCGTCATGCTCGAGGAACATCGTCGCCGGAATGACCAGGTCGGCGAGCTTGGCCGTATCGGTCATGAACTGCTCGTGGACCGCGACGAACAGGTCGCCCCGCAAAAGCCCCTGCCTCACCAGCCGCTGCTCCGGGCAGACATTGGCCGGATTGGTGTTCTGGATCAGCATCGCCGTCACCGGCGGCCCGCCGGACAAGGCTTCCCGGTCCCCGGTCAGCACCGCGCCGATGCGCGACTGGTCGAGATGGCGGACCGACGGGTCGCGATAGGCCGCACCCATGATCTCCGACTTGTCGAGGCCGAAGATGTCGGAGTTGGAGTGGAACGCGCCGCCGCCCTCGTGGCGCCAGTTGCCGTAGACCGCCGGCACGCTCATCGCCGCATGCATGGCGACGACGCCGTTGCGCTGCCGGGTGAAGCCGTAGCCGAGGCGGAAGAAGGTTTTCGGCGTCGCGCCGATGAGCGCCGCGAAGGCCTCGATCTCGTCGCTGGAGAGACCGGTGATTGCAGCCGCCCATTCCGGGTCCCGGGATTTGAGATGCGCCTCCAGCCCCGCCGGATCGTCGGTGTATTTGGCGAGATAGTCGCGATCCGCCGTGCTGTCCCGGAACGCCACATGCATCAGCGCGCAGGCGAGCGCGGCGTCGGTGCCGGGGCGAAGCTTCAAGGCGAGATCGGCCTGCTTCATGGTGGCGTTGTCGTAGATGTCGACGACGACGATCTTCGCGCCCCGCTCCTTCCGCGCCTTCGCCGCATGGGTCATGACGTTGACCTGCGTCGCCACCGCATTGGTGCCCCAGATCACCACGCAGTCGGACTTGGCGATCTCGCGTGGATCGGCGCCCCGCATCGCGCCGGCGCCGGCGAACCAGCCGCTCCAGGCCATGTTGGTGCAGATGGAATCGAACTGGCCCGAATAGCGCTTGGCGTGGCGCAGCCGGTGGATGCCGTCCCGCTGCACGAGCCCCATCGTGCCGGCATATTGATAGGGCCAGACCGCCTCCGGCCCATGCGCGATCTCGGCCGCGAGGAACTTTTCGGCGATCAGGTCCAGCGCGTCGTCCCAACAGATCTCCCGCCACTCGCCAGAGCCCTTTTCGCCAACGCGCTGAATCGGTTTCAGCAGTCTGTTCGCGTGATGGATGCGCTCGGCATAGCGGGCCACCTTGGCGCAGATGACCCCCGCCGTGTAGTCGTTCTCCGCCGCGCCGCGGACCCGGCCGATGCGCCCGCCGTCGAGGATCTCGACGTCGAGGGCGCAGGTCGACGGGCAGTCGTGGGGACAGGCGCTGTGGCCGATGGAGATGGGAAGCGGCTTGTTCATGGGACGATCCGTAGCACGGCGCGTTCGCCGGGAAAAAACCTCGGGGGCAGATCATCCGATTGCCGCGAGATTTTCAACCGTCAGGGAAGAGGATGGCCTCGTAATCCCGAGCCGCATGGATGATGTGGACGATCTCGATCCTGTCGTCGCCCACCCGGTAGAAAATCAAATAATTCCCGTGGAATCGTCGTCTCACTTCCCTCTCCCGATAGCGCAGGACCCGAGGATAGGCATGAGGCGTCATTGCGAGATCGACGCAAATCCTGCGGATCTCGAGACACGAAGCTCAAGGCCCGCTTCGGATTGTCCGCGGCGATATAGTCTGCGATCGCTTCCAGGTCGGTTTCGGCTTCCTGCGCATAGACGACCTTCACGGTTTGCCGTGATCGGCCATGGCGCCATATTTTGCCGCAAGCCGTTGCGTGACCTCGTGGACCGGCTTGACGCGGCCTGCATCGGCATCCGCAAGACCTCTGGCGATCGCCGCATCAAGGACGGCAAGGCGTTTCTCGCGCTCCTCGACGAGCCGGACACCTTCCCGCAAGACCTCGCTGCGGGAATTGTAGCGTCCGCTTTTGACGAGGCTGGTCACGTAGTCTTCCAGGGACTGACCGAGATTGGCGCTGCTCGCCATGGCATCCTCTCATCGCCTTCCAGGTTGATAACAATTATCACAAGACGCGGCGCCCTTCCACGGAGGGACGCCAGCTTTGCCCCTTCCAGAGACGATGCCCCGTCGATGCGACGGCATCCCGTCTCACCGAAGCGCGGTGAGGCTCGCTCCCTCAAAAGCGACCATCCAATTTGTCCTCGCGACAAAATTTCGTGTTCCCGTGTCAGGACTTGGCCAAGCCCATGGGACTCCGGGGTTTCGGCTTCGAGCCAGCCTCGGCGCGGCCTTCGCACGCCCGCCCGGCGCCATTCCGCCGCTTGACTCAAAGGGAGCGGTCTATAGAACAAAAGAGGAACATATTCCCGCCGAGGAGTCTTCGCGAAGTGTCGTCCGCCCCTGTCCCCATGACCGCACCGCCGGATGACATAGAGTCATTGCGCGCCCGGATCGACAGGATCCAGGGCGGCAGGCGGCGGGCGAAATCGGCGCTCGCCTTCGGCGTCGAGGCCCTGGACGAGCGGCTGCCGGAGGGCGGCCTTTCGCGCGGCGTCACCCACGAGATCGCCGGCGGCGGCCAGAATGCCGGCGACGGCCCGGCTGCCGCGCTGTTTGCCGCGGGGATCGCCGCGCGCACCAGGGGCAAGGTGCTGTGGTGCCTGTCGCGGCCGGATCTCTTCGCCCCGGCGCTGGCCCAGGTCGGACTCGCCCCCGACCGGGTGATCTATGTCGAGGCGAAGGACGAGAAGACCGTCCTCGCCTGCATGGAGGAAGGCCTCGCCCATGGCGGCCCGGTGGTGGTCGTCGGCGAGGTGGCGCGCCTGTCGATGACCGCCTCGCGGCGCCTCAACCTTGCGGCCGAGAAGACCGGATGCCTCGCGATCCTGCTGCGCCGCTGGTCGCGGCCGAACGAGACCGTCGAGGTCGGGCGGCCGACGGCTGCCGCCACCCGCTGGCGCATCTCCGCGTCTCCCGCAGCGCCCTTGCCGGTGCCCGGCATCGGCCGGGCCCGCTGGCGGGTCGAACTCATCCGTTGCCGTGGCGGCACGACCGCCGATCTCGAACTGGAGGCCTGCGATGAGACGGGTCGTCTCGCTTTTCCTTCCGACCTTTCCGACCGATCGGCTGCGCCGCCTGCGGAACGGGCCCCTCGCCGGGCCAGCGCATGAGGGCGTTACGTGGCCCAGGCTTTCGTCCGAGGATTCGGCCGGCGGCACGGCCGGCAAGACACCGGTGGACCTGCCGCTGGTCCTGATCGGGCGGGAGAAGAACCGCCGGGTGGTGACGGCGACCGACGGCGCCGCCCGCGCCGGCGGTCTTCGCCCGGGCATGGCCGCGGCGACGGCGACGGCGCTTGTCGCCGACCTCGACACCGAGGAGCATGATCGCGCCGCCGATGCCGCGGCGCTGGAGCGGCTGGCGCTGTGGGTGCTGGAACGCTTCTCGCCGATCGTCGCCGTCGACGGGACGGACGGCATCGTCATCGATTCCACCGGGGCGGACCACCTGCATGGCGGCGAGGCGGCGATGCTGCAGGCGCTGGTCGAGCGCCTCGCCGCCGCCGGGATCACCGCCCGCGCCGCCCTCGCCGACAGCTGGGGCGCCGCCCATGCGCTGGCCCGCAACAGTGCCGAGCCCGTCCTCGTCGCCCCGCCGCGGCACGGCATGGCGATCCTGCGCCCCCTGCCGGTGGAGGCCCTGCGGCTTTGCCGCGAAACCTCAGAAGCCCTGCGCGACCTCGGCTTTTCCACCATCGGCGACGTTCTCGAAGCGCCCCGCGCGCCGCTGGCGCTGCGCTTCGGCGCGCAACTGACCCGCCGGCTCGACGAGGCCAGCGGCCGGCGATCCGAACCCATCGAGCCGCTGCGGCTGCCCGAGACCGTCGAGGCGCAGCGCAATTTCGCCGAGCCGATCGGCGCCGCCGAGACCATCGCCCGCTATGTCGGCAAGCTCGTCGTCCAGCTCTGCGCCGAGCTGGAGGAAAAGGGCCTCGGCGTGCGCCGGCTCGACCTGCTCTGCCGCCGGGTGGACGACCGGGTCGAGGCGGTCCGCGTCTCCACGGCGCGGCCGGTGCGCGACGTCGCCCGGCTCACCCGCCTCCTCTGCGACCGGATCGAGACGATCGCCCCGGGCTTCGGCATCGAGCGGATGACCCTTCTGGCCACCCTCTCCGAGCCGCTCAGCCCCCACCAGAGGCTCGCCGCGCTGACCGACGAGATCCTGCCCGACGTGTCGAGCCTCATCGACGTCATCGCCAACCGGGTCGGCGCGGACCGGCTCTACCGCCTCGCCCCGGTCGAGAGCGACGTGCCGGAGCGCTCGGTCCGGCGCATCCCGGCGCTCGCGCCCGAGACCGGCGAGACCTGGCGGCGCGACTGGCCGCGGCCCGCCCGGCTGCTCAGGCGGCCCGAGCCGATCGAGACCCTGGCGCTGTTGCCCGATCACCCGCCCGCCTCCTTCACCTGGCGCGGCGTCAGGCGAAGGGTGCGCGCCGCCGACGGGCCGGAGCGGATCTTCGGCGAGTGGTGGAAGCGCGATGCCGAGCTTGCCGCCGTGCGCGACTATTTCCAGGTCGAGGCGGAGGGCGGCGAGCGCTTCTGGATCTTCCGCTCCGGCGATGGCGAGGACAGGGGCACC
The DNA here is from genome assembly GCF_002088275.1 of Aurantimonas sp. 22II-16-19i. Classification (GTDB taxonomy): domain Bacteria; phylum Pseudomonadota; class Alphaproteobacteria; order Rhizobiales; family Rhizobiaceae; genus Jiella. Next base: position 13,724 of record NZ_AQQS01000050.1, read on the forward strand.
GGCTCGCAGCGCTGGTTTCTCCATGGCCTGTTCGGCTGACGGAGCCGCCCCCGCATGTTTCGCCCCGATGCGAGCGGCCCGGCCTATGCCGAGCTGCAGGTCACCACCCATTTCAGCTTCCTGCGCGGCGCCTCCTCGCCGGAGGAGCTGTTTGCCACCGCCGCGCTGATGGGGGTGAAGGCGCTCGGGATCGCCGACCGCAATTCGCTCGCCGGCATGGTGCGCGCCCACGAGGCGGCGAAGGCGACCGGGGTGAGGCTCGTCGTCGGCTGCCGGCTCGACCTTGCCGACAGCCTGCCGGTCCTCGTCTATCCGACGACGCTGGCCGCCTATTCGCGGCTCTGCCGGCTGTTGTCCCTCGGCAAGAAGCGCGCCGGCAAGGGCAAGTGCCATCTCGAATGGGACGACCTCGCCGACCACCAGGACGGGCTGATCGCCATCCTCGTTCCCGATGCCGCGGACGCGGCCTGCCGGCGTGAGGCCGAACGGCTCGCCGCCACCTTCGGCGACCGGGCCTGCCTCGCCCTCACCCTGTTCCGCCGGCCCGGCGACCGGCTGCGGTTGCACCAGTTGTCGGCCCTCGCCGCCGAGGCGGGAGTGGCGACGGTGGTCACCAACGACGTCCTCTTCCACGCGCCCGGCCGGCGCATCCTGCAGGACGTCGTCACCGCGATCCGCCACAACACCACCATCGACCAGCTGGGCTTTCGCCGCGAGCGCCATGCCGACCGGCACCTGAAGCCGCCGCAGGAGATGCACCGGCTGTTCGCGCGCTACCCGGAGGCCCTGGCGCGGACGGTGGAGATCATGGAGCGCTGCCGCTTCTCCATGGACGAGATCGCCTATCAGTATCCCGAGGAGCGCGACGACCCGGCGCTCACCCCTCAGCAGACCCTGGAGAAGCTGACCTTCGAAGGCGCCGCCGAGCGCTATCCGGAGGGGCTGCCGGAGAAGGTGCGCGCGAGCCTTGCCCACGAGCTCGCGCTGATCGGCCGGCTGAACTACGCCCCCTATTTCCTGACGGTGAATTCCATCGTCCGCTTCGCCCGCTCCAAGGACATCCTCTGCCAGGGCCGGGGCTCGGCGGCCAATTCCGCCGTCTGCTACGTCCTCGGCATCACCGCCATCGATCCGGCCCGCTCCGATCTTCTGTTCGAGCGCTTCGTCTCGGAGGAGCGCCGCGAGCCGCCGGACATCGACGTCGACTTCGAGCACGAGCGGCGCGAGATCGTCATCCAGTGGATCTTCGACACCTATGGCCGCGACCGCGCGGCGCTCTGCTCGACGGTCATCCGCTACCGCACCAAGGGGGCGCTGCGCGACGTCGGCAAGGCGCTCGGCCTGCCGGAGGATCTGATCACGCAGATCTCCGGCCAGGTCTGGGGCTGGTCGGAGGGGCCGGTCGATCCGGAACACCTGAAGGAGTTGAACCTCAACCTGTCGGACCGGCGCCTCAGGATGACGCTGGAGCTTGCCGGCGAGCTGCGCGGCTTTCCCCGGCATCTCTCCCAGCATCCGGGCGGCTTCGTCCTCACCAACGCCCGGCTCGACGACCTCGTGCCGATCGAGCCGGCGGCGATGGACGGGCGGCAGGTGGTCGAATGGGACAAGGACGACATCGACGCGTTGAAATTCATGAAGGTCGACGTCCTGGCGCTGGGCATGCTCTCCTGCATGAAGCGCGGCCTTGATCTTCTCAAAGACCACAAGGGTCTCGACCTCGATCTTTCGACCATCCCCGCCGAGGATCCGAGGACCTATGCGATGATCCGCAAGGCCGACACGCTCGGCACCTTCCAGATCGAATCCCGCGCCCAGATGTCGATGCTGCCGCGGCTGAAGCCGACCACCTATTACGACCTCGTCGTCCAGGTGGCGATCGTGCGCCCCGGACCGATCCAGGGCGACATGGTGCATCCCTATCTGCGCCGCCGCGAGGGCAAGGAGAAGGTCGAGTATCCGAGGCCCGAGCTCGAAAAGGTGCTCGGCAAGACCCTGGGCGTGCCGCTGTTCCAGGAACAGGCGATGCGCGTCGCCATCGAATGCGCCGGCTTCACCCCCGGCGAGGCCGACCAGCTGCGCAAATCCATGGCGACCTTCAAGTTCACCGGCGGGGTCTCGGCCTTCCGGGACAAGCTCGTCGCCGGCATGATGAAGAACGGCTACGAGCAGGACTTCGCCGAGCGCACCTTCCGCCAGCTCGAGGGCTTCGGCTCCTATGGTTTTCCGGAGAGCCACGCCGCCTCCTTCGCCCTCGTCGCCTATGCCTCGTCCTGGCTGAAATGCTGGCATCCGGACGTCTTCTGCGCAGCATTGCTCAACGCCCAGCCGATGGGCTTCTACGCCCCCGCCCAGATCGTCCGGGACGCCCGCGACCACGGCGTGACGATCCGCCCGGTCTCGGTCGCTCATTCGCGCTGGGACTGCACGCTGGAGCCTGACGACAGGATGCCGCACGGCCGGACCGGCCAGCGCGGAAGCGAGGGGCACGGGCAGCCGGCGGACGACGGGTTCGATGATCGCCGCCTCGCCGTCCGCCTCGGCCTGCGCATGGTCAAGGGCCTCGCCAACAAGGATGCCGCGGCGATCCTGGCGGCGCGGGGCGAGACGCCCTTCGCCTCGGTGGAAGACCTCTGGCGCCGGGCGGGCGTGCCGGTCGCGGCCCTCACCCGCCTCGCCGAGGCCGATGCCTATCGCGCCGCCCTCGGCCTTGGCCGGCGCGAGGCGCTGTGGGCGATCCGGGCGCTCCGGGACGAGCCGCTGCCGCTGTTCGCCGCCGCCAGCGAGGCTGCGGCAAGGGATGGGGCGGCAAGGGACGGGGCATCAGGGGACGAGCCCGCAAGCACTGGCGGCGAAGCCTCCGCCGTGCCGGAGCTGAACGAGCCGGCGGTGACGCTGCGCCCGATGGCGGCGGGCGGCGAGGTGGTCGGCGACTACCGCCATGTCGGCCTGTCGCTGCGCGCCCATCCGGTGTCGTTTTTGCGCCCGGAGCTGGCGCGGCGGCGCATCGTCCCCTGCGCCGCGGCGATGGCGGCCCGCGACGGGCGCTGGCTGGAATCGGCCGGCCTCGTCCTGGTGCGCCAGCGGCCGGGCAGCGCCAAGGGCGTCATGTTCATCACCATGGAGGACGAGAGCGGCATCGCCAATCTCGTCGTCTGGCCGAAGATGTTCGAAAAGTTCCGCCGCATCGTCCTGACGGCGTCGATGATCTCCGCCCATGGGCGCATCCAGCGCGAGGGCGAGGTGGTGCATCTCGTCGTCCACAAGCTGACCGACCACTCCGCCGCGCTGGCCGGGATCGGCGAGCGCGATGCGCCCTTCCCGCTGCCCCACGGGCGCGGCGACGAGTTCCACCACGGCCCGCCCTCGCCGGACCCCCGCGAGGCCCCGCCCCGGGCGGTCAGGACCCGGGACATCTACATCCCGGACCTCCACATCGACACGATCAGGGTGAAGGCACGCAATTTCCGCTGAACTGTCGCTGCCTCAGGACCCGGCTCGCCCTTCCTTCGGCGAGACATAGGCCGGATCGTGATGGAAGGGCAGCGGCGCCCCCGTCTCCAGCGCCTCGAGGATCGCGGAAAAATCCGTCCGGCAGCGAAAGCCGAGGCGGCGCTCCATCAGCCCCGCATCGTAGACCCGGCCGATCGACCGCGGCAGCTGCCAGCCGCGCCGCGCATAGATCTCGGCGGCATGCGGGAAATGCCGGCCGATCACCCCGGCCGCATCGGCCTTCAGCGCCGCCGCCTCGTGTCTTTGGAACGGCGTCGGCGCCGAGACGACGAACAGCGCGAAGCCGAGCTCCGGCGCCCGGTCGAGCGCCGCGATGTGGGCGTCGGCGGCGTCCTCGACGGTCAGCCGCCGGTTCAGGAACTCGTTGGCCTTGAGGTTCTCCCCCGGCAGGTGATCGAGCGTGTCGTCCTCCTCGGGAAAGAACCGCGCCGTCCGCAGGACGATCGTGTTCAGCCCGTGTTCGAGGTGGAACAGCCGGCACAGACCTTCGGCGCCAAGCTTGGTCACGCCATAGACGTTGCGCGGGGCGAGCGGCCCGGTCGTCTCGTCCAGCCACACCGCCGCCTCGCCCGCCTCGGCGCGGATCGCCTGAGAAATCATCAGCGAGGTGGTCGAGGTGAAGACGAAGCGGTCGTGCCCGGCCGCCGCGGCGGCTTCGAGGAGGTTGAGCGTCCCGGTCACGTTGACGTCCACGAAGGCTTGTCGCGGGTAGCGCGCGATGTCCGGCTTGTGCAGCGCGCCGCCATGGATCACCGCCTCGATGCCGTGGTCGGCAAATGCACGGTCGACGAGCGCGCGATCCGCCACCGTGCCGACGATGGCGGTATCGGCCCCCGGCGCGACGTCGAGGCCGATCACCGCGTCGCCGCGCGCCCGCAGCTTCGGCGCTAGGAACCGGCCGAGCCAGCCGGACGAACCGGTCAGCAGTATCCGCATCGTCTCGCCTCCGCTCGCCCCGGTGCTCAGGCCGCCGGGCTTGCCGCGCCGCGCCGGTCGATCATCTTCCAGTTCTTGTAGAACATCGCCTTCAGCCGGTCAGCCAGCGCCGAGACCCCGACCAGCAGCGCCGACAGGAAGTCCGGTACCGGGCTCGGCCGGATCACGTCCATGAAGACGTTGTAGCGCCGCGCATCGACCTCGTTCACCGACTGGTGGAACAGCGTGTCGTCGAAGATGTAGAGCGGGTCGTCCCGCCACAGATGCCGGGCGCCGTTGCACTCGATGAACACCCGGTCGCTGTCGGCCGGATCGAGATTGAGCAGGACCCGCAGCGTCAGCCGCAGCGGCCCGTAGTGCCAGGTCGTCGATTCCTTGCCGGAGAACACCGAGACGGCGATCGTCTTGACGTATCTGAAGTCGCGGTTGAACGCCGGCACGTTGTCGACGAAGCGCTTGCCGTACCACCGATAGACATACATGCCGCGCCGGCCCTCGCCGAACTGCTGGTCGATGTCGGCGATGATCTCCCGCTTGTTGGCCCGGAAGGTATCGAGCACCGTCTCGATCTCGGCCCGCCACTCCGGCGGGAAGTCTTCGAGCCGCCACACGCCGGGATTTCGGTAGCTGACGAGGTCGATGAACAGGTTGAAGGGCGACAGCAGCCAGGTCGGGATGCCGTTGCCCATGAAGTAGCGGCTGAAGGTCAGCGGCGTCCGGCCCCTGTTGCGCGACACGTCGATCAGCCCGCAGACGATGAAGGTCAGGGTGATGACGGGGATCAGCCAGAGGCAGAGGATCGCCAGGGGCACCGCGATGGCGATGCGGCGGATCAGTTTCTTCGTCTTGCGTTTCATCACAGCGCTCCGGACGCCACAGGGAGGGCTGCGGACGGGCGCAGTCGCTCTCGCTCAGGGGAATCGTCGCGTCGTGCCGACGGTACGGCGTGCGATTTCCGCGGCGTCGCCATACGCCTCACGCCAGCCGCGAGGCAAGAGCCAATCGTTCGTCCACCATATCACTGGCAGAGCCACAGGCTCGTCAGGCGAGCGCACGCACCAGGGCGAGCCCCGCGAACAGCGCCGCGATGCCGATCACCACCGAGCCGATCACGTAGATCGCCGCCAGTGCGACGTCGCCGCGCTCGTAGAGAAACGCCGTGTCGAGCGAGAAGGAGGAAAAGGTGGTGAAGCCGCCGAGGACCCCGGTGGCGACGAACAGCCGCAATTCCGCCGAGCCGCCGAAGCGGCGCGAGAGGAGCTCGATGAAGACGCCCATGACGAAGGAGCCGACGACGTTCACGAACATCGTGCCATAGGGAAACCCCGCCCCCAGGAGCCGCATGGCGGCAAGGCCCGACAGATGCCTCAGCGCCGCGCCGATGCCGCCGCCGAGCGCCACGAGGAAGAGCTGATACATCGATCACACCAGACATTCGTCGTTTGAACGAGAACCGGCCGGCGCCTGGGGCACCGACCGGGAAGAAGCGATTGGAGGGCGGGCCCGCGCCTAGATCTTGCCCTGCGCCTTCATCTTTTCGAGGAAGGGCTGCTTGCGTTCGGCCGCAAGGCCCTTCCAGGTCGACCAGCACAGGAACAGCAGCAGGATGGCGAAGGGAAAGCCCGTGGCGATCGCCGCGCCCTGCAGCGCCGCCAGCCCGCCGCCGAGCAGCAGCGTGATCGCCACCAGGCCCTCGAAGGTCGCCCAGAAGATCCGCTGCGGCACCGGCGCGTCGAGCTTGCCGCCGGCGGTGATCGTGTCGATCACCAGCGATCCCGAATCCGACGAGGTGACGAAGAAGACGATGACGAGGACGATGCCGATGAAGGAGCTGATCTGGGAGAGCGGCAGCTGGCCGAGCATCGCGAACAGCTTCACCTCGAGATCGGCGTCGACGATGCCGGAAAAGCCGCCGATCGTCTCGGTCAGCGCGGTGCCGCCGAAGACCGTCATCCAGATGATCGAGACGATGGTCGGGATGATCAGGACGCAGGTGATGAATTCCCGCACCGTGCGGCCGCGCGACACCCTCGCGATGAACATGCCGACGAAGGGCGACCAGCTCATCCACCAGGCCCAGTAGAAGGTCGTCCAGCCGGTGCGGTAGCCGTCGTCCACCCGGCCGAAGGGGTTCGACAGCGGGATGAACTCGCGCAGATAGGCGACCGTGTTGCCGAAGAAGCCCTGGACGAGCTGCAGCGTCGGGCCGACGAAGAAGATGAAGAGCAGGAGCGCCAGCGCCAGCACCATGTTGACTTCCGACAGCCGCCGGACGCCGGCATCGAGACCGGCCACCACCGAGATCAGCGCGACGCCGGTGATCAGGACGATCAGCACGATGTTGGAGAGCATCGTGTCGGGGATGCCGAAGAGATAGTTGAGGCCGCCGACCGCCTGTTCGGCGCCGAAGCCGAGGGAGGTGGCGAGGCCGAACAGCGTCGCGAAGACGGCGAGGATGTCGATGACGTGGCCCGGCCAGCCCCAGGCCTTGTCGCCGAGCATCGGATAGAACACCGAGCGCATGGTCAGCGGCAGGCCCCAGTTGTAGCTGAAGAAGGCGAGCGCCAGCGCCACCACCGCATAGATCGCCCAGGGGTGCAGCGCCCAATGGTAGATCGTCGCCGCCATGCCGAGCCGGCGCGCCGCCTCGGTGTCGCCGGCAGCGCCCATCAGCGGCGCGTCGGAACCGCCTGCCATGGCCGCGGAGAAGTGGGTGATCGGCTCGGAGACGCCGTAGAACATCAGGCCGATGCCCATGCCGGCGGCAAACAGCATGGCGAACCAGCCGAAATAGCCGAAGTCCGGCTGGGCATCCTTGCCGCCGAGGCGGATCTTGCCGAGCGGCGAGACCACCAGGAACAGGCAGAACAGGACGAAGATGTCGCCGGCGAGGATGAACAACCAGTCGAAGGTCGAGGTGATGGCCGGGCGCAGCCAGCCGAAGAAGCCGTCGGCCAAGGTGGGGAACAGCAGCGTGAAGGCCACGAAGGCGATGATCACGCTGGCCGAGATCGGAAACACCGGATTGTGGATGTCGAGCCCGAAACGCTGGATGTTGTCCTGGCCGACTTCGTAGTCGGTCACCGACACGTCGGGAATATCGGTGGTCTGGTCGGTGGACATCGAGACCTCGTCGTTCAAATGAAAAAAGGCGCCTCGTCGGGCGCGCGGTCGAACAGGGGCCGCCGTCCGGCCCGTCGTCGTCTCGGCGATTAGATGGCGTCTGCCGCTGCTGTTCAACCCCGGACGGCACCTTTTCGCCGTTTTGTGGCAGCGCGCCATGGCATCCGCCTGCCCGGAGCCGCCCTTGCCCTTGCCTTCGAGCCGCTGGCGGCGAGCCGCCCGTCGCCACAATCCTTGGCCGGCGACGCCATTCGGCTGTAATCCCGGGGAGAGGACGCAACGACGCTCCGGCCGGGCCGGCGGCGCGACAGGGAGACGCAGACGATGAACGCAGGCGATCCGCTCCGGCACCGGCCGCTCGAAAACCGACTCGCGCTGATCACCGGAGCCGCCGGCGCGATCGGCGCCGCCACCGCCGCGCTTCTGGCGCAGCGCGGCGCCCGGATCGTCGCCGTCGACCGGCCCGGCACCGATTTCGCCGCACTGGAAAAGGCGCTCGGCGGCGATCTCGCCGTCATCGAGGCCGACGTCACCGACGAGGCTTCGGTGCGCGCCTATGTGGCGCAGGCCCTCACCGTCACCGGGACAATCGACGTCTTCTTCAACAATGCCGGCATCGGCGGCCCCGTCGCCCGCATCGCCGACTATGCCCTCGAGGACTTTCGCCGGGTGATGGCGGTCAATGTCGAGGGCGTCTTCCTCGGCCTGAAGCACGTTTTGCCGGTCATGCAGGCCCGGGGCTCCGGCTCGATCGTCAACGCCGCCAGCGCGTCGGGGGTAACGGGCTCACCCGGCATGTGGGGCTACAATGCCAGCAAGCACGCCGTCGTCGGCCTGACGCGGGTCGCCGCCACCGAGGCAGCGCCGCACGGCGTCCGGGTCAACTGCATCGCCCCCGGCCCGATCCGCAGCAAGATGATGGGCCGCCTCGACGATGCCATCGGATCCGAGGAGGCCAAGCGCGCCCGTGGCATCCCTGCCCGACGCTACGGCCTCGTCTCGGAGGTCGCCGGCGTCGTCGCCTTCCTCGCGTCGGACGATTCGACCTATGTCAACGGTGCCGTCCACGCGATCGACGGCGGCCTGACGGCGATCTGACGGGCGAGCCCCGCCGGCGCGACGCTCAGCCCTCGCCGCGGCCGCTGCGCTCTGCGCGCAGCCGTGCCAGCCGCGTCAGGTGCTCGCCGAGGCGCTTCTCCGCGCCCCGGTCGGTCGGCTCGTAGAAGCGCTGGCGGCCCATCTCTTCCGGAAAATAGTCCTGGCCGGAAAAGCCGCCCGGCTGGTCGTGGTCGTAGAGATAGCCGGAGCCGTAGCCCTCGTCCTTCATCAGCCCGGTCGGGGCGTTGAGGATGTGCTTGGGCGGCAGCAGCGAGCCGTGCTCCTTCGCCGCCCGCATCGCCGCCTTGTAGGCGACATAGACCGCGTTCGACTTCGGCGCGGCGGCGAGATACGCCGTCGCCTCGGCCAGCGCCAGCTCGCCCTCGGGCGATCCGAGATAGTCGTAGGCGTCCTTGGCCGCCAGCGCGACCCGCAGCGCGTTCGGGTCGGCGAGACCGATGTCTTCCGACGCCATGCGCACCAGGCGGCGGCCGAGATAGAGCGGGTTCTCCCCCGCATCGAGCATCCGGCAGAGCCAGTAGAGCGCCGCGTCGACGTCGGAGCCGCGCACCGACTTGTGCAGCGCCGAGATGAGATTGTAGTGCCCGTCCTGGCCCTTGTCGTAGATCGGCGCCCGCCGCTGGACGACCGACAGAAGCGTCTCGGCGTCCATCACCTCGTCCCGGCCCGCCGCCCGCCAGACCTCCTCGGCCAGCGTCAGCACCGCCCGCCCGTCGCCGTCGGCGAGCCGCAGGAGGAGGTCCCGCGCGCCCTCGTCGAGGGGCAGCGCACGGCCGGTCTCTTCCTCCGCCCGGTCGAGCAGCCTGGCGAGGCTCTCCGGTGCGAGCGACTGGAAGGTCAGCACCCGCGCCCGCGACAAGAGCGCGGCGTTCAGCTCGAAGGACGGGTTCTCCGTCGTCGCGCCGACGAGGATGACGGTCCCGTCCTCCATCACCGGCAGAAACGAATCCTGCTGGGCCCGGTTGAAGCGGTGGATCTCGTCGACGAAGAGCAGCGTCACCCGGCCGTTCATGCGCCGCAGCCGGGCCGATTCGAACACCTTCTTCAGGTCCGCGACGCCGGAGAAGATCGCCGAGATCTGCTCGAAGGCGTAGTCCACCTCGCTGGCGAGCAGCCGCGCCACCGTCGTCTTGCCGGTGCCGGGCGGGCCCCAGAAGATCAGCGAGCCGAGGCTCCGGTTGGCGAGCATGCGGGTCAGTGCCCCGCTCGGCCCGGTCAGGTGCTCCTGGCCGACGACTTCAGCGAGTTGCCTCGGCCGCAGCCGGTCGGCCAGCGGCCGCGGCGGCTCGGCACGCGGCGCCCGGCGACCCTCGGGTTCCGGCGACGACGCCCGTCCCGCCGACTGGCGCGGTTGCGGCTCGGGGGGCGGGTCGTCGCCGAAGAGGTCGGCCATGTCAGCGCACCACCTGGGTCAGCCGGCGACCGCCCCGCTCGATGTCGAACTGCCAGCCGCGATAGGTCTCGGCGGCGATTGCTGCCAGCGTCCTGGTCGAATCGACGCTCTCGCCGTTGACCTCGAGCACGATGTCGCCCGGCTGCAGCCCGAAGCGCCCGGCGAGCGAGCGCGGCGCGACCTCGGCCACGACGACGCCGGTGGAATCCTGCGGCAGCCGGAACTCGTCGGCGACCCGCGGCGACAGGTTGTACACCGTCGCGCCGGCGAACGGGTTGCGCCCGTCGATCGTGCGGGCGTCCCTCGCCGGCACCTCCGGCGCCTGCTCGAGCGGCAGCTGCAGCGCCTCGGTCTCCTCGGAGGACAACACGTCGAGCGTCACCGTCTTGCCGATGCCGAGAGTGGCGAGGCGGTAGTCGAGGGCGTCGGGGGTCGCGATGTCCCGGCCGTCCGCCTTCATCACCACGTCGCCGACCTTCAGCCCGGCCCTTGCCGCCGGACCCTCCGGATAGACCGACCGCACCAGCGCGCCGCCCGGCTTTTGAAGGCCGAGCGCCTCGGCGATGTCGGCGGTCACGGGGGCGAAGTCGGCCCCGACGAAGGGCCGCTCGAAGCGGCCGCCGTTCTTCGCCGCGCGCACGAAGGTCGCGACCATGTTGGAGGGGATCGCGAAGCCGATGCCGTTGGAGCCGCCGGAGCGCGAGAAGATCGCCGTGTTCACGCCGACGAGTTCGCCGCGCATGTCGATCAGCGCGCCGCCGGAGTTGCCGGGATTGATCGCCGCGTCGGTCTGGATGAAGAAGCCGAAATCGTTGACGCCGATGTGGTTGCGCGCCAGCGCCGAGACGATGCCGTTGGTCACCGTCTGGCCGATGCCGAACGGGTTGCCGATCGCCAGCACCAGGTCGCCGGTGGCCAGGTCGTCCGAATCGGCGATCGGGATCGTCGGGAACGGCCCCTCGCCCTCGATCTTCAGCACCGCCAGGTCGACGGTCGCGTCCTTCGACAGGACCTTGGTCTCGAATTCCCGCCCGTCGGCAAAGGCGATCTTCACCTCGTCGGCGCCCTCGACGACATGGTTGTTGGTGACGACGAGGCCGGACGCGTCGACGATGACGCCAGAGCCGAGGGACTGTTCCATGCGAGGCGGGTTGTCGAAGCGGTTGCCGAAGAACTGGCCGAAGAACGGATCGTCGGCGAAGGGGGAGCGGCGGGCCGCCACCTTGCGCGCCGCATAGACATTGACCACTGCCGGCGCGGTTTCCTTGACGAGGGGCGCGAAGGACAGCTTGATCTCCGCCGCCGACTGCGGCACCCGCGCTTCGCCCTGCTTGTCCTGCTCGTCACGGGCCACCGGATCGCCCGCCGCGACCAGCGTCGGCTCTGCCGCCCCGGCCTCTTTCCAGCGCGGCTGGCTGCCGAGACCGAGCCCCTCGCGCAGCGCGTCGTCGCCCGGCGTCAGTGGCACCGGCTCCTCGGCCACCAGCGGCGCCAGGAAGCGATGCAGCGTCGAGCCCTCGTGAAATACGGCCGGCACGGCGAGCGCCGTCCCACCCAACAAGGCTGCCGCCAGCACCAGGAGTTTCAGCTTCATGACGCCTCGCAAGGAATGTCCACCGTGTCCTGCGAACAGCCCGCCTGCTCGTCGATCGACGCCGGGCCGCCCGCCTGAGGGCATCGCCGCGCCACGCCGCGAGGATCGCGATCGTTCAACGCCGATGCCGCAGCGACGGGATAGACCAGACGATTGGCACGAAAAAGGGGCCCGCGGGCCCCTTCCTCATTCGCATGTGATTCGTCCCGTCGAAACTCAGTTCGTGGCGGGGCTCGAGATCTCGGTCGAACCGCCGTCGGTCGGAAGCTCCGCCGTGGCGTAGCTCGCCGTCAGGACGCCGAAGGCGGCGACGGCGCCGAGAAGAGTGAGGAGGGTGCGACGCATGGTACTCCGGCCGGTCGTGTTCATTGTTCTCGCATCATTCATGAAGATTGTTTCAACCGCGTAAACGTTGCCACAATGCTGTGGCGTGTGCCCCATTCCTGACATCAAAGGCGAAAGGGCTGATTTGGTTGCCTCGCTCCCAACGAAAATCGAATGTGCGGCGCATATCGCACGCCCGCCCGGCGGGGACGATATCATTTACGCCACACTGGATTTTTTCGCTGGATTCAGCCTTAACAGTTAACCTTACGCAGCGGAACTCACGGTCTCGCGAGCCGCGGCTCAGACGGCGCGCGAGCGCTCCCGCAGACTGCGCACCGTGGCTGCGACGGCCTCCCGGGGGTCTGCCGGCGCAAAGCCGAGAACCGCCCTCGCCGGCTCGGTGGAAAGCTCCTTGCGGCGGCCGAGTTCGGGGATCGCGGCACGCGCCTCGCCCACCAAGAGTGCCGCCATCCGGACGACGACATCGGGCAGCGCGAATCGCGGCACCTTGTTGCGGTATTCCGGAAACGCCTCGGCGATCGCCCGGCCGATCTCCATCATCGACAGCGACCCCGCCGAAACGATGAAGCGCCGCCCCACGGCCCCGTCCGCCGTCAGCGCGGCCACATGGGCGGCCGCGACGTCGCGCACGTCGACGACGCCGAAGACGATGTCCGGCACCGCCGGCAGCTTGCCCCGCATCATCATGCCGATCAGCTGCACCGAGGTTCCCGCCGCCTCGCCGATCAGCGGGCCGGCAACCAGCGCCGGGTTGATCGCCACCATGGGAAGCTCCGCGCGCCCCGCCTCCTCCCAGGCGGCCCGTTCGGCCAGCGTCTTGGAGACGGCATAGGCGGAGATGTCGGGCGAATCGACATTCGACCATTCGTCACCGGTAAACACCGGGTCGCGCTCGGGGTCGTGGCCATAGGTGATCGAGGCCACCGACGAGGTGACGACGAGGCGCTTCGCCCCTGCCTTCGCCGCCGCGCAGACCACCCGTAGCGTCCCCTCCCGGGCGATCGGCACCAGGGCCAGCTTGTCGGCGGGCTGGCGGGCCGGAAACGGCGAGGCCGTATGGCAGACGAAGTCGCAGCCCCTCGCAGCCTCGTCCCAACCGGCGTCGCGGGTGAGATCAGCCACCGCGACCTCCAGGCGCGCGACGTCGGCGCCGGCCTTCGCCAGGGTGGCGCGAAGCGCCTCGCCCTTTTCCGCCGATCGGACGGTCCCGCGAACCCGATAACCCTGCAGAAGCAGCTGCAGCGCGATGTGCCGGGCGATGAAGCCGGTGGCTCCGGTCAGGAGGACGCGCTGGTCTGTCATGGCTTCGCTCTCATCCCCTCTCCGGCCGCCTGCCTCCAGAACGTCGCGCCGCCGCGCCCGTTCCTCACCAGGCGACCGGATGCTCCGCCAAAAGAAAAGGGGAGCCGAAGCTCCCCTGAAAGGTCATGCAATGCGGTATGAGGCGCGGCTTATGCCGCGTCCTCGTTGCCTTCCGCCTCGAGGCGGGCGCGATCGGCGGCGCCGCGCGCCTCGGGATCACGGTCGACGAATTCGATGACGGCCAGCGGAGCGTTGTCGCCGCGGCGGAAGCCCGCCTTGAGGACGCGGCAGTAGCCGCCGTTGCGGTCCGCATAGCGGGCGGCGAGCGTGTTGAACAGCTTGGCCGCGGCAGCCTCGTCGCGCAGGCGCGAAGCGGCCATGCGGCGGGCATGCATGTCGCCGCGCTTGCCGAGCGTGATCAGCTTCTCGACGATCGGACGCAGGTCCTTCGCCTTGGGAAGCGTGGTGACGATCTGCTCGTGCTCGATCAGCGATGCTGCCATGTTGGCGAACATCGCCTTGCGGTGCTCGGCCGTACGATTGAGTTTGCGGCCCCTATTGCCGTGACGCATGGTTGAGTTTCCTTCGAAAACGTCGGCGTTTCGCCGTGGTCGGTATCTTTGCGTCCCTGCCGGATGAACCGACAGGTCGCCGTGCCTTTGAATGATTTGCGGCGTCCCCACCGGGGAGAGGCCGAAGCGCCCGGCCACCCTTCACGAGGGCGGCCGGGACGCGCGTCCTAGTACTGGTCTTCGTAGCGCTTGGCGAGGTCGTCGATGTTCTCCGGCGGCCAGGCGGGCACCTCCATACCGAGGTGCAGGCCCATGGAGGCGAGCACTTCCTTGATCTCGTTCAGGGACTTGCGGCCGAAGTTCGGAGTGCGCAGCATCTCCGCCTCGGTCTTCTGGATGAGATCGCCGATATAGACGATGTTGTCGTTCTTCAGGCAGTTCGCCGAACGGACCGAAAGCTCCAGCTCGTCGACCTTCTTGAGCAGCGCCGGGTTGAAGGCGAGCTCGGCGATCTGGTCGTCGGCAACGCCCGGTGCGCCCGGACGCACGTCGCGCTGGGGCTCCTCGAAGTTGACGAACACCGACAGCTGGTCCTGCAGGATGCGGGCGGCGTAGGCCACCGCATCTTCACCGGAGATCGAGCCGTCGGTCTCGATCGTCATGGTCAGCTTGTCCTTGTTCAGGTCCTGACCCTCGCGGGTGTTTTCGACCTTGTAGGACACCTTCTTGACCGGCGAGAACAGCGAGTCGACCGGGATCAGCCCGATCGGCGCATCCTCGGCGCGGTTCTGGTCGGCCGGGACGTAGCCCTTGCCGGTGTTGACCGTGAACTCCATGCGGATCTCGGCGCCCTCGTCGAGGGTGCAGATCTCGTGCTCGGGGTTCAGGACCTCGATGTCGCCGACCGTCTGGATGTCACCGGCGGTGACGACGCCCGGGCCGGACTTGCGCACGACCATGCGCTTGGGGCCCTCGCCCTGCATGGAGATGTTGATCTCCTTGACGTTCAGGACGATGTCGGTGACGTCCTCGCGGACGCCCGGGATCGACGAGAACTCGTGCAGCACGCCGTCGATCTGGACGGCCGTCACCGACGCACCGCGCAGCGACGACAGAAGGACCCGGCGCAGCGCGTTGCCGAGGGTCAGGCCGAAACCGCGCTCGAGCGGCTCGGCGACGAGCGTTGCCCGGTTGCGGGCGCTCTCGTTCTTGAAGACAATCTGGTTCGGCTTCGTCAGCTCTTGCCAGTTGCTGGAAATCATAGGGATGCCTCTCAGTTTCCTCGCCACCATCCAATCGTGGCGATAGGTCTGATACCGGTGGATCGGATGCGTCGGACGCCAGCCGTCTCCGGAAACTCGAACAGCGGAGCGCCATGCGCCCCGCTCTGATGGCCGCCACGGCAGCCCAGTCTCATCGGCGCGTCCACGCCGGTATGGGGCGTGCCCTTCGGGGCCCGCCCTGCTCGCCTTGCGTCAGACGCGGCGCTTCTTGCGCGGCCGAACGCCGTTGTGCGGGATCGGCGTCACGTCGCGGATCGAGGTGATGGTGAAGCCCGACGACTGCAAGGCCCGCAGCGCCGACTCACGTCCCGAACCCGGGCCGCAGACCTCGACCTCGAGGGTGCGCATGCCGTGCTCCTGCGCCTTCTTGGCGCAATCCTCGGCGGCGATCTGCGCGGCGAAGGGGGTCGACTTGCGCGAGCCCTTGAAGCCCTGCGCGCCGGCCGAGGACCAGGCGATGGTGTTGCCCTGGGCGTCGGTGATGGTGATCAGCGTGTTGTTGAAGGTCGAGTTGACGTGCGCCACGCCCGACGAGATGTTCTTGCGCTCGCGACGACGAACGCGCTGGACTTCCTTGGCCATTCAAATTTCCTGTTCGATCTCGACACCGCCGTAGTTCCAGCGGCTCCACCTGCGGCGCGATGCGCCATCTGCCTCCGGCGCATTGCGCCATCTGCTCGAAACCGGGGCCGGCGCCGGCAACCGCCGGACGCGCCACGCCCCCTCACCCGTACGAAAACGGGCGCGCGGCGAGTGGCCGGGCGCCCGATCCGATGGTGCTTACTTCTTCTTGCCGGCGATCGCCTTGGCCGGACCCTTGCGGGTGCGGGCGTTGGTGTGGGTCCGCTGACCGCGCACCGGCAGGCCGCGACGATGACGCAGGCCGCGGTAGCAGCCGAGGTCCATCAGACGCTTGATGTTCATCGCCGTCTCGCGGCGCAGGTCGCCCTCGACGTGATAGTCGCGGTCGATGATCTCGCGGATCGCCAGGATCTCGGAATCGCTGAGCTCGTTCACGCGGCGCTCTTCGCCGATATTCGCCTTGGTCATGATCTGACGGGCGAATGCCGGGCCGATGCCGTGGATGTACTGCAGCGCGATGATCATGCGCTTGCCGGATGGGATGTTGACGCCAGCGATACGGGCCACGTCGCTTCTCCTAAAATGTCAGGCAGGCTGGAAGCCCGCTCGTTCCTTGGGCGATCGGCCCGTTTGTTCACGCGGGAGCGGTAAGGCCGCAAACGGCCGGTCGGCACTCGATTCGAGCCCCGTGCCAGCCGCAGTCATCGCGAATGCGGTGGCTATAGGCACTTGCGCCGGGCAAGTCAACCGCGACGGTGGCCCGCGCAAGGCGCGCCTGCCGTTGCGGCGGGCGGCAACCGCCGGCAGCGCGTGGCCTCAGCGCAAGAGCCCTTTGACCACCGTCGAGGCCTTGCCGAAATCCATCTTGCCGTCATAGCGCTGCTTGAGCTTGTTCATGCAGCGGCCGACGTCGCGCAGACCCTTCGATTCGGTCTCCTCGACCGCCTCGCGGCAGGCCCGCTCGATCTCGCCGCTGTCGAGCTGGGCGGGCAGGAACTCGCGAATGACGGCGATCTCCTCGCGCTCCTGCTCGGCCAGTTCCAGCCGGCCGGTGTCATCGTATTCGCGGGCTGATTCCTCGCGCTGGCGGATCATCTTCACCAGGATCTGCAGCACTTCCTCTTCGCCCACCGGATCGCGCCCGGCACTGCGACAGGCGACGTCCCGATCCTTGATCGCGGCGTTGATCAGCCGCAGCGTGCTGATGCGGCGCTTGTCCTGCTGCTTGACTGCGGCGTTGAGAGCGTCGGAAAGATGCTCGCGCATGGGTGTCTGACTTTCGGTTTCGACTGACTGTGCGCCGCACCAATGTGCCGGCGTGTGTCTGATGGAGCGAATATGGCATTCGACGACCCGGGGCGAAATCCGCCGGACCGAATGTCAAACTCGAACTTCACCAGGACCGTTACCTGAGAACCGTTACCTGAGAACCGTTACCTGACCCGTGGCCCGTCGCTCTGTCACATTGTGGCGAGCGTGCGGGCCACCGGCCGCCGATGTCATGATCGGTTCACAAGTCCAATACCTGTTGGGGCTCGGCGTAAAGCCGAATCGCGGGTGCGGCGACGCCACCCTGGGAGAGAAACGGAAACCTGTCGCCTGTTTGCATCGCGTCTTTGCATCGGGGCGGCGGATCGGGGCGGCAGGTAGCGGCATCGGGACGGAGGTTCGGGCCTGCCGGATCTCGTCCGGCGCCTCGATGCTCTTGCCCGTCGGCGCCGGCTGGATGTAGAGACGTCGCGAAGTTCGCGCAAGATGCCTTGCCTCCACCTGACGCAGCCCTGATATGTGGCGTCGGGGTGGCAGGCTGCGGTCATGCGGCCCATCTGCGCGATGAGAAGAGCGCGTGAAGCCAACAGCGCAAGACGTTGCATCGACATGGAAAGGAACGAAGATGGCCGGCCAAGCCTGGACTGAGCGCGAGACGACGGCGGTCCTCGTCCTGTCGGACGGCACCGTGATCGAGGGCTACGGCGTCGGCGCCGAGGGCGCCATCGAGGGCGAGGTCTGCTTCAACACCGCCCTCACCGGCTACCAGGAGATCCTCACCGATCCCTCCTATGCCCGGCAGATCGTCACCTTCACCTTTCCCCATATCGGCAATGTCGGCGCCAATGACGACGACCATGAAGACCTGACGCCGGCCAATTCCTGCGGCGCCGTCGGGGCGATCTTCCGCGCCGACGTGACCGCGCCGTCGAACTACCGCTCCGCCGGCGCCCTCGACGCCTGGCTGAAGGCGCGCGGCGTCATCGGCCTCACCGGCATCGACACGAGAGCCCTCACCGCCTTCATCCGCGACAAGGGCATGCAGAACGCCGTCATCGCCCACTCCTCCACCGGCAGCTTCGACATCGAGGCGCTGAAGGCGCGGGCGAAGGCCTGGCCGGGCCTCGTCGGGCTGGACCTTGCCAAGGACGTCGCGGTCGGCCAGAGCGCGGTGTGGAAGCAGACGCCGTGGATCTGGGATGCCGGCTATGCCGACATGGCCGAGCCGAAATACAAGATCGTCGCCGTCGACTACGGCACCAAGCGCAACATCCTGCGGCTGATGGCGGGTCTCGGCGCCGAGGTCGTCGTGATGCCGCCGACGGTCAGCGCCGAGGAGATCCTCGCCCACGAGCCCGACGGCGTCTTCCTGTCCAACGGTCCCGGCGATCCGGCGGCGACGGGCGAATATGCGGTGCCGATGATCCGCGAGCTGGTCGACAGGGACGTACCGGTGTTCGGCATCTGCCTCGGCCATCAGATGCTGGCGCTGGCGCTGGGCGCCAAGACCGAGAAGATGCATCAGGGCCATCACGGTGCCAATCATCCGGTGAAGGACTTCACCACCGGCAAGGTCGAGATCGTCTCGATGAACCACGGCTTCGCGGTCGCGGCCGACAGCCTGCCGGAGGGCGTCGAGGAGACCCATCGCTCGCTCTTCGACGGCTCGAACTGCGGCCTGAAGCTTTCCGGCAAGCCGGTGTTCTCGGTCCAGCATCACCCGGAGGCCTCGCCCGGCCCGCAGGACAGCCACTATCTGTTCCAGCGCTTCTTCGACCTGATCGAGGCGACGCGGGCGAAGAAGGCCGCCTGACGGCGCCGCACCGGCCGCCGCGAGCCTCTCGGGCAGAACGCAGCGGCGACCATTACCGGAAAAACGAAACCGGCGTCGGGGGGCATCCCCGGCGCCGGTTTTTTCGTGTCGAGCCTTCGCTCGCAGAGGCCTTGCGGCCAGGTCCGTCAGGCCAGCCTGAACAGCCTCATCGCCCTCTTGAAGAACGACTTCACCCCGCAGCTGAACGTCGCATGACGATGCAGATCGTCCCGGCCGCGGTCGCCGCCGTAAGAAGAGCGGCCAATCAGAATATCCGCCAACATGGCAGCTCACCCTTTCCTTGGAGTTGTCATTACCGGATGACGCTACGGGACAAAACTTGTCCGAGCATGAATCCGACTTTCGCTATAACCTCAATATGCGCACCTTGTGCGGCATGGTCAATTGCCGAATGCGCACCCAGTGCATCACAAGAACGTGCACGGCGTGCATTTTCGAATGCGCGCGCCGGCTCGCTCGGGCTATACCGCCACCTGCCCCGGGACCACGACACGCTGATGACGCCCCCATGACCGAGCGATGACGAAAACCGCGCCAAGTCCTTGCGACGCAACGCTTCGGCAAAGGCCGGCGCGGCCTCCTGAGCCCCCGTCCGCGACCGTTCGAGCCGCCGTCAGGGGCGTTGCCGACGGCTCTCTGCACAGGCCGCGCCGGCGATTGGTCCGGCCGGTCGCATCGCTGCCGATGTTGGATGGTTCACTCGGCGGTAACGCAAATGTTTGTACCCGACACCCCAGTGTAACCGATTTGGACACCCCATGACCCCCGAAGCCTTCAAGAACTGGCGCAAGGCGCTTGGCCTCAAGCAGAAGGACGCGGCCGACAAGCTCGGCCTGAAGAAGCGTGTCATCCAGTACTACGAAAAGGGCCACCGCGACGGAAAGGCGGTGGAAATCCCGAAGAACGTCGAGCTGGCCTGCCTCGCTCTCGCGCTGGGCTACGAGGAGTACGACGCCTCCCTGGTCGCGAGCAGCGACGAGGCTTCCTGAGCGGCGGCCCGCCTGCCCACAGATCGGCCCGATCGGCGGGGCAGGTCGGCGGCTCGGCGCTCGCCCGCTTCCCCGCCGCTGGCGGCGGTCCG
>NZ_AQQS01000051.1 GCF_002088275.1 Aurantimonas sp. 22II-16-19i
GGCGGCTTCCGGCACCACCGGCATCACCGCGGCCAGCCTCGGCCTCGCCGCCACGGCGACGGCCACCAGCTCGGCTTCCGCCGGTGCTGCGGCCGTCGACACGATCGACATCACCTCGGCGTCGGTCACCGACATCAAGAACTACATCAAGGTGGTCGACGAGGCGCTGTCGCAGGTCACCAGCGCCGCCTCCAGCCTGGGTGCGGTCCAGAACCGCATCGACATGCAGAGCGACTTCGTCTCCAAGCTCATGGACACGGTGTCCGAGGGCGTCGGCTCGCTGGTCGATGCCGACATGACGGAAGAGTCCACCCGCCTCAAGGCTCTGCAGACCCAGCAGCAGCTCGGCGTCCAGGCGCTCTCGATCGCCAACTCCTCCTCGCAGTCGCTGCTGTCGCTCTTCCGCTAAGGATCGCGTCGGCCGCATCATGCGGGACAAACTGGAAGGGCCGCCCGCAAGGGCGGCCCTTTTTATGTTCGAAGGGCGAAGGGCCGGGCTGGCCGTCCGGCGCGACCGCTCGAGAGCGTCCCGCCCCTACCAGCTCTGCTCGGTCGGCGGGGCGTCGACCTCGATCCGCACGGCATTGCGGTCGAAGGCCAGATAGCCCGCGATCTGCGTCACGCCCGCGTGGGGCGTCTCGTAGGACCAGGCGCCGTTCTCGCCGGCGCGGCCCATGGCGGAGATCGTCCAGTACCGCGCCTCCCCCTTGTGGGGGCAGGTGGTCCGCTTCTCCGTCTCGACCAGATAGGCCATCTCCACCCGGTCGCGCGGGATGTAATGGACCGGCTCGTGGCCCGTCTCGTCGAGCCGCAGCGCTTCGTTGGTCGACGCGACGACCACGTCGTTGAAATAGACTGTCACCGGGTTCGGTTCGGGGCTGATGCTGATCCGCGTGCCGGTTTCTTCGTGATGTGCCATGACATCTCCCATCGACGGCGTTGTTCGCAAAACAACTGTCGAGGCGCGGTTTCGATCCGGACGCGCTTCGCGCGATTTGATTCGCCGGGGAAGCGTCCTGGCCCGAAGCGTCTTGGCCTTCCGGCGCGCAACCGCTATGGCCATGACGACTGCCGAAGCCGTCCGCGGGGAGCAGGGCGACCTTCGGCCCGCGTCGGCGTGATCACCCGGATCCGGCTGCCGAGCCGGCGGGCTTCGCGCCGTCCGCAACGCACCGCGCCGGGGCGCCGATGTTCGGCGACCGAAGGCCGATCTGGAACTCGCGGGCCATGACCGCCGCCCAGCCACCCAGGAGACCCTGATATGCGAGCCCAACCCGAAGCGTCCCACTTTGTCGATGGCGCCTATGTCGAGGACGCCGCCGGCGAGGCGTTCGAGAGCCTCTATCCGGCGACCGGCGAGACGATCGCCACCCTTCATGCCGCGACGCCCGCGGTCATCGAGCGTGCCGTCGAGGCGGCGCGCCGGGGCCAGGCGACATGGGCGGCGATGACCGGCGCCGAGCGCTCCCGCGTCCTGCGCCGGGCGGCGGAGCTGATGCGCCAGCGCAACGAGGAGCTCAGCCAGCTCGAGACCCTCGACACCGGCAAGGCGATCCAGGAGACCCGCGTCGCCGACGCCGCGTCTGGCGCCGACTGCATCGAGTATTTCGCCGCGCTCGCCGCCGACATGCGCGGCGCCCACATCCCGCTGGCCAACGGCTTCGCCTATACGCGGCAGGAGCCGCTGGGGATCTGCGCCGGCATCGGCGCCTGGAACTATCCGATCCAGATCGCCTCATGGAAGAGCGCGCCGGCGCTCGCCTGCGGCAATGCGATGATCTTCAAGCCCTCCGAGGTGACGCCGCTCTCGGCGCTGAAGCTCGCGGAGATCTACAGCGAAGCCGGGCTGCCGGCCGGCGTCTTCAACGTCCTCCAGGGCAAGGGCGAACTCGGCGCGGCGCTGTGCACCCATCCCGCCATCGCCAAGGTCTCGGTCACCGGCTCGGTCGGAACCGGCGCCAAGGTCATGGGCGCCGCCGCCGGCACCACCAAGCACGTGACGCTCGAACTCGGCGGCAAGTCGCCGATCCTGGTCTTTGCCGACGCCGATCTCGACGCCGCCGTCTCCGGCGCGATCCTCGGCAATTTCTATTCGACCGGCCAGATCTGCTCGAACGGCACCCGGGTCTTCGTCGAACGCAGCGTCCGCGACGCCTTCGTCGAGAAGCTCTGCGAGCGGGCGAAGGCGATCCGCCTCGGCAATCCCATGGATCCCGAGACCCATCTCGGGCCGCTGGTCTCGCGGGCGCAGTACGACAAGGTGCTGGCCTACATGCAGGCGGGGCGCGAAGAAGGGGCGCGGCTCGCCTGCGGCGGCGGCGCGGCGACGGTCGCCGGGTTCGAAGATGGCTGGTTCGTCGAGCCGACCGTGTTCACCGACGTCGCCGATGGCATGCGAATCGCCAGCGAGGAGATCTTCGGCCCGGTGATGTGCGTGATGGATTTCGACGGCGAGGAAGAAGCGATCGCCCGCGCCAACGCCACCGAATTCGGCCTCGCCGCCGGCATCTACACCCGCGACCTGTCGCGCGGCCACCGCATGGCGGCCCGCGTCCAGGCCGGCACCGTCTGGATCAATGCCTACAATCTGACGCCGGTCGAAATGCCCTTCGGCGGCGTCAAGCGCTCGGGCATCGGCCGGGAGAACGGCCGCGAGGCGATGGCCCACTACAGCCAGGTGAAGTCGGTCTATGTGGCGACCGGACCGGAGGAGGCGCCCTACTGAGGCGCCCCGGAAAGACCGGAGAAACCGCCACAGGCGTTGACAACCGACGCGCGACCTTGTTCGCCTCGAACAATGAAACATTTGCCGATCCACGGGAGGAGAGGCCTTGAAGGCAGATCAGGGGCGTGTGGCGCTCGTCGCAATCATGGATCGTCTCGCCACGGGCGACGAGGCCGCGCTCGGTGATCTCTATGAGCGCACCTCCGCGAAGCTATTCGGCGTCTGCCTGCGTATATTGAACGACCGCGAAGAGGCCGAGGACGTTCTCCAGGACGTCTATCTGACCATCTGGCGGCGGGCCGACCGGTTCGATGCCGGCCGTGCCAGTCCGATCACCTGGCTTGCCACGATCGCCCGCAACCGCTCGATCGACCGTCTCCGGCAGATCGGCCGGCGCGGCGGCGAAAGGCCGGTGGAAGAAGCCGAGGCCGTCGCCGACGCCGGGCCGGATGCGTTCGAGATCCTGGCCGGCAGCGAGGACGGCGTGCGGCTCGCGGAATGCCTGCGCACGCTCGACGAGCGGACGCACAGGTCGATCGTCGCCGCGTTCTATGGTGGCATCACCTATGAAACGCTGGCGGAGCGGTTGAGCGTTCCGCTTGGGACGATCAAGAGCCGGATCAGACGGGGCCTGATCAAACTGAAGGGGTGTCTGTCGCAATGAGCGATCTGCGCAGCGAGGAAGGGGACGAGGCCGATCTGGCTGCCGAACACGCGATCGGCCTGCTGGATGGTGCCGGACGCCGGGCCGCGGAGCGACGGATCGATCGGGATGCGGGCTTTGCCGCCGACGTCGACGCCTGGAACCAGCGGTTCGCGCCGCTTTACGACACGATCGATCCCGTGGAGCCGCCGTCGGGCATCTGGCCGCGGATCGCCGAGGAGATCGTCCGGATGCGGCGCCTCGGACGCGCCGACGCGCCGGCGGCAGGGCCGACAGGCCGCCGCGTTTCCGGCATCTGGCAATGGATCGGTCTGTCCGGGATGGGGCTTGCCGCAGCCAGCCTCGCCGCGCTGATCCTCGTCACCGCCAATCTCGGCCCGGTCGTCGAGGCCGAGAGGCAGGAGACCATCCTCGCCGGGACCCTCGCCAACGACCAGGGCGAGCCCCTCTTCACCGTCGTCTTCTACCATGAGGAAGGGCACGACGTCGCCACGCTGATCCCCGTCGCCCGCCAGGACGATGGCGGCCGGGTGCCGGAGCTCTGGCTGGTGCCGCCGGGCGGCGCGGCGCCGCGTTCGCTGGGCGTGCTGCATGCGTCCCAGCCCATCCTCCTCGACATCGCCGACCGGGCGGTCGCAACGCCCGACACGGCTCTCGCGATTTCGCTGGAGCCGCCCGGCGGCTCGCCGACCGGGCTGCCGACCGGGCCGGTCGTCGCCCATGGCGCCCTGGAGATGCTCTGAGGGCTGCGGGCGCCCTCGCGTGAGTGATTCCGGCCGTGGGCCGGCAACGATCCAGCCGCGAGCCGCCGCGATCCGGCGAGCACGGCCCGAGACCTCCGGCTCGAGACCGTCGCAGGTCTCGCCCTCGCGTCGATCGTCGCGGCGGGCTCGCGCGAGCCGGTGCATCGGCGCCCCTGCGCGACCGTGTCATCGCGCGTTTCGCCTCGGCTCGCGATCCCTGGATCGCAGAAACCGATATCGCTTGCGCCGGCCATGCGTTACGGCTGCCGGCCATGAGCAAGCTTTTCTCGATCCTGTTCATTCTCCTGATGGGAGCGCATCTGGTGCGGCCGCTGGGCCTGCCGGGCCTGCGGCGGCGTGGCGACTTCTGGAAGATCGCCGCCGTCGGCTTCGTGATGTTCGGCCTCATCATCCTGCTTCGCCCGGAGTGAACCCGGCGTCGCCCGGACCCGCGCCCTCGGACGGACGCGGGGGACGGCACCGGCCTGCGGCCGCGCGCCGCGCCGATCCCGAAATTCCCATACGTATACGTTGGCCCCGCTCTTGCCGCGGCGGCGGAACCCGTGGCGATTCGGGGCGGGCATCCCCCGAACGTGCCGCTGTCGAACGGTTTCGCCGTCGTCGCGGCATCGCCTGTTGCGCTCGGCGAACGAAGCGGCCACTATGCGCTCAAAGAATACGTTGGGGAGGAATACGTTGGGGGGAAGCGTATGGCATCGGTAACGTTCAAGGATGTCCGCAAGGCATTCGGGACGGTGGAGGTATTGCACGGCGTTTCGATCGACATCGATGAGGGGGAGTTCGTCGTGCTGGTCGGTCCGTCCGGCTGTGGCAAGTCGACGCTCCTTCGCATGCTGGCGGGGCTCGAACACGTTTCCGCAGGCGAGATCTGGATCGGCGACCGGGTGGTCAACCAGCTGCCGCCCAAGGACCGGGACATCGCCATGGTGTTCCAGAACTACGCGCTCTATCCCCACATCACGGTCGCCGAGAACATGGGGTTCTCGCTCAAGCTGAAGGGCGTGAAGACCGCGGAGATCGCCGAGCGGGTTCGTCCGGCAGCCGAGATCCTCGGGCTCTCCCATCTCCTCGACCGCTATCCGCGGCAGCTGTCGGGCGGCCAGCGCCAGCGCGTCGCCATGGGCCGGGCGATCGTGCGCGAGCCGCAGGTGTTCCTGTTCGACGAGCCCCTGTCCAATCTCGACGCCAAGCTGCGCGTCTCGATGCGTACCGAGATGAAGAACCTCCATCAGCGTCTCAAGACGACGACGGTCTACGTCACCCACGACCAGATCGAGGCGATGACCATGGCCGACAAGATCGTCGTCATGCATGACGGCAAGGTCGCGCAGGTCGGCGCGCCGCTGGAGCTCTACGACAGGCCGGACAACCTCTTCGTCGCCGGCTTCATCGGATCGCCGGCGATGAACTTTCTGACCGGCAGCGTCGAGGCGGGCGACCGCCAGCGCTTTGCGACCGGCGACGGGATCGTGCTCCCGGTCGCCAATCCCGGCGCGGCCGAGGCCGGGCGGGAACTGATCTACGGCGTCAGGCCCGAGAGCTTCCATCTCGGCGGCGAGGTTCCGCTGACGGTCGACGTCGTCGAGCCGACGGGCTCGGAGACCCACGTCCTCGCCCGGCTCGGCGCGACGCCGGTCACCTGTGTCTTCCGGGAGCGGATTTCGGCCCGGCCCGGGGAGGAGATCCGGGTCGGCGTCGACAGGGACAGCGTCCACATCTTCGATGCGAAGTCCGGGGAGCGGGTCTCCGCATAAAGGGTTTGCGGCGACCTCCGGCGCGTCTGCGCCAGGCCGCAGCGCTTCGGCGACATGCCGGAGGGGAGGAGAGGTCGAAAGCGGCCGGGCCGTCTGGCCTGGCCGTTCGAAGAGATCGAATTCGTTGTGACAGGGAGGAAACGTCATGACCATCAATCGCAGAACCATACTCCAGGGTGCCGCCGGCCTTGCCGCCGGCGTGGCGCTCGGCAGCCCCTTCGGCGCGGGCAGGGCCTTCGCGCAGGGCACGATGCCGCAGTTCACGCCGGAGGAGGGGGCATCGCTGCGCCTGCTCCGCTGGGTGCCCTTCGTCAGCGGCGAGGAAGCGGCCTTCAACGCCAACACCAAGGCCTTCACCGAGGCGACCGGCGTCGAGGTGCGGATCGACCAGGAAAGCTGGGAGGACGTGCGTCCGAAGGCGGCCGTCGCCGCCAATGTCGGCTCCGGGCCGGACATGGTGATGAGCTGGTTCGACGATCCGTTCCAGTATCCCGACAAGCTCGTCGACGTCACCGATCTCGGCACCGCCCTCGGCGAGGCCTATGGCGGCTGGTATGACGGCCTCAAGGGCTACGCCACGACCTCGGAAGGCAAGTTCATCGCCATTCCGCTCTGCGCCATCAGCAACGCCATCTGCTACCGCGACAGCCACATGAAGGCGGCGGGCTTCGAGGAGTTCCCGAAGGACACCGAGGGGTTCCTGAAGCTCTGCCAGGCGATGAAGGACAAGGGCACGCCCGCCGGCTTCCCGCACGGCAAGGCCGTCGGCGACGGCAACAACTACGCCCACTGGCTGCTCTGGAGCCATGGCGGCAAGACCGTCGACGAGAACGGCGAGGTGGCGATCAACAGCCCCGAGACCAAGGCGGCGATCGAATATGCCAAGGCGCTCTACGCGACCTTCATTCCCGGCACCGAGAGCTGGCTCGACATCAACAACAACCGCGCCTTCCTGGCCGGCCAGGTGTCGCTGACGGCGAACGGCGTGTCGCTCTACTACGCCGCCACGAAGGATCCGGCGATGGCCGAGATCGCCGCGGACATCCGCACCACCAACATGCCGATCGGCCCGGTCGGCCAGTCGGTGGAACTGCACCAGACCTCGACGATCAACGTCTTCCAGCACACGAAGTACCCGGAAGCCGCCAAGGCCTACATCGCCTTCATGTTCCAGCCGGAGCGGTTCAACGCCTGGCTCGAAGGCGCCAGCGCCTATTGCTGCCAGCCGCTGAAGGCTTTCGCCGACAATCCGGTCTGGACGTCGAACCCGGTGCACGCGGCCTATGCCAACGCCTCGGCGAGCCTTCGCCCGAACGGCTTTGCCGGGCCGCTCGGACCGTCGTCGGCCGGCGTCATGGCCGACTACGTCCTCGTCGACATGTTCGCCGAAGCGGTCACCGGCCAGCGCTCCACCGAGGACGCCATCGCCAACGCCGAGCGCCGCATCGCTCGCTACTATCGCTGAGGAGCGGGCGCCGCGCCGGTCAGGCGCGGCGCCCCAGTAGTGCCCTCATCCTGAGGTGCTCGCCCGCTCGTTCGAGCGGGTGAGCCTCGAAGGGCGAGGGGACGCCTGGCACGGCATCTCCGCATCGTCCCGGACTCCGGCCCCACGAGATTGCGAAATCTCGCGGGGGGCTTCATCGGCAAACCGGTATCGAGGGGCATGTGCGGGGAAGGGTGGTGGCGAAACTCGAAGCTGCGTCGTTCTCGGGCCCCGTCCCGAGAACGACGAAGCGTCGACGGTATCGCGCCGGCGCTCGTCGAAGTGAATTGCGTGTCCCGTCGGTCGGACGGGCTGAGAGAGCATTTTAGGGAGCGGTCGCAGATGGCCACCATCGACACCCCAGGGCAGGGACGGAGCAAGTCCACCTATGTCCGCCCCAATCCGTTCCGCCGCTTCGTCGAGAGCCGCAACGGCCTCGGCTTCCTGTTCATGCTGCCGGCGGCGGTGTTCCTCCTGTGCTTCCTGACCTATCCGCTGGGTCTCGGCGTCTGGCTCGGCTTCACCGACACGACGATCGGCCGCTCGGGCGTGTGGATCGGCTTCGAGAACTACGCCTGGCTGTTCGACGATCCGGTGTTCTGGCTGTCGGTCTACAACACCATCCTCTACACCTTCGTCGCCTCGGTCGCGAAGTTCGCCCTCGGCCTGTGGCTGGCGCTGATCCTCAACGAGCATCTGCCGTTCAAGACCTTCTTCCGCGCGGTGATCCTGCTCCCCTGGGTGGTGCCGACGGTGCTGTCGGCGCTGGCCTTCTGGTGGATCTACGATTCGCAGTTCTCGATCATCTCCTTCGTGCTGATGGAGTGGGGCTGGATCGACGCGCCGATCAACTTCCTCGGCGATCCGAACAATGCCCGGGCCGCGGTCATCGCCGCCAATGTCTGGCGCGGCATTCCCTTCGTCGCCATCTCGCTGCTCGCCGGCCTGCAGACCATCCCGCAGTCGCTCAACGAGGCGGCGGCGCTGGACGGCGCGACCTCCTGGCAGCGCTTCACCAAGATCACCCTGCCGCTGCTCACGCCGATCATCGCCGTGGTGATGACCTTCTCGGTGCTGTTCACCTTCACCGACTTCCAGCTGATCTACGTCCTCACCCGCGGCGGCCCGGTCAACGCGACGCATCTGATGGCGACGCTCTCCTTCCAGCGGGCGATCCCCGGCGGCCAGCTCGGCGAGGGCGCGGCCATCGCCGTGGCGATGATCCCGTTCCTGCTCGCCGCGATCCTGTTCTCCTTCTTCGGGCTGCAGCGCCGCAAATGGCAGCAGGGCGGAAACGACTGAGGTACGACATCATGAGCCAACACACGCCTCCCCCCAGCCGCGCCGCGATCGAGGACGATTCGGAGGGCATGCAGCAGTTCAATACGCTGCCGCGACGGATCTTCGTCGTCTACCTGCCGCTCGCCTGCTTCATCTTCGTCTTGCTGTTCCCGTTCTACTGGATGGCGATCACGGCGGTGAAGCCGGACAACCAGCTGACCAACTACGCCGAATATTCGCCCTTCTGGGTGGTCGAGCCGACGCTGGAGC
This sequence comes from Aurantimonas sp. 22II-16-19i, assembly GCF_002088275.1. Classification (GTDB taxonomy): domain Bacteria; phylum Pseudomonadota; class Alphaproteobacteria; order Rhizobiales; family Rhizobiaceae; genus Jiella. Next base: position 8,942 of record NZ_AQQS01000051.1, read on the forward strand.
ACATCAAGTATCTGCTGTTCGAGACGTCCTATCCGGGCTGGCTGTGGAACACGATGCTGGTCGCGCTCGCCTCGACGGTGATCTCGCTGTTCGCTTCGGTGTTTGCCGCCTATGCGATCGAGCGCATCCGCTTCAAGGGCGCGCGGACGACCGGTCTGATGATCTTCCTCGCCTATCTGGTGCCGCCGTCGATCCTGTTCATTCCGCTCGCCTTCATCGTCTTCCAGGTCGGCATCTTCGATTCCCGTCTGGCGCTGATCCTCACCTACCCGACCTTCCTCATTCCCTTCTGCACCTGGCTCTTGATGGGCTACTTCCGCACGATCCCCTTCGAGCTCGAGGAGTCTGCCCTGGTCGACGGCGCGTCGCGCTGGCAGATCCTCACCAAGGTCGTGCTGCCGCTGGCGGTGCCGGGGCTGATCTCCGCCGGGATCTTCGCCTTCACCCTGTCCTGGAACGAGTTCATCTATGCGCTCACCTTCATCTCGTCTTCGGAGAACAAGACCGTTCCTGTCGGCGTTCTGACCGAGCTGGTGCGCGGCGACATCTACGAATGGGGGGCGCTGATGTCGGGAGCCCTGCTCGGCTCCCTGCCGGTGGTGATCCTCTACTCGTTCTTCGTCGACTACTACGTCTCCTCGATGACCGGTGCGGTGAAGGAATAGCGGCCGGCGGCGCGGGCCGGGCCCGCCCGGCCCGCCGTCCTTCCGGGCTTGGAGCGACGAGGCTCGCTCGCTCGTCGCCTGGCGTCGGGGACGTGCCGAGAGGCGGACATGACGCCGCCGCCGGGCGCGTCGAGGCCGGTCCGGGCCCGGCTGCCGTACGGAACCGGCAGGGATTCTGCGAGGTTTCTCGCATTGCAAATGCAGTATTTGCCGATGGATTGATGCTTGACAGCTTTGGCGCCAGCCCTCATTTCCCCCGCCACCCGAAGAATGCGGACGAGACGTGGAGATGACGGAGTGACGACGATGACGATGGCGCTGGTCTTTCCGGGTCAAGGCAGCCAGGCCGTCGGCATGGGTCGGTCCCTGTTCGATGCCTATGCCGAGAGCCGGGCGGTCTTCGAGGAAGTCGACGAGGCTCTCGGCGAAAAGCTCTCGACCCTGATCTTCGAGGGGCCGGAAGACCGGCTGACCCTCACCCACAACGCCCAGCCGGCGCTGATGGCGGTGTCGATCGCCGCGATGCGGGCGCTGGAGGCCGAAGGCTTCTCCGTCGGCGAGGCGCGCTACGTCGCCGGCCATTCGCTGGGCGAATATTCGGCGCTCGCCGCCGCCGGCGCGCTCGGCATCGCCGAGACCGCGCGGCTGCTGCGCCTGCGCGGCGAGGCGATGCAGGCGGCGGTGCCGGCGGGCGAGGGCGGCATGGCCGCGATCCTCGGCCTCGACGCGGCAGCCGTCGCCGAGCTCTGCGTGCGGGCCGCCGAAGGCGAAGTCCTTTCGCCGGCCAACGACAATGGTGGCGGCCAGATCGTCATTTCCGGCAGCGCGGCGGCCGTGGCGCGCGCGGTGGCGCTGGCGCCGGAGGCGGGCGCCAAGCGGGCGATTCCGCTCGCCGTCTCGGCGCCCTTCCACTGCAGCCTGATGGCCCCCGCGGCCGCGGCGATGGCCGAGGCGCTGAAGGACACCCAGGTGAATGCGCCGCGGGTTCCCGTCCTCTCCAACGTCACGGCCAGCCCGACGAGCGATCCGGACGAGATCCGCGACCGCCTGGTCCGCCAGGTCACCGGCGAGGTGCGCTGGCGCGAGAGCATGGAGTATCTGGCCGGGGCGGGTGTCGTCGACATCGTCGAGATCGGCAGCGGCAAGGTGCTGGGCGGCCTTGCCAAGCGCATCGACAAGCGCCTGTCGGCGCAGGCGATCGGCACCGCGGAGGCGGTCAAGGCCTTTGCCGCAAGCCGACGACCGGCGTGAGCCCACGAGACTGTCGGTCAGCCCGGCCCTGAGGTGGCCGGGACCGATCCAAGAAAAGCCGAGGAAACGCGAACATGTTCGACCTGACCGGGCGCAAGGCCCTCATCACCGGGGCCACTGGCGGAATTGGCGAAGCGATCGCGCGCGCGCTCCACGCGCAGGGCGCGACCGTCGGCCTGCACGGCACGCGCCAGGAAAAGCTCGAGGAACTGGCCGCCTCGCTCGGCGATCGCTGCGTCGTCCTGCCGGCGAACCTTGCCGACCGCGCCGGCCAGACCGGGCTCGCCGAAAAGGCCATCGAGGCGCTGGGCGAGGTCGACACCCTCGTCAACAATGCCGGCATCACCAAGGACGGCCTGATGGTGCGCATGTCGGATGCCGACTGGGACAGCGTTCTCGAAGTCGACCTGACCGCCGCCTTCCGCCTGACCCGCGAACTCACCCACCCGATGATGCGCCGGCGATTCGGCCGCATCGTCAACATCACCTCGGTGGTCGGCGTCATCGGCAATCCCGGCCAGGCGAACTACTGCGCCGCCAAGGCGGGCATGGTCGGATTCTCCAAGTCGCTGGCCCAGGAGATCGCCACAAGGGGCGTGACGGTGAACTGCATCGCCCCCGGCTTCATTTCCAGCGCCATGACGGATAAGCTCAACGAAAAGCAGCGGGACACCATCCTCGCAATGATTCCCATGAAGCGCATGGGGGAGGTCGCGGACATCGCCACCGCGGCAGTCTTCCTTGCGTCACGAGAGGCAGGTTACGTCACCGGCCAGACCATTCACGTCAATGGCGGCATGGCGATGATCTGACCGTTCGGCCGATGACCAGGCCCCACCGCGCCGCTATTGGCGGGGCTGGGGCGAAGATTATAACCACCCGCCCCGCCGCAAAACTTGGGGTGCAGTCGATGGCGCCGCCGGCAAATCGGTTGGAGCCGCTTGATAAACGGCCGTCTCACGTCTAACGAACGGCAAACGTCATCACAGCAGAGGAATGACAATGAGCGATACCGCCGAGCGAGTGAAGAAGATCGTCGTCGAGCATCTGGGCGTCGAGCAGGAAAAAGTCACCGAGAACGCCAGCTTCATCGACGATCTGGGCGCCGACAGCCTCGACACCGTCGAGCTCGTGATGGCCTTCGAGGAGGAGTTCGGCGTCGAGATCCCCGACGATGCGGCCGAAACCATCCTGACCGTCGGCGACGCCGTCAAGTTCATCGAGAAGAACCAGGCCTGATTTGCGCTTGCATGATCCGGAAGGCCGCCGAGGCCTTTCTGCAGCGATCATGCGCAGGGCAGGGCGATCGGGCGGGATGAGAGGCAGACATGCGTTCATCCCGCTCCCATGTGGTGGGGGTTCGGGCGCGTTGTCCTCCCGGCATGATGGGCCGGGCGCGATCCCGCCACCGCGCTCGAGCAGAGCCGCAACGCGCGTCTTTGCGATGCGAAGTCCGCTGATCGGCGATTCGAGGCCGTGGCGAACTTCTGAACAGGGGCACGGAGGACGATCCCGAATCTTGTGGAGGCTCGATCACGACGCGCGGCCGGCGATCTTGCGATCGACGCCGGTGTCGGTTTCGCTCCATCCGGGACCGCCTCCTTCAGTCTGGCATAAAGAGCTGACATGAGACGAGTAGTCATCACCGGCGTCGGGATGGTCACCCCGCTTGGCGCCGGCGCATCGGTCACCTGGAAGCGGCTTCTGGCCGGCGAGAGCGGCGCGGCTAAGGTCGAGAACTTCGAAGTTTCCGATCTCCCCTGCCAGATCGCCTGCCAGATTCCGCGCGGCGACGGCCATGACGGCACCTTCAATCCGGACCAGTGGATGGAGCCGAAGGAGCAGCGCAAGGTCGACGATTTCATCGTCTACGCCGTTGCCGCGGCTGCCGAGGCGCTGGACGATGCCGACTGGCATCCCGAATCCTACGAGGACCAGATCGCCTCCGGCGTCCTGATCGGCTCCGGCATCGGCGGCCTGCAGGGCATCGAGAAGACCGCGCTGATCCTCGCCGAGAAGGGGCCCCGCCGGGTCTCGCCCTTCTTCATCCCGGGCAGCCTGATCAACCTCGCTTCCGGGCACGTGTCGATCCGCAACGGGCTGAAGGGACCGAACCATTCGGTCGTCACCGCCTGTTCGACCGGCGCCCACGCCATCGGCGACGCCAGCCGGCTGATCGCCCTGGGTGATGCCGACGTCATGGTGGCGGGCGGTGCCGAATCGCCGGTCTGCCGGCTTTCGATGGCGGGCTTTGCCGCCTGCAAGGCGCTGTCGACCCACTTCAACGACGATCCCCTGCGCGGCTCGCGGCCCTATGACCGGGACCGCGACGGCTTCGTCATGGGCGAGGGGGCCGGCGTCGTCGTGCTCGAGGAGCTCGAACACGCCAAGGCGCGCGGCGCCCGCATCTATGCCGAGGTGATCGGCTACGGCCTGTCCGGCGACGCCTATCACATCACCGCTCCGGCGTCCGATGGCGACGGCGCCTTCCGCTGCATGTCGGCCGCCCTGAAGCGGGCCGGCATCACGGCGGGCGATCTCGACTACGTCAACGCCCATGGCACCTCGACGCCGATGGGCGACGAGATCGAGCTGCGGGCCTTCGAGCGGCTGGCCGGCGAGGACGCCGCGAAGATCACCATGTCATCGACCAAGTCGGCGATCGGTCATCTGCTCGGCGCCGCCGGCTCCGTCGAGGCGATCTTCTCGGTGCTGGCGATCCGCGACAATGTCGCGCCGCCGACGCTCAATCTCGACAATCCGTCGGTCGAGACGCCGATCGACCTCGTGCCGCACCGGAAGAAGGAGAAGCAGATCGACACCGTCCTGTCGAACTCCTTCGGCTTCGGCGGCACCAATGCCTCGCTGGTCCTGCGGCGCTTCGCGGAGTAGGCCGGCGGCGACGGCAGATTTGCATCGGGGCGGATGGTCATGCCGATCATCCGCCCTTTTTCGTGTCCGGAGCCCCGCAGCGGGTCGCCCGGCATTCTGGAGGAGGTCTATCGATGGCACGCATGAAGCTGTTCTACGCGCCGGGCGCCTGTTCGCTCGCGTCCCACATCGCGATGGAGGAGGCCGGCGCCGACTTCGAGGCGGTGCGGATCGACACGGCCGGCGGCCAGCAGCGCACCCCGGACTATCTGGCGATCAACCCGAAGGGCCGCGTGCCGGCGCTCGCCGACGGCGACTTCATCGTGACCGAGAACCCGGCGATCCTGCGCTACATCGCCGTGACCCATCCGGACAAGGCGCTGTGGCCAAGCGACCCGCGCGGCGAGGCCCGCTGCGCCGAGTGGCTCGCCTTCCTCGCCTCGGGCGTTCATCCGACCTATGCCCATATCCGCCGCGCCGAGCGCTATGCGAGCACCCAGGCGGGCCGGACCGACGTGGTCGAGACCGGCACGCGGGCGACGCGCGAGATCTACCAGATGGTCGAGAACAAGCTGGCGGCCGCGAGCGAGGGCTGGGCTGCCGGCGACGGCTACACGGTGGCCGATCCCTATCTCCTGGTGTTCTGGACCTGGGGCAACGGCCCCGTCCTCGGCTACGACATGGCCGCCGACTATCCGCACTGGACGGCGCATGCCCGAAGGGTCCTCGCCCGCCCCGCGACGGTGGCGGCCTTCGAGCGCGAAGGCCTGGCGCTGCCGCAGCCTCGGGCCTGATCTCGCCGGCTGGAGCGTCGGCGCATCCCGTCGCGGGCGCGGTGACGGGCCTTGCGGGATCGGCTTCGGGCGCTCACCCGCCGGGCGTAACATTTTTGCAACAAGAATGTTCGCGGCCTCTTCCGGCGTCGCTTCGCGCCTCCCATATCCGGTGCGGGCGGCTCGCCGAATATGGGAGCCGGACTCCAGGAAGGGCGCCGCGTGCCTTCGACGAGGGCGCGGCGCAGATAGGAGAAAGCCATGAATCTGGAAAAATACACCGAACGCGTCCGCGGCTTCATCCAGGCGGCGCAGACCGCGGCGGTCTCCGCCGATCATCAGCAGTTTTCGCCCGAGCATCTTCTGAAGGTCCTCATCGACGACGACGAGGGTCTGGCCAGCGGCCTCATCGAGAAGGCCGGCGGGCGTCCGCAGGAAGTGCGCCTCGGCGTCGAGGCGGCGCTGAAGGCCATGCCGAAGGTCTCCGGCGGGTCGGGCCAGATGTATCTCGCCCAGCCCCTGGCCAAGGTCTTCGCCACCGCCGAGGAGATCGCCAAGAAAGCCGGCGACAGCTACGTCTCGGTGGAGCGGCTGCTGCTCGCGCTGACGATCGAGAAGAGCGCCAAGACCGCCGACATCCTGAAGAAGGCGGGCGTGACGCCGGCCGGCCTCAACGATGCGATCAACGACCTGCGCAAGGGCCGCACGGCGGATACGGCTTCGGCCGAGAGCGGCTACGATGCCCTGAAGAAATACGCCCGCGACCTGACCGAGGCGGCCCGGGAGGGCAAGCTCGACCCGGTGATCGGGCGTGACGACGAAATCCGTCGGACGCTGCAGGTTCTGTCGCGGCGCACCAAGAACAATCCGGTGCTGATCGGCGAGCCCGGCGTCGGCAAGACCGCCATCGCCGAAGGCCTGGCGCTGCGCATCGTCAATGGCGACGTGCCGGAATCCCTGCGCGACAAGCAGCTGATGGCCCTCGACATGGGCTCGCTGATCGCCGGCGCGAAATATCGCGGCGAGTTCGAGGAGCGGCTGAAGTCGGTGCTGTCGGAGATCTCGGCGGCCGCCGGCGGCGTCATCCTGTTCATCGACGAGATGCACACCCTCGTCGGCGCCGGCAAGGGCGAGGGCGCCATGGATGCGTCCAACCTGTTGAAGCCGGCGCTCGCCCGGGGCGAACTCCACTGCATCGGCGCGACCACCCTCGACGAATATCGCAAGCACGTCGAGAAGGACGCGGCGCTGGCGCGGCGCTTCCAGCCGGTCTTCGTCTCCGAGCCGACGGTCGAGGACACGATCTCGATCCTGCGTGGCCTGAAGGAGAAGTACGAGCAGCACCACCAGGTGCGCATCTCGGATAGTGCCCTCGTCGCCGCGGCGCAGCTGTCCAACCGCTACATCACCGACCGCTTCCTGCCCGACAAGGCGATCGACCTCATCGACGAGGGCGCGGCCCGGCTGCGCATGCAGGTGGACTCCAAGCCCGAGGAACTCGACGAGATCGACCGGCGCATCATGCAGCTGAAGATCGAGCGCGAGGCCCTGAAGAAGGAGACCGACGACGCCTCCAAGGACCGGCTCGACCGCCTCGAGGGCGAGTTGGCGAACCTTGAAGAAGAGTCCGACCGGATCACCCGGGCCTGGCAGGCGGAAAAGTCCAAGCTCGGCGAGGCGGCCGACCTGAAGCGCCGGCTCGACGAGGCCCGCAACGAACTCGCCATCGCCCAGCGCAAGGGCGAGTTTCAGCGGGCGGGCGAGCTCGCCTATGGCGAGATCCCGAAACTTGAAGCCGCTGTGAAGGAGGCCGAGGCGAATGACGGCAAGGGCCCTGCCAACATGGTCGAGGAGACCGTGACGGCAGACCATGTGGCCCAGGTCGTCTCCCGCTGGACCGGCATCCCGGTCGACCGCATGCTGGAAGGCGAGCGCGACAAGCTCTTACGGATGGAGGACTCGCTGCAGAAGCGGGTCGTCGGCCAGGGCGAGGCGGTGCAGGCGGTGTCGCGGGCGGTCCGCCGGGCGCGCGCCGGCCTGCAGGATCCGAACCGGCCGATCGGCTCGTTCATGTTCCTCGGGCCCACGGGCGTCGGCAAGACCGAGCTGACCAAGGCGCTGGCGCATTTCCTCTTCGACGACGAGGCGGCGATGGTGCGGCTGGATATGTCGGAATACATGGAGAAGCACTCGGTCGCCCGGCTGATCGGCGCGCCTCCCGGCTATGTCGGCTACGAGGAGGGCGGTGCCCTGACCGAAGCCGTTCGGCGCCGGCCCTATCAGGTGATCCTCTTCGACGAGATCGAGAAGGCCCATCCGGACGTCTTCAACGTCCTCCTGCAGGTGCTCGACGACGGGCGGCTGACGGACGGGCAGGGGCGGACGGTGGACTTCCGCAACACGCTGATCATCATGACCTCCAACCTCGGGTCGGAGTTCCTGGTTTCGCTCGGCGAGGACGAGAATGCCGAGGCCGCGCGCGAGCAGGTGATGGCGGTGGTGCGGGCGTCGTTCCGGCCGGAATTCCTCAACCGCGTCGACGACGTCATCCTGTTCCACCGGCTGCATCGCTCCGAGATGGGTGCCATCGTCGACATCCAGATGGGGCGGCTCGAGAAGCTGCTGGAGGATCGCAAGATCCGCGTCGAGCTCGACGAGACCGGCCGCGAATGGCTGGCGAGCAAGGGCTACGATCCCGCCTATGGCGCCCGTCCCCTGAAGCGCGTCATCCAGCGCGAGGTGCAGGACCCGCTCGCCGAGAAGATCCTGTTGGGCGAGATCCGGGACGAGAGCGTCATCAAGATCTCCGGCGGCACCGACCGGCTGAACTTCTACGTCGTCGGCTCGAAGAACGGCGTCGACGGAGATCGGGTGGCGGCGTGATCGGCGTCGACCCCGGCTGGTATCGAGCCCGCGCGGCGGTTGAGCGGTAACGCCTCGGCGCCGGTCGAAGACCGGGGCCAAGGGGATAAGAACGAACGGCGCGGTTCCGAGAGGGGCCGCGCCGTTTGCATGTGGGGCTCTGCATGGGCCGGGAACGTCCCATGGTCGTGGGTGGCTGCGAGATCGATCGCGGCGATCACGTCGAATTATATTGCAAATGATTTGCAAGTGCATAACATCGCCGCAGCTGCACAATCGAGGATCCTGGATGACCGCTGGACGATCACTCTCATGCGCCGCCCGTAGGGCACCGCTGCTTTCGCCAGTGCTGCTTTCGGCGATGCTGCTCTGGCAGGCCGGCAGCGCCCGGGCCGCCGACGAGCCCTTCAAGGTGGTCACCACCTTCACGGTGATCGCCGACATGGCCCGCAACGTCGCCGGCGATGCCGCGGAGGTCGTCTCCGTCACCAAGCCCGGCGCCGAGATCCACGGCTACGAGCCGACGCCCCGCGACATCGTCTCGGCACAGGATGCCGACCTGATCCTGTGGAACGGGCTCAATCTGGAACGCTGGTTCGAGCAGTTCTTCGCCAATTTCGGCGACGTGCCCTCGGCGACCCTGACGGACGGGATCGAGCCGATCGCGATCGCCGAAGGCAGCTATGAGGGCCTCGCCAATCCCCATGCCTGGATGGGGCTCAATAACGCCATGGTCTATGTCGACAACATCCGCGACGCGCTGGTCGAGCATGATCCGGACGACGCCGAAACCTACAAGGCGAACGCCGAAGCCTACAAACAACAGATCCGTGCAACGATCGAGCCGCTGCGCGACCGGATCGCCGCCATTCCCGAGGCGCGGCGCTGGCTGGTCACCTGCGAGGGTGCGTTCAGCTATCTCGCCAGGGATTTCGGCCTGAAGGAGCTCTATCTCTGGCCGATCAACGCCGACCAGACCGGCACGCCGCAGCAGGTGCGCAAGGTCATCGACGGCGTGCGCGAACACGAGGTCCCGGCGGTGTTCTGCGAATCCACCGTCAACCAGGCGCCGGCGCAGCAGGTGGCGCGCGAGACCGGCGCCGCCTATGGCGGCGTCCTTTATGTCGATTCGCTCTCGGAAGAAGGCGGCCCCGTGCCGACCTATCTCGACCTGTTGCGGGTGACGTCGGAGACCGTCGTCGAAGGGCTGGCGGGCAAATGACCGCAGAGAACGTGCCGGAGCAGATGGACGGCATCGTCGCGGAGCGCGTCACCGTCACCTATCGCAACGGCCACACCGCCCTGCGGGACGCGAGCTTCGCCATCCCGCGCGGGACGGTGACGGCGCTGGTCGGCGTCAACGGTGCCGGCAAGTCGACCCTGTTCAAGGCGATCATGGGGTTCATTCCCCTCGGCTCGGGCGAGATCCGGCTGCTCGGCATGAGCGTGAAGGAGGCGCTGCGTTCCAACCTCGTCGCCTATGTGCCCCAGTCGGAGGAGGTGGACTGGAACTTTCCGGTCCTCGTCGAGGACGTGGTGATGATGGGCCGCTACGGCCACATGGGCTTCTTGCGCCGGCCCGCGAAGGTCGATCACGAGGCGGTCGACCAGGCGCTCGAACGGGTCGGCATGGGAGCCTTCCGCCATCGCCAGATCGGCGAACTCTCCGGCGGCCAGCGCAAGCGCGTCTTCCTCGCGAGGGCGCTCGCCCAGGACGGCCGGGTGATCCTCCTCGACGAACCCTTCACCGGCGTCGACGTGAAGACCGAGGAACAGATCGTCCAGCTGCTGCGCGAATTGCGGGCGGAGGGCCGGGTGATGCTGGTCTCTACCCACAATCTCGGCTCGGTCCCGGAGTTCTGCGACCGGACGATCCTGGTCAAGGGCACGGTGCTCGCCTTCGGCCCGACGGAGACGGTGTTCACCCGCGGCAATCTCGAACGCGCCTTCGGCGGCGTGCTGCGGCACATCACCCTCGGCGGGACCCTGCTGCACGACGACGACGACCCCCGGGAAGTCAGCATCATCACCGACGACGAGCGGCCCTTCGTCCATTACGGCGAGACGATCCAACGCAGCAGTCCGGCGGGGGAGGGCCAGTGATGGGCGCGATGCTGGAGCCCTTCGCCTATTCCTACATGACCAACGCCATGTGGGTCTCGGCGCTCACCGGCGCGGTCTGCGCCTTCCTGTCGGCCTATCTGATGCTGAAGGGCTGGTCGCTGATCGGCGATGCCCTGTCCCACTCCGTCGTGCCCGGCGTCGCGGGGGCCTACATGCTGGGCCTGCCCTTCGCCCTCGGCGCCTTCATCTCCGGCGGCCTGGCAGCGGGGGCGATGCTGTTTTTGTCCGAGCGATCCGGTCTGAAGGTCGACGTCGTCATCGGCATCATCTTCACCTCCTTCTTCGGCCTCGGGCTGTTTCTCGTCTCGATCAACCCGATGACGGTCAGCGTCCAGACCATCGTCATGGGCAACATCCTGACGATCACGCCGGAAGACACGATCCAACTCGCGATCATCGGCTTCGTCTCGCTGGCGGTTCTGCTCGCGAAGTGGAAGGACCTGATGGTCACCTTCTTCGACGAGACCCACGCCCGCTCCATCGGTCTGAGGCCGGACATCCTGAAGGCGGTGTTCTTCTGCATCCTGTCCGCCGCCATCGTCGCGGCCATGCAGACCGTCGGCGCCTTCCTCGTCATCGCCATGGTGGTGACGCCCGGCGCCACGGCCTATCTCCTCTGCGACCGCTTCCCCCGGCTGATCGCGCTGTCCGTCGCGATCGGCGCGGCCACCAGCTTCATCGGCGCTTACGCCAGCTATTTTCTGGATGGCGCCACCGGCGGGGTGATCGTCACGCTGCAGACCGCGATCTTCCTTCTTACCTTCGTCCTCGCGCCCAAGCACGGGCTGCTGGCCGCGAAGCGCAAGGCACGGGCGGCGCTCACAAGCCCGGTGCCCGACATGGAGGACGACAGCTTTTCGCCCGTCAGGGCGAAGGCGGAGGGCTGAGCCCATGGAGACGCTGCTTCTGCCCTTCCAGTTTCCCTTCATGCAGAACGCCTTCCTGATCTGCATGATCGTCGCCGTGCCGACGGCGCTCTTGTCCTGCTTCCTCGTTCTCAAGGGCTGGGCGCTGATGGGCGACGCCGTCAGCCACGCCATCCTGCCCGGCGTCGTCCTGTCCTGGATCCTCGGCATCCCGCTGATCGTCGGGGCCTTCGTTGCGGGAATGGGCTGCGCCCTCCTCACCGGCTATCTCTCCGACAACAGCCGGGTGAAGCAGGACACGGTGATGGGCGTCGTCTTCTCCGGCATGTTCGGCATCGGCATCATCCTCTACACGTCCTTCCCCACCAACGAGCATCTCGACCACGTCCTCTTCGGCAACATGCTGGCGATCGGGCTCGACGACCTCCTCACCGCCGGCGCCATCGCGCTGGCCGTCACGCTGGCGCTGCTCCTGAAATGGAAGGATCTCCTCCTCCACGCCTTCGATCCGGCGCAGGCGAGGGCCTCCGGCCTCAGGACCGGCGTCCTCCACTACGGCCTCCTCGCCGCGCTCTCTTTGACCGTCGTCGCGACGCTCACCTCCGTCGGCCTGATCCTCGCCGTGGCGCTGCTCGTCACCCCCGGCGCGATCGCCTTTCTGATCGTGCGCAGCTTCGGCTGGATGCTGATCGTCTCCGTCGTCGCCTGTCTCCTGTCGATGCTCCTCGGCACTTATCTCGCCTTCTTCCTCGACAGCGCCCCGGCGCCGACCATCGTCCTCGTCCTGACGGCGCTCTTCTGCCTCGCTCTCGCCCGCCGCATGGCCCGCACGCGGCGCGCCTCCCGCGAGGCGGCGCCCGAGCCGGCCCTCGTCGGCGGAAAATGAGCGCCACGTCGCGCAGATACCGCTTGCCAATCGAATAAGTCTTCGCTTATGTATTGCTCATGAGCGACGACGACATCTTCAGGGCCCTGGGCGATCCCACCCGCCGCGCGATCTTCGAGAAGCTCGCCACCGGCGCGCTGAACGCGAGTGCCCTGCGCGAGGGCATGGCGATCTCCCAGCCGGCGATGTCCCAGCATCTCGCGGTGCTGCGCAATGCCAGTCTGGTGCGCGAACGGCGGCAGGGGCGCTACGTGAACTACGAGGTCGACCCCGATGGTCTCGCCCGCATCGCCGGCTGGCTGTCCCGCTACCGCACCTACTGGCCGGCCCGCATCGACGCCCTCAGGGACCTGTTGAAGGACATGGACCAATGACCCCGGAAGACGATCTGGACGAGGCCGCCGAGCTCGTCTTCGAGGTCGATCTCGATGCGCCGCCGGAAAAGGTCTGGCGGGCGCTGAGCATCGACGCGTTCCGGGAAAGATGGCTGCCGGGCGAGGATCTCGCCGATCCCGAACCCGTCGCCAGCGTGCCGGGTGAGGAGCTGCGCTTCCGGATGCGCGAGGACGCGGCCGGCGACAGCCTGGTGACGTTCCAGATCCGGGCGATCGGCGAAGGCGGCACGCGGCTGCGGATCGTCCACAGCCTGGCGCCCGTGCAAAGCCTCGCGCCTCACGCCGCCAACGCCAACCGGCCGCCCCTCATGCGCGCGGCCTGACGGCGCGACACCCTCGACAATCTCAAGAGAACGGAGGTCGCCGATGCGCGACACGATGCAACTCGTCCCCATGGTGGTCGAGCAGTCCAGCCGGGGCGAGCGCTCCTTCGACATCTTCTCGCGGCTTTTGCGCGAGCGGATCATCTTCCTGAACGGCGAGGTGAACGACACCTTGTCCGGTCTCGTCTGCGCCCAGCTGCTGTTTCTGGAAGCGGAGAACCCCAAGCGGCCGATCCATCTCTACATCAACTCGCCGGGCGGCGTGGTGACCGCCGGTCTCGCGATGTACGACACCATGCGCTACATCTCCTCCCCGGTGCATACGCTCTGCATGGGCACCGCCCGCTCCATGGGCTCCTTCCTGCTGATGGCCGGCGAGCCGGGCGAGCGCGCCGCCCTGCCGAATGCCAGCCTCCACGTCCACCAGCCGCTCGGCGGCTTCCAGGGCCAGGCCTCGGACATCGCGATCCAGGCCGAGGAGATGCTGAAGGTGAAGCGCCGGATGACCCGGCTCTATGCCGAGCATTGCGGGCGCACGATCGAGGAGGTGGAAAAGACCCTCGACCGCGACCGCTTCATGAGCGCCGAGGAGGCGCTGGAATGGGGCCTGATCGACAGGATCATGACGCAGCGTGAGTTGCCGCGCTGAGGTCCTGCCGTCTCGGCACGACCGCCTGTCGTTGCAGCTATGGCTGGCGCTCGGCCTGCGTTCTGTCGATCTTTGCCAACCCACCCGCTGTTGCGAGTGTCTTCAAGGCCATGACAATCTCGCTGCAGAAACGGGGGCTGAAGACGCCATAGGTCTTCGAACCCGGCGCATAGTGCCAGGAGTGTGGCAGGACGTCGTAATTGTACTCGCTGACGACGACGAAGGCCGGCCGCTTCGGGTTCAACCCGCTGCGACGCTTTTCGCTCTCCGGAACTCTGAGCGCCTGCTGGCCGGCCCAGATCTGATCGGTGATGCCGAGGAGCATCAGATGCGTGGTGGTCGAGCCATCAACGGCAACGACGTCGCGGCGGATGGCGAGGCAGGTGGTTCGATCCTTGGAATCGGTCACGCCGCGAGCTTCGTCTGCCTTCCAGAGAAAGGGATAGGCGAAGACTGCTCCCGACGGCCGCGACATTCAATGAGCTCGAGGAGCGTCAGCGTGCGCGGATCCTTTGGTCGGGCCAGCCGAGACCTCTGCAGCGGAGCCAGCGGCTCCGGCGAAATCTGGAGACGGCAGGGCGATATCCGGTCGCCTCTCCGTCTCAGGCGTCATCGTCTTCGGCGGCGAGGACATCGATGCGACGCGCCGGGTCGTAGGGAAGTTCGCCTCGCACGAGGTTCATCTCGGCGGCCGACCGAACAGGAACATCCTGAAAGAACAGCTCCTGAAGCGCCTCCGGCATGTTGGACGTGTATTGCGCCCGACGCGGATCTCCGCTGCTGCGGGAAAGTCTTGCATACTCATCCATCCGCATCAGGACGTATGTCTCCTTGCCGTGATGGGTGAGCGCGACCGCTTCGCGATCGGCCGCATCCGTAACCGCCGTGATTTGATGTGCGAGCGATGTCATTGTGAAAGTGCGCATGGCGAGATGCTTTCACCGAACGAGTTTGGCTTGATGATCGCCAACGTGGTCATTGCGCCGAGTTTACACCAGAACTTCGTGCGGCGACAGAGCCCTGGTTGGCGCTGGCATTTGCATGCATGGGACGGATTCGAGCCGCTCCTGCCGGCTCAAATCGCGCTGCCTTCCCCCACCAGCCCGTACCTCTCCCGCCGCACATACCGCCAGTTCATCATTGCCGCCGCTGCCGCCAGCCCCGAGGCGAGGCCCCACCAGATGCCGGGGCCGCCGAGGCCGAGGGGGAAGGCGAGGACGTAGGCGATCGGCATGCCGACCAGCCAGTAGCTGACCAGCGCCATCAGCATCGGCACGCGGGTGTCCTTCATGCCGCGCAGGACGCCGGCGCCGACCGCCTGAAGCGAGTCCGCGATCTGGAAGACCGCGGCGACGAAGAGCAACGGCACGGCGGTGGCGAGCACTTCCGCCGAAGCGGCGTTGCCCGGGTCGAGATAGAAGCCCACCAGCCCCTCCGGCCACAGCCAGAACAGGACGGCGGCGCAGAGCGCGATCGCCCCGCCGATGAGGATGGCCGTGTCGCCGGCCCGGGCGAGCGCGATCCTGTCCTGCCGGCCATGGGCGATGCCGACGCGCACGGACGCGGCATTGGCGAGCCCCAGCGGGATCATGAAGGAGATCGAGGCGATCTGCAGCGCGATGCCGTGGGCGGCCAGCGGCACCGTGCCGAGCCAGCCCATCATGATCGAGGAGGTGGCGAACAGCCCGACCTCCGCGATGATCGTCGCCGAGATCGGCAGGCCGAGCCGCACCACCTCGAAGAAGGCCGGCCAGTCCGGCCGCCAGGCCCGCGCATAGAGCTCGTAGCGCTTGAGCCCCGGCGCGAAGACGGTGTAGCCGACGAGAAGCCCGGCCATCAGCATGTTCGACAGGAGCGTCGCCATCGCCGCGCCGACGATGCCCATGGCCGGCGCGCCGAGATTTCCGAAGATGAAGATCCAGTTGAAGCCGGCATTGGCCAGCGCGCCGGCGACGATCACCGACAGCATCAGATAGGCGCGGTTGACCACCGTCAGATAGGCCCGGAGGCTGAGGATGATCAGCGCCGGGAACATCGACCACTGGCCGAGGGTCATGTAGGCGCCGGCGAGCCGCGCGGTTTCGGGCTCCTGGTCGAGGAGGAGGAGGATCGGCTCGAGGAAGCTCAACGGGATCATCACCAGGGCGCCGTAGAGAACCAGCACCCAGACGCTCATGCGGATCGAGCGGCGCACGCCGCGCGTGTCGCCCCGGCCCTCGGCGCCGGCGGCGAGCGGGATTGCGGCATGGGCAAAGCCCGCCCCGAAGATGAAGACCAGGAAGAAGGCCTGGGTCGCCAGCACCGCTGCGGCGAGTTCCGTGGCGCCGAGCCAGCCGACCATCACCGTGTCGGTGACGTTCATCGTCACCTGGGCGAGCTGCACCCCGATCAGCGGCAGGGCGAGCGACACCGTCGCGCCGGCATGGCCGAGCCAGCTCTGGCCGGATCCCACCGGCGACGCTGCGTCGGCGGTCTTCTCTGGCGCGATCTGATTGTCCTGCAGCATGGTCCCCGCATCCTTCCGAGGGCGCTGTAGCCGCTGACGCCTCTGAGATCCAATCAGAATCGGCGATGAGGCCGATCTCTCCCGGCGATGCGGCCTCTTCCTGCAGGCAGTGACCGAGCCGGCCCGGGCGTTTCGGCGATGCACCGCCGGGGCGGCATCGTCGGCGCGCGCCCCGGCGGCGGGGTCGACGCCTGCCCGAACGGACGGGATCCCGCGGCGGCGGCGAAATGCCTCCCCATTGCGGCCCGCGCCCCTGGCGCGTTATGCCGCAAGGGCCGTCACGAGATGCCTCTCCAACGCCTTGCCGGAAAGATCGCCCTCATGAACCGCCCGAACTTCCTCATCATCATGGTCGATCAGGCCAATGGCACGCTGTTTCCCGACGGGCCGGCCGATTTCCTCCACATGCCGCATCTGAAGGCGCTCGCGGCACGCTCGACGAGGTTCGCGAACAGCTACACGGCGAGCCCGCTCTGCGCGCCGGCGCGGGCCTCCTTCATGTCCGGCCAGCTGCCCTCCCGTACCCGTGTGTATGACAACGCGGCGGAGTTCCAGTCGGCGATCCCGACCTATGCCCATCACCTGCGGCGCGCCGGCTATCACACCTGCCTGTCCGGCAAGATGCACTTCGTCGGCCCGGACCAGCTGCACGGCTTCGAGGAGCGGCTGACGACGGACGTCTACCCGGCCGATTTCGGCTGGACGCCGGATTACCGCAAGCCCGGCGAGCGCATCGACTGGTGGTACCACAATCTCGGATCGGTCACCGGCGCCGGCGTCGCCGAGATCACCAACCAGATGGAATATGACGACGAGGTCGCCTTCTTCGCCGAGCAGAAGCTCTACGACCTGTCGCGCGGCCATGACGATCGGCCATGGGCGCTGACCGTCTCCTTCACCCATCCGCACGACCCTTACGTCGCACGGAAGAAGTTCTGGGATCTCTACGAAGGTTGCGACCATCTCGATCCCGAGGTCGCGCCGATCCCCCTCGCCGAACAGGACGCCCATTCGCAGCGCCTCTACGCCGCCAACGACGCGTCGAAATCCGAGATCACCGCCGAAAACGTCCGCCGGGCGCGGCGCGGCTATTTCGCCAATCTCTCCTACATCGACGAGAAGATCGGCTCGCTCCTCGACGTCCTCGCCCGCACGCGCATGGACGACAACACCATCGTCGTCTTCGTCTCAGACCATGGCGACATGCTCGGCGAGCGCGGCATGTGGTTCAAGATGAGCTTCTACGAGGGCTCGGCCCGGGTGCCGCTGATGATCGCCGCGCCCGGCCTCGACGCCAAGCGCGTCGAGGAGCCGGTCTCGACCATCGACCTGACGCCGACCCTCTGCGACCTCGCCGGCATCGACATGGGCGGGATCATGCCCTGGACCGACGGGCATTCGCTGGTGCCGACGGTGACCGGCGACAAGCGCCCCGAACCGGTCTTCATGGAATATGCCGCCGAGGGGTCGCAGGCGCCGATAGTGTCGATCCGCGAGGGGCGGTGGAAGTTCAACCACTGCGAGATCGACCCGCCGCAGCTCTTCGACCTCGCCGCCGACCCGCACGAACTGACGAACCTCGCCGGCGATCCGGCCCATGTCGAAACGCTGCGGGCCTTCGAGGACAAGATGCGGGCGAAATGGGACATGGCGCGCTTCGACGCCGAGGTGCGCGAAAGCCAGGCGCGGCGCTGGGTCGTCTACGAGGCGCTGAGGAACGGCAGCTACTATCCCTGGGACTACCAGCCCCTCAAGAAAGCCTCGGAGCGCTACATGCGCAACCACATGGACCTCAACGTCGTCGAGGAGAACGCGAGGTTTCCGCGGGGGGAGTGAGGGCGGCGAAATCCGCTGCCTGAGAGAATTGTGAAAGACCTGCGAAGGAAACGGCGTGGCGCCGACTATGCCGACAGACGTCGGGCGATGCCGGTGCCGGTCGTCTCGTCCCCTTCATGGCAGGTCGCCAGATCGTTCTCGATCGCCTGCTCGACCCAGGCGTTGAGGCTTTGGCCACGATCGGCCGCCGCCATGGCCGCACGGCGATGGAGGCTGGGCGAGACGCGAACGTTGAACGAGCCCTTGAACGGCCGCGACGGCTCTTTTCCCAGCGCTTTGCAAGTGTCCAGATAATCGTCGACAAGACCTTCGAAATGCGCCTGAGCCTTGGAAGCGCTGTCGCACTCGTCAGTCACAGTGTCTTCGATGTGGAGAATCCTGATGATCAGCCTGCCATCGGCGAAGCTGACCGCCCCCTGATATCCCCTGTGGTTCAGCATCACAGCAAACCTTCTCGATCAGATCGTTTCTGATCGCATTGACCGTTCCTGCGCCCATTTCGTTGTCGTGCGGCTCGTGGAATACGATGAGATGGCCCGTCGACTCGTTGAACATTTTCCGTCGACTGCCGCCCGTCTTTCCGCGCGCGACATGGTCGTAGCCCATGAGCTTGAGCATGCGTTCGAACCTGTCGAATGGGTACGGGCCGCGGCATGCGCGAAAGGCATCCTTGATGCTTCTCCAGCTGTGACATGCTTCGGCAATCCACCCTGCCGAAAGTCAACCAGTCTTGCAACTAAAACCCAGTTGCAATCATGTGGATTACGCTTCCGACTTCGACAATGGATCGACATTACCACGTGAGCTGCTCCGTGCAATCAGTGGGTGTCCCAGACTGCAATGCGAGAGTTCATCGGTGATCCAATGGGGCGTCGGCCCGATTTCCCGAAGATTGATCGACGGCCTGCCTCAGAACTCCTCCCAGCCATCGACGTCCTGCGTCGCCCGGGGCTGGGCCGCGGCCACCGCGGCGCCACTGGGCCGGCCGGCCGGACGGCGCGGCGGGGCGTTCCAGAGGACGGTGTCGCCGTCGTCGTCGGGCGTCGATCCGCGGGACGGCGCGGGCCTTGCGGGCTGGCGCGAGGGCGCCGGCCGCGACGCGCGGCCCGCCCCGCCGCCCTTCGCCCCGACGAAGTTGCGGATCAGCACCGCCAGCGTCTCGTTCTCGGCCTTCAGCTGCTGGGCGGCGGCGGTGGTCTCCTCGACCATGGCGGCATTCTGCTGGGTCGCCTTGTCCATCTGGTCGGCGGCGCTCGAGACTTCCTTCAGATTCGCCGCCTGATCTTGGGCGCGCTGGGAGATCTCGGCGACGAGCTTGCTCACCTCGGCGACCCGCTCGACGATTTCGTCCAGCGAACGGCCGGAGGCGGTGACCAGCGAGACGCCCTCCTTCACCTGGCCGTTCGAGGCGTTGATCAGCTGCTTGATCTCCTTGGCCGCATCGGCCGAGCGCTGGGCGAGGCCGCGCACCTCCTGGGCGACGACCGCAAAGCCGCGGCCCGCCTCGCCGGCCCGTGCCGCCTCGACCCCGGCATTGAGGGCGAGGAGATTGGTCTGGAAGGCGATCTCGTCGATGACGCCGATGATCCTGACGATCTTCTGGGACGACTGCTCGATCGCCGACATCGCGCCGATCGCCTTGCCGACGATGCTGCCGCCGTCGCCCGCGGTGTCTCTGGCCGTCGCGGCTGCGCGCTCGGCCTGGCGGGCGCCTTCGGCCGTCTCGGCGACGGCCGTCGAGACGTCGCCGAGCGAGGCGACGGTCTGTTCCAGATTGGCCGCCTGCTGCTCGGTGCGCCTTGCGAGGTCGTCGGTCGCCTCGAAGATCTCCGATAGGCCGGTGGCGAGCGAGGCATTGGCGATGTGCAGCGAGGAGAAGGTCTGCTCGAGATTGACGGCCAGCCGGTCGAACCTCTGGCCGACATGGGGCACGCATTCCAGCGCCTCGGCGATCCGCGTCGTCAGCTCGCCATCGGCGAGGCGATCGAGGCCGGAGGAGAGGATGTCGAGATCGGCATCGATCCGGGCGCGTTCGGCGGCGAGCGCCGCGGCCTCCCGCGCGACCTCGTCGCGCTCGCCCGACCGGTGCAGCTCGATCGCCGCGGCGGCGGCGGCGCTGTCGTTGCGGCTGCGCGTCTCGATCTCGGCGACGGCGCGGGCGATGTCGCCGATCTCGTCCTTCCGCCCGGCCGCCTCGAGCGGGACGTCCGTCTCGCCCATGGCCTCGCCCGCGGCCCGCAGCGTCAGCGCTGTCCGGAACCGGAGGAGCGGCGCCGCCGTCCGCGATGCGGCGAGGAGGCCGCTGGTGAGCGCGACGAGGGCGACCAGGATGCTGCCGAACAGGACGATGCGGCCTTCGGGCAGGGATGCGGGCGCCGGGCTTGCCGCGGAATCGGCCGCCTCTTGCGCAAAGGAGGCTGCATCGGCCTCGGAAGGCTCGGCCGCGGCGGTGTCTGCGACCTCTGCAGGCGCTTCGGCCACGGGAGCCGCAACGGCGACGGCTGCCGCCGCCACGGGGCGCAGCGCCAGAACGCTGGCGGCGACCGCGCGGGGCGCCGAGAGCAGCAGGCCGGAGCGAAGCTCCCGCATGCGGGCGGCGAGGTCCTTCGTCGCGGTCAGCTTCTCGCCATAGTCCTTCATCAGCACGAGCGCCTCGCGCGCCCGTTCGAGCTGCGCCCGGTCGGTCATCAGCTTGGTCATCGCGGCGTGCCGGCCGACCGCCTCGTTCAGCTTCGACTGGGCGACGTCGAAGGCGGCGCGGTCGCTGGTGCGCAGGAAGCGCTCGGCGGAGACGAGGCTGGCATTCAGCGATTCGAAGGTCGCCGTCGCGTGGTAGAGGGCCTCGATGTCGAAAGCCCGCCAGGCGAGCTTGATGACGTCTGACATCGCCGAGACCGCGAGCGGGCCCGCCGCGGCGACCGCTTCGCTCGCCTTGTCCTCGCCGGACTTCAGCCCGGCCAGCGTGTCGACGGCCGAGCGCCAGGAGGCGACGGAGGTCTCGATGCGTTTCAGGGCGCTGGCGAGCTCGGGGCGCGCGTCGACCAGGACGCGCTCCTGCGGCGACAGCTCGGTGAGGCCGGTCGCGGCCGTCTGGAAGCGGTCGTAGCTGTCCTTCGTCCCGTCCTCGACATAATCGACGGCGGCGAGCCGCACCGCATCGAGTTCACCGGTTGCGCTTTCGGCGAAATCCTGAGCGACGGTATCTGCGACGGGCGCGAGCGCGGGCAGGGTGTCGGCGGCCATCCGCACCGGCGGCGAGACCTCCGGCCGGTCCGGCGCCATCTCCTGGCGCTGCGGCTGTGGTGGCGGCGGGGGCGCGAGGAAGGCGTCGTTCATCGTCAGGTCGGCGGCGACGCCGAGCCCGAGCGCCGCGATGGCGACCGGGAGGAATGCAGCGATGATCCTGGCTCTGATGCCCACGCGCGTTACGATCTCTTCTTTTTCTCGTCCTCGAAGGGGAGCCCTGCAAGGACGAACGATACTGGTCGACAGGGCATGTCGTGCCCACCGGACACCTCACCTCACTGCCGAGCTTTACGCCGGGGAGATGGACTGACGCTTGCCAGTCGCTGCGAGGCGGGCGCCTTGCAGCCCCCGCGGCCATCGCAATCGCCGGCGAAAGCTGCGCCGCGGCGTTTGCGCATGGCAGCCATGCACGCATTCGATGGGCCCTCGTCATTGTCGGGAAAGGTTTCGGACGCTAGTCTGAGGGTATCGACGAATACGGGAGAGATCGGCTTTCGAGGCCGGCGCCGAAGGAGCAACCGCCCCGGAAACTCTCAGGCAAACGGACCGTTTCGTTTCAAAAAGTCCGAAGAGTGGCGGCCCGTGAGCGGGTCGTCCGCCGAAGGAGAAAGCCCCGCCGGAGTTCGTCCGCGCGCGGTGAAGCTCTCAGGCTCATGACGGGAGGGGCAAGCACGGATCTCCGCGCCAACGCGGAAGAAAGGCTCGTCATGACCTCCATCGCCGTCATCGGCGCCGGCATCACCGGCATCACCACCGCCTACAAGCTGATCCAGCGCGGCTTCGACGTCACCGTCTTCGACCGTCAGCCCTATGCCGCCATGGAGACCTCCTTTGCGAACGGCGGCCAGCTGTCGGCCTCCAACGCCGAGGTCTGGAACCAGCCGTCGACATTCCTGAAGGGCATCAAGTGGATGCTGACCAAGGACGCGCCGCTGCTGGTGAACCCCAAGCCCTCCTGGCACAAGCTCTCCTGGATGGCCGAATTCGTGCTGGCGGCGCGCAACTACGAACAGAACACCATCGCGACGACGAAGCTCGCCATCGCCGCCCGGGCCCATCTCCTCGACATGGCCGAGCGCGAAGGCTTCTCCTTCGATGCCGAAAAGCGCGGCATCCTCCACGTCTATGAGGAAAAGAGCGAGTTCGCCCATGCCGCCAAGGTCAACACGCTGCTCGAAAAGGGCGGCCTGAAGCGCGTCGCCGTCGGTCCCGAAGAGATCGCCGCGATCGAGCCGACCATCCGTGGCAATTTCGTCGGCGGCTTCTTCACCGAATCCGACTTCACCGGCGACATCCACAAATATACGAGCAACCTCGCCGAGGCCTGCCGGCGCCACGGCGCCCGGCTGACCTTCTCCGCCGACGTCACGCGGCTTAAGTCCGATGGCGAGAAGGGCGTCGACGTCTTCTGGCGCAAGGCCGGCGCCGCCACGGATGCGACCCGCCAGCATTTCGACGCGGTGGTGGTCTGCGCCGGCGTCGCCAGCCGGAAGTTCGCGGCCCAGCTCGGCGACCGGGTGAACGTCTATCCGGTCAAGGGCTATTCGATCACCGTCAACCTCACCGACGCGGAAAGCCGCGCCGGCGCGCCGATGGTCAGCCTCCTCGACGACCACGCCAAGATCGTCACCTCCCGTCTCGGCGCCGACCGCCTGCGCATCGCCGGCACCGCGGAATTCTCCGGCGAGAACCGCGACATCAAGGACGCCCGCATCCGCCCGCTCGTCGAATGGTGCCGCACGCGGTTCCCCGGCGTGTCGACCTCCTCGGTCATCCCCTGGGCGGGCCTGCGCCCGATGATGCCGAACATGATGCCGAAGGTCGGGCAGGGCCGCCGGCCCGGCGTCTTCTACAACACCGGCCACGGCCATCTCGGCTGGACTCTCTCGGCCATCACCGCCGAGATGATCGCCGGCGAGGTTGCGGCCGCCAAGTCCCGCCAGCCGCGTGCGTCCGCGCAGGAGGCAAAGGGGACGCTGGCGACGCACGGGGTGTGACCCCGTCTGCGTCAGGTCGCCTCGGCCTGACGCGGTTGCGCGGTTGCCGGCGTGGGCGCTTCCCGGCCAGGTCGGCGCCCGGGCAACCCCCCTCTGGCTTGCCAGCCATCTCCCCCTCAAGGGGGGAGATCACGCGCTGGATCGCCGCTCCCTCCTCCTCGACTTTTGCGCCAGACGCTTCTTCGACCTTTCCGCCAGACGCTTCGCCGCAATTGGCGCGAGGCGTCAGAGCGAGATCGATCTCCCCCCTTGTGGGGGAGATGTCCGGCAGGACAGAGGGG
>NZ_AQQS01000052.1 GCF_002088275.1 Aurantimonas sp. 22II-16-19i
CTCCGACTACGACAACTCCGATCCGATCGGCGTCATCAAGGACGTGCTCGATTCCACCCTGGTCTTCCGTCCGAACCAGGTGACGATGGGCCATCGCGACTGGTCGATCCTCTCCTCGCATCCCAAGCTGATCAACGCGGTGAAGGGCGGGCTGACGACCGAGGGCATGATCACCCGCCAGCAGTTCGCCGATCTCTTCGAGCTGAAGAAGGTGCTGGTCGGCGAGGCCTACATGGACGCCGCCAGCTTCGGCCAGGCCGCCGACATCCAGCGCGTCTGGGGCGGCAACATGGTCTTCCAGTTCATCAATCCGTCGGCCGACGTGAATGCCGGCACGATCACCCACGGCTTCACCGCCACCTACGGCACCAAGATCTCCGGCTCGATGCCCGATCCGAATGTCGGCCTCGAGGGCGGCGAGACGGTGCGCTCCGGCGAGCGGATCAAGGAACTGATCGTCGCGCCCGGCGTGAGCTTCCTCCTCCAGGACGTCGTCGCTCCGGCGTAATCCGCCGGCCCTGAACCGGTGCCTGGCGGAACGTCGCCGGCGCTGAGGCAAGTTTCGAAAAGGCTTTGAACGATGGCGAAAGACACCCCCAAGACCAGGACGGACGATCTTCGGGCGTCCACCTCGACGAGCACGGGACAGCTTCCGACCACGGCGGCCGTGCCGCCGGTCGGCCCTGCAGCCGACGGAGGCACGCTGCCGGCAGACGGCGCGGCCATGAAGGTCACGACCGAGACGGCCACCCGTCCGGTTATCGAGACCGTACAGACCTCGACGACGCCGTCGGGCGAACCGCGGTCGGCCGAGATCGAGCCGCAGATGCCGCGCTCGGCGGCCTTCCGGTCCCGAGCGGCTGGATCTGTCTTCGATCCCGCTTTCCCCGCCAGCGGACGCTCCACCTATGCCGGCACGCTGCCGGCACGGGAACGGGTGCTGGCGAGCGGCGAGCGCATCACGATCACCGCCGTCGCGCCGGACACCGAGACGCGCGAGTTCACCGCGACGATTCGGATCCTGAAATCGAAGGTGCTCTACGAGCCCGGCGCCCTGGTGCCGCTGACCCGGCGGGACTTCGAGGCCAAGCGCTCCCGCAGTTCGGTCCTGGAGCGGTCCTTCGAGGACGGCCTCGAGGCATCTGCCGGCTAATCGTCGTCGGAACGGTGGGGCTCGTCCCGCCGACGATCGGCGCGGCCCGAAATCCCAGGGCCGCGCCACTTCAATACCAGCGGGCCCCGGCGTCCGTCGGAATGACCTGCCTCGACCGTCTGACGGCGAGGCGGCCTCCGAGGACGTAGGCCCCGAGCGGACCAACAGGCCGAAGCGAGCGCCTGCCGCACCCCCTTCGAGGTCCGGGGCTCGGAGGATCATCAATCTGGAGCCCCGACGTGACCGCCCCCGACACTGCCACCAAAGTCCGTAGCATCATCGCCCGCCGTCTCACCGTGGAAGCGGACAAGGTGACTGCTGGCGCCAACCTTGTTGAGACCCTCGGAGCCGACAGTCTCGACATCGTCGAGTTGGCGATTGCGCTTGAGGACGAATTCGGCGTCGAGCTCGACGATGAGACCGTCGAGCACGTCGCGACGGTCGACGATGTCGTCAAGGCTGTCGAGGCGGCGGTGGCGAGGCGCACGTCATGAGTGCCTGTTTCCGCCTCATGGCCGTCTTCGGCGCGCTTCTGACCGCCGCCGCGCTCACCTACGGACTGGCTGCCTTGGGCGAGCCGAGCAGCGTCTGGCTGTGGCAGCTGGCGGGGGCACTGTGATGGCGGACTTCGCGACGAAACAGGACCTCATCGTCCGCTTCGGCGAAGAGGAGCTGATCCAGCGCACCGATCGCGTGAACCGGCCGCGCACCACGGTCGACGACACCGTCGTCTCGCAGGCGCTTTCCGACGCCTCGGCGGTCGCCTCCGGCTATGTCTCGAAGGTCTACGAGCTGCCGTTCAGCGCGGTTCCACCAGCGCTCACGAAGGCGGTGTGCGACATCGCTCGCTTCTATCTGTGGGGCAATTCCGCTGGAAAGGACGGGGAAGTCGAACGCAATTTCGAGATCGCCCGCTCTTGGCTGAAGGACGTGTCCCGCGGCCTTGTCCAGCTCGACGTCGAGGGTGAGCCGCCGGCACAGCCTGAAGGCGGCACGGTGCGCGTGGTCGCGCCGGAGCGGCGGTTCACGCGCGACAGCTTGAGGAACATGTGATGGCGGTCGACGGCATCCGGATCGTCGTCGACGACGCAGCTGTCCTCGCGGCGCTGTCGCGGCTCGAGGAGCGCGATCGTCGCGCGGCGTTGGCGACGATCGGCGAGAAGATCGTCTCGGCGACCCACCAGCGGTTCCAGGACGAGACCGGTCCGGACGGCAAGCGCTGGCAGCGGCTCTCGCCTCGCACCGCCAACAAGCGCTCGGGCGCGGGTCGGCGTGGCTACAACCACATCCTCCGAGTCAGCGGCGCCCTCTCGGGCGATATCAGCTGGGAAGCCGACAGAGAGAAAGTCGTCGTCGGCACGAACATCGACTACGCCGCGATCCAGCAGTTGGGCGGGACGATCGAGAAGCCGGCGCGCCGGCAGACGATCTACCAGCGCTACGACGCCAAATCCGGCACGCTCAACCAGCGCTTCGTCAAGCCGGCGCGCTCGAACTTCATGCGCGATGTCGATGTGAAGGCTCACACCATCACCATCCCGGCGCGGCCCTATCTCGGCATCTCCGACGAGGACCGGACGGACATCCTCGAAATCATCGCCAACCAGGAGCGGGCGGCGCTCCAGGAGCGCGGCCGATGATCGTGACCGAGATCAAGGATCGCCTGGTCGAGCGCTGCGGTAGTGCTTTCGGCATGATCGGCGACGCGCTCGACTTGGCCGCCGTGAGGGAGCAGCCCTTGGCCTCGCCGGCCTTGTTCGTCGTGCCGCTGCGCGAAGTCAGCGCCGGGAACAGTCGCATGACCGGCGTCCTGCAGCGCTCCGAAATCGATTTCGGCGTCGTCATCATCGTCGACAACATCTCCGACACGACGGGCGCCGCCGCCGGGCAGGATCTCGAAGTGCTGAAGACGGCCGTGCGCGCAGCCCTCATCGGCTGGCAGCCGGCAAGTGCCGAGGACATCATCACCCACGTCTCGGGTGAGCTGACGGGAAGCCGCGAAGGCACCGTCTGGTGGGAAGAGGTCTTCGCCGCCGCAACCTATCTCGAAGACGAGGAGAGCTGACATGCCGGTGAGGCAAGGCGGACGGACGATCCGCGACCCGAGGACGGGGAAGGAAAAGCGCGAGGGCGGCACCCTTCAGGATCGCACCGAGGGCGAGATCCCGAAGGACCATCCGGCGGCTGCGCGGATCGCCGAGATCAAGCGCGACCAGGACGCCGCGAGCCAGGCCGAAACGGACCCGGTCGAGCCGTCAAAGGTCGAGACCGGCAAGACGGCCGGGACCAAGATGAAGGACTGACCCATGGCCACTCGCAAATATCGCAAGCTCGCGATCCTCGCCAAGATCGAAACGACCTACGGCACCGATGCCGTGCCGACCGGCGCCGCCAACGCGATGCTGATGACCGACGTCGCTTTCACGCCGATGGAGGGCCAGGAGGTCAATCGGGACCTCCTGCTGCCGTATCTCGGTCATCAGGGCGTCGAGCTGACCGGGCTTTATGCCCGGCTGCAGGGATCGGTGGAGATCGCCGGCGCCGGTACCGCCGGGACGGCGCCCGCCTATGGGCCGCTGCTTCGCGCTTGCGGGATGGCCGAAGACGAAGAGGCCGGTGTCTCCGTCAGCTATCTGCCGGTCTCCGCGAGCGAGGAGGCCGCGTCGATCTACTTCAACGCCGACGGCGTCCGGCACGTCCTTCTCGGCGTGCGGGGCAACTGGTCGACCACCCAAACGCCGAACCAGATCCCGCGCTTTCGGTTCGACCTGATGGGCCTGCTCGGCACCATTACCGACCAGGTACTGCCGACGGTCGACCACACGGCATTTGTCCGGCCGAAAATCGTCAACAAGGCGAACACGGTCATGTCGCTGTTCAGCTGGGTGGCGATCGCCGAGAGCATCTCGCTCGACTTCGGCAACCAGGTCGAGGCGCGCTTCCTGATCGGCGCGGAATCGATGGAGATCACCGATCGGAAGTCGACCGGCACCGCTGTCGTCGAGGCGAAGAACCTGGCGACCAAGGACTGGTTCGCCATCGCCCAGGCTCGGACCCGGGGCGCGCTGTCCGTCACTCACGGCACGACGGCCGGTAACATCGTCGAATTCGCCGCGCCGCAGGTCGAGAGCGGCCGCCCGACGCAAGGCCAGACCCAGGGCATCCTCAACTACTCGATCCCGCTGATGCTTTGCCACGACACCGGCGACGACGAGCTGTCGATCATCGTCCGCTAAGGCCGCGCCACCGATCGCCAGCCAAGGGAGAATGCAATGGTCGTTCTGACCAAAGAACAAGCGGCCGCCTTGGAGGCGTTTTTAGAGGCCTTCGACCTCTACACGACGGGCGCATGGGCCCCTGTCGAAAGCGGCATGCGCGAGGACTTCGACATCGAGGATCCCGAGGCTGCCATCGAAGACGCCAGGCGCGCCCTTCGGGGCGAGCCTTCTTAATCCCCGCTTCAAACGCCCTTCGAAGGACCATCGCACATGGCGAATTTCCGTCTCGTCGAGACCTATCTCTACTGGTGGCCGGTCACGGTCCACATTCCCGATCCGACCAATGCCGGCCAGACGATCGAGCAGACCTTCGAGATGCAGTTCGAGGCCATGCCGATCGAGGAGGCCGAAAAGCTCGACCGCGACTTCATGGAGCTGAAGACGGCCGAGGAGCGGTCGACCCACGAGCACGATCTCCTGAAGCGCGTCTCCAAGAACTGGCGGGGCGTCGAGGCCGCCGGCGGCGGCGACGAACCCTTCACCTCCGAGGCTTTCGAAAAGGCCATCCGCTTCCCCTGGTTCCGCATCGCGACCTATCGCGCCTATGCGCGCTCGATCTCCGGCGAGGCGCGGGCGGGAAACTGACGGCGGCGGCCCGAGCGGCCGCCTTTGCAAGAGAAGGTCGTGCTGATCCGACCCGAGCGGCTCGGATAGACGCGGACGATCAGCAGGCCTTCGCAGCTCTCGGTGTGAGCGTCGCAGTCGAAAACGAGGAAGAAGAAACAGACGATGTTGCGGTGTGGTCGATCAACTGGCGGACCGTGGAGGCGTTTCTCGCCAGCACGACCTGCTGGCGCGAGGTCCCGACCATGACCCGCATGATACCGACCGGCCTGATCTACACCGATGTCGAGGTCATGCTGCGGCTTCGTGGCTTTGACGACGTCGCCTTCGCCGACCTGCAGCTGATGGAGAGCGCCGCGCTCGCCGCCTTCGCCGAGGTGGCCGACTGATGGTCCAGCCGCTGCAGTTCTCCATGATCATGACGCTCGACGCCAAGGGCGTCGGGCAAGGCGCCCGCGAGGTCCGGCAGGAGATTGCCTCCACCGGCCAGGCCGCCAAGGCCGCCGGCGGCGAACTGTCGGCCATGGCGACGGGAATGCAGGCCGAGGCCGCTGCGGCACGGCAGGCCTCGGACGCGCTGCGCGGTGCGACGGGCGCCGAGCAGGCCTATCGCCAGGAAGTCCAGCGCCGGGTCGGTATGAACGCGGCAGCGAACCGCAACACGCCCATCGTCGCGCCTGGCGCCGCGCCGGCGGCAGCCGCGATAGCCGGTGGGGCAGCAGCCCCTCAGGAGATCATGCGCGTTGGGGAGACGGCGCGAGCAGCCGCCGGAGGCGTCACTGCCATGGCGGCCGCGATGGCGAAGGCGACCCGGGAGACCGTATCAATCGGGCAAGCCGCGGGCGTGACCGCCGGCACGATCGGCGCCATGGCCGTGGCCATGGAGACGGAAGCTGTCGCGGCCCGCCGCGTCTCCGAAGCCCTGACTGGCGCGGCCGGAGCCGAACGCGACCTTCGCGAGGAGACCCTGCGGCGGGTCGGGGCTGCGAGCGCAAACCAGAACACTGCCGGGGTTCCGCTCGCCGTCCCGCCGTCCGGCGGCGGGGGAGGAACCGGCACGCCGGCGCTGCCGCCGCAGTCCCAGCCGGCGATGCTCGACCAGGTTCGCGAGCGCTACAATCCGCTGTTCAAGATCGGGCAAGATTACAAGCGCACGCTGGCCGAGATCGCCGAGGCCGAACGCACCGCCGGGCTCAGCACGGCCGAGGCCGCCGTCTATCGCCGCGAGGCGGCCGCGGCGGCCGAGCGCCAGATGCTCGTCCTGAACCGAATGCCCGGCGTCTACGGCGCGGTCACCGGCGCGTCGAAGCTCACCTCCAACCAACTGCTCAACCTGTCCCGCCAGGGCAATGACGCCGCCACCATGTGGCTGATGGGCGCCGACGGGATGCAGATCTTCGTCAGCCAGGCCGGACAGGTCTACGGCGCCCTGCAGGAAGGTCCCGGCGGCGTGGCCGGATCGATCAAGGCCGTCGGAACCAGCCTGCTCGCCCTGGCTACGCCGATGAACCTCGCAATCGTCGGCTTCACGGCCGCGGCGGCCGCCGGCATCTATTTCGCGACCCGGACCGAGAAGCAGATCAAGCCGCTCAACGAGGCGATGGACGCCCATAAGGAGGCTCTCAAGGGCGTCGCGGAGGCCTATGGCCTCGTCCTCGACAAGGCCGACAAATACGCCAAGGGCGTCTCGCCTGGTGTCGCAACCTTGCAGGAGCGCCAGAGCCGGGCGGAACTCCAGCTGTCCGCCCAGGACACGTTGGCCAAGTCCTTCAAGCCCAGCGCCTTCAGCAGCGACTACCTGCGCTACTCGCCCAGTCTCGGCGAGATCGGCCTCCTCGAGACCGACGTTGCGCCGAAATACGAGGCTTTTCGCAAGCCGCTCATGGAGTTGAACGCCGAGCTCGAGAAGGGCAAGGGCGACGCCATCGCCTTCGTGGATGCGGTGGCGAAGATCGCCAATCAGGATCTCGCCAACGACACGCTGAGAGAGCTGGCGGCGAAGTTGATCGAGGTGGCCGCGCCTGCCGCCGCGGCGCAGCGCCAGCTGCAGGCGATGGCGCTGTCCGTCGACGCCGTCAGCCGGGCGACGCAGAAGGCGTTCCGCAGCGAGCGCGGCGACATGCTCGATCTTGTCGGTGATCGTCGCACGCCGCGCGAGTTGCTCGAGCTTCAGCGCCAGCGCCAGATGAACAGGATCGAACGTGTCGCGCCCCGGTCCGGCTTCGAAGGCAGCCCCGAGCGGCCGAACGTCCCATCCGAGCCGTCGGCGCAGACAGGTCTTCGGATCGAGATCGAGCGAGACTATAAGCGCGCTCTGGATGAGATCATTCGGAGTGAGGGCAATCTGCGGCGTGAGCGAGAACTCGCGGTGCAGAGCGTTTTCGCGCGAACGACTGCCGAGCAAGCGGCGATCGCCGAGCAACAAAAAGCGGTCGAACTCAACAACATCCAAGGCGACCAGCTCGGCAAGATCGAGCGGCAGGCGCAGATCGCTGCCGAGGGAACGCTTATCTTCGCGCAGGCGCAGCGCGAGGCGAATGACGCCCTGCGCGGCGCGATGGACGATCTCGCTCTTGCCGGCCTCGAAGGCCAGGCCCGCGAACTGGCCGCGATCAACCAGGAAGTCGCGCGGGGGATCGAGCTCAATCCGCAGCTGACTGCGACCTGGCGCGCCTATGGGGAGGCGCGTCGGGCGGCGCTCGAGGTCGAGAGCAGGCAGAGCCTCTTCCGGCCGCAGGAAGAGGAGCTGGCGAAGCTGAACGCCGAGGCCGCGGCGATCGGCACTTCTGCGGCCGAGCGCCGGCGGATCATGGCGGACCTTCAGGCCGAGCAGGATCTGCGCCGCGCCGGCATCGAGCTCGGCAGCCGCGAGGCGGATCTCTACCGCCAGCAGGCCCGGGCGCTGGCCGAGTACCGTGCCGACATCGAGCGGACCGGCAAGGCCTGGGACGAGTTCGGCGAGACGGGATCGAACGCCCTCGACAAGGTGCTCGACGCCGCTTTCGATCTCGACAAGGCGATGAAGCCGGAGGAGCTGCTCGCCGACATTGGGAAGGACTTCTACAGGACGATCATCGACCTCTCACTCAAGAATCCGCTGAAGAACGCCGCGTCGGGTGGCGAGGCGCCGACAATGGCCGACATTGGCGGCTTCGAAGGGCTGTGGGCGCGGATCACCGGCCGAGACATGAAGAAGCCAGCCGCGCCGACGATCGCGCTGGCCGAGCGAGGCGCGACGCCGCTCAATCCGCTGTTCGTCTCGCTCGTGGGCGCGTCCGGCATCCCGGGAGTCGATCTTCTCGGCGGCCGGGACGGCACCGCGCCGATCGGCGCCGTGGAGCGCGGCGGGGCGCTGGCGCCGATGACGCCGCTCGATGCCGCCAGCAAGCGCGTTGCCAATGCGTGGTCGGTCACAGCACCCGCGACTGGTGACGTCGCCCGTGACACCTGGAACTTCTACAAGTCGAAGGGCCTCGGCGACATCCAGACCGCTGCGATCATGGGCAACGTCCATGGGGAGAGCGGCTTCAATCCGAAAGCTGTCGGCGACGGCGGAGACGCCTTCGGCCTCTACCAGCACAATGACCGGCGCCACAATCTCTTCGCGGCGATCGGCGGGCGCGGCAATCTCGACGACTACATGGCGCAGAACCGCTTCGCCTGGTCGGAGCTGCAGGGGCCCGAGCGGAAGGCTTACCAGCGCCTCGTATCCTCCGACGATCTGCGCGAGGCGACGGGCGCCTTCGCCGGTTTCGAGCGGCCGCGCGGCTTCTCCTGGGAGAACCCCTACGGGGCGCACAATTTCTCCGGCCGGTATGACGCAGCCCAACGATATCTGAATGAGTTCGGTGGCACCGGCGGCAGCCAGGGCGGCGGCATCGATGCTGCGGCGACGGCTCTGGGCGAAAGCGCCGCCAAGCTCCAGACATCGGCGACGGGCTTTCAAACCGGCTTCGACGGCGCCTTGAACAATCAGCTCCTGGGCGGCCTCGGCCAGGCGGTCGACCAGTTCCTGCCGGGCTGGGGCGGCGTTCTGCAGAAGCTGCTTTCCAGCATAGGCGGTGGCGGTGGCGGCCTCGGGGGCCTGTCGAGCCTCTTCGGTGGCGGCGGGATCTCCAGCGGCGCCCAGAATGCCGCCTGGGCCAATCTCGGTGCCGGCGGCAACCTCGGCCTGTTCGACACCGGCGGCTTCACCGGGCCCGGCGCCCGGCACGCCATCGCAGGCTACGTCCATCGTGGGGAAGTCGTCTGGAGCCAGGACGACGTCAAGGCTGCCGGCGGTCCCGAAAAGGCCGAGGCGATCCGCCTCGGCGTGCGCAGCGGCGGCCCGGGCCACGAGCATGGCGGCATCGTCGGCGGGCGGACCATGGCGATGCCGAACGCATCGGCTGGGCGTGGCGCCGGGCGTGACGGGCGATCGGAGGCCCCTGGCCAGCCGACCGTCGTCTTCGATCCGAAGTTCGTCAACGCGCCGCCCGTGAAGGAGGTGCGCCGCGAGCCGGACGGGCGCGGCGGGCGGCGCATGGTGGTCGAGTTCGAGCGGCGCCTGGCCGGCTCCATGAGCCAGCCGGGTTCGCCCTTCGACGACGCGCTGACCATGCGCGGCTCGCAGCGGCCGACGAGGCTGCTCTGATGGCGGTGGCGCAATGGCCGAGCCAGCTGCCGCTGCCGGAGCGCGAGGGCTTCGAGTATCAGCTCGGCGATCCCCGCGAGCGCTTCGATCCGGAGCGCGGCATGCCGATGTATGGGATGCGCTATTCCCGCAGCTTCGATCAGGTGGCGATGGTCCTCACCGTCGACGACAGCGGCCGGGCGCGGCTCATGCAATTCTGGACCGATACGCTGAAGCGGGGCGCCCGTGCCTTCGCCATGCCTGGCCCGGGCGAGCACGGCCGGGGCATCCTGGTCTCGCCTGGCGTGCCGCTCCTCGCCGGCACCGTGCCGATCCTGATCTCCCGCTCCTGGCTCTGCGTCATTCAGGGCGCGCCCGGCTTCCGCGCCGTCGGCGTTCGCTGGCGCGCGTCCTTCTCGCTCGCGAGGATCCGCTGATGGCGCGGGAATCGCTCAATGCCCGGCGCTCACGTGCCGAGCCGGTGACCGCCGAGATGGAGGTCATGTTCATCCACATCGATCACGACGCCCTGGAGAAGCCGATCCGGCTGTCGACCGATCCGACCGACTTCATCACCGAGGATCCGCTGGTGTTCGGCACCCATTCGCCCTGGCTGCAGCCGGAGGAGGGCCCGGCCGAGCCCTACCTGTTCATGATCGCCGACGCCCTGATGCCGAGGGACAAGCGCGGCGCCGTGACCGAGCTGCAGCTCGCGCTCCTCGCGGTCGACCAGGGCATCGTGGAATTGCTGCTGGCGATCCCGCCCGGAACCCGGGCCCGGGCCTCGCTCGCCGTCGCCCTCCTGTCGGATCCAGGCCGGCTCATCTCCGAGTTCCGCCGGCTCGAGCTGTCGGTCGCCACCGGCAACCGCACCGAGATCCCGCTCACGTTGACCGGCCCGGACATCTCCGCCGTGCCGTGGCCAGCGGGGCGCCAGACCAAGGCGCGCTTTCCGGGGCTGTTTCGATGATGGAGACGCCGATGCCCAAAGATCAGCAGACGGGCCGCATCGAGCCGATCGGCTCGGTCCGATGCGTGCGGTGGGCCCTGGCACCGTATGTGCAAGTCCAGTCGCTGCCCATCACGCTCGCCTCGGGAACCGTGATGACGGAAGGCCCCCTCGTCCTGTCTGACTGGGCCGTGCCTTCGAACGGGGGACGTCGATGACGGTCGGTCCCACCTCTCCACGCTGGACCGCCCGCTATGTCGGGCTGCGGTTTCGCCCGCACGGCCGGGACCGGAACGGCGTCGACTGCTGGGGCCTGCACAGGCTCGTCCTCGCCGACGAATGCGCCATCGCCGTTCCGTCCTACGCGGACGCCTATGTCTCGCTGGCGGAGGCGGCGGAGATCGCCGCAGTGCTCGACGGCCAGCGCGCCGCCGAGCCGTGGCTGCCGGTGGAGCCCGGCCGCGAACGCATGTTCGACATGGCGGTGTTCCGGGACGGCACGATCGCCGGCCACGTGGCCACCGTCGTCGTTCCGGGGGAGATGCTGCACGTCTCGGCCCATCATCCGGCGAGGGTCGAGCCCTACAACACCGGCGAGTGGCAGCCGCGCTTCCTCGGCTTCCATCGTCATCGCCTCCTGGCCGCCTCGGGAGGATCGCGATGAGCACCCACGACCTCCGCGCCTCGACGTCCCATCAGACGGTCTTCGTCTCGCCGCCGATCGGCCGGGCGATGGAGATCACGATCCCGCACGGCCTCACCGTCGGCGAGATGATCGACCGGGCGATCCCCGACGTCGCCGAGGCCGACAGGTCACGGCTGCGCGTCATCCTGTGGACGCCGCGCGGCGACCTCGTCGTCGAGCGCGAGCGCTGGCACGTCACCCGGCCGAAGCCGGGCGTCAAGCTGCTGATTCGGCCGATCCCCGGCAAGAACGCCCTGCGCATCATCGCGCAGATCGTCGTCGCGGTCGCCGCCATCGCCATTGCCGGGCCGCTGGCGGGGACGATCGGCACCTTCGGCGCGACGCTCTTGGCCGCGGGCCTCACCTATCTCGGCAATATGCTGATCGGCCTCCTGTTCCCGGTGAAGGCCCCCGACCAGCAGCGCGACAAGGGCGGCTACCGGGTCACCGGGCTGCGCAACGAGGCCCGTCCGGGCGCGGCCATCCCCTCGATCCTCGGCGAGATCCGCGTCGCCCCGCAATGGGCGATGGCCCCGTACACCGAGGTCGTCGGCAACACCCAGTACATCCGGGCGATCGCCCATCTCGGCTACGGACCGCTGCTCCTCGACGAGTGGAAGATCGGTGACACGCCGCTGGAGGAGTATGACGAGGTCGAGCTGGAGATTCGCGAGGGCCTGCCGGACGACGAGCCGCTGACCCTCGTCACCCGCCAGGTGATCGAAGACAGCTACAACACCGACCTCACCAACCGGCCGCCGGAGGACGACTTCGGCGATCCGATCGAGGACGCGGAGAACGAGGCCAAGGAAGTCGTCCGCTACACCGCCTCGGACATCTCGGCCTTCGCGGTGATTCTCGGCTGGCCGTCCGGGTCGGTCAGATACACCGACGAGGCGGAAGACAAGCCGGTCACGGTCGACTTCCGGGTCAGGGCCCGCAAGATCGGCGCTTCGACCGACGCGATCGACACGACGTTCTCCATCACGGAAAAGCGCAAGGTTGCCATGTTCCGGCAGCGCGAGTTTGAGGTGCCCGAGCGCGGCTCCTATGAGATCGGCGTGACGCGCCTCAATGGCGAGAGCGACAGCGTCCAGGTGCAGGACAAGGTGCAGCTGACCGCCATCCAGTCGATCCGGCCGGAATATCCGATCGCCGCGAAAGAGGACCTCTGCCTGACCGGCATCCGGATCAAGGCGACGGCCCAGCTATCCGGCGGGCTCGACCGGCTGGAATGCCGGGCGCGCCGAGTGATTGCCGACCATGACGTGGCGACCGAGGCATGGATCCCGCGACCGACGCGCAATCCCGCCTCGCATTTCGTCCACGCCTGCCGCGGCCCGGAGATCCCGGCGGCCGAACGCTGCACCGACGACATGATCGACTGGCCCGCCATGGTCAATTTCCACGCCTTCTGCGTCCTCCATGGCCTTGAATACGACGAGGAGCACCGGGACGCCGTGGCGCTGCCTGTGCGGCTTGCGGCGATCGCCTCGGCCGGGCGGGCGGCACCGCGCTGGACCGGGACCATGTGGACCGTCGTCATCGACCGTCCGGACACGGCCGTCGTCGACAGTTTCTCGCCGCAGGACGCCTGGGACTTCCGCTGGGAGATCCGCTACCCGAAGCTGCCGGACGGCTACCGCGTGACCTTCGCCGACCGGACCAACGACAACAAGGTCGGCGAACGCGTGATCCCGTTCCCGGGCATCGATCCGGACGACGTCGAGACGGCCGAGGAGCGCGAGCGGCCGGGCAAGACCAATCCCGACGAGGTCTGGCGCGAGAGCCGGCGCGAGCAGTACGAGGCGCTCTATCGCAACCGCACGCTTTCCTTCGTCGCCAGGGGCCGGGGCAGGCCCGCGGTGCGCGGCAAGACCGTCGCCGTCTCCTACGACCAGTGGGACCGGACGCTGTTCGCGTCCCGCGTCGACGCCGTCGAAGGCCGCGGCATCGTGCTGTCCGATCCCGTCGAGATGGAGGCGGGCGAGAGCTACGCCGTCCGCTTCTGGCAGCTGCGCGAGGAGGAGGACGGCGAGGATGTCAGCATCGTTCGCGACGTCGCCACCATGGCGGGCGAGCACCGGCTGATCCTCCTCGAAGGCGAGGGGCCGATGCCGGAGGTGGACCATGTGGTGCATTTCGGGGTGCAGAACCGCGAGAGCATCATCGCCACCGTTCTCGATACCGAGCCCGGCGAGCGCGGCACCACCGTCTACACCGTCCAGCCCGAAGCGCCGCTGGTCGACCAGCTGACGGACGCCGAGGTGCCGCCGGCCTGGGACGGCAGGGTGGGCGCCATCGTCGCCATCGCCGCCGGACCGCCGGCCAAGCCCCGGGTGGCCTTCGTGCTGTCGATCGAGGGCGTCGTGATGGTCGGCCTTCAGGAAGGCACCGGGTCGATTTATCCGCCCGCGACCTTCGTCGTTCAGCACCGAACGGCGGGCACGGCGGATCCCTACCTGGAGGCCACCGCGCCGGCCTATACGGGCTCGGTTGTCCTGCCCGGCTACGCCGTCGGCGACCAAGTCGAGCTGCGCGCCAATGCACTGGGCACGAACGGCGATCCGTCGCCCTTCACCGTCTACCGGGTCTTCACTATCGTCGACGAGGCGCCGGCGGCGCTGGCCCCGCCGACCGGGCTTTCCTTCGCCCCGGACGATCCGGTCACCGGGCCCGCCTCGACGACGGCCTTCTGGACCAACGGCAATGACGGCCGCGTCAGTGTCGCGAGGGTCTACCGCGCGCCGCTCGGCGGCCTGTTTGAGGATGCCGTTGCCGTCAGCGGCCCGCTCTATGGCGGCCCGCTGCAGAAGCTGCAGCTCGACGACGCGCCGGGCTATGGGATCTGGACGTATTTCGTCGTCAACGAGGGCGCCGGCCTCGTGTCGGAGCCGGTCTCGGCCACTGTCCGGATCCTCGGCCCGCAGCTGAGCCCCAACGTCACCCTCGACAGTGCCACCGGCGTCACCCTCGGCCCCAGCTGGTCGATCTCGGCCGGGACGGCCAAGAAGGCGTCCGCTTCCACGTCGACGATCGCCTGGGCGGTCAGCGTCAGCGCCGGCGTCGAATATCTCCTGACCTACGACCTGATTGCGATCGCCGGCGGCAACGCCCGGCCGCGCCTCGAGGGCGGCTCGCTCGTCCAGGGCGATCTCGTCGGGACGCCGGGCCCGCAGGAGGATCGCCTGACGGCGGCCACCGGCAACACCACCCTCTCGATCCTCGCCGGCGCCGGCGTCACGGTCGAGATCGACAACGTCAGTCTGAGGCGGATTTCGCCATGACGCAGGAGCTTATCTGATGGCCAATCCAGGCACCCCCTCCGGGCTTCTC
Source organism: Aurantimonas sp. 22II-16-19i (assembly GCF_002088275.1). Lineage (GTDB taxonomy): Bacteria > Pseudomonadota > Alphaproteobacteria > Rhizobiales > Rhizobiaceae > Jiella. The sequence goes on from NZ_AQQS01000052.1 coordinate 14,578, forward strand.
CCGACTGGCGACCTGCCGGAATCGCTGCTGGGCCACGAGCTCGTCGGCGAGCAGCGGGACGTCCGCAACTTCGGGCTCGATGTCATCGCGGTGCGGCTCCTCGCCAGCGGAGCGATCCACGACATTATCGAGGTGCTGAAGGGCACAACCGGCGATCCTGCACTGGTCGATTCCTTCACCGCTTACATGAACGCCTTGGGCGCCCGCCTCAACACGAGCGTTCCGACCGATGCCATTGTCGCGCCATCCGGGAGCCTGTCGCGCGTCGAGTGGCGTGACAGCGTCGGCGGCACGGCGCGATCATCGGTCACCAATCTGGCAACGGGAGCACTTGTCGCGCGGACCGGCGGTTCAACCGGCGTGCCTCCGACGAAGGAAGGCTGGATCGTCGACGCCAACCAGCAGTTCAGCACGCCCTACACGCCGGATGCCGGCAAGCCCGTCGCAAAGACGCCGGCGATCGACCTCTCTCGGCGGCTCTGGACCCCGCACGGCTCCTACGTGCAGGAGATCGGTCCGCTCGTCCTGCCGCAGCTCTATCACGTCGGCGCCGGCGACCGTCGTCGGACGCTTGTGGTTTCGGATGCGGGCCGGACCGTCCTGTTCGAACATCTCGCGGACGGCGTGCAGGTCCGGATCAAGACGAAGGGTGTCACCGCGCGTTTCGATTCCGGCGCGTTCACGACATGGAACGCCGCCGGTGTTGCGGGCTCACCGCGCTTCATCGACATCCCCGCCGACTCCTATGTCATCGTTGAATACGACCAGTCGACGAACAAGCTGGACATCTGGCCAGCACGCGGGGCTCCGGTGATCACGGCGGCGGCGAGCACGGCTGAAGTGGTTCCGAACTTCATGGTGGTCATGGCCGGTCAGAGCCTCGGCTATCGCTGCTTCCAGGGTGCTGGGCTCGCCGGCGTCCAGAGGTTCCTGCGCAACGCCAACGACAACAACCTCTATCGCTTCGTCAATGCGGCGATGCCGGCGTCGTCACTGCTCGAGGGCAATGACGTCGGACCCGGCCACTGGGTGAAGGACAACGGAACGGCCGGGCCCCTGCTGACGGCGATGTTCGCGCAGATCGATGCGCTGATCGCCCTCGGCTACCCCATGCCGTCGATCGTCAACTTCAATCAGGGCCAGGGCGACTTCGACGGCATCAACCTCAACGCCGCCTATACCACCATGGCGCGGTACCGCGATGGTCTGATCACCCTCGCGGCGCTCATCGCCGCCAAGTATCCCGGCTGCAAGCTGATCGTAACGCCGATGCCGTCACGGGACGGAAGCACCGTCGGCGTCAGTTGGCAGCAGCTCATCAGGCGGGCCCAGCTTGCCGCTGTCGCGGCTTCGGCGAACATCGAGATCGGGCTCGAGATCTACGACCTTCTGCGTCGCTTCGGCGATCTGCACCTGGTCATGGATGGCGGCCAGGATGTCCAGGGTGACCGGCTCGGCCGCGTCATCCAGAAATATGTCCGGGGGCTCACCACGTCTCTCGGCCCACGCGCAACGACGCTGGCCCGGATCGACGCCCGAAACTTCGATCTCACCTTCGAGTGGGATGCCGGCATGTCGCTCGACACGCAGATCCTCAACGAGTTCACCCAGGACATCGCCGTCACCTCGGATGTCGATGCCTATAAGAACGAGCCGGCAATCCGGGCGAACAGGGGCGCGTTCCAAGCCACAGTCGGCAGCACCCGGCGCTATCGGTTCTCCACCAATACCGACCTCCCGAACCCGATGCGGGCGTCCTATCCGTATGGCTACTGCGATGATGCCAAGGCCGGCCGCGCGGTGTTCGACGGAACGACGAACCTTCCTCTCCAATCCTTCAGCCTCGTCGCATAAGGGAGCGAACCATGCAGCCTGCCACAGCAAAACTGACCCGCATCGGACCGGCCATCGAAAAGGGGAAGCATGACGCCTCCGGCGATCAGTGGATCCTCGAGGGCAACCCCGGCGTCGAGGGCGGTGACCAGGAGACCTTCATCCTGCCGACCGGCTGCCGCGTGGCGACCTTCATCGTCATGGATCTCGGTGGCGGCCGCGAAGACGTCGTCGAAGTGACGTCGTTCTGGAACGAGCGCACCAAGACGGTCCACCCGCAGCTCGTCATCCAGCCGGAGATGCCGATCCTCGACCGCGCCGGATGACGGCGACAGACTGGCGACGAAGCGCCGGCAGCGAAGCTGCCGGCGACGGGCCGGCCGAGGCCGGCTGCGGGGAAAGACTCGGAAGGAATGACCCCGCCTGACGTGACCAGAGATAACGCCACCGCCGCCACTGCCCGAGGGCAGCGAGGCCAAGGTGGCCGATATCTCTCAAGGAAAGATTGATGGAAATCGAACTGCGGGCCATCGAGCCCGTATCGCCGGCCGCCGGCTATATCGGCGGCAAGCGGAACCTCGCTCGCCGCCTGGTCGAGCGGATCGAGACCATCCCGCACGACGCCTATGCCGAGGCCTTCGTCGGGATGGGCGGCGTCTTCCTGCGGCGGCGCTATGCGCCCCGGCACGAAGTGATCAACGATGTCTCGGGCGACGTCGCGACCTTCTTCCGTATCCTGCAGCGGCACTACACCCACTTCATGGAGATGCTGCGCTTCCAGATCGCCAGCCGGCGCGAGTTCGAACGGCTTTTGAAGACCGATCCAGCGACCCTCACGGACCTCGAGCGGGCGGCCCGCTTCCTCTACCTCCAGCGCCTCGCCTTTGGCGGCAAGGTCGACGGCCGGACCTTCGGCGTCTCGGTCACCACGGCCAGCCGCTTCAATGTCACCAAGCTGGCGCCGACGCTCGAAGCCATCCACGAGCGCCTTGCCGGCGTCGTCATCGAGCAGCTGCCCTGGCGCGCCTTCATCGACCGATACGACCGGCCCGGCACGCTGTTCTATCTCGATCCGCCCTACTACGGGTCCGAGGGCGACTACGGCCGCGACGCCTTCAGCCGCGGCGAGTTCGCCGGGCTGGCTGAGAGGCTCAAGGATCTGAAGGGGACGTTCCTGCTGTCGATCAACGATCGCCCAGAGGTTCGAAGGCTGTTTGAAGGCTTTTCGATCGAGGCGCTGTCGACGACCTACTCGCTCAGCCAGAAAGGCAATGCGAGCGTGAGGGAGCTTCTGATAGCGAAGACGGCCTCGAGATAGATTACCCTCGGCGCCTGAGGTCTATGTCGCTCCATCTGGCACAATTGGGGCCTGCCGATTCCTCGGGTGAGATGAAATTCTCGGACTGCACCAAACACAGCGCCGCGCCGCCGGCGACGACCGGTGGGCAGTTGATGGAATACGTGCCGCTGGTCACGCCGTTGGCCGCGATAATGAGCTGGTGATAAGTATAGGCGGGGATTGCGGGGCCACTGGAGACGAGCCGAGCACCGCGTATGTCGCACGCCTGTCGCTCGAAGGCCAAAGCATAACCGGGGAAACCGAATTCTTTCGTTTCCACCGGGCTGGTGATGCTCGGTGTCGTGCATGCGGTGAGGACGAGGCAAATAGCCAAAATAGTGAACGCGCGCTTCATACCGGCTCCAAGAGGCTGACCAATGCCCCAAGCTTGGCGTCGTCCGGAGACCGGAGTCAACGCGTGATGGCATATGAGACTGCCGCCATACGCTTTTGCTCGCTTCGCAAACTGGGCTCATTTGAAATGTCGCGCCGGCTCATTTGAAATGTCGCGCTACACCTGGCTCGGCGCCCATCTCGGCGAACCGAGCCTGACGCTGTCGATCGACCTCGACGCGGTCGAGGGGCTGTCGGCCGAGCGCGAGGCGCTGTGGTCGCGGGTCGCGGCGGCGGATTTCCTGACCAGGGGCGAGAAGCGGGAGGCGGTCGGCTATGGCCGGGACGATTGAGACGGGCGGCCTCGCCGCGCCGAGACGCAATGGCAGGAGGTGCGCGAGCTCTCGGTGCGGATCGAGCCGCTCGCGGTCGCCTCGCGCGAGCGCTTCGACCAGCGGGAGGCGACGGTGACGCACCGGGTGCTGATGCGGGCGAATGACCACGTGGCACGAGGGATGGCATTGCGGGCCGGCGGGCGGCGGCTGGCGATCCTATCGGTCCATGATCCGGACGAGAGCCGGCGCTATCTCGTCTGCCGCTGCGAGGAGGAGCGCTGATGGCGATGCGGCTGATGGTGACGGTGGCGCGAGGCGGCCTCGGACGGCGCCTGCGATCGCTCGTCGCGAGGGGCCTCGCCCAACGGAAGGGGGAGCGCCCGGTGGGGGCGCAGGGGCGGCTTCCCGCGACGTCCCGCCTTGCCGAAGCCGATGAAGTCAAAGCGATTTTCGCCGATCCCTTCGAGACGGGCGAGAGCGCTACGGGGTCGGCGCGTGCAACGGTGGCGAGGTCGCGAAAAAGTTAAGGCCGCTTCGTTGAACTTGGCGCTGGTGGAACCATCTCATTTTGTGTTTCATGGCGTCGACGATCGTGAACACGGCACCGTAAACATGGCATCGTGACGAGGGCGAGGACGATGGCACATCCCAGCGCTGAACTGCAGGAATCGATCTTTTCGGCTTTGACGTCCGATGCGTCCCTGACGGCGCTTCTGGGCGGCCCGAAGGTGTTCGACCGGCGCCCGGAGCGGGCGAGTTTTCCCTATCTGACCCTCGGCCGGACCGGCGTGGTCGACTGGTCCACCGGCACCGAGGATGGCGCCGAGCACATCCTGACGCTGCATGTCTGGGCGAAGGGCGGCGGCAAGGCCGAGACCTACGAGATCATGGACAGGGTCGCCGATCGGCTGAACGACGCGGCGCTGCCACTGGAGGGCCACCACCTGGTGAACCTGCGGCTGCAATTCGCCGAGGCGCGGCGGGAGGAGGATTCCTCCGCCTATCACGGCATTCTGCGGTTCCGGGCGGTGACCGAACCGCTGGCCTGAGGCGGCAAGGCTCCGAGGAGCCTCTTCGTCAGCGGTGGGGAACGACGCGGGGTCCCCCCGCGGGCGCCTGATCCCCGTGGCGGCACACGACAATCTGGCGAGTGAGCGGCGGTCCTTCGGGGCCGCCTTTTTTGTTGCCGCGACGGGAGACCGCCGCGGCTTTGGCGCGAGCACGGGACAGCCAAGATGAGCGCTCAGAAGGGCAAGGACCTCCTCCTCAAGATCGACGAGGACGGGGACGGCAACTTCACCACCATCGCCGGGCTGCGCAGCCGGCGGATCGCCTTCAACGCGCAGGTCGTCGACGTCACCGATGCCGAGAGCGCCGGGCGCTGGCGCGAGCTGCTCGGCGGCGCCGGCGTCCAGCGGGCGGCGCTGTCCGGCTCGGGGATCTTCAAGGATGCCGCCTCGGATGCGGCGCTGCGGCAGGTGTTCTTCTCCTCGCGCATCGCGGCCTTCCAGGCGGTGATCCCGGATTTCGGCAGGGTGACCGGACCGTTCCAGGTGACGGCGCTGGAATATGGCGGCGAGCACGACGGCGAGGTGACCTTCGAGGCGACGCTGGAATCGGCCGGCGCGCTCACCTTCGAGGTCGTCTGACCATGGCGGTCAATCGCCGGCGCGGCGAGGTCTCCGCGATCATCGACGGCAAGGAACGCCGGCTCTGCTTGACGCTGGGCGCGCTGGCCGAACTCGAGGACGCGTTCGCCGCCGAGGATCTCGGCGCATTGGCGCAACGGTTCCAGGGCGGCCGGCTGTCGGCGCGCGACCTGACGCGGATCATCGGCGCGGGCCTGCGCGGCGGCGGGGCGGAGGTCGGCGACGACGAGGTCGCCCGGATGCAGATCGAGGGAGGGGCCGCGGGCGCGGCGGCGATCGCCGTCGAACTGCTGGCGGCAGCCTTCGGCAGCCACGGGGAGGCGGCCGGGACGGGCAGCGCAAACCCTCCCGTGACGGGCGCCTGAGCAGTGGGGACCGGAGAGCCGGGGACTTGAGCACCGGGCGCTTGGGTTCTGAGCGCAATGAGATCGGGGGCCAGGGCCGCGACGCCGTCGAGCGGCATCTGCCCGCCGACGCTACCGGCCGCGAGACCGCGTGCGTCGATACGCCGGCAGCATTCCCCTGGGAGGCGGCGATGCAGGTGGGCTTCGGCGTGCTGCGGCTGTCGTCGGAGGCGTTCTGGACGCTGACGCCACGGGAACTCGCGAGCGTGTTCGGCGCCGCTCGCAGAGGCACGGCGCCAACCCCCGGCGACCTCGCCCGGCTGATGCGGCGGTTTCCGGACAGAGCGCCGCAAAAGACGGACCCGCCCGGGCAAAACGGCTGAGCGAGACTCGCCGGGATGGCGTCGACCGAAAGGGCGGTCACCCGGATGCCGGCCACCGGGATCGCGTCCATCGACCGGGCGCCGACGAGAACCTTTCCCACACAGGACGAGACCCATGGACGAGGACGAGACCTTCACCGTCGCCATCCGGGCCGACACCACCGGCCTCGACCGGGCGCTGTCGGACCTCTCCGACCGGGCCGAGCGGTTCGGATCGGCGCTGACATCGGCCTTTGCGGGAGCCGTCACCGGCAGTCGCTCGCTCGACGGCGTCCTGAAGCAGCTGGCGACGCGGCTGTCGACCATTGCGCTCGATGCGGCGCTGAAGCCGCTGGGCGACTTCGCCTCGAATGCCATCGGGCAGGTGTTTTCCGCGCTTGCCGGCGGGGCCGGGTCGGGGGGAAGCGGGACGGGCGGCGTCCTGCCCTTCGCCAAGGGCGGCGTCGTCGCCGCGCCGACGTTCTTTCCGGCGGGCGGGCGGACCGGGCTGATGGGCGAGGCGGGGGCGGAGGCGATCCTGCCTTTGTCGCGGGGCGCCGACGGGACGCTCGGGGTCGCCGCGCCGCAGGGGCGCGAGGGCCCGACCATCGTCTTCAACGTCTCGACCCCCGACGCGCCGAGCTTCCGGCGGGCCGAGGCGCAGATCCAGGCGATGCTGACCCGCGCGGCGGCGCGCGGCCGCAGGGGCGTCTGACATGGCGATCACGGCTTTCAGCGAGGAGCGGTTTCCCCTGCGCATCGCCTTCGGCACCAGCGGCGGGCCGGAACGGCGCACCGACATCGTCCGGCTGTCCACCGGCTTCGAAAAGCGCAACCAGCGCCAGGCCCGCTCGGTGCGCCGCTACGATGCCGGCTCGGGGCTGAAGAGCCTCGCCGATCTCGCCGCCGTGCTGGAGTTCTTCGAGGCGATGCGCGGGCGGCTGACGGGGTTTCGCTTTCGCGACCCGCTCGACCATGCCTCGGCGCCGTTCGGCCAGCCGGTCTCGGCGCTGGACCAGCCGATCGGCATCGGCGACGGCGAGACGGCGGCGTTTTCCCTCGTCAAGGTCTATGGCGCCGGCGAGACCGCCTATGCGCGGCCGATCGAGAAGCCCGTTGCCGGCAGCGTCCGCATCGCCTTGGGCGGGATCGAGACGGCGGCGGGGGTGACGGTCGATCCCTCGACCGGGATCGTCACCTTCGAGGCTCCGCCGGGCGAGGGGGCGGCGATCACCGCCGGCTTCGGCTTCGACGTGCCGGTGCGCTTCGACACCGACCAGATCGCCATCAACATCGCCGCCTTCGAGGCCGGCGACATCCCCACCATCCCGCTGATCGAGGTGAGGCCATGAGGACGCTTCCCGCCGAACTCGCCGCGGCGATCGGAGGGTCGGCGACGACGCTTGCCACCTGCTGGCGGCTGACGCGACGGGACGGCCGCGTCTTCGGCTTCACCGACCACGACGAGGCGCTGACGTTCGACGGCACCCGCTTCGAGGCGGCGAGCGGCCTTTCGGCCTCGGAGGCCGAGGCGGCGCTCGGCCTCGGCGCGACCACCGGCGAGGTGGAGGGCGCGCTGTCCTCGGCGGCGATCGAGGAGGTCGACATCGCCGCCGGACGCTATGACGGGGCGACTGTCGAGACCTTCGTCGCCGACTGGCAGAATGTCGAGGCTCATCTGAGGGTCGACGTCTCGGATCTCGGCGAGGTGAAACGCGGCGAAACCGGCTTCATGGCGGAGCTGCGGAGCGTCGCCGCGCGGCTCGACGCGGTGCGGGGCCGGCTCTATCGGCGGCGCTGCGACGCCGTCCTCGGGGACGCGCGCTGCGGCTTCGCCGTCGCCGCACCGCCCTTCACCGTGGAATGCGCCGTCGATGCCGTCGGCGACGGCTGGATCGAGACCGCGACGGATCTCGGCGCACCGCCGGAGCGATACGCCTTCGGCCGGCTGACATTTCTCGACGGCGCCGGCGCCGGGCTCGCCTCCGACGTCGCGTCGGCGGCGATGCTGGGGGCAGCGGGCGAGGAATCGGGCGGGGCGGGGCGGGTGCGCTTCACGTTGGCCGAGACGATCGTCGCGGAGATCACGGCGGGCGACCGGTTCCGGATCGTCCAGGGCTGCGACAAGCGGTTCTCGACCTGCCGGGACCGCTTCGCCAACCAGCTGAACTTCCGGGGCTTCCCGCATATTCCCGGCAGCGACGCCGGCTACGCGGTCGCCAGGCGCGGCGATCTCCACGACGGCTCGCCGGTGGTGCCATGACCGACGACATCGACCGCCGGGTGCTCCTCGCCGCGAGGGGCTGGCTCGGCACGCCCTACCGGCACCAGGGCTCCTCGAAGGGCGTCGGCTGCGACTGCCTCGGGCTCCTGCGGGGGATCTGGCGGGAGCTGCGCGGGCCGGAGCCGGAAGCGCCGGGCGCCTATGCGACGACCTGGAGCCTGCGGGCGGGGCCGGACCGGCTGCTGGCGGCGGCGACGCGCCATCTCGCGGCGATCCCCATCGCCGACGCGCGGCCCGGCGACGTCCTGCTGTTCCGCTGGCGCGCATCGGCGCCCGCGACCCACTGCGCCGTCGTCGACGAGGACGGCCGCATCATCCATGCCTATGAGGGCGCCGCCGTCGTCTCGACGGCGCTGCCACGCAGCTGGCGCGGGCGGATCGCCGGCGCCTTCCGTTTTCCGGAGTGAGCCGTGGCGACCATCATCCTCCAGGCGGCCGGCGCCGCGATCGGCAGTTTCCTCGGCGGGCCCATCGGCGCGGTGATCGGCCGGGCGGCCGGCGCGCTGGCGGGATCGGCCATCGACCGCTCGCTGTTTTCCCAGACCCGGCGCGGCGAGGGGCCGAGGCTCGAGGTCTCCCGCATCATGACCGCCGACGAGGGCGGCGGCATCGCCCGCGTCGCCGGCACGGCGCGGATCGCCGGGCAGGTGATCTGGACGACGCGCTTCGAGGAGGAGACCAAGACCGAGCGGCAGGGCGGCAAGGGTGGCCCGAGCGTCGAGATCACCACCTACAGCTATTTCGGCAATGTCGCGGTGGGGCTGTGCGAAGGACCGATCGCGGCGATCCGCCGGGTCTGGGCCGACGGCGAGGAGGTCGATCTCTCCGAGGTGAACCTGCGGGTCTATCTCGGCGACGAGACGCAGCTGCCGGACCCGCTGATCGAGGTGAAGCAGGGCGCCGGCAACGCGCCGGCCTATCGCGGCCTTGCCTATCTGGTGTTCGAGCGCCTGGCGCTGGAGCGCTACGGCAACCGCATCCCGCAGATCGCCTGCGAGGTGATCCGGCCGGTCGGGCGGCTGGAGGAGCAGATCCGCGCCGTCAACATCATTCCCGGCGCCAGCGAACACGGCCTCGACCCGGTCGCCGTGCGCGAGGAGCTGAGGGAGGGCGAGGACCGGCTGATCAACCGCAACGTCCTTCATGGCGACAGCGACATCGCCGCCTCCCTCGACGAGCTCGTCGCGCTCTGCCCCCATCTCGAACGGGCGGCGCTCGTCGTCTCGTGGTTCGGCGACGACCTGCGGGCCGGGAGCTGCCGCCTGCGGCCGAAGGTGGAGACGGGCTTTCGCAACGAAAACGAGGACTGGCGCGTCAGCGGTCTTGGCCGCGGCGACGCAGCGCTCGTCTCGCGCGTCGCCGGCAGCCCGGCCTATGGCGGCACGCCCAGCGACGCCGGCGTCATCCGCGCGATCCGGGCGGCGCGCGACCGCGGCCTGAACGTCACCTATTACCCGTTCGTCCTGATGGACGTTCCGCCGGGCAACGGCCTTCCCGACCCCTATGGCGGGGCCGAGCAGGCGGCGTTCCCGTGGCGCGGGCGGATCAGCCTCGACATCGCCGTGGGACGGGCCGGCAGCACCGATGGAAGCGCGGCGGCGCGGGCCGCCGTCGCGGCGTTCCTCGGGACGGCGGAGCCGGACGATTTCGTCCTCTTTGGCAATCGCGTGATCTATTCCGGGCCCGCCGAATGGACCTATCGCCGGATGATCTTCCATCAGGCGCATCTCGCCGCCGCGGGCGGGGCGGACGCCTTCGTCATCGGATCGGAGCTGCGCGGCCTGACCCGCATCCGCGATCACGAGGGACGCTTCCCCTTCGTGGAAGGGCTGATTGCCATTGCGCAAGGCGTGAAGGCGATCCTGCCGGACGCCGTCGTCACCTACGCCGCCGACTGGAGCGAATATTTCGGCTACCATCCGCAGGACGGGTCCGGCGACGTCTTCTTCAATCTCGACCCGCTGTGGGCCTCGCCGGCGATCGACGTCATCGGCATCGACGACTACCTGCCCATCGCCGACTGGCGGGACGGGGAGGCCGAGCCGGAATGGCCCTCGCCCCACGACCGCGGCGGCCTCGCGGCGCAGATCGCCCGGGGCGAGTATCACGACTGGTACTATGAGAGCGAGGCGGCGAGGGCGGCGAAGCTGCGCACGCCGATCACCGACGGCGCCCATGGCAAGCCCTGGGTGTTCCGGGCCAAGGATCTCGTTTCCTGGTGGTCGAACCCGCATGTCGAACGGCGCGGCGGGGTGGAACTGGCGGAGCCGACCGGCTTCGTGCCGATGGCCAAGCCGATCTGGCTGACCGAGCTCGGCTGCCCGGCGATCGACAAGGGGCCGAACGAGCCGAACCTCTTCGTCGATCCGAAGTCGTCGGAGAGCGACGTGCCGCATTTTTCCACCGGCGGTCGGGACGACCTCGTCCAGCGGCGGTTTCTGGAGGTGCATCTCGACCACTGGACGCCGGGAGCGGAGAATTTCGACGAGGCCGCCAATCCGCTCTCGCCGCTTTATGGCGGGCGGATGGTGGATCCGGCGGCGATCCATCTGTGGACCTGGGACGCGCGGCCGTTTCCGGCGTTTCCGGGCCGCACCGACGTGTGGAGCGACGGCGACAACTGGCGGCTCGGACATTGGCTGACCGGCCGTCTCGGCAATGCCCCCGTCGATGCGCTGGTGACGGAAATCCTGGCGGGCCACGGCATTTTCGACCACGACCTGACCGGCCTCGAGGCCTCGCTCACCGGCTGGGTCGAGAGCGGGCCGTCGTCGGCGCGCGAATCGCTGGAGAGCCTTCTCGGCCTCGTCGGCGCCGTCGCCCATGTCGAGGACGGCCGCCTCGTCGCCCGATCGCTCGCCCGGCTCAGGGCGACGGGCGAGATCGGCGTCTTCGTCGACGAGGACGACACCCCCTTCGTCGAAACGCGCCGGGCCGAGGCGGCGGAGGCGGTCGACGCGGTGGGGCTCTCCTTCCTCGACGTCTGGCGCGACTACCAGTCCGGCAGCGCCGAGGCGATGCGCTCCAGCGTCGCCGCGCCGCGCCGGCAGATCGTCGGCGTGCCGGCGGTGATGGACGAGGACGAGGCGAGCCGGTTCGCCGCGGCGCTCCTCGCCGAGAGCGGGGCTGTCTCGGAGACAGCGAGCTTCGCGGTGCCGGCGAGCGAGCTTGCGATCACCGTCGGCGACGTGCACCGCCTCTTTGGGCAAAGCGGCGAATGGCTGGTGACGCGCATCGAGACCGGGCTGTCCCAGCGCATCACCGCGAGGCGCCTGCCGGCGCGCCGGGGCGGCAGCGTCGGCGGCGGCTCGCTCCCGGCGCTGCCGCCGGTGCGACCGACCCTCGCCTCGCGGCCCTTCGCGGCGTTTCTCGACCTGCCGCTCCCGGTGGGGGGAAGCGGCTTCGAGGGCGCGCGGGTGGCGGTCGGCGCCTCGCCCTTCACCGGCTACGAGGTGGCGAGCCTTGCCGACGACGGGGCGCTCGCGGTGCGGGCGCGGGTCACCCGGCCGGCGACCCTCGGCCGGCTGACCGAAGCCCTCCTGCCCGGCCCGAGGGGCGCATCGACCCGGCGAACCACCTGACCGTGGCGCTGCCGCGCGGGGCTTTGGCGTCGCTGTCGCGGGCCTCGATGCTGGCCGGCGGCAATCTCTGCGCGGTCGCATGCGAGAACGGCGGCTTCGAGGTGCTGCAGTTCCAGGAGGCCGAGGAGATCGCTCCCGGCCAGTTCCGGCTCGGCCGGCTCTTGCGGGCGCAGGGCGGCACCGAGGACGCGATGGCGGCGGGGGCGTCGGCCGGCGCGCTGTTCGTGCTCCTCGACGGGGCGAGCGAGGCGCTCGACCTGACGGCGGCAGAGGTCGGGCGCGCGCTGGAGTTTCGCGTCCAGCCCTTCGGGCGCGGCCGCGACGACGGGGCGGTGGTGTCGCAGACCCGAGCCCTCGGCCGGCGCTCGGTGCGGTCGCTCTCGCCGGTGCACCTCACCGCGCGCTTTGCCGCCGACGGGGCCGTGAGCCTCGCCTGGATCCGCCGCACGCGGATCGGCGGCGACAACTGGGACGCGAGCGAGGTGCCGCTCGGCGAGGAGGCGGAGCGTTACCGTGCGACGATCTCGGACGGCGCGGGAGCGGCCGTTGCGATCGACACCGGCGAGCCGCGGCTGACGCTGTCGGCGGCGGACCAGCTGGCCCGCTTCGGCGCCCTGCCGGCGCATCTCGAGGTCGCCGTCGCGCAGGTCAGCCCGGTGTGGGGTGCGGGAACGGCGCGCCGGGCGCAGTTCGCGCGGCCGGGGTGAAGCTTGGAGGATCGGCGCCGGCAGGGGGCAGACCGGCGGAATGGAGCCCGTGGCAATCGGGTGCGTCAGGATGAAAGCCCGTGGGGTCGGGCTCGTCGGGTCGAGGCACGCCGGCGCTGCCATCGAAACCGATCGGCCCGGCACTCGGCGCGACACTTTTGCGCGAACTTGGCCTCGAGCGTCGCCCGCATCGCCGGATTGCCCTATGCCGGCGGTCGAGTGCTGGCTATGGTCGGCTCCCGGCGAGGCATCTGCCGGCGACATTCATTCGTCATTCAGCCGGGCCTTGATAAAACCGGGGCGTCAAGTTTCGCTCCACCCGGCGGCAATCTCGATTGGACCAGAATGACCCTCCTTCGCACCATCCTGGCGCTAGCAGTGACGATCGGTCTTGCGGCCGAGCCGGCCCTTGCCGGTCTCGGCGGCGAAGAGGATCGCGGCGCGCGCAGCCTTTCCGTGGGCGGGCATGGCGGCGAGGCGCCGGTGCGGATGGCCGCGGCCGACTGCTCGGGCGCTGCGAGCCGGGCGGCCCGGCAGACCGGCGGCCAGGTGCTGTCGGTGTCGACCCAGAGCCAGGGTGGGCAGACCGTCTGCGTCGTCACCGTGCTGGTGCCCGGCAAGGGCAACCAGCGGCCGCGCAAGCAGACGATCACGATCAAGCCGTGATCGGCTGGCGGCTCGCGGCGGCCGGGCTGGGCGGGACCTGCGGGCGGGTCGGGCGGCCGGATGCCGGCGAAGGGAGAAATTGAAGCGATGCGCATCCTGATCGTCGAGGACGACGAGACCTTGAACCGCCAGCTCACCGAGGCGCTGAGCGGCGCGGGCTACGTCGTCGATCGCGCCTTCGACGGCGAGGAAGGACATTTCCTCGGCGATACCGAGCCCTATGACCTGGTGGTGCTCGACATCGGCCTGCCGCAGATGGACGGGATCAGCGTGCTGGAACGCTGGCGCCGGGAAAACCGGACGATGCCGGTGCTGATCCTGACGGCGCGCGACCGCTGGAGCGACAAGGTGGCGGGAATCGATGCCGGCGCCGACGACTACGTCACCAAGCCGTTCCACGTCGAGGAAGTGCTGGCCCGGGTGCGGGCGCTGATCCGCCGCGCCGCCGGCCACGCCTCGTCGGAGATCCTCTGCGGCCCGGTGCGGCTCGACACCCGCACGGCGCGGGTGACGGTGAACGGCGCGCCGCTGAAGCTGACCTCCCACGAACACCGGCTCCTGGACTACCTGATGCACCATCAGGGTGCGGTGGTCTCGCGCACGGAGCTGATCGAGCATCTCTACGACCAGGACTTCGACCGCGATTCCAACACCATCGAGGTCTTCGTCGGCCGCCTGCGCAAGAAGCTCGGGGCCGACCTGATCGAGACGATCCGCGGCCAGGGCTACCGGATGCAGGATCCGGGAGGCGAGGGCTGAACCTCCTGCGGCGGATCAGGGCCGGCGGCTGGGCGCCGTTGCGCCGGCGCTGGCGGCGCGGCGGCGGCATCCTGTCGTCCGCGGCCTTCCTGCGGGCGAATTCGCTGACGGCGCGGGTGATCTTCCTGACCAGCCTGTGGGCGGTGCTGGCGCTGTTCGTCGCCGGCGCGCTGATCTCGACCCTCTACGAGCGCACCGCCAAGCAGGGCTTCGAGAATCTTCTCGGCGCCCAGCTCTACAACCTCGTCAATGCGGTCAGCGTCGACGCGGAGGGGCGGCTGCAGGGCAATCCCGACCTCGGCGACCTGCGCTACGCCCGGCCGCTCTCCGGCTGGTACTGGGAGGTGCTGCCGGCCTCCGACAACACCAGGGGCCGGCTGACCTCCGCCTCGCTGGTGCTCATGACGATCCCCCAGGCGCCGGTGTCGGATGCGCCCTTCGACCAGATGTACCGGCGCACCTATGACGAGACCGGCCTCGACGGCGAGACGCTGGAAGTGCTCGAGACCGAGGTGGTGCTCGACACGGACAATCACACCGCGCGGTTCCGGGTGATGGGGAGCCTGTCCTCCGTCGAGGAGGACATCGACGCCTTCGACCGGACGCTGATGTTCTATCTCGGCACGGTCGGCCTCGGCACGGTCCTCGTCAACGTCATCGTCCTGCTCGTGGCGCTGCGGCCGCTCGGCCGCGTGCGCGAATCCCTCGCCGACGTCCGCGAGGGGCGGTCCGAGCGCCTGCGGACCGGCTTTCCCGTCGAGATCGAGCCGCTGGCGGTGGAGATGAACGCGCTGATCGACAACAACCGGCGCATCGTCGAGCGCTCGCGCACCCAGGTCGGCAACCTCGCCCATTCCCTGAAGACCCCGATCGCCATCCTGATGAACGAGGCCGGCTCCATCGGCGCCGAAAAGGGGCAGGTGGTCGAGGAGCAGGCCGCCCGGATGAGCAGCCAGGTGCAGCATTATCTCGACCGGGCGCGCATGGCGGCGCAGGGGCAGAGCGTCGTCTTCCGCACGCCGGTGCGCGACGTGCTCGAGCGCATCGCCAGGGTCATCGCCAAGCTCAACCCGCATCTGGCCGTCGAGTTCGACGCCGCCGGATCGGAAGAGCTGGTGTTCGCGGGCGAGCGCCAGGACCTCGAAGAGGTGGTCGGCAACCTCCTCGACAATGCCGGCAAGTGGGCCGGCGGGACCATCCGCCTGTCATGCGCGCCCGACGGGGCCGACCGGCTCGCGGTCCTCGTCGAGGACGACGGGCCGGGGCTGTCGGGCGAGGAAATCCGCGAGGCGCTGAAGCGCGGCCGCCGCCTCGACGAGGCGACGCCCGGCAGCGGCCTCGGCCTGTCGATCGTGCGCGACATCGTCGCCGAGTATCGCGGCATGCTGGAGTTGTCGCGCTCGCCGCTCGGCGGGCTTGCGGCGCGGGTGGTGCTGCCGCGGATCCGCTAGCTGCGGATGCGCCGCGCCCGTGCCGATGCCCATGCCCATGCCCATACCGTGCCGGTGCCGGCGGCAGGCCCGATCGCCCGGGGGACGATTGCGATTGCTCCGGGACTGTTCCGGCCCGGTCCTTGACATCGCCGGTCGAAGCGGGAAATCCCTGAGCGGCGGCCGCACTGCGGTCATCGTTTCTCCCGCTGGTGGACCCATCCGATGAGACTGGCAACGGCGATCCTCGTCCTTCTGTCGACCCTGCCGCTGAGCGGCTGTCTCGGATTCGGGGCGTCGACGACCCAGACCGCCATCTCGTCCGGCGCCGTCGCCCTCGGCGGCGGGCTCGTCGGCCAGACCGCCTTCGCCGCGCAGATGCCGGATGCGGCGAAGACGAAGGCCGTCGAGGCCGAGTTCCAGGCGCTGCAGTTCAGCCCCGCCGGCGAGCCCGTGCAATGGACCGAGGACGGCTATCGCGGCGAGGTCGTGCCGACGCAGCTCTACCGGGTCGGCTCGCAGGACTGCCGCGCCTATTCCCACGTGCTGTCGGCGGGGGCGAACCCGGTCAAGGCCTCGGGGGTCGCCTGCAAGACGCCGAACGGCCTGTGGAAGCCGGTGGCATGATCGGCACGACGGGTTGCGGCCGGCGAGCGGCGGACCCGTCGATGAGCGCGATCCGCTGCCGATGCAGGACCCGGCTTAAAGCGGCCGTGTCCCGGTGATCGCTCCCCATCGTCTCCGGACGATTTGAATGGGCATCACGGCGGCGCTCTGTTAAGCGGCTGATAGAGATCGATCCGGCCCCGGGGCGCACCGCGCCCATCCGGGGTCGGCACGACCTGCGAGAGTCTGTGTCTGGGAGGGAGCGCTGCCATCCGCCATTGTCTGCGGGGTGCGGCGCGCGTAAGTGGAGCGCATGGTTTTCTGGATCGTTGCCGCCGCGATGACGGCCGTCGTCACCCTGGCCATCGCCTGGCCGCTGCTGCGCGTCGACAGTCGCGACGAGAGCTCCGCCGAGGAGCACGACGTCGAGGTCTACGCCGCGCAGTTGCGCGAGCTCGACGGCGACCTCGAGCGCGGCACGATCGCCGCGGGCGAGGCTGCCTCCGCCCGGGCCGAGATCGGCCGGCGGCTGCTGCGGGCCTCGGAACGGGCGAAGGCGGGGACCGGGAGCGGAGCGCCGGCTGCCGCGGGGCGCGGGCTCCAGCGATCCGTGCTCGTCGGCCTCCTCGCCATCATCGCGGTGCCCGCCATCGCCTTCGCCTTCTATGGGAGCATCGGCGCGCCGCGGCTTTCCGACCAGCCGCTGGCGCTGCGCGAACGGCCGCAGCCGGGGCAGGAGGATCTCGACCTCGCGACGCTGGTGGACAAGGCCGAGGCACGGCTGCGGACCAACCCCGAAGACGGCAATGGCTGGGAGGTCCTGGCGCCGATCTATCTGCGGATGAACCGGCCGCAGGATGCGGCCGAGGCCTTCCGCAAGGCGATCGACCTCAACGGACCCTCGGCGAGCCGCTTCGGCGGCCTCGGCGAGGCGCTGGCCGAAACCGCCGGCGGCGAGGTCACCGGCGAGGCCAAGACGGCCTTCGAGCGTGCCCTGCAGCTGAACCCCTCCTATCTGCCGGCGAAGTTCTTCCTCGCCCTCGACGCCTCCCAGGAACAGCGGGCCGAAGACGCCGAGAGCCGCTGGAGCGACCTGATCGCCGAGAGCCCGAAGGATGCGCCCTGGCTGCGGATCGCCGAGGCGGGGCTCGCCGACGCCCGCCAGCGCCTCGGCAAGCCGGCG
>NZ_AQQS01000053.1 GCF_002088275.1 Aurantimonas sp. 22II-16-19i
ATCATTGCTGCTAGAAATCGCGGGTTCCAAGCGTTGGAGTCAAACCACTAGGGTTTGCGCCGGGCACGACAGTCTCAGGCATGGGTGATGATCCTCCAGACGCAGGCGACGGCTTACAGCTGATCATCGTCAGCAGGAATCGTGGGTGATCCAAGTCGGTGAAACGGCAGGAGCATCGGCCGCGTCGAACGGAGCCACCACGCGGCGTCAGGTTCCATCTTCAGCATACCGGCGTGCTGTAGCCCGGATCCTATCGGTGAAGTCATAGATATGGTCCAAGGTGTCGATCCGTACCTTGTCTTCTTTGTCCCCATCGAAAAGGCCCAGGTACTTCGTGGGTCGATTGAACCAGAGGCGGACAAGAGGGCGCCGGTTGTTGTTGTCGACTAATATGCCGCAGTAGCTCTTTTGATCGCGCATTGCGATGCGATTGGTCGCAAGGACCTCTCGTGCGATTGCGCGGACAATCATGAAGGCTTCCTTCTCCTCTTCGGTCGTGATGATCTCGTCTTCGTCTGGCGAATTCGCTTCCTGCTCAACCTCGACAGTGTTTGTACTCTGTAGTGCACTCGTTATCCGACTCTGCACCATATCTCGGACCAATTCTCGAAACGCACTCCTTACCATCGGTGTGAACTGATCTCTCACGGCCGCTGTGAAGCGACCGTCGTAGATATCGGCTATGACAATGCGGACGAACTCCTCCGTCGGGTCATCGGTTAAGTTACTAATAGTCCGCTTAAGAGCCGAAGTATATTTGAGACGATTTGCAGATTGGAGTACGCCCTCGACATCAAATCCGTCCTTGGCAAATTTCTTGAGTTCGGGAAGCAGGTTGGAATTCAGCTCCGCCAGGTCGAACGTTAGAAAAGGACGATCGTCTAGCCTATTCGGGGCTTCGAGGTCTGTGTGAAACTGGAACGTCCGGCCATTGGTAAGGATCGCGAATTTCGCGTCCGTTACCGAAAAGTAACGGTAGAGCTGGGCAAGGTGCTGCTTCTCAAGAACGCACGTGAGCGGCTTGCACTCGATAAGGATGCGGATGGCGCCATCAAATTTGATCGCGTAATCGACCTTTTCGCCCTTCTTTCCAACGGCATCCGCAGTGAACTCGGGAATCACTTCCGATGGATCAAACACATCGTAGCCCAGCGCCGAAAAGAACGGCAGGACGATAGCGGTCTTCACTGCCTCTTCGGTCAGCATCGCACTGGAGTGATTTCGAATGCGATCGGAAAGACCGCGCAGTTTATCGTCGATGCTCATACAGACGTCCCCCGCTCAATGCCGTACAACCAGAGGATTCGAATTAGAGGGAAAAGGCAATTGGTAATCGCGTTCGCCAGCGGCCTATGGCAACCTCATTTGCGAAGCGCGCCACGGCGGAATGATAAAATCAACATGGGAAAACCACTCAACTCGGCGGTCGGAGAGGGTCGGTCCGTTGATGCTCTCAAGATCGAAGAGGCCGGGCTCGGAACCACGCAGCAGCCGTTTCAGCAGGACCTGTCCATCATATAGGCCGACGACGATTACCTGCCCGATCATGTCTGGCAACGGCAATGCGTGGCGGTCGCTGTAGAGGACGATCGAGCCATCGGCGAGATATCCCATTGATCCACCGTGGATCTCAATCGCTACTGTATTCGCAGAGGATCCCCTAGGGCGAGGGACATGACCAAAGTGTGATTGACCATCAGCGTAGGCGATCGCGCCGTCCGTCGCGGCGCCTGCCCGGCCGATGATCGGTATAAGGTCCTCGTTGGAATCTTCAGGGCCTTCCTCACTGAGAAGCCACCCCGTTGTCGTCTGGAGGACTGGCGCCAGCGCAGCAATGGTGCGCGTCGATACACCCTCGCGTCCCTCTTTCTCGATCGCACGCCGCATATTGCGGATCGCGTCCTTCGAGAGGCCAGCCCTCTTCGAGGCGGCTGACGCACTTAAGCCGACCACTTCTAAGCGCTTTTGAACTCTGGCTAGAACGTCATTGAGCATGGGGCGGTATTCAAACCGCTCATCTCGCCCAGCGAAAGCGGTAAGATTGCCGTTGACAGATGCGGTATTATTACCGATAACGGGATCATGATTGCGATCTCGAACCTTCTTGCTGTCGCCGGTGCATTTCAGGCTGCGACCGGCCTCGATCAATCAACCGTCTCCTGGCGCGCGCTCGGGGACGTTCGGAAGCTTGCTGCACTCAGTTCCGGCAAGGACATCCAAGTCACTCGGTATGAGAAGGCCATGATCTGGTTCTCGGTGAACTGGCCGCAGGATTTGAGTTGGCCCATTGGTGTCGATCGGCCGAAGGTCGCCCTGGTTGGTGACGAGGTTACAGCGTGACAAAAATCGCACCTGATCATGGCGCCTTGGCAATTTGGATGATTGCTGGAGTCATTCGCGCGCCTGCCGGCCCATCCTGGCCGGTCCAGCGTCATGTTCTCAAGACACCTCGGCTGCATTGGCTTCCTCCGCTTGGCTGCGCGCTACGATCATCGGATTTCAGGTCCCCTAAGAGCGCGCTCCCTGACCATGCTGCGGTGATTTGGCTGAGGCCACGCTCATGGCTGACGTTGGTACTGTGTACCCACGGCGAGATGCGGTCACTGGCAACGTCTCGGTGGTATTCCCGATGAAGCCGATGAAGCGGCGGCAGGGGCCGCACGAGGTTCTGGCGCGACTGGTGGCGCAGGTCGGCGAGAGGGAAGCGGGGGACGAGCGCCTCGGCGTCCCCGAGGTCGCGGCCTTTCTCGGCATCGCGCCCGGCACACTCTACAAGCATCTCGATCCGGATCAGGCCGGCGACATCAGCTACACCCGCACCCGGCAGATCACCGAGCGGTACGGCGTCGGCGCCGCGGCCGAGGATCTGGCGCAGGCGGCCGGCGGCGTGTTCGTCAAGCTTGAGCAGGGGCCGGCAGGCGAGGGGCGGTGGTACCGCACGCTCCGCGAGATCGTCGACGGCCTCAACACCGTGGTCTGCGACCTGACGACGGCGCTGGAGGATGACGGCGACGTCGAGCGGGACGAGGTGGTGGCGCTCCGCATGCGCGAGCATGTCGCCCGCGCCGTCACCGATCTCATCGCCCATGACCTCCAACTGAAGCAGATCCTCGACGAGGACGGCGCATCCGTCGTTCCGATGCGGAGGGCCGTGTCGTGAGCGTCGTCCGGTTCCCATCGATCGAGGAGCGCGCGAACGAGGCGTTCCAGGACTATCTGGCGGCGCGGGAGAAGGCCGAGGTCTCTCGTGATCTTCAGGACGGTATCGCGGCCGGCCGCGCCTGGCGCCGCTTCCTCGACATCTTCATGACCGGGGATCAGCGCGAGGCGCTGTCCGACGGCTCGGCTTCGACGGGGCGCTCGGCATGACGATGATGCAGGATCGCAGCTTTGTTCCCGAGGTCGAGCAACAGCTTCTCGGGGCACTTCTGACGGGCAGGGGGCTTCCGGCCGTTCGCTCGTTCCTGCGCGAAGAGCACTTCATCGAAGACATCCATTCAGCAATCTACGAGGCGATCTGCCAAGCATTCGATCAGTCGGGCGCGACGCATGCGCCCGTGGTGGGACCGCTGATTCCACCTCGCGTCGACGACGCGCTGAAGAACGGGCTCGGGATCACGACGAGCCAGTATCTGGCATCGATGCTGGCTGACACGATTCATGGCGGCGCCACGATCACGAAGGCTGGCCGCGCGGTCGTCGAGCAGTGGGCGCGCATCAACTTCGCCCGGACGCTCGAATCATCCGCTGCGGCGGCGCGGGAGCCATCCTCATCGATCGGCACCCTCCTAAAATCGACCGGTTCAATGATGGAAGAGATGGCGACGGCCATTCGGGTCGCCGGCTCGCGCCAGACGCGGATGACGGCCGGGGAGGCGGGAGACGCGGCGCTGGCCGCCGCCCGCCGTGCGATGGAGAGCAAGGGAGCGCTCAGCGGGATATCCTGGGGTCTCGCCGATGTCGACAAGGACACCGGCGGCATGCAGCGCCGGGATCTCATCCTGATGGGCGCTCGCCCGTCCATGGGCAAGACCAGCGCCATGACGTCGATCGCGCTGTCCTCGGCGCGGAAGGGCCATGGGATCGGCATCCTCTCCCTTGAGATGGACTCGGCCAAGCTGACGGCCCGCGCGCTGTCCGACCTTTCCCTGCCGACGCACCAGCCGATCGAATATGTCGACATCATTCGCGGCAGCCTCGACGAGGCGCAGTACCTGCACGTCGAGAAGCTGAACGGGCAGCTGAAGTCCCTGCCGATCGAGATCGACGAAAGCCCGGTCAACACGTTCGACATCCGCATGAAGATCGAGGGCATGCTGGAGCGCTTTGAAAAGCGTGGCTGGCCCCGCCTCGAATGCCTGATGCTGGATCATCTCGGCTTCGTTCAGCCGGGCGCCGCCTATCGGGGCAATCGCAACAACGAGATCGGGGAGATCACCCGGGCGCTGAAGGACTACGCGAAGGAGTACGACATCGCGTTCCTCCTCCTGTCGCAACTCTCCCGGCTCGTGACGACCCGCGAGAACAAGCGACCGCAGCTCTCCGACCTCCGCGACTCCGGCAACATCGAGCAGGATGCGGATGTCGTCATCTTCCTCCATCGCGAGGCCTACTACCTGGAGCGCTGTGAGGAGACCGACGCCGACAAGGACATCGCGCGCCTCGACCGTCTGGAGCAGGAGCGCCACCGGCTCGAATTCATCATTGCCAAGCAGCGAAACGGCCCGGTCCGCACCATCAATCTGTGGTGCGACATGGCCTATTCCGCCGTCCGAAACGGGGATCGATACCGGTCATGAGCAAGCAGCCCTGGATGAAGTTCTTCCCTGCAGACTGGCGCGCCGATCCGGCTTTGAGAACGTGCAGCCTCGCCGCCCGCGGACTGTGGATCGAGATGCTGTCGATCATGCACGAGGCGAATCCCCGCGGTGACCTCGTCATCAACGGCCGAGCTGTCACGGCCCGACAACTCGCGGCGCTGTCGGGATCGACCGAAGCGCTCGTTGTCGAACTGCTCGCCGAACTCGGCCAGGCTGCCGTCTACTCGAAGCGGAAGAACGGCGTGATCTACAGCCGGCGGATAGAACGGGACGAGAATCGGGCGAGAAAACTGAGAGAAAACGGCAAGATGGGCGGCAATCCAAGTCTCTGTAAACGCTCACAGAACGAGGCTTTGGATAACCAACCGGATAACACCCATATTCCAGAAGCCAGATGCCAGAAGCCAGAGAAGAACTCTCTCGGTGCATCCGCACCCCGTGAGCCGGCTCCGCCGGACCGCTTCGAAGAATTCTGGCAGGCCTATCCGAAGCGGGAGGGAGCAAACCCGAAGAAGCCAGCGCGAATTCGGTTCGACCAGCTCGTCCGGCGCGGCCACGATGCCGATGCGATCGTCGCCGCGGCACGGAAGCTCGCGGCCCAGCATCCCAAGCCAACCCGGTTCGTGCCTCAGGCCATCACGTGGCTCAGCCAGGAGCGCTACGCCGACGAGAACGTCGTGCAGCTGCCTCGGCCCGCCGCGGCCGAGCAGTGGGGCAAGCGGCTGGAGCACGCCCGGCGGACGCGGCGCTGGCCTGTCGACCAATGGGGCCCACTGCCGAACTCTCCCGGCTGTCTGGCGCCTCCGGATCTGGTCGAGGACACGGACGGCGAAGGCTGGGAAGAACGGCGAGACGCAGCCTGACACCGGCGCCGCAGACCGAACGATCACGAGGGTAGGATTTGATGGCCAAGACGAAGCAGGCAGCACGATCGAAGCGGGTGGAGGACGATCAGCCCAAGGGTGGGATGGACGGCGCTGTGCTCCATGTGCGGCGCCTGCATACCGGCACGCAGCAGGTGCTCACGCATTCGGTTCGCTGCCGGCCAGGAACCTTCGAATGGCGGTATGGCCGAGAGGGGAACGAGGGACTGTACCATGCCGGGTGCGACTTCGCGCGCGTCTGGGAGCGGGCTGGTATCGCGTCGGCTGGCTCATCCAGCCTGGTTGAGGGTGGTGGCGGCAACGGTCAGTGGAAGGGCCTGCCCGACGGCCGCTGCGTCGCCATGGACGAGGTGAGGGAGGTCGTGCGAGAGATCGGCAAGCTGACAGCGGCGCGCATGGTCAGCTACTGCGTTGAAGGCTTCAAAACGTCCGAGATCGCTGGCCGGTTCGGGATCAGCGAGAAGGAGATGGCGGCAGTCCTGCACATGGATTTGCGGACGCTGGCGATCCATTACCGGTATCTGTGACGGGCTTGAGGGATCACCCCCGCCGCGACAACGGTGCCAACGCCTTCTACCTGTTGTTCATCTGCACAAGCTGGATCAGGTTTCCGCAGGTGTCATCGAAAACAGCCATGCGAACCGTACCCGCATCCATCGGGTCTACCGTGAACTTGACGCCAAGGGCGCGCAGTTTTTTATACTCAGCGTCCAAATCATCAACCTTAAATGAGGCGGCGGGTATGCCATCTTCGACTAGGGCATTCGTATAGGGTTTCACGGCAGGGTGGTCGCTCGGCTCCAACAGCAGCTCAGTTCCGTCAGGCGCTTCACTCGGTACGACCGTGAGCCAACGGTTCTCGCCCAAAGGCAAGTCGTGCTTCACGATGAAGCCAAGGGTTTTGGTGTAAAACTCCAACGCCTTGGACTGATCGTCTACAAAGACGCTCGTGACATAGATTTTCATGGCTTTGTTCCTTTCTGAAGATGTTTATGAAGCCATTCATCCGCCGCCTCTCGTAGCGGCGTGAGGTCGAGAGAGTGACTTTTGGTTCGGCCCGACCAAAAAATGCGGACCAGTCCGGCTTTCTCCAGCATATCGAGATGTTGGGTTACCGCCTGTCGGGAGATGGCCCTTTCACCTTCTGGGACGGCCACGACACAAATCTCGAAGAGTGACTGGCCGGGCTGCTCACGCAGCCGATCTATGATCCGGCGACGGATAGGGTCGGCTAGCGCCTTGAAAACTCGGCAAGCTGTTCAGCATTCATGCAGACCAATGTGCAATAAGGTTATTGCATGTCAACCAACAGTGGGCCTTCCGCCATCCGCAGTTCGCGCAGGATGTTTGTCGCCAGCTCGTCTCGGCGCTTAGAGCGCGAGCGGCGGCGTTGGGATGAGTTGACTTTCGGACCAGAACAGGTATCTGTGATTTCAGGCGTCGCATAGCGACCTCCGGCGGGAAGAGACCCGCCATTTTTTTATTTGCTCTCCGGATTCCCTTCGATCTAGACTCTGCCTGTCCCAGGTATGGTCGAGGTTGCAGATGTTCCTTGTGCGCGAGCGTGACTCCAAGCGATACCTCGGGATCTTCACCGCCCCGGCTACGGCCTCCCTGTGGGACATGGTCGATGCCCATGACGACCCATGCGACTATGAATGGGCAGAGATCTTCCGCGGCGGCTTCATCTTTCGCCATCCTCGTCCGCTTCTGAACGACATGGTCGGTGAGGACGATGAGTTCACCGACGAATGGGACGGCCCCTTTCCCGACGCGAAGCTCAACACTGACGAATGGATGGATTCCGAGCTCTACTTCGGTGATCTCAAATGGGTGCGGTTCGATTTCGCGGACGTGGGCGATGGTGTGTTCGCCCGGATCATCGAAACCCTTGAGGAACGCGACGCGCTGGCAGGCTCGGCGAACAACGACAATGGTCGTTCCGGCTGACTGCAGTGCGCCGATCTCGATGAGCGGCGCGAGCCGCGACACGTTCCTGCGATAGATGAGCCCGCCCGTCGTTGCTCTCAATGACGGGCGGGCAATGCAAGAGGCGGCCGTGATGCGCGCCATGCAGCGGCTACTCGCCGTCCTCCATCTCGAAGGTGCGGTACTCGCCGGTCTTGTTGTCGTAGACCTCGACGTCAACCGAACTCCCTGAGCGGTTGATCCCTTCAACGGTGACGTCGTGGTACTCGCCCGTCGAGTGGTCGTACACCTCGATGTCGAGGCCCTCCCGTACGAGATTCCCCCGGTCAATCTCGACTGAGTCACCAGAGTTTGTATCTACGCCGTCCCAAGCAAGTGCGACGCCATGCGTGCAGAAGATTGCCAAGAGGGCGATGGACAGATGGCGCAACGCGGTTCCCCTCTCGCTTCAGTGACAATGAACGGTGCCGGCACTTCGGTCCATGTGGCAGCACTGACCCGGAGGCGAAGACCTTCGGCAGCCGCCTCCATGGGCAGACGCGACGGTCGTGAGACCGAATAAGGCGAGCGTCGCGACTATGATAGTGGACTTCATGCCATCTCCTTTTGGTTGCGGAAGAAGACTGGCGCAATTTTGAGGAAAGAGCAATCGCGTGTGAAAGCCAACCCTGAGGCGCATTGCGCCCAGGGAGGCGCGGGTAGTTCTTGGCGCGCCTGGTACAAGACAGCCAGATGGCAGAAGCTCCGCGAGGAGGTCTTCGTCAGGGACGCCTACATCTGCCAGTGAACCGGCCCTAAGCACCAGAGGCCCGGCCATCCGCCGGGCCTTCAGCTTCGCCACGCGGAACTATCCCATGCAGCGTCTCGTCGTGATCTCCGGCCCAGCGAACACGGGCAAGATGCCCCTCGCCAAGCGTCTCATGGCCGAGGATCGCTCCCTCATGTGCGTCCATCGCGACGACATCCGGGCCGCGCTGGTCAACCCGCTGGACGAGGGCCACATCACGCTCTGCATGGGCGCGCTGGCGGGGATGCTGCTGTCGCTGGGCTCCTCGGTCATCGTCGGCGCGTGGAACCTCGATCCGGAAGATCGGCAGCTGTGGACCCGCATCGCGGCCGACCATGGCGCGCCGATGGCGTGGCTTGACGTGCGCGAGCCGGACGTGGCGGCGCTGATCCCACCGATGGATGTGACGGCGTGATGGTGTGCAAGGCTTATCAGAGGCGGCGCCGGCTTCTCGCCGCGGGCCACGCTAAGGGCGGCGTGATCGGGGCGGTGAAGACGGTCCCGGCCATCCTGCGCGACGTGCGCCGCGGTGAGGCCGATCATGGCAGCGCGGTGCCGATCTATCGGCAGCCGGTGGTGCGCGAGACGAAGCCGGGCGGGGCTGGGCAGTGACCGTCGAGTTCAAGATCGACAGCGCCGACTTCGCGCGGCTGTCCAAGGCGTTCCATCAGCTTCCGGCCCATATGCAGGAACAGGTGATGGCGCGGGCCTACGGGCGATCGCGCTCGGTGGTCGAGCGGACCTATGCGCAGCTGGCCTCGGCCCGCATGGATGTCGCCCAGAAGCACATCAAGGCGAGGATGCGGTCCTACATCACGCCCGACGCCATGATGCTGGTCGTGAAGTCCCAGCAGATCCCGCTCGACGAGATCGGCGGGAAGCAGAACAAGCGCGGCGTCGCCGTCCCGTTGCGTGGCACCTATCGCTCGGCCTTCATCGCCAAGGGTGGAAAGGGGGCTGGCCGGATCCTGAAGCGCAAGGGCTCGGCCCGCTATCCCACCATGCGTCTCTTCGGCCCGAACCCGGCGGGCGAGGCCACCCGCAACCCTCCTGTGTACGAGGACATGTTGGGCGAGATCGCAAGGGGCGTGTTCTTCCAAGAGATGGCACGAGGCATAACGTACATGCTCGGCCGTCTCTGAGGCATCAGGCGGCTGCAGCACCACGCGGCATCGTATCTAAGCCGCACATATCGTGATGCATAAATGTGACACTGCGACATTTTTGCACGTGACATTTATGCACCACTGTGCCAAACCGTGACAAATCTGCAACGAAATCAAGGGACCGTCTGGGCGAGGCAAGGGCCTGCGGTGCGGGCCGCGCGCGGAATCCCACTAGATTTCAACGCTCAAACGGGGAGGTCCGCCAATGGCAACCATTGGGGAGGCTGCGGCGCACCTTTTCATGGACGAGCGGACGTTCCGAAAAATCGTTGATGAGGGTGTGATCAGCCGGGCGCTTCGCAGCTCCTATGATCTCGATACAGTCCGAGAAGAGTATGTTCGGCATATCCGAGAGGTTGCCGCTGGCAGGGCAAAGACAGGCGACCTTGACCGCGCTCAAGAGGCGGCCCGAAAGGACAAGGAACTTGCCGACAAGTATGCGCTGGAAAATGCGCAGAGCCGCGGTGAGCTGATCCCACGGGAAGAGGTGTCGACCGCATTGGCCTCGTGCTTCTCGCGGGTCCGAGGGAAACTGCTCTCGCTTCCGACCAAGACGGCGGCATCGGTTGTCGGAATGGATGACGTGAAAGCGATCCAAGCGAAATTAACGGTCGCTGTTCATGAGGCTCTCGCGCAGCTTGCCGGAACTGTCGTCGCCGGAATATCTGAGGATGAAACTCGGGCCGACGGCGACTGACGCCGTTCGAGAAGCATGGCCAATATTCGCGCCTCCTCCGAAGCTGACTATTTCAGAGTGGGCGGATCGGGAGCGTCGACTTTCTCCTGAAGCTTCTTCGGAGCCAGGGCGGTGGAGCACAGAGCGCGCGGAGTATCAGCGCGAAGTGATGGACGCAGTAAGCGATCCTCGCGTTCACACCGTGGTCATGATGAGTTCGGCGCAGGTCGGCAAGTCCGAGATCCTGCTGAACGTCATCGGCTTCCATGTTGATCAAGATCCGGCGCCGATTCTGATCGTGCAGCCTTCGCTTGAGATGGGGGAGGCTTTTTCGAAGGATCGTATCGCGACTATGGTGCGCGATACCCCCGCTCTAGCAAGGAAGATTGCCCCTGTTCGATCACGGGGAAGCGGGAATACGATCCTGCATAAGACCTTTATCGGCGGTCATATGAGCATTGTCGGCGCAAATGCGCCGTCCGGTCTGGCGTCCCGCCCGATCCGGATTGTCCTAGCCGACGAGGTGGACCGGTACGACGAGAGCGCCGGCACCGAAGGCGACCCTGTCAACCTGGCCGTCAAGCGAACCACGACGTTCTGGAACCGCAAGGTGGTTCTGGTCTCGACGCCCGGCATCAAGGGGCTGTCGCGGATCGAGCGGGCCTTCGAGCAGAGCGACCGCCGCCGTTTCCATGTGCCCTGCCCGGACTGCGGTCACGAGCAGGCGCTGAAGTGGGCGCAGGTCCACTGGTCGAACGAGGACGGGAAGCACAAGCCGGAGACGGCACACTACGCCTGCGAGGATTGCGGCTCGCTGTGGACCGATGTCCAGCGCTGGACCGCGATCCGGAAGGGCGAATGGAAGGCCGAGGGCGAGTTCACCGGGGTCGCCGGCTTTCATCTGAACGAGCTTTATTCGCCATGGCGCCGGCTGTCGGAGACGGTGACGGACTTCCTCGCCGCCAAGGGCGCGCCGTCGCTGCTGAAGACGTGGGTCAACACGGTCCTCGGCGAGACGTGGGAAGACGAGGCGGAACGGCTTGAGGCGGAAAGCCTGCTGACCCGCGGCGAGAACTACGGGCCGGACGACGTGCCGGAGTGGTGCCATCTCGTCACGGCCGGCGTCGACGTCCAGGGCGACCGCATCGAGGCCAGCCGCTGGGGGTTCGGCGACAATGACGAGAGCGGGCTGATCGAGCACGAGGTGTTCATGGGAGATCCGGCCAAGCCGGAGATCTGGGACGAACTCGACGACTGGCTCAAGGCGGTCTGCCTGCGAACCGACGGGGCCCGGCTGCGGACCCGCGCCGCCTGCGTCGACATGGGCGGCCACCACACCCAAGAGGTGCTGAAATTCTGCCGCGACAGGCGGGGCCGCAAGGTCTTCGCGATCAAGGGTATGGACGGCGTCCGGCCGATCTGGACGCCGAAGGCGAGCAAGTCGAAGCGCGGCGCGATGCCGTTCTATGCCGTCGGCGTCGATACCGCGAAGGATGCGGTTTATGGGCGGCTCCGGATCAACCCGGCGAAGGACGGCGCACCAGCCCCGCGGGGCTATGTCCACCTGCCGGAAACGGTCACGGCGAGCTATGTCGCCCAGCTGGTTTCCGAAGTGGTTGTGATCGAGCGCTTCAAGGGGCGCCCGAAGCGCAAATGGAAGCTGCCGAGCGGCGCGCGAAACGAGGCGCTGGACTGCGCCGTCTATGCGCTCGCGGCGAAGGAAAGCTTCGGCCGCAGGATGCCGAGGACTGTCGTCGAGGCGGCCGAGGTCGTGGTCGAGCCGGTGGCTGAAGAGCCAGAGGCGGAAACCGCATCAGTCGAGACAGTGGTTGCGGCGAAGAAGCCGAGCCTGTTCGAGCAGAGAAGGCTCCAATGGCGGAACCGATGACAGCGATGGCGAAGCCGCGCGTGCGGGTCCAGGCCGGAAGTGTGGCCTTTCCCGCGGCGGCCGTCGCGCCGGCGGCTCGCCCGACGATGCGCTATCTCCGCGATACCGGATCGGCGGTGCTGACCTCGCGCTGGTCGTCGCTGCCGGACTCCCGGCGTGACATTCAGTGGGCATGGGACCGGGCCGCAGCGCTCGCCGCGGACTTCATCCACAACTCTGGCCGGCTGAAGGGCGCGGTCGATCAGGTCAAGGCCGACACGGTCGGGACGGAGCTGAAGCTCAACGCCCAGCCCGACGTCGATGCCATGAAATGGACCGCGGCCGATCGCAGCGACTGGAAGCGGCTCGTCGAGCGGGAATGGCGGCAGTGGTCGTGGAACCCGGCCGAGTGCGATCACCGCGGCAAGTTCACGATCCCGCAGATCATCGACATGAGCCTCGGGCATCACGTCGCGTTCGGCGAGGCCTGCGGCGCGCTCGGCTACATGCCGGCGGCGACGCGGCGGCGCTACAACATCAGGACCGGGATCAAGGTCTCTGCGACCTCGCCGGTTCACCTCGTGCGCGACACGAACGAGTTCGAGGGGCTGATCCAGGGCGTCATCCACGACGAGAACGATCGGCCGCAGGCCTACCGCCTGAAGATCGATCGCGGCGGCCTCATGGAAACCCGGGACTATTCTGCCCGGGACGCCTTCGGGTCGGCGCTGTTCTATCACGTGTTCGATCCAAAGGATCCGCACGACGTCCGGGGCATCTCGGAACTAGCGCCGGTCATGAAGACCTGGGCAATGTCCGAAAAGCTGGACGACGCCACGCTTCAGACCGCAGTGCTTCAGACCGTGTTCGCCGCGACGATCACCAGCCCGGAACCGAGCGAGGCTGCATTCCAAGCCATCGAATCCCTGTCGGATTTCGAGATCGGCGGCGAGCAGATCGGCCAAGCACTCGCGGCCGACTTCTACGGCGCGGTCATGGCGAGGCTCGACGCGGCGCGAGAAGGCCGGGTCGCGATCGGCGACAGCCAGATTAACCACATGGGGCCCGGCGAGAAGCTGGACTTCCACACGGCGGCGACGCCGGGCGAGCGCTACCTGCCGTTCTCGATGCATCTGCAGCGGATCATGGCGCGATGCATCGGCGTGACGTTTTCGAGCTTCACCCTCGATCATTCGAACGCGACCTATTCGTCCGTCCGGATGGAGAACGCCTCGATCTGGCCGGTGGTGATGCGCCGGCGCGAGCGCATCGCGGCGCCGATCTGCCAGGCGATCTATGAGGCGTGGCTGACCGAAAGCGTCGTCGAGGGGCGGATCCTGTTCAAGGGCGGCGTGGCGGCTTTCATGGCGAACCGCGAAAAGGCTTGCTGGGCCGAATGGGTCGGGCCGCCGGCGCCGACGGCAGACGATCTGAAGAGCGCCAAGGCGGCGACGGAGCGGCTGGGCAACCGGACCTCCTCGCTGGCGATCGAGAGCACGGCGGTTGGCTACGACCCGCAGGACATCGCGCAAATGCGGGCCGAGGACATCGCGCTCTATGAGGGGCTGGGCATGGGCGATCCCTATGTCCCGGCCAAGCTGGCAGTAGCAGAGCCCGCGGCAGAAACCGCCATCGAAGGAGCGCCGGCCAATGGCTGACCCGATCCTCGTCGGCGGCGTCTCGGTCGACCCGGACGATCCGTGCGCCCTCTGGCAGGCCCTCTACAACGTCAAGCTCCGGTTCATCTCCGGGGAACGGGTCGAGGAAGTCGAGATCAAGTCGGCGATCACCAACCGCCGGGTCCGCTACGGCAAGTCGGACATGACCGGGATCGACGCCGAACTCGCCCGGCTGCAGGCGCTCTGTGCCGAGAAGACCGGCGGGCTGCGGCGCCGCTACGCGAAACGCTTCCGGTTCACGCCGAGCTGCTGAGGAATCCACCATGCCAGTCATCGCCAACGGGTCGCACCTGTACCTGAACGGTACCGTGGGTCTCGACTATTTCGACGATTATTTCACCTATCCAGAGGTCGTGACGGCTCTGGCCGCGATCGATGATGACTCGGAGCTGACGGTCCACCTGAACAGCCCGGGCGGCTATGTGGATGACGGGTCGTCAATCAGGAACGCCTTCGCGGCTCGCGCCGGCACCACGACGATCGTGATCGAAGGCATGGCGCTTTCATCGGCATCGCTGATCGCGTGCGGCGGCGACCGTGTCGTGATGAATCCCGGCTCTGTCTACATGATCCACGAGCCGATGGTCTCGCTGCTGTCGGCCAATGCTGCCCGGCTGCGCACTGCTGCAGAAGAGCAGGCGGCGTTCACCACCACTTTCGCCCGCGTCTACTCGGCTCGCTCAGGAAAGCCGGAAGACGAGATCCGAGCCATGCTGGCAGCCGAGACGTGGTTCGACCCGGAAGCTGCGGTCGCGGCCGGGTTTGCCGACAGCGTCGGCGGCAAAGTCATCAAGATCGAGGCCAAGGCCACGGCCTTCGATTACGGGGCCTATGCCCATGCGCCGAAGCGCCTCGTCGCGCTGGCGAAGAAAAAGGATTGGCGCCTCGACGGCGCCACAGCGGCGGCCCCGCCCGCCACGCAACCCCGGCAAAACAAGGAGACATCCATGTCGGAGAATAAGGACGGCGGGGATATCTCCGCCAAGCTCGAAGCCGCCAAGGCCGAAGGCGCGAAGGGTGCCGTCGCCGCCTACCAGGCACGGCGCAAGGCCGTCATGGCCTTCGATGAGACGAAGGGCCGTGAGGGACTCGCCGAGCACCTCATCGAGACGGAAATGTCGGACGAGGCGATCAAGGCGACGCTCGCCAAGGCGCCGAAGGCCGAGGCTGCTCAACAGGAGCCGGCGGCGCCCACCGTCGAGGATTACGCGAAGGCTCGGATGTCCGGCGGCGTTCCGCAGCCCGGCGGCCAGCCGGGCACCAAGTCCACCGGATGGGGCGACGTTGTCGCTTCCGCCAACAAGCGCCGCGCGCGCTAAGGGGAACCGAACATGGTTACGCTCACCGACACGCGCCAGGCGACGGCGCATTATCTCGTTTCCGAGGCGAACGGCATGTACCGTTCGCGAGAAAAGGTGACCATCGCGTCCGGCGCTGGTGTGCTGAAAGCAGCCACCGTTCTCGGCAAGGTCACGGCATCCGGAAAATACGTGCAGTTCGATCAGGACGGCGCCGACGGGTCGCAGACCGCCGCCGGCATCCTGTGGGAGGGCTGCGATGCCACGTCGGCCGACGTCGAGAGGGTGATCACCGCCCGCGACAGCGAAGTCGTCGCCGAGCAGCTGATCTGGCCGGACGACATCATCGACGCCGAACGCAATGCGGCTCTCGCTCAACTTGCCGCTCTCGGCATCATCGCGCGCTGACGCCCGAAGGAGAAAACACGACATGACTTCGGTCTTGAATATCTTTGACCAGGATGCCTTCGGCGTCGTCGAGCTGAACGAGGAAGTCGTTCAGAAAATCGACTACAAGCCGCAGCTTCTCGGGTCTCTCAACCTCTTCCGGCCCATCTATTCGCGCTCGCGCTTCATCGCGATCGCGAAGAAGGAAGGAAAGCTGGCTCTCATCCCGACGTCCCAGACCGGTGAGCCGCCTGAGGAGCTGAACCTCAAAGGCTCCGACGTCAGGCCTTTCAAGACCAAGCGCCTGGCCGAGGGGTCGACCATCTATGCCGAGGAGCTCCAGGGCGTGCTCGGGATGCCGATGGATATGGCCGTTCGCGATATGCAGGCCGAGGTCGTCGATCGCATGGCCGATATTCAGGACGACATGGAGCTGACCTGGGAGCATCAGCGGCTCGGCGCCATCCAGGGAATCGTCTACGACTCCGACGGAACGACTGTCCTCGAAAACTGGTACACGAACTGGGATATCACGCAGCCGACCGAAATCAACTTCGCGCTCGGAACGCCGGGAACGAACGTTCGCGGCAAATGCAAGGAAGTCGAGCGCGGCATGAAGACGGCGGCGAAGGGCGTCTGGACGCCTTCGACCGAGATCCACGCCATCGTCGGCGACACCTTCTACGACGATCTGATCTCCCATCCGAATGTCGAGAAGTTCTATCTCCAGTGGGCTGCCGCGGCCGACCTGCAGACTGCCGGAGCGGCCTACGGGGCATTCTCCTTCGGCAACATAACCTGGCACAACTATCGCGGCACGGACGACGGAACGAGCATCTCGGTCGGTACCGACAAGGCGAAGTTCTTCCCGGTCAATGCGCGCGGTGCGTTCCAGGTCGGCTGGGCCCCGGCCGAATTCGAGCCCTACGTCAATCAGCGCGGCAAGGAGAAATACGGCATGATCCTGCCTGATCCATCCGGTCGCAACGCCTTCCGCCGCGTCGAGATGTACAGCTATCCGCTGTTCATCTGCACGCGCCCGGAAATGCTCTACTCGGCTCGCGGCCGCTAAGGCTTCGCGCGGGGGAAGTAAGGCGGCCCTTCGGTGGCACGTTCAGCCACCGGAATTTGATGGAGAACATCGATGGCAAAGATCAAGGTTGTTTCGGCCGGGTACTATAACGGCGTGTTCCTGCGCCCGGGTCAGCACTACGACTTGTCTGAGAAACCGCCGAAGGCAGAGGCAAAAACGAAGCCTTCGATCAGCACCGGTTCCTGAAACCATGAGCTTCTCCGCTCATCTCGCCGCGGCGGACCTTGTGCTCGCCGCGGCCTTCGACGAGACCGAATTCGAGGCGGTCAAAATGCACCGGGCTGCCGGCGCAGCGC
This sequence comes from Aurantimonas sp. 22II-16-19i, assembly GCF_002088275.1. Lineage (GTDB taxonomy): Bacteria > Pseudomonadota > Alphaproteobacteria > Rhizobiales > Rhizobiaceae > Jiella. The sequence goes on from NZ_AQQS01000053.1 coordinate 16,883, forward strand.
GCGGGTCCGAACCTGTTCCGGATCCCGACGTCTTGCCGCTGCCCTTCATGGGGACGCTCGACTACGAGCCGTCCTCGACCGGGCTCGGAACCAGCAACCGCACCGCGCCGGACGATCGGGCGCCGCGGCGGGTGACAACCATCCTCGCCACCGCTTTCGTCAGCGCCCTCGCATGGATGCCCAAGACCGGCGACCGGTTGCGGCGGGTCTCCGACGACACGCATTACCAGATTGTCACGGTCGACGACGACGAGACCGGGCGCGTCGGCTTTTGGCTGAACAGGATCGGAACCGCCTGATGTTGACGGCCGAAGCCCTGCGGCTTGCCGCCTATGAGGCGCTGTGCCCGACTGCCGCGCTCGCGGCTGGCACCGGCTTCCCGACATTGGCCGGCGACCGCGTCTTCGATTCCCGCGGGATCGGCGTCGATGAACTCGACGACAGCCTCGTCTATACCCCGTCGATCAGCCTCTACACCGAGGACAAGAAGATCGAGCGTCGCGGGCCGATGACGTCGGCCGGGCCAATCGGCTTTGCCTCTGCGTCGCTGGCGGTGGTCTGCGATCTCGCCGTCTCGGCCACGGACGAAGGCGAGACCTCCACCATGCCGCTCGCCGGCTCCGATCCCAAGGCGCGGCTCGTGCTCGCCTCGCTCGTCGCCCAAGTGCGGTATGTGCTGGCCCGGGGCGAGACGGCGGCGGGCTTCCGGATGGTCTCCAAGGTGATCACCGAGATCGTCATCGAGCCCTTCATCCTGCCGGAGATGGGACTGCGCTGGCACCGCGAAATCATGACGCTGCGCTGCGACATCGCCGACGACGACTTCGGCTCGACCGCGCTGCCGACCTCGGTCGAGCGGCTGCGCCTGGCGCTTCCCGCCGCCTCCTATGCGAGAGGCCGGCTCGACGATCTCGCCACCTATTTCACCGCGCCGGCGGCCCCCGTGCCGCTTGCGACCATCGGCCTTGTCGCGCCCGTCGGCGCCGGCGATGCGCCGCAGGATCCGGGCGACACGCCCGACGCCGTCGTCACCTTCTGAAGGACACCCCAATGGCTCTGAAACGCTACCGGCTCGTCAACAGCGACGAGCGGCTGCCCTATCGCGGCCGCGAGTTCCGCGCCGACGGCGAGACGATGGAAGACAGCGAGGCCTTCACCCGCCGCCTTCTCAAGGAAGGCTGCATCGCAGAGATCGAGCCCGCCGATGACGGCGGGGATCGCAAATCCACCAAGAGCAAGGGAGCGGCCTGATGGCGATCGGCTTCAATAGCATTCCGGGCAACATCGTCGCCCCCATCATCTCCTTCGAGGTGAACTCCGGCGGCCAGTTCGAGAGCCAGTCGCGGCTCGTGCTGCTCGGCTACAAGACCACCGCCGGCTCGCTGGCCGTGGACACCCTGACGCCGGTCCAGACGATGCGCGAGGCGGTGTCGCTCTGCGGCAAGGGCTCGATGCTTGCCGAGATGTTCCGGGTCGCCCGGGCCAACGCCCCGGCGCAGGAAATCTGGGTCGGCGCCGCGACGGAAGTCGGCACCGCCGAGATCCGCACCATCACGGTCGCGAGCGTTCCGGCTGCCGGTGGCGTCGGCGTGATCCAGATCGCGGGCCGCACGCTGCAGGTGGAGATTTCCGCCGGCGATGCCGTCGGCGATGTCGCGGCCGCGCTGAATGCCGCGATCAACGCCTATCAGGATCCGCTCACCCTGGCGGCGCTGCCCTACACCTCCAGCGTGATCGGCGCCGTCGTGACCCTGACGGCCCGCCACAAGGGCGCGATCTTCGGAACGGTCGACATCCACGCGCCGACGACGGTCGCCTCCAACGCCTTCGCAGGCGCGGCCCTGACCTATGCCACCACGACGCCGGGCGCCGGCGATCCCGATCTCTCCGGCCTCCTGGCGCAGTATGCCGACGATCCCTTCGACTGGACGGTTTCGCCATGGGCGGACGACACCAACTTCGCCCGCTACCTGTCGCTGATGAACGATACCTCCGGGCGGTGGGCGTGGAACCGGCAGGCCTATGGCCACGTCTTCGCGGTCAAGACGGCGTCGACCTCGGCCATGACCACCTTCGGCCTGACGAAGGACACGCGGCACGTCTCGGTCATCCCGCAGATCACCAGCGCCGGCAACGCGACCCCGCCCTGGGAGTTCGTCTCCGCCGAGGTTGCCCGGCAGGTGCCGTGGCTGTCCGACGGCGCGCTCGGCAACGTCTCGCGCAACCAGACCGGCCTTGAGGTCCAGCAGGTTCTCGCGCCGCGGGATCGCTCGCTGTGGCTGAACGACTACGCCACCCGCGACGCCTTCCTGACCTCCGGCATCTCGACGTGGATGGTCCGTTCTGACGGTGCGGTGACGATCGACAAGACCGTGACCATGTCGCGCACCGACGGCGCCGGCAACGTCGACACGACCTTCCGGGACATCCAGAAGATCGGCCAGGTGATCTATGCGCTGCGGCGCTTCCGGGCCCGGCTGCAGTCGGAGCACGGGCAGAAGGGCATCGCCAATTCCAACCCGGGCGATCTCCTGGCGATCACGACCGTGAAGGACATCAAGGCGACGATGATGGAGACGGCGGCCGAGATGCCGGGCGTGCTCGACAACATCGCCGAGTTCGCCGATCGCCTGGACGTCCAGCGCAACGCCGACAATCCGAACCGCGTGGATATTTTCGCGCCGCTAGACATGATCAACCCGCTCGACGTGATCGCCGCCAACGCGACGATTTACAGCGAGTACCGGTCTCAGACCGTCGCCGCCTGAAGAAGGATCTGACCCATGGCAGGAAACAATTTCGGCGGCGAGATGCGGATGCGCGGCTCGTCGGGCACCGCTTACACGCTGCGCTCGGCGGTGACGATGAACCCGGCCGATCTCTCGACCGAGGCCATCCGCAACCAGAACGGCATCAACTCCTACGCTGCAGCGCTTCGGGCGCCGTCCGCAGAGCTGACGCTGGAGGATGTCGGCGACAATCTCAGCGACATCCTGCGCGCCGGCAGTCAGGACATCTACATCGTCGAGGAGTTCTCCGGCGTGACGCATGTCTTCGTCAGCGGGCGCATCACCGGCGACGCCCAGGTGAACCGTGAGAACGGCGAGCTGACCGGTCTGATGATCCAGTCCGACAGCTACCGCAGGATCACCGGCTGATGTCGGAGATCGTCGTCACGCTGTCGCGGCGCTACGACCACGGGTCGAAGCCCTTCGACGAGCTGCGGTTCCGCGAGCCGAAGCTGAAGGACCGGATCGCGCTTGGTCCGCCCTTCGAAGTCATCCGCGATCAGGCCATCTGGGACGACGCGGTGGTGTGGAAGTATGTCGATCGCCTGCTGATGGACGTCGCACCCGGCGCCATCCAGGACCTCGACTATGCGGACGGCGAGGCGGTTTACTACCGGTTTCGCGATTTTTTTATCGATGCGAGTCCGCTGTTCGTCAAGCGGACATCCTCGTTTTCGGGTTCCGGTGGGACGCCGGCACCGTCGGCGACATGACGCTCGACGAGATCGCCGGCTGGTTCGAGCGTGCTGCGGCATGGAGGGAAGCCGGACGCGGCAAGTGATCCGGCTCTCAGTCCGGCGTCCCGATGGGCCGCGTCGACTGCAGGCGCCGGAAGTAGTCGTCGGACGTCTGCCGCTGACGTGGCGGGCTGGCTGGCTCGGTCGCGATCGGCTCCGCAGCGGACGGGGCCGTCACCCGTGACCGGGCGATGTGCCCAAGGGCGGCGTGAACGACCGGCGCGGCGCAGAGCATGAAAGCCCCGAAGCCGAAGACGAGAAGATGCATCGGTTGCGGTGAGAGCGCCCCCGATACCGCGCCGAAGAAGATCAGCACGACACCGCCAATGAACAAGAGAAGATGCGGCGCGCACCAGGCCAAAGCGAGACCTGCGAAGGCGATGATCGCGGCGGCCATCTGGATTTCTTCCATGTCGATTGTCTCCTCAAAAGCTTTCGGGCGATAGGGCTTTACAGTGGCAAAAGACATCGAAGCCCGTCTCAAGCTAACCGCGATCGACCGGACGCGGAAGGCCTTCGACAGCGTGTCGAAGAATCTTGATCGCGTCGACAAGAAGTCGGCGCAGATCGAGAAGCAGAACTCGCTCCTTGGCCGGGCCGAGCGCGGCATGGCCGGCTATGCCCGCACGGCGATGATGGCGGCGGCGCCGGTGGCCGCGGCGTTCGGCGCCGGCGACACGCTGAAGACCGCGGCGCAATTCGAGACGGCACTGGTCGGCATCCGCAAGAAGGGCGACCTGTCGGCGCGGGCGCTGGAAAAGGTCAAGAGCGAGATCCTCGGCATCGTCGAAAGCGGCCAGGTGGCGATGAACCCGGCGGAGATCGCCGAGGCCTACCAGCGCGGCATCGCCTCCGGCATCCCGATCAACGAAATGCGCGACTTCGTCGTCCTGTCGGCGCAGGCGGCCGACGCCTGGGAGATGACCGGCGAGGCCAGCGGCAACGCCTTCGCCGGCTTCAAGGAAAGCCTGAAGCTCACCCAGAGCGAGATGCGGCCCTTCGCCGATCTGATCAACACGCTGGCCGATGCAGGCATTTCCGACGAGCGGGACATCGTCGACTTCCTCGACCGGACGGGCGCGCAGCTCAAGGACATGGGGATGTCCAAGGAGAACATCGCGGCGCTCGGTGGCACGCTGCTCGACCTGAAGATGCCAGCAGAGCAGGCGGCGACGGCGATGAACGCGCTGTCGACGAAGCTGCTCAACCCGAAGAACACCAAGGCCTCGATGCAGGCCTTCGACAAGCTCTATGGCCGGACGGAGAATTTCACGGAGCTGATGAAGGAAGACGCCAACGGCGCCCTCATCGACTTCCTGAAACGGCTCCAGAGACTCGACAAGTTCAAGCGCACCGAGCTTCTCACGGACATCGTCGGGCTGGAACACGCCAGCAAGGTCAACCGCCTGGTTTCGTCCCTCGATCTTTTGCAGACCCGCATGGCGACGGCGAACGACCCGTCGCAATATGTCGGATCGCTCGGCAAGGGCTACCAGCTCAAGCTCGACACGCTGGAATCGAAGTGGAAGGTGTTCAAGGCCAATCTGGAGAAGCTTCAGATCGACCTCGGCGACCTGATCATCGCGCCGGCGGGCGATGTCCTCGGCGACGTCACGACGATGGTCAACCAACTGGGCTCGGCGATCAAGGGCGTCGAGACATCTTGGGCCGCGCTGTCGACGGCGATGGGCGGCAATAAGTCCGGCGATTTCGACGGGCCGCGCACGCTCTGGGACAAGATCAACGATCCCTGGGGCGTTGGCGCCCAGCAGGACGCTGACGCGATTGCGGCGAAGACCATCAAGGCGCTGGCCGACAAGAGCCCGAAGTCAGGGGCTGTCGGCGCCATGGGCGCCCGTGACATGGGCGGCGTCGGGCTCGGCAAGGCGCTGGCGACGTCGACCGTGGCGCTGCGGCGCGCCAACGGGCTATCGCCGACAGGGCAGAGGCGAGACCTCGACGCCATGAAGGCGAACCGTGCGCGCATGGGCGTCTCGGATTCCGACGTCTCGGATTACTACAAGCAGCGCTACGGCAAGACGGTCGACCCGGGCGCCATCGCCAAGCCGGAGCCGAAGTTCACGCCGCGGGTGATGATGCCGGACTTTCCCGGGCGTCATGGTGGCACTCCGGTGCCGCAGCCGGCGCCCCGGCCCGGGGCGGGGTTCGACGAAAGCCGGCTCAAGATCGAAGACCCGGAGATCCAGGGCATCGACCAAATGCGCGCGGCGCTTCTCGAAGGTGGCGCGCAGCTGCCGGCGAAGGGCGCCGAGGCGGGCGCGGCGTTCTCCAATGCGGCTGGCGCGGCTCTGAACTCGCAGGCCTCGGCGGCGGGCGCGGCCTTCGGCGGAGCGGCGGCTCGGGCGTTCAACTCCAGCGTATCGGTTCCGAGCGCCGGCAAGACCGGGCGGCTGCCGGGCGCCAATAAGGCTTCGGCCACCACCATGCCGGATGCCGGCCAGCCAGGGGGCGGATGATGGTCGACTGGTCCCGCGCCTTCCGCAACGGCGGACGGGCGTCCTTCAAGGGCGCCGGCTTCTGGGTCGAGATCGACGAGCTGCAGGGCGGGCGCCGGGTGGCGGTGCATGCCATCCCCGGCGGGTCTCACCTGTCCGAGGACATGGGGCTGCGCGAGGGCATCTGGCGGCCGACGGCCTATGTCGCCTCGGACGGCGTGATCGGCGAGGGCAAGCGGCTCGAAGCCGTCTGCAATTCGGAAGGGCCGGGGCTCCTGTCCCTTCCGATGGACGCCGTCTTCGCCCATTGCGACGGGTTTCGCCGCAACCGGGACAAGGATAAAAACGGCTTCATCGCCTACGACATGATCTTCATCGCAGCGGGATCGGACGGGGCTGCGTCTCCGTCGCCTGGCGCGGCGATCAGCGCTTCGTTCTCGGCCGGGCTGTCCGGCGTGTCGCTGTCGGTCGGCGTGTCGGCTTCGTTCTCGGCCGCGGTCGGGCCGCTGTCGATCGGGGCTTCGGCCAATCTCTCCGCAGGGGTTTCGCTCTGATGTCCTGGGTCTTCGATCTCCTCGGCGCCCATGTCACGGATGCGGACGATTCCGTCGTGCTCCGGCGCAAGGCCATCGCCATTTCGGCGGGCGGCGCGGCGGGGGCCGAGGCCTATCTGACGGTCTGCCGGGAGCTGGGCGAGGCCGCGGCCGATCCGGCGGCGCTGATCGACGCGCTGCGGCGGCGCGAGGAGACCGGCGTCGTCTATCGGCTGGGCTTCCTCGTGACCTGGTGCGCGGCGGTGGTGCGGGCGGACTTCGAAAGCCGGCGCGATGCCGTCGCGGCGCGGTCTCTGCTCGCGGCGCGGGCCGACGCGGACTATGGGCCGATCGCGACCGCCTTCGGGGCAGACGTCTTGGAATGGATCGTCTCGCTGGTCGGGACGGCCATCTTGCAGATCTCGGCGCTGGCGGCGGACAAGAGCCCCGTGGTGCGCGTCGAGACCAATCTCTCGCTGCCTGCCAGCGTCATCGCGTGGGAGCTTTACGGCGACCCGACGCGCGGCGCCGAGCTGGTGCGGCGCAACCGGGTGTCGACGGCCATGCTGATGCCGGTCTCGATCGAGGCTCTGTCGTCATGACAGCACACCTCATTGCGACCGCCGCGCTGTTTCTGGCAGCAATCATCGTCGGCCTCGCCTGGGTGTGGCGGACCTACCCGGACAAGGTGTTCTGCGCGATGATTGGGACCGCTCTCCTCGTCGCCTTCGTCGGGCTGATCGTGATCTGACATGGCCTGGGAAACCGTCGTTCTCGAAGTGGCCGGCAAGCCGCTGGCCTTCACGCGCGTCGAGCTGCGGGTGTCGGCCGAGGAGGTGTCGCGGGAAGCGTCCTTCGACATCGCCTGGATCCAGCCGGGGCCACCCTGCGGGCCGGACGAGGAGGCCACGATCAAGGTCTCGGGGGAACTCTGGCTGACCGGCTACACGCGGGACGTCCGGGGCTCTCTGTCGGCCGATCAGCGGTCCTACGCCCTCACGGTGGTGTCGCGGTCTGTCGACGCCACAGAGGCCTCTGTCGACCATCCGACGGGGCTTGCGAAAGACCTCGACCTGAAGGGCATTGCCGAGACCTTCGACACGCTGGGCATCGGGATCGAGACGACGATCCAGACGGCAAAGAAGAAGTTCCACAAGCTGAGGCTTGGGGAGACGTGGTTCCAGACGCTGGAGACCGAAGCGCGGGCGCTTGGCGTGCTGATCCACGACACCGCCGAGGGCAAGCTGAAGCTCTCCAAGGGGCCGGACGGCAAGGTGGCCGGCGCGCTGCGCGAGGGCGTCAACATCGAGCAGGCCACGGCGACGATCTCCGGGCGCGGCACCTTCTCGGAAATCAAGGTCCGGGGGCAGGCGTCAGAGGGCACCTCCAAGACCGCTCTTCGGCCGGTCGGCGAGGCATCGGCCGGGGGCAAGCGCAAGCGGCCCCTGATCAAGGTTCACGAGGGCGAGGCGACGAGCGAGCGGCTGAAGGACCGGGCGGCCTGGGAAGCCAAGCGCGCGGCCGGATCCTCCAAGGAATGCACCGTCACGACGCCGGGCTGGCGTTCCAACGGGCAGCTGTTCGAGGCGAACAAGACGATCGAGGTCATCATCCCGGCCTTCGGGATCGAGCAGCAGATGACCATCGCCAGCATCGTGTTCGAGCAAGAGGCTTCCGACGGGCAGGGCGGCGGCACCAAGGCGACGCTGACGCTCAAGGATCCCCGCGCGCTCGGCGGCGAGAACCCGCGCGGCAAGAGCGCCGACAGCTGGTCGGCGCCGGCGGTGCCGATCCCGACCTTCCGGGCGGACTGAGGAACATCATGGCCGACAGTGGTTTCACGCGCTTCGAACTCGACGGGTCCGTCGAGCACCGGGGCGGGCAGCAGTTCGTCAACGGCAAGGGCTTTGCCGGCGATGGCTATGAGAGCGTCCACCGGATCGAGCCGCATGGCTTCGCATCGCACCCGGTCGCCGGCGGCATCGGGCTTCTCACGGGCGTCCGGGGCAATCGGGACTCGGCCTATGTGGTCGGCGGGGAGAACCCGTCGCTGCGGCCGCAGGGCGATCTCCTGACCGCCGGCGGGACGGCGATCTATGACGCGGCGGGGAACATCGTCTCCATCGTTGCGGCGAAGATCCGGATCGTCCACTCGGCGGAAATCCGCCTGACGGCGCCGCAGATCATCCTTGACGGTGAGGTCCACATCGGCGGCGAGGGCGGCGTCCCGGCTTCGAAGTCCGGCACGATCGACAGCGCCGGCCATACCGATGTCGGCGGCTTCGCAACCAAGGTGTTCCTGACGTGAGGATCATCCCGCTTTCCGAGGTCGAGGAACCGCAGCTCTCGCCCGACATCGTCTGGAACGGCGAGATCGGCGACCTGGCGCTGTCTTCCCTGACGGATCCGATCAACCCGGCCGGGCTCAAGGCCGACCAGCCGCTGCAGACGGCGGTGATCATCGCGCTCATGACCGACATCCGCGTCGATCCGACCGAGCTTCGGGACGGCGACCGCAACCAGGGCTGGCCCGGCGACGGCTTCGACCTTGAGCCGGGCGAGCATGCGCTGGGCTCCAAGCTCTGGCTCCTGCGCCGCGCGGCGCTGACGGCGGACATCGCGAGCCAAGCCGAGGAATACGCGACGATCGCCCTGCAGCCATTGATTGATCAGAGGGTGTTCGTCCGCTTCGACGTGGCGGCCAAGGCCGGCAACGTCCGCAACCGCCTCGACCTCACCATCGCCGGCTACGGCCGCGAGGGCACGGTCACCTATCACGAGCGCTTTGCAGTCCTATGGGATGGTCTCGATGCCCTATCAGCCGCGTGACCTGACGACGATCCACCGGCAGGTGCGCTGCGCGATCCGCCAGTATTTCCCCGGGACCGACGCCGGCATCAAGGGCAACGTGCTCTATGTCATCGGCAAGGTCGAGGCCATGCTGGTCGAACTCTACGACCAGCGGCTCGGCTGGATCTCCAAGCAGCTGCACCTTCATTCCGCCACCGACGAGCGCACGATCGAGGCGCATGCCGCCGAGTACCAGATCATCCGCAAGGCGGCGACGGCGGCCACGGGGCTGATCACCGGCACCGGCGCGGCGGATCGCACCTATCCCGCCGGCATCCGCTTTCTGTCTGCGGACCAGACCTATGTGACGACGGCGCCGGCCACGGCCACCGATCTCGGCGCCGTCACCTTCACCGTCGTCTCGGAGGCGACAGGATCGGCGGCCAACCGCGAGGCGGCGGGCGAAATGCTCCTCGCCGATGCCGGCCTCTATCCGACGCTGGGCGACACCTTTCTGGTCGGCGATGCCGGGCTCGGCGGTGGTGCGGATCGCGAGGACATCGAAAGCCTGCGGGCGAGGGCGCTGGATCGCAAGCGTCGTCCTCCGCAGGGCGGATCCCTGGCCGATTACGAGCAGTTCGCCTTGGCCGTCCCCGGCGTCGTCAAGGCATGGGCCTACCGCATGACGGACGGCATCGGCTCGATCGGGGTGTTCTTTCTTTTCGAGGGCCGGACCAACCTCATTCCGGAGAGCGCCGACGCCGCGGTAGTGACGGCGGCAATCGATGCGCGGCGGATGATCCGGGTCGATGCCGAGGCGCTGGCGCCGGTGGCCGTCGCGGTGCCGGTGACGATCTCCGGTCTCAACCAGGACACGGCTGACATCCGGGCCTCGATCTCGGCGGCGATCAAGGCGATGCTGCTGGAGCGAGCCTATCCCTCGATGCCGGACGACACCTTCGTCCTGTCGCGGTCGTGGATCGGCGAGGCCATCTCCGGCGTCACTGGCGAGGACCGACATGTCCTCGTCGCACCTGCGGCCGACGTCACCTTCGCGCTCGGCCGCTATCCCGTTCTGGGAACCGTGACCTATGCGTGATCCGGCCCGCAACGTCTGGACCGAATACGAGCCGGCGGCGGCCGGGTCCGAGCTCTATGTCGATCGCAGCGACGCGCTGTCCGATCCCGATGTCGAGGATCTTCTGCCGGCGGCGCTGTCGCTGTGGCCCAAGGGGGCCGCCTGGGGCTCGCCGGACGGACAGGCCATCGACGAGGGCTCGAACTGGGCGAAGCTCACCCGCGCGCTGCTGGCGCCCGTGGCGGAGCTGTATCGGCTGGCCTTCGAGGAATCGAAGGAATGGTTCGTCCTGTCGCTGCGCGAGCGGCTGGTCGACTGGGAACGGGAATACGGCCTGCCGAGCGACTGCGCCCGGCCGGACCAGAGCTACGAGACGCGGTTCTACACCCTTCTCAACAAGATCCGGTCCACCGGCACGATCACGCCGCAGGACTTCGTCCGGCTGGCCCACTTCGCCGGCTTCCGGATCAAGATCGAGGAGCGCTTCGGCTTTCGCTGCGGCTATTCGCGCTGCGGCGGGCAGCACTTCGTCGGCTCGCCCTCGCAGGAGGGCTACTGGGTCGTCCATGTCTACGACCTTCGGCGGGAATATTTCCGGGTCGGCAAGAGCCGCGTCGGCCGCGATCCGCTGTTCGAGATCGTCGGCATCCAGGAGCTGATCTGCCTGTTCGAGGCGGTAGAGCCGGCGCCGTTCAAGGCGGTCTTCCGCTACGCCAAGGACGCCCTGCCGACCTACGGCACATGGCCCCACGAATGGCAGAGCGCGCCATGGGGCTTCTATGACGTCTGACCGCCCGACCGGCGGAGACGATCACGCAAGGGCTGGCGCTTCGCCGGTCCTTTTCGTTTTGAGAGGCTGAGAATGGAATACCGTCCGCCATACGTCGTCGGGGGCAATCCCGATCCGAACGCGCCCTATGTCGACGAGGACACGCCGGGCGCGATCCTCGGTTCCATTCCGCCGGCCAAGGCGATCGAGCATCCGCAGCGGGAAATCGGTTACGTCATCGACAAGGTCTTGGGCGACGGCACGTTCCGGTCGGCACAGGATCCGAACGACACGACGCAGCTCTACCAGGCGATCATCGCCGCTGCGCCGCTGATCACCCAGGATCTGACGATCAACGTCACGACCCTCGGCTCGCCGACGCCGGTCGATCCATTCGCCGGCGATCCCTTCGACAAGCTGTCGTCGGCTCTCGCCTGGCTGCGCCTGCGCCGGATCATGGGCAACGCCACGGTGGACATCGCGATCGCGGCGGGCACCTATTCGGAGACCGTCGACGAACTTGATCTGTCCCACCCCGACGGACTTTCGGTCACCATCTCCGGCGCGACGATGCTCGGTGCGTTCCCCACTCGCGCCAACCTAAACGGCACCCGAGCCACCGACGAGGCGACGATCCGGGCCCGCTTCGCCGTCAAGATCGAATGCGCCGGCGACGGCATCGTCGTCGGGCGCGCCGGCCTGTCGCTGATGAAGAACATCGCCTTCATCGGCGCCGGCATCAAGGGCGGCATCTACTTCGGCACGACGGAGCAGTTCGTCTCCGGCGAATTCGGCGGCGACGGGCCGGCCTCCGGCTCGATCGAGAGCTGCGCCTTCATTGGCTTCGACAGCGGCGGTCTCGTCCGCTCCGGCGGCTCGGCGTCGCTGTTCAACGTCATCTTCTGCCACAACGCCGGCATCGGCCTGCTCGCGAACGATGGCGGGTATGCGCTCGGCAGCAACGTCATGTGCATCTACAACGGAGCCGAAGGGGCGTTCGTGCGCGACGGGGCGATGATGGAGATCAGCGGGTCCGGGCACTTCGATAACAACGGCACCACCGGGCTCTACTGCATCCGAGCCAGGATCTTCGGGACGACGAACACCGCCAACGCGATCACGGCCAAAGCGAACGGCCTGCGCAACGTTTCGGCGCTGGACGACGGTCACGTCTCTCTCACCAATGCCGACCTGAATACGACCGGCGGCGCAGCGATTTCGGCCTTTGCCAGCATCGGCTCGCAGATCTTCCTCACGACGTGCTCGAACCTCGTCGGCCTTTCGCCGGCGGCCGGGACGGTCGGGAACAACAACTCCTATCTGCAGGTGTTCTGATGCGGGCCTATGTGAAAGGCGGGATCGTCCTCGCAACCCATGAAGACGATCAGAACGTGCCGGCCTCGGCCTATGGCGACGGCGTCGAGGTCGTCGCCGTGCCGGCGGGCGTCGTGGTGACGCCTGGCGAAACGATGCCGGAGATGGACCTAGCCGGCCAGAAGGCGATGCTCTGCGGCGGGATCGACACCCGCCGGGATGCCATCATCGCCGCCGGCTATCAGCACAATTTCGGCGCCGCGGCCGGGGTCCGCACACTGGACTGCCGGACGATCGAGGACCAGGCCAACTGGCTCGCCCTGCATGGGCTCTGGAGCGCAATGGATCCCGAGACGATGGTCGAGGTGATCGACGCCGGCAACGACGTCTTCGAGACCTCGGCCGCGACCGGGGCGCTGGCGGTGCGCTCGCTCGGCCAGTGGAAGTCGGCCCTGATCATCCACGCCCGCAACCTGAAGAATGCGGCCCTTGCCGCGGCCGATGCGCTAGCCTTGGCGGCCATCGTCGTCGATGACGGGTGGCCCGGCGAATAGCGCCGCCAACCCCACCCAAGCCTCCTGTCCGGCCCGCCATCGCGCGGGCCTTTTCTTTGGGATGAACCATGCCCGATTTCGATCCGCCGGCAATCGAGCCTGTCGTCGACGAGCGGACGCCGAACTTCGATCTTCCGCTGGTCAGCAAGCTCAACAACTCGGCGCAGACTGACACCCATCGGCTTCGCTCGGCCATCTACAAGGTCGACGAAGAACTCGGGAAGGTCAAAACGGCCAGCGCGGACACTGCGACGCCGACCCAGGCCGGCGCCAAGCGGGACGGGTCCAATGATGCTCCGGCGGTAGCTACATGGCTCGCAACCCTTCGCGACAGTAATCTGCGCGGCGAAGCCACGGGCAAGCTGACCCTTTCCAGCCGGGTTGTCATTGACCTCAGCGGCACGTCGCCGGGCGAACATCTGGCCATCTTCGGCAGCGGGCTGAACAGCCAGACATTCCTCGTCAAGAACGCGGACGGCGGACTGAAATTCAACGGCACCGGCGTCGGTCGCCAGCATTCGGTGGTGTTGGACCAGGTCGGGATTGTCCCCGGCCAGCCCAACAGCGGCACGGCGTTCGAGTTCGTCGGCAGCGCCGGCGGGCTCAACAACAACAACAGCGTCACCCTCAGCCACGTCCAGGTGGGCCCGCTCAACGAGGCCGACCCGAACGACTTCGCCGACGGCATCATCATTCCCCGGGGCTATCGCTCGCAGCTCGACCATGTCCGGGTGATGAAGGCGACCGCCCCAGGCGTCGGATCAGCGAACCTGAAGTGGAACTCGGTCGTCGATGTGTCGGAAACATACTTCCCTCGCATCACCGACATCTGGGGCAACGTGGTGGCGGGCGGCGCCATCTACGGCATCAAGTCGCACGGAACCGACGAGGAAGACATTTCTGTCAACGGCGCGCTCCTGAACGGTGCCGATTATGCCCTTTCCTATGTGCGAGACAGCCGTGAGCCGGGCGGAAGGTTCAACGATTGGGAATCGAACTCCAACGTCTGCAACTTCTACATCGACGGCGCCAAGCACTGGACGATCGTCGCGCCCTACCTCTTCTGCAAGCGCCACGTCAGCGGCTTCAAGGACATCCACATCG
>NZ_AQQS01000054.1 GCF_002088275.1 Aurantimonas sp. 22II-16-19i
GCTCGCGCGGCCTCTTCCGCATCGTCGTCATCGGCCTGCCATTCCTGTGGCTGGTCGGGCTGTTCCTCGTGCCCTTCCTGATCGTCTTCAAGATCTCGCTGTCGCAGACCGCAGTGGCGATGCCGCCTTATCTGCCGACTTTCGGCGACCCGGCCACCTGGTGGAGCGCGCTGCAGCAACTCTCCCTCGACAACTACGCCTGGATCGCCAGCGACGAACTCTACTTCAACGCCTATACCCTCAGCCTCGCCATCGCCGCGGCCTCGACGGTGCTGACGCTCGCCATCGCCTATCCGCTCGCCTACGGCATGGCGAAGGCGCCGCCGGCCTGGCGCACGACGCTGGTGATGCTGGTCATCCTGCCGTTCTGGACGAGCTTCCTGATCCGCGTCTACGCCTGGATCGCGATTCTCAAGCCGGAGGGCCTGTTCAACCAGATGCTGATGACGATCGGCCTGATCGACCAGCCGCTGGTCATCCTCAACACCCCGATCGCGATCTTCATCGGCATCGTCTATTCCTACCTGCCGTTCATGACGCTGCCGATCTATGCGAGCCTGGAACGCATGGACCACAGCCTGACCGAGGCCGCCGCCGATCTCGGCTCGCCGCCGCTGAAGACCTTCTGGACGATCACCTTTCCGCTGTCCCTGCCGGGCGTCATCGCCGGCTGCTTCCTGGTGTTCATTCCCGCCGCGGGCGAATTCGTCATTCCCGATCTCCTCGGCGGCTCGCGCACGCTGATGATCGGCAAGACCGTCTGGCTGGAGTTCTTCACCAACCGCGACTGGCCGGTCGCCTCTGCCGTCGCCGTCGTCCTCGTCGCGCTGCTCGTCGTCCCGATCGCCATCTTCCAGCGCCAGCAGGCCCGGCTATGACCTCCTGGCGGCTCACGAAGTTCAACGTCGTGTCGATGGTCTTCGGCTTTGCCTTCCTCTATCTGCCGATCCTCCTCCTCGTCGTCTATTCCTTCAACGCCTCGCGGCTGGTGACGGTCTGGGGCGGGTTCTCGACGGTCTGGTACCGGGAACTCTGGAACAATCGCGGCCTTCTCGACGCCGCCTGGGTGACGCTGAAGGTCGGGCTGATCTCGGCCAGCGTCGCGACGATCCTCGGCACCATGGCGGCGATCGCCCTGTCGCGCTACAAGCGGTTTTCCGGCCGTACGCTGATGACCGGCATGGTCTATGCGCCGCTGGTGATGCCGGAGGTGATCACCGGCCTGTCGCTGCTGTTGCTGTTCGTCGCCATCGATCTCGATCGCGGCTTCCTGACCGTGACGCTCGCCCATATCAGCTTCACCATGTGCTTCGTCACGGTGGTCGTGCAGTCGCGGCTGATGTCCTTCGACCGCTCGCTGGAGGACGCGGCGATGGATCTCGGGGCGACGCCGGCGGTGACCTTCTTCCAGGTCACCCTGCCGCTGATCTGGCCGGCGGTGGCGGCCGGCTGGATGCTCGCCTTCACCCTGTCGCTGGACGATCTGGTCATCGCCTCCTTCACGACGGGGCCGGGCGCGACCACCCTGCCGATGAAGATCTACAGCCAGGTCCGGCTCGGCGTGACGCCGGAGATCAACGCCGTCTGCACCATCCTGATCGCCACCGTCTCGGTCGGCGTCGTCGCGGCGACGCTGCTCAACAAGCGCCGGCTGGTGCGCCAGGCCCGCGACGAGCGACTTGCCGCCGGCGGCTGATCCTCCGTCTCCCAAAGCCTGGATGTGACGACTCCGCGGATCCGCCGGTGTCTGCCGGCACTCTGTCAGTCGGCGCCGCAGCCGCAATTCTTCGCATGCGCGGCGGCGATGGCGTCGATGACGCCGGCGATCGCGGCGGGGACGGAATCCGCGTTCTCGGCCGGGCGGTGTGCGAGATAGTCGAGGACCTCGATCGCCGCGAAGGCGTCGATGAGCTGGCGACGCACGGCGACGTCCCGGATCTCGGGCCGCGCGCCATAGACGAGCGGGCGAAGAGTGAGGAGCCGGTCGAGCACCGGCCGCCCCTCCGCAGTGCCGTCATTCGCCACCTCCGCGCCGGAGGGCATCGCATCCGACGGCGTCGCCAGCGCGGCGGTCTGGCGGGTCGAGATCGCGGCGTCGTCCTGCGGGAGCGCGCCGCTGGCCAGCGCCGCCTCCACCAGAGCGTCGAGGGCGGCCAGACGCTCGGCGTCGGTGGCGAGGGCGAGCGGCTTCGGCTCCGCCAGCGGTGGCAGGTCGGGATCTTCGACCGGCGACGACGTGTCCGCCGTCGCGGCGGGGGCGGTTCCGCCCGTCGGCTCCGCGTCGATCGTCGGCTGCGGCTGGCCGGAAGGGGGCGCATCGCCTGCAGCAGCGGCCGGCGGGGCTGCGGCTGGCTCGTCGGCCGCGGCGCTGCGCACCGTCGCGAGGCCGACGGCGGGCCGGAGCTCGGCGCTCGCCGGCATGTCCCGGATGGCGGGCGCCGGCGTCGGCAGGGGAACCGGGCGAAGCGCATCGAGTGTGGCGAGGACGCTCGAAGAGGCGATCCCGGTCTGCGCCGCCTTCAGCGCGTCGAGGGAGGCCGGGTCGCCGCCGGCCCGGGCGAGGTAGCTGCGCATCGTCTTCAGATAGTCCGGCACACCGCCGCAGAGGAACTCCGTCTCGTCCTGGGCGAGATAGCGCCCGAGCTCGTTCGAGACCTCCTTGATGATCCAGCGCGAATCGCTGCTCGCCATCCAGGCGGGCCGATTGCCCGAGCGCGCGAGCTGGTTGGCCGCGGCCAGCGCCCGCCGGGCCTCGCCCCCTCCGGGCGCCGCGATCGGGTTGAAGATCAGCCGACCGGGCAGGCTCTCGTCGGGCGCTCCGGCGTCCTCCCGCGCCGCCTTGACCGCGGGATAGCGGCTCGCCCGGATCTCGGAGAGCGCGGCGTGGTATTTCGGCGCGCCGCAGGCGGCGTCGGTGCCGCTCGCCGATGGCGCGGGAGCGTCGGCTCCGAGCTTGACCACCGACTGGCCAGCGGCCGGGCCGGCTGCAAGGCCGACGAGCGGGAGGCCGAGGACCGCGAGTCCGGCGGCAAGGCGGAGGCGGCGGGCACGCGGCCCACCGCGGGCTGCATGGCGGCGGATGGGGGAGGGATCGATCATGGTCCGGGCGCGCGGCATGGGCGGTCTCGTCTCGCGGGCTGGATTTTCCAGGGAGGATCGACGGACGATCCTCGGATGGTTGTGCACCCGCGAGCTTGAGCGGAGCAAGACAGCCGACAGTGATCCGCTCGCATCCTGCCGTCGGCCCCGGTCTTCGGCCGGCGCCGGAGGCTTGCTGTTCCAGCGCCGCGCCGGCTCGATCACACGGGTCCGGGAGACAGTCTCCCGGGCCGTCAGTATCAGGCGGGCTGCGACCAGCCAGGCATCACCGCGAAGCGGCCGGCACGGTCGTGACCGCCGGGTTGGGCCATTCGCCCTGCATGCTGAACTGGACGCGCCGGGCGCTCGCGGCAGGGGCCGTCTCGACGGATGCGGTGTCGGCCGAAGCGACGGCCGTCTCGCCGGCCTCGAACGCGCCGGTGACGTCGATGCGGTTGCTCCTGGCGAAATATCGGCCGCTGGCGGTGAGCTGGCCGGCGGCGTTGCGGATCGTCACGGCGTCGAGGGCGAGGGTCGTCCCGGAGACCTTCAGCTTGGCGTCGAGCGCGGTGAAGGGGATCGTGCCACCGGTCGTGCCCGCGTCGAGGGGGCGGGCGCCGGGCTCGGCGAAGACCCGCGGATCGAAGCCTGAGATGGCGCCGTTGCGGGCGTCGAAATCGGCCTCGACCGCCAGCTCGGAGAGGATCGTCCGCCAGTTGCTGGCGGGCGCCTCGAGGCTGGCGCGGATCGCCGAGCGACCGGTCACTGCGATCGCGTCGATCGACAGGCCCGACATCATGCTGGCGGTGTCGAGGCCGCTGGCGCTGATCCAGCCCTCGACGCTCGGTCGCTCGGTTCGCCCGTCGATCGTGATCGCGGCCTGTCCCCGGCCGCCGAACACCACGGCATCGCCGACATCGAGCTTGGCGATGCCGCCGCCGGCGCTGACCACGGCCGCGACATCCCTGAACGGCACCGAGCCGAGCATCAGATCGCTGGCCGAGAGCCGGATCTCCATCTGCATCGCGTCGGCGAAGTCGATCGCCAGCGGGCGCTCGAAATCGAGGGCGTTGCGCGGATAGGGCGCGATCGACCGGGCGATGGGGGTGAGGTTCAGATCGTTGAAGGCGAGGGTGCCGCCGACGACGGGCATGCCGTCCTCGAAGCGCGCCTCCATGGCGCCGCGCCCCTCCGAGGCGCCGATCCTCAGCTCGGCCTCCCGAATCTCGGCGCTGTCGCCGCGAAGGTCGAGATTGCCGGCCAGGTTGACCGCGCCGAGCTCGGGGATACGGATGCCGGGGGCGAACAGCCATTCGGTGGCGCGGGTGAAGGACTGGGCGGAGAGCCGGAGGCGCCCCTGCGCCGCCCTGAGATCGTCGAGCCGGACGGTGCCGGAGAAGTTCGCCGCGAGGGCGGGGGAGTCGAGATTGAAGTCGACCCTGCTGCCGCCGCCCTCCTTCAGCGGCCCGTCCGCCTCGACGTCGAGAGTGACCGAGGTCGGCTGGCCGTTCCAGACGAATGCGCCGGAGATGCTCAGCCTGTCGGCGGAGGCGGACTGGACGATCTGCACATTGGCGTTGCTGACGCCGCGCGGGCCGGCGAAGCCCGGGCCACCGGGCCGGAACAGCCCGTCGCGGATCTCGACGTCGCGGATCCCGTCCATCCGGGACAGCAGCGTGTGCAGGCCGGCCAGGAGGCCGTCGCCGGTGCTGCTGCCAGCGCCGTTGCCGGGCTCCCTCATCTCGGGTGCGCTGCGCCATTCGGGCCGCACGAGAACCAGCTGCGAGATCTCCCCCTTGCCGGCGAAGACGTCGAAGAGGCTGAAATGGGCGACCAGGTTGTCGATGGTGAAGTCGTCGTCGCCGAGGCGCACCTGTTCGAGGCTGAGGCGGGCCCGCGGCAGGATCGAAAAATCGATGCGGCCGTCGATGGAGACGTGGCGGCCGGTGAGGCTTTCGAGCCGGTCGACGACGAGGCCCCGCGCCGCATCCGAGCCGAGCGCGAGGCCGGGCAGCACCGCGGCGAAGACGACGACCAGACCCATGACGGCCGCGAAGGCGGCGATCAGCCAGCGCCGCCGCAAGCGTCGGCCCTGCGGGGCCGCTTCGTCTGCCCGCGCTCTCTCGGCTGGCCAGTCAGGTCGCACGCCGCAACATCTCCATCCATTCTCCCGCCCCTCAATAGCTGCCGGGCGGCGTTTTCAAAAGCACCGGGCAGCCCGGACGACCCGAATTGCGTGGGCGCGCGAGCATGCGGCGAGCGGCGGCTTCGTTGCCTTTGTTACACGGGTATGGCACCAGCAAGGCGGTTGGTGGGAGTTCGGACAATGACCAAGAAACCGCTGTGGAAACCCTCGGCGTCGCGGGTCGAAGGCCATCCGATGACACGGTTCATGCGCGCGGCCTCGCAAGCGACGGGCCGCCCCTTCGAGGACTATGCTGCACTGCATCGGTGGTCAACCACCGAACGCGAAGCCTTCTGGTCGCTCATCTGGGATCACGTGGGCATCGTCGGCGAGAAGGGCGAGACGGCGCTCCTCGAAGGCGCGACGATGCGCCAGGATCGCTTCTTTCCCGGCGCCAGGCTGAACTTCGCCGAAAATTTGCTGGCCAGAACCGGACCGGACGACGCCTTGGTGTTCCGCGGGGAGGACAGGGTGTCCTGCCGGTGGAGCTGGGACGAGCTGCGCGCCACCGTCTCGCGGCTGCAGCAGGCGTTCCGCGCCGAGGGGATCGTCGCCGGCGACCGCGTCGCCGCAATGATGCCGAACCTGCCCGAGACCGTCGCCGTCATGCTGGCGGCGACTTCGCTCGGAGCGGTGTTCTCCTCCTGCTCGCCGGATTTCGGCGAACGCGGCGTCCTCGATCGCTTCGGTCAGATCGAGCCGAAGCTGCTCATCGCCTGCGACGGCTATTTCTACGCCTCCAGGGAAGTCGACATCGCCGACAAGCTCGCCGCGATCAGCGCGAAGCTCGCCCCCCGCAAGACCATCGTCGTGCCCTATCTGGGGGACGGGGCGAAGGCGGCCTCCGGTGCGCATCACGGCGTGCTACTCGCCGATTTCCTCGCCGCCTACGCTCCGGCCGAGCTCGTCTTCGAACGCCTGCCCTTCGACCATCCGCTCTACATCATGTTCTCCTCGGGGACGACCGGCGTTCCCAAATGCATCGTCCACGGCGCCGGCGGCACGCTCCTGCAGCAGCGCAAGGAGCATCTCCTCCACTGCGGCAACGAGGAAGCTTCGCGGGTCTTCTACTTCACCACCTGCGGCTGGATGATGTGGAACTGGCTGGTCGCGGCGCTCGGCGGCGGCTCGACGCTGCTGCTCTATGACGGCTCGCCCTTCCATCCCCACAAGACCATCGTCTTCGACTACGTCGCCGCGGAGCGTGCGACCTTCTTCGGCACCAGCGCGAAATACATCGATTCCGCCCGCAAGTTCGGCCTTAAGCCGATGGAGAGCCATGATCTCTCCAGCGTCCGAACGATCACCTCCACCGGCTCGCCGCTGTCGCCGGAGGGCTTCGCCTATGTCTATTCCGACGTGAAGGCGGACGTTCATCTCGCCTCGATCTCCGGCGGAACGGACATCCTCGCCTGTTTCGTCCTCGGCATCCCGACGCAGCCGGTCTACGAGGGCGAGATCCAGGGGCCGGGGCTCGGCATGGCCGTCGACGTCTTCGATACCGACGGCAGGCCGGTGCGCGGCGAGAAGGGCGATCTCGTCTGCACGAAGGCATTTCCGTCGATGCCGATCGAATTCTGGAACGATCCCGGCGGGACGCGTTACACCAGCGCCTATTTCGAGAGCTTTCCCGGCGTCTGGGCCCATGGCGACTTCGCCGAATGGACCGAACGCGGCGGCATGATCATCCACGGCCGCTCCGACGCGACGCTGAACCCGCAGGGCGTGCGGATCGGGACGGCGGAGATCTACAACATCGTCGAGCAGTTCGAGGAGGTGATCGAGGCGATCTGCATCGGTCAGGCATGGGACGGCGACGTGCGCGTCGTGCTCTTCGTCCGCCTCGCGGCCGGCCACGATCTCACCGACGACCTCGTCAAGCGCCTCAAGGACGCGATCCGCACCGGCGCCTCGCCCCGCCACGTACCGGCCAAGGTGCTGGCCGTGACGGACATCCCGCGCACCAAGTCCGGCAAGATCACCGAACTCGCCGTGCGCGAGGTGGTCGAGGGCCGGCCCGTAAAGAACAAGGAAGCCTTGGCCAACCCGGAGGCGCTGGCCGAGTTCGAGGGGCGCAGCGAACTGTCGGCCTGACATCGGCCAGGCCGGCGCCGGTCCGTCGCCGAACCGAACGCCCCGTGCAACGGGGTCGCACGCGTAGAAGCAGCTGATGGTCGGGAAGGGCCGGCAGCGTCGTTGCCGACCCCATCGTCATGACATCGTCGGGGTCACTGCGAGGCGTTGCTGCCCTGCATGCCGCGAGCTTCCTCGACCGCGGCGAGACAGGCCTCCTCGTCGCCGCTGGCGAGCGCCGCCTCGGCCCGCTTCACCGCATCGCCGTAGCCGCCGTCCGAGGCGCTGGCCATCTGGTCGCCGGTTGCCATCTGGTTGCCGCTGCCGCCACTGCTGGAGGTGCCGGTGCCCTGGCCGCTGCTGGCGGCCGCCGTCTCGCCGCCGCTCTGCTGGGCGCCGGCGTCCTGGCCGGACATGGCGACGGACGGCTCGCCGCCGCCGGCGCTATTGGCCATCGGCATCGTCTGTCCGTCCTTGGAGACGTCGCCGCCGCCTGCGTTGCCTGCGGTCCCGGTCGTCGTGCCCGCAGCCGATGCCGAAGACTGGGTCTGGGGCGCCGTGGTGCCGCTGGCCGATTCGGTGCCCGACGCGCCTCCGGAGGCTCCCGTCGTTGCCGAGGCGTTCGCGTCACCCTCGCTTTCGAGCGGGGCGAGGCTGCCGTCCTTGGAAATGCCTTCGCTCGCCTGGCCGGCGCCCGAGGCGTCCGCGCCGGAGATCTGGCCGGTCTCGAAATTGGTGGTGGTGCCCGGTGCCGCCGAAGCGTCGCCCGACGCCATGCCGCCAGAGCCGGAGGATCCCGCCCCGGTTCGGGAGGAGGACGTCGATGCGGTCGTCGTGCTGTCGGCGCTGAGGCTGGCGAGCTCCTCGCGGCAGTCCGCGAAGGCTGCGGTAGCCGGAAGGCTGCAAAGCGCCGCGCCGGCGAAAAGAAGAGAAACGCGTTTCATATCCCTGACCTCATTTGTGAGTTGTGAGGGTGCCCATGAGGCGAACGCGAAGATCAGGGAGCGGTTCCTCTGCGGACGGCAACGCATTGGCAACCAACGAAATATCGGGTCGGGCGCGGCTCGGTGAGACGCTCTTGGAAGGCCATCTGCCGCGGGGCTTCGCGCCGCCGCGGCAGACAGGTTCAGCGAGATCTTCCCGAGCTCCGCTTGGCGTTCACTCCGGCAGCGCGAACGTCACCACCTGGTCCGACACCTTCGGCAACAGGATGGTGTTGCCGCCGACGACGAAGGTCACGTATTGCCGGCCCTTGTAGGTGTAGACCGCCGGCAGGGCGACGGCGGGAGCGTCGACCAGCCCCTTCCACAGCACTTCGCCGGTCGCAAGGTCGAGCGCCCGGACGCGGCTGTCCATCGAGGCGCCGATGAAGATCAGCCCGGACTTGGTGATCACCGGCCCGCCGATCGTCACCGAGCCCCAGGATTCGGGCATGTAGAAGCCGTATTTCTGGACCTGGCCGAAGGGCTCGTTCCACAGCCGGTCGCCGGTCTTGAGGTCATAGGCCGCGATCGTGCCGTAGGGTCCCTTCCAGCAGGGCATGCCGGCCCAGTTGAGGAAGGTCTCGAGCTTGAAGGCGTAGGGTGCGTCGCCCTGGGCGTAATAGCCCGAGGTCTCGCCTTCCTGGCCCCCCTGCTCGAACTCCTCGCGCGGGATCAGCGTGTAGATCTGCACGACCGAGTTGGAGTTGACGACATAGATACCGGTTTCCGGATCGACCGCGCCGCCGCCCCATTGCGAGCCGCCGGTGGTCGGCGGATAGGCGATAGTGCCCTGGAGGCTCGGGGGCGTGAAGCGCCCCTCCCAGCGGTAGCCCTCGGCGCGGCGCGAGCACTCGCCGAAGCTGACGGCATCGGCGAGCGGATCGACGCCCGGCCAGTCGTCACCGATGACCGGCGCCGGCCTGTCGACGAAGGGCTGGGTCGGCGAGGCCTCCTCGCCGGGAACGTCGGAGGCGGGAACCGGGCGCTCCTCGATCGGATAGACCGGCTCGCCGGTCTCGCGATCGAGCACGTAGATGAAGCCCTGCTTGGAGGTCTGGACGAGGGCGGGGACGGTCTTGCCGTCCTTCTGGATGTCGACGAGCGTCGGCGGGGCGACGGTGTCGTAGTCCCAGATGTCGTGATGGATCAGCTGCCGGCTCCATGCGACCTTGCCGGTCTCGGTGTCGAGCGCCGTCACCGAGGTCGCCAGCGGCAGCTTCTCCTTGCGCTCGCCGCCGTAGTAGTTCGGGCTCGGCGAGGAGATCGGGAGGTAGAGGAGGCCGCGCTCGGGATCGATGGACATCGAGGCCCAGACATTGGCCGTCCCGGTCGTCTCGAGGACCTCGTTCGGCAGCGCGTGGAACATCCACTTCAGCTTGCCGGTCCTGGCGTCGAGGGCGAAGACGGTGCCGGGAGGGGCGGCAGAGTTGGTCCAGTCCTTGCCGGCCCAGCCGAGGAACAGCGTGTCGTGATAGACGGTCGCGGCCTGGAGCAGCGACAGCGGCCACTTGTCGTTGACCGTGTTCCACTGGTTGACGTCGAGCATGCCGTCGGTGCCGAAGTCGGCGCAGGGCTTGCCGGTATCGGCGTCGACGCCGTAGAGCTTGGCGTCCATGGTCCCGATATAGACCATCTTCTGGCAGGCCTCGCCCTCCTGGATCTCATCGGCCTGCCAATAGGCGACGCCGCGGTTCTTCATCGCCGGCTGGGTCAGGGCCTCGAGCCGCGCATGCGGGTCGAAGGCCCACTTCTCCTTGCCGGTATCCGGCTCCAGCGCGATGATCCGGTAGAAGGGCGTGCCGATATAGAGCGTGTCGTTGACGAAGAGCGGGGTCGCCGACCACACCGTGGTGGGAATGTCGCCGGAGCCGTCCGAGACGTCGCCGGTGTGATACTCCCAGACCTTTTCCAGCTGATCGACGTTCTCCGGGGTGATCTGGTCCGCCGGCGAATATTTCTGGGCCCGGAGGTCGCCGTTGAAGGTCGCCCAGCTGTCGGGCGTCTCCATCCAGGCGTCGGGCTCCTGCCGCTGGCGCGCCTGGGCCGTGGCTCCCGCCTCGCCGGCTTCGCCGGCCTGCGCGGCATCCGAGCCGGCAGGGCGATCGACGCTGCCGCCGCCCTGGGTCTCCTCGGTGGTGAGGTTCGGCGTCTGGGTCGATTGGCCGGCGCCCTGCGCCTGATCCGATCCCTCGTCCTCGCCGCTCCCGGCGGCCCCGCCGGAACCGTTCTGGCCCGCCTCGGGATCCGCCGCGTCCTGCCCGGTGGCGGTGGGGCCGGTGTCGTCCGCGCGGTTGGGATCGACTTCGGTGCCCGAGGTCTCCGCTTCGCCGTCGGACGCACCGCCGGGTTCCTGCGTCGCGCCGTATTGCGGCGCTTCCGGCGTCTGTCCGCCGTCCTGCGCCAAGGCGGGGGCGGCGAGGGAGAAGATCAGGGCGAGCGCCGCGGAAGATGCGGCCGTTTTGGCAATTTTCATCGTAAGTGGTCCCGTCAGAGAGATGGTGGCGGTCAGTCCAGCGGGCTGGGATCGGCTGCCACGTGGATGACCCAGCCGACGAGGGCGACGCCCATGGCGACGAGGAGGATCCAGGCGGTGAGGAAGTAGGCGGCGACGCCGGTGCCGAGGATGCCGAGCAGCAGCAGAACCGCGATGGCGCCGCGTGCGCCCTTCGACAGCGCCAGATGCCAGGCGAGGATGAGGCCGGCGACGACGACCAGGATGCTCGACACCAGCACCAGCCAGGCGCCGAAGCTCCAGGCGATGCCGTTGCCGGTATTGACGACGTTGAACGCCGCGACCAGGGCGCCGACGGCGCTCGCCGCGACGACCAGCCAGGCGCCTCCGGCGGTTCGAGGTTCGGAAATTTCAGACATGGGAAGAACACCCCTCTTCGCACGATTTGCGTCGCCGCCGATCGAATCGAAGGCGGCCGGCATCACTGCGACGTGAGCTAGGGCCGGAGCGGGCTTTGGGGAGGGTAGAATGGCTGGCCGGCTGACTTCAGGGCGCGGCCGCCAGCTTCGGCCGCCAGCGTTGGCCCGTCGATTGCGGCCGTGACCTTCGGGCCATCGGCTTCGTCCCGTCAGCTTCGCGCCGTCTCGGCCAGAATCGAGCGATTGAGGATCGCCACCGGCAGGATGCCGACGAGGACGATGAGCAGCGCCGCCACCGCGCCCTCCTCGAAGGCCGAGCGCGAGGTCTGGGCATAGACGAAGGTCGCCAGCGTCTCGAAGTCGAAGGGGCGCAGGAGGATCGTCGCCGACAGCTCCTTCGACGCCTCGACGAAGACCAGGAGGAAGGCGGTGAGGAGGGCCGGTCGCATCAGCGGCAGCAACACCTCGACGAGGGTTGCACCGGGCGCGCGGCCGAGCGTGCGCGCCGCCATGTCGAGATGCGGGGAGAGCTTGGCGAAGCCGCTTTCGAGCGAGCCGTGGCCCATCGCCATGAAGCGGACGAAGCCGGCATAGACGATGGCAAAGCCCGATCCCGAAAGCAGGAGCCCGGTCGAGACGTCGAAGGTCTCGCGCATCCGCGCATCGACGAAATTGTCGAGGCCGGCCAGCGGAATGAGGATGCCGATGGCAAGGACGGTGCCGGGAACCGCATAGCCGAGGACGGCGAGGCGGGTCATCAGCACGAGGCGCTTCGAACCGGTCAGCCGGACGCCATAGGCCAGCAGGAAGCCGGCCGTGACCGTGACGAGGCCGGTGATGGAGGCGAGGGCGACGGTGTTGCGGAAGGCCCGCCACAGCTGCGGATCGGCAAGCTGGTCGAGACGCCGCAGCCCATAGTCGCCGAGGATGAGGAACGGGATGCCGAAGCCGAGGACGATCGGCAGGGCGCAGGCCGCGGTGGCGAGGAAGGCCCGGCCGCCGGCCAGCCGCTCGGATCCCGGCTGCGGGCGATCGGACCGCCCGAGGGTGAAGCGCTGCTGGCGGCGGGCGAGGCGCTCGACGGTGACGAGGAGCACGATCACCGCCAGCATCAACAGGGCGATCTGCGTCGCGCCGTAGAGGTCGCCGCGATTGAGCCAGGTGGAATAGACCGCGAAGGTCAACGTCCTGACGCCGAGGAATTCCACCGCGCCGATGTCGTTGACCGCCTCCATCAGCGCCAGGGTGACGCCGACGGCGATCGCGGGACGGGCGAGGGGCAGGAGGATGCGCAGGAAGATCGTCGCCTGGCTCGCCCCGAGGGTGCGGGCGACGTCGGCGGCCTTGCGCCCCTGCATCAGGAACACCATCCGCACCGTCAGATAGACGTATGGGTAGAGCACCGAGGAGAGGATCAGCACCGCCCCCGGCAGCGAGCGGATCTCGGGAAACCAGTAGTCCCGGCTGCTGCTGTAGCCGAACAGCGCCCGGATCGCGGTCTGGACCGGGCCGGCGAAATGCAGGAATTCCACGAAGGCATAGGCGGCAATGTAGGTCGGCACCGCCAGAGGCAGGACCAGCGCCCAGGAGAACAGGCGCCGGCCGGGAAATTCGAAGCTCGCCACCAGCCAGGCCGTGACGACGCCCATCGTGCCGGTGAGGAGGGCGACGCCGAGCATCAGCTCGGCGGTGACGAGGCTCGCCTCCGGCAGGATCGTCGTCGCCAGATGCGACCAGTTGGACGACGCACCGGAGACCGCCAGCCAGACGAGCGCCAGGAACGGCATGGCGACCAGCGCCGCAAGGACGAGGGCGGTGGCGACATAGCCGCCATCGCCCTTTCCCTTGCGTCGCATCGGCAGGATTGCGGGCCAGCCTCTGGCAGGGCGAATGGCGGACATCTGTGCTGGGTACGTCTCGTTTGGGCGTGGCCGCGGCGCGTCAGCTCTGCGGGCCGCCGTCGTAATTGACCTCGTCGACGATCTCGGAAGCCTTGGCGCGGTGGCGGGCGATCTCGTCCAGCGCCAGGTTGTCCGGCTTCAGGTCGCCGAAGGACTCCACCAGCTCGGACGTCTCGATGCCGGGCTCGACCGGATATTCGTAGTTGAGTTCGGCATAGATCTTCTGCGCTTCGTCGCTCGACAGGAATTCCATGAGCTTGACGGCGTTGTCGCGGTTCGGCGCGTTCTTGGCAAGGGAGACGCCGGAGATGTTCACATGGGTGAGGCCGTTGTCGAAGGTCGGCATGATCACCTTGATCGCCTCGGCCCAGTCCTTCTGCTCCGGCTCCTTCTCGTTGGTCGCCATCTTGCCGACATAGTAGGTGTTGCCGAGCGCGATGTCGCATTCGCCGGCAAAGATCGCCTTGGCCTGGTCGCGGTCACCGCCTTCGGGACGCCGGGCGAGATTGTCGCGAAGCCCCGCGACCCAGTCCCGCGCCGCGTCTTCGCCGTGATGGGCGATATAGGCCGCGATCAGCGCGATGTTGTACTGGTGCTGGCCGGAGCGGGTGCACAGGCGCCCCTTCCACTTCGGATCGGCGAGATCCTTGTAGGTGATCTGGTCGACGTCGACCCGGTCCTTCGAGGCATAGACGACGCGGGCGCGGCTGGTCAGCGCGAACCACTCGTTCGCGGTGTCGCGGAATTCCGCCGGGATGTTCGCCTCGAGGGTCGAGCTCGTCACCGGCTGGACGACGCCGGCCTGCTTGGCCGCGTCGAGGCGGCCGATGTCGACGGTCATGATGAGGTCGGCCGGCGAATTGGCGCCCTCGGCCTTGACGCGTTCCTCGAGGCCCTTGTCGATGAAGATCGTCGCCGTCGACAGCCCGGTCTCCTCGGTGAAGGCGTCGAGGACCGGCTGGATCAGCTCGGGCTGGCGGGAGGTGTAGATGTTGACGTCCGCGGCCTGCGCGGCCGTGGCCGCGAAGGCGGACCCCAGCAGCGCCAGCGTCAGGGTTGCGGTTCTGGTGAAATGGTCGGTGCGCAGAGACGTCATCGAGCTCTTCCTTGGCAGCGTCTTGGAGGGGCGGAATCCCTTGGAAGCGGGATCCCGACGGATGGCGGTCGGTCACGGCGGCATCGCGGGATCACGAAGGCCCGTATGTCGTCGCCTGTGTGCCGCATGCCATAGCGACAGCCAGATCGCCAGCAAAAACAATGCCTTGGAAATATTCTAAACTGGCGCGGGAGCCGGCGTCCGCCGGCAGGTCGCGAGTGGTTTCAAGCGCTTGCCGCCGAAGATTTCGGGTTGGAAAAACCGGACAAGCATCATCACAATTTCGTTGCCGGATCATCACCTGCGAGCGTGCGGCCGGGCCCGGGGCGGCCGAAGCGTCTTGGCGCGAATTTCCTGCGTCGCCGCGCAGAATTCGGCGGGCCAACGTCCCGCAACGCGCCAAACGGCGCTGCAGTGTTTCACGCCGTCCGTGAAACGCGTATGATATCAAGCCTGAACGAGAAAGTTCAATCAGTATCCCTGTCAAGTCTCGAAATGCCCGGCAAGATGCGTATTCTTCAAGCTATCGCAATCAGACGAGAGGTCGAGTTTTGTCGAATTCGGAAAGCACCATTCATGCGTCGCACGAACTTGATGGAGACACCAGCAAGCTCGAAAAGTACTACGCGGATTGGGCTTCGCGTTACGACGACGACGTCAGGCGAGAGGAATATGGCGGTCCGCGGGCGATCGCCAGCATGGCGGTCATGGTGGCCGACAGCTTCCTCGGGCGGGCCCCGAAGGCGATCCGCGTCCTCGATGCCGGCTGCGGCACCGGGCTTGCGGGTCTCGAACTGAAGGCGAAGGGTTTCGAGGCGATCGACGGCTTCGACCTTTCTCAGGAAATGTGCGACATCGCCAACGATACGGGCGTCTATCGCGAGCTCGTCGCCAATGTCGACCTTAACGTCGATCAGGCGCCGGTCTTCGCCAGGGGCTACGATCTGATCGTGTGCTGCGGCGTCTTCACCCTCGGCCATGTCGAGCCCGACGGCCTGAAGCGCCTCGCCTCCTATCTGGCGGATGGCGGCTTCCTGATCGTCTCGACCCGCAAGAGCTATTTCGACGGCACCGACTTCGACAGCGCCACATCGCGCATCGAGGCCGAGGGCGTCCTCGAACGGGTGGCCACACTGAAGAACGCCGCCTACATCGCCGAGGAAGGCGCCCACTACTGGATCTACCGCAAGGGCTCCAAGGCCAACTGAGCGCGGCGCTCGCGGCGGGCCTTCACGGCCGCGCCTAGGCCGCGCTGCGACGCGGTCGCAAGGGGGAGGCAGGACGGAGCCGCCCCTTTCCCACTTGCACGGTACCAGCCGGAGATCAGACGGGCCGCCTTCGGGCGGCCCGTTTTCGTTCGAGGCCTTTGTGCGAGGCCGGCCGACGGATGCGGATCCTGTCCGCGAGGCCGTCAGTCCAGGAGGACGCGGGCCGGCGGGAAGCGCACCTCGACCAGCGTGCCCTCGCCGGGGGTCGAGGCGATGGAGAGCTCGGCCCGGTTGGCTTCCGCCAGCGCCTTGGTCAGCGGCAGGCCGAGCCGGCCGCTTTCGGCGCCGCTGGAGACATGGCCGGCGCCGGGCGCGCGCAGGGCGCTCTCGATCTCGTCCTGGCGCATGCCGACGCCGCTGTCGCGGAACCGCAGCGACACGCCGGTCTCCACGTCGTATTTGATCGAGACGATCAGCTGGCCGCCGGCCGGGGTCGAGCGGATCGAGTTGGCGACGAGATTGGTGGTGATCTGGCGGATGGTATCGTGGTCGCCGACGACGGGCGGCACCGAAGAGGGCAGGTGGGTGCGCACGATCACCCGCTGGCGGTTCGCCTTGGGCGCCATCACCGCGGTGACCTCGGAGACGATCTCGGCCAGCGAGACCGCTTCGAAGTTCAGCTCCATCCGCCCCGATTCCACCTTGGCGAGGTCGTGCAGGATGGTGACGAGGTCGATCACCTGGTGGCCCGACCGCTTGATGTCGTCGAGATATTCCAGGTAGCGCTCGTTGCCCACCGGCCCGAGGCTTTCGCTGCCCATCAGGTCGGCAAAGCCGATCATCGCGTCGACCGGATCGCGGATCTCGCTGGCGACCTCCGACAGGAAGGTGCTCTTCTGCAGGTTGGCGGCCTCGGCATGGGCCCGCGCCTTCTCGGCCGTCTCCTCGGCGCGCTTCCAGCGGGTGATGTCGTGGATGACGGCGCAGAACCCCTCGGTGCCCGGCACCCGGCCGAGCGAGACCGCCAGCGGCAGGAAGGCCCCGCCGGCGACGCGGCCGATGACGTCGCGCCTCGCATACCACTTCGTATCGGCACCCTCCCGTCCGCCCGCCTCATCCTCACCGGCCAGGAGCCGCTTCAGCCCCTTCTGGCTCTCATGGGCGAAGAGGGTCAGGAAGGACCGTCCCGCGACGTCGCCGGCGGGAATGTCGAACAGCCGCTGTGCCGCTCCGCTCATCGCCGTGATCGTGCCCGCCTCGTCGACGAGCACGACGCCGTCGGCGGCGAGATCGAGCACCGGATGTTCGAAGACCTCCCCGGCGAAGGCCGGTGCCGGCCCGCTCGCTGCATCGACCCCCGCTGCATGGACCAGAGCGCCGTAGGATGCCGTCAGGCGCGGGGTGGCGAAGAACGACAGGATCAGGCAGCCGATGCCGCCGACGCTGGTGCGCTGCATGCGCGCGCGGATCGCAACGTCCTGGCCGTTGGCGCGTCGCAGCCGCAGGAAGTCGGCATCGCCGGCCTTGCGCTCGAGCACCAGCGCTTCGAGGCCGCCGGCCGCCACCAGCGCCGCGACGTCGGCATGGCCGGTCAGATCGAGGAATTCCCGGTTGGCATAGACGAGGGCGTTGCCGGCCTGGGCAAGGATCGGCATCGGCAGGCTGCCATAGGCCTGTTCGAGCGCCGCGGCGACGTCCGGCGCCTCGCCGGACGGGGCGCCGGCAGCCGCGGCGCGGAACGGGTCCGGACCGTCTGGCCCCGGTGCGCTTCCCCCTTCGGCGGCGAACGCCGGCGCGTCCGCATGGTCCGGCCGATCACCCGCTGCGTCCGGCGTGCCCGACGGGTCGCTCCCCGCGCCGCCCGTCTCGTCGCCCGTTTCGTCGCCTTGCGCGGATTGCCGCTCGCCCTCGAAGGCCTCGATGCGCTCCGAGGCGGCGCGCACCGCGGCGACGAGGTCGCGCGGGTCGCTGCCCTGCGCCAGGGTCTCGCCGATGGCACGGAAGGCGGCCTCCTCGGTCTGGCTGAGACTGCCGTTCTGCGAGCGCCGCCGCTCCTCCAGACGGATGATCTTGTCGCTTCGGTGCACCGGATCGGTGGTGGTGGGGGTCTCGCCTTCGCCGGCACCATGGACATGGGCGTCCGCCGGCCGCGCCTGCGGCTCGCGCCGGCCGAAGCTCACCGGCGGCGTCGCCGCACCGATGCTCTGGAGGAAGGCCGGGAGCTTTGCTGCTTGCGGACCCTCGCCATCCGGCTCGGTCGCCGCCTCGTCGCTCGACGGGAGCCCCGCGAAGGCCTCGGCGAGCGCCAGCCCGATGGCGTCGGGGTCGTCTTCGGCATCGGCGAGGCGAACGACCCCGAAGCCGCGAAAGCCGTCGAAGCTGCGGTCGCGGGCGTAGATGGGCAAGGCCGCGAGATCGACGGGCACCTTCTTGGCACTCGCCTCCAGCGGCCACATCACTGTGCGCCCCGACCAGGTCTCTCGGCGGGCGAGAAGCCGGCGCAGGGCACCGTCCTCGTCGAGCCGGTAGGCGCGGGCGACGGCATCGACGCTGCGCTCCAGGACTGCCGCCGAGACCGGGCCGACCGCCTCGGCAAATTCCGGCGACAGCGACCGGAAGCGGCCATCGGCGTCGACGCGCCAGACGAAGCGGACCGGTTCGCCGACGAGACGCGGAGAAAATCCGCCGCCTGAAGGGCGCGCGGCCTCGTCCGGTCCGACGACGGAGAAGTCGCTGGCCGCGATCGGCCGGATATCCGCCGGGGGCGCTTCGGTCTCGTCGCCCGGGAGCGCTCCACCCGCGTCGTCGTCGCCGGCGCCAGCCGAACCGGCCTTGCGGGCGTCCTCGCCCGGTGCCGGTTCCGGAGCTTCGCCGGAGCGAGCTTGCGGACCGTCGCCGATGCCCGCCGCCGGATCGCCAGCGGCCGGATCTCCTGGCGCCGCATCCGTCGGCGGTGCATCGTCCGGGGCAGGGGACCGCGCGGACGTGTCGCCGGCGGCCGCGGCATTCTCCGCCGGTGCATCGGCGATACCCTGCGTGGCCGGAACGGCGCCCCAGGCGGAGTGACGGCGGATCGGCCGCTCATCCCGGACCGCGTCGGGCTCGCTCGCTTGCTGTTCGGCGGCCGGCGCCTCGCGGGTCTCGTCCTCGCCGTCTCTTGTGGCCGGGATCGGCGCGGCACGCTCCCCACCGTCGTCTCTGGTCTCGCCGGGTTCCTCGGGATCGGGCGCCGCACGGATCTCGTCGCCATGCCCGTCACCGATCCCGGCGCCACGCCCGTCCGAGGCGTCGCTCGCCGGTGCACCATCCGGCGAGGACGCCGCCGCCGCAGCGTCCGCCGGCTCGCGGCTCGGGATCTCGGCCGGGATCTCGCCCGTGGCCGGCGATCCCCAGTTCGATCGGCGGTGGAACGTCGTGTCGCCCGAGGCGTGCGGGGTCGCGGTTGCCGGTTCGGCCGGGATGGTCGTCTCCTGCGGTTCGGGCGCCTCGCGATATGCGGACGCTTCGGATGCGGCGGGTCGGGCGGTGGCTGCCTCGGCATCCGGCGCCTCGTCGAGGACGAGGATGCGGTCGTCGGCGATGCGGGCCAAAAGCAGGCTCGCTCCGCCGGCCCGCGGGACTTCCGCGATGGCCTCGTCGCCGGCGGCGAAGGCCGCGACCGTCTCGGCCGTCGGCCGGTCCTCGCCGAATTCCATCCCGGCGGCGCGGTCCGTGGCAAGAAGTCGCACGCCCGCGACGTCGCCGAGCCCCGTCTCGCGCAGCAGTGCCGCGTCGCGGTCGGCCGGACCGTAGGCGGGACGGGGCGCCTTCGCCGTCAGCACGGCCACCTGGCTTGGCTCCTCGCCGACGGACGCGGCGGGCGTCACCAGCGTCATCTCGGCCGGTATGCGGGACGAGCGAAAGCCCTGGGCCATGCGCAGGAGCAGCGTGGTGCGGCCCTTGCGGGCGAGGAGGCTGCGCGCCGCGGCGATCTGGGCGAGCAGCGCGTCGGCGGCCGGCGTCGGGTCTCCCCCGGCATCGAGGCCGAAGCTCGCGGTCCCGGCGCTGTTGGCCCACAGCACGGCCGCAAGATCCGCCGCGAACACGACGATCGCGGTGTCGGCGGCGTTCGAGCCGCGGATGGCGGGCTCCGCCATGAGGGCCAGCGTCTGTCGCATTGGTGGGATCGCCATGGTCCGTTCGTTGCCTTCGCCACACGCGCGCCGCCGGTGAGGCCGGTCCGGGTCCGATTTCCTCTTTAAGCTTTCATTCATAGTGTTGCGGGCGGGACGAATAAAGAACCTTGCCCCGCAGCGCACCACTGACTTTCAAAACGGTTAACGAATGAGCAGATGCAAAAAATCCTAGCGAGATTTATTGCAGTGCAGCATGGCGGCTGCTATATATCTCACGGATGGGAGGGCAAGGCCTTCCTGACGAAAAACAAAAAATGAGGAGATAGCCAGATGGCCGAAGCCAGGAACGACCCGTTCGCCATGCCGAATTCCCAGAGCATCCTCGGCATGGATCCGAGCCAGCTCAACGAGACCTTCCGCTCGATGACCCAGAAGTCGATGGAGCAGTCGAAGGAAGCCTATGGCCGGATGAAGGCTGCCGCCGACGAGGCGACCAAGGCGCTGGAGTCGACGATGGAGAACGTCCATCAGGGCTCCCTGCAGCTGTCGAAGAAGGCCATCGATGCGATGCGCACCAATGCCGAGCTCGGCTTCGCGCATCTGGATTCGATGATGTCGGCGAAGTCCTTCGCGGAAGTCATCGAGATGCAGACCGCCTATGTGCGCAAGCAGGTCGAGATGGCCACCGACCAGGCCAAGGACATGCAGGCGCTCAGCCAGTCCGTCGCCAAGGACATGATGCAGCCGGGCCGCGAGGCTTTCCAGAAGGCCACCAAGGGCGCCTGAGCCCGGACGTCTCCTTGTCGAAGCTGCCGCGAGCCGGGCTCGGCGGCAGCATCTCTCGAAGGGTCGCGCCCGCCGCGGCCCTTTTTGCATTTCGGGCGCAGGCTTTGCCGACGCAGCCGGTCGCAGCGGGCGGTCTGGATCATCCGCGCGACCACAGCCACCCGCAGCCGCCCACAGCCGCCCGTGGGCGAATGTCGGTCGAATGCGTTTGGCGGGCTTGCATCGGCGGACGAAAATCACTATCCGATGCTCACGGAACGCGGGACGTCGGCATCGTCGGGTCTCGTTCCTGCGTGCGGTTGTAGCTCAGTTGGTTAGAGCGTCGGATTGTGGCTCCGGAGGTCGGTGGTTCGAGACCACCCAACCGTACCATTCGTTTTCCATGGTATTGAAATAATCGCAATTTGCGCCGCAGAGCCCGCACCGTATGGCGGAATGCGGGGATGACTCGCGCAGCTGTCGCTCCGATCGCGCCTGGACATCGCGCCTGCCGCGAGGCGTCGCCGGCCGGCGGAGCGGGTGTCGCGCGAGGCGATGCCTTCGACGTGGCGGCAATGGCCGGGCGCGTGCGGGGGACGGACGCGCCGGTATCGTTGCCGCGGACGATGGCGCCTCGAGCGCCGGACATGCACCGCCGGCATTCACCGCCGGCCATTCCCTGTCCCGTCGATCGGATCGGATGACGTGTCAGGCCTGCCCGGCGAGTGGGGCAGAGGCC
Organism: Aurantimonas sp. 22II-16-19i; assembly: GCF_002088275.1. Taxonomy (GTDB): domain Bacteria; phylum Pseudomonadota; class Alphaproteobacteria; order Rhizobiales; family Rhizobiaceae; genus Jiella. The sequence goes on from NZ_AQQS01000054.1 coordinate 21,015, forward strand.
CGACCTCCCGAAGGGATCGGTCGAACGTCGCGTCAGGCGACGCGCGCGCGGCAGTCCGCCCAAGGGGTTCGATCGTCCGGCCTCACCCGAAGCGCCCCGTCACATAGTCGCGCGTGCGCTTTTCCCGCGGGTTCCCGAAGATCGTCGCCGTTTCGGCATATTCGATCAGCTCGCCGAGATACATGAAGGCGGTCCGGTTGCTGATCCGCTGCGCCTGCTGCAGGTTGTGGGTGACGATGACGATGGCGTAGTCCCGCCGGAGCTCCATGATCGTCTCCGATGTGACCGGTCGAGATCGGGTCGAGGGCCGAGGCCGGTTCGTCGAGCAGGATCACCTCGGGTTCGGTGGCGATGGTGCGGGCGATGCACAGGCGCTGCTGCTGGCCCCCCGACAGCGACAGGCCGGAGGCCTTGAGCTTGTCCTTGACCTCATTCCACAGCGCGGCCTTCTTCAGCGCCGTCTGCACCCGCTCGGCGATCTCATCGTGGCGCAGCGTCGTGTTGAGCCGGAGTGCGAAGGCGATGTTGTCCTCGATCGACATCGGGAAGGGGGTCGGCTTCTGAAAGACCATGCCGACCTTGGCGCGCAGGTGGTCGATGTCGGTCCTGGCGTCGAGGATGTCGATCCCGTCGACGACGACGGAACCCGTCGCCCGCTGGCCGGGATAAAGGTCGTAGATCCGGTTCAGGACCCTGAGAGGCGTCGATTTTCCGCAGCCGGAAGGTCCGATGATCGCCGTGACCTGCCGATCCGGCAGCTCCATCGACACCTTCTTCAGCGCTTGGCGTTCGCCATAGAAGAAGTCGAGGTCGCGGATGGCGATTCGGCTCGCGGGTCCGGTCGTCGGCAGGGTCGCGGGCAGGGCCGCGGAGCCGGCGGCGTGGCTGTCGGGCGGCCCGGCCTCCGGTTGCCGGTGGCGGGGCGCGGCGCGGGCCGCGTCGAGGGTCATGAGGTCGCAGGTCAAGGTATCGGTCATCAGGGGTCCAGCCTCGTCGTCAGGAGCCGTGCCCCGATCGAAAGCGCCAGCACGGCGATGGTGATGAGCAATGCACCGGCCCAGGCCAGGGATTGCCAGTTGTCGTAGGGAGACAGGGCGAACTGGAAGATGGTGATGGGCAAGGAGGCCATCGGGGCGCCCAGGTCGAGACTGAAGAAGTTGTTCGACAGCGCGGTGAAGAGCAGCGGCGCGGTCTCGCCGGAAATCCGCGCCAGCGCGAGCAGGATGCCGGTGACGATTCCCGCCCGCGCCGACGAGTAGATCACCTTGCGGATCACCAGCGAGCGCGACACGCCGACCGCAAGTCCCGCCTCTCGAAGCGTGTCGGGTACCAGGCGCAGGACATCCTCGGTCGTTCGCACGATGATCGGCACGACCAGGATCGACAGGGCCACGACCCCTGCGAGCGCCGAGAAGTGCCCGAGGGTGACGACCAGGATCTGGTAGACGAACAGCCCGACGATGATCGACGGTGCCGACAGGAGGATATCGTTGATGAAGCGGATGACGGCAGCAAGCTTCGAGAAGCGCCCGTATTCGGCGAGATAGGTGCCGGCGAGGACGCCGATCGGCATGCCGATCACCATCGCCAGACCCGTCATGATCAACGATCCGACGATGGCGTTGCGCAGGCCGCCCGCAGCTTGCGGGCCGGGCGTGTCCGCGAGGAACAGCGCGGTGCCCAGGGACGGGGCGCCCCTGACGACGAGATGGACGAGGATGATCGCCAGCACGGCGAGGCCGAGCGCGGCTGCGCCCGTCGCCAGGCCCATCATCACGGCGCTGGTGAATTTGCGCCGCCGGAGTTTCGCGTTCATCCGGTCATGCTCCCGCCCGCTGGCGCATCCGGCCGAGCAGCAGCTGTGCGCCGCTGAGGACCAGGAAGGTGATGATGAAGAGGACGAGGCCGAGGGCCACCAGCGACGCGGTATAGAGGTCGGTCGTCGCCTCGGTGAACTCGTTGGCGAGCACCGCCGATATCGTCGTTCCCGGCTGCAGGATCGAGCCGGAAATGCGGTGGGCGTTGCCGACGACGAAGGTGACGGCCATGGTCTCGCCGAGCGCCCGGCCGAGCGCCAGCATCGTTCCCCCGACCAGCGCCGTGCGCACATGGGGGATGACGATCGAGCGATTGACCTCCCAGCGCGTCATGCCCATGCCGTAGGCGGCCTCGCGCAGCATGTCCGGCACGGTCAGGAACACCTCCCGCGCGATCGAGGCGATGAAGGGCAGGATCATCATCGCCAGGATGAGCCCTGCGGTCAGAAGCCCGATGCCGTAGGGCGGGCCCGCAAACAGCGGACCTGCCAGCGGCACCTCGCCGAGCGTCGAGATGATCGCCGGCTGGACCACGGTCTGCATGAACGGGGCGAAGACGAAGAGCCCCCAGATGCCGTAGATGATGGAGGGAATGCCGGCGAGCAACTCGATGGCGATGCCGATCGACCGGCGAAGCCGGCGCGGGCAGGTCTCGGTCAGGAAGATCGCGATGCCGAGCCCGGCCGGAACCGCGATGACCATGGCGATGATCGACGTGACGACCGTGCCGTAGAGCGGCGCCAGTGCGCCGAACCTCTCCGTCACCGGGTTCCAGCTTTCGGTGACGAAGAAGCCCGGCCCATAGGTCCGCAGCGCCGGCCATGCACCGACAAGGAGCGAGACGAAGACGCCGGTGAGGACGGCAAGGACGATGAGCGCGGCGGCCAGAGTCGCACGCCTGAAGACCTCGTCGCCCCGTTTCCGCAGCCGTCGGGAGTGCGCTCCGCCGGAGCGGTCGATCGTGATGCTCATGAAGACCCCCGGGACAGGAAGTACGATGGCGAGGGGCCGTAGCCCCTCGCGGCGCGGTGGTGGCGATCAGTGGGTGGGCGACCAGACGGGCTTGCCGTCCGAATCCTTGATCTCGGTCCATTCCCGCTTGATCTGACCGACGACGCTGTCGGGCATCGCGATGTAGTCGAGCTTGGCCGCCATCTCGTCGCCCTTGGCATAGGCCCAGTCGAAGAACTTCAGCGCCTCCGCCGAGTCGGCAGGATCCGAAGCGTCGGTGTGCATCAGGATGAAGGTCGCGGCGGTCATCGGCCAGGTCTTGGCGCCGGGTTGATTGGCGAGGATGACGCCGAAGCCCGGCTGCGAGGACCAGTCGGCGTTCTCGGCCGCGGCGGCGAAGGCTTCGGCCTGCGGCGCGACGCGCTTGCCGTCCCTGTTGATCATGTCGGTGTAGGTCATCTGGTTCTGGAGCGCATAGGCATATTCGACATAGCCGATCGCGTTCTGCGTCTGACCGACGGTCGCGGCGACGCCCTGATTGCCCTTGGCGCCGACGCCGACCGGCCATTCGACCGAGGTGTTGACGCCGACCTCGTCCTTCCACTCCGGATCCACGTCGGCGAGGTAGGTGGTGTAGTTGAAGGTCGTGCCCGAACCGTCCGAACGGTAGACGACGGCGATCGGCGCGTCCGGCAGTTCGATCGTGCCGTTCAGCTTGGCGATGGCCGGATCGTTCCACCTGGTGATCTTGCCCAGGTAGATCTCGGCGAGGGTCTTGCCGTCCAGGGCGAGTTCGCCGGGCTTGACGCCCTCGACATTGACCACCGGGACGATGCCGCCCATGACGGTCGGGAACTGCACGAGGGTGTTCTGCTTCAGTTCGTCGCCACCGAGCGGCTTGTCGGAAGCGCCGAAGGTGACGGTGCGCGCCTCGATCTGCTTGATGCCGCCGCCGGAGCCGATCGCCTGGTAGTTCAGCCCGTTGCCGGTCTGTGTCTGATAGGCCTTCGCCCACTCGGCATAGATCGGATAGGGGAAGGTGGCGCCGGCACCGGATATGTCGGCAGCCCTTGCGGCGCCGGCGAGGCCGATGGCGGCGACGAGAACGGCTGAAACGGCCTTGAGCCCGTAGTGGGACATGGATGACTCCTTCGCAAGACATGGGGGACCGGACGCGGCTGCGTCCGGCCATGGGGAAGCGGACGGCGAACCCGATGGCAATCGAGGCTCGCCGGGCGCGGCGGGAACCGGCCGAAGGAAACGGTGCGGCGAAATCCGCCCGTCAGGACCGGTTGCGGGGAAGCGGCCCGGCGCCGGGGGGCGACTGGCCGAAAGTCGTGTGGAGGATGCGGGGCCCGGAACGACGCGCCGAGGCGGAGCTGACGGTTTCGATCACGACGATGGACCCTGCGTCGAAGGGTGGCGATCGCATCGGCGGGCGGGGGGCCTTTCCATCCGAACCTGTGTCGTTCGGGTGGGGATCGGCAGCCGCGCCGTTGCGCTGGGGTCCATTGGTCCCGTTTTATGAACGTTGCGTGACACTGCGGGGTCTGCTTCGCCCGAGCCATGCGCGACCGGGGTCCGAAAGCATTGTGCCGGCTTGTATTTCCGCGCTATTGGGCGACAACGTTACTTCTTCGTAAGATCGCGCAAGTCGTGCCGATGCTCTCACGCGACGCTGCAAGGCCACCAGGGTTCGCCGGGAGCGTGCATCGGCAGGCGACTCCCGGTGGACCGAAACCGGCACCGGGCCCGGGGACGGCCGCCAGGGGGCGAGTGCCGGGAACGAGCGCCAGGGACGAGTGCCGGCTGGACCTTCGCCGGGGCGGCATCATCTTGCCGCACGACCCCGCCGCCGATCCGGCGGCGGCGCATGATGCGCGACGGAAGGATTCCAGCGATGACCGAGGCCGACGGCGCCCTCGTCCTCTTCTCCGGCGGGCAGGATTCCACCACCTGCCTCGCCGTCGCCCTCGAGCGATTTGCGCATGTCGAGACGATCGGCTTCGACTATGGCCAGCGCCACCGGGTGGAGCTGGAGGTCCGGCCGAGGGTTCTCGCCGCCCTCCGGGCCGGGTTCCCGCACTGGGCGGAGCGGCTCGGGCCGGACCACATGATCGACATGGGCGTCCTCGGCCAGATCAGCGATACGGCGCTGACCAGGGACACGGCGATCGCCATGGAGGCCACCGGCCTGCCCAACACCTTCGTGCCGGGCCGCAACCTCCTGTTCCTCGGCTTTGCCGGGGCGCTCGCCTATCGCCGCGGGCTGAAGCACATCGTCACCGGCGTCTGCGAGACCGACTATTCCGGCTATCCCGACTGCCGCGACGACACGATCAAGGCGATGCAGCTCGCCCTCAATCTCGGCATGGAGGCGCGCTTCGTCATCGACACGCCGCTGATGTTCATCGACAAGGCCGCCACCTTCGCGCTGGCCGAGCGGCTCGGCGGCGAGGCGCTGGTCGATCTCGTCGTCGAGGAGACCCACAGCTGCTACGAGGGCGATCGCACCCACCGCCACGCCTTCGGCTATGGCTGCGGCGCCTGCCCGGCCTGCGAGTTGCGGGCGAGGGGCTTCGAGCGGTATCGCGAGGCGAAAGCGGCCAACGCCGGGTAGCGAACCGCGAAGCCGCCGCCAATAGCCCCCCCCTACGCCGCCCGCGCGGTCGCATCCGGCATCGGACCTCGAACGGAAATCGACCGTCGGCAAGACCGATGCGCGGCTCAGACCGGCCTGACGACCGGATCAATTCTGCTCTGCACGAGGTGGCGCTCGATGACCCGGGCGTCCTTCATGCGGCCTGTCGGATGGAGCGCGCTCTATTCCGGCTGCCTGTGGATCGGGTCGACCCAATAGACCGCCTCGGGCTTTTCGACCGGATCGACGTCGGTGATGTTGACCACCACCGCCTCGTTGTCGGAGCGCACCAGCACGCATTCGAGCGGCGCGCCGGGATCGGCGTTGATCTCCTGATGCGGCACGAAGGGCGGCACGAAGATGAAGTCGCCGGGCTCGGCCTCGGCGGTAAATTCCAGCCGCTCGCCCCAGCGCATGCGGGCCTTGCCCCTGAGGACGAAGATCACGCTTTCCAACTCGCCATGATGATGGACGCCGGTCTTGGCATCCGGCGCGATCGTCACCGTCCCGGCCCAGATTTTTTGCGCGCCCACCCGGGCGTGGTTGATCGCCGCCTGGCGGAACATGCCGGGGGTCTGCGCGGTGTTGGAATCCAGCTTGTCGCCCTTGATGACGCGCACGCCGTCGTGTTTCCAGCGGGGTTCGATGGCAGGGTGGTCGGTCATGGCGGGGGCCTTCCAAGGATTTCGTCGAGGGCGATGGTAGCGGCAGGCGAGCCGCCGGGAAAGGGTCGAGGCGAGCCGCGTCATGGGGCCGCTCAGCGCCGATCGGGTTTTGCCGTTCCGCCGGGCACGGGCATGCCTTCCCGCGCCGCTCGCGCAGCCGGGTCATCGGCCAGTCCCCTCGTGGCGGCTCTTTCGCTCCGCCGCATGTCGGGCCACCCCGATCGGGCGGCGGTGCGCCGGAGGAAAGCCCTCCGAGGTAGTTTCTCGTATTCCGGCTCGCCTCCGGCGCACCGCGCGGCTCTTGACAACCTCCCATGGACCATCGCCCGCCGGATCGACGGGGTCTGTCGGCGGCTGGCGCTTCACCGGGCGATCCTTTTCAGATCCCCCGCTTCAAGCGGACCGATCCGCACCCGCGCCGTATTACGCGAGGGGCCAGCGG
>NZ_AQQS01000055.1 GCF_002088275.1 Aurantimonas sp. 22II-16-19i
TTCCACGACCTGTTGATGGTGCGCATGCCCGTCCTCTTCCTGTGATGTCGTTCTGTACGGGTAGGAACCCTTCGCATGCTTGATCTTGCCGCCTTCGGCGGAGCCCTGCAGCTCCTGTCGAGCGACGCCATGGCCTGGCTGGTGGTCGTGCCCGGCCTGTTGATCGGCCTCGTCTTCGGGGCGATCCCGGGCCTGTCGATCTCGATCGCCATGGCGGTGTTCCTGCCCGCCACCCTCTACATGGATTTCCTGCCGGCGATCCTCTTCCTCTCGGCGATCTTCACCGGCGGCAGCTTCGGCGGCGCGGTCCCGGCGATCCTGATGAACATTCCCGGCACGTCGAGCGCCGTCGCCACCGCCTTCGACGGCTATCCGATGGCGCAAAAGGGCCGGCACGGCGAAGCGCTGGGCGTCGGCCTCGCCGCCTCGGTCATCGGCACCTTCTTCGGCTATCTGATGCTGCTGCTGGTCGTCGGACCCGTGGCCGACTGGGTGCTGATGCTCGGGCCGACGGAAATGCTCGTCGTCGCCATCGGCGGGTTGCTCTTGATTGCCGTCCTCAACGATTCCAGCTTTGCCAAGGGGCTCGCCGCCGGCGCCATCGGCGTCCTGATCTCGACCGTCGGCTATTCCGACACCGGCCTGATGCGCGGCACCTTCGGCTCGATGTATCTCCTCGACGGCATTCCGGCGATCCCGGCGCTGATCGGCCTGTTCGCGGCGTCCGAACTGATGAATCTGGCGGGGCGCGACTACATCGTCGCCGACAGCGCCAGCCGCCGCATCGCCCTCGCGCCGATCCTTGCGGGCCTGAAGACCGCGGTCGTGCGCTGGCCGGCGGTGCTGCGCGGCTCGGTCCTCGGAACGCTGATCGGCATCGTCCCCGGCGTCGGCGCGAGCGTCGCCAATCTCGTCTCCTACGCCTTCGCCAAGCGCCTCGCCGGGCCGCAGCAGCGCTTCGGCGAGGGCGAGGCCGACGGCGTGATCGCCTCGGAGGCGGCCAATTCCTCGTCCGAAGGCGGCGGCATGGTGACGCTGCTCGCCCTCGGCCTGCCGGGCGGCGCGGGCACCGCGATCATCCTCGGCGCCTTCGCCATGCACGACGTCACCGGCGGCCCGCGCTTCATCGCCGATCAAACCGACATCGTCTATGCGATCATCCTCGGCAACATGGTGCAGGCGGCGCTCCTGCTCGTCGTCGGCGTGGTCTTCGTCTTCTTCGCCGGCTTCATCGTCAAGGCGCCGATCCGCTATCTCATCCCCTTCGTCGTCGCCATCGCCATGATGGGCAGCTACGCCATCACCGGTTCGATCGTCGGTCCGCTGACGGTCGCAGGGGCAGGGGCGCTCGGGTGGCTGATGCGCCGCTACGGCTATCCGGTGACGGCCACCGTCGTCGGCCTCCTGGTCGGGCCGATGGCCGAGGGCGAGCTGGTGCGCAGCTGGCAGATCAGCGGTGGCGACCCCAGCTTCATTCTCGGACGACCGATCACCCTCGTCCTGATCGCCCTTCTCGCCGGGGCGATCGTCGCCACCGCCGTCAGCCAGAAGCGGGCGAAGGCAAAGCTCAAGGAGGCCTGACCGATGGGCCGGACGATCATCGACAAGATTTGGGATGCCCACGAGATCCTCCGGCGCGAGGGTCGCAGCCTGCTCTTCGTCGACCGCCATCTCCTGCACGAAGGCTCCCACCACGCCTTCGACAAGATCGGCACGGCCGGGCGCGAGGTCCGCCATCCCGAGCTGACCTTCGGCGTCGCCGACCATTATGCGCCGTCGAGTGCGGCGCGGGCCAACGCCGCCTCGGCGACGATGATCGAGCGCCTGTCGGCCAACACCGCCCGCCACGGCATCGACAGCTTCGGCCTCGGCGACGCGCGGCGCGGCATCGTCCATGTGGCGATGCCGGAGCAGGGGCTGACGCTGCCGGGGCTGATCATCGTCTGCGGCGACAGCCACACCGCCACCCATGGCGCTTTCGGGGCCTTCGCCTTCGGCATCGGCGCCTCCGAGGTCGCCCATGTGCTGGCGACCCAGGCGCTGTGGCAGACGAGGCCGCCGCAGATGAAGATCACCGTCACCGGCAGCCTGCCCTTCGGCACCACGGCGAAGGATCTCGCCCTCCACATCATCGGAGAGATCGGCACCGGCGGGGCGACCGGCCACGCCGTCGAATATGCCGGCGAGGCGATCGCGGCGCTGTCGATGGAAGGCCGCATGACGCTCTGCAACATGACCATCGAGATGGGCGCGCGGTCGGGCATCGTGCCGCCGGACGAGACCACCTTCGCCTGGCTGCAGGAGCGGCCGATGGCGCCGAAGGGCGACGCCTTCGCGGCCGCCATCGAAAGCTGGAAGGCGCTGGCCTCCGACGCGGAAGCTGCCTATGCCCGCGAGGTCGCAATCGACGCCGGCGCGGTGGCGCCGATGGTCACCTGGGGCACCAGCCCCGAACAGGTGGCGCCGGTGACCGGCAGCGTCCCCAGCGCCGAGGCGGGCGGCGATGCCGATGCGCTGGACTACATGGGGCTCACTGGCGGCCAGCGGCTCGCGGACATCCGCATCGATCGCGGCTTCATCGGCTCCTGCACCAACGGCCGCTATTCCGATCTCGTCGCCGCGGCGCGGGTTCTGGAGGGACGGCGGCTCGCCGTGCCGCTGCTGGTCTCGCCGGGCTCGCTCGAGGTGGCGCGGCGCGCCGAGGCGACGGGCATCGCCGACATCTTCCGGGCGGCGGGGGCCGAATGGGGCGAGAGCGGCTGCTCGCTCTGCGTCGGCATGAACGGCGACCGGGTCGAGCCGGGCGAGCGCTGCGCCTCGACCTCCAACCGCAACTTTCGCGGCCGCCAGGGGCCGGGCGCCAGGACCCATCTGATGAGCCCGGCCATGGTCGCGGCGGCCGTCGTCGCCGGCCACATCACCGACGTGCGCGCGCTGGACCTCGCGGACCTGCCGGACGGCGCCGTGTCGTCGCCGGCCCCGGCCGGTTCTGCCGGCGCGAGCGAGGGAGCCTGAGCCGATGCAGCCTTTCACCACCGTCAGCGGAGCCGGCGTCGTCCTTGCCCGCGACAACATCGACACCGACCAGCTGATCCCCGCCCGCTTCATGAAGCGCACCCGCTCGGAAGGCTATGGCGACCAGCTGCTCTACGATCTGCGGTTCGGCGAGGGCGGCGAGCCGGTTCCGGGTTTTGCGCTGAACCGCATGGCGGAGCGGCCCGTCCTGATGGTCGCGGGAGAGAACTTCGGCTGCGGATCCTCCCGCGAAGCGGCGGTCTACGCCCTCGTCGACCACGGCATCCGCGTCGTCGTCGCAGGCAGCTTCGCCGACATCTTCCGCGGCAATGCGGCCAAGAACGGCCTCCTGACCATCGCGCTCAGCGAAGCCGGGCGGCAGAGGCTGGCGAGCTTCATCGGCGAAGCGGGCGCGGGGACGGGTTCGGCCAGGCACCTCACCATCGATCTCGAGGCGCAGGAAATCCGGGCAGAGGGCCTCAAGACGACCGGCTTCGACGTCGATCCGGGCGTCAAGCGCCGGCTGCTGCTCGGCCTCGACGAGTTGTCGGAGACGTTGGAGGACGAGCCGCAGATCGCCGCCTTCGAGGCGCGGTATCTGGAGGGCGCGCCGTGGGTGGTGCCGAATGTCGCGTCGGCAGAAGCGGGGTAAAAAAGAGGTCGGCTTTGCCATCGGGCGATTGCAGCCGGTGAGCCAGCTCTCGGACTCCCGGAACGACCTAGGGATTTGGTACAAACGGGACAAACTGGACAAACGCCTCCTCAAGGATTAGATGGGATACACAACGAGGAGGCAGCGCGATCCCATGGCGACCCGGCACGCCCCGACATCGCCGCGCCACGGCAGCAGCACCGTCGAGCGGGTCGCCGCGAAGGTGACCGATGCGCTGCGAGACGATCAGGCGTTCGCAGCCCCCTCCGTGGCGTTTCCCGCCGAAGTCGTCGGGGAAGTGGCCGCTGCCATCGCCGGTCTCCCACCGGAAACCTGGCGCCGACTCGGCTCCCGCCGTGCCGACCTTGGCCGGCAGATCCGTCAGTTGATGGAGAGGGTCGGCCGGGAGTATGGCGGCCCGATTGCACTCGACATTCCCGCCATTGCCGAAGCGTCGCGGGGAGAAGGCCTCGGGCCGCTCGTCAGCGTCGAAGAGGGCAGGAGCGCCCTCGACGACCTTGCCGTGCCCCGCCGGCTCGAGGATTGGGCCGGTCCCGTCGCCGGGGCGAGCGAGCTCGCCCGCGATTTCGGCATTGCCCGTTCGACCCTTCATCGATGGCAGCAGGCAGGCGAGGTCGTCGCACTGCTCAAGGGAACCAGAAAGCACGTCTTTCCGATCGCACAGTTCATCGACGGGCGGCCTGTCGGCGGGATCAGCGACGTCATTCGGCTGGCCGGCAACCATCGCGCAGCCTGGATCTGGCTCAGCCGGCCCAATCCCGTTCTGGGCGGACGCAAGCCGGTCGAACTCCTGATCGCAGATCGTCGGACCGAGGTACTGGACGCCGCCCGGGCGACCTTCTCCCTGCAATGACTCTCAACGGTGCGCTTCTCCAAAGGCTCGCCATTCGCATGTATGTCGAAAGCTATGTGAGGATCGTGCCGCGCCGTCACGCGGAAACCCCGCTCGGCATGGGATCCGGCAAGAGCCGGTTTTCCAGCCCGAAAAACCGGTTCAGGCTTCTCTATCTGGCGCAGGATCCGACGACTGCCGTGGCCGAGACGATTGTTCGCGACCGCTTCGAGGGAGCGTCCGAGCGCTTGCTGCTCGCTGAGGAATTCGACGTCTACGCGATCGTTCGCATCCGGAACCCCGTGCCACTCTTCCTCCTCGATCTGCGACATGAGGGGGCAAGTCTTCTCGGCGTGTCGACCGATGCCGTGCGGGCGAAGGCACAGGCGGCGGGGCGAAGGGTCAGTCAGGAAATCTATGACCAAACCGCTTTCGACGGCATCGTCTACATGTCGCGCATCACCAACCGGCAATGCGTCGCCGTTTACGACCGTGCGGTCGACGGTCGCCTGGAAGCCGAAGCACCGGCCGTCGATCTCCCACGCCTTGCGAGCCTGCCGACGATCGTGAAGGCTCTCCATCTGACCGTCGTCAGGACGCCCTGACAGAGCCCGGTTCGTCGCCGATCGAAGCAAGAAGCAAGGGGTCGCTGGCTCAGAACCATCCCCGCAGAGGACCTCACCCTCCGAACCGCGCGTCCGCGATCCCGTGTTCCGGATCGTGTGCCGGAGCGGCCTTGTCGGTGGCGAGCGTGCTGCGCGAAAACACGATCGGCGTCCTGAGGCCCGGCACGCCCTCGGCCTCGATCTTGAGGCCGCGCGCCGCGATCTGCGGTTCGGCGAGGGCTTCGGCGACGGTGTTGATCGGCCCGCCGGGAACCCCGGCCGCCTCCAGCGCCGCGATGATGTCGGCGCGGTCGAGCCGGGCGATGGCCGGGGCGAGGAGGGCGATCAGCCGCTCGCGGTTTTCCACCCGGGCCGGATTGGTGGCAAAGGCCGGGTCGGCGGCGAGGCCGCCGAGGTCGAGCACCCGGCAGAGGCTCGCGAACTGCCGGTCGTTGCCGCAGGCGACGATCACGTGGCCGTCGCTCGCCGCAAACACCTGGTAGGGCACGATGTTGGGGTGGGCGTTGCCCATGCGGCGGGGCGACTTGCCGGAGACCAGCGCGTTCATCGCCTGGTTGGCGAGCGCCGCGACGCCGCAGTCGAGGAGGGCGAGATCGACATGCTGGCCGAGGCCGGAGCACTGCCGCTCGATGATCGCCGCCTGGATGGCGATGGTGCCGTAGAGGCCGGTGAGGATGTCGATCCACGCAACGCCGATCTTCTGCGGCTCGCCTTCCGGATCCCCGGTGAGGTCCATGATCCCGCACATCCCCTGGATCAGGAAGTCGTAGCCCGGCCGCGCGGCTTCCGGCCCGGTCTGGCCGAAGCCGGTGATCGAGGCATAGACGAGGCGCGGATTGCGGGCGGCGAGGCTCTCGTAATCGAGGCCGAAGCGCTGCAGCCCGCCGACCTTGAAGTTCTCGACGACGATGTCGGCCTCGTCGATCAGACGCTTCAGCGCCTCGAGCTGCGCTGCGTCCTTGAAGTCGCAGGTAAAGCTCGTCTTGCCCCGGTTGGCTGCGTGGAAATAGGCCGCCGTCGGCCGTGCCTCGCCGTCGCGCTGGATGAAGGGCGGGCCCCAGGTCCGGGTGTCGTCGCCCTCGGGCGCCTCGACCTTGATCACCTCGGCGCCGAGATCGGCCAGCGTCTGGCCGATCCACGGCCCCGCCAGGATGCGGGCGAGCTCGACGACCTTGAGGCCCTTGAGCGGGGCGTCCGCCATCAGAAGAAGGCCTGCAGGCCGGTGATCGCGCGTCCGAGGATCAGGGCATGGACGTCGTGGGTGCCCTCATAGGTGTTGACGGTCTCGAGGTTGATCATGTGGCGCATCACGCCGAATTCCTCGGAAATGCCGTTGCCGCCGTGCATGTCGCGGGCCATCCGGGCGATGTTGAGGGCCTTGCCGCAATTGTTGCGCTTGACGATGGAGATCATCTCCGGCGCCGCATTGGCCTCGTCCATCAGACGGCCGACCCGCAAGGATGCTTGAAGCCCGAGGGCGATCTCGGTCTCCATCTCGGCGAGCTTTCGCTGGTAAAGCTGGGTCTGGGCCAGCGGCTTGCCGAACTGCTTGCGATCGAGGCCATATTGCCGGGCGGCGTGGAAACAGGCCTCCGCCGCGCCCATGACGCCCCAGGAAATGCCGTAGCGGGCCCGGTTGAGGCAGCCGAACGGGCCCTTCAGCCCCTCGACATTGGGCAGCAGCGCGTCCTCGGAGACCTCGACATCGCTCATCACGATCTCGCCGGTGACGCTGGCGCGCAGCGACAGCTTGCCGCCGATCTTCGGGGCGGTAAGCCCCTTCATGCCCTTCTCCAGCACGAAGCCCTTGATCTTGCCGCCATGCGCCTCGGACTTCGCCCAGACGACGAAGACGTCGGCGATCGGCGAGTTGGAGATCCACATCTTCGCGCCGTTGAGGACGTAGCCGCCCTCGGTCTTCCTCGCGACGGTCTTCATGCCGCCCGGGTCGGAGCCGGCGTCGGGCTCGGTCAGGCCGAAGCAGCCGATGAACTCGCCGGAGGCGAGCTTGGGCAGATAGCGCCTGCGCTGCTCCTCGGTGCCATAGGCATAGATCGGGTACATGACGAGGGAGGACTGCACCGACATCATCGAGCGGTAGCCCGAATCGATCCTCTCGATCTCCCGGGCCACCAGGCCATAGGCGACATAGGAGGCGCCGATGCCGCCGTATTCCTCGGGAATGGTCACGCCGAGCAGGCCCATCTCGCCCATCGCCGGGAAGATCGACGGGTCGACCCGCTCCTCGCGGGCCGCCTCGGTGACGGCCGGGGCGAGGCGGCTCTGGGCGAACTGCGCCGCCGCATCGGCCAGCATCCGCTCGTCCTCGGACAGCTGGTCGGCGAGGCGGAACGGATCGGACCAGTCGAACTGACCGAGATTGGGCGCGTCCTTCGGCTTCAGGGCCATGCATGTTCTCCCGAATGTCTGTGTCTCGCTGCCGGTGATACCACCGGCGGGCGAGGCGGTTCAAACGAATAGGACTTGCCATGTCATGAGCTTTGGTCATGAAGTCGGGCCATCAGAAGAAGGGCGCCCTCTCTCCCCTTGAGGGAGAGAATGTCATTCCAAGGAATTGGGCCTCGGCTTGCCGAGGTCCAGACCTTGAGAATGACAAGAGAGGGGTTTCACCGCATCAGCCGCCGCCGTCGGTCCAACCGAAATCGCGCCACACCCCTCTCTTGCGATTTCTATCGTTTAGCGCGTTCCGCGCTAAACGATAGAAATCGCTTTCTCTCCCGCAAGGGGAGAGAGGACGCCCGTCCGGAAGCGCCGCCTTCCCGTTTGACAGCAGTCGAGAGACACCGCCGATGCGCCGCTCCTATACCCCCACCATCGGCGAGCTCGAAGCCTTCCGGGCTTTGGCGCAATCGGGCTCGGCCACCCGCGCCGCGCAGACCCTCGGCCTTACCCAGAGCGCCGTCAGCCGCTCCCTGCAGAGCCTGGAGGAGCGGCTCGGCGTCCGGCTGTTCCACCGGGTGCGCCAGCGGCTGATCCTGTCGGATGCCGGGCGTGCCTTCCTGCGCGATGCCGAGCGCATCCTGTCGGACATCGACGGCGCCGTCCTCACGGTCATGTCCTTCGGTGGCCGGGAGCAGCTCCTGCGCCTCGTCGCCCTGCCGACCTTCGCCAGCGCCTGGCTGATCCCGCGGCTTGCACGCTTTGCCGCGATCGCGCCGGGGATCACCATCGACGTCACCTCGGCGCTGGGGCCGGTGGATTTCTCCCGCGATCCGGCGGACGCGGCGATCCAGCGCCTCGAACTGCGCGCGCGCGGCGCCGAGGCGGTCGCGCTGCTCGACGAGACGCTGATCGTCGTCGCCAGCCCCGAGATGACCGGACGATCCGGCGAGCTCTCCGACGCCGACCTCGCCAGGCTGCCGCTGCTGCAGCAGGCGACGCGGCCGGATCTCTGGCTGCGCTGGTTCCAGGAGGCGGCGATGGAGGCGGTGGACATCCTGCGGGGGCCGCGCTTCGAGCATTTCGGCATGGTGCTCGCCGCGGCCCGGGCCGGGCTCGGCGCCGCCCTCGTGCCGGCCATTCTGGTCGAGGAAGATCTCGCCTCCGGGCGGCTGGTGCGGGCGTCTTCCCGCAGCCTCGACGGCGGCTCGCCCTATGCGCTGATTTTCCCGCCGCAACAGGCGGACAATCCGGCCTTCGTGGTCTTCCGCGACTGGCTGGTCGAGGAGGCCCGGCGGCCGCAAGGTCGCCCCTGACCCGGCTTCAGGTGCCGGCGAGCCGCCTGCCTGCCGCCTCGCCGGCGATCCGGCCGAGGGTGACGGCGGTGAGGAGGCCGTTGCCGGAGAGATAGCCGGAGGCCTGCGACCCCGAGACGCCGCAGGCCGCGCCGCCGGCGGCGTAGAGATTGGCGAAGGCCGTTCCGTCCTGCCGCATCACCCGCGCCTCGCCGTCGACGACGAGCCCGCCTTGCGTGTGGAACAGCGCGCCGGTGACCCGCACCGCCTTCAGGGGCGCCTGCAGCCGCGGCGCGTCGGCAAGGTTGCGGCCGAACGGATCCTCGCCGCCGGTCGCCTTGGCCTCCTCGAAGGCCTCCAGCGTCGCCGTGAGGGTCGCGGCGGGAAGCTTCAGCTTCTCGGCCAGCTCGCCGGTGGTCCAGGCCGAGACCACGCCGTTCACCGCCTCCAGATTGCGGAAGTC
The DNA here is from genome assembly GCF_002088275.1 of Aurantimonas sp. 22II-16-19i. Lineage (GTDB taxonomy): Bacteria > Pseudomonadota > Alphaproteobacteria > Rhizobiales > Rhizobiaceae > Jiella. The sequence goes on from NZ_AQQS01000055.1 coordinate 9,305, forward strand.
CTCGAACTGCCGGCAGATGCCGGCGATCCGCTCGTCGAAGATGGTGAAGGCGATGCCGCCCGGCTGCTTCAGCACCTCGGCCGCCTGTTCCGAATAGCCGCGGGATTCGTCGCTGAAGCGTCTGCCGTCGCGATTGACCTGGCAGCCGCCCTCGGTGATCGTCGCCCAGGTGAGGAGGATGCCGGCGGGATGGGCGACCGAGCCGTGGCCCTGGTGGCCGGAGAGGTGGGAGAGCCTCGCTCCCAGCGCCTCGCCCCACAGGACGGCCTCGCCCTGGTTGCCCTCATGGCCGAAATAGAGCGCCTCGGAAAGCTGCGGGATGTGTTCGGCGACGAGGTCGCGATTGCCGCCATAACCGTTGCAGGCGAGGATCACCGAAGCTGCGCCGAGCCTCTCGCGGCCGCCGTCGGGGCGGCTGAAGGAGAGCCCGGTGACGCTGCCGTCGGCACCGACGAAAAGGGTATCGACGGCGCTGTCGCAGAGGATGTCGCAGCCGGCGTCCTCCACCGCCTGGCGCAGGCGGTCGACCAGCTCCTGGCCCGACCGGCTCGGCAGGCCGTGCATCCGGCGCCGGGAATGGCCGGGATAGGAAAAGTCGGTGAGAACGGAGAAGGGCAGGGCGAAGCGGTCGGCCAGCCACTCCACCGCCGGGCCGCTTGCCGCCGCGACGCGCCGCACGAGGGCGGCTTCGGGCTCGTCATGCGCCTTCTGCATGATGTCGGCGGCAAACAGCTCGGCGGTATCCGCGATGCCGGCGTCCCGCTGGAACCTGGTGCCGGCGGCCGGCACGAGCCCCGCCGACAGCGCCGTCGAGCCGGAGGGCGTCTCGTCGCGCTCGAGGATCAGCACCGCGCCGACGCCGGCCTCCCTTGCGGCGAGGGCGGCGGTCAGTCCCGCCGCGCCGGCCCCGACGATGACGAGCGGGACCTGCGTCTCGAACTCGGAGGGCTCCGCCCGCTCGATCCTCGCCATCACCCGTCCCCTTCCGGTCGTTGCGTCCCACATGGCGCCGCGCTGTCAATGATCATGACTAACCTGTCCGGTGAAAAAGACAAGATTGGTCCGCGACATCGGATGTCCGCGCCCATGGATGCTGGCTTTCTCGGCATTTATGCCGCAATGCTGTCCAATATTTGCGCAGCGATGAATCGGTTGACAGGACAGAATCTGTCTGCCTGAATAGACAGGATCAGTCGCACCAAGGATCGCATGGCCATCAGATCCCAGCCCATCGTCGCGGAGCCGCGCAAGGCGCTTCGGGTGTATCTGCACCTGAAGGACCGGATCCTGTCCGGCGCCCTGGCGCCGGCCCAGCGCATGCCGAGCGAGCCGGATCTGGCGGCCGAGCACGGGGTATCCCGCGTCACCATCCGCGGCGCCCTGGAGCGACTTGCCGAGGATGGCCTCGTCGAGCGGCGGCCGGGCTCCGGCACCTATGTCCGCGCCACCCAGCGTCCGCATGCGATCGTCGCCGACTTCTCCAACGTCTTCACCCATCTTGTGGAAATGGGCCGGCGCACCGACGTCCGGCTGCTCTCCTTCGGCTATGCGCTGCCGACGCCGGCCGTCGCCGAGGGGCTGGGGCTGGATACCGGCGAGGAGGTGCAGCGCTCGGTGCGGGTGCGCATCGCCGACGGCACGCCGTTCTCCTACCTCGTCACCTACGTCCCGAAGCGGATCGGCATCTCCTATTCGGAAGCCGACCTGCGCTCGACGCCGCTGCTCGAACTCCTGGAGCGCTCCGGCGCGAAGGTCGCGAGCGCCCGCCAGAGCGTCGGCGCCACCCAGGCCGGCCCGGAGATCGCCGAGGCGCTCGGCGTCGAGACCGGCGCGGCGCTCCTGTCGATCACCCGCATCGTCCAGGACGAGGCGGGCGAGGGCGTCGAATATCTCTACGGCCTCTACCGCCCCGATCTCTACGAACTCCAGCTCGACCTCGAACGCACCAGGCGGGGCAGCGCCATGCGCTGGACCGCCAAATCCCCCTCCGCCAGCGAGCGGCCGGCGGTCGCCGCGCGGCCGGCGCCCCGCCTCAGTGGCAAGAAGCTATCGACCGGCAAAAGGAAGACGACGCGATGACGAAACTGCATGATCAGATCAGCCGCCGCACCGTCCTCGGCGGTGGCGCGGCCCTCGCCGCCACCCTGGCGATGCCGGGTGTCCTGCGGGCCCAGGAGCCGAAGAGCGTCAAGATCGGCATCCTCCAGCCGGTGACCGGCAATCTCGCCCAGGATGGCGAACTCGGCCGCACCGGCGCGGAATACGCCATCAAGGCGGTGAACGATGCCGGCGGCATCCAGTCGCTCGGCGGCGCGAAGCTCGAAATGGTGTTCGGCGACGCCCGCTCGACGCCCGAGGGCGGCACCGCCGAGGTCGAGCGGATGCAGTCCGAGGGGGTTGCCGGCATCGTCGGCGGTTTCGCCAGCCCGATCTGCCTCGCCTCCAGCCAGGCCGCGGCGCGCTACGACCTGCCCTATGTCGTCGACGTCGGCGTCTCCGACAAGATCGTCCAGCGGGATCTTTCGAACACCTTCCGCTTCGGCCCCGGCTTCGGCACCTCTTCGAAGACCGCCATCGAGAACCTGGTGAAGCTCAACGAGGCTGCCGGCAAGCCGGCGAAGACCATCGTGCTCGTCCACGAGGACGGGCTGTTCGGCTCGGGCCTCGCCAAGCTGATGGCGGCGGAGCTGCCGAAATACGGCTTCGAGATCCTCGAGACCATCGCCCATCCGACGCCGGCCCGCGACATGTCGAACGTCGCCCTGCGCATCCGCTCGCTGAAGCCGGACCTGATCATCCCCTCGTCCTACTATGGCGAGACGGTGCTCCTGATGCGCACGCTCTACCAGCAGCGGGTGCGGCCGATGGGCTACTATTCGGTGCTCAACGGCGCGGCCTCCAACATGCGCTTCGTGCGCGAATTCCCCGAGATCGCCAATCTCGACATGGACTGCAACCACTGGCACGACCCGCGCAAGGAAGAGGCGATCCAGCTGAAGAAGGCCGTCGAGGACGCCGGCGGGCTGTGGGCCTACAACATCCCTCTCAACTATTCCTGCGTGAAGCTTCTCGCCGACGCCATCGACCGGGCAGGCTCCGTCGAACCCAAGGCGATCAACGAGGCGCTGGCGGCTTCCACCTTCGAGGGCCACGTCATGCCCTATGGTCCGACGAAGTTCGACAAGGGCCAGAACACCGGCGCCGCCCCGGTCTCGCTGCAGGTGCAGGACGAGACGATCAAGGTGATCTATCCGGAGGAATTCGCCGACGCCAAGCCGGTCTTCCCGATCAACGGGTGAGGGGCGTGCGGGAGGTCGCAATAGGCCCTCATCCTGAGGTGTGAGCGTAGCGAGCCGCGAAGGGCGGTGGGCGCCTGGCGCGGGAGTTCCGGCCATGCCCGATGGCAAAAGGCGGCGCCATCTGGAGCCCCCCTCTGTCCGGCAGGACAGAGGGGGGTGCTGGCGCTGCCATCGAAGAAGGGCGCCGCCACCCCGACGAGAGCCGATCGCTCGACTGCCGATCCCGGCATCATCGCAATGGCCTGCGGGCCGAACCACAGAAACCATCGATGTACTCACCCGACATCATCATCGAGGCGCTGCTCAACGGGCTACTGACCGGGGCGATCTACGCGCTCGTCGCCCTCGGGCTGACGCTCGTCTACGGCGTCCTCCACATCATCAACTTCGCCCATGGCGCGCTGCTCGCGGCGGCGATGTTCGCCGTCCTGTTGATCAATCAGCTCTTCGGCGTCGATCCCTATGTCCAGATCCCGTTCCTCACGGTGATCTTCTTTGCGGTCGGCTACGGGCTGCAGCGGCTGATCATCGGGCCGGCGAGCCACGGCCGCGACGAGAACATCCTGCTCGTCACCCTCGGCCTGTCGATCGTCATCGAGAACCTGCTCCTCGCCGGCTTCGGCTCCGACACCCGCTCGCTGAACACCGACTATTCCTTCAACGTCTACGAGGTCGGGCCGTATCTCCTCAGCCAGGTGCGGGTCTTCGGCGCCGCCGGCGCGCTGGTGACGGCGGCGCTGCTCTGGTTGTTCCTGTCGCGCTCGGACACCGGCAAGGCGATCCGCGCCGTCGCCAAGGAGAAGATCGGCGCCAGCCTGCAGGGCATCAACGTCGCCCATATCTACGCCGTCACCTTCGGCCTCGGCTGCGCCTGCCTCGCCGTTGCCGCCTGCCTCCTGCTGCCGACCTTCTACGTCAATCCGAAGATCGGCAGCGCCTTCGTCCTCGTCGCCTTCACCATCGTCGTCCTCGGCGGCATGGGCTCGATCGTCGGAGCCATGCTCGGCGGGCTGATCATCGGCGTCGTTGAATCCATGAGCGGCCTCTTCCTCGGCGAAAGCCTCGGCCAGATCGGTATCTTCGTGATCTTCATCCTGACGCTGCTGTTGCGGCCGACCGGCCTGTTCGGAGCCAAGGCATGAGTGCGCTGCGCCCCTATCTGCCGGTCGCGGCGCTCGGCGTGCTGCTCGCCCTCGCGCCGCTCGTCGTCACCTCCAACGTCGCCCTGAACTTTCTGGTCTTCACCCTGATCATCGCGCTGGCGGCGCAGGGCTGGAACCTCCTCGGCGGCTTCGGCGGGCAGTTCTCCTTCGGCCACGCCGCCTTCTTCGGCGTCGGCGCCTATGTCTCGGCGATCTGGCAGATGAGCCTCGGTCTCGACGCCTGGACGGGCTTTGTCGCGGGCACGCTGGCTGGCGCCGTCACCGGCCTCGTCATCGGCTTCCTGGCCTTCCGGGCAGGGCTTCGCGGATCCTATTTCGCCCTCGTGACCCTCGCCTTCGCGGAGGTGTTCCGGGTCCTCGCCAACTCGTCCGAGGCGACCGGCGGGGCGGCCGGCCTGCTCCTGCCGCTCCGGATCGGCGCGCAGAACCTGCAATTTGCCGACCGCTCGACCTTCCTCGCCTTCGTCGTCGCGCTGACGATCCTCGTCCTTCTCCTCGTCCAGTGGATCCGCGGCTCGCGCTTCGGCGCCCAGCTCGTCGCGCTGCGCGAGAACGAGGAGGCGGCGCGGGCGCTCGGTGTCGACGTCTTCGCGGTCAAGCTGAAGGCCATCGGCCTGTCGGGCGCCATCACCGCGGCGGCGGGCGTCCTCTACCTGCAGTATTTCCTGTTCATCGATTCCAACATCGTCTTCGGCACCTGGATCTCCGTCGAGGTCCTGCTCGCCGCGATCGTTGGCGGCCTCGGCACGGTGCTCGGTCCGGTCGTCGGCGCGCTGGCGCTGCATGGCCTCGGCGAAGTGGTGAAGCACCTCGCCGGCGACCTGCCGGGCATCGACCTCGCGGTCTACGGCGCCGTGCTCGTCGTCGCCGTCGCCTTCCTGCCGGGCGGCCTCGTCGGCCTGTTCAGGCGAAGGCCCGCACCCCGGCAGGTGCGCAAGGCCGCGCCCGAAGGAGGACGCGCCTGATGTCCGCCACCAAGATGCAGCCCGCCACGGAAATGCTGAGAGTCGAGAACGTCACCATGCGCTTCGGCGGCCTCACCGCCGTCGACGATGCCTCGCTCATCGTCCGGAAGGGCTCGATCACCGGCCTGATCGGCCCGAACGGCGCCGGCAAGACGACGCTGTTTTCCATCGCCTCGGGCTTCCTTTCGCCGACCAGCGGCCGCATCGCCTTCGAGGGCGGCGACATCACCGGCGTCGCGCCGCACAGGCTGGCCGAGCGCGGCCTCGGGCGCACCTTCCAGATCGTCAAGCCCTTCGCAGGGCTGTCGGTGCTGGAGAACATCGTCGTCGGCGCCTTCCTGCGCCATCCGCGCCGGGCCGACGCCGAGGCGGTGGCCGCCCGCGTCGCCGCAAGGGTCGGCCTCGGCGACAGGCTGGACGATCCGGCCGCCAGCCTCACCGTCTCCGGCCGCAAGCGCCTCGAAGTCGCCAAGGCGCTGGCGACCGGGCCGAAGCTGCTGCTCCTCGACGAGGTGCTCGCCGGCCTCAACCCGTCGGAGGTCCGCGACATCATCCCGGTGATCCGCGAGCTGCGCGACACGGGCGTCACCATCCTGATGATCGAACACGTCATGCAGGCCGTCGTCAGCCTCTGCGACGAGGTCTTCGTCCTCGCCCAAGGCGCGATCATCGCCGGCGGCACGCCGCAACAGGTGGTGTCCGATCCGAAGGTCATCGAGGCCTATCTCGGCCAGGGCGCGGCGGCGCGCCTCAATCGCGGGGAGGCGGCCGATGCTTGAGGTCGAGGGCCTGAAGGCCGGCTATGGCAGCGTCGAGATCCTGCGCGGCATCGATCTCAGTGTGAAGGAGGGCGAGATCATCGCCGTCCTCGGCTCCAACGGCGTCGGCAAGACGACGCTGAACATGGTGCTTTCCGGCCTCCTCAAGGCGAAGGGCGGCGACATCCGCTTCGAGGGGCGTTCGCTGAAGGGCTGCTCGCCCGGCCAGATCGTCGCCTCGGGGCTGATCCAGGTGCCAGAGGGCCGGCGCATCTTCCCCAACATGGGCGTGCGCGAAAATCTCGAGCTCGGCAGCTATGGCCGGGCAAGGCAGAACCGCGCGCGAAATCTCGACAGGGTGTTCGAGACCTTCCCGCGGCTGAAGGAGCGGATCGGCCAGTTCGCCGGCACCCTGTCCGGCGGCGAACAGCAGATGCTGGCCATCGGCCGCGGCCTGATGGCCGAGCCGAAGCTCCTGATCCTCGACGAGCCCTCGCTCGGTCTTTCGCCGCTGCTCGTCGAGGAGATGTTCGCCCTGATCCGGAGGCTCAACCGCGACGGCCTGTCGATCATGCTGGTCGAGCAGAACGTCGTCCAGTCGCTGGAGCTCGCGAACCGGGCCTATGTCATCGAGAACGGCGCCGTCGCGATCTCGGGAGCCGCCGCCTCCGTCGCCGCCGATCCGGAATTGCGCCGGACCTATCTCGGGCTCTGATACCTGCGCGGCCCGCCAGGCAGCCGTCACGAAAAATACGAGGAAACCGCACATGTCGCTGAAAGCGAGACTGTCCCGGGACGGCGTCGTCGTCGCCCCCGGCGTCTACGATCCGCTGACCGCCCTGATCGCCACCGACGCCGGCTTCGAGGCGATGTATCTGTCCGGCGCGGCCGTCGCCTACACCCGGCTCGGCCGCTCCGACATTGGTCTCGCGACCATGACCGAGATGGTCGAGACGATCCACCTGGTGCGCGACCGGGTCGACACGCCGATGATCGTCGATGCCGACAATGGCCACGGCAACGCGCTGAACGTCCAGCGCACGGTGCGCATGTACGAGCGCGCCGGCGCCAGCGCCCTGCAGATCGAGGACCAGAGCCTGCCCAAGCGCTGCGGCCACCTCGCCGGCAAGAAGCTCGTCACTCCCGGCGAGATGGTCGGCAAGATCAAGGCCGCGGTGGATGCGCGGGCGAGCGAGGAGACGCTGATCGTCGCGCGCACCGACGCCATCGCGGTCGAGGGCTTCGGCCCGGCGATCGAGCGGGCCGAGCGCTATGTGGAGGCCGGCGCCGACATCCTCTTCGTCGAGGCGCCGCGCAGCGAGAACGAGCTTTCCGAGGTGACGTCGCGCTTCGCCTCCCGCCTGCCGCTGCTCGCCAACATGGTCGAGGGCGGGGCGACGCCGATGAAGAACGCCGACGATCTCGGCGCCCTCGGCTTCAAGGTGGTGATCTTTCCGGGCGGCATCGTGCGGGCCGTCGCCAGGGCCGCCGGCGACTACTACCGCTCGCTCTTCGACAACCGCACCAACGCGCCCTTCAAGGACCGGATGTTCGATTTCGACCAGCTGAACGCCGTGATCGGCACGCCGGAGCTGCTCGCCCTCGGCGAACGCTACGAAGACCCGGAGAAGGGCGAGAAATGACCGCCATCGATCCCGTCACCCTCGCCGTCCTCAAGGGCCGGCTCGAGCAGATCGCCGACGAGATGGACGCGACGCTCTGCCGCTCGGCCTTCAACCCGATCATCGCCGAGGCCAAGGACGCCTGCCACGGCCTCTACCACGCGACCACCGGCGCGACCCTCGTGCAGGGGACGAGCGGCCTGCCGATCTTCGTCGGCGCCATGAGCTTCGCCGTGCAGGCGGTGATCGAGAAGGTGGAGCGGGAAGGCGGCCTGCAGCCGGGCGATACCTTCCTGTTCAACGATCCCTATTGCGGCGGCACCCATCTCAACGACTTCCGGCTGGTGCGCCCGGTGTTCCGCAATGGCGAACTCTTCGCCTGGCTCGCCTCGGTCGGCCACTGGCTCGACATCGGCGGCAACGTCGCCGGCGGCTATAATCCCAAGGCCACCGAGAGCTTCCAGGAAGGCATGCGCGTGCCGCCGGTGCGGCTGATGACCGCCGGGGTGATGAACCAGGACATCGTCGACATCCTCGCCGCCAATTCGCGGGTTCCCGGTTCGAATTGGGGCGATCTCAACGGCCAGCTCAACGCGCTGGATCTCGGCGAGACGCGCTTCGGCGCCCTGCTCGACCAGTATGGCGAGGCGACGGTCTCCTCCGCCCTCGATGCCTTCTCCGACCGTGCCGAAGCCCTGATGCGTGCCGCCATCGCATCGCTGCCGGATGGGAGTTATGCCTTCGAGGACGTCCTCGACAATGACGGCATCGTCGACGAGATGCTCACCGTCGCCCTCGACGTGACCATCGAAGGCGAGGAGATGACGCTGGACTTCTCCCGCTCCTCGCCGCCGGCGAGAGGCCCGATCAATATCTCCTACGCCACGGCGGTCGCCGCCTGCTACGTCGCGCTGAAGCACATCTTCACCGACGTGCCGGCCAATGCCGGCTGCCTGCGTCCGATCAGGTTCGTCATTCCCGACACGACGCTGCTCGCCGCCAGGGCGCCGAAGCCGATGGCGGGCTATACCGAGACCATCCTCAGGCTCATCGGCGTCATGCTCGGTGCGCTGGCGAAAGCCGATCCGGAACGCGCCACCGCCGCCCCCTTCGGCACGATCAACGCCCTGTCGATCGCCGGCAACCGCGCCGACGACAGCCGTTTCGTCATGTTCTCCTTCTTCGGTGGCGGCCTCGGCGGCAATCCGGAAAGCGACGGGCTGAACCACGCCAACAACCCGATCTCGACGGCGACCATCCCGCCGCTCGAAATCTTGGAAGCGGCCTATCCGGTGATGTTCACCCTGTGGGCGCTCCGGCCGGATTCCGCCGGCGCGGGGACACATCGCGGCGGTGTCGGTGCGGTCTACGAGATCGAGATGCTGACGGACTGCGACGTGGCGCTGCTCGGCGAGCGCGGCAAGCGCGCCCCCTTCGGCGTCGCGGGCGGCATGGAAGCCGCGCTCAACCGGTTCTTGTGGCAGGAGGGGGACGAAACCCGATCGCCGCCGATGGTCTCCAAGGTCACCGACGTCAAGGTGACGACCGGCAAGCGCCTGCGCCTCGAAACCCCCGGTGGCGGCGGCTGGCGCGATCCGAAAAAGCGCCCGGCCGATCTCGTCTCGCGCGACGTGCGCCTCGGCTATGTCAGCCGCGCGGCGGCGGAGCGCGTTTACGCCGTCGTTCTCACCGACGATCTGACGGTCGACGCGGACGCCACCAGCCTGCTCAGGAAAGGAGCCACGGCATGAGCGCCTCCGGCACGAAAACCCCCGGCACGACGGCGCTCGGCCGGATCGTCGGCGTCGATGTCGGCGGCACCTTCACCGATCTCTTCTACTACGACGAAACCGCCGGCGCCTTCCGCACGGCAAAAGTCTCGTCCAATCGCGGCGACGAGGCGGTCGGCTTCATCGAGGGCCTGAAGAGCTTCGGCGCCCTGTCCGATCTCTCCTCCGTCGTCCACGGCACCACCGTCGGCACCAATGCGCTGCTGGAGCGCAAGGGCGCGAAGGTCGGGCTGATCACCACGGCCGGCTTTCGCGACGTCCTCGAAATGCGCCGCCGCGACCGTCGCAACACCTGGGGCCTGTGGGGCGACTTCGTCCCGGTCGTCGACCGCGACTTCCGGCTGGAAGTCGGCGAGCGGGTGCTGGCCGACGGCACGATCCGCGAGGCGGTCGATCCGGCCGAGGTGGCAAGGGTCGCCGACCGGCTGCTCGCCATGGGCGCCGAGGCGCTGGCGATCGTCTTCGTCAACGCCTATGCCAACCCCGCCAACGAGATGGCAGCGCTCGAAGTGGCCAAGGCCGTCTGGCCGAACGACAATGTCACCGCCTCCAGCCAGATCCTGCCCGAGATCCGCGAATTCGAGCGGACGTCGACGACGGTGCTCAACGCCTATCTCCAGCCGGTCGTCGGCGGCTATCTCGGCAAGCTCGATGCGGCGCTGAAGGCCGACGGCTTCACCGGCAAGTTCCACATCGTCCAGTCGAATGGCGGGGTGATGTCGACACAGACGGCGCGCAGGCTGCCGGTGCGCACGGCTTTGTCCGGGCCTGCGGCCGGCGTCATCGCGGCGGCCGCGATCGCGGAAGCCGCCGGCTTTCCCAATGTCATCACCGGCGATCTCGGCGGCACCTCCTTCGACGTTTCGCTGGTGGCGGACGGCAAGACGGCGCTCGCCGCCCAGACCACCATCGACTTCGGCCTCGTCATCCGCACGCCGATGATCGAGATCTCGACGATCGGTGCGGGAGGTGGCTCGATCGCCCATGTGGATGCCGGCGGCATGCTGCAGGTCGGCCCGGAAAGCGCCGGCTCGCGGCCCGGCCCGGTCTGTTACGGCCAGGGCAACGACCGCCCGACGCTGACCGACGCCAATGTCGTCCTCGGCCGGATCAATGCCGCCAAGCCCATCGGCGGCAAGGGCAGGAGCCTCGACGTGGAGGCGGCAAAGGCGGCGATCCTGACCCATGTCGCCGAGCCGCTGGGCCTCGGCGAGATGGAGGCGGCGGAAGCCATCGTGCGGATCGCCGACGGCAAGATGGCCGGCGCGATCCGCCTCGTCTCGATCGAGCGCGGCCACGACCCGGCCGATTTCGCGGCGGTTCCCTTCGGCGGCGGCGGCGCGCTCCATGCCGGCGCGCTGATCAAGGACGTCGGCCTCAAGGCCGCTCTGGTTCCGCGCTTTCCGGGCGTCACCTCGGCGCTCGGCTGCGTCATCGCCGACGTGCGCCACGATCAGGTGCAGACGGTCAACCTCCTGCTCTCCAGCCTCGATGCCGATGCGCTCGGCGCTCGCATGCGGGCCGAGGCCGCGGAGGCGAGGGCGGTCGTCGACGCGGCAGGCCTCTCCACCGAGCGTGTCGATGTCCAGTTCGAACTCGACATGCACTATCTCGGCCAGACCCACACCATCGCCGTGCCGCTGCCCGGTGACGCCGCCGAGGGCCTGACGGCGGGCGACGTGAAGGCGGCGTTCGAGACCGCCTACCAGAAGACCTTCAGTCGGCTTCTGGATGGCATCGACGCCCGGATCGTCAATCTTCGGACCGCCGCCATCGGCCGCCGGCCGCGCTTCGATCTCGCGACGCTGGCGCCGGAGGCGGGCTCGACGGTCGAGGCGGCCCGGCGGGAGAGCCGGCCCGTCTGGTTCGACGGCGCCTGGCACGACACCGCCGTCTACGACCGCCTGTCTCTGCCGGTCGGCGCGGTGATCTGCGGCCCGGCGATCCTCGAACAGGGCGACGCCACCACCGTCGTCGATCCCGATCTCGACGCCCGGGTCGACGGCTTCGGAAACCTCATTCTGGAGCGCCGGCCATGAGCGCGATTCCCCCGATCGACAGGCGCGCCTTGCTGCTGGTCGATCTTCAGAACGACTTCATCCACCCGGAGGGCGCCTATGCGCGGGGCGGGGCCAAGAGCGCCGACATCGCCGCCCTGCCGGCGAAGCTGAAGCCGCTCGCCGACGCCTTCCGGGCGAGAGGCGGGCTGGTCGTCGCGACGCTCTTCACCCTCGTTCCCGGGCGCGGCGGCGAGCCGATCGTCTCGCCGCATCTGAAGGCGCTCCGGCCCTTCATCGCGAAGGGCGACTTCCTGCCCGGCGGCTGGGGCCAGCAGCTCGTCGACGCGCTCGCCCCGGCCGACATCGCCGTGGAAAAAGTCGCCTTCTCGGCCTTCTACATGTCGCGGCTCGAATGGGTGTTGCGCAAGTCCGGCATCGAGCATCTCACCGTCGCCGGCATCGTCACCAATGGCGGCGTCGCCTCGACGGTCCGCGAGGCGCATGTGCGCGATCTCGGCGTAACGGTGCTCCAAGACGGCTGCGCGGCGTTTTCGCAGCAGATCCACGACGAGGCGATCGCCGGTCTGCGGCCGGTGGCGGAGATTGCGACGATCGAAAAGGTGATGGCCGGACTGTGAGCGATCGCAGGCACGGCGCCCCTCTCTCCCCTTGAGGGAGAGAAAGCCTTTTCGCGGTCTTGGGCCTCGGCTTGCCGAGGTCCAAGTCGCAGAAAAGGCAAGAGAGGGGGAACCACCGCGTCACCCGCCGCTACCGGTGCCGAGGGTCGCGGCGTCTGCTGCGTTCGCTCGTCCGGACCCGGTGACACCCCTCTCTGGCGATTTCACTCACTTGGCTTCGCCAAGACGATGAAATCGCTTTCTCTCCCTCAAGGGGAGAGAGGGCGCCTTCTCGTCCGCTGTCGAGCCGAGCATCAATTGAGGAGACACCCCATGCCCACCCCGAAACGCGTTCTCGTCCTCGTGCCGTTTCCGATGGATGCGGACAATCTCGCCAAGCGCCGGGCGCAGATGTCGGCGGTGAAGCTCGGGCCGGACATCGTTTTCGACTTCCGCCCCGTCGCCATCGCTCCGGTCAACTATGTCAGCCAGCAGGACATGCTGCTTGCCGACATCGGCATGGTGGAGGCGGGGCACCAGGCGGAGGCGGAGGGATACGACGCCGTGTGCATCGACACCGTGTCGGACTCCGGCATGACGGCGCTGCGCTCGGTCCTTTCTATCCCGGTCATCGGCGCCGGGCGCCATGCGATCCTGATGGCGCTGACGCTCGGCGAGCGGTTCTCCTTCGTCTCCATGTGGGACCGCTGGCGCCCGCTCTACGAGAAGACCCTGCGCGAACTGGGCCTCGAGGCGAAATGCGCTTCCATGCGCTCGGCGGATCTCGAGCCGAACAACCAGTCGCTGCTGGCGGGGCGCGAGGAGGAGGTCTTCCCGGTCCTGCTGGAGACCGCCCGGCGCTGCGTCGAGGAGGACCGGGCCGACGTCATCATCCTCGGCTCGACGACGATGCACGAGGCCCATGCCCATCTCGCCGCCAACCTGCCGGTGCCGGTGATCAATCCGGGGCCGCTGACCTACCGCCTCGCCGATGCGGCGATCCGCCTGCGGCTCACCCATTCTAAGACCACTTATCCGACGCCGCTCGTCCCGCGCCTCGACCTGTTCGCGGCGATGGGCGAAGCGGCGCGCGGCTGAGGAGGAAAACCATGCCCAAGATCCTGGTCATCAATCCCTTTCCCCTCGACGACGAGGGGGTGAAGCGCCGGGCCGCCCAGACCGGCCATGTCGAACTCGATCCGGACACCGAACTCGTCTTCCGACCGGTGAAGATCGGCCCGACCTCCTTCATGAGCCCGCATGACTGGCTGGTGATGGATCTCGGCATCTACGAGGCCGGCCTCACCGCCGAAGAAGAAGGCTTCGACGCCGTCGTCATCGACACCATGTCGGATTCGGGCATGGCGGCGCTGCGCTCGGTCTTGTCCATTCCCGTCGTCGGGCCGGGCAAGGCCTCGATGCTCTATGCGCTGACCCTCGGGGCCAAGTTCTCCGTCCTCGCCCAATGGAAGCCGGCGCTGCCGCGCTACGCCAAGGTGATCCGTGACTACGGCTTCGAGCGGCAATGTGCGTCCGTGCGCTCCTTCGACGTCGAGCCGGATTTCATCAAGCTGACCGAGGGCAAGGAGGACAAGACCTTCCCGATCATGCTCGACGTGGCGATGAAATGCGTCGCGGAGGACGGGGCGGACGTGATCTGTCTCGGCTCGACGACCATGCACCAGGCGGCGGCCTTTCTCGCCGAGCACCTGCCGGTGCCGCTGATCAATCCCGGACCGTTCAGCTACAAGCTCGCCCAGACCCTGGTCGGTCTCGGCCT
>NZ_AQQS01000056.1 GCF_002088275.1 Aurantimonas sp. 22II-16-19i
GAATCCCCAAAGGGATGCTTTTGTCTCGGTTAATCCACTAGGTCGCCGACCAGGAACAGGACCCTGTCATGTTTCACATCCAGCACGGAAAAATTGTAGCACTCTAGATCGATTATCATCGGGTCGTAGCCGGCCTCCCGCAACAGGGAAGCTATGCCCTCTCCGAGAAGTCTGTTGAATTCACAGATTACGACGTCGATACGCTTTGTCATATCCAGACCCCTCTTTACAGCACCTACATCATAGAGGCAGTAAAGCTCATTTATACCTGATTTAGGAAAATAAACTTTCCCATTGTACCAAGATAACTCATTTTGTTATTAGTATATATATACATATTATACAAACACTCGATAATCAAGTAGCAGGAACAGACCTAGCGGTTGTAGAATGGATGGCGCCGTGTCATGCGGAAGGCTTGTATGGTCCGATCGAACATCAGGGGGATCGACAGAATCGCGAAATAGGGAACGATTACCGCGTATCTTCCGCTAAGGCGTCTCGGCTCGCTGCCGAGCCTGAAGAGCCATTCCAAGCCGCCGCGCTGCATCCATTTCGGCGCTTGCCTCTTTGCACCTGACAGGAAATCGAAGGCTGCCCCGACCCCGATCATCACCGGGACGTCGAGAAGGTCGCGGTGCGCCTGCATCCAACGTTCCTGCTTCGGTGTACTCAGGCCGACCCACAGCACGTCGGGCCGTGCCGCGTTGATCATGTCGATCACCGCGATGTCCTCGGCTTCGGTCAGGGGGCGAAACGGTGGCGTGTATGTCCCGACCACGTTCAGAAGCGGCGATTGCGCCCGGAGGCACGCGGCGAGCCTTTCGGCGATCCCTTCCGCGCCGCCGTAGTAGAAGTGGCGCAAGCCATTGATGTCGGCACGCTGGCTGAGGGCGTGCATCAGGTCCGGTCCATAGACCCGGTGGACGTCGTTGAGGCCGAGGGCTCGAGCTGTCCAGACGAGGGGCATCCCATCCGGCGTCACCATGCCGGCATCGCGATGGATCGCAAGGAGTTTGGCATCGCGGCGGCATTCGAGGATACCGTGCGCACCGGTGATGCAGACATAGGTTCGGATGTCGGAACTCGCCCAGGATTCGATGGCTGCGACGGCTGTTTCCATGTTGACCGCGCTCACGGGCACGGTGAGGACGTCGAAGCGCGGAGGCGGCATAAGCGCAGGAGCCTGTCCGGGCTCGCCCGATTTTTGGATTGGGTGGGCAAGCGCGTTCATTCGGCGGCCTCTGCCAGAGGCGATCCGCCGTTGAGTTCGCCGGCGAGTCGAGTGCGGAAATAACTCACCGTCGCTACGAGACCTTCCGTTAGCGAAACCTGCGGAGACCAGTCGAGGAGGTCGGATGCAAGACTCGTATTCGGGCAACGCTGGGTCGGGTCGTCGGTTGGCAGCGGCTGACGGCTGATCGTCAGCGGCAGGCCGACGACGCTGGCGATCGTCGTGGCGATCTCGAGAACCGTCATCTCATTAGGATTGCCGAGATTGACCGGGGTAGACGGCGCTGCGCGCCTCGCGAGGCGGTAGAGGCCGTCGACGAGATCACTGACGAAACACAGCGAGCGGGTCTGGCTGCCGTCGCCGTATATCGTCATCGGTTCGCCCCGCAGGGACTGGACGATGAAGTTGGAGACGACGCGGCCGTCGTTGGGCTCCATCATCGGTCCATAGGTGTTAAATATTCGGGCAACGCGAACATCAACCCCATATTTCTGCCGATAATCGAAGAAGAGGGCCTCGGCGCACCGCTTGCCCTCGTCGTAACACGCGCGCGGTCCCCAGGTGGTGACGTTGCCGCGATAGGATTCTGGCTGCGGGGTTAGCGTTGGTTCGCCGTAGATCTCGCTGGTCGAAGCCTGCACCACCGTTGCGCCGGTGCGGCGCGCCATCTCAAGGACGTTGATCGCGCCGAGGACAGACGTTTCGGTCGTGTAGATCGGGTCGCTTTGATATTTTGGCGGCGAGGCCGGGCAGGCAAGGTTGTAGATCCTGTCGGCATCGATACGGATTGGGTTACGGACATCGCCAATGACGAGGTCGAAGCGCGGATGGCGTTCGAGATGAGCGATTTTGCTCCGCGTCGAAGTCGTGAAGTTGTCGAGGCAAACTACATCATCGCCTTCTGTCAACAGCCTTTCGCAAAGATTGGCACCGATGAACCCGGCACCTCCGGTCACGAGTACGCGTCCCATCGTCATATCCCCGTTCGGATTGATCGGTCCATCTTGCCTGCAGCAGATTGCGCGCGCTGATCGTCGCCGTCGCCTGTTCCTCGGGTCAGCCCGAGAGGCGTTCGCTCGGGCTGACCTGTCGACCTCGATCGTTCATTGAACGCGTATCGTGCTGCGCTGCGAAGATCGTTGCCCGGCCGTCTCGACGGAATGCGAGTAGAAGGGGCACCACTTTCGGACTATGAATAATCTCGATGCATGCCGATCATGACGGCATTTGGGCCATGCGTGGAGAGGGCGACGGCATCCGGCAGTATGGATCTTCAGGCGGATGAAGTAATCCCTTTGCTCGGCGTCGTAACCATAACAGACTTAATCATCATCGTTTCATCGGACTAGGCTCGGGAAGAACATCTCTTCACGAGATCGACATGGATCGGGAGCATCCGCGATGAAATTGTCCGCCTTTCGTCTCCTCAGTGGAAAATTCTCGCTCTTGCGAAAGGCCGGTCAGGACAGAGCGCTTGTCCCGACCGGATTTGCGATGGCGCTCGGCTTCGCAGTCGCTTTCCCTGTCGCAGTCCGGGCCGATGACGAGGGTGCGGAGCGACGGACGCAATCCTCCAGTGTGGCCGAGGCATCTGCAGCACAGCAAAAATACGCGCTCGCCCCAGGCGACCGACTCTCGATCGTGGTCTTCGAGCAGCCCGACATATCCGGAAGCTACTTCGTCGAACCGGACGGCGCCCTGACCTTGCCGCTTCTGGGCGTCATCCAGGCTTCCGGTGTGTCGACGCAGGAGCTGCAGCGTGAACTGACGCGGCGCTTTGCCGATGGCTACATCCAAAATCCCTTGATCAGCGTCCGGCTGGCGGAGTTGCGGCCGGTGACTATCATCGGCGCGGTGCGCTCGCCCGGTCGCTACACATTCTTCGACGGCATGACTGTCGAGGCGCTCGTGGCGCTTGCCGGCGGCACAGCGCGCCTCAGCGGCGAGGAAGCTGCCTTCAAGGCAGATCTTCTGCAGGCTGACGAACGCCTCAACTCGCTCAAGCTCGCTTATCTCGGTCAGATGGTCCGCAACGCCAGGCTCGAGGCCCAACTGGCCGGGGGCGAGATGGATCTGCCGGAGGTTCCCGAAGCGGAGGCGGCGGTCTTCACGAAACTCGCCGATGGCGAAAAACAGATCCTCGATTTCGAACGCTCTTCCCAGGAAGGGCAGGCCGGACTTCTCAAGGAGCAGGTCAAGCAGATCGGATCGGATATCGCCACCTTCGAACAGCAGGCGGAACTCGAAAAGGAACAAACCGAGTTTCTCGACAACCAGATCGCGGATCTGACGGGGCTCGTCCGCAACGGGCTGACGAAGAAGTCGA
This sequence comes from Aurantimonas sp. 22II-16-19i, assembly GCF_002088275.1. Lineage (GTDB taxonomy): Bacteria > Pseudomonadota > Alphaproteobacteria > Rhizobiales > Rhizobiaceae > Jiella. Next base: position 3,561 of record NZ_AQQS01000056.1, read on the forward strand.
CGCTGATCGAGATACAGCGTGAAAAGAACAAGAGCCGGGCAAACCTAGCCAGCATCCTCGGAAGCCTGACGCGCTCGAAGTCGCTGCTGGTGGAGACGGATCTCAAGCTGCAAGAACTGCAGACCGGCTATCGCGGTCGGATCATGGCCGATCTTCAAGCCAACAGGTTGCAGATCGCCGTAACAGAAAGTTTGCTGCCAGTTGCCGTAAAGGCAAGACAACTGAAGCTTGACCAGACGCCGGTAAACCTCCTCGAGGCTGACGGATCCCCGATCATCACGATCCGTCGTTATCGTGGCGGCAAACTCGAAACCTTGCCGGCAGGTCGTATGGCGGAAATCTGGCCCGGTGATCTCGTGCAGTTCGGCACGGGCGGCGGCGGTTCGTCAAATCAGGCGGCGGCGAACGGCTTGGCGCTTCCCGAGCCCGAAGTGAGACGACCCGGTGCCGTCACCGCAGTGCCGCACGCGGGTTTGCTGACTCAGCGCTGACGCCGAACCGCCTCGTGCTCCAACTGCAACTTCTCTCTTCGCTTTTTTTCATTCGGAGAATAGCTCATGCGTGCACTCATTCGTCCGCTGATCCTGTCCGGTGGATCCGGCAAGCGGCTCTGGCCAGTCTCGCGCGATACGATGCCGAAGCAGTTCCTGACGCTGCACGGTGAACGCTCGCTCTTTCAGGATACGGTTCTTCGGGTCAGCGATCCGAACCGCTACGGGCGGCCGGTGATCGTAACGGCGCTGAGTTACCGCTTCGAGGTGGAACGTCAGCTCCGGGCGATCGGTCTTGCTGCAACCGTGCTGCTCGAACCCGAGGCGAGGGAGTCAGGCCCTGCCATCCTTGCCGGTTGTCTACATATCGCCTCCGAAGGAGACGGCGAGATCGCGCTGATCCTCGCCTCCGATCATGCCATCGGGCGTCCCGAGGCGTTCCATTGCAGCGTCGACGAAGCCGTGCCGGCGGCTGCGGCAGGGCTGATCGTCACCTTCGGCATCAAGCCTGACAGTCCAGCAAGCGGGTACGGTTATATCGAGCCTGGCCAAGTCTTGACAGGCCCGGTGACGCGGGTCAGCCGCTTCGTCGAAAAGCCCGACCGCGTCACCGCCGTCGGCTATATCGCATCCGGTTTCCTGTGGAACTCAGGCAACTTCCTCGTTCAGGCGGAGGCTTTGATCGAGGAATATGCCCGTCTCGATCGGAACAGCTTCGAAGCAGCCAAGCGAGCGGTGGATGCCATGAAGCCGATAGACGGCGCGCTGCTGCTCGGTGTGGACTATGGCGCAACAGCGAGATCGTCGATCGACTATACCATCTTGGAACGGACGGATCTGGCCGCTGTTGTGCCAGCCGAGTGGGCGTGGTCCGACGTCGGGACGTGGGATTCGGTCTGGCAGATCGGCCGCCGCGACGATGCTGGCAATGTCGTCGAAGGCGAAGTGGAGACGCTCGACAGTACTAACTGCCTGGTGCGATCCTGCGGCACGCTGACCTCGATCGTAGGGGTCCGCGATCTCGTGGTAATCGTCGAGCCAGACGCCGTCATGGTCGCAGATCGGCGCAGCGCCGGATCGGTCAAGACGCTCGTCGACAACCTAGCCCGGCGCGGCGTTCGCGAAGCGGTCGCCCATGCGAGGGACTACCGACCCTGGGGCTGGTTCGAGATCCGCGACCTCGGCGAGACTTTCAAAGTCAAGCGGCTCGGGGTGTATCCAGGCGGGCGGCTATCGCTCCAGAAGCATCGCCATCGGGCGGAGCACTGGGTGGTGGTGACCGGAACGGCTCGCGTGACCGTCGACGATACGGTCTCAATCCTGACGCCCAACCAGCACGCCGAAATCCCGCTCGGCGCTGTACACCGGCTGGAAAACCCCGGTGACAGCCTGCTCGAGATCATCGAGGTCCAGTATGGCAGCTACCTCGGGGAGGATGACATCATCCGCATCGATGACGTGTACGACCGCGCCATCCTGACCGCTGCGGAGTAGGGTGTCGCGGTGCGGGGGCTCTTCAGGCGAAATGGTGCAAGGATCTGCCTGCTGGTCCTCGTGGGCGGAACTGGGGCATCCGTCATTCCGAGCGGTGTGGGTGGTGAGGGCCACGCTGAAGTCGATTGGCCGGCTTTGTCCACCCCACTGGTCGGGCCTCGGGAAAAGCCCTGTCCGGCAGGCGCAATTCGCATCGGCGTAGGAGACGCGGTCGCCGCGGTGGCCGCCGCATCGCCACCGGGCACGATATTCTGCATCGCGGCCGGCATTCACCGCGGCGAATCGATCGCGCCGAAAGACGGGCAGCGCTTCTTCGGTGAGCCAGGCGCGGTTCTTAGCGGAGCCAAGCCACTCGGCCCGTTTCGCGCCGTCGGAGGACAATGGGTCGCCGATGCCTTCGTCATCGAGCAGAATCGTCGCGGGGTTTGCCTGCCGGAAAAGCCTAACTGCGACCATCTCGAACAGGTGTTTCTCGATGGGGAGCCCATGGAGCAGGCGTCGAGCACGGACAGGCTGCGCAGCGGCTATTTCTTCTTCGACCGTGCCGGCGGCTCGATCGTTCTTTCCGACGATCCGACCGGCCGGAGCATTGAAATGACGGCTGCGACTCACGCCTTCCTGGCCAATCGCGCCAGCAACGTTGTCGTCGAGAACCTGACCATCGAAAAATACGCCAACCCGGCCCAGGAAGGCGCGGTCTACCACGACGCCGATCCCCTCGCGACGGGGTGGAGTATCATTCACAACACCATCCGGTCGAACAGTGGCCTTGGCGTCCTTGCCGGGCCGCAAAGCCGTGTTGCGGGAAATCTCGTGAGCGACAACGGCCAGCTTGGCATCAGCCTGTCGAGCTTCGACATTTCCATCGAGGGCAACGAGATCGCCCGGAACAACTGGCGCGGCTACGACCCGGCTTGGGAAGGGGGCGGCCTGAAGGGCGCACAGACCCGCAACGCGACCATTCGCGGGAACTTCGTCCACGATAATCGCGGCCCAGGCCTGTGGTGCGACATCGGATGTTCCGGCACGCTCTACGAAGCGAACCGCGTCGAGAACAACGACGGCGCCGGCATCTTCCATGAGATCAGTTACGACGCGATCGTTCGCGGCAACCTTCTAAGGGGCAATGGAGTCCGGGCGGGAAACTGGTACTGGGGTGCGAACATCCTGATCGCCGCCTCCCGGGACGTCGTCGTCGCGGACAATGTCATCAAGGTCCGGCCGGACGGTACCGGAATCGCATTGATCGACCAGGGCAGGGAGCGCGATTCAGGAGGCTTCTACGAAACCCGCCGCAACACCATCACCGGCAATCTCGTGCGTTTCGAGGGAGCCTTCGGCAGGATGGGCGGCGTCAGCGACGTCCACCCAGGCGAGATGAACGAGGGGATCATCGAGACGGGCGACAACCTTTACCGGTCCAATTCCTACTCCGTTCCGAGAGGCGGCCGCATCCTCTTCGGTTGGGGCGACGGGGAATACGACTTCGCCGGCTTTCAGCGGCTCGGGCAGGACCGCGGCACCACCCTGACGGTAAACGCCGTCCCCGCCGCAGGGGACTGACGAGGCTCGCGGGGGTCAACGGCGTCTCGGCGGCGAACGATCTATCCCGCCTTGGACGGGTTCAGCGTCCACCGACCTCTCCGCAGCCGCTCCTGCCGAGCGCCGTTGGAGCAGTTGTGGGACCAGGCGAGACACTCCGCTCTACCCGCCTACGACCGCTAGTCCCCGTCACCCCATCCCTTGGACGGCAGTAGCAACGCCTTGGGCGTCTCAGTAAAAGACCGTCTTCAGCCTCGACAGCCGCCGGCGGAGAGGTGTCGGCAAACGATCGAACGTCGTGACCAGCATCCCCCGGACGCTGACGAGATACCGCGCGATCAGCCAGCCCCGCATCGTCAAGGGAACGACATAGTCGGTAACGTCGGTCGACCACTCCGTCCATTCGCTTTTGTGCGGAAGGTTGGGAGGTAGGAAGTCGAATTTCTCGATCCCGTCACTCTTTTCCAGAAGATGCCAGAGAAGCAGCCGGCCCGGCGACTGGGAGGCAAAGCGTTGATCATAGCTCTGTATCATCGAGTAGTAGTGCCCGCGGTCGGCGACGCCGACCTCGATCGCGGCGGTCTCGCCGCCGACGAGCATGCGACTGATCATGAAGTGTCCCTCTTCGGCGAGGGTCAGGATTGTATTCCGATTGCCTGGATGAAGATAGCCGGCGCTGGCCATGCCGCGGGCGTCAAGCCAGTCCGACTTCAGTGCCAGGGCCTGCTGAACGGCGGCGCGGTGATTGCAGCGAGGCACGTCCTCGAAGGTCACTGCGCCGAAGCGCTGCAGCTTCTTCATGTGCCGCTTCAGGGAACTGATGCTGCGGCCACTGCGGTTTCGCCGCTGGCGCCGCGGCGTGACTTCGCCGCTTTCGGGCGTTTTGACGATGAACGGGGAACTGTCCGACAAGAGCTGCAGCCAACGTTGCTTTTTCGGCGTGAGACGCTCGAGCGAAGAGTCCCATCGCACATGTTTCAGATGGAGGGCATCGACGCCGTCCATCGCGGCGATCGCCTTCCAAGCGGTCTCGAACCATGCGGCTGCGAGGGGCGAATCGTCGACGAGCACATCGCTGTATTGCGTTGCGGGCTCGCCCAGCGAATGAAGGATGCGAAAAGGCCCCAGGGAGCGCAGGGAGAGGGGCCACAGCAGCACCAGGCAATCGCCCTGCCAGACAGTCACCGTCCGGACCGTCTCTGGACGACCGGCCGCGCTGCACGAGCGAACCCAGGCGGAGCACCATTCGTAGCTTTGGTAAAAATTCGGGGCAGTCTGTCGCCCTCGAAGTTCCTTCCATGCAGATGCTACGACCGAAATCTCGTCGAGGATGACCGCCTTCGGCCGCATCCTGTCTGTAAGGACCTCCTGGGCCGCGTTGCCGCTCTGGCTGAAAGGATTGGCTTGAAATGCTGCTGGTGCCACAGACAAGGGTGAACCCTCTTCATGTTGAATGGCTAAGGCCCATAAGACAATCGACGTACGCAAACCCTGCGCTTCGCATGATCTGAAAGGCGGAGACAACGCCGCACCGCACGACGATGGCCTGCGTAGACGGTCGAGTCGGGCTGCGCCACTGAGCCTACAATGACACCTAGTTTCACCAAACCGGCTCTCGGAGTACACCTTCAGGTCGATTTCTCCATGGGGCCGCTCCGTCAAAGGCAGCTATCTGTCCAGCGGCGGAGGCCTTAGGCACAGCGCTCGCGCGCCGCCGGGCGCGGCCCCTCGACCGACTCAGCGGTACGAATGGTAAGGCGCTGATGAGCTGATCCAGATACCTCGTGTCGACGTCCGGCAACATCGGAAGTGCCGATCGAATGAGACAACCGACTAGCGACCGGCGTCGCGGGCTGGACAGCGCCTCTGCGCTAGAGGCGTTCGCGCAACGTCAAGACGGATCAGATCAATTGTCTAGCCCTTTCTGCAGGCTGGTTCAGGCGGAGGTAGTCCGTCCGAACCTGAACAGTACCCTCTCGAGCCGGGGTATGGGTGGCCACCTCCAGCTTTGCAACTCAGCGGCCGAGGCCTGCCCGCCACAATCTCCGTGCGACCACCGCGGCCATCGAGGCAGCCCACAACCCTCTGCGGTCTCGAAAGGGGGACGTAATGCGAGAAGGAACTGTGCTCGGAATGGGTCGCAACATGGCGATCCAGTGGTTGCGTGCATTCGCCGCGGTTGAGGTGATGCTGTGGCACAGCGACCTTATGACGAAGCGGTTCTCGAACTATTCGATCCAGACTTCGGACTATGCCTTCTTCGGCGGTATCGGAGTGGAGGTCTTCTTCATCGTCTCCGGCTTTCTGATGTCGCTCGTGAGCTCGCACGAGCCCAAGGCATGGAACTTCGCAATCCGCCGCGTCATCCGGATCTACCCGCTTTATTGGATGTTTACGTCGCTCGTCGTTCTGGCAGCAGTGATCAGTCCGCACTGGGTGCTGGGCGGTTCGCTGGCGCGCGCCTCGATCCTCGAATCCTATCTGATCGTGCCGCAGAACGTCTTTCCGACGCTCATGGTGGGATGGACGCTGGAATACGAAATCGTATTCTACTGTCTGGTCATGCTCTGTCTTGTCGCTGCGACCGCCGGCCCGGTTTGGAAGCATCGCTGGATCCTCTCCACGATCCTCGCCTCGCTTGGTCTGTGCGGTGCTGCCATTCCCGACGCGATTTCCAGCAGTGCGATCCTCGACCATCTTCTGAGTCCCTACATGTTCGGCTTCGGGTTCGGCTGGCTTCTGCACGGTCTCCGGCGACACCTGATGGATGGCGCGGTCCCCCTTGCGATCTTCGGCACCGTCTTCGCCTTCGCCTTCGCCATTAGCAGCGGACATGACCGCGCGTTGATGGCGCGGATCCTGATCGCCGGCGTCGGCGTCGTGACACTCATGGCGCTACAGCCCATGATCGGTCGTCTCGGGCGCGGCGGGGCTGTACTGGCATTTGCGGGCGAGGCTTCTTACAGCATCTACCTTTCCCACTGGTTCGTATTGTCCATTCTCGGGAAGGTGCTAGGCGTCGTGTTGCCTCCGGCGGTCGCCTTCGATGTCCCGGCCAGAATATTGGGCTGCGCCGCCGCGATCGCTGCCGGAGTAGCGATCTTCGCCTTCGTCGAGCGTCCTCTCGATCGCTGGCTGAGAGACAAGCTGCTGCCACGCAAGCCCGTGCCGGATGTTCCGGACGAGCCGGGTCCCGTCGACGATCCCGTCCTCCAGCCGGCGCTAGACGGTGTCGAGCGCTAACCGGCGCTCCGAAGAGCGGGAACGGCGCTTCCGGCCGGTCTGAAGCGCGATCCGTGCTCCTCAAAGGCTTTTCGGATGCATCGGATCGAAGGGGTTAGCCCGGAAACTTGGGGCGACGCCGTGCCCGTTTCGGCTCAGTTGTCGATGGAGCTCTCGATTACAGGCTGTCCTATGACCTACATCCCTTACCATTCGAGACCAGTTCCCGGCACGACGTCGTTCGAGACCGGGCCGATCGACACCCGGTTGGTCGTCGACGTGCCACCGGTGCATTCCGGTGCCGGACGCAGCCCGCTTCCTGGCGTCATCCCTCCACTCAAAGCTCAGATTACGTCACCAGCCGAATTCATCAAACTGGAGGCGGAGTGGCGGGAACTCGTGGAGCGGTCTCTCCATCCCAACGTCTTCATGGAGCCGGTCGCCGTGTTGGCGGCGGCGGCGGTCTGTCGCGGTGCCTTGCGCGTCGTCCTCGTGTGGGACGATGCTTCCTGCACGCGGCGGCTGGTCGGAGCGTGGGCGTTGCTCGAACCGAGCACCCTCTACTTCAGCGGCTCACGGGTGCTCGTCGCGCCGATCCATCCCCATGCACCGCTGTCGACGCCAGTGATCGATCGAGCCATGGCGGGCCATGTGTTGGCCAGCATGTTCGAGGCAATCGAGGCAGAGCCCGATCTTCCCAAGCTCGTCGAGCTTGCTCACCTCGATGCCTCGCGCGGGTTTCTCGCGGCACTTGAGGCCGCAAGCCTCCAGCAGGGCGGTAGGTATCGGCTTTTCGATATGCGGCAGCGTCCGGAACTCGGAATCCAGTCTATGCCGCCGGATTCCGGCGCGGCTGTTTCGAAGAACCGCAAACGCTCGATGGACCGCCGGCGGCGAAGGTTGGCGCGGCTCGGGGATTTGGCGGTGGACGAGATCGTCGACGCCGGTGACCTCGCAGCGGCGCTCGAAGAGTTTCTGGCACTCGAAGGGGCGGGGTGGAAGGGGCGTCGCACGGCGCGCGGCCGCGCCCTGCTGCTCGACGCCGACGCGGCATTCTACGCCCGCGAGGTCGTCCAAGGCTTGGCAGCTCGCCGCCTGGCGCGTCTCTTCGTTCTCCGTCTCGATGGAAGGGCGGTGGCAGTCAGGATCGTTCTCCAGTCGGGAGCGGGTGTCTTCACCTGGAAGAGCAGCTATGACGAAGCGCTTCGTGAATACTCCCCCGGATTGCTGCTTCTCGAAGACGTCACTGGCGCTCTTCTTGACGATCGGGCCCTGACATTCGCGGATTCATGCAACCACCATGACGAAGGCTACATGAGCGAATTCTGGCACGGCCGCAAACCCGTCACCAGCGCGCTGATCAACGTCGGGTCGGCTAATCTCCTGCACTACTCGCTTGTGAAAGGGCAACTGCTTGCGAGCTGGCAGATGAAGGCCTTGGCACGAAGGGCGCTTCGCCAGATGCGGCAGTTAGCCAGCCGTCTTCGTTCGGGTGTGGGACCGGATGCCCGCCAATACTCGCCCTTTCCCGAAGTCTCGTCGAGACGGCGGGACCATCGTTGACCGCCAGTGATTCCGGAGCCGAGAGCGCCTTGTCGACGACCACGCCCATCCAGGCCGCGAGAGCTTCGAGGACATGGACTTATGAGACGAATGGGAGGTGCCCGGACATCATGGAGCACGACGTGCAGTCCGGCGATTTCCGGTCAACGATCATCAGCGCCTCTCGCTACCGGCGACTTCGCAACGAATGGCAGGCTCTCAGCAATCGAGCGCTCGTCCCAAACGTCTTTGCCAGTCCAGAGTTCGCGGCGGCGGCCGACAAGGCATCGCCCCGCAACGTCCATGTGATCCTTGCCTGGCGCGACCGCTCCAGCGCTGACAGGGCAGAGTTGGTTGGCGTGCTGCTCGTGACCTGCTTGCGGTCTCCTCTGTCCTGGCCGACGAGGCTCGCCGTCTCCCCGGTCAGTCATCTTGCCTATCTTGGATCGCCGGTGCTCCACCGCAACTTTGTTTCGCCGGCACTGCAATCGATGCTGTGTCTCATCCGTGACCATCGATGGCTTCCCAAACTCGTCGAGATCGGTGATCTGAGCGCCGAGTTGCTGGATGATCTGCTATCGGTTGCCGCCGGACATCAGATGAGCGTCGCGCTCGTCGAGCGGCGCCAGCGGGCAAAGCTGGTGCACGGCGAAGCCGGTCCCAAGGTCGAGGAATGCGCAAGGTCGCGGCAGCGGGCGTTCGAGCGAAGACGTAAGAAGCTGGCCCGATCCGGCACGGTCACGGTGACGGACATCCGCGGGCCGGACTTGGTCGTTGCGCACATGGAGGAGTTTCTCGAACTCGAGGCCTCAGGATGGAAAGGCAAACGCGGCACCGCCCTGCTATCCGACCCGGTGACGGCTGCGCTCTCGAGGCATGCAGTCCGCGATCTGGCGAAGACCGGCAACGTGTCGATCCATACTATCCGGCTGGACGGCAAGGTGCTTGCCATGGGAATCATCTTTTATGCGGGTCCGCACGCCTTTACTTGGCGCACCGCCTATGACGAAAGCTACGCGCCGTTCTCGCCCGGTCTTGCCCTGTTGGAATGGACGAGCGAGCAGCTCCTGGCTGACCCGCGGCTGACGATGACAGATTCTTGCAACCACCGTGACACTGGGATGCAGGCCGAGCGCTGGGCTGCGCGCCACGAACTCCTCGACGTGTTGATTGACGTCCGGCCCCGGCGGCGGGCTACGTTGGATTTTTTGGCGGCAAAAGTCCGCGGCAGGCGTCGGATCAAGGAGATGCTGCGCCGGCTGCGTGACCGGCTGCTTGCCGAGCGCCGGGATGTCTCAGCCATTTTGCGCCGCATCCGCGGGAGACCGCCATACCGACTACCACCAAAGAAGCGTTGAAGCGGCGCCGAGGCTGCCGGAAAACGAGCTGAGCCGTCAACTGCAGCTTCTCGCGATGAACCGCGACGAGGGCCGCTTCGAAGGCCGGATCATCGGTGCGACGGTGGCAGGTGAGGGAGAGCGGCCGAAGCGCGGAGCGACATTGCAAGAGATGCGGGAGAATTCGACGTGAAGATGCCGAGATTGCCCGCGGCCTCATGGACGCTTTTCGATCAGGCGACGCTCAGCCTTGGAACATTCCTGTTCAACATCGTGCTGGCTCGACATCTCTCAATCTCCGCCTACGGCGGCTACGCTATGTTCATCGGGATCATCTCGGTCATGCAGGTGATCTGCGGCGCCCTGATCTTCTATCCGCTGTCCGTGCGCGGATCCGTGCTCGCACAGGAGCCTTTCCGGCAGCTCGTCGTGACCGCGTTGATCTTGACCGTCATCGTCGGCATGCCAGTCGCTCTGTTGCTCGCGGCGCTGGTCGACCTGCTGATCGGTAGCGGCTTGTTCCTGGCGGCCTTCTGCGCTCTTGCCGCTGGGCAAATGCAGGAAGGATTTCGCCGCGGGCTTCTCGCGAGCTTTCGCCACCGCGATGCCGTCATCGGTGATGCCGCCAGCTATCTCGGGCAGGTTGTTCTCGTTTTGGCCTTATCTGGCAATCTCGACCTCGACCTTGGCTCGGCGCTCTACGTCATGGCACTGACCTCACTCGTCGGGGCAGGAATCCAGTGCCTGCAGCTCATGCCGCTCGCAATCGCCCCGCTGCCCTTGGGGCCGACGTTCCGCGACTTCTGGTCGCTTGGCGTCTGGTCGCTCAGCAGCAACGTTCTCAACATCGTCAGGGGGCAGAGTCTCCCCTGGGTCCTGACCTACACCTTCGGGCCGGCGGCGGCCGGCATGTTCCAAGCCACCGCGAACATCGCCAACGTCACCAATCCGATCCAGACGGGGGTCGCCAACGTCATCCCGCAGGCAGCCGCGCGGGCTTATGCCGGGGGCCACCGCGCAGCCTTTCGCGCATCGTGGCCTTACATGATTGCCGGTCTGCCGCTGGTAGCCAGTTTCGTCATCATCATGCTGATCCTGCCAAACGAATTGCTGGCGCTCGCCTACGACTCCAACATCGACAGCGAGGCGGTCGTCACGCCGCTCCGGCTGATGGCGGTCACGGCCATTTTTTGCTACGTCGCCGCTGCTGGCTGCGCTCATCTGCACGGCGTTAACGGTGGTCGCGCCGGCCTTCTCGCCGACCTCGCCTCCACTCTTTGCGTCGCTGTCATGATCTATCCAGCGGTCCTATATTTCGGCATCGTTGGCGCCTGCGCCGCGGCTCTATTCGGGTTTGTGGTCCGGGCGACGTTCATTGTCCTCACTATCCTGGACGGCGTGATGCCGAGCGCAACACGAGCAAATCTGCCCTTCGTCTTTCGTCTTGGCCGCTTGGAGCCGGACAGCAGCATCCAGAAAACTCAGTTCGTTCCAAGCATAGGAGAAGGTTCATGATTATCACAGTCGTCACGCCCACGCTGAACGGTGCCGAATTTCTTGGCGCATGTATCGCCTCGGTCCGACGCAACTGCCATCCGAGCTATGAGATCGACCATGTGATCGTTGATGCCGGCAGCACCGACGGTACCATCGAAATCGCCAGATCGGCAGGTCTGCGGATCATGCAGGGTAAGGACAAGGGGATATTCGACGCGATCAACAAGGGTTCCTTCAATTCGAGAGGGGATCTTCTCGGCTTCCTTGGCGCGGACGACACGATGCTCGACGGCGCGCTTCTTAAGATCGTCACGGCCTACACGCGCAGTGGCCGAGGCTGGGTTGTCGGAGGCATCCGGTGGATCGACGGCCGAGGCGAGAGCCTCGGTGAACTCGCCGCGCCCCCGATCTGGATGTCGGCTCGGATGCAGGCCTGTCTCGGCTGGAATCCTGTGATGCACATGTCGACCTATTTTTCGCGGGAGCTCTTCGAGAACCTTGGAGGGTTCAACATCGACTACAAGGACGCCGGCGACTACGAGCTTTTCGCCCGGGCGCTGCAGCGCGAGCCATATGCCCGAGTGGCCGCGCCGCTCACCTGCTTCCGGCGAACCGGCGCCAACAACAGCGTCGTCAATGCTAGGCGCGCTGGCCGCGAGGCCCGCCAGGTTCTGGAGAGTTTTGGCCCGCGGTCGCATTGGGAGCGGGCTTTCTGGAAGCAGTTCCTCAAATGCTGGTTCAACCTCCGCAATCCCGGTTGGATGGTCCGCAAGATGGGCCGGGCAGTGCGCGTCCGCTACGATCCGGCGGCGCAACCCTATTTCTAAGCCTTCCGATCTTTGGGGCACGCGCGATTGTCCGGTCAAGCGGGTGCAACGCCCGCTTGACCGGACGAGCGATCAGGATCGGTCCGCCGGGCGGGCGTCACATGGCGCGATCCGGATGCGGTGGTGGCGTCGGGGCGTTCGAAGGCGCCGGAAACCTTCCCGCGAGCCGTGTCTAAGCGATACGCTCCATTGACCGCGTAAGCCCTTACGGTGCAAGTCTTCGCAGGGCCTCGGCCGCGCTCGGCTCAGGTGGTGAATGGGCTATCTCTCGAGATGCCGCCAGACATGCGCCCATCCGCCGGGCGACGGCTGCTCCCGCGCAGACATTCTCCCACCATTCGAGCGATCTTCGATGTAAATCCAGTTGCCGGCCTTCGTCGCGGCGCAGATCCCGCGCGATGCTCTCGAGATTGCGCCAGTCGTCGATCTGGATGGCTGGACAGCCCCTGTAGAACCAGTGCGGCGGCAGGCGGTCGCAGATCACCACGCATCCCTGGCGCAACGCTTCGAAGAAGCGGTAGGTCTCGCTGGAGGAACCTCGAGGCGCAAGACAGATCTTCGTGTTGGCGACGATTTTAGAGTACTCGGCGCCGCTCGACAGGATGCTTTCCATGAAAGTGCCGGTTTGGCCATAGAAAATGTCGTTCATGCCGGAGGCTGCGATTCTTCTCAGCGAGCGCGACATCTGCGACCGCGCGATGGCCTTCGGTGTGCCGATCGCTCGCCGCAGCGACCATGTCTTATGATGGGTCTGCTCTATGCTGCCGACGAAGGAGATGAAATAACGCCGGGTCTGATACTCGGCTATCGGCAGTGCGATCTGACGGGCGTAGCCGAGGGGGACCGTCTCGCGGTTGCGGGGGAGGGGTCGGAAGCCGCTGCGCCGCAGGTAGACGGCCATGTGGTAGAGCCAGTTGGCACCGTCCCGGGTTGCCTTCAGCAGAACGGCCGGGTGTTGAAGACAGGCGCGCGGGTCTACCTGAGGCAAAAAGCCATAGGCCTTGAAGACGCATGCCACCCGGTTGATGTACCAGGGAATCGAGCCGTATTCATCTTGCAGGATCAGGACGACGACGTTCTCGCCATACGAGGGGAGATCGGGGATGATTTGGTAGTTCCAGACGATGTAGACGGTCAGCCCGTCCATCTGACCTCCCGCCTCCAGCTCGCGAAAGCACTCGACGTAGTATCCGAGAAACACGTCCGGATAAGGATCGCGATACGATGCGAAATCCAGTTCCAGCGGCTCCCGCCCCGCGGTGAGAAGGACGTATCTGACCTGCGGAGTGGGCTGCATGATCAGGCCGCGCTGGGCGAGGAGGATTGGCCCTTGGAGATGGCGAGAAAGGGGACGGCGTCGTAGGCCGCGTTGTTGAATTTCGGCCGACCGACGCCGACATAGTCGAAGCCGCAGGAGGCGAGCCGCTCCGGGTCGAGGTGATTGCGCAGATCGATGACGAGGGGCTGCGATACCACGCTGGCAAGGTGTTCCCAGTCGAGGTCCCGGAATTCGGCCCACTCCGTCATGATGACGATCGCATCGACCTCGCTTACGGCATCCTCGACGCAGGCGGCGTAGTCGACTTCGGGGAACAGGCGCGCGGCAGGCGTGTTCGCGTGCGGATCATAGGCCGAGAGGATGGCGCCGAGGTCGAGAAGCGTGGCGATGAGATCGATCGCCGGCGCTTCCCGGATATCGTCGGTCCCGGCCTTGAAGCTCAGGCCCAGGATCGCGATGCGCATTCCCTGGACGTCGCCATCAAGAGCGCCGCAGATCTTCATCGCCATTATGCGCTTGTGTTCCGCGTTCGACGCGATGACGGCTTCGGCGATCGGCATCGGGCGTTCCTGCTTGCCCGCCAGGTCGACGAGCGCCCGCAAGTCCTTCGGGAAACATGAACCTCCGAAGCCTGGCCCTGCGACCAGGCAGTGGACGCCGATGCGGTGATCGAGGCCGATTGCGCGGGAAAGTTCGACGACGTCCGCTCCAACCGCCTCGCAGAGGCGCGCAAACTCGTTGATCAAACCGATCTTGGTCGCCAGAAAGACGTTCGAGGCGTACTTGATCAGCTCGGAGGTTTCGACCGCGTCCGTCTCGACGAGGCAATGACCGCGCCCGATCAGCGGCGCGTAAAGGCGGCGCATCGCCATCAGCGCGCGGGGCGAGGTGCAGCCTACCACGATCCGGTCCGGATGCATGAAATCTTGGACCGCACAGCCCTCGCGTAGGAATTCCGGATTCGAGACGACGGCGAATTGGCTGCCCGGCAGGTGACTGCTCAGAACCGCTTGAACGCGCTTGCATGTCCCGACCGGCACCGTCGATTTCACCACAAGGATCATGAAGCCCTGCGGGCACCTGGCGCTGCGCTGCCTTGCAACCGTGGCGACGGCGTTGAAGAGTGCCGAGAGGTCGGCAGATCCGTCCGGGGCCGTCGGCGTACCGACAGCCACGAACAGAACCAGTTCCTCGGCTTCCAGCGCTGACCGGAGATCGTCGCTGAAGCGCAGGCGCCCCATTTCCGCATTCATCTGGACTATCTTCTGAAGACCGGGCTCGAAGATCGGGATGTCGCCGTGCGTCAGCACCGCCAACTTGTCGACGTCGGAATCGACGCAAGTCACATCATGTCCGATCTCGGCGAGACAGGCGCCGGTGACGAGCCCGACATATCCGGTTCCTAGGACGCACACGTTCATCATCATCACATGCTCCATGCTGTTAAGCGTTGAGTGGTGCCGGCGCCGCGTCGCTGCTTCGGCAGTGCCGACGAATCTTCCGCAAGGAGAGCGGTGGCTATCCGCAGACGGCCCCGAGAGGCTCGCATCGCTATGCGCCGGAGGATGCCTCGTCAGCGCGCACCGCGCGCCATCACGATGGCCGGGAGCGTGTGCATGAGGATCCAGAAGTCGAGCCAGATCGACCAATTGCGGATGTAGAATGTGTCCAGGCGCTTCTGCGCCGAAAGATCAGCATTGCTTCGCTCGGTGATCTGCCAGAGGCCGGATAGGCCGGGAGTGACGCTTGCCCTTAGACGGTAGAACTCTCGGTCGAAGCTCGCCAGATGATAATCCGGGAACGGCCGCGGTCCGACGAGGCTCATTTCACCCCGAAGCACGTTCAGGAGCTGCGGCAATTCGTCGAGGCTCGAACGACGGGCCAGAGCGCCTATGATCGGGAGGATACGCGGATCGCGTGAGAGCTTGAAATGGTTCAGCCATTCGCGCTGCGCGGCAGGATTCGTTGCCAGATGCGCTGCAAGGCGCGGCTCGGCGTCGCGATACATACTTCGCAACTTCCATACACGGAAGGGGCGCAGGTTCTGGCCAATACGCAGCTGCGAGTAGAAGGGGTTACCGGGATTGACCAGAAAGATCGCAAGCGCGCCGGCAGCGATGATGGGGAGGCAGGCAATTGCAAGCGGCACCGCGACCACGAGATCGAAGGCCCGCTTCAGGCGCAGGTTCCTCGCGACCAAAAGGCTGCGGCGCACCTCGATGCCGAAGGCGTTTCCGATCGAGCGCGGCTGCAGCCAGAGCGTCTGGAGAGCCCCGATTTCCCTGAGGATGATGACGCTCGGCAGATCGATTTCCGCGGCCAGTTGCATGTCTCTGCGCTGGTCGCCGCTCGAGACGAGGAGGGCGCATTCGACATGCCGGAAGGTATCGGAATGATTACGGAGGCCGATGCTCTCGCGCCCGACGCCGGGACGTACCGCAGTGGCTGCCGACCAGGCTTCCGGGGTGAAGACCCCGACCGGTCGAAACGCCCCGTCGGGCGCCGCGTCGAGGGTCTTGGCAAGGGCGCTGGTCTCCTCGTCCGCACCGATCAGCAGCACCGGTTCGCGCCATAGGTCGGCGTTGACGAGCAATTGCCTGGCGACCGCCGAAGTGATCGATTCCGTCACGATCTGCAGGCATGAGAGCAGAGCAAAGGCGACGATGGCGAGCGGTAGCGGCACGTGGCTCGCCATCATGATGGCGATCGGAGTCGAGAAGATCAGGGCCGCCAGAACGCGGTCGCGGAAGCGCTCGACAGGGTTGGATCGGCTGCCGTCGTAAAAGCCCAGCAGCTGGTGCAAGCAGAGGAGCAGGGCAGCTGCCCCAGCGATGACGATGATGGGTTCATCGAACGGCTGGTAGCCGGCCAGGCCCGAAAAGGAACTTGCCACCACCATCGTGACCACCGCGCTTAGAGCATCGGCGGTCGCGACGACGGCAACCGCAACCGGCCGACGCCAGCGGACGTCGCCCCGGAAGGTGACTGGGAGCGGCCGCGATATACCTTCTACGTTTGTCATGAAAACTCTCCACGCCTGAAGGCTGACCACTGCGGTCTGCCGCCGGTCGGGCATTGGGAAAGGGCTGCGACTAAGAGACGAAATGTCCACTCGGCGATGACGGCTTCAGGTCAAGCGCTCGCCGTCTGGATCGTGCGGCGAGCGTAGGCCTGCAGCCGGGATCACCGGCTGGGAGACGCGACCGCCGCCATGCGGCCTGCGGCTCCGGCACTAACGAGTGGAGGCGCGACCTGCTGCTGGATCCAGTTATAGGTCGGGACGATGCCCTCCCGGAGGTGGATCGCGGGCTCCCAGCCGAGAACCTGACGGAGCCTGGAATTGTCGCTGTTGCGGCCCCGCACGCCCTGCGGTTTGCTGATGTCGTGGCGCTTATAGATAGTCTTGCCGGACGCTTCGGCGACGATGTCGACGAGCTCGTCGATTGTGACGAGTTCGTCGGTGCCGAGGTTGAGCGGCTCGCGGTGCTTTGAAGCCATCAGGCGCAACAGGCCCTCCACGCAGTCGTCGACATACATGAAGGAGCGGGTCTGTTTGCCGTCGCCCCAGATCTCGATTCCACCGCCGTCAGGGGCAAGGGCGACCTTGCGGGCGATCGCTGCTGGCGCCTTTTCGCGACCGCCATCATAGGTGCCGAGAGGGCCGTAGACGTTGTGGAAACGCACGACACGGGTCTCCATGCCGTAGTCTTCGGTGAAGTACTGGCAGAGCTTTTCGGTGTAGAGCTTTTCCAGGCCGTAACCTTCTTCCGGCTGTGCAGGAAAAGCGTCTTCTTCCTTCAGCGGCGTGACGTTGGAGTCATCCTGCAGGAACTGCGGATAGACGCAGGCCGAGGATGAGTAGAGGAAGCGCTTGACGCCCTGCTTCTGGGCTTCAGCCACCATGTTGAGGTCCATCAGCGTGTTGTTCACAGTGATCTCGGCGTGCGACTGGCTGATGTATCCGATTCCGCCCATGTCGGCGGCCAGGTGGTAGACCTCGTCGATGCCTCGGAGTGCCAACGCACAACTGGCCCGTTCTCTGAGGTCGACCTGGAGAAATTCGTCGGCCTTCGTCATTTCGTACTCGGGCAACTTGATGTCGGCCCCGCGGACCCAATGACCCAGCTCCTTCAGGCGGCTCGCAAGATGGTGACCGATGAAGCCACCGGAGCCGGTGACCAGGATCTTCTTCATGGGATGATTCGACATGGCGCTGACCTTCTATTGAGGATGATCAAGCCTGCACCGGAACCTCACTCGCGATAACGACTGCAAATGGATTAACCAAGTTTCCACCGCATCTGTCCGAATGACCAAGACTGCGGATCGATTCTATCGCGTCGGTATATGAGGGACGATTTCGAGCAGAGGGTTCCAAAGAAAGTACCTCTCAATGCGAATCGAAATTGCGGCAAAAAGGTGATTCAAGACATGTAATGTTCAACCATTGCGCGATCATGTGGATCACGCTTTTGATCCCATCTTTTCAGACAATCCAAGACGATTGTGAATGTCCGAGGCGGTGTCGACCTACAACTGCCGGATATGTTTCAAAGGACACAGCGAAGCCTTGTTTCGCGAAAGAATAGCCTCCAAACTAAAAGTGGAGCTAGCTAAAAATCAATGGCACTTTCCATCGGTACTACTTACGGTCCTCGCGACATCTCGATGCCGGGCGATGCAATCGTTCTTCGAGTCGGGGACAGCTATCAGGCAAAGATCGATGCCGCGCCGACGGGCGCGACCTTCTTGTTCGAGAAGGGGATCCATCGCCTCACCGAGTCACTTGATCCCAAGGACAACCAGTCATTCCTGGGAGCCGAAGGCGCCGTACTGAGCGGTTCCCATGCCATCGGCAGCGTGCAGAGGGAGGGGGATCTGTTCGTAGCGAGCGGCCAGACGCAGGAGGGGCTACGCCGCGCCACCGACGAAGCCGCAGATGGATCAATTCGGGCGGGATATCCCGAGACGGTGTGAACCGCCCCGGGTTTGCCGGAGGCTCCAACTTCCAAATAGGATGGAGC
>NZ_AQQS01000057.1 GCF_002088275.1 Aurantimonas sp. 22II-16-19i
TCATTGCTGCTAGAAATCGCGGGTTCCAAGCGTTGGAGTCAAACCACTAGAAGGAAATGACCGGTCAGGCCTATGGGAGAACGCTCCGGACTTGATAAGACAGGCGGGTAGCGAACCGACGTCAATGAAAGCGATGGTGGAGAGCGTGAGTCTCCACGGCTGAGAGATAAAGATAATGACGCATGTATTTAGAGCAATAAACTTGGGCCTCATTTCAGCACTTGCCCCAAGCGGTCTTGAACGGATCATTTTCGATTTTTATGGGGGGAACGGGAGTTTTAGGTATCCACAGACTGTTAATTTTCAGTTTGCAGCAGGGTCATGCTTAGCATCCATTGAAATGGAGTCAATTGATGGGAAGTATGATGAATACGGATTTCTTCGTATAGATGAATATATTGGCGATGAATTTTCTCATGATCGAGAGAAGTTCGAGATTGCATTCCAAAAATCTCCACTGATTTCAATAATTTCTGTGAACGACAGAGAAAATGATGTGGAGATTGATGCAGGATTATGTGTGGACGGAAAAGGCCGAGACGGTAGCTTTCTGATTGCGTCTGGCGGATGGCCTCAATCCTTTACTATCATGGGCTCTCGCGGACTGTATTTCGGATCGGATCTAGACTGTAGTATGAAGGATATGCGATTCCGGTCGATTTGATCGGACAAAATGGGATGCCGTAAAGCGAACTGATGGCCGCAAGAGCCATCGTGCCATCAGTTGTGTGTTTCGGCGGCGACATGGTCTCCGAGCATGTCTCCGCGGGCGAGTCGCGGATCGGCTCGAAGGTGGAAGGCTCGGTCGGGTCGGGTGACCTTCTATCTCCAGATCGATCATCTCGGCTCGTCGAGCAGAGCAAGCGATCGGCGTGGGGCGGCATGCCGGCGCTTGGCTGGTTTGCCCCTCGGCAAGACTTCGATCGACCGGGCGCGGACGAGCGACGAGGGCGCCCTCCAGCTTCTTCGGGGTCATCATGGCGTTCTTGCAGGAGGAGTGGCGCCCGGCGCCCGCGCCGCACTCGCCAGCAGTCTCCAGTTCTCCATCCACTAGGCGGGCGAAATCCCGCGCGAAGTCGTCCACGCTGTTGGCTAGCGACCGCAAATGCGCGTTATCGTGTTTTTACCAGTTGCTTGCTAGCACACGAAATGTGAGATGATCTGCCGCAGGGTGATCGCTGTGACGCGCGTCACATCTGCAACCTGCCGATGCTGCTATCCAGGGCGGAACGAGACGCATTTTCAACGCTGGCGGCTTTCGTTGGCCGCCGCTGCCGAAAGAAGAGGACCTTCGAGATGTTTGCCAAGGCTACGGGCTCCCTGATCGTCCTCTTCGCCTTTACGCTGGTCGTCAATGTCCTCCTCCTGGTGCAGCCGATCTACATGCTGCAGATCTACGACCGCGTCCTGGTTTCGGCGTCCTTCGACACGCTGGTCTACATCTCGATCATCGCCGTGGTCGCCCTGGCGCTGCTCGGCGCCTTCGACGCCCTGCGCTCGATGATCGCCGGACGGCTGGGGGCGCAGCTCGAGACCGAGAACGGCGCCGATGCGCTGGTCGCGTCGCTGAAGTCCCCCCGCGCCAGCCTCGGCGACGTCCAGCCGATGCGCGACCTGGCGACGGTGCGCAGCTTCGTCGCCGGCCGGGCGCTCCTCGCCTATCTCGACCTTCCCTTCATGCCGCTGTTCATCGGCATGCTCTATCTCATCCATTCCCACCTGTTCTGGCTGACCCTCGGCGGCGCGGCCCTGCTCGCCCTCATCGCCTTCGCCAATCAGTGGGCGACGAGCCGCCTGGGCGGCGAAGCCAGCGAGGCGTCGATGGCCGCCACCCTCTCGGCCCAGGCCTTTGTCCGGTCGAGCGAGAGCCTCTTCGCCATGGGCATGGTCGGCAACGCCGTCGAGACATGGGGGCGCCAGCATGGCAACTCGCTCGGCGCGATCGATCGGCTCAATGCCCGCAACGCGCTGTTCTCCGGCATCTCGCGCTTCCTGCGCATGGGCCTGCAGATCGCCATTCTCGGCTATGGCGGCTATCTCGTCATCCAGGGCGAAATGACCGCCGGCATGATCTTCGCCGCCTCGCTGATCTCCGGCCGGGCGCTGCAGCCGATCGATCAGGTGATCGGCGGCTGGAAGGGCTTCATCGACGCCCGCCGGGCCTATGGCCGGCTGAAGAAGGGCCTCGAGGGCGTGCGCGCCGGCCGCTCCGACAAGACCGCGCTGCCGGCGCCGCGCGGCGACGTCGCCTTCGACAACGTCGTGGTGATGCCCCAGGGCAGCGCCAGCCCGGATCCGCTCCTGAAGCGCATCTCCTTCCAGGTCCCGGCCGGCGAATGCTGCGTGGTCATCGGCCCTTCAGGCGCCGGCAAGTCCACCCTGGTGCGGGCGCTGGTCGGTGCGGCGGAGATCCGGTCCGGCGCGGTGCGCATCGACGGCGCCGACATCCGCAACTGGGACGGCGAGGCCCTCGGCATGCATGTCGGCTACCTCGCCCAGGAGGTCGAGATCCTGCCCGGGACGGTCGCCGAGAACATCGCCCGCTTCGCCCAGAACGTCGAGGACGCGGCCGTGGTCCGGGCGGCGCAGATGGCCGAGGTCCACGACCTTGTCCAGAAGCTGCCGCGCGGCTACGACACGGTCATCGGGCCGGCCGGCATGAAGCTGTCCGGCGGCCAGCGCCAGCGCATCGGCCTTGCGAGGGCGTTCTTCGGGTCGCCGAAGCTCCTCGTCCTCGACGAGCCGAATGCCAGCCTCGACGCCGACGGCGACCTCGCCCTCGACCGGGCGCTCGCCCATGCCAAGCAGGAGGGCGTGACGGTCCTTCTGGTCACCCAGCGCCGGCAGGTCGCAGAAAGGGCGGACCGCGTCCTGGTCATGCGGGACGGCGCGATCGAGGATTACGGGCCGCGCGACGCGGTGTTCCAGCGGCAGGCCGAGAAGGTCCAGGCCGCGCGGGAGGCGATGCGCCAGAGCATGCAGGCGGGCGCTGCCCAGGCCGCGGCCGGCGGCGGCATGGCTCCCGCTCCGATGATGAACCCGATGGCCGCCGGCGTGATGACCGGAAGCGCAAACCCGGTGCCCCAGGGGCGCTTTCCGACGGTCGTGACCGGCGGACGCAAGCCGCCGCAGCCGGCTAACTGAACCGCGACGAACACGGGAGTGCCATGACCATGAGCGACGCGAAGAAACCCCTCGGCCTCGTGATGCCGGCCCCCGCGGCCAAAGCTGGCGCCGGCGTGAAGCAACCCGGCTGGGCGGCGCAGGTGCCGACCGGCACCAGGCTCCTCAGCGTCACCGGCCTCGTCCTCGGCGTCGCCTTCCTCGGCAGCTTCGGCGCCTGGGGCGCCCTGGCGCCGATCTCCGGGGCCGCCGTGGCGCCGGGCGTCGTCGCCGCCGCGGGCCAGAACCTCTCGATCCAGCATCTGGAAGGCGGCATCGTCCGGAAGATCGACGTCCTCGAAGGCGCCCATGTGAAGGCCGGGCAGCCGCTGATCGACCTCGACCCGACGGTCGCCGCCGCCCAGCGGGACCGGCTGAACAACCAGATCATCGGTCTCGAGGCGCGGGCCGCCCGGCTCTCCAGCGAACGCGACGGCAACGGCGCGATCGCGTTCGAGCCGGAACTCGTCGAAAAGGCGCGGGCCGCCGACGTGATGAACCTTCTCGAGGAGCAGGGCCGGGAGTTCACGGCCAGACTCGGGCGGCATCGCCAGGAGCAGGCGATCATGGCGGCGCGCATCCAGGCGCTGCAGGAGCAGGCCGAGGGCATGGACGCCCAGAAGCAGGCGCTCGAGCGCCAGATCCAGGTCGTGCGCGAAGAGCAGGCCCGCAAGAGCGATCTCTTGGGCAAGGGGCTGACCAACCGCTCCGAATACACCGCGCTGGTGCGTGCCGAGGCCGATCTCGTCGGCCAGCTCGGGCAGGTGGTCTCCAGCCTTCTCGCCTCCAAGACCCAGATCGTCCAGACCCGGCAGGAGGCCGCCCGCCTCGACAGCCAGCGGGTCGAGACCGCCGCCAGCGAGCTCAACGACGTCAGGAGTTCGCTGTCCGGTGCGACGGAACAGCTGCGGGCCGCCGAGAACGTGCTCTCCCGCTCGGTGATCCGCGCCCCGGCGGATGGCATCATCGTCGCCAAGATGATCAACACGGTCGGCTCCGTGGTGCGGCCCGGAGAGACGCTGATGCAGATCCTGCCGACGGCGGCGGATCTGATCGTCGAGGTCCGCATCCCGCCGCAGACCATCACGTCGGTGAAGAACGGCCAGGAGGCGCGGCTGCGCTTCACTTCGCTCAACGCCCGCACGACGCCGACGGCCGACGCGACCGTCAGCTACGTCTCCGCCGACCGCCTCACCGATCCGCAGACCCGCGAGCCCTACTACACCGCCCGCCTGAAGCTGAAGGAACCGCTCCCGGCAGAGCTCTCGGTGGAGGAAATCACCCCCGGCATGCCGGTCGAAGCCTATATCAAGACCGGCGATCGCAGTTTCTTCGACTATCTCAGCCAGCCGATCACCGACAGCTTCTCCCGCGCCTTCCGGGAGTGAACGCCCCGGCGGCATGATCGTGGCCGCCGCCCCGGTCGCCTGACGGCCCGCCGCGAGGCGGGGCGGGGCAGGACCGCCGAAGGTGGCGACCGTCGTCGCGTGTCATTCGGTGCCGCGCGGCTCACCTGAACGAGGGGCGGCCGCTTCTCCGTCGCCCGCGACCGCGCCCGGATCGTTCGGTCGCTTGGGCAGGAGCCGGCAGAGCTCCGTCATCGGGCCGGCCAGCCGGCCGACCAGATCGTCGGATGCCGGCGACAGCACCTCTTCGTAGCTCTGCAGCGTGATCGCCGGAAGCTCGGCCAGGAGCGCCGCACCCTTGTCCGTCAGGGTGACGAGCTTCTGGCGCCGGTCCCCCGGATTCTCCGCCCGGTCGAGAAAACCGGCCTTGACGAGCCGGTCGACCATGCGACTTGCCGCGGTCTGCGTCAGCTCCACTTCGCTGGCAATCGCGGCGATGCTCTGGGGACCGGCGAACTTGATCCTGAACATCGCCACCAGATGCTGGAACGAGAGTTCCTGCCCCTTCAGGAAGCGCGCCATGTGCGGGAAGACGCGGGACATCACATCCGCATGGATGCGATGGAAGGCGTTCACGATGTCGCCATCCTGGCGGGGCTTCATTCTAACGTCCTTGCATTAGATGCAACTTTGCATGTATTGGACCGCTCGCGCTGCCCCGTCAAGTCGCGGCGGCACGATCGGCTGGAGACGACGCATGACAGAGTTTCGGCTTTCGAACGGGGCCTATCGGTTGCGGCGCGTCGTCGCTCGGGCTGCCGTCGCGGTGGGCCTCGCCATGTGCCTTGCCGCCACGAGCGCCTGTTCGGACAGCTCGGGCAATGGCGGCGGCGAAGGCTCCGGGGCTGCCGGTCAGCAGGGCGGCCAGCAGGCGCCGGTGCAGGTCGGCGTCGTGACGATCGAGCCGCAGCCGGTGTCGATCACCGCCGCCGTCGCCGGCCGCGTGGTGGCCTTCCAGACGGCGCAGGTGCGCCCGCAGGTCGGCGGCCTGATCACCGAGCGGCTGTTCGAGGAAGGCGCCGACGTGGAGAAGGGCGAAATCCTCTACAAGCTCGACGACCGTTCCTATCAGGCGCAGGTCGCCTCCGCCGAGGCGACGCTGCAAAAGAACCAGGCGGCTCTCGCCTCCGCCCAGCTGCAATACGAGCGCTACCAGGACCTCACGGATTCGAACGTCATCAGCCAGTCGGACCGGGACGCCGCCCTGTCCACCTTCCGCCAGGCCGAGGCGGATGTCGCGGTCGCCGAGGCGGCGCTGGAGACCGCGAAGCTCAATCTCGACTACACCTCCATCGAGGCGCCGATCTCCGGGCGCATCGGCACCGATCCCGCCGATGCCGGCAATCTCGTCACCGCCGACCAGACCGAGGCGCTGGCGACGATCCGCCAGATCGATCCGGTCTATGTCGACCTCACCGAATCCTCCGGCAACCTCATGAAGTTCCGCGACCAGATCCGGCAGGGGGGCGTGCGCGCCCTGGTCGGCCCGGAAAATCCCGGCAAGGCGGTCGTGAGGATCCGGTTCGCCGACGGCTCGACCTATCCGCAGACCGGGACGATCGACGCGGCCGACCAGTTCGTCTCCGAGACGACGTCGAGCTTCACCGTGCGGACGCAATTTCCCAATCCCGAGGACACGCTGCTTCCGGGCATGTATGTGCGCGGCACGATCCAGCTGGCGATCGACGAGAGCGGCTTCCTCCTGCCGCAGCGCGGCGTCTCGCGCAACGCCAGGGGCGAGCCGACGGCGATGTTCGTCACGGACGACGGCACCGTGGAGGAGCGGGTGCTGGAGGTCTCCACCGACATCGGCAACGACTGGTGGGTGACGAAGGGCGTCTCGGCGGGCGACAGGCTGGTGGTCGACGGGCTGCAGAAGGTGCGGGCCGGCGCCAGGGTGACGCCGGTCGCCGTGACCATCGACGATCAGGGTCTCGTCCAGGCGGTCGATGCGTCGGATGCCCCGGCGACGACGACAGGCGGCAAGGGCGAGGGCACTCCGGGCGGCGGAAGCGCCGCCGCCGATGATACCGCGCCGGCCGCTTCGGCCGCGGGAACGGCGGAGGCCGAGGGCGCACAGGCAGAGTCTCCGGCAAGCGTCGGCGATGCGTCGGCCACCGAGCCCGGCGCAGGCGATGCGTCGGCCGAAAGCCGAGGGCCAAAAAGCAGTAGCGGGACGAAAAGCAGCGGGGCCGACGGCGGCGCGGCCAACGGCGCCGGGGAGTAGGCCCGATGGCGCGCTTCTTCATCCATCGCCCGGTCTTTGCCTGGGTCATCGCCATCGGCATCATGCTGTTCGGCGTTTTGGCGCTCTACCAGCTGCCGATCGCCCAGTATCCCGAGGTCGCGCCGCCGTCGGTGTCGATCTCCGCGACCTATCCGGGCGCCAGCTCCGAGACGATCGAGAACTCGGTGACGAAGGTCATCGAGCAGAACATGACCGGCCTCGACAACCTTCTCTACATGTCTTCGTCCTCGACCAATGCCGGCACCGCGTCGATCACCCTGACCTTCGCGACGGGGACGGACGTGGACACCGCCCAGGTCCAGACCCAGAACAAGCTGTCGGTCGTCGAGTCGCAGCTGCCCGACGCGGTGCAGCAGCAGGGCGTGACGGTCACCAAATCCTCCTCCGGCATCCTGATGGTCGCCGCGCTCACCTCGAGCGATCCGAGCTACAACTCGACCGATCTCGCCGACATGGTGTCGACCAATCTCGAGGACACGGTGCGCCGGGTCGAGGGCGTCGGCGACCTCAACATCTTCGGCTCCGGCTATGCCATGCGCATCTGGCTCGACCCGAACAAGCTGGCCGAATTCCAGCTGACGCCGTCGGACGTCACCGCCGCCATCCAGGCCCAGAACGTCCAGGTCTCGGTCGGCCAGCTCGGCGCGCTGCCCCAGACCAGCGGCGCGCAGATGAACTACACGGTCACCTCGCAGACCCAGCTCGAGACGCCCGCCCAGTTCCGCTCGATCATCCTGAAGACCGAGGGCGACGGCTCGCTGGTCACCCTCGGCGACGTCGCCCGCGTCGAGATCGGCGCCGAGAGCTACCAGTCCTCGGCCCGCTACAACGGCAATCCGGCCGCCGGCTTCGGCGTGTCGCTGGCCTCCGGCGCCAATGCCATCGACACCGCCGAGGGGGTCCGCAGCGCGCTCGAGGGCCTGAAGCCGACGCTGCCCGCGGACGTCTCGATCGTCTATCCCTACGACACGACGCCCTTCGTCGAATTGTCCATCGAGAAGGTCTACCACACGTTGTTCGAGGCGATCGGCCTCGTCTTCGTGGTGATGCTGGTGTTCCTGCAGAACATTCGGGCGACGCTCATCCCGATGATCGCCGTGCCGGTGGTGCTGCTCGGCACCTTCGGCGTCCTGTCGCTTGCCGGCTTCTCGATCAACACGCTGACGATGTTCGCCATGGTGCTGGCCATCGGCCTCCTCGTCGACGATGCCATCGTCGTCGTCGAGAATGTCGAGCGCGTCATGACGGAGGAGGGCCTGTCGCCGGTCGAGGCGACGGAAAAGTCGATGGACGAGATCACCGGCGCCCTCGTCGGCATCGCCCTCGTCCTGTCGGCGGTGTTCCTGCCCATGGCGTTCTTCGGCGGCTCGGTGGGCGTCATCTACCAGCAGTTCTCGATCACCATCGTCTCGGCGATGCTCCTGTCGGTGCTGGTGGCCGTCGTCCTGACGCCGGCGCTGTGCGCGACCATGCTGAAGCCCACCCACGGCAAGAAGAAGAACATCCTCTTCCGCGGCTTCAACACCGGCTTCGCCAAACTCACCAACGGCTATGTCGGTGGAACCGGGAAGCTCTCCCGCCGGCCGCTGCCGGCGCTCGTCGTCTTCCTCGCGATCTGCGGCGGCGCCTGGTACGTCTTTTCGAGCCTGCCCAATTCCTTCCTGCCGGAAGAGGACCAGGGCGTGCTGATGACCATGATCCAGCTGCCGCCCGGCGCCACAAACGGGCGCACCGAGGCGGTGGTGGAGCGGGTCGAGGAGTATTATCTCGACGAGGAGAAGGCCAACGTCGCCAGTGTCTTTGCGGCGCTGGGCTTTTCCTTCTCCGGCTCGGGCCAGAACAATGCGCTGGTCTTCGTCAAGCTGAAGGACTTCGACGACCGCACCGATGCGTCCGCCGGCGCCGCCGCCATCGCCGGCCGGGCCATGGGCGCCTTCTCGCAGATCCGCGACGCGACGGTGATCGCCCTGTCGCCGCCGGCCATCCGCGGCCTCGGCACCTCCGGCGGCATCGACATGTATCTCCGGGACACCGGAAACGCCGGTCACGATCGCCTCGAGGCGGCGGCGGGCGAACTCATCGCCGAGGCGAACCAGGACAGCCAGCTGACATCGGTCCGCCGCAGCGGTCAGGCCGAGCAGCCGCAGTTCCGGATCGACATCGACAACCGCCTCGCCGGCGCGCTCGGCGTCGGCGTCTCCGACATCAACGAGACGCTCTCCACCGCCTGGGCCGGCTCCTACGTCAACGACTTCCTGAACGAGGAGCGGGTGAAGCGGGTCTATGTGCAGGCCGATGCACCCTTCCGCATGGTGCCCAGCGACATCGACCGCTGGTATGTGCGCAACGCCAGCGGCGAGATGGTGCCGTTCTCGGCCTTCACCCAGGCCAGCTGGACCAAGGGTTCGCCGCAACGCCAGCGCTACAACGGCGTGGCGGCGATCGAGATCCAGGGCGCGCCCGCCCCGGGAACGAGCTCCGGCCAGGCGATGGACCGCATGGAGACGCTGGTCTCCGGGCTGGATGGCGGCTTCAGCCCCGCCTGGACCGGACAGTCCTATCAGGAGCGGCTCTCAGGCTCCCAGTCGACCTCGCTCTACGCGATCTCGCTCGTCGTCGTCTTCCTCTGCCTCGCCGCGCTCTACGAAAGCTGGTCGGTGCCGTTCTCGGTCATCCTCGTCGTGCCCGTCGGCGTCTTCGGCGCCGTCCTGGCGGCGTATCTGACCGGCCAGGACAACGACATCTACTTCAAGGTCGGCCTCCTGACGACAATCGGCCTCGCGGCGAAGAACGCCATCCTGATCGTCGAATTCGCTCAGGAACTCCGTCAGGGCGGCGAGAAGCTGATGGCGGCGACGCTGCATGCCGCCAGGATGCGCCTTCGCCCGATCCTGATGACCTCCTTCGCCTTCATCCTCGGCGTCACGCCGCTCGCCCTCGCGACGGGAGCGGGCTCCGGCGCCCAGCAGGCGATCGGCATCGGCGTCATGGGCGGCATGATCTCGGCAACGGTGCTCGGCGTGTTCTTCGTGCCGGTGTTCTACGTGGTGGTGATGAGCATCACGGAATGGGTGGCCCGCCGCCGCGGCAAGGGGCAGGAGCCGAAGGAGACGAGCGCGCCGGCGGGGTGATGTGGGTTCCAGCGGCGCTCCGGAGGCTATCCGGGCGTAAGGCCGACGCCGTAGTGGTCGAGGAGGTCGAAGAACCAGCCGGTGCGAAGGTCGGCGACCCGCTCGACCGTCTCGACGGAATCGGCGGCCCGGCCGAACAGCGCATGGCAGATCTCGCCGTCGTCGTGCCGAGCCGTGTAGGCGACGCCATTGAATGCGCCGGGATACCCGTGGATCGCCGCGGACCAGGCCTGCGGGACGTCGTAGGGAAGGCCGCCATGGGTCACTTCCGCCGTCGCGCCGATCCGGGCGAGGCCGTTGCCGTGAAGCTGCAGCAGGCGCAGGGCGCGCGTCGTCTTCAGCCCTGCATAGGCCTTTCCGGCGAGGAAGTCGGGCGCGAGCAGCGTGCGGCCCGGAACCCGCAGGAACGTCTCCGCGAAGGCGCCCCTGCGCGTGGCGGCTGTGTAGAGAACGCCGTAGCTCGCATCGGGGGCATTCAACCGGCCGGAGCGGGACGTATCGAAGAACACCGGGTCGAATGCGGCGGTGTGGAAGCGGTGGAAGATCGTACCTGCCGGCACCTCGGCGACATTCGGATGGCGCCGCCCGAAATCTGCCGGCTGCAGCGGCCCGCTCAAGAGCCCTGTTCGCCCACGCGCCTTGCCGCTTCGACGACGGCGTCGATCCGGCCTTCCCGCAACAGCGCGATCGGGGCTTGGTCATCGAGCATCGCGTCCGGATTGACCAGAAAGTTCAGGATCATCCAGGGATTGCTCGTCGGCAGGGCCGCCCGGACCTCGCGCAGGCCCTTCACCAGCTGCCCGTCGTCGTCGAACTGCGCCGTCGGGTAGCGGCGGCGGTTGCCCGGTCCCGGGACGGCGAGAAGCGTGCCGTCTCTGACCTTCTTGTCGACGGCTTGCCGTGAGATCGAGCCCAGAACCTCGCTGACCTCGCCGAGGTCGAAGGCCCCGCCGGCATTCCTGAGATCCTCGCGCATCATCCGCTGGCCGCGCAGGATCGCCCGGGCCCTCGCGTCGGGTGCAAAGGCGCCGGCCATGTCGTCCGGATCGGCGCGCAGGGGGGAAGCGTTGCTCATGCGGCCAAGATGAGGGCGTCTGAAGCTTGTGTCAACCGCGACAACCTGGACAACCACTCACCACCTCTGCCGGTCTCACGCCCGCCGGTCTCACCCCCGCGGCATGCCCTTCGGCCTGAGGCCGCGCTTCTGGGCGGCGATGCGGAACTGGGCGTTGGCGGCGCCGTAGCCGTCATAGCCGCCGCGCCGCTCGACGATCTCGAAGAAGAAGCCTTCGCCGTAGTTCGGGCTGTAGAGCTGGAAATACTCGCCGCCGTCCCCGTCCCGGTCGTAGAGGATGTTCTCCGCCCGCAGGCGATCGGCAAAATCGGGTTCGAGCCCGAAGCGGGCCTCGAGGTCGTCATAGTAGTTCTGGCTGATCGGCAGCGGCCGGAAGCCGGCGTGCTTCAGGCGCTCCACGGTGGCGAAGATGTCGTCCGTCTGGAAGGCGATGTGCTGGACCGAGGAGCCGAAGCTCTCGGCGATGAAGTGGCCGGCCAGCGTCTTGCGGTTCTCCGCGCCGTTCAGCGTGATGCGCAGCGCCCCGTCGGCGCTCTCGATCGCCTGGCTGCGCACCAGCCCGCCGGGATCGACGATGTCCACCATGGGAGTGCGGCGGGTGTCGAAGATCGCCGTGTAGAACAGCGTCCAGGTGAGCATTTCCTCGTAGTTCATCGTCTGGGCGAGGTGGTCGATGCGGGTGAGACCGGCGTCCTCCACGACTTTGGCCGGCTCGCCGGTGCGGAACTCCACGTCCCAGACGTCGCGCAGTTCGCTCGTCGCGTCGAGGAAATGGACGAGCCCGCCGCCGACGCCGCGGATCGCCGGGATCTTCAATTCGCCAGGCCCGACCGGCTGCTCGAAGGGCTCGACCTTCATCGCCCGGGCCCGCGCGATCGTGGCGCCGGCATTCTCGACCCTCAGGCCGATGTCGCAGACGCTGGTGCCGTGGACGAGATAGGCCGAATGGGCAAAGCCCTCCCGCTCGGTGTTGACGACGAGGTTGATCTCGCCCTGGCGGTAGAGCGTCACGTCCTTGGAGACGTGCCGGCCGGCCTTCGCAAAGCCCATGGCGCCGAACAGCGCGCCGAGTTCCTCCGCCTCGGCCTCGTCGGCGGTGAATTCGACGAATTCGATGCCGCCGACCGCGATCCGGGGCGGCATTTCGGGAATGTCGACCACGACGCCCGGCTCCTCCCGGCGCACCCGGTCCATCAGGTTCATCAGCGAGCGGTAGCCGTCGATGGCGATCGAGCGGGGCGAGCCGGCGCGGAACTGGTCGTTGAAGATCTCCAGCGAGACGACGCCCTGATATCCCGTCGCCATCACGGCGCGCATGAAGGCGGCGACGTCGAGGTCGCCCTCGCCGGGCATGTTGCGGAAGTGCCGGCTCCAGTAGAGAAGGTCCATGTCGATCTTCGGCGCGTCGGCGAGCTGGATGAAGGCGATCCTGTCGCCGGGAATGCGCCGGATCGTCTCCGGGTCGATGCCCCGGGCGAGGGTGTGGAAGCTGTCGAGGACGAGGCCGACGGCCGGATGATCGGCCCGGCGCACGATCTCCCAGGCGTCGCGGTGGTCGCTGACGTGACGGCCCCAGGCAAGGGCCTCGTAGCCGATCTTCAGCCCGCGCTTCTGCGCCCGTTCGCCGAGTTCGGCAAAGTCCGCTGCCGCCCGGTCGATGCCGCCGAGGCTGATCGGCGAGACGTTGGAGCAGACCAGCATCAGCGAGGTGTCCAGTTCCTCCATCACGTCGAACTTGCGCTCGGCCCGGTCGAGGCCGCGCTGGCGCTGCGGCTCGGGCATGCCCTCGAAGTCGCGGAACGGCTGGTAGAGGGAGATCTCGAGGCCATGGTCGCGGATGATGCGGCCGACCTCGCGCGGACCGCCGTCGAAGGCGAGGAAGTCGTTCTCGAAGATTTCGACGCCGGAAAAGCCCGCCTGGGCGATGGCGGAGAGCTTCTCGGTGAGGTCGCCCGAGATCGAGACCGTCGCGATCGCCGTTTTCATGGGGGCTCCTTTGGGGTGCGATAGTTCGAGGTCGATGACTTGCGTCATATGTGGCGCCGGCGCCGGAGCGCCCCCTCTGTCCTGCCGGACATCTCCCTACAAGGGGGGAGATCAGCTGTGTCGGGCTCCCTTGCCCTGCCTGAAACGACATCGGCAATTCCGACTTCTGCCGGCTGCGACCGGTCTGGGACGAGATCGATCTCCCCCCTTGTGGGGGAGATGCCGGCAGGCAGAGGGGGGTACGCCGCCGGCATGGTTGAAAGCAGTGACCCTTACACCCCCAGCGCCAGGAACGTCGCCATCATCCGCTCCCGGTCGGCTTCCAGGCCGGTGAAGTGGCCGAAGGAGCGCACCGCCTGGCCGACCGCCATGCCGGCGCCGCCCATCGCCCGGCAGCCCTTCGCCTTCGCCGCCTTCACCAGCGCGGTCTCCAGCGGGAAGTAGTTGACGTCCGCGACGAAGACCTCCCTGGTCAGGCGCTCCAACGGGTAGGGCGTGCCCGGCCGCTTGTCGGTGCCGATCGGCGTCGCGTTGACGATGCCGTCATAGGCGCCTTCGAGGTCGTGGACGAGGCGGACGCGATCGCTGCCGAAGCGCCTGGCGACCGCTGCGACGAGACCTTCCGCCCGCAGCCGGTCGATGTCGAAGACGCACAGCATTTCGACGGCGTTCGCCAGAAGCCCGAAGGCGACGGCAAGACCGGCGCCGCCGGCGCCGATCTGCAGCACCCGGCGGCGCGGCACGCCGGCCATCTCCTCGGCGAAGCTGCCGGAGAAGCCGCCGAGGTCGGTGTTGTGGCCGATCCGCCGGCCGTTCCGGAACACCACGGTGTTGACGGCGCCGAGCGCCTCGGCCTCGGACCCGAGGTCGTCCAGGTGGTCGAGGACGGCGATCTTGTAGGGATAGGTGACGTTGAGCCCGGCATAGCCGCAGAGCTCCGTCGCCTTCAGGAGATCGTCCAGCGGCGGCGGGCTCGCCATCACGCCGGTGTCGAACAGCCGGTAGACGGTGCGATAGCCGTGCGCCGCGCCCTCGGCCTCCTGCATCGCCGGCGTGCGCGACAGGGCGATGCCCTGGCCGATCAGGCCGAGGCTGAGGGTTTCCGGCGTGCCGAAGGCGGAAGACGAGATCATCGGCATCAGAGCTTCTCCTCGCTGGTCTTCGCCGCGGCGGGCCTGGCGGGA
This sequence comes from Aurantimonas sp. 22II-16-19i, assembly GCF_002088275.1. Classification (GTDB taxonomy): domain Bacteria; phylum Pseudomonadota; class Alphaproteobacteria; order Rhizobiales; family Rhizobiaceae; genus Jiella. The sequence continues at coordinate 14,193 of NZ_AQQS01000057.1, forward strand.
TCGCCCTTCGCCCGCAGCGCCTCGCGGCGCAGGCGCCAGCGCTTCCACGGCGGCGTCTGGGAGATGAAGATGAAGATCACCGACAGGAACAGCACCAGCGACAGCGGGCTCGTCACCATGCCGATGAAGAAGTCCGCGAGGCTGCCGCGCTCCGACAGGATCGCCCGCCGCCAGTTGTCGTCGAGCAGGCGCGACAGGATGACGCCGAGGATGATCGGGCCGAGCGGATAGCCGTAGAGCTTCAGGAAATAGCCGAAGACGCCGAAGCCGAGCATCCAGTAGACGTCGGTGATCGAGTTGTTCACCGCATAGGCGCCGACGATCGACAGGAGCATGATCAGCGGCACCAAGACGGTGCGCGGCATCTCGACGATCTTGACGAACAGCTTGATGCCGGTGAGCCCGAACAAGAGCATGCAGAAGTTCGCCAGCACCAGCGCGCCGACGATGAACCAGAACATGTCCGGCTGCTCGACCATCAGCATCGGGCCGGGATTGAGCCCGTGGATGAACAGCGCGCCGATCATGATGGCGGTGACGGCGTCGCCGGGAATGCCCAGCGTCATCATCGGGATGAAGGCACCGCCCACGGCGGCGTTGTTGGCGGTTTCGGGCGCCACCAGCCCCTCGATCGCCCCGTCGCCGAATTGGCGTTCCGGATTGCGGGTGACGCGCTTGGCGTGGTCGTAGGCCATCAGCGCGGCGATGTCGCCGCCGGTGCCGGGCAGGGCGCCGATGATGACGCCGAGGGTGGAGGTCTGCATCGACAGCGGCAGGTGCTTCCTCACCGTCGACCAGGACGGCACGATCCGCGCGATCGTCTGGCGGACCGCCGCCTTGTCGATGTCGTGGAGCTGCGACAGCGCCTCAGACACGCCGAACAGGCCGATCATCACGGCGATGAAGGAGATGCCCGACTGGAGCAGCGGCAGTTCGAAGGTGAAGCGTTCGGTGTAGGTGAGGGGATCCATGCCGACGGAGCCGAGCATCAGGCCGAGGGCGCCGCAGAAGATGCCCTTGACGAGGGACTCGCCCGCCAGCGAGCCGACCAGAAGGAGACCGAGGACGGCGAGCAGCATGTAGTCGCGGGGCTGGAAGGAGAGGGCGAAATCCGACACGAAAGGCGCGGCGACGGCGAGGACGACGATGCCGACGAAGCCGCCGATGAAGCTCATCACCGTGGTGATGCCGATCGCCTCGCCCGCCTGGCCGCGCCTCGCCATGGGATAGCCGTCGAGGGCGGTGGCGATGGCCGACGGCGCGCCGGGAATGTTGAGGAGGATCGCCGTGCGCGAGCCGCCATAGACGCCGCCCATGTAGATGCCGATCATCAGGGCGATGGCGGGCAGGACGTCCCAGGAGAAGGTGAAGGAGATCAGGATCGACACGGCCATCGTCACCGACAGGCCGGGGATCGCGCCGACATAGACGCCGGCGAAGGTGCCGACCGCGACGAGGGCGAAGAGGTCGGGCCGGGTGAAGACGGTCAGGAAGGCGAGGATGGCGTCCATCGCTTCTCAGAGCCCCCCGCCGAAGAGGCCGCGGATCGCCGACAGGATCTCGCCCTCGGGCACGATGCCCGGCGGCATCAGGACGGTGAAGACGATGCGGAAGAGCCCGTAGATCAGCGTCAGGCTGAGCAGCGAGATGGCGGCGGCATAGGTCCAGGACCGCGCCGACAGGAGCTTGATCGACACCACCAGGAAGAGCGCCGAGGTCGGCAGGAAGCCGAGGGGCTTAAGGAGGACGGCATAGGCGACGAGCATGACGGCGAAGATCGCCACCGTCGGCGGCAGCACGTCGCGGCCGATCTTCTCGCCCTCGGCGGCGGGGCTGCGGGCGGTCTTGACGAGGACGATCGCCGCCGTCACGGCCATGGCGAAGGTGGTCGCCATCGGCACCGCGCCGGGCGAGCTCAGCGACTCCAGGCCGGCGATGCCGTAGGCGGTCCACAGGAGAGTGAGGCTCGCGGCAAGAAGAAGCGCGGTGAACACCAGCTCTCCCGGCCGACGCGCTCGTCTGGCAGCCATGGCTTTGCCTCCCAGGCAGGTTGTCGATAGGGGTAGGACGGTCTGGCCTCTAGGCAGCCGGAATGCAATGCGGCGTGTGGTGTGCCGCCCTGTGCAGAGCGGTCGCCAGAGGAGCGGAACTCCGTGTCTGGCGTTTCTTGCTCAGCGGTGGAAGCCCGATCCCCCCTTGTGGAGGAAAAAGCGAATTCATCGGCTCAGCGAGGAACTCGCTCAACGACAGCATTCGCCAGAGGGGTTTCTCCGCTTCGCCCGCCACCACCGGTGCAGGCTGAAATGCCGCGCACCTCTCCAGTGATTTCCATCGCCCAGATCTGCCACGACGACGAGATCGCTGTCCGTCCCTCGCAGAGAGAGGCGCGGCGTCTGCTGCCGCGCCCGCATTCGCCTTACTCGGGCTTCTTGATGCCGAACTCTTCCGGCGACTTCTTGGTCAGGCCGGCGTCATGGAGCAGCCAGGTCGTGTTCGACTGCCAGTTCTGCATGAACTCTTCGGCCTCCTCGCCGGCGACGTTCATCAGGATGAAGCCGCGGCTCTGCATCAGTTCCTTGAACTTGTCCTCGTTCGCCGCCTGGCTGAAGGCATCCTGCAGTTTCGTCACCGCGTCCTCGGGCGTGCCCTTCGGCGCGAAGATGCCGAAGAACGGACCCCATGGCAGGAACTTGGCGAACTCGTCGTTCGCCTCGGTGATCGGCTTGACGTCCGGCAGCTGCTCCACCGGCTCCTTGGCGATGATGGCGAGCGGCTTCATCTTGCCGGCCTTGACGCCCTCGATGGCGGCGCCGAGCACCGCGGGCATGACGTCGATCGCCGCACCCTGGAGGGCGGTGAGCGCCGGGCCGTCGCCGTCATAGGGGATAAAGGTGACCGGCAGCTCGCCCTCGGCGTTCTCGATCATCGCGGTGACGACGGACGGCACGCCACCGGGGCCGGTGGAGCCGAACTTCACCTCGTTCGGATGATCCTTGATGTAGGCGATCATCTCTTCGTAGGTGTCGTAGGGCGCGTCCGGACGGGCGACCAGGATCGGCGTCCCGCGGGCCAGGATGTCGATCGCCACGAAGTCGGAATAGTCCTTCTGGCCGAGACCCATCACCTTGTAGAGCAGCGGGTTTTCCGCGCCCATCAGAAGCGTGTAGCCGTCGGCATCGCTGCCGGCGACCTTGTTCAGGCCGATGGCGCCGACGCCGCCGGTGACGTTCTGCAGGACGATGGACTGGCCGAGCACTTCCTCGGCCTTGGGCGTGACGGCGCGCATCACCGTATCGGTCGAGCCGCCGGCGCCCCACTGGATGATGCCCTGGATTTCCTTGGTCGGATAATCCTGCGCGAGGCTCGGCGAGGCCGCGAAGGCGACGGTCGCGGCGAGCGCGGCCACGAACAGCGAATGCAATCTCATGGTGTTCCTCCCTGGAAGATGCGTCGGGTGTCCTCCGTGATGACGCCGCCTCCCGACTCGCGGCATCCTGGGCGGGCACATTTTCATTGCGCGCCCGATAACGCAAATACCAATCTGCGCTCCATCTATACCTTGCCGTTATGGTTTCTGCCGCTGCGTTGGCTGGCGACGAGCGTCATCTCGCGTCGCAGTTCCTCGACGAAGCGCTGGGCGAAGCTCGACAGGACCGTGCCCGCCCGCGAGGCGACGAAGGTCTCGAAGCGGGTGTTCTCCTCGATCGGGACGACGGCGAGCCGGTCGCGCGGCAGGTCCGCCGCGGTGAAGACGTCGAGGACCGCGATGCCGAGCCCCTGGGCGACGAGAGCGGCGACGGTGCTGCCGAATCTCGCCTTGACGATGACGTCGTAGGGCAGCCCCTCGCGCTCGAAGATCTCCGCCATGATGCGGCCGTAGGGATCCGTCGGCTCGATGCCGATCAGCGGATGGGCGACGATCTCGCTCGCCCGCACGCTGCCGCGCCCGGCCAGCGGATGGTCGTTGGCCGTCACGCAGACGAGATGGCCGGCGGCCAGCGGCTCGAAGCGGATCGAGGGGTGGTCGAGCCGGTAGCTCATGGCGACGCATTCGCCGCGCCCGATCAGGATGTAGTCGATGGCCTCCTCGATCTTCAGGATCTCGACGTTCATCCGCAGGTCGGCATAGCGCCGGCGCACCGCGGCGATGGCGCGCGGCATCATGCCTTGCGCGATCGACGGGACGGAGCCGATCCGCAGCTCCACCGCCTCGCCGCGCTCGAGCCGCCCGACGGCCTCCTGCAGGTTGGTGACGCGCTGGTGGACTTCCTGGATCTGCGAGAAGATCGTCACGGCTTCGGGCGCCGGGACATAGCGCCCGGCCTCCCGGTTGAACAGGCGGATGCCGAGGGCGCCCTCGATGTGCTTCATCGCCCGGCTGATGCCCGGCTGGCTGACATTCAGCAGCCGCGCGGCACCGGCGATCGAGCCGCTCACCATCACCGCCCGGACGATCTCGATCTGCTTCAGCGTCAGCATGCCTGCCGCGACCTCCTCCGCCGCCGCCGGCAAGGGTAGAGCCATCCCCGGATCGAGCGCAATCCGCCCCCCTCAGGCCTTCCAGATGCCGCCGCTCCGGTCCGGATTGCGCGAGAAGCTCGTCTCGTGCTCGTAGAGATCCGGCCGATAGAGGCCGAAGATCCGCTCCACGGGCCGGCCCTCGCCGTCATGGACGGTGCGGCGCACCGACAGGAGCGCCTCGCCGACCTCCACCTTCAGGTGCCGCGCGACGTCCGGGGCCGCGAGCATCGCGGTGACCACCTGGCGGGCGCTGGCGACCTTGCGGCCGGTCCGCTCGATGAGCTTCAGGAGTGGCTCGCGGCCGAGCTCCTCGGGCGTGAAGCTGCGGCCGATCTCCTCCGGCAGCCACGTCGTCAGATGGCTGAACGGCACGCCGGAGAGGCTGCGCACCCGCACCGCCCGCTGCATCGTGGTCCCCTCCGGAAGATCCATCTCGGCGGCGACCGCCGGAGGGGCGGGCAGATAGTCGACATCGACCACCCGCACGTCGGTCCGAAGGCCGAGGGCCATGAGGTTTTCGAGGTTACCGGACAGGCTCGCGCCGATCGGGGAATCGCCGCGCTCGCGCACGAAGGTGCCGCGGCCGCGCATGCGCTCGACGATGCCTTCCTGGGTGAGGCGGTCCATCGCCGTGCGGATGGTGATGCGCGAGACGCCGAACTCCTTGGCCAGCGCCACCTCGCCGGGCATCGGTGCCACCAGGCCGTGCCGCCCGTCGAGGATCTCCTGGCGCAGCACCAGATAGACCCGGTGATGCTTCGGCATCGCCGCCAGCTCGTCGCCGAGACGCCGGGTCGAAGGCATCTCGCGGCCTTCCGCCAGATCCGCATTTTCCACGACGTCGCGCCTCTCGATCGCCTCGTCGCCTGCCGCCCGGTCCCTGCGCACCGTCGCCTCCGACATGCTTGCCGCCCACGCTGCGGGCGTCCCTTTCCGGCGATTGTAGCCCGTCGCAGCGCGGTTGTACAGGAAATGTCCTATTGACATGACATTAGGCCTATGCTGCCTTTCACGGGAGCTTGAGATCCGTGGGAGGACGACATGACATCATCATCGAAGCCGACGCGTCGCCGCGTCGTCGCGCAGCTTTCTGGCATCGCCGCCCTGGCGCTTCTGGCCGTTGGTGGCGCGTTTGCGGGCGCGACAGGCGCCGTTGCCGCGGACTGGCCGGACAGCCCGGTGACGATCGTCGTGCCCTTCGATGCCGGCGGCAGCGCCGACCGCATGGCGCGCACGCTGGCCGAACCGCTGGGCGAGAAGCACGGCCAGCCGGTCGTCGTCGAGAACCGGCCGGGCGGGGCGGGCGGTCTCGGCGCCACCTATGTCGCCCGCCAGGAAGCCGACGGGAACACGCTGCTCCTGATGCAGGCGACGCCCTATCTCGCCAACGCCATCCTCGTCGGCGGCGCGCCGGTCTCCTGGGAGGACTTCGAGCTCCTCAACGCCCAGTGGAACGACTACGCCATCGTCGCGGTGAACGAGGCGAGCCCCTACCAGAGCTTCGAGGATCTGGTCGCGGCGATGAAGGAGCCGGGCAAGGTCTCCTCCGGCATCATCTACGGCAATGGCGGCCACCTGCAGACGCTGATGATGATGGACGCGCTGAAGATCCCCGCGGAGAACGTGCGGTTCGTCACCTACAATGGCGGCGCGCCGCTGCGCACCGCGCTCGCCGGCAACCAGGTCGACTTCGAGATCCTCGCGGCCGAGGGCGCGCGGGGCATTTCCGACAAGCTGCGGGTGCTCGCCGTCGTCAACGACGAACAGCCCGAGGGCACCGACGCGCCGCTGTTCAACGCGGTGATGGCCAAGCTCGGCGCCGACAAGCAGCCGATCGTCGGCGGCAACATCACCGGTCTTCTGGTGCCGAGCGCCTTCGTCACCGACCATCCGGAGCGCTACGAGACGCTCGTCGCGGCCTACAAGGCCGTCGTCGAGAGCCCGGAATACAGGGACGCGGCGAAGAAGGCCGGCCTCGGCGCCGACTGGGTCGGCCCGGAAAAGAGCCAGGCGATGGTCGACGACGCCTATGAGGCCCTGGGGCGTTACTCGGAGGTCGTGAAGAAATGAGCGGGGGCGCTCGGGCCGGCGCGGCGGGCGAGGGGAAGTCGCCCGCCGCTGCCGCCACGATGCCTGCCGGGCCGGAATCGGAGACGACGGCGCCGGACGAGCCGAACCCAGTCGGGGCGGGGGCGCTGGTCTTCGCCCTTGTCGCGGCGGCCGCCATGGCGGTCTATGCCACTGGCGTCGTCCAGTCCTCCCGCACCGTTGCGGACTATCTCCTGATCCTGCCCGCCGCCGTCGTCGGCGCCGGCGCGATCCTCGTCTCGGCGCTGGGCGACATCGTCCGGCGCGGCGTCGGCTTCGCTGCGCTGGCCGGCGCCGACCGGCAGCCCGTCCTGCTCCTCGTCCTCACCGGCCTCTATGCCGCCACCGTCCCCTTCGTCGGCTTCGACGTCGGCACGGCCGTGTTCATCGCGCTGGCGCTTCTCGTACAGGGCGAGCGGCGGATCTGGCTGCTCCCCCCCCCCCC
>NZ_AQQS01000058.1 GCF_002088275.1 Aurantimonas sp. 22II-16-19i
CGGGTCGAATTCCTGCTGCTGGACGATCACCTCGTCCAGCTGCGCCAGCGCGGCCTCGATGGTCGGGGTGATCTCCTCGGCGAGCTGGGTCGGCCTGATGCCGTATCGTTCGCGGATGAACAGCGGATCGCGGAGCGTCTCGCGCAGGCGATTCAGCGCGTTCGAGAGGGCCGGCTGCGTCATGCCCAGCCGGTTCGCGGCGCGGGTGACGCTCCTTTCCTCCATGAGAGCCACGAGGACGGGCAGCAGGTTGAGATCGTACTTCATCGAGTTATGGGTTCCATGAATATCTGAAATCCAGCAAGTAAATTTCTCGAATGTCTCCTTCGGCCCCATCTTCCTCCCATCGAAAGGCCGATGCGGCCGATCGCGATCGGGCCGATCCGGCGATCGGCGCCCGGCATCATCAAAGGAGACGACGATGAAGGTTCTCATGGTCCTGACGTCCCACGACCGGCTCGGGGACACCGGCAAGAAGACCGGCTTCTGGCTGGAAGAGCTCGCGGCACCCTATTACGTCTTCAAGGACGCGGGCGCCGAGATCACGCTCGCCTCGCCCAAGGGCGGCCAGCCGCCGCTCGACCCCAAGAGCGACGAGCCGATGTTCCAGACCGACCTGACGCGGCGCTTCACCTCCGACAAGGACGCCAATGCCCAGCTGGCCGCGACCGTGCGCCTCGACAGCGTCGACCAGGCGGACTTCGACACGGTGTTCTATCCCGGTGGCCACGGCCCGATGTGGGATCTGGCGGAAGACGAGGCTTCGATCCGCCTGATCGAATCCTTCGTCGCGGCCGGCAAGACGATCGCGCTGGTCTGTCACGCTCCGGGCGTCCTGCACCGCGTCAAGAACGCCGATGGCTCGCCCTTCGTCGATGGCCGCCGCGTGACCGGCTTCACCAACAGCGAGGAAGCGGCGGTCGGCCTGACCAAGGTCGTCCCCTTCCTGGTCGCGGACGAGCTCGTCAGCCTCGGCGCCGTGTACTCGAAGGTCAAGGACTGGGGCGTCCACACGGTGGTGGACGGCAAGCTCATCACCGGACAGAACCCGGCCTCTTCCACCGAGGCGGCGGAAGCGCTCGTGGCAGCCTTGAGGCGGGCAGGGCAGACGGCCGCCTAACGAGGGTGCAGCCATCGCAGGCCGCCGCCGACCGACATCGGCGGCGGCTTGCCGGTACCGATACGGAGCGATCAGCCTCGGCCCGGCGCCATCCTTCTGCAGGAGAACCCGAAGCCGGGACTCCGGACCCCAATCGTCGGCAGAAACGCTCGCCGCGGCGGCTCCTCGAATCAACCACCGCCATGGAATCGGCCGACGCGGACACGCCACATGCTGTCATATGAGTTCGCAGCCGTGGGCACTCTTGCTGAGGGATTGCGTGGCGCGAAAGTCTGCGCTAGTGAATGATCGTTCATGCACTGGAAGAGCAGATGCAGAAGAGCGAGGCGATCATTTCCGGCCATCCGAAGGCCAGCACGAAACAGGCGATCGAGCGCGCCGCGCTCAGCCTGTTCGCCGAGCGAGGCTATCCGGCCGTTTCCATGCGCGAGATCGCCGAGCGGGTCGGGATCCGCCAAGGCGGCATCTACAATCACTTCGGGAGCAAGCAGGCGCTTCTGGTGCATCTGATGGAAGGGCATATGCGTGCGCTTCTCGTCGCGCTCGATGCCTCGGTGCCGAAGGGGGGTGACCCTCGCCAGCGGCTCGCCCAGTTCGTGCGATTTCACGTGCTCTACCACCTGGCGCAGCCAGATGACGTCTTCATCGCATACATGGAACTGCGAAGCCTGGAGCCGGACGGGCTTGCCCGCCTGAAGGAACTCCGTCGCGCCTATGAGGAGCGTCTGCGTCGAATCCTCGAGGCAGGGCAGAGGCTCGGCGTTTTCGCGATTACGGATGTGCCGGTCCAGGCGATGGGGCTGATCGCGATGCTGACGGGTGTGACCACCTGGTATCGCGACGGCGGCCGGCTGACCCGGGAAGAGGTCGCGGATATCTATGCTGCAATGGTCATGCGCAGCCTCGATGTGGAGGAAACCGAGAAAAGCTGAATAGGCCAGCCGTGAAAAACGGCCGGTGTTCTTGTGGGAGGCAAGACAATGTTCGACCAGACAATGAGTTTTGCGCTCGGCGAGGAGGTCGGAGCGCTGCGAGAGATGGTGCATCGCTTCGCCCAGGAGAGGATTGCTCCGCGAGCCGGCGAAATCGATGCCACCAACGAATTTCCGAACGAGCTCTGGCGCGAGATGGGAGAGATCGGCCTTCTCGGCGTCACGGTCGAGGAAGAGTTCGGCGGATCGGGCCTCGGCTATGTCGCCCATTGCGTCGCCGTCGAGGAGATTTCCCGGGCCTCCGCCTCGGTCGGCCTGTCCTACGGTGCCCATTCCAATCTCTGCGTCAACCAGATCCGCCGCAACGGCACCGACGCGCAGAAGCGCACATACCTGCCGAAGCTGATCTCGGGCGAACATGTCGGGTCGCTGGCGATGTCCGAAAGCGGCGCCGGATCCGACGTCGTCTCGATGAAGCTCCGGGCGGAGCCGAAGAACGACCGCTTCGTTCTGAACGGGACCAAGATGTGGATCACCAACGGGCCGGACGCCGACACTCTCGTCGTCTACGCCAAGACCGATCCGCAAGCCGGCCCACGCGGCATCACCGCCTTTCTGATCGAGAAGGGGATAGCCGGCTTTTCCACCGCCCAGAAACTCGACAAGCTCGGCATGCGCGGCTCCAACACCTGCGAGCTCGTCTTCGAGGATTGCGAGGTGCCCTACGAGAACGTCCTCGGCGAGGTGGGCGGCGGCGTGAAAGTGCTGATGAGCGGGCTCGATTACGAACGCGTGGTTCTCGCGGCGGGCCCGGTCGGCATCATGGCCGCCTGTCTCGACGTGGTGGTGCCTTACGTTCACGAGCGCAAGCAGTTCGGCCAGGCGATCGGCGAGTTTCAGCTGATGCAGGCGAAACTCGCCGACATGTATGTCACCACCAACGCCTGCCGGTCCTATGTCTACGCCGTCGCCGCCGCCTGTGACCGGGGCGAGGTCAGCCGCAAGGACGCCGCCGGCTGCATCCTCTATGCCGCAGAGGCCGCGACGCAGATGGCGTTGCAGGCGATCCAGGCGCTCGGCGGCAACGGCTACATCAACGACTATCCGACCGGCCGCCTCCTGCGCGACGCCAAGCTCTACGAGATCGGCGCCGGGACGAGCGAGATCCGGCGCATGCTGATCGGCCGCGAGCTGTTCGCGGAGACGGCTTGATGAGTGTTTCGACCATGTATAGATTTTGGCAGGATCCATACATGGGGAATGTCGATGTCCAATGCTGTCGGGACTTTTCCATCTCAGCCCGGCCGTCCGGACTCCAAGACGGGCCGTGTCTGGGAAATCGCAAATATGCTGAGCGAGCGCCTGGGTCGGCGAGCCGACCGCAAGAGGGTGATCGAGACTTATACGGCCGAGGGCGGCAATCCCAACACGGCCGCCACCCAATATGCCTATTGGAAGAAGGCCTATGATGCCCGTCATGGCCACCAGCCCAAGCAGTTCGGCTCGGTCGATCGAATGCGGCTCTCGGTCGGAAGCGATGGTCGCATCACGATCCCCTCGGAGATGCGCGATGCGATGCGTCTTCACGGAGAGAGCGCCGTCACCGCTGAAGTGGTCGACGGAGAACTGCGTATTCTCTCGCCGGCGGCTGCCCTCAAGCGGGTTCGGGCCCTGGTGGCGAGGCACGACAAGGGAGACGGCTCACCTGTCGACGAACTCATTGCCGAGCGGCGCGCTGAGGCTCGGCGCGAAGAATCGGGCGAGCCATGACAGTCGTCCTCGACAGCTCTGCTGTTCTGGCACTGATTTTTGGAGAACCCGGTGGCGAGATTGTCGAAGCGGCGTTGAAGGATGCGGCGATCCTGACAGTGAACGTCTCGGAAGCGATCGCGAAGCTGACAGATCGTGGTTTCGAGCGCGATGTGGCGCAGGAGGCGATAACAGGATTGCCTCTTCTCATCGTTTCCTTCGATCTGGAATTGGCGCTTCTCGCCGCGTCATTCCGGCCGATCACCCGACGGCACCAGTTTTCTTTCGCCGACCGGGCATGCCTCGCTTTGGCGCGGCGGCAGGAGTGTCCGGCGCTGAGTGCCGATCGGGCCTGGCTGAACGTCGATCTCGGCGTGTCCGTCGAACTCATTCGTTGAAGACCGGGAGGCGCGGATGTCCGTCCTGACCTCCGCGCTCTCCCCCCGCTCCGAAGCCTTCGCGCAAAACCGCAAGGCGATGCTGGCGCAGCTCGATGTCGCGCGCGAGGCTGCCGATGTGGCGCTGGCGGGTGGCGGTGAGCGGGCGCGCGAGCGGCATCTGTCGCGGGGCAAGCTTCTGCCGCGCGACCGGGTGGAGGGGCTTCTCGACCGCGGTTCGCCCTTTCTCGAAATCGGCCTCTTCGCCGCGCATGGGCTTTATGGCGACGAGGTGCCGGCGGCCGGCGCGATCGCCGGTATCGGCCGGGTGAACGGCCGCGAGGTCATGGTTCTCGCCAATGACGCGACGGTGAAGGGCGGCAGCTATTTCCCGCTGACGGTCAAGAAGCACCTGCGCGCCCAGGAGATCGCCGAGGCGAACCGGCTGCCTTGCGTCTATCTCGTGGATTCCGGCGGCGCCAACCTGCCGAACCAGGACGAGGTGTTTCCCGACCGCGATCATTTCGGCCGCATCTTCTTCAACCAGGCGCAGATGAGCGCCAAGGGCATCGCCCAGATCGCCGTCGTCATGGGATCCTGCACCGCCGGCGGCGCCTATGTGCCGGCGATGAGCGACGAGACCATCATCGTCAAGGATCAGGGCACGATCTTTCTGGCCGGCCCGCCGCTCGTCAAGGCGGCGACCGGCGAGGACGTCGCGGCGGAAGATCTTGGCGGCGGCGACGTCCACACCCGGCTCTCCGGCGTTGCGGATCATCTTGCCCAAGACGATCTCCATGCGCTGGAGCTGGCGCGCGACATCGTGGGAAATCTCGGCCGCGCGGAACCGGCGAAGATCGCGCGGCGGGCGCCGGAAGAGCCGGCTTATGATCCGGAAGAAATCCTCGGCATCGTGCCGGCCGACCCGAAGACGCCCTATGACGTGCGCGAGGTGATAGCCCGGCTCGTCGACGGCTCGCGCTTCGACGAGTTCAAGGCGCGCTACGGCACGACCATCGTCTGCGGCTTTGCCCATATTTACGGAATCCCGGTCGGCATCGTCGCCAACAACGGCGTCATCTTTTCGGAAAGCGCGGTGAAGGCGGCGCATTTCGTCGAGCTCTGCTCCCAGCGCAAGATTCCACTCGTCTTCCTGCAGAATGTCACCGGCTTCATGGTCGGGCGCAAATATGAGGCCGGCGGCATCGCCAAGAACGGGGCCAAGCTGGTGACGGCGGTCTCGACCACGGCCGTGCCGAAGATCACCATGCTGATCGGCGGCTCATACGGCGCCGGCAATTACGGCATGTGCGGCCGGGCTTATTCGCCCCGCTTCCTGTGGAGCTGGCCGAACAGCCGCATCGCGGTGATGGGCGGCGAGCAGGCGGCGAAGACGCTGGCCATCGTCAAGCGCCAGGCGATGGAAAAACGCGGCCAGGACTGGAGCGCGGAAGAGGAAGAGACGTTCCGCAAGCCGACGGAGGAGATGTTCACCCGCCAGAGCCATCCGCTCTACGCCTCGGCGCGGCTTTGGGACGACGGCATCGTCGATCCGCGCCGGAGCCGGCAGATTCTCGGCCTGTCGCTGGCTGCCAGCCTCAACGCACCGATCGAAGACACGCGCTTCGGTCTGTTTCGGATGTGAGGAGAGCCATGATGATCGACAGCCTCCTCATTGCCAATCGCGGCGAGATCGCCTGCCGGATCATCCACACCGCCAGACGGCTCGGGGTGAGAACGGTCGCGGTCTATTCGCAGGCCGACGCAGGGGCGATGCATGTGGCGATGGCGGACGAGGCGGTGCTGATCGGGCCGGCGGCGGTGGCGGAGAGCTATCTGAAGGGCGATGCGATCATCGCCGCGGCGAAACGCTGCGGGGCGGACGCGATCCATCCCGGCTACGGCTTCCTGTCGGAGAATCCGGATTTCGTCGAGGCGGTCGCCGCGGCCGGGCTGATCTTCGTCGGGCCATCGGCGAGCGCGATCCGCGCCATGGGGCTGAAGGACGCCGCCAAGCGGTTGATGCAGGAGGCGGGCGTTCCCGTCGTTCCCGGCTATCACGGGGTCGAGCAGGACCCGGCGTTTCTCAAGGGCGAGGCCGAGCGCATCGGCTATCCGGTGCTGATCAAGGCGCGCGCCGGCGGCGGCGGCAAGGGCATGCGCCGGGTCGACGATCCGGCGGAATTCGGAAGGGCCCTCGAAGGCGCGCAGCGCGAGGCGAAAGCCGCCTTCGGCGATCCGCGCTGCCTGATCGAAACGTTCGTCGCGACGCCCCGCCACATCGAAATCCAGGTCTTCGGCGACGCGCACGGCAACGTCGTCCATCTCTTCGAGCGGGACTGCTCGCTCCAGCGCCGGCACCAGAAGGTGATCGAGGAAGCGCCGGCCCCCGGCATGACGGACGAGATGCGCGCCGCCATGGGCGAGGCGGCGGTGAAGGCGGCTGCGGCCATCGGCTATGCGGGCGCCGGCACGGTGGAATTCATCGTCGACGCCTCGCAGGGCCTGAGGCCCGACCGCTTCTACTTCATGGAGATGAATACGCGGCTGCAGGTCGAACATCCGGTGACCGAGGCGATCACCGGGCTCGACCTCGTCGAGCTTCAGCTCCGCGTCGCCAGCGGCGAGGCGCTGCCCTTCACGCAAGGTGACCTTCAAATCGACGGCCACGCCTTCGAGGCCCGCCTCTACGCGGAAGACCCGGCCAAGGGCTTCCTGCCGGCGACGGGCCGGATCACCTATCTCGAATGGCCGCAGGCCAAAGCGGGATTGCGGATCGATACCGGCGTCCGGCAAGGCGACCGGGTGACGCCCCATTACGATCCGATGCTCGCCAAGCTGATCGTCCATGGCCCGGATCGTCCCGCCGCGCTGAAGCGGCTCGCGAGGGCTCTCGGCGATCTGCGTCTTGCCGGGCTGACGACCAATGCGGGCTTCCTCAAGCGCCTCGCCGAGCATGAGGGCTTTGCCGCCGGAGCCATCGATACGGGGCTCATCGACCGGGATGCCGACGCGCTGACCGCACAGGCCGAGCCGGACGACGTGACCCGTGCGCTGGCCGCCCTGGCCCATCACCTTGGCGATGCGGCGCAAAACGGCGGGGATGACGGCCCCTTCGCCCGACTTTCCGGCTTCCGCGCCTGGGGCCGGGCGCGGCAGGCGGTCCGCTTCATGGAAGCGGGCGAGCGCATTGATATGGTTGTCACCGATCTCGGCGGCAGCGCCTATCACGTTGCGCCGGCGCAGAGGCCAGAAGCGGGCGTCGACATCGCCGTGACGAGCGTCAATCGATGCGCCGAGACCGGCGCGATCACCTTGCGGGTGAGCGTCGACGGTTGGCAGGCGACGCATCATCTTCTGGTTTCGCGCGATGCGGTGAGCGTCTTTTCGGACGGCGCGACCCATGTCCTGCCGTTCTATCGCCCGTCCGCTGCCGCCGAAGAGACCGCCACCTCGGACCGCGTCGTCGCCCCGATGCCGGGCACGATCGGCAAGCTCACGCTCGCGGCCGGCGCGCGGGTGGCGGCCGGCGCGCCGCTGGTCGTTCTGGAAGCGATGAAGATGGAGCATACGCTGAAAGCCCCCCGCGACGGGACGATCGCCGAAATCCTGGTTTGCGAGGGCGACCAGGTGGAAGACGGCGCCGTTCTGGTGACGCTCGAGGAGGAGGCATGATGCGGCAGCCTTCGAAAGAGAGCGTGACGATCGTGGAAATGGCGCCGCGCGACGGGCTTCAGAACGAGGCGGGTGAGATCGCGACCGCCGACAAGATCGCCCTCATCGACAAGCTTTCGGCCTGCGGCTTCACCCGCATCGAGGCGACGAGCTTCGTGTCGCCGAAATGGGTGCCGCAAATGGCCGATGCGGCGGCGGTGATGGACGGCATCTCGCGCCGGCCCGGCTGTGCCTATTCGGTGCTGACGCCCAATATGAAAGGCTTGGAAGCCGCCCTGACTGCCAAAGCCGACGCGGTCGCCGTCTTCGCTTCGGCATCGGAAGGTTTCAGCCGCAAAAACATCAACTGCTCGATCGCCGAGAGCCTCGATCGTTTCGCGCCGGTGCTGAAGGCGGCGAAGGACGCGGGCATTCCGGTTCGCGGCTATGTCTCCTGCGTCACCGACTGTCCCTATGACGGCCCGGTCGAGCCGGGTTCGGTGGCGAGCGTCGCGGCGGCGCTCGATGCCATGGGCTGCCATGAAATCTCGCTCGGCGACACGCTGGGCCGGGCAACGCCCGAGACAATCGCCGCCATGCTGGAGGCGGTTTGCGCCGTGGTGCCGGCCGAGCGACTCGCCGGGCATTTCCACGACACGGCCGGCCGGGCGCTGCTCAATATCGAGGCGAGTCTCGGCTTCGGTCTTCGGGTGTTCGACGCGGCGGCAGCCGGTCTCGGCGGCTGTCCCTATGCGCCGGGGGCGAAGGGCAATGTGGCGACCGAAGCCGTCGACGCCTTCCTGACAGACAAAGGCTATCGCACCGGCCTCGACCGGGAGGCCCTGGAGGATGCCGTCTCCTTCGCAAGGGCGCTGCGGTCACAGGATCGCGCGGCCTTAAGCCCGGCCGCCATCGCGGAAGGCGCGCCATGAGCGGCTATTCGACGATCCGGATCGAGCGGGACGAGCGCGGCGTCGTGACGCTGACCCTCGCCCGGCCCGAGCGGCACAACGCCATGAACGCGGCGATGATCGGCGAGCTTGCCAGGGCGGCCGTGGCGCTCGGCGAGGACGGCTCGGTTCGCGCTGTCGTCCTCACCGGAGAGGGCAAGAGTTTTTCGGCCGGCGCCGACCTCAACTGGATGAAGGCGCAGTTCGACGCGAGCCGGGCGGAGCGCATCGCCGAGGCGACGGCGCTTGCCCTCATGCTGAAGGCCCTCAACGAAATGCCGAAGCCGCTGATCGGTCGCATCAACGGTCAGGCCTTCGGCGGGGGGCTCGGGCTGATCTCGGTCTGCGACGTCGCGGTGGCGAGCCAGGGCGCGCGGTTTGCCTTCACCGAAGTCAAGCTCGGCCTCATCCCGGCGACGATCTCGCCTTTCGTCGCGGCGCGGATGGGGGAGGCGCGGGCGCGGCAGGTGTTCATGTCGGCGCGGATGTTCGATGCGGAGGAGGCGGTTTCGCTCGGGCTCATCGGACGAGCAGTCGCCGACGACGTCCTCGATGCGGCGGTGGAAGCGGAAATCGCCCCGTATCTCGAATGCATGGCGTCAGCGGTAGGTCGTTCGAAAGCGCTGCTTCGCGCGCTCGGGCCGGTCATCGACGAAGCGGTGGTGGAGCGGACCGCGCGAGCGCTCGCCGACACATGGGAAACCGAGGAGGCACGGTCCGGCATCGCGGCCTTTCTGGAGCGGCGCAGCAGGTGATGGCGAATGACGACGGGCCGGCGACCGGCTGGCGAAAAGGCGCGGTGTGAGAAGGGTTCGAGACGTCCGGTGACGGACGCGGAACGAATAACCGCCGGCAAAAGGGCAGGGAGGCCCCGAGCCGGCGGACAACGCCAAAGGGAGGAGCGTTTTTGGCGGATCGAGGCAGTGTGATCCTGAAGGTCGACGACGTGTCGGTGCGCTTTGGCGGAGTCAAGGCGTTGAGCAACGTGTCGTTCGACGTGCGAAAGGGCGAGCTCTTTTCGCTGATCGGGCCGAACGGCGCCGGCAAGACGTCGATGCTGAACTGTATCTCGGGCCGCTATCGCCCGACGAGCGGCGGCATTTCCTGGCAGGGTGGCGATCTTCTCAAGCATTCGATCAATGACCGGGCCCGTCTCGGCATTGGACGGACGTTTCAGAACCTCGCTTTGTTCGGCCATATGAGCGTGCTCGACAACATTCTCGTCGGCCGCCACCACCGGATGAAGAACAACTTCGTCACCGGCATGTTCTATTGGGTCGGCGGCGCGCGGCGCGAGGAACTCAAGGAGCGCCGCTTCGTCGAGACGATCATCGACTTCCTCGAAATCCAGCATGTGCGCAACGAGCCGGCGGGCATCCTGTCCTACGGCCTGCGCAAGCGGGTGGAGCTTGCCCGGGCGATTGCGATCGAGCCCGAACTGATCCTCCTCGACGAGCCGATGGCCGGCATGAATCTGGAAGAAAAGGAGGACATGGCCCGCTTCATCATCGTGCTGCGTGAGGAATTCGACATGACGATCATGATGATCGAGCATGACATGGGCGTGGTGATGGACCTGTCGGACCGGGTCGCGGTGCTCGATTTCGGCCGCGTCATCGCCGCCGGAAGCCCCGAAGAGGTGCTGGCCGACGAGCATGTGAAGAAAGCCTATCTCGGGGAGGACGACGAGATGCTCGACGCGCTCGCCGCCGACGAAGCGGAGGCCGTGGCATGACGGAGCGTCGGATCGAAATCAGCGGCGAGGCGATCGGCTGGCCGGACACTGCGCCCGAACTGAAGGAAGCGGCGCAGCTGAAGACGCTGCCGAAGCTGCTGCGTTACAATGCCGAGCGCCATCCCCGTCTCGTCGCCCAGCGCGAGAAGGAATTCGGCATCTGGATCAGCTACACCTGGGAAGAGGTCGAGGGCCATATCTCGCGCATGGCCGCCGCCTTTGCCGAACTCGGCGTCGGCGCGGGGGACGTCGTGGCGCTGATCGGCGACAACCGGCCGGAATGGGTGTGGGGCGAGGTCGCCGCCCATGCCTGCAGGGCGATGAGCCTCGGTGTGTATCGCGACGCGCTGGAAGAGGAAATCCGCTATCTCGCCGGCCACGCCCATCCCAAGGTGATCGTCGCCGAGGACGAGGAGCAGGTCGACAAGCTGCTCAATCTCGGCGATGCGCTCCCGAGCGTCGTGGCGATCGTCTATACCGACGCGCGCGGCATGCGAAAATATGACGATCCGCGGCTGATCGCGATCGCGGACCTCGAGGAGCGCGGACGACGCGCGCTTCAAAAGGATGCGGGCCTGTGGACGCGCATGGTCGAGGCGACCGATGGCGCCGATGTCGCGATCCTCTGCACCACCTCGGGCACGACCTCGAGCCCCAAGCTCGCCGAATGGACGGGCGACGCCTTCATCGGCCATGCCGCGACGTATCTCAGAGCCGACCCGCGCGGACCCGAGGACGAATATGTCGCGGTCCTCCCGCTCTCCTGGGTGATGGAGCAGATGTATTCGGTCGGTTGGAACTTCCTCGCCCGGATGAAGATCAATTTTCCCGAGGAGGAGCGCACGATGATGGCCGATCTGCGCGAGATCGGCCCGACCTTCGTGCTCCTGTCACCGCGCGCCTGGGAGGGCGTTGCGGCCGACATCAGAGCCCGCATCATGGATGCCTCGCCCTGGAAGCGCCGGATCTACAATTGGGGTGTCGCCCGCGGCATGGCGGCGATGGAAAAGGGTGAGCGCGACGGCGCCGCAGAATGGGGCTTGTTTCGTCATTTGCGGGACAGGCTCGGCTTTTCGCGGCTGAAATCGGCCGCCACCGGCGGCGCCGCCATGGGGCCGGACACGTTCCGCTTCTTCCAGGCCATGGGCCTGCCGCTGAAGCAGCTCTATGGCCAGACCGAAGCGCTCGGCGCCCACACGATCCACCAAGCCGGACATGTCGACTATGAGACGGTCGGCTTTCCGATGCCGGGGGTGACGCTGTCGATCCGCGATCCTGATCCCGAAGGGCTCGGCGAGGTGCTCGTGCGCCATCCGAACATGATGAGCGGCTATTACCGCAACGCCGAAGCTTCGAAGGAGACCTTCTCCGAAGATGGCTGGTTCCAGACCGGCGATGCCGGCTATCTGACCGAGAAGGGCCATCTCGTGGTGATCGACCGGATCAAGGATCTGGCGGAGACCTCGCGCCGTGTCCGCTTCTCCCCGCAATTCATCGAGAACAAGCTGAAATTCTCGACCTATGTCGCCGAGGCCGTGATCCTGGGCAAGGACCGGCCCTATCTCGGCGCGATGATCTGCATCCGCTATCCGATCGTCGCCAAATGGGCCGAGGAGCGGCGGATCTCCTTCACCACCTACTCCGACCTCGCCTCGCGGCCGGAAGTCTATGCTCTGCTGCGCGAGGAGGTCGAGCGCGTCAACGCCACGCTCCCGGCGCAGCAGCGCATCACCAAATTCGTCCTCCTCTACAAGGAGCTCGACGCCGACGACGGCGAACTGACCCGCACCAAGAAGGTCCGGCGCGGCGTCATCGCGGAGAAGTACGAGGACATCATCGCGCGGATCTATTCCGGTGCCGATCATGTCGACATCGACACCGTCATCCACTTCCAGGACGGCTCGAAGCAGCGGGTGCTGACGACCCTTGCGATCGAAACCCTCGACAACGCACCCGACACCCAAAAGACGGAGAGCCAGGCGGCATGAACACCTCTCTTCTCATCCAGCTTCTGGTCAACGGCGTCATCGTCGGCATGCTCTACGGCATCGTCGCCATGTGCTTCGTGCTGATCTACAAATCGACCCAGGTGGTGAACTTCGCACAGGGCGAATTCGTCGTCCTCGGCGCCTGGGTCTGCCTCGCCCTCGTCGTGAACATGGGCCTGCCTTTCTGGCTCGCCTTCCTGTTCTCGCTCGTTTTCATGATGGTGTTCGGCATCCTCGTGCAGGTCGTGCTTCTGCGCCCGCTCCTCGGCGAGCCGGTGATCTCGGTGATCATGGCGACCATCGGCCTGTCGATCTTCATGCAGGCGACGATGAACTGGATCTTCGGCAACAACGCCGTGCGGTTCCCACAGGTCTTCGATCAGGGGACGGTGGAGATCGCCGGGCTCAACGTCGAGACGGCCTATCTGATGAGCTTCGTCCTGTCGCTCGTCGTCATGGGCCTGTTCTTCTGGTTCTTCCAGGTTTCGCGCTGGGGCCTCGCCATGCGTGCGACGGCCTATAACCAGCAGATCGCCCAGTCGCTCGGCATTTCGGTGGGCCGGGTCTTTGCCATGGCCTGGGCCATCTCGGCCGTCGTTTCCGGCATTGCCGGCGTCGTCATCGGCCTTGTCTCCGCGGTGTCGAACTCGCTCGCCATCATCGGCATCAAGGTGTTTCCGGCGGTCATCGTGGGCGGGCTTGATTCGATCGTCGGCGCGATCATCGGCGGGCTGACCATCGGCATTCTGGAAAACCTCGCCGAGTTCGTCGACGGCCAGTACCTCCATATCGGCAACATGTATTCGGTGGCGCCCTTCTACGTCTTGCTCATCATCCTGATGATCAAACCCTACGGCCTGCTCGGCACGCCCGACATCGAGCGAGTGTAACACCGTGGCGCATGTTCCCAATCCAAGACCCACCGGCGATTTCCGCGCGACCTACGCCGCCGACCGGACGCTCTTCCGCACCCGCAACGAGACGATGGCGGTTCTGGCCGGCGTCGTCCTGGTGGCGCTCTGCCCGCTGGTCTTCGGCGGCTATGTGCTGTCACAGCTCATCCTGATCGGCATCTACGGCATCGCCGCCCTGGGGCTGAACGTCCTGACCGGCATGACCGGCCAGATCTCGCTCGGCCACGGCGCCTTCTTCGGCTTCGGGGCCTTCGCCTCGGCCTGGATTTCCGGCAACGGCGTTCCGGTCCTGATCGCGATCCCGCTTGCCGGGCTCATGACCATGGCCGTCGGCATGATCTTCGGCATTCCGGCGGCGCGGCTGAAGGGGCTCTATCTCGCCATTGCGACGCTCGCCTCGCAGTACATCCTGCAGGACTTCTTCGCCCGCGCCGACTGGTTCACCGGCGGCACCTCCGGGTCGCTGGCCGAGACCGCGAGCGTCTTCGGCTTCCAGCTCAACAGCGACGCGCGCTATCTCTATCTCGTCCTGTTCTGGGTGGTCATCGCCTTCGTCGCCGTCGCCAATCTCGCCCGCACGCGGGACGGGCGGGCGCTGGTGGCGGTGCGCGACCATTATCTCTCGGCCGAGATCATGGGCATCAATCTGACGCGATACCGCATCCTGTCCTTCGGCATCTCGTCCTTCTTCGCCGGCATCGGCGGGGCACTCTACGGCCATTATCTCGGCTTCGTCTCGGCGGAAGGCTTCACCATCCTTCTGTCGATCGAGTTCCTGGCGATGATCATCATCGGCGGGCTCGGCTCGGTGTCGGGATCGCTTCTGGGTGCGGCCTTCATCCTGCTTCTGCCCCAGGCGATGGAGGTTTTTGCCAATGGCGTGGCGACCGTCGTCCCGGCCATCGCGCAGGGCACGGCCTACATCAAGCAGATGAGCGTCGGTGCGGCGATCATCCTGTTTCTCGTTCTCGAACCGGAGGGACTCGTCCATCGCTGGCGCATGACGCGCGCGAGCTGGAAACTGTTTCCCTTCTCGCATTGAGCCGTGGCCGGACCGCCGGGGAGGGCGGGCCGGCGCACTTCAACCGATGACGGCGGTCTTCGCGGCACCGCCAGCATCTCGAGCCACCGGAAAGTCCGCGAATGGGAGGAATTCGACAATGCCAAAGCTCCACAGACTGACCCTGACGGCTGCGCTCGCGGCCACCACCATCATCGCCGGCGCGCCGGCAATCGCCCAGGATGACAGCGTCCTCGTCGGCCATCTCGCCGATTACACCGGCGCGACGTCCTTCGTCGGCAAGCAGTATGGCCCGGGCGTCGCCGACGCCTTCAAGCAGATCAACGCCGATGGCGGCATCGACGGCACGATGGTCGAGCTCGACACCGTCGACTACGCCTACAAGGTTCCCGAGGCGATCGCCCAGTTCAAGAAATGGGTCGGCAACGACATGGTCGCCCTGCAGGGCTGGGGTACGGCCGACACGGAGGCGCTGATCTCCTTCGTCGCGCGCGCCGAGATCCCGACGATCTCCGGCTCCTATTCGGCGCATCTGACCGACCCGCAGGGCAAGAACGCGAACACCAAGGCACCGGCGCCCTTCAATTTCTTCTACGGCCCGTCCTATTCCGACGCCTGCCGGGCGCTGGTCCAGTGGGCCGCCGAGGACGCCAAGGGGAAGGGGACCGAGAACCCGACCTTCGTCCACACCGGCGACAACCATCCTTATCCCAATGCGCCGAAGGAGGCCTGCGCGTCCTATGCCGAGGAACTGGGCTTCACCGTCGCCCAGCCGGTCGTCGTTCCGCTCGCGCCGGGCGACTTCAAGGCACAGTGCCTGACGATCAAGGATTCCGGCGCCCAATATGTCTATATGGGCAATCTCGGCGGTTCGGTCGTGTCGATGATCAAGAGCTGCAACACGGTCGGCGTCGAGGCGACCTACATGGGCAATCCCTGGGCCGGCGACTATCAGACCGTGGAAGCGGCCGAGGCGCAGAACCTGATCTTCCCGTCCTCGACGCCCTTCTACGGGGCCGACGTGCCGGGCATGGCGCTGGTCAAGAAGATCCTCGAGAATGGCGGCGGCCAGGTCGGCGACCGGCCGACCCACCATTATCTGCGCGGCATCTGCTCGGCCTACTACATGAAGGAAGCCATGCAGTGGGCCAAGGCCAATGGCGGCATCACCGGCAAGAACATCCGTGACGGCATGTATCAGAAGACCGACTGGGTGCCGGAAGGGCTCGAGGGCGTCTGCTCGCCCTCGACATGGACTCCGGAGGACCATCGCGGCCTTCTCAGGGTGGCGATCAACTCCGGCTCCTTCACCGACGGCAAGGCGGTCATCGAGGAGATCGCCGAGATCGACGTGCCGCGCCGCGAGGAATGGCTCGGACAGTAAGCGCTAAGCCCCACATGAACCGCCGGCCGGCCGCGATGGTCGGTCGGCCCTCATCCAAAATCGAGCCGCGAGTCGAAGTCCGATGACCCTCACTGCCGACACCGCGAGGCCGTCCGAGAAGGCCGGGAGCGACAGCCAGCCGCTGCTCGAGCTCAACAATGTCGAGGTGGTCTTCAACGATGTGATCCTGGTCCTGCGCGGCATGTCGCTTCGGGCCAGGCGCGGCGAGATCACCGCCCTGCTCGGCGCCAACGGCGCCGGCAAGTCGACCACCCTGAAAGCCATCGCCGGCCTGCTCAAGACCGAGGATGGCGAGATCACCCGCGGGACGGTGTCCTACGAGGGGGCGGACGTCACCAGAATGCCTCCCGACAAGAAGGTTCGGGACGGGATCTTCCTCGTCATGGAAGGCCGCGGCATCGTCCAGGACATGACCATCCGCGACAATCTGCGGCTCGGCGCGTTTTCCCGTCGCCATGCCGACATCGAGGCCGAGATCGCCGAGGTCTATCGCTTCTTTCCGCGATTGAAGGAGCGCACCGGTCTCGCGGGCTATCTCTCCGGCGGCGAACAGCAGATGCTGGCGATCGGCCGCGCGATGATGGCCAAGCCCCGGCTGATCATGATGGACGAGCCCTCGATGGGCCTGTCGCCGCTTCTGGTGAAGGAGGTGTTCGGCATCATCCGCCGGCTGAACGAGGAATTGGGGATCACCATCCTGCTCGTCGAGCAGAATGCCAACATGGCGCTGAAGGTCGCCGATTACGGCTACATCATCGAAAGCGGCAAGATCGTCCTCGACGGCACCGGGGCCGAACTCGTCGAGAACGAGGACGTCAAGGAGTTCTATCTCGGCGGCGGCGAGCGCCGCTCGTTTCGCAACGTGAAGAGCTTCCGCCGCCGCAAGCGCTGGCTTTGAGCGACGGCAAGAGAGGAAGGCGACCTATGACCGATTTCTTCGACGACCTTGAATCCCGCTCACGCGAGGCGCGGGAGGCTGATCTCTTCGATGCGCTGCGGCGTCAGCTCGCCCACGCGGCTGCGAATGCGCCGACTTATGCCCGAACGCTCGACGGGGTCGATCCGGCCTCAATCACCGATCGCGCGGCCCTCGCGGCGCTGCCGATCCTGCGCAAATCCGACCTACCGGCCCTGCAGGAGCAGGACCCGCCGCTCGGCGGCCTCGCCACCAGGGAGCCGGGCGCGTTCCGCCGGCTCTATCTCTCCCCCGGTCCGATCGTCGAGCCGGAAGGCGACGAGGAACATTGGCGCATGGGCCGGGCGCTTCATGCGGCCGGTATCGGCAGGAATGACCGGGTTCTCAACGCCTTCGCCTATCATCTGACCCCGGCGGGTGTGATGTTCGATCATGCCGCTGCGGCGGTGGGAGCGGTGGTGTTTCCCGGCGGCGTCGGCAATACCGAACAGCAGGTGGCGGCCATCGAGCGGCTGCGCCTCACCGCCTATGTGGGAACGCCAGATTTCCTCAAGACCATTCTCGAGCGCGGCGACGACAGCGGCGCCGACACCGCCAGCCTCAGGACGGCGCTGGTCACCGGTGGGCCGCTCTTTCCCAATCTGAGGGCCTGGTATTCCGAGCGGGGCATTGCCATCCGCCAATGCTATGCGACGGCCGAACTCGGCCTCATCGCCTATGAGACGGCGGGCCCGTCGGACGGCATGGTGATCGAGGAGAACGTCCTCGTGGAGATCGTGCGCCCGGGCACCGGCGAACCGGTGGAGCCGGGCGAGGTCGGCGAGGTGGTGGTCACCACCTTCAACCCGCTCTATCCGCTGCTTCGATTTGCCACCGGCGACATGTCGGCGATGATGACGGAGCCTTCGCCCTGCGGGCGAACCGGGCTGCGGCTGAAAGGCTGGATGGGCCGCGCGGATCAGACGACGAAGGTGCGCGGCATGTTCGTCCATCCCGCCCAGGTTGCCCGGGTCGTGAAACCGCATGGTGAACTCGGCCGCGCGCGGCTCGTCGTCACGGAAGAGGGCGGCCACGACAAGCTCGCGCTGCATGTCGAATGCGACGGCCCGCCGGAGGGGCTCGCTCACAAGCTTGCCGAGGCGCTGCGCGCCGAGTGCCGCGTCAGGGGGGACGTGGTCTTCGCCGCGCCGGGAAGCTTGCCCAATGACGGCAAGGTGGTCGACGATCAGAGAAAGCTGGACGGATAGGCGGCTGTCCCCAGACTGGGCTGTCGCCATGTCAGGTCAGCCAACTGGCGCCGGATCGATCACCAGCGCCAGCCGGCGGCCTCCTCGGCGCTGGCCTTGCCGGTCGAGCGCTCGAAGAGCCAGAGCATCCGACCTTTCTGGCCCTTCATGGGCTTCTGCGGATAGGCGCCCGCGACGAGCAAGGCGATATAGCCGACGTCGTCGCTGAAGACGACCGGCTCCGACGCCTTCGCCTTGGCGAGGCCCGAAGCCTCGATGCAGGCCTTCTTCGCGGCGGCGGACATCTTCTGCCAGCTCTCTTCGTTAGAGGCAGTCACCGGCAAGGAGAGGCCGAGGGCGAGCAACGTCGCCAGCGGAAGGAGCGTCGAGGCGGCTTTGCGGAGGTTCATTGGGTGACGTCTGCTTTTATGGATTGGACTGAGGGATATGGACAGGGCCCCAGTCATCGCAAGGCAGAGACGACACGCTGCCACCACGGATCCTGCTGGCGGTCGTCGGGCAGTTCGACGATGACTGATGCCGTCGCGCCGTTGATCAGCGGCGTCTTCGTGGTCTCGCCGATGGCGATCTCCAGCGGGATGCGCTGGGCAAGGCGGATCCACCGGAAGGATGGCGTCGTGTTCTGCAGGAGCGCGGAGGAATCGTCCTGGTCGTAGGCGATGCCGGTCGAGATGCCCCGGACCGTCCGACCGTGTCGTCAAGGCCGACCCTGGATCAAGATTGAAAATGGACCGGCCATTCGGGGCAGGCCATCCTTGACGGGTCCATCGGGCTGGTCCACGTGTAGCGGAGTTGTCTGACAAAGCACAAAGATTTCAGGCGGTTGAAAACTAGGCGGGGGACTGTCGGGAATTCCGTGTGTGGGCGGGCGTTTGAACATTGTCAGGCCATGGCCCGTGTGAAGCGCTCGCCGTAGATTATGGCGAATTGCGCCTTGGCCATCGCCCACTCACGTGGCGCCATCTTCCACGCCTTCTCGGCCCGGTTCAAGACGAGAAAGAGCAGCTTCATGGCCGCGTCGTCGCTCGGGAAGTGGCCGCGGGCGCGGACGGCCCGGCGAAGCTTGGAGTTGAGTGCTTCGATAGCGTTCGTCGTGTAGACGATTTTGCGAACTTCCTCAGGGAAGGCGAAGAACTGGACGACCTCGGCCCAGGCCCGACGCCAGCTCTGGCCGATGGCTTTGTATTTCTGACCCCATTCGCTCTCCTCGAAGGCTGCCAACGCTTTCTCGGCCGCGCCGGCGTCGGTGGCCCGGTAGATTTCCTTCACCGCGGCCGCAACAGCCTTGCGGTCCTTGTAGGAGGTGAAGTCGAGGCTGTGGCGCAGCAGAGGGACGATGCAGGTCTGGACCGTCGTCTCAGGAAAGACCGCGGTGATCGCCTCGGGAAAGCCCTTGAGACCATCGACGACAGCGAGGAGAACGTCCTCAACGCCCCGGTTCTTCATCTCGTTCATGACCTTGAGCCAGAACTTGGCGCCTTCGTTCTGCTCCAGCCAGAGACCAAGGATCTCCTTCGTGCCGTCGGCGCGCACGCCGAGGGCGATATGGACAGCCTTGTTGCGAACGAAGCCCTCATCTCGGATCTTCACGCGAATCGCGTCAAAGAAGACAAGGGGATAGACCGGCTCGAGCGGCCGGGCCTGCCAGGCGGCAACCTCCTCCAGAACGGCATCCGTCACGGCCGAGATCAGGTCCGGCGAGACGTCCACGCCGTAGAGATCGTGGAGATGGCCGACAATCTCCCGGTTGCTCATGCCCCGGGCGTACATCGAGATGACCTTCTCGTCGAAGCCCGGGAAGCGGCGCTGGTATTCGGCGATGAGCTGCGGGTCAAAGCTCGACTGCCGGTCCCGCGGCACGGCTAGTTCGAACTTGCCGCTGTCGGTCGTCACCGTCTTCTTGCCGTAGCCATTGCGGCCGTTTCCAGCGCCGTTCTCGCCGGAAAGATGGTGATCCATCTCGGCATTCAGCGCCCGTTCGGCGAGCGCCTTCTTCAGCCCA
>NZ_AQQS01000059.1 GCF_002088275.1 Aurantimonas sp. 22II-16-19i
GGCGCGTTGGAATCCCCAAAGGGATGCTTTTGTCTCGGTTAATCCACTAGTTGCGCGCAGGCGCATGCACCATCCGATCCGATCGATCGGAGAGACGGCATGAGTGGCATCGACCGGCGAGAGCGACGCAAAGGGTTCGAGACGCTGCCCGGGCCTTCGGGGGCGCGACGGCCAAGGCCCGGCGGTCTGCTTTCGAGAGGGCGGCCGGCAGCGGCCCGAGCGGGGCTTCGGGCCGCCGGCGAGCGCTCAGCCCGCGGGCGTGTTTCGAGCGGCCTTCAGTTCGGCTTCGATGACGTCGAGCGGTTCCGGACGGCCGAAGAAGTAGCCCTGGGCCAGCGCGATGCCGGTGGCGGCGATGGCGTCGACCTGATCGGCGTCTTCCAGCCCCTCGGCGACGACGATGAAGCCGATCCGGTCGGCGAGGTGCTGGACGAGTTCCACCACCGAGCGCGCCGCGCCATTGTCGGCGATGGCGCTGGCGAAGCTGCGATCGATCTTCACCTTGTCGAAGGAATAGGTCGCCAGATAGCCGATCGAGGCATAGCCGGTGCCGAAGTCGTCGAGCGAGAAGCGCAGGCCGAGGGAGCGCAGCTCCTTCATCGTCGCGAGCGTCAGTTCGGGGTTGTCGACGAGCACCGATTCGGTGAGTTCCAGCTCCAGCCGCTCGGCCGGGACCTTGCCTTCGGCGATCAGCTCGCGGATCGTGGTGACGAGGCGCTGGGGCTGGCGGAACTGCATCGGCGAGACGTTGACCGAGATCGAGATCTCTTCCGGCAGGCGCGCGAGGTCGCAGGCGGCGCGCCGCAGCACCCATTCGCCGAGGTCCGAGATCAGGTCGCTGCGCTCGGCGATGGGAATGAATTCGGACGGCGAGATGCTGCCCTTGACGGGATGGTTCCAGCGCAGGAGCGCCTCCACCGAGACCACCTTGCCGGAGTCGATCTCGACGATCGGCTGGTAGTGCAGGTCGAACTGCCCGCCGGCCAGGCCTTCGCGCATTTCCCGCTCGAGCTCGGTGCGGCGGCGGAACGAGGCCTCCATCTCCGGCCGGAAGAGGCTGACGCGGTTCTTGCCGGTCGACTTGGATTCGTAGAGGGCGAGATCGGCCGCCGTCATCAGCGTCGCGCCGTCCGGACCGTGACGCGGGCCGACGGCGGCGCCGATGCTGGCGCCGATGGAGAATTTCCGGTCGCCGATGATGATCGGCGGGCTGAGCGCCTGCATGACCCGCTCGGCAGCCACGAGGCTCGCGTCGCTGTCGGCCGAGGGAATGATCGCGACGAACTCGTCGCCGCCGAACCGCGCCAGGAAATCCGATACGCGCACGGCCGAGCGGATCCGCTCGGCGATGGCGACCAGCACCTTGTCGCCGGTCGCATGGCCGAGGGAATCGTTGATGGTCTTGAAGTCGTCGAGGTCGATGTAGAGGATCGCGACCGACCCGATGCCTTCCCTGAAGCCCGGGCCGATCGAGGCCAGCATCCGGTCGAGCTCGTGGCGGTTCGCCATCCCGGTGAGGGGATCGGTTCGCGCCATGGTCTCGATCTTCTGCTGGGTGTGCTTGCGCTCGCTGATGTCCTCGGTGACGATCAGGATGCCGCCGGACTCGGTCGGCTCGACGTGCAGGAGCAGGGTCTTGCCCTCGGGCGTCGTCAGTTCGCGGGTGTTGGCGACCTCTTCCTTCAGCGTGCGGGCGACGTCCTGGCGGATCAGCGTGGCGTCGCTGCGCGACAGCCGGCGACACTTGACCGCATGGGCCAGCATCGCCTCGAGATTGGCCTCGTCATGATCGTCGCCGACGCCGTAGAGCTCGCCATGGCGGTCGTTCTGCAGCTCCCGCGACAGCGTCTCGTCGAAGGTGACGAGGCCGTGGGTCATCGCACGCAGCGCCAGATGCGCCTGTTCGGCGTGCTTGCGCGACGAGCCCTCGTTCTCGCGCGCCTCGGCCGTCGCGTCGGCGAGCGCCCGCAGGTTGCGGTTGAGAGACAGGACGATGACGAAGTTCGTCAACATGTAGAGGACGATGAAGACCGCGATCGCCCGGTAGTAGGGCTGGTTGGAATGCTCCAGCGCCAGCATCAGCGGCACGCAGAGACACAAGACCTGGACGATGACGTATTTCGGCCGGGCGGCGTTGCGCGCCACGTAGCCGGACGAGAAGGCCACGGCGGCGATGACGTTGAGGATCTGCACCGCGGGGCTGCTCGTCGCCGAGATGGCGTGGAAGCAGCTGATGCCCTGCAAGCCGGCAAACAGCGTGGCGCCGATCTGGAACTCGATGTCCCAGCGCCGGACGGCGCGGCCATCCTCGTCCTCGTGGCAGGCGAGGCGATAGCGCACGAGCGTCGCGATCCGCCCGAGCAGGACGGCGATCGTGACGCAGCTGAGCGTGTAGAAGGTGTTGTCGCGGGTCCAGTGCCAGGACATCAGCATCACCATGATGCCGACGACGTTGGAGATGACGATGGAGGCGGGCGAGGAGAACAGCGAGCCGACGAGAATGCTCTCGCGCTCGGCCGACACGCTCCTGCGCACGTCGCGGCGCGGCCGGCCCATCTGCCGGGTTTCCAGGCCTTCAGAGGCAAAGCGACTATCGGCTGATATGGACACCGCTCTTCCACTCATGGTGAGCTCCGTTGGCTCGACCATAGTCAAGAGTCCTTAACACTTGCCTGCGGTCGCGGCGTCACGGCTCGCCGGGGACGGTGGACGCGGGAAGGCCGGTTCCCCCGACATGCGCGAGCCGGACGTCTGCCGCTGCCAATCGCCAGCCGGGTGCAGGTCTCGCGTTGGCTCGGCGAAGGCCCCGAGACAGGCCTTCGGGGCAGGCCTCGGAGGCAGGGCAGGGAGCCGTTCGCCGGGCGATCCGGATGCCGGCTGGATCGCACGCCGGCACCATGGCCGGTCGCAGCCGCCGGTTATCCGGCCATCCGGCCGAGCATCCGGTCCTGGGCGTGGACGATGCGTTGCAGCTTGGTGATCTCCGCCTCGTCGAGGGCCAGCATGTGATCGACCCAGGCAGCCCCCGCCTCGGCGAGTTCGCCCGCAAGATCGGGACCCATGCGATTGAAGGCTGCGGCGATGGCGATCCGGGAACGCCGGCTGGCCGCGGTCTTCTTGCAGAAGTCCCGCACCCACATGGCGCTGGCGCCGTCGCCGACGACGGCCTCGAGCGCGCCCTTGTCGTAGAACTCCGCGGCGGTGAAGCTCTTGCCCGACAGGAGGATCCGCTCCGCCTCGACCGCCCCGATCCGGCGCGCCAGGATGGGCGCCGCGGCGATCGGGAAGTGGTTGTAGTTGATCTCGGGATAGCAGAAGCTCGCCGACTCCTCGGCGACCACGACGTGGCAGGCGCGGGCCGGGTCGATGCCGCCGCCGAGCGCCCGGCCATGCACTGCCGCGACGGTCGCGACGCGGCCGCCGAGGCCGTTGCTGTTGCCCTCGATCACCGCGCAGGCCGTCTCGGCATAGCGCGCCAGCCCTGCGCGATCACGCCGGGCGAGGCAGTCGAGATAGTAGTCGAGATCGCCGCCGAGGGAGAACACCGGGCCCGAGGTGCGGTAGGCCAAGACCGCGACCGGCATGTCCTCTCCGGCATCGACCATGGCCCGCAGCGCCTCCTGCACGCGCAGCACGCTGTCGACGAGAGGCAGGGTGAAGACCGGCTTCGGCTCGGGATGCATGACGAGCCAGAGCAGACCGTGCTGCTCCTCGAACATCAGCTGCAGCTGGGGAAGCGCGCCCGTGCGGTCGGTGATCCGGTCCACGATGTGGCTGTGGACCGGCGCTGCCGCGGGCCTCAACTGAAGGGAATCGGCGAACTGAACCTGCGGCATTGGTACAATCTCCACTCGACTGGTAATCGCAGCTTAACCGTGCAACCCGGTTCTGTAAAATTTGAATCTAAGAGAAGGTTAATGTCCCTATTTTACATAACGTTTGATTAACGATGAGAACCCCGGACCCGATCGGGTTCGGCAGGCCATCTTCGGCAGGAGGATCCTGGACGGCGCCGCGGCGGGCCGAAGCGGCCAAGCCGGAGCCCGCGCGAGATGGCTCGCCGACGGGGCGAGCCGGGTTCCCCCGGCCCCGCAATGCGCAAGCTGGAATCGGGGTGCGAGCGCCCGCGATTGTCCGGCTCCCGTCCGGCTGAACCTGCAGCTTGCCGCGTGACAGGTCCGCCGCCCGACTGGAGTTGCGTCGGTCGTCGGCGATCAGAGGGTCTTCGCGCCGTTCACCGGCAGCCGGATCCCGTAGAGCGAGGTGGTTCCACACACGTAGAGATAGTTCCGCTTCGGCCCGCCGAAACAGAGGTTGGCGACCACCTCGGGAACCCGGATCTTGCCGATGAGGGTGCCGTCCGGGTCGTAGCAATGGACGCCGTCGGCGGCACTGGTCCAGATCCGGCCGGCGTCGTCGAGACGCAGGCCGTCGAAAAGCCCGCTGGTCGACGTCGCGAAAACCCCGCCGCCGGAGATGCGGCCGTCGTCCCCGACGTCGAACCGGCGGATATGGCGCGGGCCGTCCTCGACATGGGTGGCGCCGGTGTCGACGATGTAGATCTGGCGTTCGTCCAGCGAGAAGGCGAGGCCGTTCGGCTGCACGAAGTCGTCGGCGACGATGGCGAGGCTCGCGTCGCGCGGATCGAAGCGGAAGACGTGGCTGCCGGCCTGTTCGCGCTGGCCGCGATGGCCTTCGTAGTCGGTGTCGATGCCGTAGGTCGGATCGGTGAACCAGATCGTGCCGTCGGACTTCTCGACGACGTCGTTGGGGCTGTTCAGCCGCCTGCCGTCATGGGAATCGGCAAGCGTGACGACCCGGCCGTCGAACTCGGTGCGCGAGACGCGCCGACCCCCGTGCTCGCAGCTGACCAGCCGTCCCGAGCGGTCGACGGTGTTGCCGTTGGAATGGCCGGCAGGCTGGCGGAAGACCCCGACCGTGCCGGTGCATTCGTCGTAGCGCAGCATCCGGTCGTTGGGGATGTCGGACCACACCAGGCAGCGTCCGGCCGGGAAATAGGCCGGCCCTTCCGCCCAGCGGCAGCCCGTGTAGAGGACGTCGAGCCGGGCCGTCGGCACGAAGAGCCGCCGGAACCGTTCGTCCAGAACCTCGAAGATTTCCGATGCCATGTTCAAGCCTCCTCCCAGGCGATCGCCTCGCAGCCGTCCTGGCGAAGGTCGGCCCGCCTCCCGCGGTGCCGACCCCGACGCTGCTTGTCGCGGCTATCGGGTCCGGGGGACGGCGACCCGTCGCCGGAGGATCCCGCCAGGACCGTCAGCGACACCGGTTTAGGAGGTCCGGGCGCAATTGTCACGATGGACGCAGGCCGGCGGAGGGCCGAGGGGTCGAGGGGCAAAGGGGCGAGGCTCAGGCGATGCGGCGCAGACGGGCGGCCTCCCGGGCCCCGTCGCCGAAGCGGTCCGAGCGCCGGTAGCCGACGAGGAAGGCCTCGACCGTCTCGCTTGCCGGCCTTGGCTGGCCGAAGAAGTAGCCCTGCAACTGGTCGCAGCCGAGGGAGGCGAGGAACTGCGCCTGATCCTCGGTCTCGACGCCCTCCGTCGTCACCTTCATCTTCATCTGATGGGCGAGGGAGACGATCGTCGCGACGATCTCCTTGACGTTGGGCTCGCCGTTCTCCAGCGCCTTCATGAAGGACTGGTCGATCTTCAGCTTGTCGAACGGGAACCGCCACAGATAGCCGAGCGAGGAATAGCCGGTGCCGAAATCGTCCATGTCGATGGAGATGCCGAGTTCCTTCAGGGCGTGCAGCTGGTCGAGGATGGCGGTCGAGCGCTCGAGGAGCAGCGATTCCACCACCTCGACCTCGAGCCGCCGGCCCTCGATGCCCGCCGCACACAGCGCGGCCTCGATGATCTCGACGAGATCGCCGTCCTGGAACTGCACGGCGGAGAGGTTGACCGAGACGAACAGCGGCTCCGGCCATTCCGCGATCTGCCGCGTCGCTTCCTGGATGACCCAGCTGCCGAGCGCCTTGATGTAGCCCCGCGCCTCGGCGATCGGGACG
Source organism: Aurantimonas sp. 22II-16-19i (assembly GCF_002088275.1). Lineage (GTDB taxonomy): Bacteria > Pseudomonadota > Alphaproteobacteria > Rhizobiales > Rhizobiaceae > Jiella. The sequence goes on from NZ_AQQS01000059.1 coordinate 6,026, forward strand.
AATTCGGCGGGAGGGATCAGCGTGCCCCTCTCGTCGCGCAGGCGAACCAGCGCCTCGAAGCCGACGAGCGAACCGTCGCTGCCCTTGACCAGCGGCTGGTAGAACAGCTCGAAGCCGTTCTCCTCGACGGCGCGCTTGATATGCGCCTCGACCTGCCGGCGGCGATGCATCGCCTCGTCCATCTTCGGTTCGAAGAAGACCACCGGATTGCGCTGCTCGCCCTTGTTGTGGAAATGCGCGATCTCGGCGTGCTTGACGAGTTCGGAGTGGCTGCGCCCGTGATCGGGGGCCATGGCGCAACCGATGGAGATCTTCGGGGCAACGACGTGCCCGTCGATCTCGATCGCCTCGCCCACCGTTTCGGCGAGCCGCGCCGCCAGCGCGACGATCTCCTCGCGGGCCGTCACGCGCCGCCGCACGACGGCGAAATCGTCCGGCCCGACCCGCGCGACGAGGTCGTCGGGGCTCAGGGTGGTGGCGATGCGGCGCGCCACGATCCGCAGGATCTCGTCACCGCGGCTCTGCCCGAGACGGTCGTTGATGTCCGCCAGGTCGTCGAGGTCGACGAAGAGATAGGCGATGTCCTCGCGCGTCGCGCGGATCTTGAACAGCAGCTGGTCGCAGGCCTCCTGCATCCTGCGCCGGTTCAGGAGCTGGGTCAGCGTGTCGTGATCGGCGAGGAAGCGGATGCGGGCGTCCGCCTCGGCGATCTTCCGGCGCCGGAGCTGATAGAGCATGAACGGGACGCAGGTCGCCGCGAGGATGATCAGGACCACCATCGAATAGGTGCGCGCGAGCGTCGTCTGGTAGTGGTGGCGCTCGGAGATCATGTCGGCGACCACCGACAGGAAGCCCATGGTGCGGCCGTCGCGGATGAGCGGCATGATCACCGAGGGATTGGTCTTGCCGTCGTCATAGACGATCTGCCAGAAGCCCGGCTGCGCGACGACCGCCGAGCCGAGCTTGTCGCCGGTGGAGACCCCGCCGCTGCGATCGCGCAGCAGCCATTCGTAGCGCTCCGAACGCGAGCGGAACGTCTCGTTGCCGGTTCGGTCGAAGACCGCATAGCCGTCGATGCCGGAGAGATCGGCGATCTTGCGCAGCATTTCCTCCGAGCCGGGATCGCGGGAGATGCCCGTCAGCAGCGCGTCGACGCTGCCTCCCGGCCCGAGCAGGAGATTGGCGAAGTTCTGGCCGCGGTTCTTCATCTCCGCCTCGACCAGCCGGCCGACCGCGTCGCTGCCGATCGCAAGGATGCTCACGGCGACGAAGCCGACGATGGCTCCCGCTCCGAGGAGGTTTTTCCAGAAGAACCGTTTTGCCAGGATGGAAATCATGGATCCGTGCGCTCACCGATCGAGTGACCGTGCCTTTGAGAGGTAAATTTTTCGGTGACAGGTGGGGCCGTTTCGCGCGTTTCTTTCTCGCGCCACATCGGCAGAATGGATGAAATGACAGGAGCTTGCGGACCGCGCGGGCCTCAGGAGCGCAGCGCTCGGCCCGCCGCGCCTGGTATTCTGTACAATTATTGGTTTCACCAGCGGCATCTTCCGTAGCGGCATGCGCCGGGACGCCGGCTTCCCCGGAGGGGCGCGGCAGCGGGTTTCGCAGGTCACCCCGTGAGGCCGGCGGCGCTGGGATGCCGGCACGCGCGCCGCGTCGACGAGCGATTCGCCGCGGGGGAAGATGCGACCGGGTACAACCGGAGCGGGAAGATCCGGCGACCATTCGCCGGCGGAACCGATCCTCCCGCGCTTTGCCGATCGTCCGGCGCCTTCATGTGCGCGGCGCACGCTCGCATCGAAGATCGCGCAGGAGCTTTTGCGGGACGGCTCGCATCGGGCGCTTCCGAGGGGCGTTCGCCCGTCACCCTTTCACCGTCCCATAGGCCTCCAGAGCGCGTTGGCGCGCCGCGCCATGATCGACGATCGGCTTGGGGTAAGTCTCGCCGAGCGTCACTCCGGTTTGCCGCAGGAGCGTTTCGCCGGCCTCCCAGGGCGCATGGATCGCCCTGGCGGGAAGGTGCCGCAATTCCGGAACGAAGCTGCGGATGTACTCGCCCTTCGGGTCGAACTTCTCGCTCTGGGTGATCGGGTTGAAGATCCGGAAGAACGGCTGCGCGTCGGCGCCGGAGCCGCCGATCCACTGCCATTGCGAGGTGTTGGAGGCGATGTCGCCGTCGACCAGCGTGTCCCAGAACCAGCGCTCGCCCTCGCGCCAGTCGATCAGCAGGTCCTTGGTCAGGAACGAGCCGACGATCATCCGCACCCGGTTGTGCATCCAGCCCGTCTGCCAGAGCTGGCGCATCCCGGCATCGACGATCGGATAGCCGGTGAGGCCCCCGGTCCAGGCCTTCAGATCTCCCGCCGACCCGCGCCAGGGAAAATCGTCGAAGCGGGCGTTGAAGTTGTCCTCTCCCAGCCGGCCGAAATGATAGAGGAGATGATAGTTGAAGTCGCGCCAGACGAGCTCCTGGCGAAAGGTGCGGATCGCCTCGGAGGCGATCGTCTTGCGGCCTGCGGCATGGGCGTTGGCGGTGTGCCAGGCCCGGAACGGCGAGATTTCGCCCCATCGCAGATAGGGCGAGAGCCGCGAGGTCTCGTCGGCAAAGGGGCGCTCGCGGCCTTCGTGATATCGTGGAAGAAGTGCGTCGCAGAAGTGTTCGAGCCGCTCCTGGGCGGCCTGTTCGCCGGGGATCCAGAACGCGGCGATGCCGCCCGACCAGTCGGGCTGCGTCGGCAGGAGCTCCCAGTCCTCCAGCGCGTCCGATTTCGGAAAGGCGGCGGGCTGCCTGAAGCCCTCTGGCGGGTCGATCGGATCGCGAAACCCCGTCTCCGAGACGTTCTTCCAGAACGGCGTGTAGACCTTGTAGTAGCCGCCGGTCTTGGTTTTGACCTTGTCCGGCTCGTGCAGGATGTTGGCGGTGAAGCGCTCGACCGACACGGCGTCGCCCAGCGCGTCCGCGATGGCCTCGTCGACGCTGAGCGAGGCCGGATCGTAGCGGCGGTTGAAGAACAGGGCGCTCGCGCCGACCGCCTCGATTACCTCCCGGACGTGGTCACCGGCCTTGCCGCGGCGCAGCGTCAGCCGCGAGCCCTTGCCGCGCAGCGAGGCGGCGAAGCTTTGAAGCGAGTGATGCAGCCACCATCTGTGGGCGCCGCCGAGGCTGCGCACGCCCTGCGATTCCTCGTCGAGAACCACCAGCGGCACCACCGGCCGGCCGGTTGCGGCGGCATAAGCGAGGGCGGGATTGTCGTCCAGCCTCAGATCGTCGCGAAGCCATACGACGATGGGGCCGTCGTCGCGATGTGCCGTGTCTGCCATGGTGTCCCGCTGCTGCCGTCTTCGGATGGGGCCGGTAACTGTCTTCCCGGCGCGAGATTGCGAGGCATGTGCGACGATACGCCTGAGACGAAGAACTGGTAACGGCCGTTCACGATACGGCGACAATTCGTCACGAATCACCCCCTCCCAGGCCGGGTGCGGGATCGCCTATCTAGCCGTCGACACCAGTCAGGGACCAGCCAAGGAGGCGAACATGACCCTTGCACTCACGGGCATCCACCATCTCACCGCCATCACGGCCGACGCGCCGGGCAATCTCGACTTCTACAAGCGCGTGCTCGGCATGCGACTGGTCAAGAAGACCGTCAACCAGGACGACACGTCGGCCTATCACCTGTTCTACGCCGACGGCCTGGCTTCGCCCGGCACCGACGTGACCTTCTTCGACTGGCCGGCGCCGCGCGAGCGTCGCGGCACCCGTTCGGTCGCCCGCACCTCGCTGCGCGTTTCGGGCCGCGAGAGCCTGGAATACTGGGCCGCGCGGCTGCAGGAGCACGGCGTTGCCGCCGACGCGATCCGCAGCCTCGACGGCCGCGAGGGCATCGACTTCGAGGACTTCGAGGGACAGCGCCTGCGGCTCGTCGACGATGGCGGGGCGGGAACGGCCCATCCCTGGGACGCCAGCACCGTCCCGGCCGAGCACCAGATCCGCGGCCTCGGGCCGATCGTCCTGTCGGTGCCCGATCTGGCCCCCACCGAGGCGCTGCTCACCCGCGTCATGAACATGCGCGAGGCGCGCCGCTACGAGGAGGCGGGGGCGACGGTCCACGTTTTCGAGATGGGCGAGGGCGGCCCGGCGGCCGAGCTGCATGTCGCCGTCGAGCCGCATCTCGAGGCGGCGGGCCAGGGCGCCGGCGGCGTCCATCACGTCGCCTTCCGGACCAACGACACGGCCGAGCTGACCGAATGGGCCAGCCGGGTGCGGGAGTTCCGGGTGCCGTCGAGCGGCGAGGTCGAGCGCTACTATTTCCGCTCGCTGTATTTCCGCGAGCCGAACGGCATCCTGTTCGAGATCGCCACCGACGGGCCGGGCTTTGCCGTCGACGAGCCGCTGGCGAGCCTCGGCGAGAGCCTGTCGCTGCCGCCGTTCCTCGAGCCGAAGCGGGCGGCGATCGAGGCCAATCTGAAGCCGCTCGTCTGAGACGTCGAGGCCGACCGGACGGCCCCCGGCAGAAGCCGGACCTTGCCGGCGGATTTGCCAAGATCCGCCGGCAGGCGTGGTCCACTCTGGATCGGGCCGCCTGCGCCCGTGCCGGGAACCCGCCTCGGTTCGGCGCCGCCATACGAAGTCCGATGCAGCCCTCGGGGCATCGGACCGCCGTCCGATCGATCGTCGCGCGGGCTTGATACACAACCGTCGAGAAGGAAGCCTTCGATGCCCATCCTCCGCCTCACCGGACCGCTCGCCGAAAGCGGCCTCGTCGCCGCGGGAAGCGATCCCCGCAGCGCCCGGCTCGCCATGGTCGCGATCCACGGCCGCGGCGCATCCGGTGCCGACATCATCGGGCTCGCCGATGCCTTCGGCCTGCCGGACCTCTTCGCCGTCGCCCCGGATGCGCCCGGCGGCGCCTGGTATCCCGCGCCCTTCACCCAGCCGCTCGACGCCAACGAGCCGCATCTCTCCAACGCGCTGGCGCGCATCGACGAGATCCTCGGCCTGCTGAAGGACGAGGGCTTCGGGCCGGACCGGGTGGTGCTGGCCGGCTTCTCGCAGGGCGCCTGCCTGTCGCTGGAATATCTCGCGCGCAATGCCGGCAGCGTCGCCGGCGTGCTCGGCTTTTCCGGCGGCCTGATCGGGCCGGATGCGGCGAAGCGGCCGGAAACCGCGAGCCTCGCCGGCACCAAGGTGTTCATCGGCTGCAGCCGGACCGATCCGTTCATTCCGGCGCTGCGGGTGATGGAGACCGAGCGCCACCTGGCCGATCGCGGCGCCAGCGTCGAGGCCAAGCTCTATCCGGAGCCCGGCCACACGATCAATCAGGACGAGATCGTCCGCGCCGTCGCGCTGCTGCAGTCGATCGGCTAGATCGCCGGGCCTCCGGCAGACCGCACGCAGGATGATCCATCCGATGGGATCGACACATGGTGAAGGGCCGAAGATCGACGCGCGGGTTCGGTCCGATGTTCGGGGCGCAGCCGGAATTCGCTGAGAGCGTGCGGGGTCGAGCAGGCTCCGCCCGCATCCTCGTGCTCTCGTCATTGCGTCTCGTCATCGCGTCGCATCATTGAGTCGCCGGGCCGCATTGAGTCGCCGGGCCGCACCCGATGGTCTTGCGGGCCCCGTCTCCCATCCGGGGCGGACCGCCGGCGGCCTCGGGTCGTCCACTGCAAAAGGCCTCGGCGGCTTTCGCTTCGGCCTCCTCCCGCAGCATGCCGGACCGAACGGATCGGTCCGGCTGGTCAGCCCTGCGCCGAGGCGGCGACGGCCGGATCCTCGGGCAGGCGGAACACCGCGAGCACATGCGCGGTCTCAGCCAGCTCGGGCGTGAACTGGCGCCGCCAGTCGGGCGAACCGGCCCGTCGCAGCGTGGCGCTCAAGGGGGCGGAGCGTCGTAGTCCCTCGAGGCTCACCCGGGCGGAGGCGCGCCGGCCGGCGAGCAGCCGGTTGACGGTCGCTTCGAGCAGCTGGCCGTCGTTGCGGTTGGCGAGGGCCAGATGGTCGTCGAAGAAGCGTGGCCGGAAGTAGCGTGCCTCGCGCAGGAGGTCTTCCGCCGCGGCGTTCGCCGCGCTGATGACCAGCTCCCGGTCCAGCAGCAGCACTGGCGTGCAGAGCGGGTCCCAGGTGCTCTCGATCCTGTCCCGGCTCGGCTGATCGGGACTGCCGATCGCATGGGAGACGACGAAGGCATCGACCAGATCCCCCGCCAGCCGTCGCAGCAGCGTCAGGACGGCGGGCAGGACGGCATCGCGCCGCTCGCGCGGCGCCGTCATCGTCAGCGACCAGCTCTGCTGCGCGCAGTCGTGCAGGATCAGGCCGGCATCGATCGGACCGCCCTCGGCAGAGAATTCCTGCTGGGCCTGCTGCGCCGCGCCGTCCGGATCGTCGAACCGGAAGATGGTGCCCGGCTCCAGGGAGGGGTAGCAGTCGTCCTGCCAGCCGCTGTCGGAATAGCGCAGCCTCGTCCTGTTGGCGACGGACAGCGCGCGGTGGACCTTGAAGCTCCGCCGCGCGACGTCGCGATCGATCCGTCTCAGGCGCGTTTCGACGCCGGGAAGAACCTTCTCGATCACGCCGAGGAGCGGAGACCAGGATGACGGGCAAAGGGAGGCGTGGCCGACACGCTCGCGAACGAGGTCCAGCCGACCGGGAAACTGGAGTAACATTGACGCATGCCGTTTCTAAGCCCCACCAGCATGATTCCACTGTCGCCGGAAAATTACAAGACCGTAAGATACGGCGAAATGAACTCCCCGCGGCGCGGGAGAATTTTTATAAGATCGCCTTACCGAGTATGGACCCACGCCTGCGCGATCTTCTTCGTCGGTCCCGCAACAGGACAGTCTCCGTCGGGCACGCTCCGGCGAAGTCTTGACGCCGCTCCGGTTTCGAGCGCCGGTCGCCGGAGGCCCGTCGGGCCCCGCACGATCCCGGGTCATGGCGCAGGTCCTGTCGAGTGCCCTGTCAAAAGTGGCCCTGCCGAGAGGCTCTGTCGAGTGGCCCCGTCGGCGGGCCATGCGACCCGCTGCCGAGCGGCCCCGCAAACCGGCTCTTGAAGCGCGAGGCGAAGCGGGGTATATGACCGTCATATTCTCTGCGGTGATGTCGTGAGAGTGGGTCCTGCCGGTCCCGCTCTTTTTTGTTACCCGGAATTCGGCTCGGCCGATCGCTCCGGAAGGCATGGCGGAACGGCGGGGACGGAAAGACGCAACGGCCAGGGCGGACCGGGCGCACGCCAAGCGCGGCGCCGGCGAGCCGGGCCGCACTGGCCGCAGGGTGCGGGCGTCCGCCACGCGGCGGACCTTGCGAATGGGCCGATCTCTGAAGGAGCGCGAGCCGAAGCCATATGCGCATCGTCAAGGAACAAGGACTGGAAGCCAAGATCGCGGACGCCGTCGAGGCGGCGATCGAGCAGGCCGGCTATCGGCTGGTGCGGGTGCGCATCTCCGGGCTGAACGGCATGACGGTACAGATCATGGCGGAACGGCCGGACGGCACCATGACCGTCGAGGACTGCGAGGCGGTCTCGCGGGCGATCTCGCCGGTGCTCGACGTGGCCGATCCGGTCGACAAGGCCTATCACCTCGAAGTCTCCTCCCCGGGCATCGACCGCCCGCTGGTGCGCAAGGGCGACTTCGAGACCTGGGCCGGCTATCTGATGAAGCTGGAGACCAACCGGCTGATCGGCGAGCGCAAGCGGTTTCGGGGCAAGATCGTCGCGGTCACCGACGAGGTGATCCGCATCGAGCGGGACCAGCCGGCCTATGGCGAGCCGAACGCGGTGGAGATCCCCTTCGACGCCATCGGCGAGGCGCGGCTGATCCTCACCGACGATCTGATCGCCGCCTCGCTGAAGGCCGACAAGGCCGCCCGCAAGCGGCGCGGCGAGCCGGAGGAGCCGGAGGAGCCGGAAGGCGACGAGACGGCCGAACATGCCGATGACGAGCCCGGCACCCACTGACGCGGGGCCGGAGAGACGAATATGAGGCGCCTCGTCGCCGGCCCCGGGCCGGCGACAGACCGGGCGAAACGACGGGACGAGCCTTCGGAGCGACCATCCGACGTGGCCGGCCGACCAGGAGAAACGACAAATGGCAGTCAGTGCGAACAGGCTCGAGCTTCTGCAGATCGCGGACGCCGTGGCGCGGGAAAAGTCGATCGACCGCGACATCGTGATCGGCGCCATGGCCGACGCCATCCAGAAGGCCGCGCGCTCGCGATACGGGCAAGAGACCAACATCCGCGTCGACATCAACACCAAGACCGGCGAGATGAAGCTGCAGCGGCTGCTCGAGGTCGTCGACGACGTCGAGAACCCGAACACCCAGATCTACCTGGAACTCGCCCGCGACAAGAACCCCGACGCCGAGCCCGGCGACTTCATCGCCGAGCAGCTGCCGCCGATGGACTTCGGCCGCATCGCCGCCCAGTCGGCCAAGCAGGTGATCGTCCAGAAGGTGCGCGAGGCCGAGCGCGACCGCCAGTATGACGAGTTCCGGGACCGTGTCGGCGAGATCGTCAACGGCTCGGTGAAGCGCGTCGAATACGGCAACGTCATCGTCGATCTCGGCCGCGGCGAGGGCATCATCCGGCGCGACGAGCAGATCCCGCGCGAGGTCTTCCGCTACGGCGACCGGGTCCGCGCCTATGTCTACGACGTGCGCCGCGAGCAGCGCGGCCCGCAGATCTTCCTGTCGCGCACCCATCCGCAGTTCATGGCGAAGCTCTTCACCATGGAAGTGCCGGAGATCTACGACGGCATCATCACCATCAAGGCGGTCGCCCGCGATCCCGGCTCGAGGGCGAAGATCGCCGTGATCTCGTCGGATAGCTCGGTCGATCCGGTCGGCGCCTGCGTCGGCATGCGGGGCTCGCGCGTCCAGGCCGTCGTCGCCGAGCTGCAGGGCGAGAAGATCGACATCATTCCCTGGTCGCCGGACGCCGCCGCCTTCCTCGTCAACGCGCTGCAGCCGGCGGAAGTCGCCAAGGTCGTGCTCGACGAGGACGCCGAGAGGATTGAAGTCGTCGTGCCCGATGACCAACTCTCACTTGCGATCGGCCGCCGCGGACAGAACGTGCGCCTCGCCTCGCAGCTCACCGGCTGGGACATCGACATCCTGACCGAGGAGGAGGAATCCTCCCGCCGCCAGAAGGAGTTCCAGGAGCGTTCCGAGACCTTCATGGAGGCCCTCGACGTCGACGAGATGGTCGGCCAGCTGCTGGCATCGGAAGGGTTCGCGACGGTCGAGGAAGTGGCCTATGTCGATCCCGACGAGGTTGCTTCCATCGAAGGCTTCGACGAGGATACGGCCCAGGAGATCCAGACGCGTGCCCGCGAGTATCTGGAACGCCGTGAGGCCGAGTTCGACGCCCGCCGCACGGAACTGGGCGTTGCGGACGAGCTGAAGGACATCGACGGGCTGACCACCGAAATGCTGGTCGCGCTCGGTCAGGAGGACGTCAAGTCGCTGGAGGACTTCGCCGGCTGCGCCGTCGACGATCTCACCGGCTGGAGCGAGCGCAAGGACGGCGAGACCAAGCGCTATCCGGGCGCGCTGTCGCCCTTCGAGGTGTCGCGGGCCGATGCCGAGCGGATGATCCTGACCGCGCGGCTGAAGGCCGGCTGGATCACCGAGGCCGACATCGCCGGCCCGCAGGAGGAATTGGACGAGGAAGCCGAGGAGGCGCTGGAACAGGGCGCTGCGTGAGGAGCGGCAAGGGAACGATGCCAGCCGCAGCAGCCGATGCCGAAGATGCGGGGGACCGTGTGACGCAGGCGCCCGATCGCGATCATGACGGAGACGAGATCCTGAACGATCGCACCTGCATCGTCAGCCGCGAGCGCCGCGAGGCCGCCGATCTCATCCGCTTCGTGCGCGATCCGCAGAACAGCGTCGTGCCGGATCTGGCGCGCAAGCTGCCGGGGCGCGGCGCGCATGTCTCCTTCAGCCGCAAGGCGGTGGAGGAGGCGGTGAAGCGGCGGCTGTTCAAGCGGGCCTTCCGGTCCGAGGTGGAGACGCCGGCCGATCTTGCCGCGATGGTCGACCGGCTGCTGGTCCGCCAGGTGTCGGGATCGCTCGGCCTCGCCCGCAAGGCCGGCCAGCTGGTGACCGGCGCGGCCAAGGTCGAGGCGGCGATGCGCTCGGGGCGCACGCTCGGCCTCGTCCAGGCCCGCGACGCCGCCGAGGACGGGCTGCGCAAGATCGACGGGTCACGCCGCGCAGGGGAGCGCGGAACCGGCCGCGCGATTCCGGGATTTCGCCTGCTGGACGCCGACGAAATCAGTTTGGCGTTGGGCGGGTGGAATGTGATACATGCAGCCATCCTTGCCGGTGATGCAGGCTCGGCTGTGCTGAAGCGCTTGGAAGCGCTGGCGAAATATCGGGGCGAAAAGCCCACTGAAGCGATCGACGGCGCTGCAAGCGGCGACTCGAGGGCTGAAGATTGAGACTGCAAACCATCGGAAGCGCCTCTTCGAGCGTCGCTTCCTTGCGAGACGAACGGCGCGGGACCGATCCCGCGCAGGAAGTGGAAGCGTAGATGAGCGATACCAAGTCCGGCGACGACAAGACGCTCCATGTGAGCACCAAGAAGACCCTGACCATCAAGCGCGGCGGCGTCGAGCAGTCGACGGTGCGCCAGAACTTCAGCCATGGTCGCACCAAGAATGTCGTGGTCGAGACCAAGAAGCGGCGGATTCACAAGCCCGAGGACACGCCGGCGCCAGCGCCGAACGTGGCCGCGGGGCTGAAGCCGCGCGC
>NZ_AQQS01000006.1 GCF_002088275.1 Aurantimonas sp. 22II-16-19i
GCCGGCCTCGCCCGTCTGCTTGGTGACGAGGGTGTTGCCGAGCATTTCCTTTGCGTTGGCGACCACGTCCGCGATGGACTTCGCCAGCCTGACGCCGCCCTTGGAATCGGGGCCGAGTTCCTTGAACTTGCCCTTGCCGCGCCCGCCGGCGTGGATCTGGCTCTTCACGACGTAGAGCGGGCCGGGCAGTTGCTTGGCCGCAGCCTCGGCCTTGGCGACGTCGTCAATGGCGATACCGGGCGCGATCGGCGCGCCGAACCTCTCCAGGAGCTGCTTGGCCTGGTATTCGTGGATGTTCATCGGCGGATCCCGCTGGTCAAAGGGCTTTGCAAGGAAAGGGCTCCCGCAACGCCTGCGGAAGCCCCTCGTCGGCATCGGCTGGTTTCTGCTAGAGCAGCCCCGCGCCGCGCGCCCAGCGATATTTCGCGCCGAGGACCTCGACCGGCAGCTCGGTCGAATAGGCATAGGCCGGGATGCCGTGGGCGTAGAGATATTCCGCCGCCGCCTCGACCTCGACGTCGCCGGCGAGCGAGGCGACCATCGGCTTCTCGATGCCCTTGGCCTTCATCTCCTCCTTCACCTCGACCATCAGCTTCGCGAAGACCATCGGCGGCGTGACGATGGTGTGCCAGTAGCCGAGGATGAGGGCGTGGATGCGCTCGTCCTCGAGGCCGAGCTTGACCGTGTTCTGGTAGGTCGCGGGGGGCTCGCCGCCGGTGATGTCGACGGGATTGCCGGCTGCGCCGAAGGGCGGGATGAACGTGCGGAAGGCGGCGTCGAGATCCTCCGGCATCGCCATCAGGCTCAATTTGTTGTCGACGCAGGCGTCGGACAGGAGCACGCCCGAGCCGCCGGCGCCGGTGATGATGACGACGTTCTCGCCCTTCGGCGTCGGCAGGACCGGCACGCCGCGGGCAAAATCGAGGAGCTGCCGCAGGGACTTCGCCCGGATGACGCCGGACTGGTTGAAGACGTCGTCATAGATCTTGTCGTTGCCGGCGAGCGCGCCGGTGTGGGACGAGGCCGCCTTGGCGCCGGCGGAGGTGCGACCGGCCTTCAGGACGACGACGGGCTTGACCTTCGACACGCGCCTCGCGGCCTCGGCGAAGGCGCGGCCGTCCTTCAGGTCCTCCAGATGCTGGGCGATGATCCTGGTGTTGTCGTCCTGCTCGAAGAAGCACAGGAGATCGTCCTCGTCGATGTCGGACTTGTTGCCGAGGCCGACGATGGCCGAAACGCCCATCCTGGCCGAGCGCGAGAAGCCGATGATCGCCATGCCGATGCCGCCGGACTGGGACGACAGCGCCGCCGAGCCCTTGACGTCGAAGGGGGTGCAGAAGGTCGCGCAGAGGTTTTCCGGCGTGTAGTAGAAGCCGTAGATGTTCGGCCCCATCAGGCGGATGCCGTATTCCTGGCCGATGGCGACGATCTCGTCCTGGAGTTCGGGCTCGCCGGCCTCGGCAAAGCCCGACGGGATCAGAACGGCGCCGGGGATCTTCTTCTCGCCGCATTCGCGCAACGCCCCGGCGACGAATTTCGCCGGGATCGCGAAGACCGCGGTGTCGACCTCGCCCGGAATGTCCTTGACGCTCCTGTAGGCCTTGTAGCCGAGGATCTCGCCCGCCTTGGGATGCACCGGGTAGATCTCGCCCCTGTAGCCGCCATCGATCAGGTTCTTCATCACCGAATTGCCGATCTTGCCGGCTTCGGCGGAGGCGCCGATCACCGCGACCGCCTTCGGCCGCATGATCCGGTTCATGGCGGCGACGATCTCTTCGCGGCTGTGTTGCTGGCGCGCCTCGGGCTGGTCGTAGGAGGTGACGATGCGCACGTCGGCGGCGATGGCGCCGTCTTTCGTGGCAAAGACCGGGTTGAGGTCGAGCTCGACGATCTCGGGATAGTCGGAGACCAGCTGCGACACCCGCACGATCATGTCGGCCAGTGCCTCGCGGTCGACGGCGTCGCCGCCGCGCACGCCCTTCAGCATCTCGGCGGCCTGGATGCCGTCGAGCATGGACAGCGCGTCTTCGCGGGTTGCCGGCGCGAGGCGGAAGGTGATGTCCTTCAGGACCTCGACGAGGACGCCGCCGAGGCCGAAGGCGACGAGCTTGCCGAAGCTCGGATCAGTGACCGCGCCGATGATGATCTCCTGGCCGCCGGTCAGCATCTGCTGGACCTGGATGCCGTCGATCCGGGCGTCGGCCTTGTAGGCCTTCGCATTGGCGAGGATCTTGTCGTAGCTGGCGCGCGCCTCCTCCTGCGACCTGACGCCGACGACGACGCCGCCGGCCTCGGTCTTGTGGAGGATGTCCGGCGAGACGATCTTCATCACCACCGGAAAGCCCATCGACGCGGCGAGCGAGGCGGCCTCGTCGGCCGAGGCGGCGATCCCCTCCTTCGGGACATTGATGCCATAGGCGTCGCAGAGGATCTTGCCTTCCGGCGCCGTGAGGGCGTCGCGGCCTTCCGAGCGGGCCTTGTCGAACAGGCTGCGGATGGCGGTTCTGTCGAGCATGATGGTCTCCATTCGAGGGTTGGCGCTAGGCCCGGCGGCGCCGGGGCGCGGCGGGTTGCGGGTTGGATGCGGCGGGCCGCGGTCGGACGAGGCCGGCCCAGTTTGGCGCTCATTGGCATTTGTAATGCCAGAGTTGAACGCAGATCGGCGGACAGGTCGGTCCTTCGACGCCTCCCATCGGGAGGCATCCCGTCGATCGCGATGACAGTGGGGCTTGCCTGCGGCCTTGCGGAGATCCTGCGGCGCCGGGGCGCCCGTCACTCCCTCCGGCCTCGGCACGGCCTCATCCGCCGTGGAGGTCCTTCCGGTTTCTCCGGCGATGTTCCTGGTGAACTCGCCGGAGAGAGAATCCCGAGCCGCCGGCGCAAAGTCAGGCGGGGCAGGCGGGGCCGGCGGCGCGTCAGGGGCGCCGCCGGCCGTGGCTCATTCGGCCGGCTGCAGGGTCGGATCCTGCGTCGCCTTGCGGATCAGGCCCACCCGCATCGGCTTCAGCACCGCGATGGCGAGGAAGGCCGCGAGCGCGTTGAGAACGACGCCGATGATGAACACCGGCCCCCAGTTGCCGTTGGCGGCCAGCGCCGTGCCGAAGGGGACGAGCAGCGCGGCGGTTCCCTTGGCGGTGTAGAGCAGGCCGGCATTGGTCGCCGCGAACTTCGACCCGAAGGTGTCGGTGCAGGTCGAGGGGAACAGGCTGTAGATCTCGCCCCAGGCGAAGAACACCATGCCGCTCAGGATGACGAACAGCACCGGATCGTGGGCGTAGAGATAGAGGAAGTAGATTCCCACCGCCTCGATGGTGAAGGCGATGAACATGGTGTTCTCGCGCCCGATCTTGTCGGAGATCCAGCCGCAGATCGGCCGGGTGATGCCGTTGAGGACGCGGTCGATGGTCGCCGCGAGGGTGAGCGCGGGGATGCCGAGCCACAGCGGGATGTCGGCGACGCCGAGATCCTTGGCCATGGGGGCGAGATTGGCCGTGACGACGAGACCGCCGGCGCCGACCATGACGAACATGGCATACATCAGCCAGAAGATCGGGTGCCTGACGGTTTCGGACGGCAGATATTGCCGGCGGGACTGGATGATCGGCCCCTTGCTGGTCGGCTCGGGCACCTGGCCCTTGCGCGGCGCCAGCATGAAGAAGGCGAGCACGACGACGACAATGCCCTGGCCGAGGCCGAAGCTGAAGAAGGCGCTTTCGAAGCCGTAATTGGCGATCGTGGCCTGGATCGGCCAGACCGTCAGGGCCGAGCCGGCGCCGAAGCCGGCGGCGGTGATGCCGGAGGCGAGACCGCGGCGATCGGGAAACCATTTCAGCGCATTGCCGACGCAGGTGCCGTAGACCGCGCCCGCACCGATGCCGGCGATGACCTGGCCGACGCAGAACAGGAAGATCGTGTCGGCCTGGGAGTTGACGATCCAGCCGACGCCGCAGAGGACGCCGCCGAAGATGATGACGTTCTTCGGCCCGTATTTGTCGACGAACCAGCCCTCGACCGGCACCAGCCACGTCTCGAACAGGACGAACAGCGTGAAGGACCACTGGATCGCCTCGCGCGTGAAGCCGTATTTCTCGACGATCTCCGGCACGAAGAACGTCCAGCCATATTGCAGGTTGGCGATCATCACCATGCAGACGACGCCGATGGCGAGCTGCGTCCACCGGAAGCCGTTGCTGACCGGCTCTGCGGCCGGTTCGTCATATACTGTAGCTACCATGCCTTCCTCCCATTATAGACAATGCGTTGTCTGGCGTTGTCTTGTTTGTTGTGAAAACAGAAGATCTTTTCTGGTAGTGCGCGGGGTCCGGCATCGCTCTTGCGGCGATGCGTCGGGATCGGGCTCCGCCCTCTGTCTCGTCCTGCCGCCGGGCGGGCCGGAGCCGCCGGCAGCCTTTGCCTATGCGACGCTCCTTTCCCGCGTTGCGTCCGCGGCCTGCCGCAGGGCGGCGCGGATCGTCTCGCCGATCAGATGGGGCGAGGGCGCGGCGACGATGCCGGCGCGCTCGAGGGCGCGGATCTTGCCAGCCGCGTCGCTCGTTCCCTCGGCGAAGGCGCCGGCATGGCCCATCCGCTGGCGGGGCGGGGCGTGCCGGCCGACCACCGTCGCGACGATCGGGATCGTCGGCCGGGCCGCGGCGACGAACTCCGCCAGCTCCTCCTCCTGGCTGCCGCCGATCTCGCCGATGAGGACGACGCCGTCGGTCTCCTCGTCCTTCAGGAACAAAGCGAGGCAGTCGCGCATCGACAGGCCGCAGATCGGGTCGCCGCCGATGCCGACGGTGGTCGACTGGCCGAGGCCCGCCGCGGTGATCTGGGCGATCACCTCGCTGGTCAGCGAGGCCGAGCGGGAGATGACGCCGACGCGGCCGGGCCGGGCGCTGGCCGTCGCCATGACGCCGATCTTGCACTGGCCGGGCGACAGGATGCCTTGCGAGTTCGGCCCGACGAGGATCGAGCGCGACCCTGAGAGCGC
Organism: Aurantimonas sp. 22II-16-19i; assembly: GCF_002088275.1. Lineage (GTDB taxonomy): Bacteria > Pseudomonadota > Alphaproteobacteria > Rhizobiales > Rhizobiaceae > Jiella. The sequence continues at coordinate 4,991 of NZ_AQQS01000006.1, forward strand.
CGCGCGCACCTTCACCATGTCGTGGAGCGGCACCCGCTCGGTGACCGCGACGATCACCGGCACCTCCGCCTCGATTGCCTCGATCATCGCGGCACCGGCATTGTCCGGGGGCACGAAGACGATGCTGACGTCGGCCCGGTGCTCGCGCATCGCCGAAGCGACGTCCCCGTGGATCGGCAGATCGAGAAACCGCGTGCCGGCCTTGCCGGGGGTGACGCCGGCGACGATCCTGGTGCCGTAGTCGAGCATCGAGGACGAATAGTGCCGGCCGGCCCAGCCGGTCATGCCCTGGACGAGGACGCGGCTGCGGCCGCTTGCGAGAATGGCCATCGTCTCATCTCCTCCCATTGCGATTGGGGACGCCGGGCGCGGTGCGTCGGCGCGCGGTCATCGGACCGCCGCCTCCCGGCGCTCGAACAGCGGCATCGCCTTCGGCGTCTCGGCCGGGCGCGCCAGCCGGGCGGCGGTGGCCGCCGCCGTCCACATGTCGGCGCAGTCGACGATCTTGCAGCCGAAATTGGCGAGGCGGGCGCGGGCGAAATCGGCGTTGTTGCCGGCAAACCGCACCACCACCGGGCATTTGCGGCCGGTGCGGCGCATGGCGATGCCGAGCCCGTCGCCGACGGTGTCGCAGGACTGCATCCCGCCGCCATGGACGTTGACGAGGATCACCTTCACTGCCGGGTTTTCCAGAAGCAGCGCGATGCCGTGGGCGACGTCGAGGCTGGTGGCGGTGGTGCGGATGTCCATGAAGTTCGCCGGCCGGCCGCCCGCCGCTCGCACCAGATCGACCGTCGCCATGCCGAGCCCGGCGCCGTTGGCGACGAGGCCGATGTCGCCCTCCATCCGGACGTAGTTGATGCGGTGGCGCTGGGCGCTCGCCTCGAGATCGCCCGGCCGGTCGACGGGATCCTCCTGAGGCCGGTCCGGGTGGCGGAAGCCGGCGTTGTCGTCGAGGACGATCTTGGCGTCGAGGGCGACGAAGCCGCCGGCGTCGCTGAGGACCAGCGGATTGATCTCGACCAGCACCGCGTCGAGGCCGATCAGCGCGTCGGCGAGACCGGCGAGGACGGCGCGAAAGCCGGCGAGATGGTCCTCCGCGACCGCCAGCCGGGCGGCGAAGGCGCGGGCCTCGGCCGCGTCGATTGCGCCATTGGGGCCGACCGCCAGGCGCTCGATCGTGGTGCGGCCGGCGCGGACCTTCGCCTCGATGTCATCCTCGCCGCCCTTGGCGCCAAGAATGACGATGCCGGCGCTCGAGGTCTCGATCATGGCGCCGAGATAGAAGCTCGCGGGACCGTTCACGGCGGTTTCGACGAGGACCTGCCGGACGAGAGAACCCTCGGGGCCGGTCTGGTCGGAGACAAGGCGGCGCCCGAGGAGGGCGCGGCTCGCCGCCTCGACCGCGTCCGGCCCGTCGACGATCAGGATGCCCCCCGCCGCGGCGCGGCCGCCGGCGGGGATCTGCGCCTTCACCGCGAAGCGGGATCCGCCGAGGGTCGCCGCCACCGCGCGCGCCGCCTCGGGGCTATCCGCGACCCGGCCGGGCGGCACGGCGATGCCGTATCGCGTCAGGCATGATTTCGACTGGAATTCATGAAGTTTCATGACGACTCCCTCCCAAGAGCGGTGTCAGAACATCAATCGTCTCGTCTCACGTCGCTTGCCGAAGTCCCCCCGGGCGCCGGCTCCATCCGCCGGAATGCCGCCCTTTTGGGATTTATGATGCCAGTCGCCGAAGCCGCTGCCTATCGGCTGCCGTAACGCGGGCTGACTTTATTTCGCGCCAGCTTGGCCGGCGGTCATGGTCGGGTGTGGTGGGATCGGCCGCAAGCACTGCCCTTGGCGGCCGCGGTTCGGACGCCGGGGCGAGACCTTCGCCCGCCCCGGAGGCCGATGCTATTCGGCGGCCATCTGCCGCGGCGCGCCCATGGCGCCGGAGGCGGCCACGGCCTCGATCTTCGCCGCGTCATAGGCGAGGACGTCGCGCAGGATTTCCTCGTTATGCTCGCCGAGCAGCGGCGACCGCTTCACCTCGGCGGGGCTCGCCGACAGCTTGATCGGGTTGCCGACGGTCATGTAGGTGCCGCGCTCCGGGTGCTCGACCTCGACGAGGGTGCCGGTGGCCTGCAGCGACCGGTCCTCGGCGATCTCCTTCATCGACAGGATCGGGCCGCAGGGGACGTTGACCTTGTTGAGGATCTCCATCGCCTCGAACTTGGTGTACTGCATCGTCCAGGCCTCGATGCGCTCGAAGATCTGGTTGAGGCGCACCAGCCGGGCCTTGGGCTTGGCGTAGTCGGGATGGGTCTTCCAGCCAGGCTCGCCGATGACGTCGCAGATCGCTTCCCAGACGGGGGCCTGGGCGATGAAGTAGATGTAGGCGTTGGGGTCGCTCTCCCAGCCCTTGCACTTCAGGATGCGGCCGGGCTGGCCGCCGCCGGAATCGTTGCCGGCCCGGGGCACCGCGTCGCCGAATGCGACGCCCTCGCCATGCTGGCTGTATTCGGTGAGCGGCCCCGACTGGAGCCGCTGCTGGTCGCGCAGCTTGACGCGGCAGAGATTGAGGACGGCGTCCTGCATGGCGACCGAGACCTTCTGGCCGGCGCCGGTCTTCGTGCGGTGGTAGAGCGCGGTGACGATGCCGAGGCAGAGATGCAGGCCGGAGCCGGAATCGCCGATCTGGGCGCCGGTGACCAGCGGCAGGCCGTCGCGAAAGCCGGTGGTCGAGGCGGCGCCGCCGGTGCACTGGGCGACGTTCTCATAGACCTTGCAGTCGGCATAGGGGCCGGGGCCGAAGCCCTTGATCGAGGCGACGATCATCGCCGGGTTGAGCGCGTTGATGCGCTCCCAGGAAAAGCCCATGCGGTCGAGCGCGCCGGGGGCGAAGTTCTCCACCAGGACGTCGCAGACCCTGATCAGGCCCTCAAGGATCTCGCGGCCCTCGCGGGTCTTGGTGTCGAGGGTGATCGAGCGCTTGTTGTGGTTCAGCATGGTGAAATAGAGGCTGTCCGCCCCGGCGACGTCCTGCAGCTGGCCGCGGGTGGCGTCGCCGGTGCCGGGCCGCTCGACCTTGATCACGTCGGCGCCGAACCAGGCGAGAAGCTGGGTGCATGTCGGCCCGGACTGGACATGGGTGAAGTCCAGGATCCTGACGCCCTCGAGAGCTTGCATGTTTTCCTCCACGATTGTCGTTGGCGGCGGACGCGCGATCGGTCCTGCCGCGGATCTCGTCAGTCCGCGCGCCGGCCTTTGAGGGGCCGGCACGCCTCGGCCGCGCTCAGCCGACGGCCTTCGGCTTCCTGCCGACGGCGCTCTGCGGGTTGAGCTTGCCGATGTTGCCGCTCTCGGTGCCGGCGGCGGGGTCGATCACCGCGTTGACGAGGGTCGGCCGCCCCGAATCCATCGCCTCGGCGACGGCGCGGGCGAGCTCGTCGGGGGTGGTGGCGTTGACGCCGACGCCGCCGAAGGCCTCCATCATCCTGTCGTAGCGGGCGTTCTCGACGAAGACCGTGGTCGCGGCGTCGTCGCCGCCGGACGGATTGACGTCGGTGCCGCGGTAGATGCCGTTGTTGTTGAAGACGACGACGCAGACCGGCAGCCGGTAGCGGCAGATCGTCTCGATCTCCATGCCCGAGAACCCGAAGGCGCTGTCGCCCTCGACCGCCAGCACCGGCTTGCCGGTCTCGATGGCGGCGGCGATGGCAAAGCCCATGCCGATGCCCATGATGCCCCAGGTGCCGACGTCGAGACGCTTGCGCGGCTGGTACATGTCGATGATGCCGCGGGCGAGGTCGAGGGTGTTGGCGCCCTCGTTGACGAGGATGGCGTCGGGGCGATCCTTGACGATCTGCCTGAGCGCGGAGAGCGCTCCGTGGAAGTCCATCGGGCTCGAGTTCCTGCCGAGCCGGCCGGCCATCTTCGAAAGATTGTCCTGCTTCTTGGCCTCGATCGTCTCGATCCAGGCAACGGGCGGGGCCTGCCAGCCGGACGAGATCCTGTCGAGGAGCGCGGCGACGCAGGAGCCGATGTCGCCGACCAGCGGCGCCGCGATCTCGACGTTGCTGTCCATCTCCTTCGGCTCGATGTCGATCTGGATGAACCGCTTGGAGCCGGGCGGGCCCCAGCTCTTGCCCTTGCCGTGGGAGAGCAGCCAGTTGAGCCGCGCGCCGACGAGGACGACGACGTCGGCGTCCTTCAGCACCAGCGAGCGGGCGGCGCTCGCACATTGCGGATGGGTGTCGGGCAAAAGCCCCTTGGCCATGCTCATCGGCAGATAGGGGATGCCGCTCGCCTCGATCAGGGCGCGGATGTCGTCGTCTGCCTGGGCGTAGGCGGCGCCCTTGCCGAGGATGATCAGCGGCCGCTCGGCGCCTTTCAGGACGTCGATGGCCCGCTTCACCGCGTCCGGGCCGGGAATCTGCGCCGGAGCCGGATCGATGACCTTCACCAGCGAACGGGCGCCGAGCTCGGCATCGACGACCTGGGAGAGGAGCTTGGCCGGAACGTCGAGATAGACGCCGCCGGGCCGCCCCGACAGCGCGGCGCGGATGGCCCTTGCAACCGCGATGCCGATGTCCTCGGCATGGAGCACCCGGAAGGCCGCCTTGCAGAGCGGCCTGGCGATGGCGAGCTGGTCCATCTCCTCGTAGTCGCCCTGCTGCAGGTCGACGATCTCGCGCTCGGACGAGCCGCTGATCAGGATCATCGGGAAGCAGTTGGTGGTGGCGTTGGCGAGCGCCGTCAGGCCGTTGAGGAAGCCCGGCGCCGAGACCGTCAGGCAGATGCCGGGCTTTTTGGTTAGGAAGCCGGCGATGGCGGCGGCGTTGCCGGCATGCTGCTCGTGGCGGAACGAGATGACGCGCAGGCCCTCCGCCTGGGCCAGCCGGCCGAGATCGGTGATCGGGATGCCGGGAACGCCATAGATGGTGGTCAGGCCGTTCAGCTTCAGCGCGTCGATGATCAGATGGAAGCCATCGGTCTGCGCGGGTGCCGTGTCCGGTGCGTCTTCGGTCTCGATGACCTCAGCCAGTGCCGACATTGTCTCTTGTCCTCCCGAATGGTCGCGGCCGTTGGCCGGCCTGCCGATTGTCCGCAATCCCCGGCCGAGGGCCGCGATCGCCTGTCCCCATGCGCCGACCGGGCGCCTGCCGGGACGCCGGCCGTGGGCACGGCTTTCCCGTTCGTCCGCGCCGTCCCGGGGGCGGCGGAGGACGTGAAGCCTCGTGCGGACGGCGAGCGGCCGCGCGGCTTGCCTGGCCATGCGGCGGCCAGACCCAGTCGAAGTGCAGTAATGCTTGGCGTGTGACAGCAACTCAGTGCCGTCCCGGCGGACGAAGACCGTCCAGCCGGTGAATGATGCAGTGAGTCAGTGACCTCCGCCTCATTGCTCCAATGACGTTATTGCTGGCATGCCAGATACCAACCGTCAAGTTGGAATTCATCGAAACGTCATCGGGAGCGGAACTTTCGATTGTGCAGCGCCGCACGCGAAGACAATGCCGCAGCCTCGTTTTCCGTTGGATCTGGACGCAGAAGAGGCGCGGGAAGTGTCGTCGATTGCAGATGGTCAGGGGCTTCGGAAGCAGAACGGGCGAACTGCGGGAGGCCGACGCGGCGCCGTGTGCAGCTGCGATCCGGCGCCGCCTCCTGCCGGCGCATGGGCGCCGCTCACGAGGGCCGAGCCGTGCCAGGCATGCATGATGCTCGGGTCAGCCATGCAGCGGGGCGCGTTGCCCGTCATTCTCTGGCATGCCAGATACAAGGCCAGCCGACGGACAGTCCGCGGATCAGATCGAACCACCGGAGCCAGCCCATGCCGACGACCCACGCGAGCCTTTCCGGCACCCGCAACGCCGAGCCCCGCGGCCTCTTCGCCGCCGTGATGGCCTTTCTCGACAAGCGTGCCGTGAACGAGGCGAAGACCCGCAGCTACGTGCCGTTCGGCCTCTGAGCCGCGCGACCGCGTCAACTCCGGATCGGGCTCACCGATGAGCCGTCCGGACCGGATCTCGAAACGCCCTGCGTCCCGATGGACGACAGGGCGTTTCACATTTCTGCGGGATGCAGGACCTGTTTGCGCCAGATCTGCGGGGCGAGCTTGTTCTTCTGGCGGAACGCCCGCGAGAATGCCGTGGCGTCGCTGTAGCCGACCTCGAAGGCGATCTCCGTCAGCGGCATCGCCGTGTCGCGCAGCAGCCGGCTCGCCGCCTCGATCCGCATATGCAGGAGGATGCGGCGAAAGCTCGTCTCCTCCGCCGCCAGGCCGCGGTTCAACGCCCGTTCGCTGATCCCCAGCTCCAGCGCGACGTCGGCGAGGCGGGGCGTGCGGCCGCGGCCGACCTCGGCGCCGACCTGCCGCGCCACCACCTCCGCCAGCGACGGCTCATGGTGGCGGCTCGCTCGCAGCTTCGCGAAGTAGCTCTCCAGATGCTCGATCAGCAGCGGGTCGGGCGACGGCATGGCGAGGTCGAGCAGGGCGCGGTCGAAGAACAGGGCCGATTCCCGCTTGCCGAATTCGACGGCAGTGTCGAAATATTGGGCATGATGATGGTGCCGGGTGAGCGGCAGATGGGTGAAGTCCACCCGCATCGCTCGCCAGCGCGTGCCGAACAGCCGGCGGAACGCGGCATTCAGCATGCCGAGGGTGAATTCGGCGTCCTGCCGTCGGTGCCGCACGCGCGGATCGTCGATCCGGTAGACGATCCGGGCGAGGTCGCCATCGACCTCCAGCGTGATGGCGGAGCGTTCCTGCAGATCCTCGAAATGATCGGCGAAGAGCTGCAGCCCCTCCCGGACCGTGCGGGCGTGGATGAGCAGATAGCCGATCGGGCCGAGGTCGGTCATCAGGAAGGTCTCGCCGAATTCCAGCCCGAAATGCTCGTTTCCGGTCAGTTCCGCGGCTTCCTCGAGAAGCTGCGTGTAGTCGCGCAGCGGCATCGCGTTGGTGCCGCTCTGGGGCCGGTGGGCGAGCGCCCGGTACTTGTGGAGCAGCCTTTCGGGATCGCCGCCCATGCGCCGCGTGGTCTCGTCGATCCCCTTGGCGGCGGTGAGGAGGATCTCCGGATCGGTGAGGTCGGAGGGACGCTGGCCGATGCGCTGCGCCGGACCAGTCACGCCCTTTTCTTGGCAATGCGCTTGCTCTGGCATGAGGACGAACTCCGCTCTGGCTTGGAAAGCGTTGACGGGGATGGTTTCCGGCAAAGCAAGAACGGGGCCACTTGCCTGCATCGTCCCGCTCCCTTCGTCACGCCGCCCGCGACCCGCACAGGGTCCGGCACCGGGCGCAAACTGCCAAGAAGCTGGCGCAATCGGCCAAGCGGGCGGCGGGGCGCCTGACTAAGCTCGTCTCCACCGAGGAACGGAAGGCTGCGACTGCAGCCAGGGCCGTCAGAGAGCGAAGGATCCGGCGATGAATGTGAGCGAGGCGAAGTTCGAACCCGCAACCGGCCAGGCGACGCCGTTCGTCTCCGCCGGCGTCACCCATCCGCTGCAGCCGCTCACCGGAGAGGAGATGCATCTCGCCATGAAGATCGCCGGCGAGGCCCTCGGTCTCGGCGCCGATACGCTGTTCGAGCTGGTGGAACTGAACGAGCCTTCGAAGGACGCCGTCTGGGCGTTCCAGCCCGGCGACCCGATCCTGCGGGAGGCGCGGGTCAACGTCTATCCGCGGCGGGGGCTCGGCGTCTGGCGCTGCACCGTCAGCCTGGCGGAAGAGACGCTCTTGACGAAGACCTTCCACGAGACCGCCCGGCCGATGATCCAGCCGGAGGAGTTCCTGGAGGTCGAGGCCTGCGTCAAGCTCGATCCGCGCTTCGTGGAAGCCTGCGCCAAGCGCGGCATCACCGACATGTCCATGGTCTGCGTCGACCCCTGGTCGGCCGGCAACTTCGGCGTCGAGGGCGAGGAAGGCCTCCACCTCTCCCACACCTTTGCCTGGGTGCGCACCCGCGAGGACGACAATCTCTACGCCCACCCGCTCGAGGGGCTCAACGCCGTCGTCGACATCAAGACGATGACGGTGCTGCGGGTCGACGATCACGGCGGCGCGCCGGTGCCGTGGAAGGAAGTGAACTATGCCGCGCAGTTTCAGGGCGAGTTCCGCGACGACCTGAAGCCCATCGACATCGAGCAGAAGGAGGGCGTGAGCTTCGTCCTCGACGGCCATCACATCACCTGGGCCGACTGGTCCATGGTGATCGGCTTCTCCTCGCGGGAGGGCCTGACGCTGCACGACATCAAGGTCGCCGGGCGGCCGGTGATCTACCGCGCCTCGATCGCCGAGATGGTGGTGCCCTACGGTTCGACCGAGAAGGCGCATTTCCGCAAGAACGTCTTCGACATCGGCGAATACGGCATCGGCAAGCTGGCGAACTCGCTGAAGCTCGGCTGCGACTGCCTCGGCGCCATCGCCTATCTCGACGCGGTCTATGCCAACCGGACCGGCGAGACGATCACCATCGAGAACGCCATCTGCATCCACGAGGAAGACGACGGCATCGCCTGGAAGCACTGGGACTTCCGCACCGAGAAGACCGAGGTCCGGCGGGCCCGGCGCCTGGTGATCTCCTCGATCGCCACCGTCGGCAACTACGAATACGGCTTCTACTGGTACTTCCATCTCGACGGCACGATCGAGCACGAGATCAAGGCGACCGGCATCATCAACACCGTCGCCTGCGAGCCGGGAAGCCCGGGCAAGTACGGTGTCGAGGTGGCGCCGGGCGTCTCCGGCCAGATCCACCAGCACCTGTTCTGCGCCAGGCTCGACATGGCGATCGACGGCAAGGACAATTGCGTCGTCGAATGCAACACGCTCACGGCGCCGATGGGGCCGGAAAACCCCTATGGCAACGCCTTCTGGATCGAGGAGACGACGCTCGAAACCGAATGCGGGCGCTCGCGCAACGCCGACACCGAACGCTACTGGAAATTCGTCAGCGCGAGCCGCAAGAACGCCGTCGGCAGGCCCACCGCCTACAAGCTCCATCCCGTTCACGCGGTGCGCAACTTCTACCAGCCGGGCTCGCCCTCGGGGATGCGCGCCAGCTTCACCGACCAGCATCTCTGGGTGACCGCTTTTGCGGCCGAGGAGCGCTACCCGGCCGGCGACCACGTCAACCACTCGGACGGCTCCGACGGCGTCGCCGCCTATGCCGCCAAGGGACGGCCGGTCGCCGGCGAGGACCTCGTCGCCTGGCACGTCTTCGGGCTGCATCACCAGCCGCGGGTCGAGGACTTTCCCGTCCAGCCCTGCGTGACGACGGGATTCACGCTGATGCCGACGGGCTTCTTCGACGGCAATCCGAACATGGACCTGCCGCCGGACATCAACAAGAAGAGCAGCCACGTCAACGCCTGCTGCCACGCGGCGGCGGCGGAATGAGGCATCCCGCCTGATCCGGTCCGCTGCGGGGCGCGAGAGGGGCTCGTCGACCGGGCCCCTATCGACCCGGCCCCATCGACCCGCCCCCATCGACCGGGCCTCAGCCGGACGGATGCCGGGCAGCCTCCGACCCATCGTCGAAAACCGCCACCGCGAGACGACCGCCGACCGTACCGAGCCGCCAACGTACCGAGAGAGGATCACTGCATGCCAAAGTCGCTTGTCGGAATGCGCGGGTCGATCACCCGCAGATCGCTGCTCAAGACCTCCGCGGCCGGTGCGGCGGCGCTGGCCATGCCGATGATCGGCGGCCGCTCGGCCTACGCCTCCGAGGGCTCGGCCTATGCGATGGAGCTGTGGGAGAAGACCAAGAGCGACCTCGCCGCCATGGGCGACTTCCGCAAGGAGCTCAACATCCACGCCTGGGAGGGCTATACCGAAGAGCCCGTCCTCGATCCCTTCGCGTCCGAGGTCGGCGCGAAGGTGAACCCGCAGATGCTGATCTCCGACCCGGCGGCGGTGAACAACCTGCGCTCGGGCGGCACCTCGACCTGGGACGTCATCAATCTCAACAATGCCTGGCAACGCAAGGAACTCTATCCCGAGGGGCTGATCACGCCGCTCGACAAGGAGAAGTTCAAGCCGCTCTACGCCATGAACACGCCGAGCTTCCAGTGGCCCTATCTCTGGGCGATGGACCAGGGCGGCAACGAGCTCCTGGGCATGATCCAGCGCTTCGGCCCCTCGGGCATCGGCGTCAACACCGACAAGATCTCCCGCGAGACCGTCGAGAAGGGCGGCTACATGGAGATCATCGAGGGCGCCAAGGGGCAGTACGGCATCCTCGACTACGAGAACTGGGTGATCATGCACACCTGCATGGCCGCCGGCTTCTCGCCCTTCCGCAAGCACACCGAAGCGGAGATGGAGAGCTACCGGGAGCTGATCTTCAAGCTCTTCGCCAATGCCAAGAAGGTCTCCGACGACCAGGCGGCGCTCGCCCGCGACATGATCACCGGCGACATCGTCGCCGTCATCCCCGGCAGCGTCTATTCGGTCTCGGCCGCCCGCTACGAGGGCGAGACGCAGATCGAGAGCGTCATGCCCGAGGACGGCATCGAGGAGACCAAGACGGCGGCAAGCCCCAAGGGCAAGTCCGGCATCACCTGGATCGAGGTGACCTCGCTGGTGAAGAACCCGGCTCCGACGCCGCTGGCCGAAGCCTTCCTCGTCTACTGCCACACGCCGGAGGCCGCCTACCGCGTCGCCGCCAAGGCGCCGGGCACGCTCAACCCGATCGTCCAGATGGGCTCGCCCGACGTCCTTTCCCAGTTCAGCGAGGACGAGCTCGACGCGTTCCAGTGGGGCGAGAACGGCGTCTGGCTGCAGACGCTGCTCGACCGCTGCATCGATTTCGACATCAACCCCGACTATGCGGCGATGCACGACCTCTACACCGAGGCGAAGCGCTCGCGCGGCTGAGCCGCCTCGCCGAGAAGCACTGCCGGGGCACAGGTCCCGGTGGTCCCCATATCCGTCCCGAGCCGGTGAACGCCCATGGCCCTTCTAGAGCTTCGCAAGGTCGACAAGTTCTTCGACGACTTCGTCGCCGTCGATCGTGTCTCGCTGTCCATCGAGGAGGGCGAGTTCTTCACCATCGTCGGCCCCTCCGGCTCGGGCAAGACGACGATGATCCGCATGCTGGTCGGCATGGACAAGCCGACCAACGGCGAGATCCTCCTGCGCGGCAAGGTGATCAACGACGTGCCGGCCAATCTCCGGCCGACCTGCATGGTGTTCCAGTCGCTGGCGCTCTTCCCGCATATGAGCGTCGGCGCGAATGTCGAATATTCGATGAAGTGCAAGGGCGTGCCGAAGCCCGAGCGGCGCCGGCGGGCGATGCACTTCCTCGGCATCGCCCATCTGCCCGAGAGCTACTACGACAAGCCGGTCACCCAGTGCTCGGGCGGCGAGCGCCAGCGCGTCGCGATCGCCCGGGCGCTGGCCTTCGACCCGGAGATCCTGTTCTTCGACGAGCCGCTGTCGGCCATCGACTACCGGCTGCGCAAGGTGCTCGAGCGCGAATTGAAGGATATCCAGCGCGCCACCGGCAAGACCTTCGTCTACATCACCCATTCCCTGGAAGAGGCGATGGTGATGTCGGACCGCATCGCCGTCATGCAGAAGGGCCGGATCGCCCAGATCGGCACGCCGCACGAGATCTACCGCTCGCCCAACAGCCACTTCGTCTCCGAATTCATGGGCGAGGTGAACAGCTTCGCCGTCCGCCCGGACGGCGACGGCAGGCTGGTGGACCTCAAAAGCGGCCGCACCATCATCACCGTGCCCGACGCGACGCCGGCGGACCTGAAATCCGGCGTCCTCGTCGTGCGGCCGGAGGACATGCTGATGGGCCGGCAGATCCCGGCGGGGGCGGCCTTGGTGCTCGCCGGCCGCATCGTCAACGAATATGTGCTGGGCTCGCGGGTCCAGTATCAGGTGAAGGCCGAGGAGGATCTCTATCTCGTCGAGAAGATCCGCGCCGCCGATGACACCGAGACCGTCGGGTCCGATGTCGAGATCGGCTGGAAGCCCGCCGACGCGCGGATCTTCGCGGAGCCGATGCAATGACCGACCGCTCCCTCGAACCGACGATGGTCGGCGCGCCGGCCTATCAGGGCGAATACCGGGCGGGCGAGCACCGGGGCGAGGCGAGCCGCCGGGCGCCGGGTTTCCTGGCGGCGCGGCTGAAGCGGTTTTCCGGCGGGGCGGGCCTGTGGTCGGCCGTGCCGCTGTGCCTCCTGCTTCTCGCCGGCTTCTTCGGGCCGCTCCTCCTCGTCGTCCTCTACAGCTTCATGCCGCGCGGCTCGTTCAGCCCGATCGGCTGGCCGACGCTGGAGAACTACCGCGACATCGTCGAGCAGAACTTCTACATCTCCTTCGGCTGGTCGCTGGCGATGGCGGTGGTCGCGACGATCCTGCTGCTGCTCGTCGCCTATCCGCTGGCCGTCACCATGGTGCGCCTCGCCGGCAAGCGGGCCGACATCTACACGATCCTGATCGCCGCGCCGCTGTTCGTCGCCGAGAACATCCGCCTGCAGGGCTGGTCGCTGTTCTTCGACAAGGCGGGCCTCCTCGACGGGGCCAGCGAAAGCCTGTTCGGCGCCGGCACCGGGAGCCTCGTCGGCAACGTGCCGATCGTCGTCTTCGGCCTCGTCTACGTCTATCTGCCCTTCATGCTGTTTCCGCTGATCCTCGGCCTCACCAACGTCGCGCCCGACGCGCGGGAGGCGGCGAGCGACCTCGGCGCGACGCGGTTCCAGATCTTCCGCGACATCGAGCTGCCGCTGGCCTCGCCGGGCATCCTGATCGGCACGCTGCTCTGCTTCGTCCTCGCCCTCGGCGCGGTGTCGGAGGCGAAGTTCCTCGGCAAGGGCGTCGTCATCCCCGTCGTCCAGGACATCGACAGTGCCTTCACCTTCGGCCAGAACTGGCCGCGCGGCTCGGCGCTCTCGGTGCTGCTCATCCTGATCGCCGCCGCGGCCGTCGTCGTGGTGATGCGGCGGGTCGACATCGACCGCATGTTCACGAGGCGCTGAGCCATGGCCGACCTGCATCCCCTGACGCGGCGCCTGCTCTGGCTGTTCTTCGCCGTCGTCTCGATCGCCCTCTACCTGCCGATGCTGGTGACGGCGCTGGCGTCCCTGTCGCGGTCGCGCTTCTTCATCTTCCCCGTCAGCCGCTATTCCTGGAAGTGGTACGAGGACACGCTCGCCTCCCAGCAGATCGAGCAGGCGGCGATCACCTCGCTGACCGTCGCCGTGATGGTGGCGCTGATCTCGGTGGTCCTCGCCTTCTTTGGCGCGCTCGCCTTCGCCCGCTACGACTGGAAGGGCCGCAAGGGCTTCCAGTACCTCGTCCTGTTGCCGATCTTCTTTCCCCAGGCGGTGCTGGGCCTGGCGGTGCAGCTGTGGCTGAACACGATCGGCGTCGAGATGTCCTGGCATTCGACGGTGTTCGGACAACTGGTCTGGATCGCGCCGATCGCCACCCTCGTCGTCGCGATCCAGGTGTTCGGCTACGAGCCGGCCTTCGAGGACGCGGCGCGCGATCTCGGCGCGACAAGGTGGCAGGCGATGCGCGACATCACCCTGCCGCTGCTCTGGCCGGGGATCTTTTCCGGCTTCCTGTTCGCGCTGCTCCTGTCCTGGAGCAACTTTCCCTTCGCCTATTATACCAGCGGCGCCGACGTCACGATCCCCGAATGGCTGCACGCCAAGATGATCGGCGGCTATACGCCGATGGTTCCGGCGGTCGGGACCCTGTCGATCCTCGCGGGTGCCGCGGTCCTCGTCGGCGGCTTTTCCATCGCCGCCCTCGTCAAGGCGATCCTCGCCCGCAAGGCTGCGCGGCAGCAGGCCGCCTGATCTCACCTGAATTTGAAAGGACCTTCCATGACCGACACGATCGCTCCCGCCAGTACCGGCTCGCTGGTCCTGCCCGCCGTCCTCGGCGGCCTCGGCCTCCTGGCGCTGCTCGCCATGCAGACGCATCTCCTGTGCGACATCCTCTGCGTCCACGGCCCCGCTCACGCGGCATTCCTGGATCTCTGTCGCGGCTGATCTGCCGAAACTGGGGACCTTGCGGCGATGGGGCTGGCTGAAGCGATATATTCCCGCTAGAAAGAGCGCGAGCATCGCTTCCATCGACGAGCCCGAGCGAACGATCGAGCCCATGGACATGGCGCGTGCCGGCGCCGCATGCCGGCTTGGCTCGCGAGCGCATCGGTGCCGCGTCATCTCCATTCGAGGTCATCCAGACAGATCATGAGAAAGCAGACCCGGCCTTTCGCCGTCGAGATCAAGCGCAACAAGCGCTCGCGCGATCCCTCGCCCTTTTCCGACCTGCCCGCAGATGTCCGCACGACGATGGATACGCCCTTCAAGGACGCGGAAGCCAGACTGACCCGGGCCGTTTCGGCCGAGGCACCGGCGACGGCGACACCGCGCATCCTCGAAGACACCACCCCCGCCCGCACGCCGCCGCCCGAAGCCGAAGCCGAAGCCGAAGCCGAAGTCGTGCCGCGCAGGCGCGGCCGGCCTCCGAAGGTTCGGCCGGAGCCATCCGCAGACCAGCCCGAACGGACCGCGGAAGAGCCTGAACGGGCTGCGGAACAGCCCGGCGAGGCCGCGAGGCACGTGCCTGTGGCTGCTGATGACGACGACGCGCGGACGCAGGACGATGCCGTCGTGCCCGCCCGCCGGCCGCGCGCGGTCGCTGCCCGCCCGGCGGAAGACGACGCGCCGGCGGCGCCGGACGAAGCGGCCGGTCCGGGTGAATCCGGGCCGGTTGAACTGGCCGGGCCGGCCGTGCGGGCGCTGCGTGCGAGCCGCCGCCGGGCGCGCGAGGGCAACATCGGCGAGCGCTGGAAGCGCCACCTGCCGCGCTGGAAGCGCTAGAGCGGGATGAAATCAGCCTCGATCGACATCCCGCTCCATCCTCCTGTCGTCGCATGATCCTTTCCGAAAACCGGTTCCCACTTTTCGGTATCATGCGCTAGGCGCCCTTCCGGTGGAGGAGCGCCGCCTTCTCCCGCCAGGCCGGCGGCTACTTCACCGGCCCGAGCCTTGCGCCGGTGGCCGATCGCAGCTGCAGGGGGACGACCTCGAAGACGTGGTTCGGCGAGCCGGCCGCCGCCCAGACGGTGGCGTAGCGGAACAGGTCCTCGTCCATATAGACGGCGATGTCGGACGTCGCGCCGAGCGGCGCGACGCCGCCGATGGCAAAGCCGGTGACCTCTCGCACATAGGCCGCATCCGGCCGCTCCAGCGCCTCGCCGAGGGCGCCCGTCATGGTCGTCTCCTCGACCCGGTTGGCCCCGGAAACGAGAAGCAGATGCGGCATGCCGCTGTCCCTGCCGCGAAACACCAGCGACTTGACGATCTGGCCGACCTCGGCGCCGACGGCCGCCGCCGCCTCTTCGGCCGAGCGGGCGGATTTTTCCGTTCTGACGATCTTGATCTTCAGGCCCTTGGCTGCCGCGGCGTCGGCGACGCGCTGGACGGCGGGGGGATGGGGTTCGCCCGAATGGGGTTCGCTCGTCGACATCGCCATGTCTCCTTGAAAAAACGCGCTGAGCCGGAGGACTGCATGGGTAGGGCGGTCAGCTGCCCCAGACAAGCTCGCAAGGGCGGATCGGAGGATCACTTGCGCGGCTTGCGCGGCAAATCTCTCGCCAGGCGGGTCAGTTCGGCGATCTCTTCATCGGCGCTTCGGTGCCGCTCGCGCTTTCGCCGTTCGGCGAATGTCGCATATTCGGCCTCTGCAAGGCGCTTCGCCTCGGCGGCGCTCACCCGCCCGCCCGTCGAGAGGACGGCACGTCCGAGATCGCGCAACTGCCGGTCGAGCAGGGTCGATGCGTCCTCCATCACGACGAGCCGGCCCATCTCCAGCTGGTCTTCGAAGATGTCGAGGAGGATGGTGGTCAGCCGGTTGAGTTCGCGGATCTCCGGTCGCGCCAGATAGGTCTTCGAAACGACGACGTCCTGTTTGCGGATGGTGTCGTTCGGCCAGGTGGTCAGGCCCATGGTCTCGGCGTTGCCGTCGGCGCGATCCGCGACGATCTCGGAAGGCGTTCGCGACGTGACGGCATAGACCAGTCGCCTGGGTCCGCTGGAAGAACTCCGTCGCGGTCTTCGTCGTGCCGTCATCCTGGCAGAGAGCGCAGATGGCGCGCAGTTCGCGGTAGAGATTGGCTTCGTCCGAGCGCAGATCCCGGATGATCTCGCGCAGTTCGGCGACGCGGTCGGCATTCTCGCGCTGCTTGAGGCGCGGGGTATCGACGACGAAGCCCTTCTTCGCGAACTGGACCAGGATCGCCGTGGCCCAGCGACGAAACACCGTGGCCTTCGCCGACGAGACCCGGTAGCCGACGGAAATGATCATGTCGAGGCTGTCGAGGGTGACCGGGCGTGTCGCCGAAGCAATTTGCACTTCTTGCAAATTGCCCTCTTCTTCGAGTTCGCCTTCTTCGACGACATTGGCGATAGGCCGGGAAACGACCGACACGTCGCGGCCGAAAAGCTCGGCGATCTGCGCCTGGGTCATCCAGAGGGTCTCGCCCGCATAGCGGATGTCGAGCTTCAGCCCGCCGCCGGTGCCGTAGAAGAGGAAGCGGTCGCCGGTCGCTTGCGTCCTCGACGAGACGGACCGTGCCCCCGGCTTCGTCGCTCATGCTACCCTAGGGTCATGTTGCCGCAAGAACATCATGGCAACATTCGCGGAGGCGCCATCGAATTCGACCGGCGGTCGGCCCCTCGACGCCAAGGCGCGCCCGGCCCTCCCGGGCCAGGCCGCCTCCCGTCGGCCCTTACGTATTCATCGAATCGAAGAAGTCGCCGTTGGTCTTGGTCTGCTTGAGCTTGTCGTTGAGGAACTCGATGGCGTCGGTCGTGCCCATGGGCGAGAGGATGCGGCGCAGGACGAAGATCTTCTGCAGCTCCTGGCGCGGGACGAGGAGGTCCTCCTTGCGCGTGCCGGACTTGAGGATGTCCATGGCCGGATAGATGCGCTTGTCGGCGACCTTGCGGTCGAGCACGATTTCCGAATTGCCGGTGCCCTTGAACTCCTCGAAGATCACCTCGTCCATGCGCGAGCCGGTGTCGATGAGGGCCGTCGCGATGATGGTGAGCGAGCCGCCTTCCTCGATGTTGCGGGCTGCGCCGAAGAAGCGCTTCGGCCGCTGCAGGGCGTTGGCGTCGACGCCGCCGGTCAGCACCTTGCCCGAGGAGGGGACGGTGGTGTTGTAGGCCCGGCCGAGGCGGGTGATGGAATCGAGCAGGATGACCACGTCGCGGCCGTGCTCGACCAGGCGCTTGGCCTTCTCGATGACCATTTCGGCGACCGCGACGTGGCGGGTCGCCGGCTCGTCGAAGGTCGAGGAGACGACCTCGCCGCGCACCGAGCGCTGCATGTCGGTGACTTCCTCCGGCCGCTCGTCGATGAGCAGCACGATGAGATAGCACTCGGGATGGTTGGCGGTGATCGAATGGGCGATGTTCTGCAGCAGCACCGTCTTGCCGGTGCGCGGCGGGGCGACGATCAGGGCGCGCTGGCCCTTGCCGAGCGGCGCGACGAGGTCGATGACGCGGGCCGAGAGATCCTTCTTGGTGCCGGGATCCTCGAGCTCCATCTTGAAGCGCTCGTCGGGATAGAGCGGCGTCAGATTGTCGAAGTGGCTCTTGTAGCGGATCTTCTCGGGATCGTCGAAGTTGATCGTGTTGACCTTCAGGAGGGCGAAGTAACGCTCGCCTTCCTTCGGGCTGCGGATCGGGCCCTCGACGGTGTCGCCGGTCTTCAGCTGGAATTTGCGGATCTGCGAGGGCGAGACGTAGATGTCGTCCGGGCCGGGCAGGTAGTTGGCTTCCGGCGAACGCAGGAAGGCGAA
This sequence comes from Aurantimonas sp. 22II-16-19i, assembly GCF_002088275.1. Taxonomy (GTDB): domain Bacteria; phylum Pseudomonadota; class Alphaproteobacteria; order Rhizobiales; family Rhizobiaceae; genus Jiella. Next base: position 22,822 of record NZ_AQQS01000006.1, read on the forward strand.
GCCGTCCTGCAGGATCTCGACGACGCCCTCGCCGATGATCTCGACTTCCTGGGAAGCCAACTGTTTCAAAATGGCGAACAGAAGCTCCTGCTTGCGCAGGACGGAGGCGTTCTCGACACCGTTCTCCTCGGCGAATGCGATGAGTTCGGGTGCGCTCTTGTTCTTCAGGTCCTGAAGTTTCATTCGGGGGCTGATGCTCTTTGGCTGTCTGTCCGATGCGTCGGATCGGACGGGGCAGATCGGGTGGGAAAGGGAAACGCTGCAGCCGAAAAATGAAATCCGGCGAATGAGGGATGTCGGCGAAAAACCGATCCTCGGCCTTGGGAAGGCGGTAGCTTTCCCCGAGATATAGCTGCACAGCGGCGACGGCGCAAGAGGGTGCGAGGCGGCAAGTCTTGCCGCCCCGAAACCCGGCGCAATCCTCTCGCCGTCTCTGCCGCCGGACCGGGCAGGGGCGGCGAGGCGGGAAAGACCTTAGCCGCCGAAGGCGACGTAGAGCAGGCAGGCGATGGCGAAGCCGACGACGCCGATCAACGTCTCCATCACCGTCCAGGTCTTCAGCGTCGTCTTGACGTCCATGTCCATGAAGCGCCCGACCAGCCAGAAGCCGGAATCGTTGACGTGGCTGAGGGCCAGCGAGCCGGAGGCGAGCGCCACGACGATGGCGGCGAGGGGAAAACCGGTGATCCCCTGGGCGGCGATCGCCGGCTGGATGAGGCCGGCCGCGGTGATGAGCGCGACGGTGGCCGAACCCTGGGCCACGCGCAGCGCCAGGGCGATGAGGAAGCCGGAGACGATCAGCGGCAGCCCCACCCCTTCGAGCGTCGAGGCCAGCGCGTCGCCGATCCCGGTGGCCCGGAGGACGCCGCCGAACATGCCGCCGGCCCCGGTGATCAGGATGATGGCGCAGACCGGCCCGAGCGCCGAGTTGAGCAGGCTCTCAACCCGCAGCTTGTCGAGGCCGCGGCGGGTGCCGAGGACGTAGCTGGCGACGAGCACGGCGATGAGGAGCGCGATCGGCGTCGCGCAGATGGCGCGCAGGAACTGGAACCAGCCGGCCTCGCCATCGACCATCCCGGCGGCGCGGGCGGCGTCGAGACCGGTGTTGACGAAGATGATGGCGAGCGGCAGCAGCAGGAGCAGGATGACGGTGGAGGGCTGCGGCGGCTCGGCCATGTCCTCCTCGCGTTCGCCGCCGGAGAGGAAGTCCGGCACCGGCAGGACGAACTTCTTCCCGGCCCACAGGCCGTAGAGATAGGAGGCGACGAACCAGGTCGGGATCGTCACGATCAGCCCGACGATGGTCAGGATGCCGATGTCGGCGCCGAGCAGCTCGGCGCTGGCGACGGGGCCCGGATGCGGCGGCACGAAGGCGTGCATGCAGGAGAAGGCGCCGGCGACCGGCAGGGCATAGCGCAGGATGCCGCCGCCGAGCCGGCGCGCCACCGAGAAGACGATCGGCAGCATGACCACGAGGCCGGCGTCGAAGAAGATCGGAAAGCCGAAGACCAGCGAGGCGATGCCGAGGGCGAGGGGGGCGCGGTCCTCGCCGAACTTCGCGATCAGCGCGTCGGAGAGGGTCTGGGCCCCGCCCGACACCTCGACGAGCCGGCCGAGCATGGCGCCGAAGCCGACCAGCAGCGCGACGCTCGCCAGCGTCGAGCCGAATCCGCTGGTCAGGACGCCGAGCACCTCGCCGGATGGCAGGCCCGCGACGAAGGCGGTCGCCAGGCTGACGAGGACCAGCGCGATGAAGGCGTGGACCCGGAACTGGATGATGAGGACGAGGAGGAGCACGATGGCCCCGGCGGCGATCGCCAGGAGCGAACCGGCGCCCAGCGTCTGTTGAAATCCCTCCGGCACGCGGCTTGCTCCATTCGGTCTGGGAATTGATGTCGTCGAACGACGTCGCCGGGTGGCGGCGCGAGGCGGTTCGTCAGGCGCTCAGGTCGAGCTTCTCGAGGATCGTGCGCACCACCTCGTCGGGCGGCGCGATGACGGGAACGGTGATGCCGTCCTCGTCGGCGGCGAGCGGCTGGAAGTCGGCGAATTGCGACTGCAGCAGGGATTTCGGCATGTAGTGGCCCTTGCGCTGGTCGAGCCGGGAGGCGACCAGATCGGGATCCGCCTCGAGCGCGACGAAGCGCACATGGGCATGCGCCTCGCGCAGCACGTCGCGGTAGCGGCGCTTCAGGGCCGAGCAGGTCAGGACGGTGGAAACGTCGCTGTCGGCCTCGCGGGTGATCCAGTCGCGAATGGCCACGAGCCACGGCGCCCGGTCCTCGTCGTTCAGCGCGATCCCGGCCGTCATCTTCTCGATATTGGCCTGGGGGTGAAATTCGTCGGCCTCGGCGAACGGCCAGCCCAGCCGCGCCGCGATCAGTTCCGCCGTCGTCGACTTGCCGACGCCGGACGGTCCCATGATCACCAGGGCCGTCGGTTTCGAGCCTTCGCCCATCAGCATCTCCATCCCTTCATCGCCGGCTCTCGGCCGATCGAATCAGCGGCTGAATATAAGGGCATGGTGCTGAATGGAAATGCATGGGGAAATGGAATGTCGAAGCGGCCGCACCCGGGCGGCGTCGGGTCCGGCAAGGCGCCGGGTGCAGGAAGGGTGGCGGCGCCCGCCTCCTGCCCGCGCGGGGCGCCGGCGGCGAGGCGGTCCCGCCGATCGCGGGATCGGGCGCTGCCGCGCGCCGCGCCGGGGGCGAGGCGCGCCTCGCGCTCAGGCGGAATGGCGGATGCCGGGGATCATCCGCTTCAGCGTCGGGGAGCGGAACCAGACGTGCTGGGCGAGCGCCCCGACGACGTGGAGTGCGACGACGGCGAGCAGCGGGTTCCAGAGGAAGGCGTGAGCGCCGGCGATGGCGTCATTGCCGGTGAACCAGGCGGCGAGGCCGAGGATCGGCATGGCGAAGAGCATGGCGTAGAGCAGGGCATGAGTCGCCTTTGCGAGCATCGTCGCCCATTGCGGCTCGTCGGCGCCAAGGGGCGGGCGGCCGTGGGTGAAGCGGTCGACGAGCCGCATGGCCGCCGCGACGAGGACGAGCGTTCCGATGACGATGTGGCTGTAGCCGAGCAGGGTGGCGAGCTGGCCGGGTGCCTCGCCCTCCAGCGTCGCGTCCCAGAAATCGGCCATGAATTCCCCCTGGATCCACTGGCAGACGATCAGGACGACGATCGCCCAGTGGAGGAAGACGTTCAGCCTGCTCCAGGCGGCAGGGCGGGCGGTCGCGGACATGGCGGTCTCCGGTGCGGTTGATCCATCGCCGTCCTTATGGGCGCAAGGCCGTGCCGCCAGATTGCGGGGAGTATACGGTTGCGTAACCCGCCGCCGGCCGTCCCGCGCGCCGGGGGACGCGCGGCAAGCGCGGGAAGCGCGGCAAGCGGCGGCGGGGCGCGGGGGAGCGAGCGTCGCCCGGCCGGCGGAGCTTCGGCGTCAGGCCGACCGCGGCAGGCTGACCCGGACCGTGAGGCCGGGCGCGTTGTCCAGCGCCGTCGCCGTGCCGCCATGGAGTTCCGCGATCGCCGTGACGAGGGCGAGGCCGAGGCCGCTGCCGGGGGTCGAGCGGCTCTGGTCGAGCCGGTAGAGCCGGCGAAAGATCCTCTCCCGGTCGGCCTCGGGCACGCCCGGCCCGTCGTCCGACACCTCCAGGCGGGCGAAGCCGCCGGCCGGCTGCAGCGTCACCACGATCCGGCCCGGCGCCGGCACGTGGTTGATGGCGTTTTCGATCAGGTTGGCCAGAAGCTGCGTCAGAAGCTCCTCGTCGCCCTCGATGATCAGGGGTTCGAGGGGCGCGCAGGACAAGGCATGGCCGGCATCGGCGGCGACCTCGGCATAGATCTCCACCGTTCGCGAGACGATCGCGGCGAGATCGAGGGTGCGAAAGCGCGAGCGCCGGGTTCCGGCCTCGATCTGGGCGATCCGCAGGAGCGCGTGGAAGGTGGCGATGGCGGCCTCGCTCTCCGCGATCGCGGCGTCGATGGCCGTCTCGTATTCCTGCGGCGTGCGCGGTTTGCGGCGCACCGCGTCGAGGCGCTGGTGCAGCCGTGCGAGGGGCGTGCGGAGGTCGTGGGCGATGTCGGTGGAGACCTGCCGGAGGCTGGACAGCAGCGTCTCGATCCGGGCCAGCATGGCATTGATGTCGCCGGCCAGCCGGTCGAGCTCGTCGCCGCGCCGCGACACCGGCAGGCGCAGGTCGAGCCGCCCGTCGACGATCTGCCGGGTGGTCATGGCGATCGCGTCGACCCGGCGCGTCGGCCCGCGCGACACCAGGAAGCCGCCGAGAAGGGCCAGCGCGGCCGTGACCAGGCCGCCGATCAGCATGGCCGAGAGGATGATCTCCTGGGTTTCGTCGAGAACGTGGGAATTGCGCCCGATCATTACCCGGAAGGGGCCGACCGCCTCGCCCAGCGAGAGGAGGATCACCTCGTGGTCGTCGTTGTGCGCGGCGGCGGCGGCGAGATCCGGCGAGGTCGCGATGGTCGGGCGCGTCAGCCGGGCCTCCTGCCAGCCGGGTCGCCAGAGACCGTCCGGCAGGTTGCCGACGAGCCTCGTCCCCGCCTCGTCGAGGACGAGGAGGAACCGATCCTCCGAGGCCGCCTCGCCAAGCTCGCCGAAGTCCTCCCAAAGCGCCGCATCACCCCCCGCGTCGTAGGCCCGGCGCAGCCGCTGCAGGTCCTCGGTGATCTGGGCGCGCAGGGTGTTTTCCAGTTCACCCGAGGCGATCACGTAGGTCGTCCCGAGGATGACGAGGACGGAGACGAGGAAGAAGGCTGTGCAGATCAGCGCGACGCGGAACGAGATCGAGCGGAATTCGGCGGGAAGCAGCATCAGGCCGGGGTGTTCAGCATGTAGCCGGAGCCGCGGATGGTGCGGATCATCTCGCCGGAAAAGGGCCTGTCGACCTTGGAGCGAAGGCGGCTGACATGGGTCTCGACGACGTTGGTCTTCGGATCGAAGTGGAACTCCCACACGCGTTCGAGCAGCATGGTGCGGGTCAGCACCCGGCCGCGGTTGCGCATCATGTATTCGAGCAGGCGGAACTCGCGCGGCTGCAGGTCGATCTCGCTCGCCCCGCGCCGCACCGTGCGGGCGATCAGGTTCATCTCGAGATCGCCGACCTTCAGCACCGTCTCCTCGCGGCGCAGCGGCGAGCGCCGGGCCAGAGCGTTCAGCCGCGCCATCAGCTCGGAAAAGGCGAAGGGCTTGACCAGATAGTCGTCGGCGCCGGCCTCCAGCCCCTCGACCCGGTCGTCGAGGCCGGAGACCGAGGTGAGGAAGATCACCGGCGTGTCGCGGCCCGACGAGCGCAGGGCCTTGACGATCGACAGCCCGTCGAGGCCCGGCAGCATCCGGTCGACCACGATGGCGTCGTAGTCCCGCGTGCAGGCGAGTTCGAGGCCGTTCGGGCCGGAGGCGGAATGGTCCGGGTCATGGCCCTCCTCCTTCAGGCCTGCGACGACGTAGTCGGCGGTCGAGCGGTCGTCCTCGATGACCAACACCTTCATGGCGGGCTGCCTCCCGGGGCGGTTTCCTTCGAAGCCTGCTGGTCGTCGACGAAACGCTCGAAGGCCCGATCCATAGCGCCGGTCCTGCTGGTGAGCCAGGGGAAATGGCCGTAGGCGAAGGAGAGCTGCCCGCGAGCCGCATCGGCGGACCGTCCCGCCACGGCATATTCGTAGATGGCGCTGGCAAGCCCCGAGCGGTCCGCGCCGCCCATGCAGTGGATGAGCAGGGGCTTCGGCGCCGTCCGGATGGCCGCCGCGATCTGCCGCAGCGTCGCCATCGACGGCTCGCGGTTGGCGGATATTCCAAGGGGGATGCTGTGCACCCCGTTCTCGGCGGCCACCAGTTCCTCGTCGCGGTACCACGCCTCTCCCGGATTGGCGCCGCGCAGGTTGAGGATGGAGCGGATATGGGTGCGGTCGATCAGCTGCTGCAGCTGGTCGGCGTCGAGCTGGCCGGACCGGTAGACCACGCCGGGTTCCACGGCATGGATGTTCCCCGACAAGGACAGATATCCCGCATAGGTCGCCGGCGGGGCGACGAGGAGAAGCGCGGAGAGGACGGCATGTCTGAGGACTTTGGGAAACGGGGGCATCGTCGCTCGCTCGGGAAGTTGCCTTCCCGGGCTAGCCTGTCCGTCCTTCCGTCAGATGGCGGCGCGTATACGGATCGGTATAGTCGCCGCCGAGCGCTGACCCGTCCCGGTCAGTCGACCTGGCGCACGGCGCCCCTGGCGGCGCTGGTGGTGAGCGCCGCATAGGCCTTCAGCGCCTGGGTCACCTTGCGGGGACGCGGTTCGGCGGGCTTCCAGCCCTTGGCCTCCTGCGCCTCGCGGCGACGGGCGAGTTCGGCGTCGTCGACGGCGAGATGGATCGACCGGTTCGGGATGTCGATCTCGATCCGGTCGCCCTCCTCGACGAGGCCGATCGTGCCGCCTTCCGCCGCCTCCGGCGAGACGTGGCCGATCGACAGGCCCGAGGAGCCGCCGGAGAAGCGCCCGTCGGTGACGAGGGCGCATGCCTTGCCGAGGCCCTTCGACTTCAGATAGCTCGTCGGATAGAGCATTTCCTGCATGCCGGGGCCGCCGCGCGGGCCCTCGTAGCGGATCAGGACGATGTCGCCGGGCTTCACCTCATTCGACAGGATCGCCTTCACCGAGGCGTCCTGGCTCTCGAAGATGCGGGCGGGGCCGGAGAAGGTGAGGATCGAGGCGTCGACGCCGGCGGTCTTCACGATGCAGCCGTCCTCGGCGAGGTTGCCGTAGAGGACCGCGAGGCCGCCATCCTTGGAGAAGGCGTGGTCGGCCGAGCGGATCGCCCCCGCCTCGCGGTCGAGGTCGAGCTCGTCCCAGCGCCGCTCCTGGCTGAAGGCGGTCTGCGTCGGCACGCCGCCGGGCGCGGCGCGGTAGAAGTCGTGGACGGTGCGGCTCGACGTGCGCACGACGTCCCAGCGATCGAGCGCGTCGGCGAGGCTTTCGGCATGGACCGAGCCGACCGAGGTGTCGAGGAGGCCGGCGCGGTCGAGCTCGCCGAGGATCGCCATGATGCCGCCGGCCCGGTGGACGTCCTCCATGTGGACGTTGGCGACGGCCGGCGCGACCTTGCACAGCACCGGGACGCGGCGCGACAGCCGGTCGATGTCGCTCATGGTGAAGTCGACCTCGCCCTCGTGGGCGGCGGCCAGGAGATGCAGCACCGTGTTGGTCGAGCCGCCCATGGCGATGTCGAGGGTCATGGCGTTCTCGAAGGCGGCAAAGCTCGCGATCGCCCGCGGCAGCACGGAAGAGTCGTTCTGTTCGTAATGGCGGCGGGCGAGATCGACGATCAGGTGCCCAGCCTCGACGAAGAGGCGGCGGCGGTCGGCATGGGTAGCAAGCGTCGAGCCGTTGCCGGGCAAGGACAGGCCGAGCGCCTCGGTGAGGCAGTTCATGGAATTGGCGGTGAACATCCCCGAGCAGGAGCCGCAGGTCGGGCAGGCGGAGCGCTCGATGGTCGCGACGTCCTCGTCGGACACCCGGTCGTCGGCGGCGGCGACCATGGCGTCGACGAGGTCGAGGGCCTTGGCCTCGCCGTTGGAGAGGACGACCTTGCCGGCCTCCATCGGGCCGCCGGAGACGAAGACGACGGGAATGTTCAGCCGGAGCGCGGCCATCAGCATGCCCGGCGTGATCTTGTCGCAGTTGGAGATGCAGACCATGGCGTCGGCGCAATGGGCGTTGACCATGTATTCGACGCTGTCGGCGATGAGCTCGCGGGACGGCAGCGAATAGAGCATGCCGTCATGGCCCATGGCGATGCCGTCATCGACCGCGATGGTGTTGAATTCCTTGGCGACGCCGCCGGCCTTCTCGATTTCCCTCGCGACCAGCTGGCCGAGATCCTTCAGGTGGACGTGGCCGGGCACGAACTGGGTGAAGGAATTGACGACCGCGATGATCGGCTTGCCGAAGTCGCCGTCCTTCATGCCGGTGGCGCGCCACAGGCCGCGCGCGCCGGCCATGTTGCGGCCGTGGGTGGTCGTGCGGGAGCGATAGGCGGGCATGGGATCCTCCGGTCTTCTTCTTTGAGCTGTTCGTCGAACGCTCGTTCGGCCGAGCGCATATACCGGATCGGGCGATGTTCCAATTCCCGGCCCGCTTCGGGCGCGGAAAAAGCCGGCGGCGCGGCTGTGGCCGGCGCGCCGAAACGACACTGGCGCGCCGAAACAACAAGGGCGGGCCGAAACGACAACGGCGGGCGGCGTCTCGCGCCGTCCCGCCGGTCGTCACCCGTTCAGGTGCTTGCGATCGCCCCGCCCGCCGGAGGTCTCCGGCCAAGGCGGCCTCAGGCGAAGGCGCCGTGGCAGTGCTTGAACTTCTTGCCCGAGCCGCAGGGGCAGGGCTCGTTGCGGCCGATCCGGCCCCAGCTTTCAGGCGCGTTGGGATCGAGCGTCGAGCGATCGGCGGGCTCGCCCAAAGCGCTGGTCGGATAGTAGCCGGAACCCATCTCGTCGTAGCCGGTGTCGGGATCGAGGTGATGGGCTTCGACCTCGGGGACCTGCGGCATCTCGCGCGCCTCGGGCTGCACCAGCTCCACCCGCATGAGCTGCCGGGTGGTGCGCTCGCGCAGATTGCCGAGCATCGACTGGAAGAGCTCGAAGGCCTCGGACTTGTATTCGTTCAAGGGATCGCGCTGGGCATAGCCGCGGAAGCCCACCACCGAGCGCAGATGGTCGAGATTGACCAGATGCTCGCGCCACAGCGCGTCGAGGGTCTGGAGCACGATCGAGCGCTGGACGTAGGTCATGACCTCCGGCCCGAAGCGCTCGGCCTTCTCCCTGGCGCTGGCATCGGCGGCCGCCACGATGCGCTCGCGCACGTCGCTCTCGTCGATGCCTTCCTCGGCCGCCCATTCGGGGATCGGCAGGTCGAGATTGAGGACGTCCTCCACCTCGGCCTTGAGCTCGCCCGTCGACCACTGCTCGGGATAGGCCTTCTCGGGAATGTGCCGGGCGACCAGGGCCTCGATGGTCTCCTCGCGCATGTCCGCGACGGTCTCGCCGAGGTCCGCCGCGTCCATCAGCTCGATGCGCTGGTCGAAGATGACCCGGCGCTGGTCGTTCATCACGTCGTCGTATTTGAGGAGGTTCTTGCGGATGTCGAAGTTGCGGGCCTCGACCTTCTTCTGGGCCTTTTCCAGCGCCTTGTTGATCCAGGGATGGACGATCGCCTCGTCCTCCTTGAGGCCGAGCCGGGTCAGCATCGAATCCATCCGCTCGGACCCGAAGATCCGCATCAGGTCGTCCTGCAGCGACAGGTAGAACTTCGAGCGGCCGGGATCGCCCTGGCGTCCGGAGCGGCCGCGCAGCTGGTTGTCGATGCGCCGGGATTCGTGGCGCTCGGTGGCCAGAACGTAGAGCCCGCCCGCCTCCAGCGCGATCGCCTTCAGGCGCTTGATGTCGGCCCGGATCGCCTCTTCCTTGGCGGTCCGCTCGGGGCCCTCCGGCATGTCGGCGAGCTCGCGCTCGATGCGCATGTCGGCATTGCCGCCGAGCTGGATGTCGGTACCGCGGCCGGCCATGTTGGTGGCGACCGTCACGGCGCCCGGCACGCCGGCCTGGGAGACGATGTAGGCTTCCTGCTCGTGGTAGCGGGCGTTCAGCACCTGGAAGTTCTGAACACCCTCCCGGCGCATCATGTCGGCGAGGAGTTCGGACTTCTCGATCGAGGTGGTGCCGACGAGGATTGGCTGGCCGCGCGAGGCGGCGTCCTTGATCTCGCGCACGATCGCCCGGAACTTTTCCTCGAAGGTCCGGTAGACCTCGTCGTCCTCGTCGAGGCGCTGGATCGGCAGGTTGGTCGGGATCTCGATGACGTCGAGGCCGTAGATGTCGCCGAATTCGGCGGCTTCCGTCTGGGCCGTGCCGGTCATGCCGGACAGCTTCTTGTACATGCGGAAGTAGTTCTGGAAGGTGATCGAGGCGAAGGTCTGGTTCTCGGGCTGGACGGTGACGCCCTCCTTGGCCTCCAGCGCCTGGTGCAGCCCTTCCGAATAGCGCCGGCCCGGCATCATGCGGCCGGTGAACTCGTCGATCAGGACGATCTCGTCGCCGCGCACGATGTAGTCCTTGTCGCGCTGGAAGAGCGTGTGGGCCTTCAAGGCGTTGTTGACGTGGTGGACGATCGCGACGTTCTCGATGTCGTAGAGCGAGGGGCCGTGGAGATGGCCGGCGGCCTCCAGCATGCGCTCGAGCTTTTCGGTGCCGTCCTCGGTGAAGGACACCTGGCGCTGCTTCTCGTCGACCTCGTAGTCTTCCTTCGAGAGCTGCGGCAGAAAGCCGTCGATGGTCTTGTAGAGGTCGGAGCGGTCGTCGAGCGGGCCGGAGATGATCAGCGGCGTGCGCGCCTCGTCGATCAGGATCGAATCGACCTCGTCGACGATCGCGTAGTGGTGGCCGCGCTGGACCATCTGGTCGCGCTCGTACTTCATGTTGTCGCGCAGATAGTCGAAGCCGAGCTCGTTGTTGGTCGCGTAGGTGACGTCGCAGCGATAGGCGGCGCGGCGCTCCTCGTCCGACATGCCGTGGACGATGATGCCGACGGTCAGGCCGAGGAAGCGATAGACCCGCCCCATCCACTCGGCATCGCGCGAGGCGAGGTAGTCGTTGACCGTGACGACGTGGACGCCCTTGCCCTCGAGGGCGTTGAGATAGACGGCGAGGGTGGCGACGAGGGTCTTGCCCTCGCCGGTCTTCATCTCGGCGATGGAGCCGGAATTCAGCACCATGCCGCCGATCATCTGGACGTCGAAGTGCCGCATGCCGAGGACGCGCTTGGCGGCCTCGCGGACGACGGCGAAGGCCGGGACGAGGAGGTCGTCGACCGTCTTGCCGTTCGCGAGCTCGGCCCGGAAGACGTCGGTCCGGCCGCGCAGCTCGTCGTCCGACAGCCGCGCCATCTCGTCTTCCAGCGCTGCGATCGCCTGGGTGCGGGACTGGAAGCGCTTGACGACGCGGTCGTTCGCCGATCCCAGCAACTTCCGGGCAAGCCCGCCAAAACTGACCATGAAGGGGTCCTTCCAATACTTTTCAGAGAGGCGACGAGGCCGGTCGAACGTCGGCCGCGGCCGCCGTCCCGGTCGATCGTGGCGTAGTCGGAAGCCTGCAATCTCAGCGGAAGGCGGCTGGACTTTCGGTTGGCGCGAGAGATAAGAGGGGGCAAATCCGATGTCAACGGCGGCGGCAGGCCGCGTTGCGGGCGGCGGCCGAAGCGGCCTTGAAGGGAGCGGCATGCCGAGCGTCGGTGATCCCCGTTTCATCAGAAGTCCCTGGAAGGAATCGTCTCGATGGTAAGAAATTTCGGCGTCCTGCTCTCGGCAGGCGTATTGGCGGCCGTGGCCTTCGGCCAGCCCGCCGCAGCGGCCGACGGCGACGTGATCGCCACGATCGGCAAGGACCAGGTGACCGAGGCCGAGCTGAAGGCCGCCGAGGCCGAACTCGGCCCGCAGTTCCAGCAGATGCCCGAGGATCGCCGGCGCTTCGCCGTCCTCTCGGCCCTCATCGACATCAAGGCGCTGGCCGCCGAGGCCGAGAAGGCCAAGCTGCAGGATGAGGCGGCGGTCTCCGCCCAGCTGGAGTTCGAGCGCGACCGCACCCTCCACAACGCCTATTTCGCGAAGAATGCCGTCTCCACCGTCACCGACGACGAGCTGAAGGCGCGCTACGACAAGGAGATCCAGGCGATGCCCCCCCGCAAGGAGGTGCATGCCCGCCACATTCTCCTGAAGACCAAGGAAGAGGCCGAAGCCGTCGTCAAGCAGCTCGAGGACGGCGCCGATTTCGACGCCCTCGCCAAGGAGAAGTCGACGGGCCCCTCCGGCCCCGACGGCGGCGATCTCGGCTTCTTCGGCCAGGGGCAGATGGTGCCGCCCTTCGAGACGGCCGCCTTCGCGCTCGAGCCCGGCCAGTACACCAAGGAGCCGGTCGAGACCCAGTTCGGCTGGCACGTGATCAAGGTCGAGGAGACCCGCGACGCGCCGGCGCCGGAATTCGCCCAGGTCAAGGACCAGCTGCGCCAGCTCGTGCTGCGCGAGAAGTACATGGCGATGGTCGGCAAGGCGCGTCAGGGACTCGGCATCGAATATGTCGACCCGCAGATCAAGGCGCAGGTCGAGAGCATCGAGAAGGAAATCGAGAGCGGCCAGCCGGCCGGCGAAGCGGCACCCTCCGCGAACTGAGGCGTGCCGGCGGCGCGGGCCCCCGGGCGCCCGCGCCGCCGAAATACCAAGGTCTGGTCCGATCCGTCCCCCGCGGCTTTGCGCCCGCGGCTTCGAGAAAGCCTCCGTCATGTCCCATCCCGTCTCTCCGCTGGCCCCGACGGTCTTTCCGGACCTGCCGGACATCGCCGGCCTGCGCATCGCCACGGCCGAGGCCGGCATCAAGTACAAGAACCGCACCGACCTTCTGATGATGGTGTTCGACGCGCCGACGGCGGTCGCCGGCGTCTTCACCCGCTCGAAGTGCCCCTCCGCCCCCGTCGACTTCTGCCGTGGGAACCTGCCCGGCGGCTCGGCGAGGGCGCTGGTGGTCAATTCCGGCAACGCCAACGCCTTCACCGGGCGGCGCGGCCGCGAATCGACGGCGCTGACCGCCGAGGCGGCGGCGAAGGCGGTGGGTTGCGCGCCGTCGGAGGTGTTCCTCGCCTCCACCGGGGTGATCGGCGAGCCGCTCGATGCCGGCCGCTTCTCGCATCTCCTCGAAGGCCTCGCCGGCGCGGCGAAGGGCGATCGCTGGCGCCAGGCGGCCGAGGCGATCATGACCACCGATACCTATCCGAAGGTCGCGACCCGCAGCGTCGAGATCGGCGGCTGCGCCGTCACCATCAACGGCATCGCCAAGGGCGCCGGCATGATCGCGCCGGACATGGCGACGATGCTGTCCTTCCTCGCCACCGACGCGGCGATCGCGGCGCCCGCCCTGCAGGCGATGCTGAAGGCGGCGGTCGAGCCGAGCTTCAACTCCGTCACCGTCGACAGCGACACCTCGACCTCGGACACGCTGTTGTTCTTCGCAACGGGCGCTGCGGCGTCGCGCGGCTGTCCGGCGATCGCGGACGCTTCCGATCCGCGGCTCGCCGAATTTCGCGGCGCCTTGTCCTCGCTGCTCCTCGACCTCGCCCGCCAGGTGGCGCGGGACGGCGAGGGCGCGCGCAAGGAGATCCAGGTGACGGTGGAGGGGGCCGTGAGCGACCAGGCGGCCAAGCGCATCGCCCTGTCGATCGCCAATTCGCCGCTGGTCAAGACCGCCGTCGCCGGCGAGGACGCCAACTGGGGCCGGGTCGTCATGGCCGTCGGCAAGGCCGGCGAGGAAGCCGACCGGGACCGCCTCGCCATTCATTTCGGCGACGTCCGCGTGGCGGTCGGCGGCGAGCGCGATCCGGACTATTCGGAAGCTTCGGCCTCGGCGGTGATGCGCCGCGACGAGGTTCCGATCCGCGTCGAGCTCGGCCTCGGCACCGGCCGCTGGACGGTCTATAGCTGTGACCTGACCAAGGAGTATGTCGCGATCAATGGCGATTACCGAAGCTGAGAGGATGCGCCAGTTCGCGGTCGTGCGGCGTCTCGAGGCGGCGGGCTTTCGGGCCTGGCCGGCGACCTCCACGGCCTTCGACGGCACCTGGGCCGTGCGCCTGACCCGGTCGTTCCCGGCCAAGCGGCTGAACTCGATCAATCCGCTGGACCCTTCCGACACCACCGACATCGCCGAGCGGCTCGCCCGGGCGCGCAAGACCTTCGCCGAGGCCGGCCGCACCCTGACGGTGCGCCAGTCGCCGCTGGCGCCGCCGGAACTCGTCGCGCATCTCGATGCCGAGGGTTGGCAGAGCTTTGCCGAGGCGATCGTCATGACCTGCGAGATCGCCCGGATCGACTTTTCCTCCTCGGTCGACCGGATCCCGATCCGCGACGCCAACCGCTATCTCGAGGCCAGTCTTGCGGTGCACGGGCGCCCGGCCTCGATGCGGGCCGGCCTCGGCGGCATCCTCTCGGCGATCCGTCCGCCCTGCGGGATGTTCGTCTGCGAGAGCGAGGCCGGACGCCCGGTCGCCGTGACCCTGGCGATCCAGGACAACGACCTCGCCGGGCTCCTCGACGTCGCCGTCGCGCCGGAATGCCAGCGCCGGGGCATCGGCATCGATCTCGTCAGCACCGCGCTTCGCTATTCGATGCACAAGGGAGCGAAGACCGGCTGGGTGCAGGTGGAGGCCGACAATGTCGCCGGGCTCAACCTCTACGGCAAGCTCGGCTTCCAGGAAGCCTATCGCTACGTCTACCGCATGCCGCCGGGAGAGCGGCCGTGAGCGCGGAAAAACAGAAGCGGCTGCTCCTCGTCGTCGCCTGCGCGCTGCTCGACGCCGACGGCCGGGTGCTGATCGCCCAGCGCCCCGAGGGCAAGTCGCTGGCCGGGCTGTGGGAGTTTCCCGGCGGCAAGGTCGAGCCGGGGGAGGCGCCGGAAGCGGCGCTGATCCGCGAGCTTGCCGAGGAACTCGGCATCGTGACGCAGGCCGCCTGCCTCGCGCCGCTGACCTTTGCCAGCCATGCCTATGACGATTTCCACCTCCTGATGCCGCTCTTCGTCTGTCGCCGGTTCGAGGGGACTCCGGCTTCGCGGGAGGGCCAGGCGCTGAAATGGGTGCGGGCGAGGGCGCTGCGGGATTATCCGATGCCGCCGGCCGACGCCCCGCTGATCGCCCATCTGATCGACCTCGTCGAGCCGCGGGGCTGACACCCGGCGAAGCGCGACGGGCCCGCGGCGCAGCGCCAAATACCATGTCCGACGTAACGGAAGAAAAACCTTCTGTTGCGGTTCGCTTAACCGCAGGCCGCCGCCTTAAGCAGTTGTTCAGCGTTTCCTTGCCAGAGTTCCCCGGCGAAACTCTGGAGGTGGCACGATGGATGGGGGCGATCGCCTGGCCGACGCGGATGTCTATGACGGCAGCCTGCCCGCGCGTCTGAAACCTGCCACGGGAGGATTGCTGCTGCGCGCCACGCTGCTGTTCTCCGCCGCCCTCGTCGCCCTGGCGCTGGTCGTCGTGCCGATGGCCGATCGCCGCACCCATGACGTCGCCGCCTCGGGCGGCCCCGAACTCGACATGATGGCGACGGGCTCGATCGGCACCTCGACGCAGCACTATACCGTGCGGCGCAGCGTTCTCCAGGCCCCGGGCAGCGCGCCCTGTCTCCTGTTTTCCGACGGCACCAGCCGCGGTGGCTGTTGATGCCCCGCGCCGGTCCCGGATTCTTCCTGGTGCTGCATCTTCGCCGGTTCGCCCGCAGCGAGAGCGGCGCGACGGCCGTCGAATACACCCTCATCGGCATCGTCATGGCCGTTGCGATCCTCGCCATCTTCCCGATGCTGGAGGAGCCGCTGACGAACCTGGCCACCGACATCGCGGCTGCGATCAAGCCGGACTGACCGGAAGCTCCCCGGCATCCGGCGTCGCTGCCGCCGCACCGCCGGTCACGACAGATCCGACGACCGATCCTTGAGCGCTGCCGCGAGGCTCGCCTTGGCGCTGCCCGGCCGCAGCGGCTTCTGCTGGCTCTCGTGCGGCGCCCAGCCCGACAGATAGACGACATCGAAGCTCGCCCGGATCCGCCCGTCCGGATCGGCATAGCGCTCCGCATAGATCTCGGCCGCCCGCAGGAACAGGCGGCGGGTCGCCGGCCGGCGCGAGCGCTCGCGCAGGATGTTGGCGGCGCCCATGGCGCGGATGTCTCTCGCGAGCGCGAAGAGATTGTCGTAGCGCACCGTCAGCCGGTCGAAATCGGTGACGGGCAAAGCGAAGCCGGCGCGCTGGAGAAGACCGCCCGCCTCGCGGATGGCGATGAAGGGCAGCACCCGCGGCGAGACGCCGCCCGCAATCTCGCTCTCGGCGACGAGCAGCGCCGCGCGCAGCTCGTGCAGCGTCTCGCCGCCGAGAAACGCCGCCAAAAGGAGGCCGTCCGGCCGCAGCGCCCGGCGGATCTGGGCGAGCAGTCCCGGCACGTCGTTGACGAACTGCATCGAGAGGGCGGACACGACGAGATCGACGCTCTCGGCCTTGAGCGGCAGGAATTCCTCGTCGGCGACGACCGCGAGGGGCTCGCCCGCAAGGAGGAACGGCTGGCGCTCGATCCTGACCACCTGATCGCAGGATCCGCCCGCCCGCATCGCCGCCGCCATCTCGCCGAAGGAGCCGGCGAGATCGACCGCGACCTCGAAGCGCCGCTCGACCACGGAGAGGCGCTCGGCGAGCTCGTCCGCGACCGCCTTCATCAGGAAGCCGGCACCCTCGTCGGGGGAGCCGGAGAGCCAGCGTCTGCGCCGGGTTTCGAGGAGGGCCCGGTCGAACGGGGTGGGGGATGATTGGTCGGACATCGGCTTCAATTTGGCTCGAAGTGTCTTTGATCTTGACGCAGGTAGCTGTCTGCAGGTGGAATGTCGTCAAGGCAAGGTCGGGAGGAAGCGTGGGCGGGGTGGCCACGCCGGCCGGTGAGATTCCGGCTGGCTTGCCTGTGGACCCATCAGATGCACCTGTTCAAGCGCGGAAGGGCAGCCATCACCAACTCCCTCGGGCGGCTCTTGTTTCCGGCGGTCTGCGCCGGGTGCCAGAGCGCGGTGACGCGGGCCGGCAGCGTCTGCCCGCAATGCTGGGCGAAGCTGCGCTTCATCGAGCGACCCTATTGCGAGGTGCTGGGCCTGCCCTTCTCCTACGATCTCGGCCGGGGCTTCCTGTCGGCCGAGGCGATCGCCGAGCCGCCGCCCTTCGGCCGGCTGCGTGCCGCCGTCCTCTACCAGGACCTCGCGTCGCATCTCGTCACGGCGCTGAAATACGGCGACCGCACGGACCTCGTGCCGCTGATGGCTGGCTGGATGCGCCGGGCGGGGGACGAACTCCTCGCCGAGGCCGACGTCGTCGTGCCGGTGCCGCTGCATGCCGGCCGGCTCTGGCGCCGCCGCTTCAACCAGGCGGCCGAACTCGGGCGGCATGTGGCGAGGCAGTCGGGCGTCCCCTTCGCGCCGCTGGCGCTGAAGCGCGTCAAGGCCACCCGCACCCAGGTCGGCCTCGGCCAGAAGCAGCGCCAGGACAACATGCGCGGGGCCTTCCGCGTCGCCGATCCGCGGCGCTTCGAGATCGAGGGCCGGCGGGTGCTTCTGATCGACGACGTCTACACGACCGGCGCCACGGCCCAGAGCGCGACGCGGGCCCTGAAGCGGGCGGGCGCCAGGGACGTCGACGTCCTCGTCTTCGCCAGGGTCGGCCCCGGCATTGGCACCGGAACCGGCTCCGGCCTTGCGAGCGGGCCGGGCTGAGGCCATATCGACCGATCAGTCATGCGAAACGAAACGAGGTTTGGCCGATGGCCGATGTGACGATCTACACGCGCCAGTTCTGCGGGTTCTGCGCGCGGGCAAAGCAGCTGCTCGAAGAGAAGGGCGTCGACTACCAGGAAAAGGACGCGACCTCCTCGCCGGATCTGCGCGCCGAGATGCGCGAGCGGGCGAAGGGCGGCTCGACCTTTCCGCAGATCTTCATCGGCGACACCCATGTCGGCGGCTGCGACGATCTCTTCGCGCTGGACCGGGCCGGCAAGCTCGATCCGCTGCTCGCCGCCTGAGACGACCGGGCGAGGGCGCCGGCCTTCGCAGCTCGTTGCATCGCAACGCCCTTGCGCCGGTTGACGGCTCGCAGCCGGAGACTTGACGCCGATCGTTCGACCGCGCCAGGGTCGGGTCCGACGCCTGCCGGCATTTTGCATGAACCTTTCGGAGACACGTCCGTGACCACCTTCCGCGCCGCCGTCCTGCAGATGCGCTCCGGCACCGAGCCGGACGCCAATGTCGAGGCCTTCGCCGGTCTGGTCGAGGCGGCGGTCGGCGAGGGCGCCGGCTACGTCCAGTCGCCGGAGATGACCGGTATGGTTCACCGGGACCGCGACAGCCTGATGGCGCGGCTGCGCCCGGAGGCCGAGGATCCGCTGCTTCTCGAGGCGGCGCGGCTGGCGGGGCGGCACCGGATCTTCGTCCATGTCGGCTCGACGGCGGTGCCCCTCGATGACGGCCGGGTCGCCAACCGCGCCTTCCTGTTCGGGCCGGACGGCGAACGCATCGCCAGCTACGACAAGATCCACATGTTCGACGTCGATCTCGACAATGGCGAGAGCTGGCGGGAATCGCGCACCTACCGGCCGGGCGAGACGGCCACCACCGCCGATCTCGCCTTCGAGGACGGCGCCGCGCGGCTCGGCTTCGCCGTCTGCTACGACATGCGCTTTCCCCATCTCTTCCGCGAGGAGGCGATGGCCGGCGCGGAAGTCCTCACCGCGCCGGCGGCCTTCACCCGCCAGACCGGCGAGGCGCACTGGCATGTCCTCCTGCGCGCCCGGGCGATCGAGAACGGCGCCTTCGTCATCGCCGCGGCGCAGGGCGGGCTGCACGAGGACGGCCGCGAGACCTATGGCCATTCGCTGATCGTCGATCCCTGGGGCCGCGTCGTCGCGGAAGTCGCCGGCGACGCGCCGGGCATTGCCGTCGCCGAGATCGACACCGCCGCCGTCGCCGCCGCCCGGGGCAAGATCCCGAACCTTCGCAATGCCCGCGCCTTCGTCGTCGGCGGGGCGGACGGTGCGCCGGGCGAAAGCGTGCGCGTCACCGGCGCGGTGGCGGCAGAGTAGTGATCCATTTCCAGCTCCGCTGCCGCCCCTCCGGCCATTCCTTCGACGGCTGGTTCCGCTCGAGCGACGATTTCGCGCGCCAGGCGGGCGAGGGCTTCGTCGAATGCCCGGTCTGCGGCGCCCGCGAGGTGGAGAAGGCGCTGATGCGCCCGGCGATCGCCAAGGCGGGAGCGGCCGGCCGCGCCGCTGCCGAGGCGCTGGCGGAAAGCGCGGCAGCCGCACGACGCTCCGGTGACGCCGAGGGCTCCGGTCCGCCAGCCGGCGCAGCTGCGGCACCGGCGGCCTTGGACCCGCAGCCGCCCCGCAGCCTCGCCCATCTGCCGGCGCCGAGCCCGGAGGTCGCCAGGGCCTTCGCCGTCCTCCAGGAGATCTCGCGCAAGGTGCGGGCCGAGGCCGACTATGTCGGCGAGGGCTTTGCCGAGGAGGCGCGGCGGATCCATTACGGCGAGAGCGAAGCCCGCCAGATCTATGGCGAGGCCTCGAAGAAGGACGTCGAGAGCCTGAAGGAAGAGGGCATCGCCGCCCTGCCGCTGATGCCGCTGCCGGAAGACGGGCAGTAGGCGGCCGCGCCGGGCGACGCCGTCACGGCCGCCCGAAGGCGCATGCCGGGCGGCCGTGACGGGCGGCCATGCCGGGCGGATGGACTCCTGCGGGGCGTGGGCTCATAGTTCCCCGACGTTCGATCGCATCGTCGTCCGCCTCGCTCCGTTCGCTGCACCAGAAAGGGCAGGGGATGTCCAAAGACGGCTACAACCAGTTCTGCCCGGTCGCCAAGGCCTGCGAGGTGCTGGAGCCACGCTGGACGCTGCTCCTCCTCTGCGAGATGTGGGCCGGCTCGACGCGGTTCAACGAGATCCGCCGCGGGGTTCCCGGCATGTCCCCGACGCTGATGTCGAAGCGGCTGAGGGAGATGGAAGGGCGCGGCCTGATCACGAGGTCGCAGAGCCCGGGCGGCGACATCCATTACCGCACGACGCCCGTCGCGGCCGAGCTGGAACCGATCGTCCACGCCTTCGGGCAATGGGCGCACCGCAACCTCGACGCCGACGTCACGCTGGAGCATCTCGATGCGCGGCTCCTGATGTGGAACATGCGCCGCAAGATCAACGTCGCGGCGTTGCCGGCCAAGCGGCGAAACGTCATCGAGTTCATCTATCCCGAACTGCCGAGGGACGAGCGGCGCTACTGGCTGATCGCAAGGGCGGGAATGCCGGTCGATCTCTGCTCGAGCGACCCGCGCCACGACGTCGACCTCTTCGTCACGGCAGAGCTGAAGGCGATGACCTCGGCCTGGATCGGCCTGTCGAGCCTGCGCGCGCAGATCGACCGCGGCGGCATCGCCCTGGTCGGGGATCCGGTGCTGTCGGCCACCATCGAGGCGTGGATGGTCCGCAGCTCCTTCGCCCCCGCGGGCTGCGAGGCGGCCGAGGGCCGGGATGATCCGGATCGGGCCGATCCAGAATCTGTACCGCGAGCGCTACAGTTTCTACCCTAGCTCGCGGCCGGCCTTCGCCCGAAGGTCCGGGGAGAGCGTCCTTTGCTCGCAATTTGCGGAACCCGCGATGATGGCGGTGCCCGCGTGGCTGGAGCCGCCAGCGTTGCGAAGGAGGGCGCGTCACCGGCCAGGAGAGCAACTATGGAAACCACCCGTCTCGCCACCCCATCCGTCGCCGCCCCACCCCTCGCTGCCGCCGCAGCACCCGATCTTGCGGCGGTGAAGGCGCGCCAGCAGGCGGCCTGGGCGTCCGGGGATTATGCCGTCGTCGGCACGACGCTGCAGATCGTCGGCGAAAGCCTCTGCGAGGCGCTGGACCTGCGCTCCGGACAGAGCGTGCTCGACGTCGCGGCCGGCAATGGCAATGCGACGCTGGCGGCCGCCAGGCGCTGGTGCGAGGTGACGTCGACGGACTATGTGCCGATGCTGCTCGACAAGGGCCGGGCCCGGGTCGATGCGGAGGGGCTGCTGGTGACGTTCCAGACCGCCGATGCCGAGGCGCTGCCCTTCGAGGACGATCGCTTCGATGCGGTGGTCTCGACCTTCGGCGTGATGTTCACCCCCGACCAGGAGCGTGCGGCCGCCGAGATGCTGCGGGTCTTGAGGCCGGGCGGCAAGGTCGGCATGGCCAACTGGACGCCGGACGGTTTCATCGGCCAGCTCTTCCGGACGATCGGCGGCCATGTCCCGCCCGCCCCGGGCCTGCGGTCGCCGGCGCTCTGGGGGACGCTCCAGCGGCTGGAGCAGCTGTTTCCCGGCTGCCGCAGCCTGACCGCGGAACCGCGCAGCTTCGCCTTCCGCTACCGTTCGCCGGAGCATTGGCTGAGCGTGTTCCGGACGTGGTACGGCCCGGTCCTGAAGGCCTTCGCGGCCCTGCCCGAGGCGCAGCAGGCGGCGCTGGAACACGATCTTCTGGCACTGCTCGACCGCTTCGACACCGCCGGCGACGGCACGATCGTCGTGCCGAGCGAATATCTCGAGATCGTCGTCGTGAAGGCCTGAGCAAGGGGGCGGCATCGCCGCCCCTTCCCCGCCGCCCGCGATGGCGGGTCAACGGTCAGCGCGGCAGGGCGCCTGCCGCATCGCCCCGCCGGACCAGCGAGGCGGGACATTCGAGGCCCGTCAGCCCCTCGCCGTGCGGGCGAGGGTCACGCCGCGGCGCTTCGGCAGGACGGTGTCCTGATCCTCGTAGATGCCGTATTCGGTCGCCTGCTGGTAGAGCATGTCGCCCTTGGTGCCGGCGAGAATGCGCAGGTCCTTCAAGTCGCAGAGCAGCGTGATGCGGAAGGCCAGCGCGCGCAGATGCACCCGGTTGTAGCAGAAGAATGCCAGTCGCGCCCGTTCCATCGGGGCGATCGCCCGGATCATCTCGTCGCGAAGATCCCCGTCCGAGCGCAGGAGCCTGGCCAGGAGGTCGAGGGAAACCGGACAGGTGGTCTCATTCGGGATACCGTCTCGGTTGGCTGCCATCTCATCACCTCTTTCCGGTTTCTGGCCCTTCATGTTCGGTTGATGTTCTTCGCCCGACTTCAGCACCCTAGCACCCCGGGCTTGTCCTGACCTTGATCACGCGCTCGTGAATACTGGTAATTTGTAAGTTATCATTGTCATTCGATCCGGCGAGCCGACACGCTGCCGATATTAACTTGCGATGTGTCAATATTGCAGCAGTGATCAGCCCTGTCTCGCCCGCGACCTGATCCGGCCACAGCGAGGAAAACGGCAGAAACGCATAAAGCTTGTCGTCGTTCTGTCGCGGGTTGCTTTCCGGCGATTTGCGCCCAAACGGATTCGCCGAAGAAAAATCGCCGCAAAGGCTGCCGGCATACTTGCCCGATCACCCGCCTCGCGGCCGTTTCGTCCCGGATCGTCAGATTTCGGGACGGCGGGCGAGGACCATGTAGTTGACATCCATGTCGCGCGACATCCGCCATTCGTCGGCCAGCGGATGGTAGACGACGCCGGTCTCGTCGATCATCGACAGCCCGGCCGCCTGGACCGGCCGCTCGATCTCGGCCGGGCGGACCAGCTTGGCATATTGGTGGGTGCCCTTGGGCAGCCAGCCGAGGACATATTCGGCGCCGACGATCGCGAAGGTCAGGGCCTTGAACGTCCGGTTGATCGTCGCGACGAAGAGCAGCCCCCCCGGCTTCACCATGGCGGCGCAGGAGGAGAGGAACAATTCGACGTCGGCGACGTGCTCGACGACCTCGAGCGCCAGCACCACGTCGAAGGTCTCGCCGCCGGCGGCGATGGCCTCGGCCGTCGTCGCCCGGTAGTCGATGGCAAGGCCCGACCCCGCGGCGTGGAGCTTGGCCACCTCGATGTTGGTCTCGGAGGCGTCCGCGCCGACGACACGGGCGCCGAGCCGGGCCAGGGGTTCGGCGATCAGCCCGCCGCCGCAGCCGATGTCGAGCACCGACAGGCCGTCGAAGGGCTTCGGCTGCATGACGTCGCGGGCGAAATTCGTCGCCACTTCCCGGCGGATATAGTCCAGCCGGACCGGGTTGAACCTGTGCAGCGGCTTGAACTTGCCGGCGGGATTCCACCATTCCTGCGCCAGCCGGGAGAAGCGTTCCACCTCGCCCGCGTCGATCGTCGTTGCGTCCGGCATCGATCCGTCCCGTTCCTTGCTTCGGTTACGGATGTTCGGTCCGAGGTGGTGAAGTCAAGCGCCTTTGCGAAACCGGGCCGATACGTCGCGGTCCCTCGGCGATGCGTAGCCGGCCATCGAGATTCGATGGCCGCCTCGGATCGGCAGTACCGATGCCACTTTTGCGGTAGCCGATCCCGACGTCGGTAAGGGACCCTCTTCGTCACCGATGGCGGCGCCTCGCATCCGCGCTCGTTCCGCTGGCCGCGGGTACGGCTTTCGTCGCAGAGCGGGCTCGCGGCGTGCATCTGCGCGAGGCGATGTCCACCCGCCACGCGAGAGATTGCGCGGATCGCCGCCATCGGCTAGGGAACGCGCGCCGAAGGGGGCAGGCCCACCGCTGCCGCCACGATCAACGAAAAGAGGAACGGCCGGCCCGCAAGGGCCCGTGCCCAGGTGAACGATCCCAGCCCATGGCCCGTCTCGTGCTGAAATTCGGCGGAACTTCCGTCGGCGACATCGACCGTATCCGCAACGTCGCCCGGCACGTCAAACGCGAGGTCGATGCCGGCCATCACGTCGCCGTCGTCGTCTCCGCCATGGCCGGCAAGACCAACGAGCTGGTCGGCTGGTGCCGCGAGGCCTCGCCCATGCACGACGCCCGCGAATACGACGCGATCGTCGCTTCCGGCGAACAGGTGACCGCCGGGCTTCTCGCCATCACCCTCCAGGCGATGGGCGTCAATGCGCGGTCCTGGCAGGGCTGGCAGATCCCGATCCGCACCGATGGCGCCCATGGCGCGGCGCGGATCCAGGAGATCGAGGCGAGCGAGATCGTGCGGCGCTTCGAGGAAGGCCAGGTGGCGGTGGTCGCCGGCTTCCAGGGCATCGCCCCCGACAACCGCATCGCGACGCTCGGGCGCGGCGGCTCCGACACCAGCGCCGTCGCCATCGCGGCGGCGATCGCCGCCGACCGCTGCGACATCTACACCGACGTCGACGGCGTCTACACCACCGATCCGCGGATCGAGCCGAAGGCCCGCCGCATGGCCAAGATCTCCTTCGAGGAGATGCTGGAGATGGCCTCGCTCGGCGCCAAGGTGCTGCAGGTGCGCTCGGTGGAGCTCGCCATGGTACACAAGGTGCGCACCTTCGTGCGCTCCTCCTTCGAGGACCCGGATGCTCCCGGCATGGGCGACTTCGACAATCCGCCGGGAACCCTCATTTGCGACGAGGACGAAATCGTGGAACAGCAGGTCGTAACGGGCATCGCCTATTCGAAGGACGAGGCGCAGATCTCGCTGCGGCGCGTCGAGGACCGGCCGGGCGTCGCGGCGGCGATCTTCGGGCCGCTGGCCGATGCCGGCGTCAATGTCGACATGATCGTCCAGAACATCTCCGAATCCGGCGATGCCACCGACATGACCTTCACCGTCCCGGCCGGCGATCTCGGCAAGGCCACGGCGATCCTCGAAAAGGCCAAGGCCGAGATGCGCTACGACGCGCTGCAGAGCGAATCGGGCCTCACCAAGGTCTCGGTGATCGGCATCGGCATGCGCAGCCACACCGGCGTCGCCGCCACCGCCTTCAAGGCGCTCGCCGCCCGCGGCATCAACATCAAGGCGATCACCACCTCCGAGATCAAGATCTCTATCCTCATCGACGGCGACTATACCGAGCTCGCCGTCCGGGCGCTGCACGGTGTCTACGGCCTCGACAAGGCCTGAGGAACGGCGCTGCGGCGGGCGAGCCACGCAAGGTCGCTTCGTCCGGCGGATGCCAGAATCGGCAGGCTTCTTGCTTGATGACCTGCTAATCCGGCACCATGGCCGCAGCGGCGCCACTGAGTCGCCCCAATCGCCGTGCCGGCACGACGCCCGGCACCAGGCATCGGGGTGAAGGAGCGGCGAGACGGGAACGATCTCCGACAGCGTTTGTCGCGACACGGGACGGAAGGCAGGGTTGAACAGGAGCGACACCTCAGGACCGCGGGTGCTGATGCGCCGCATCCGGGAGCTCATGATCGAGCCCCTGGAGCCGCAGGTGCGTCTCGATCAGATCGTCAAGCTGATCGCCAAGCATATGGCGACCGAGGTCTGCTCGCTTTATGTGCTGCGGGCCGACGGCGTGCTCGAACTCTACGCCACCGAAGGCCTCAATCCCGGATCGGTGCACCTGGCGCAGCTGCGGCTCGGCGAGGGCCTCGTCGGCACCATCGCCGCGACCGCGCGCCCGCTCAATCTGACCGACGCGCAGAACCATCCCGCCTTCACCTACCTGCCGGAGACCGGCGAGGAGATCTACGCGACCTTCCTCGGCGTGCCGGTGCTCAGGGCCGGCCGCACCCTCGGCGTCCTCGTCGTCCAGACCAAGGCGGCCGGACGGCACTATCCGGAAGAGGAATCCGAGGCGCTCGAGACGGTGGCGATGGTCATCGCCGAGATGATCGCCGCCGGCGGGCTGGAGGGCCTGTCGCGCCCCGGCGTCACCCTCGACCTGACGCGGCCCGTCAGCTTCGACGGCGTGCCGCTCTGCGACGGCATCGGCATCGGCCGGGTCGTCCTGCACGAGCCCCGCGTCGTCGTCTCCAGCCTGTTCAACGAGGATGTCGACAGCGAGGTGTCGCGCCTCACCGAGGCTCTGGCGATCCTGCGGGAATCGATCGAGGACATGCTGGCGCGGCGCGACGTCGCCGACGAGGGCGAGCATCGCGCGGTGCTGGAGACCTATCGCAAGTTCGCCCAGGACCGCGGCTGGGTGCGCCGGCTGGAGGAGGCGGTCCGCAACGGCCTCACCGCCGAGGCCGCGGTGGAAAAGGTGCAGTCGGACATGCGGGCGCGCATGATGCACCTGACCGACCCCTACATCCGCGAACGGCTGCACGATTTCGACGACCTCGCCAACCGGCTCTTGCGCCAGCTGATCGGCCAGGGCAGCGTCAATGGCGACGTCACCGACGCCGTCGTCGTCGCCCGCAACATGGGGGCGGCCGAGCTTCTCGACTATCACCGCGGCCAGATCCGCGGCCTCGTCCTCGAAGAGGGCGCGGCGACCAGCCATGTCGTTATCGTCGCACGGGCCCTCGGCATTCCCGTCGCCGGCCAGGTGAAGGGCGCCGTCTCCATGTCGGAGAAGGGCGACGCGATCATCGTCGACGGCGAGAGCGGTGCGGTGCATCTGCGCCCGCCGCCCGAGGTCCACGACCTGTTTTCCGACAAGCTGCGGTTCCGGGCCGAGCGCCAGCAGCGCTACCGCTCGCTGCGCGACGAGCCGGCGCGCACCCGCGACGGCGTCTCGATCGGGCTGCAGATGAATGCCGGGCTCCTCGTCGACCTGCCGCAGCTGGCCGAATCCGGCGCCGAGGGGATCGGTCTCTTCCGCACCGAGCTGCAGTTCATGGTCGCCTCGACCATGCCGCGCGCCAGCGACCAGGAGCGGCTCTACCGGGCGGTGATCGAGGCGGCGGAGGACAAGCCCGTCACCTTCCGCACCCTCGACGTCGGCGGCGACAAGCTGCTGCCCTATCTCAGCCATGCGCCGGAGGAGAACCCGGCGCTCGGCTACCGGGCGATGCGCCTCGCCCTCGACCGGCCGGGCCTCTTGCGCACCCAACTGCGGGCGCTCTTGAAGGCCGCGTCGGGCAGCGCCATCCGCATCATGTTCCCGATGGTCACCGACCTGTCGGAGATCCATGCCGCGCGGGCCCTGATCCGGCGCGAGAGCGAGCACCTGGCGCGCTTCGGCTACGCGCCGCCGAGGAGCCTGATGATCGGCGCGATGCTGGAGGTGCCCTCGCTGCTCTACCAGCTGGATCCGCTGATGGCCGAACTGGACTTCGTCTCGATCGGCTCGAACGACCTGTTCCAGTTCTTCTTCGCCGTCGACCGTGGCAACGCCAACGTCGCGAACCGCTACGACGACCTCTCCGTGCCGTTCCTGCGGGCGCTGCGCGACGTGGTGCGGGCCGGCGAGCGCCACGACGTTCCGGTCTCGCTGTGCGGCGAGATGGCCGGCCGGCCGCTCTCGGCCCTGGCGCTGATCGGCCTCGGCTTCCGCAACATCTCGATGGCGCCGCCCTCGATCGGGCCGGTCAAGGCGATGCTGATGGCGCTCGACGCCGGCGCCCTGGCGGGCGAACTCCACACCCTCCTCGACGACGGGGAGGAGGCGGGCTCGGCACGGGCGCTCCTGAAGGATTTTGCCGAGCGCCACGCCATCCCATATTAGCGCAACGGGCCTTCATCGGTCACGCGGCAGAGCCGGCGACTTCGCGGCGAGACGCGTCTGGCCGAGAGCCACCGTGCCGCGACACCCGTCATTCCATTCACCGAACCGGATCCCATGGCGACCCTGCCGAACGCGACGTTGAACGACATCCAGAACCGCTTCGCCACCCTCGAGCGCGAGATGGCGAAAGGCCCGGAGCACGAGGTCTATTCGAAGCTCGCGGCGGAATATGCCGGGCTCGAGGAGGTGAACGCCGCGATCGGCGAGTATCGCCGGGCCGAGGAGGAGCTGAAGGGCTCGCGGGCGCTCCTGACCGATCCCTCCGCCGACCGAGAGATGCGCGAGCTCGCCGAACTCGAGATCGATAGCCTGAAGGAGACGATCGAGGCGCTGACCCAGAAGATCCGCCTCCTGCTCCTGCCGAAGGACGCCGCCGACGAGAAGGGCGCGATCCTGGAAATCCGCGCCGGCACCGGCGGCTCGGAGGCGGGGCTGTTTGCCGGTGACCTCTTCCGCATGTACCAGCGCTATTGCGAGCTCAACCGCTGGAAGCTGGAAATCCTCTCGGCGAGCGAGGGCGAGGTCGGCGGCTACAAGGAAGTCATCGCCGCGATCCGCGGCGCCGGGGTGTTCTCGCGGCTGAAGTTCGAATCCGGCGTCCACCGGGTGCAGCGGGTTCCCGAGACCGAATCCGGCGGGCGCATCCACACCTCGGCGGCGACCGTCGCGGTGCTGCCCGAGGCCGAGGACATCGACGTCGAGGTGCGTGCGGAAGACATCCGCATCGACACCATGCGGGCGTCGGGCGCCGGTGGCCAGCACGTCAACACCACCGATTCCGCCGTGCGCATCACCCATCTGCCCACCGGCATCGTCGTCACCTCGTCGGAGAAGTCGCAGCACCAGAACCGGGCGCGGGCGATGCAGGTCCTGAAGGCGCGGCTGTTCGACATGGAGCGCCAGAAGGCCGACGACGAGCGCTCGGCCGCCCGCAAGAGCCAGGTCGGATCGGGCGACCGCTCGGAGCGCATCCGCACCTACAACTTCCCGCAGGGGCGCGTCACCGACCACCGCATCAACCTCACCCTCTACAAGCTCGACCGGGTCATCGAGGGCGAGATGGAGGAACTGGTCGAGGCGCTGGTCGCCGACCACCAGGCGCGGCTGCTCGCCGCCGTCGGCGGCGAGGACGGGGCGTGAAGACGCACCGATGGCCGTGAGCGAGGAGAGCGAGCCGAAGTCGGGCACGGCCGCGCCCGCCTCGGGCGGGACCGGCAGGGCCGCTGCCGATGCCGCCGACGATGACCGGCCGGGCGAGGGCCCGCGGCTCGGCGCGCTCCTTGTCGAGGCGGCGAAGCGCCTGCGGGAGGCCTCGGCCGCCAGTCCCGCCAGTCCCGGCGGACCGGTCTTTGCGACGCCGGAGCTCGATGCGAGGCTGCTCCTCGCCGAAGCCACGGGCAACCCGCCCGCCGCGGTCCACCGCCTGAGCGGACAGGCCCTCGAAGCCGCCCAGGCGAAAAAGTTTGCCGGCTTTCTTCACCGGCGCCTCGCCGGCGAGCCGGTGCACCGGATCATCGGGCGGCGGGCGTTCTACGAGCACGACTTCGCCCTGTCGCCGGAGACGCTCGAGCCGCGGCCGGAGACGGAATTCCTCGTCGAGGTGGCACGGCCGCTGATCGATGCGGTGATCGCCGAGCGGGGCGCGTGCCTGTTCGCCGACGTCGGCACCGGGACGGGCGCCATCGCGGTGTCGCTGCTCGCCCTGTGCCCGCAGGCCGAGGCCGTCGCCATCGACATTGCCGAAGGGGCGCTGGTCACGGCGCGGCAGAACGCCCATGCTGCGGGCGTCGCGGCGCGTTTCATGCCGGTTCTCTGCGACCATCTCGCGGCCCTTGGCGGGAGCCTCGACCTGCTCGTCTCCAATCCGCCCTATATCCCGAGCAGGGACATCGCCGGACTGGACGTCTCGGTGCGGCGGCACGACCCGCTCGCCGCCCTCGACGGCGGCGCGGACGGGCTCGTCTCCTACCGGGCCATCGCGGCGGGCGCGGCCGGCCTTCTGCGGCCGGGCGGGGCCGTCGTCGTCGAGATCGGGCAGGGTCAGGCCGGCGACGTCGAGGCGATCTTTGCAGCCTGCGGTTTCCTCGCCGGGGGGCGCACGAAGGACCTTGCCGGGATAGAGCGTATCCTCGTGCTGACGCTCGGTCGGGGGTGAGCACCAAGCTTTCGCGAAGCCCGCCGGATTGTGGGCGCAAACGCCGGATCCGGGAAATAAGGCTTGTCGCTCCGGGGTTTCATCTCTATTGTCAGGCGCGTACGGAGGAATCGAGGGGGACATCTCAGACGGCAGGGCCGGGAGATGCTCGAGATGACCGGAAGGTCGTCCGTTGAACTGGGATTTCGGATCGCCAGTCGAAACCGACTTTTGAACATTTCCATCGCCGGCCCGTCTTGGGAAAGAGGGCCGCGCACAGGAGCAGTTTGCACGCTCCCGAGGCGGAACATCGCGGATGTTCCCACCATCAAGAGACAGGAAGAGCATGAGGCCTGGACAGCAGCAGAAGAACCGTATGCGCGGTCGTGGACGCAAGGGTCCGAATCCGCTTTCGCGCAACTACGAGTCGAACGGCCCTGACGTCAAGATCCGCGGATCGGCCCAGCACGTCGCCGAGAAGTATTCGATGCTGGCGCGGGACGCCTCCGCTGCCGGCGACCGGGTGATGGCGGAGAACTATCTCCAGCACGCCGAGCACTACAATCGCATCGTCGCCGCCGCCCAGGCGCAGTTCCAGCAGCCGCGCGACGACCGCGACATGCGCGACAGCGACGACGACGAGGACGACGAGGACGGCTTCGACAACGGCAACTACACCCGCGACGAGCGGGGCAGCGACCGCAACGAACGCAACGACCGGAATGAACGCGGCAACGATCGCAACAACGATCGAAACAACGACCGGGGCGATCGCCGTCCGCAGCATGCCAATGCCCGCGATGGCCGCGACCAGAACACGCGCGACCAGGGCGGCGGCAACCGCCCCGGCCAGCGCAACCGCGACGACAACCCGCGGCGCGACGACAATGGCTCCAATGGCGGCTCGAACGGTTCGCGGGATGGCCAGCCCTCGCGCGACGGCCAGCGCGGCGACCGGCGCGACCGCAACAACACCAACATGCCGGCCGGCTCCGGCCCGCAGCCGGTGATGGTGCGCGGCGACGGCGACAATCGCTCCAGCGGCCACGGCGGCCACCAGGGCGCCAATCTTGGCGCCGGCGATGCGAACGAGGATGCCGGCGCGGCGTCCGGCGAGCGGTCCAGCCGGGATCGCAATTCCGGCGAGCGTCGCAGCGACCGTTTCTCCGAGACGGCTCGCGACGACACTGCTGGCTCGCAGGACACCGACGCGCCGATCGGCATGACCGCTGCCGAAGCGCTCGAAGAGACGCAGAGCCGCGCCAAGCGGCGCCCGCGCACCCGCCGTCCGCGGCTGGGCGACAAGGCCGAGGCGAACAACGATACGGGCAACGAGGCGGCCAACGAGACGGGTAGTGAAGCGCCTGGGGTGCCGGCGGCGAGGGCCGCACCCGCGAGCCAGCCCGAGGCGGCCGACGCGCGCGAGACGACCGGAAGCGCGGCAGCCGGGGACGAGCCGAAGAAGGCCGCTCCGCGCCGCAAGGCCAAGGCCGACGCCGAGGCCTCCGGGGAGGAAAAGCCGAAGCGCCGCCGCACGACGCGCGCCAAGAAAACGGACGACGACGACGACGACGGCGAGAGCCAGGGCCAGCTGCCGGACTTTCTGCTCGCCTCGAACGGCTGACGGAGCGGCTTTGCCGCCGCAGATCGACGGCAGGCTTTTGCCCCGGCATGAGCGAACGCAAGACCAGGGGCGCGATCGAGCTGATCGCGCCCCTGTCCGCGTTCAGTCACGCGGCTGGTCCCACAAGGGTTTTGAGGGCGCGGTCCCATTCGGGCATGATCGCGAAAGGCGCGAACCGTCTCTTTGAAAAAACTCGTGCGGCAACGGGATGATGAAGCGGGATGCCGGGCGAGCACACGGGATCCCGCTCCAGCGGGCGGATGCATCGGCGTCCGTTTTTTCGTCATCCTGTTGATAAGACGGATCTTCTTCGACGGCCGATTGCGCTTTGCGCATTGTATTGCGGGCGCGATCGGGAGGTCGGCCATCGGACGGTCTTGAAATCTCGCTGAAATATTCGGCGAGTAATCCCTCGCCATCCAGTCTCAGGAGGCGATCATGAACAACCAATCGTTGGGCCAATCGTTGGGCCAATCGCTGGAATGGCCGCGCAAGACGCGCGAGATGCACAACCATCATTTCGATTCGACGATCTGGAACGATCTCGTCATGCGCGACGACGACATCGTCATCGCCACCTACGCCAAGTCCGGCACGACCTGGATGCAGCAGATCGTCGGGCAGCTGATCTTCCAGGGCGCGGAGGACGTCGACGTCGGCGAGATCTCGCCCTGGGTCGACCTGCGCGTGCCGCCGAAGGCGATCAAGCTGCCGGTGATCGAGGCGCAGACCCACCGCCGGTTCCTGAAGACCCACCTGCCGGTCGACGCGCTGGTGTTTTCGCCCAAGGCCAAATATCTCTATATCGGCCGGGACGGGCGCGACGTCGTGTGGAGCATGCACAACCACCATGCGACGGCCAATGCCGCCTGGTACGAGGCGCTCAACGACACGCCCGGCCGTGTCGGCCCGCCGATCGCGCCGCCGCCGGCTTCCAAGCGCCAGTACTTCCTCGACTGGCTCGAGGGCGACGGCCATCCCTTCTGGCCGTTCTTCGAGAATGTCCGGTCCTGGTGGGCGATCCGCGATCTGCCGAATGTCCATCTCGTGCATTTCGCCGACCTCAAGGCCGACATGCCTGGCGAGATCGCGCGGATCGCCGCGTTCCTGGAGATCGACGTCGACCAGGAGCGCTGGGAGGCGGTGCTTTCCCATTGCAGCTTCGACTACATGAAGGCCCATGCCGAAAAGGCCGCGCCGCTGGGCGGGGCGCTCTGGGAGGGCGGTGCCACGAGCTTCATCCATCGCGGCGTCAACGGCCGCTGGCACGACGAACTCCTGCCCGAGGACGTCGCGGCCTATGAGGCGAAGGTGAAGGCCGAGCTTTCGCCGGAATGCGCCGACTGGCTGGCCAACGGCGCGCGCCATGACGCGGTTGCCGCGGCCTGAGGGCGAGTCGCCTCGTGAACGGGCGGGCCTCATGAACAGGCGGCCCGCATGAGCGGGCGGCCCGTCGCGGTGGATGACGGGCCGCCTCTCTCCGGCGAAGGAAGCGGCAGGTCGGCGGACCTTTCCCCGGCTCCGTCGGCGGATCGGCTCCTCATCGAGCCGAGCCTCGTGCGGCTCAGCCCCTCGCGGCCCGCTCGATCGCCGCGACGTCGATCTTCTTCATCGCCATCATCGCCTCCATCACCCGCTTGGCCTTCGCCCGGTCCGGATCGCAGAGGAGGGCCGGCAGGATGCGCGGGACGATCTGCCAGGACAGGCCGAAGCGGTCCTTCACCCAGCCGCAGGCCTCGTTCTCGGGATGCGCCGACAAGGCGGCGTGATAGCGATCGACCTCGTCCTGGCCGTCGCAGTCGATCGACAGCGAGATCGCCTCGGTGAAGGTGAAGTTCGGCCCGCCGTTCAACGCCTGGAAGCGCCGCCCGGAGAGGGTGAAGTCGATCATCAGGACGTTGCCGGCAGAGCCCGAGGGATAGTC
The DNA here is from genome assembly GCF_002088275.1 of Aurantimonas sp. 22II-16-19i. Classification (GTDB taxonomy): domain Bacteria; phylum Pseudomonadota; class Alphaproteobacteria; order Rhizobiales; family Rhizobiaceae; genus Jiella. Next base: position 55,578 of record NZ_AQQS01000006.1, read on the forward strand.
CGCCGGCGCATGCATGATCCGGTCGATCGCGGAGGCGGGGAAGAGATCGACGTAGAAGCGCGCGGCCTCCTCGCCATTCGTGTCGAACCACAGGCAAGTGGCGATCCTGTCCGTCATAGCTTGCACCATGATCTCAAGCCGTCTTGCGCGGGCCGACGAGGCCGAAGCGGGCGCCCTGCGGATCGGCCGAGAGGATCGTGAAGGCGCCGCCCGGCACCTCGCTCGGACCCTCCAGGATCTTGCCGCCGGCCGTTTCCAGCCGCCGATGCGCCGCATCGATGTCGTCGACGGAGAAATACACCAGCCAGCCCGCCGGCCCGCCCGGCATCTGCGGCATGACGGCGCCGATCCGGGTTTCGCCGGCGTACCAGAAGCGATACTCGCCGAGATCGCCCATCGGCATGGCGCCCTCCTGCCGGAAGCCGAGGAGTTCGCCATAGAAGGCGACTGCCGCGCCCTGATCCGGCGACGCCAGCTCGTTCCAGACGCCGTGGCCGGGAAGGGCGGTCATGCCGTCCTGGAAGGCATGGCTCTCTTCGGGGGAAAAGCCGCGCATGACGTAGAACAGGCAGCGCTGCGGATCGGCGAGAAAGGCCATCCGGCCGACATCCGGGATGTCCATCGGCGGCATGTGGACGGCGGCGCCGAGGCCTTGCGCCTTTGCCACCGCGGCGTCGACGTCGTCCACGCCGAAATAGATCAGCCATGTGGGCGGCATCGGCGCACCCTCCGGCATCCTCATGATACCGCCGACCGGCCCGTCCTTTGCCGATGCCACCCGATAATCGATGCCGGGCGGGCCCATTTCGGGCTTGGCGATCGTCCAGCCGAGGACATTTCCGTAGAAATCCTGGGCGGCGTCCTGGTTGCTGGTCAGGAGCTCGTACCAGATCGGGGTGCCGTGAACATTGGCCATGCAAGGCCTCCTGTTGTTCGTGCGAGAGACTTCGGGCCTGTCAGACGACCTCGAAACCGGCGAAGATCATGCGCTTGCCGTCGAAGGGCATTTCGGGCGGCATCGTCGCCATCCGCTCGTCTTCCATCACCGCCTTCATGCCGGCATCGCGGGTTTCCTTGTCGGGCCATTCGAGAAAGGCGAAGACGACGTGCTCGCCGTCCTCGGCATGGGCGGCCCGGAAGAAATCGGTGACGGTTCCACGCGGGACGTCGACGCCCCAGGCTTCGACGTCCCGCGTCGCCCCGTGGTCGCGGAACATCGGCCAGGCGGTCAACGCCATGTCGCGGAAAGCCTCGCGCTTGCCCGCCGGGACGGGAATGACGAAGCCGTCGACATAGCCGCCCTCGACGGCCGCGCCCTCGTCCATCAGCGGCTCGAAGCCGCCGAAGATCATGCGCTTGCCGTCGAAGGGCATGTCGCCGATCTCCCGCATGCGCGGGTCGGACATCATCTTGTCGAAGCAGGCCTTCGCCGCCGCCTCGTCGGGAAACTCCATCCAGCCGAAGCAGACGGTCTCGTCCGCCTTCGCCGCAACGGCGCCCTTGAAGTCGTTGACCTTGCCGTCCGGAACGTCGACGCCCCAGGCATCGACGACGCGGCTGGCGCCGAATTCGCGCATCAGCTCGGCCGCCTTTCTGGCGTGTTCGACGAAGGCCTGACGGTTCGCGGTCGGAACCGCGGTCACGAAGCCCTGGATGTAGGTCATCTCACTCTCCTTCGTTTCCGTTGGCGCCGGGCGGTCGATCGGCAGGATCCACCGCATCCGGCGCTTCTCAGCCTGCCGCCGGGCCGCCTTCGGCCATGGCCTTCTCCATCGCGGCGAGATCCATCCAGGCGACTTCCCAGATGTGCCCGTCGGGATCCTCGTAGGAGCGGCCATACATGAAGCCGTAATCCTGCTTCGGCGTCGGATCGGCCTTGCCGCCGGCGGCAACCGCCGCCTCCACCGCGGCGTCGCAGGCCGCGGGGCTCTCCAGCATCAGGCAGAGCAGCATCTGGGCGCTGGCCTTGGCGTCGGGAATCGTCTTCGCCGTGAAGTCCCGCCAGCGCTGGTGGGACATCAGCATGACGTGGATGGTGTCCGAGATCACCATCCCGGAGGTCGTCGCGTTGGAAAACCGCTCGTTCTTCGTCGCGCCGAGCGCTTCGTAGAAGGCGGTGGAACGCGGAACGTCGCTGACGGGGAGATTGATGAAGATCTTCTGGCTCATGGACGCTTCACTTCAGTGTCTGGCGCATCGGTCGCCGGTTTCGTCTCGGGTCGGGGCCGTCTTCCGGCTTCAGTCCCGATCGGGAGCACCGAGCGGGAAGAGCGGGCGGTGGGGCCGCGCCTCCTCGATGCAGCGGGCGAAGGAGGGCCGCGCCATTAGTCGCTTGCGATAGGCGGTGACGGCGGGAAAGCGCTCGCCGATCGGATGGGTCCAATCGGCATAGAAGAGCTGTGGCGCGGCGGAACAGTCGGCGAGGGAGAAGGCCGCCCCCGCCACCCATTCGCGGCCCGCCATGTGGCGGTCGAGATGGGCATAGGCGGTGTCGAGCATCGCTCCGGCACGTTCGACGCCGTAGGGATCGCGCTTGTCCTTGGGGCACATGGCGTCGATGACGAACTTCTGCTGAGGCATCGCGATGTAGTTGTCGAAGAACCGGTCCCAGAAGCGCACCTCCAGCGCCCTTTCCGGGGCTTCCGGGATCAGTCGGACAGGGCCGGGGTGATGCAGCGCCAGGTGCTCGATGATGATCGAGGCCTCGTTGACCGGCCGGCCGTCGTCCAAAAGCATCGGGAACTTGCCGATCGGCCAGTGCGCCGTCAGTTCCCTGTAGGCATCCGGGGCGTCGGGCCCGAGCATGCGGAATTCGAAGGGCGTATCGTTCTCGTAGAGGGCGATCAGCACCTTCTGGCAATAGGAGGAGAAGGGATGGGCGAAGAGCTGCGGCATCATGTCTGCTCCTCCAGCGCGAAGCTGCCGGTCCGCACCGCGCCCGCCGGCTCGTAGACGGCGATGATCACGTCGCTCTCCGAGACCCGATGTTCCAGCAGTTTGAAGGCCGTCGGCATGGCGCCGGGAAGCGCCCGCTTGCCGCTGCCGAGAATAATCGGGAAGGTGAGGAGAAACAGCCGGTCGATCAGGCCGTTCTCGATGAGCCCGGGATAGATCGTGCTCGATCCCTGGACGATCAGCCGCGGCCCGTCGGTCCGCTTCAGCGCCTCGACGGCGGCGAAGTCCTCGAGCCGGTGGGAGTTCTGCCAAGCGAGCGGCTCGCTCGACGAGGTCAGCACGTATTTCGCCGCCGCGTTGAACTTGTCGGCGAAGGGGTCGTTCTCGATCTTCGGCCAATAGGCGGCGAAGATGTCGTAGGTTCTTCGCCCCAGGAGCAGATCGAACTCGCCCGCGAAGACCTCGTCGATGAAGGCGCCGGTGGTCTCGCTGAAATGCGGAACCAGCCAGCCGCCGAAGGCAAAGCCGCCGCTTTCGTCCTCGTTCGGGCCGCCCGGCGCCTGGACGACGCCGTCGAGGGACTGGAACATGCCGGCAATGATCTGGCGCATCGGAATTTCTCTCTCGCGGCACGTCTTGCCGATCAGTAGCGAAGGCTCGGATACCAGTCGGTCCCGCGGCCCCCGGGGGTCGTGTCGAGGATGATCCAGAGCGGATTGAGGTCCGGCGCCATGTGCGGGTCCTGGCCGGGATCGGCGACCTCCATGCCGCCCTCGGGGGCCCAGAAGTGCCGGATCGTGCCGCTCCTGCGGGAAAAGACGTTGTAGGCCGGCATGTCGGCGTCGCGCTCGCCGACATAGTCCGCCGTGTAGTCGCCGGACGGGTCGCTGTAGAGCTTCAGGTGCCGCCAGCCCCGTGCTTCGGCAAGGCGCGACAACCGCTCGATCGGCGAGCGGGCGACCATCGCGAAGCCGACGCGCTGCGCAATATGCGGCACCTCGCCGTCCCAGGAACTCATCGTCGCACTGCACATCGGGCAGAGGTTTTCGCGCGCCGGCCCGTACATGAAGCTGTAGAGGACGAGCGTGTCGTGCGGGCCGAAGAGATCGGCGAGGCCGACCTCGCCGTCGATCCCGACGAAGCGATAGTCCGTCGTCACTTCGCCGCCGGGCGGCAGGGCGCGGCGCTGGGCCGCGACCCTCGCGATGTGGCGGCGCAGCTCGATCTCCTCGGCGAGGAGCTCCGTGCGGGCCTTGCGATAGGCGCTGCTCTCGTTGGGAAAATGCACCGGCGCGAGACGGGCGAGTTCGCCCGCCGGCTTCAACTCTGCGTCCTGCATGTGTCGTCTCCTTCCCCTCGACGAGGGCGGCGATCTCAGGCGGCCCGCTCGTAGCGATGGGCGTTCTGCGCGAAGGACTCGAGCTGCTCGCCCAGCGCCCGCTGGAAGGCCGGTCTTGCGGTGCAGCGCTCGAGGTAGCGGGCAAGGGCCGGATAGTGGGAGAGGAGATCGCTGTGGCCGAGATCGCGCAGCACCGTCGCCATCAGGATGTCCGGCGCGCAGAAGTCGCCGACGAGATGGTCGCGGTCGCCGAGCGCTGTCTGCAGCTGGGCAAGGCGGGTCTCGACCGCCGCCACGGCGCGGGGGCGGAGCTTCGTCTTCAGCTCCTCGTCGTCGAGGAAGAAGACCACCTCGGCGAGCCGGGCGACCACCGGCTCGACGGTGTTGAGCGCCGCGAAAGTCCAGGTGAGGGCCTGCCGGCGGGTCGCCGGGTCCTTCGGCAGGAGATGGTCGCTGGCCTCGGCGATGCTCCAGACGATGGCGCCGGATTCGAACATCGAGCCGCCGTCCATCTCGATCGCCGGGACCTGGGCGAAGGGCTGGCGGGCGAGATGCTCGGGCTCGGTCTTCTGCTGGTGGTCGATCAGCCGGGCCGCGTAAGGCAGATCCGCCTCGTTCAGCGCCCAGCGGACCCGCAGGTCGCGCACATGGCCCTGGGCAAAGGAGGGAACCCAGTCATAGGCGGTGACGACGATGGATGCGCCTCCGCCGGTTGCGTCGTCGATCGAAGCGTCTTGCACCGGAACCTCCCAATTCCCAACTGGACATAAGAGTTGATATCAACGTAAATGAGCCATGTCAAACCGAAATGATTCGCCTGCCGATCCATCGAGAACCGTCCCCTTCACCACCACGCTGCGCGTCCGCGACACCTGCCTCTGCCTCCACACGCAGCGTGCGGCGCGGGGCATCGCCCGGAAGTTCGACGAGGCGTTTCGGCCGCTGGACCTGAAGAGCGGCCAGTTCTCGATCATGATGTCGCTGAACCGGCCGGAGCCGCCGACCCTCGGCGCCGTGGCGCAGCTTCTCGGCATGGACCGCACGACGCTGACGGCGAACCTCAAGCCCCTGCAGAGGCGCGGCCTCGTCGAGGTGCGCCCGGACGCGGCGGACCGGCGCTCGCGCCGCCTGGCGCTGACCGAGGCGGGAATCGCGCTTCTCGTCGACGCGGTGCCGCTCTGGGAGTGGACGCAGGCCGAACTGGAAACGAAGCTCGGCCTTGCCGGCGAGCCGGACCGGCTGCGGGCGGGGCTCGACGCTCTCGCCTGAGCTGCCGTGCGAAGCGCCGTCCGGGCCGGCGTCGGGGGCCGCGGAGCCCAGGGCGCGGCGGCGCAAGCCCCGGCAGGCGGCGGCCGCAACGGCCCTTTCGGCGGCCCCGACGCGTCGATCTGCCGACGCCGGTCGCGATGTCTTCCCGGCTCATTCCTTGCCTTGTCCGGCGTTTTGCCACATTGGCATGCTGCCAGAAGACGCCGGAACGGGCCGGGACAGTGCATGAAAAGGGGGTGTCGGTGAGCGATCAATATGGAGACGGCGGCGAGCGTCGGGGCTATCGCGGCCGTTCGTTCACCCCATCGCCCGCTCCCAAGCCGCCGAAGCGGTCGCGTCACGCCCGCAACCAGCTGGTGATCTTCCTCAATTTCTGCCTGTCGGCGGCGCTGTTCGCGGTGCTCGTCGCCGGAGCGCTGATCTACTGGGGCAAGGGCGAGTTCGAGCGGCCCGGTCCGCTGCAGCAGGAAGCGTCCTACGTGGTGCCGCGCTCGACCGGCGTCTCCGCCATCGCGACGGGGCTCGAGACGGCCGGCATCATCTCCGATGCCGACGTCTTCGAATATGGCGTGCGGCTCTCCGGCGCCGGCTCGCAGCTGAAGGCCGGCGAGTTCGCCTTCCCGCCCGGCGCCTCCATGCGCCAGGTGATGGAGAAGCTGAAGAGCGGCGATTCGATCATGCACGCCGTGACGATCCCCGAGGGCTGGACCGTCAACCGGGCCTATGAGCGGATCCGGGACGCCGACTTCCTCGCCGGCGAGATGCCCGACGAGGTTCCGGAGGGCACGCTGAAGCCCGACACCTATCTCGTCCAGCGCGGCACCACGCGCAAGGAGATCGTCCGGCAGATGAAGTCCGCCCAGGACCAGATGGTCCAGGAGATCTGGGAGGGGCGCGACGAGAATCTGCCGATCAAGGACATCGGCCAGTTCATCACGCTGGCCTCGATCGTCGAGCGCGAGACCGGCATCGCCGGGGAGCGGGCGCATGTCGCCTCGGTGTTCATCAACCGCCTGAGGAAGGGCATGCGGCTCGATTCCGACCCGACCTTCCTCTACGGCGTCTATGGCGGCGCCGGCAAGCCGTCCGGCCAGCCGGTGACCCAGTCCGACAAGGACAGCGACACGCCCTACAACACCTACAAGATCCGCGGCCTGCCGCCGGGCCCGATTGCCAATCCGGGCCGGGCGGCGCTGGAGGCGGTGGCCCATCCGATGGAGAGCGACGATCTCTATTTCGTCGCCGACGGCACCGGCGGCCACGTCTTCTCCCCGACGCTGCGCGAGCACAACAACAACGTCGCCAAGTACCGCGCGATCGAGCGCCAGCGTGCCGCCGAGGAGAGCGCCGCCTCCGGCAATGGCGGCTGAATGGCAGAGGCGGTCCGGCCGACGCACCGCCGCGCGACGGGATGGCGACCTCTGTGGCGAAGGCACGGCGCGTGGCGGCGGAGGTGCAATCCCCGGACTTCCCGCCGCCGGGGCTTGATCCGGGCGCCGGGATGGGACACTCCATCGGCTGATGCAGCCGACTTTCTCTCTTCGGGAAGGGGTGCGGGGCAGATCGAGCAACGGGGGACGCGCCATGGCGGTCAGAAGCATGACGGGCTTTGCGCGGGCCGAGGTCGAGACGGACGCCGGCTCCTTCGTCTGGGAGCTGCGGGCCGTCAACGGCAAGACCCTCGACGTGCGCTACCGCCTGCCCCAGGGCCTGGAACATCTGGAAGGCGAGCTGAAGCGGCTCGTTTCCGCCACCGTCACCCGCGGCAACCTGCAGGCCAATCTCCAGTGGCGGCGCGAACCGGGCGTCGCCCGCCTCGTCGTCAACGAGGAGATGCTGGCGCGGGTCCTCGCCATGTCGGGCAAGCTGGTCGCCGACGGCCACGCCGCGCCGCCGACGGCCGACGGCCTCCTCGCCATCAAGGGCCTGATCGACGTCGCCGAGCAGACGCTGGACGAAACCGGGGCGCAGGCGCGCGACCGCGCCGTCGTCGCCGGATTCGAGGCGGCGCTGTCGCGGCTCGAGGCCGTGCGGCGCGAGGAGGGCGCGGCGCTCGCCGCCATCCTCTCCGCCCGGCTGGCCGAGATCGCCGATCTCGCCGAGCGGGCCGACAAGGATCCCGCCCGCACCACCGAGGCGATCCGCAGGCGCCTGAAGGACCAGGTCGAGGCGCTGGTCGGGGCGAGCGAGAATCTCGATGCGGGGCGTCTCCACCAGGAGGCGGCGCTTCTGGCCGCCAAGGCCGACATCCGCGAGGAGATCGACCGGCTGCGCGCCCATCTGGCGGCAGCCGAGGCGCTGCTTTCGGCCGGCGGGGTGATCGGGCGCCGGCTGGACTTCCTTTCACAGGAATTTCACCGCGAATCGAATACCATCTGCTCGAAATCCAACGCGGCCACGCTGACGGCGATCGGGCTCGACCTCAAGGTCGTCGTCGACCAGTTCCGCGAGCAGGTACAGAACATCGAATGACGCTGATCCCCGACCTCGGCTCGACGCCGGACATCGCCCGCCGCGGCATCATGCTGGTCCTCTCCTCGCCCTCGGGGGCGGGCAAGTCGACGATCGCCCGCAACCTTCTCGAATTCGACCCGAGCTTCTCGCTGTCGGTGTCGGTGACGACGCGGGCCCGGCGCACCAGCGAGATCGACGGCATCCACTACCGCTTCGTCGACCGCGATGAGTTCGACCGGCTGCGCGCCGGTGACGGCCTCTTGGAATGGGCGGAGGTCCACGGCAACTTCTACGGCACGCCCCGGGCGCCGGCCGAAAAGGCGATGCGCGAGGGCCGCGACATGCTCTTCGACATCGACTACCAGGGCGCCCTGCAGCTGCAGGAGAAGGCCGGCGACGACGTCGTCTCGATCTTCATCCTGCCGCCCTCGATGGCGGAGCTGAAGACCCGGCTGCTGCGCCGCGCCGAGGACTCTGCCGAGACCATCGCCATCCGCCTGAAGAACTCCAAGGTCGAGATCGGCCGATGGCGCGACTACGACTATGTCGTCGTCAACGACGACCTCGACCGGGCGTTTCAGGCGGTGCGGGCGATCATCGCGGCGGAACGGCTGAAGCGGGACAGGCGGCCGGGGCTGGAGGCGTTCACGGAAGCGCTGCTGGCGCAGGAGGTGGGGTGAGGGGGGAGCTGTTTTGAAGGGCTGCCATGCTCGCGGACGATCCGCGCACCTTCATCTGTCGATTGATAGTCTCGCGGCTTACCGGTGCAGAAGCGCGCGTATGCTCGCCGACTGAGGGCATGATATTGTCCTTCATCTCATATGCCACGCCTGCATAAGGGCGAAAGAGAGTAAGAACTATTGTGAATCTACGATAGCAGTGCTATAGCAGCAGTGCGACAGTCGGTCGCTGTCTTATCAAGGAGCCTGCCATGCCTGCGATGTCCGTCTCAGTTCGTGGGGACCTGATTGCCGAAATGGTCCTTCGCTCCAACGGGCGAGTCGACGTTGGGGGTATGATAGAAAACCTCATCGAGTCGTTTCTCGACCGGACCCGGGGTGATCCGGATATCTGGTCGAAGGAGCATGCGGAGGCCGTAGCGGACGAGGGAGCCGATGAGACGGTGGTCAAGTATGGTCATCCGGCGAAGGGTTATCATTGGCAAAGCGTCTTTCTGCCGAACGGGACGCAACTGAAAATCTCCTACAAGGGCGGAGAGAAGCTGGCGGAGGTGCGGCACCAACAGCTCTATTTGGATGAGCAGCCTTGCTCGCCGTCGCAGTTCGCGTCGCGGGTGGCGAACAACACTTCACGGAATGCGTGGCGCGACATCTGGATCAAGCGGCCCACAGATCGGGAATGGCTTTTTGCCGATACCCTAAGGACCGCTGTGACGGCATGAGCCGGATTGTCGCCTTCGTCCCCTCGCGCAAACCTGCCCTGGTCGCCGCTGCCGGCGACCAGGCTACGATCCGCTTCCTGGAATTTTCATCGCGCAGATCCGCAACCCGAACCCCCGCCGAGCCTATGCCCGCGCCGTCGGTGAATTTCCTCGGCCGGTCTCACGTGTCTGGCGGGTACTCGATCGGGGCCGTCAAGCGCTGCACGTCGGTGGTTAAATCGATGAGTATTAAAGCGCGGCTCGGGCAACCGACGTTTTTCCATCCTGAGGAAAGGTCACTTAACATTCCGGGCGACGCTCCCTGAGCCCGCAATGCAGGATGACACCTCCCGAAGTCCAACCTATGTTGCGTTCATGACCCGCGACGACGTCATCGCCCGCCTGAAGGCCCTGGAGCCGCAGATCCGCGCCCATGGCGTGGCGGCGCTGTATCTCTATGGCTCCTACGCGCGCGACGAGGCCGGGCCGGACAGCGATATCGATCTGCTGGCCGACTTCGACGAGGGGCGGGACGCCGACATCATGGACTTCCTCGCGCCCTATGAGGCGCTGGAGAAGGCGTTTCCGGGGATCGAGATCGGGTTCAGCACCCGCGACCGGCTGGTGCCTGTCTACCGGCCGTCGATCGAAAGCAGCGCGGTTCGTGTCTTCTGATGGTTTCGGCCAAAGACCCCCGCGTCAGGCTCCAGCACATTCTGGAGAACATCGACGGCATCCTGTCCCATACGGAAGGATTGGCCTTCGAGACGATCGTCGGAGACTTCGTGCTCGTTCGCGCGGTCGAGCGATCGATCCAGATCATTTCCGAGGCAGCCAAGGAACTGCCACCGGAATTGCGGAGCCAGGAGCCCGATGTCCCTTGGCAGAGGATCATCGGCATCGGCAGCTTCCTGCGCCACGAATACAATCGCATCAACCAGAACGACATCCGGTCGATCCTGGCCGTCCATTTGCCGGCTCTGCGGCCCGCCATCATCCGGCTGATGACCCGGCTGGACGGATAGCGCATGTCGGCGGGGCATGCCGGCAAGAATTGAGCCGTCGCCCTCGTTCCCGTCCCTTTCGCCTCGCGGCTCCGGACAGGGAGAGGTCAGGCGGCGTTCCCCTCACACCGCATTCGCCAGCGCCACGAACTCGCTCACGCTGAGGGTTTCGGCCCGGCGCTGCGGGTCGATGCCGACGCTGGTGAGCAGCTGCTCGCCGCCGAGGCTTTTCAGGCTCTGGCGCAGCATCTTGCGGCGCTGGCCGAAGGCGGCGGCGGTGACTGTCTCGAGCTTTGCCAGGGCGGCGGGCTCGGGCGCCTCGCGCGGCACGATGTGGACGATCGAGGAGGTGACCTTCGGCGGCGGCGTGAAGGCGGCGGGCGAGACGTCGAACAGGATCTTCGCCCTGGCCCGCCATCCGGCCAGCACCGAGAGCCGGCCGTAGTGATCGGTGCCCGGCGCCGCGACGATGCGCTCGGCGACCTCCTTCTGGAACATCAGTGTCAGGCTCTCCCAGGCGGGCGGCCAGTCCGGCGGCGTCAGCCAGTTCAAGAGGAGCTGCGTGCCGACATTGTAGGGCAGGTTGGCGACGATCTTGATCCGGCCCCCCGCCGCCAGCCCCGCCAGATCGACCGTCAGCGCATCGGCGGCGACGATGTCGAGCCGGCCGGAATGATGGGCCGCGATCTCCTCCAACGCGGCGATGCAGCGCGGGTCCTTCTCGATCGCCACCACCCGTCCCGCCCCTTCGGCAAGAAGGGCCCGCGTCAGGCCGCCGGGGCCGGGGCCGACCTCGACGACGGTGACGTTGTCGAACGGCAGCGCCTGGCGGGCGATGCGGCCGGTGAGGTTGAGGTCGAGAAGGAAATTCTGGCCGAGGCTCTTCTTCGGCGAAAGGCCATGGGCATCGATCACCGCGCGCAGCGGCGGCAGGCCGTCCGGCGACGCCATCAGCGCTGCGTCGCGCCGGACCGCGCCTCGATTTCCGCCATCCGCCAGGCGAGCGACAGGGCGGCTCTGAAGCTGTCCGGGCGGGCCTTGCTCGTGCCGGCGATGTCGGCCGCGGTGCCGTGGTCCGGCGAGGTGCGGATGATCGGCAGGCCGAGCGTGACGTTGACGGTCTGGTCGAAGGCGAGGGTCTTTGCCGGGATCAGCGCCTGGTCGTGATACATGCAGATGGCGACGTCGTAGCGCGCCCGGGCCGGCGGGTGGAACATCGTGTCGGCGGGCAGCGGGCCGATGGCGTCGATCCCTTCGGCGCGCAGCATCTCGACGGCCGGGCGGATCACCGCCTCGTCCTCGGCGCCGATGGCGCCCTTTTCGCCGGCATGGGGGTTCAGCCCCGACACCGCGAGCCGCGGCGCGGCGACGCCGAGGCGGCGGCGATAATCGGCGGCGGTGATGCGGCAGGTGGTGACGATCAGCTCGCTCGTCAGCTGCCGCGGCACCTCGGCGAGCGGGATGTGGATGGTGACGGGCACGCAGGACAGCTCCGGCCCGGTGAGCAGCATCACCGGAGTGAGGTCGATTCCTACGCGCCGGGAGCAGAGTTCGGCGAGATATTCGGTATGGCCGGGATGCCGGAAGCCGACGTCGTAGAGCGCCTTCTTGTCGATCGGCCCGGTGACGATGCCGGAGGCCTGGCCGTCGAGGGCGAACCCCGTCGCCCGGTCGATCGCCGCGATGGTGCCGATGCCGTTGAGGAGGTTCGGCGTTCCCGGCGTCTCGTCCTGGCGCTCGGCGAGGGGCAGGACGGCAAGCGCGCGCGCCGGAACCTCCCCGGCTTCCTCGGGAGAGCCGACGATGGCGACGTCGATGCTGGCGGCGAGGCCGAGCCGCTCGGCCCGCGCCTTCAGCATCGAGGGGTCGGCGAGGACGAAGAGCGGCGGCAGCCTGCCGTCGCTCGAGGCTTTCAGCATCAGGAGGATGTCGGGTCCAACGCCCGACGGCTCGCCGAGCGTGACGGCGAGCGGCGCTGCCGGAGCGCCAGACGCGTCGGGGCGGCTCATTTTCGGACGATTCGGGCGTTCTTCCGCAGCTTGTCGAGGAGCGCCTTGTCGGGCCCCGATTCGCCCTTGCCGAGCTTTTCGAGCTCCTGGGCGCGGAACACCATGGCGGCGCTCTTGTCGTCGGAGATCTGCCTCGTGTTGCACACGGCGATGAACTCGGCGCCGCGCTCGGTCTCCTGGACCGGCGTCGTCTTGCCGGCCTTGGCGTTCTCGATGGCGTCCTTCCACCGCGGCGGCAATTCGGGCGCCGCGACGCGCCCGAGATCGCGCACGGTGACGTCGACCAGCTGCTTGGCGATGTCGTAGGTCCGCTCGCAGCCCTGCAGCCGCGACCGCATGCCTTCCGCCTCGCGCTTGCGCCGCGACAGCAGCGAACCGCGCTCGTCCGGCGGCACCACGAAGATCACCTGCTGCAGCGTGTATTCGGTCGTGCTCGGCTTCTTGCCGCCCTGGGCCAGCATCTTCTGGACGACGTCCTGCTCGCTCAGCGCGTCATTGCTGCGCAGGCTCGCCTGCACCGCCTGGCCCCAACCCATCTGGATCCGGATGTAGTCCTTGAAGGATCTGGCGGAGAAGCCGGCGCGCGACAGGACTTCGGTGAGCTGGGGAACGGTCAGCTTGTTCTGCTGGGCGAAGTTCTCGAAGGCCTGCTCGACGGCCTCGTCCGGGATGCTGACGCCGCGCCGGCGCATCTCCTGGCTCTTCAGCGCCTCGTCGACGAGCTCGTCGGTCGCCTTCTTGGTCAGGTTGCCGCTCTCGCGCCGGAGCTTCAGGAAGGCGGCCCGCTGGCGGATCTGGAAGGTGGTGACCGGCTGTCCGTTGACGACGACGGCGACTTCCGTCGCGGCCATCGCCGGGCGGGTGGCGCCCGGAAATCCGGTCGGGGCGGCGACGCAGACGGCCGTGGCGACGGCCAGGCCCAGTCTCACGAAGGTCATCGAGCTCATGAAGGTCATCGAGGCTGCTTACTCCCCAGTCGAGGTGACTTGTCCTGCCGCAACGTCGGCCGTGCTCACGCACGCTGAACGTCTCGAGCGACCGCATCCCGCAAGTGGCAGCTTTCGTTTAGGCGAGTTCGGTCCCCGTGAGAAGACACTCCCGGCCAAAAGACGCTCCGCCGGAAGAACGAGGGCTGCAACCGATGCGACATGCCTGGAGGCCATCAACACCAAAGCTTTGGCGAAAGCATGATGGTCCGCCGCATGCCGGCCCGATGCTCACCGCTTCGTCCTGCCCGCGCGATCTCCGAGTGGTCCCTGTCTGAGTGGTCCCTGAGTGGGTCCCCGAGCAAGATCCCTGCGCGGCCGCCCGGGCAGAGCTGCGACCGGTGGTGCCTGTGCCCGGTGGACCCTGTGCCCGGTCCACGGCGGCTGCGACGACTCTGCCGCAGCCGGTTGACCGCCTCAAAGGCCGATGTCGTAGGGCTCGTTGAAGCTGGTGAGCGTCCTCAGCCCGACCTTGAACATGACGGTCGAGGAACCGTTGTCGGCGGCATAGCTGGAATTCTCGTTCTCGTAGGACAGAAGCACCGAGAAGCAGTCGTCGGCCCAGCCGACCGCGACGCCGCTGCGGATGACGTTCTTGTTCTCGATGTCGTAGCCGATGGTCCCGTAGGCGGTCCAGTTCTGGTCGAACTTCAAGGAGGCGCCGGCGGTGAGCTGGTTGAGATCGTCGATCGAACCGTATGTCGGCTGCGCGCCGATGAAGGAATAGGCGAGGTAGCCGGTGACCGCGTCCCCCTCATAGGAGCCGAACAGATCGGCCCGGCGCAGCGAGAGGTCCTCCTCGTCGAAGCGGCCCTGGGTGCCGAGGGTGATGCCGGTCGGCATGCCGAAGGACAAGGAGCCGACATAGTCCGAACGGTCGGTCTCGAGGCCGGAATCGTAGCCCACCAGGCTGAGATCGCGCTGGGCGTAGGAATTGAGGCCGGCGAGGTGGTAGGACTGGCCGACCACCGCGTCGATGGAATAGCCGCCGTCGAAGCTGCCGGCATATTTCAGCCCGACATTCGCCCGGGTGCCGCCTTCCATCCGGTCGTAGCCGGAGAACTTGTCGAGGGCAAAGAGGTTGGCGGTGTTGAAGACGAGGGTCTGGGCGTCCTCATTGGGCAGCCGGCCGATTTCCGTCTCGTTCGGCCGCACGATGATCTGGGCGATCGGCTCGATCACGTGGCTGCTGTGGGCAGCCTCGATCAGATAGGGATAGCGCGCCTCCAGCGCCGCCGTCGCCATGCCGCGGCCGCCGCTGTGGTCGATCGAGACCGCGCCGAAGGGGGCGTCGCTGACGAGGGCCCCGCCGGCATAGAGCGGCAGGGTCGAGCCGTCGCTCGACATGTCGGCGGTGTAGAGGTCGCCTCTGGCCGAGGCGATCGGCGTCAGGACGAGGCCGGCGGGCAGGACGTAGCTGTTGCGCCATTCGAGCGCGGTGGTCGCGCGGGTGTAGCTGCCGTCGAGGCCGTCGTAGCGCAGATAGTCGGGGCTGAACTTGTAGCCGTTGAAGGGATCGACGCAGTCGTCCTCAGGCTCGGTGCCGCCGGACAGGTGGGTGTTGCAGATCCGCGTGGAGGAGGATTTGCTGCGATGCACCGAGGCGACGTTGGCCTCGAACTTCACTTCGCCACCGATGGCCGGCGTCTGCTCGATCCGCTCGTAGTCGAACGACGGCAGCACGCTCGCCTGCTGATCGGCATAGTCGTCGTCGTCCGACTGGAACTGGAATTCCTGCGCCCGCAGATCGAAGTAGCTCTGGTCGCCGAGACCGGTCAGATAGACTTCCGACACCCGCCGCGTCTCCGAATAGCCGGAGATCGAGTAGGTGTTGGAGAAATTGTCGTCGCTCTGGAGGAGCACGTCCCAGCCGAAGGTCCAGCGGTCCGACAGGGCGAACTTGCCCGTCGAGGCGATCATCCCGCGTTCCTTGGTGTAATCCGGCGATTCGTCGGCCAGAAGGCCGTTCCGATAGATGTTGTCGTCCTCGAACGCCTCCCGGTCCTGCTGGATGATGCCGGCGGTCTTCAGGGTGAACATGCCGTTGTCGAAGGCCTGGCGATATTCGGCCTCGGCGAGGAATCCCTGCTTGGTGTAATAGGTGCCGGCGACCGTCACGTCGGCGCTGTCGTTCAGCACCATGAAATACGGCACCCGCACGCCGTAGCCGAGATCGCTGGAGCTCTTGAAGCTCGGGGCGAGGAAGCCGGAGAGGCGCTTCACGGTCGGATCGGGCGACTGGAAGTAGGGGAGAGCGGCGATCGGCAGGCCGAACAGCTCGAACCGCGCGCCGTAATAGCGGATCACCTTCTCCTGCTCGTCCCAGACGATGCGGCGCGCCTTGATCTGCCACAGGGGCGGCCGCTCGGGATTCTCCCGGCAGGATTCGCAGGCGGTGTAGACGCCGCGTTCGAAGGTGGTGACGTTGCCGTTCTCGCGCACCGCCTGGGCGGCGGCGAAGCGGGTGTTGTCCGGCGTCTCCAGCCGGAGCGCCTCGACGAAGCCGTCGCGGAAGTCGTCGGTGATGTCGATCTGGTCGGCATAGACGAGATTTCCGTCCGGCTGTTGCAGCTGGACATCGCCCACGGCGATGAGGCGCCGTGTCTTCTGGTTGTAGATCAGCCGTCGGGCGACCAGCTTGTAGTCGCCATAGTCGATCTGCACGCCGCCGGTCGCGGTGACCACGTCGCCCTTGGTGTCATAGGTGACGGTATCGGCGGCCAGGAACAGCTTGGCATCCCTCTGCACCAGCGGCGCCGAGGTCGGCAACGCCGGCTGCGCCCGTCCAACCGACAGGCCGCCAAACGCACAAAGCATTGTCCCCGCTAGAAGAATGGCGAACGGCCGATACCAGGTCGCGCCTGGCGCGGCGACGTACGTCCCCCTCGAAATCATGCCTACCCATCCTCCTGATGGAGCAGGATCGTTACCCCTAACAATCCTGCGGCCAACACCGGAAACCATGCTGCCACGACCGGTGGAATGATATCGTTACTCCCCAGCGCCTTGGCGAGAAACGTTACCACGTAGAGAGTGAAGCCCGCCAGCACTCCGACCGCGATCGCGCGGCCCGGCTGTGCGGTTCTGGAGAACCGTGTCCCAACTGTCGCAGCCACCAGCGTCATCGCCAGGAACAGGGCCGGGCGGGCGAGCAGCGTCTGGTACTGCATGTCGAAGGCATTCGCGTTGAGGCCGAGGCTGCCCGCCACCTCGATCTTCGAGGGAAGCGACCAGACCGACGTCGCCTCCGGGTCGGCGACCCGCTGTTCGACATATTCGGGCCGCAGCGACGTCGGCAGCCGGAACTGCTGCGGATAGGACGGCGGATAGCCGATCCGTGTGACCCGCGGCCTGTCGAGCACCCACTGGCCGTTCTCGAGCGTCGCCTGATCGGCGTCGATGCGCTGGGTGATCGAACCGTCGGCGCCGAACAGGAAGGCGCTGGCGTGCCGCAGTTCGGCGCCGCCCCGGCCGACCGCCGCACCGCCGATGATCGAGCGCACTCCGTCCGCCGATTGGCGCAGCCAGATCTCCTCGCCGACCTCGGAGGGCGAGCCGCCGAAGACGCTGGTCTCGATCGACGAGGCCTGGGCCTTCGTCCAGGCCGCGAACGGGTTGTAGACGAAGGTCGCGGCGAGACCGAGAAGCAGCGAGCCGGCCGCGAACGGCAGCAGGATCTGCCAGATCGACACGCCGGCGCCCCTGGCGACGACGAGTTCGAGCCGCCGGTTGAGATTGAGCAGCGTGAAGATCGAGGCGAACAGGACGACGAAGGGAAACGCCTGTTCCATGAAGGCCGGCACGCGCAGGGCCGAAAAGCTCGCGGCGCCGACGAAGCCGAGGACCTCCGAGCGCCCGCGGCGGCTGAGCTCGATCATGTCGACCAGGTAGACGAGGGCCGAGACCGCGATCAGCGTCGAGAAGAACGACGTCAGATAGAGCCGCAGGAAATACCGGTTGAGCGTCCAGTTCATCATCGCCCGACCCCCGTCGCCGGGGCCTTGCGGCCCTCGAAGAGCCGGCCCATCGCGGCACTGGCCGCATGCAGCCCGTCGGCGGTGCGCCGGTAGACGATCCACTCGGTGATGTCGACATTGGCCCAGATCAGCCAGCTGTCGAGAACGATGGCGCTGAGCGGCAGAAGGTAGGCCAGAGGGACGAAGGCGACGTTCGTCTCGATCTGCGCGAGGACGAGGAAGCCGAGGGCCTTCAGGCCGAGCCCCCCGGCAAGCCCGAGGGTCATGGCGGCGGAACTCGCCTGGCGATTGGTGCGGGGCTGCGCCGCGACCACCACCGCCCAGAGCGCGAAGGCGATGGCGTAGAGCCACTGCGTCATCCGGTCGGTCAGCTCCGAGGTCAGCGAGTTCGGATTCTCGCGATAGACCTTGTCGGCGGGATTGGGCGAGATGAGATCGGCGGTCGAGCGCTCGGAGGTGCGGATCCAGTCGCCCTGGCTGGCCGGCTTCAGGTCGGCGAGATCGAAGGCGTAGGACTGGAACTGCACCACGGCGACCGAATCGTCCTTGACGTCGCGGCGATGCAGCTGGCCGTCGCTGAGGAGCAGCAGCGAGCGACCGTCCTCGTCGGCGATCCGCGCCTCGCGGGCGAAATAGATCAGCTCGGTGGCCGGGTCGCGGCTGTCGGCGATGAACAGGCTGGTGATGTTGGAGCCCCTGGCCGAGCCGATCGACAGTTCGAGCCCGTCCTGCACCTTCTCGAAGCGGCCGGGCTGGAGAAACAGCGTGATCGTGTCGGCGTTGATCGCCCGGATCCCGTCGCGAAAGGCGCGGGTCGACATCGGTCCGATCACATGGGCGACGAGAAGGATGGCGATCGCGCCGCAGATGCCGAGGACGACGATCGGCTTGGCGACGACCTTGGGCGAGGCGCCGGACGCCGCCATCACGGCGCGCTCCGAATCGGCATTCAGCCCGTTCAGCGCCTGGATCGCGCCGATCAGGATGGCGAAGGGAACGATGCCGGCGGCAAGGTCCGGCAGGAGCATCAGCGCGATCCAGAAGACATTGCCCGCCGCCGACGCCGTCGACTTGACGATGTCGACGCGCGAAAGGGCCTGCACGATCCAGACGATCAGCACCAGGGACGCCAGCGCGCCGAGCGAATTCACCACGGCGCGCCCGAAGACGTAGCGTTCGAGAAGCGTCATGAGGGGCGCCCTTCGATCAAGCGGCGGCTCCCCGGCAGATCCCCGCCGCACCGCGCTCCGCCATGCGGCCGTGCGCTTGGCGGCTCTGCGCCAAGCGGCGCGGACCGGCAGCCACCTTGCGGCGGCGGGCCGGCACCTCGCCGCTGGCCGGCTTGGAGAACTTCAACAGGATCATCGCGTTAGCCGTTGTCCTATCATGGTCCGACAGGGCCGGCACCCTTCGCCGAACGGGCCTGGCGATGCCGGAAACTTGGCCGCTGCCCGTCTGATGTCGCCGCCGCAATAGCTTTCCTGACCGGGCTTGTCGAGAAGTCCCGTATCGCAGTGGCGACCGGCGAGGGACCGGCACGCACCCCGCCCGGGCGCTGCGGCCGGCGAGGGCGGGGCGTGCGCAGCGACACTGCGCCCGTCCGGCTAACGAAAGCCGAAGCCGCATGGTTAACGCGATCATGCGTCGCGGCGCCCTTGCAAATCGCGCCCCGACGCTCAAATCTGCCCGGGTTCGACCACTGCCGCGACGGCCGGCCGGATGGCACCCGTGCTCTCGCCGCGGCCGGCGACGGCGAATGTGGCGCCGAAGGCCGAGCCACCCGCCTCCGGCCCTTCGCTTTCAGCCACCTCCAGGAGACATCATGGCCAAGCTTCCCAAGATCGAATTCGCGTCTCTCGACCAGGCCCCGGGCGACGTCCTCGTCGTTCTCTCCGGCGAGGGCGGATCGGTGCCGGAGGGGCTGCCGGGCGCCATGCGCGAGGCGATCGCCAACGCCGCGCGGATCGCCAAGTTCAAGGGCAAGCGGCTGGCGACCGTCGATCTGATAGCGCCCTCGGGCGTCGCGGCCGACCGCCTGCTCGTCGTCGGCACGCATGCCAAGGAGCCCGCGACGGAAGAGGACTTCCTGAAGCTCGGCGGGACCATCGCCGCCAAGGCCAAGGGCACCGTCACGATCCGCTGCGAGACGAAGGAAGGTCCGCTCGCTCCCGCCGACGCCGCGAGGATGGCGAGCGGGGCGACGCTGCGCGCCTACGAGTTCGACCTCTACAAGTCGAAGAAGTCCAAGGGCGACGACGAGGAGGAGAAGGAGGAGAAGGAGGGCGACGACGAGCCCGCGACGCTGACCTTCGCCGTCGCCGATCCGGACGGCGCCCGCGCCGCCTTCGCGGCCGAGGAGGCGATCGCGGCGGGCACGATGCTCGCCCGCGACCTCGTCAACGAGCCGGCCAACATCCTCGGCCCGGTCGAATATGCGGACCGCATCAAGGAGCTCGAGGCCCACGGCATCGACGTGGAGATCCTCGGCGAGGACGAGATGCGCGCGTTGAAGATGCACGCGCTCCTCGGCGTCTCGCAGGGCTCGCCGCGCCCGCCGCGGCTGGTGATCATGCGCTGGAACGGGGCTGCCGAGGGCGAGCAGCCGGTGGCCTTCGTCGGCAAGGGCGTGGTCTTCGACACCGGCGGCATCTCGATCAAGCCGGCCGGCGGCATGGAGGACATGAAGGGCGACATGGGCGGCTCGGCCGCCGTCGTCGGCCTGATGCGGGCGCTTGCCGGCCGCAAGGCGAAGGTCAACGCCATCGGCATCGTCGGCCTCGTCGAGAACGCCGTCGACGGCGCCGCCCAGCGGCCGGGTGACATCGTCACCGCCATGTCCGGCACGACCATCGAGGTGCTCAACACCGACGCGGAAGGCCGGCTCGTCCTCGCCGACGCGCTCTGGTACTGCCAGGACCGGTTCAAGCCGCAGTTCATGGTCAATCTCGCGACGCTGACCGGGGCGATCATCGTCGCCCTCGGCAACCATCACGCCGGGCTGTTCTCCAACAACGACGAACTCGCCGAGCGGCTGTCGGCCGCCGGCAAGGTCAGCGGCGAGAAGCTCTGGCGGCTGCCGCTGTCGCGCGAATACGACAAGATGATCGAGGGCAAGTTCGCCGACATCAAGAACATCGGCGGCGGCCGGGCGGCCGGGTCGATCACCGCGGCGCAGTTCCTGCAGCGCTTCGTCAACGACGTGCCCTGGGCGCATCTCGACATCGCCGGCACGGCGATGGGCTCGCCGTCCAACGAGTACAACCAGTCCTGGGCCTCGGGCTTCGGCGTCAGGCTGCTCGACAGGCTGGTCGCCGACCACTACCAGTCGGCCTGAGCCGAGGTCTCGGCCGAACATCGGGTCGACCGGCCGCAGCGACGTCGCTCCGAGACATGACGGGGCAGGGGAAGGCGACACGCCTTCCCTTCGCGCCCCGGATCGGCGAAGCTGAGCCCCGCGCGGCGGCTTGGGACCCGGCCGCGCGGCCGGCAACAGGGATCTGCCCCCAAGGGCCCCCCAAGGGATCTGCCCCCAGATGACGGAAGTCCTGTTCTACCATCTGACCGAGAGCCGGCTGGAACAGGCGCTGCCGGATCTCCTGGAGAAGTCGCTGGCGCGCGGCTGGCGGGTGGTCGTCCAGTGTTCCAGCGATGAGCGCCGCGACGCCCTCGACAACCATCTGTGGACCTATCGCGAGGACAGTTTCCTGCCCCATGGCAGCGACCGGGACAGTTCCGGCGTGTTGCAGCCGGTGCTCCTCACCGTCGAGGCCGGCCAGCGGGCGAACGAGCCGCATGTCCGGTTTCTCGTCGACGGGGCGGTGCCGGACACGCTGACCGGCTATGTGCGGGCGGTCTATCTCTTCGACGGCCACGACGCCGGCCAGCTGGAGACCGCACGCGGCCGCTGGAAGATCGAGAAGGCCGCCGGCCACGCCGTGACCTACTGGCAGCAGACCGAG
The DNA here is from genome assembly GCF_002088275.1 of Aurantimonas sp. 22II-16-19i. Taxonomy (GTDB): domain Bacteria; phylum Pseudomonadota; class Alphaproteobacteria; order Rhizobiales; family Rhizobiaceae; genus Jiella. The sequence goes on from NZ_AQQS01000006.1 coordinate 76,851, forward strand.
GAAGGCCGCTGGGTCAAGAAGGCGTGAACGCCAGCGGGACCGGCCATCGGGAAGAGGCGCGCGGGTCGGGCTGCGATCGGGCGTGCCAGCCGGATGCGGTCATCTCGCCGCGGCCGCCGCATCGTCGTCACCGCTGAAACACGGTCATCGCCGGAACCGGCCGGACCGCTTGCGCGGGCGCTGGCGTCAGGGATCGGTCATGGCGAAGGCGGGGCCCTCCGCCTCGCTGCGCAGGCTCGCCTCGGCGCACCAGTCGCGGCGCTTGCCGCCCTCGTAGGGCGCGACGAGGCCTTCCTTCAGAAGCGTCCTGCCGAGATCGTCGTTGCCGTCAACCGACAGCCGCGCCAGCACCCGGCCGAAATACTTGTCGCCGGCGATGTCGGAGAGATAGACGCGGTCCGTGCCGACGAGCTCCGTCAGCCGGGCGGTCGCCCGCGCCGCCGCGGCCTTCTCGACGTCGCACTTGCCGCGCTTTTCCGGCGCGTCGATGCCGCGCAGCCGCACCGCCACATGGACGCTCTGCATCGGCCAGACGAAAGCCTCGACCTCCACCGTGTCGCCGTCGCGCACCTTGACGACGCTGGCCGCCACCGGCCCGGCGATCTCGCGCGGATAGGCGTCGTCGTCGGCGAAGGCCGAACCCGTCGCGGCGGGGCCGAGAATGCAGCCGATGAGTGCAGGAAGCGCCAGGACGCGCACGAGGCCGATGCTCCATATGTGAACATCTTCCTATATATGGATTCGCGCCCGATTCGACAAGTTCCTCAGGCGGCGCAGGGCTACGAGCCGAGGCGTCCACCGGTAGGACCGGCAGCCTACACGCAATGGTTTCGCGGCTCTTGGCGTGGATCAGAAATCCGAGATGATGCCGTTCTTCTCCCAGTCGCCGTAGCGGACCGGCTCCGGGCCGTCGCGGCCGGCGATTTCCTTCGGTCGCTCGCTGGCCTTAAGCGCTTGCGCATCGCGCTCGCGGCGGCGCTCCTCGGCCTCGGCGAGCGCCCGCCGGGCGGCGGGCGTCAGCGCCTTCTCCGCGCTGCCGGCCGGCTTCTGTTCGGAGGAGAGGCGCATCCGGGCGAGCACCGCGTCGCCGCTGCCGGCCTCGTGTGCCGCGTTCTTCTTTGTCTCGCCTTCGTCGCCCATCGCTGCGATCCTCGCTTCGTCGCGCATCGTTTCGTCTCGTCACATAGTCGGTGACGGCACCGAACCGAAGAGCATGAGCGCGAAATCCTGCATTCCGGTCGGGCCGGCGGCGGGATCATCCCGCGACGCGGCCCTGGAGCCAAGCGCCGGGGAACGGCGAAAGTCGCGGCGCGGCGCGTCACCGTCAGATGGCGGGCCGGATGGCGGCCGGCATGCAAGTCGTGTGAAACTTGAAGCCGGGACGGGAAATGCCCAGATTTCCGGGTGATCGGGCTGCCTGCCCGCAACGGATCGAACGGTGCGAGCCACCCCATGAACATGATCAAGACGGCGATGCTGATCGCCTTCCTTACCGCGCTCTTCATGGGCGCGGGGCTTTTGATCGGCGGGCGGGCCGGCATGCTGATCGCGCTGGTCATCGCGCTCGGCATGAACCTCTTCGCCTACTGGAACGGCGACAAGCTGGTGCTGAAGATGTACGGCGCCCGCCAGGTCGACGCGCGCACGGCGCCGGAATTCTATCGGATCGTCGAGCAGCTCACGGCCCGGGCCGGGTTGCCGATGCCGCGGGTCTTCGTCATCGACAGCGACCAGCCCAACGCGTTTGCCACCGGCCGCAACCCTGAGAACGCCGCGGTGGCGGCGAGCCGCGGGCTCCTGGAGGCGCTGACGCCCGAGGAGGTCGCCGGCGTCATGGCCCACGAACTCGCCCATGTCGAACATCGCGACACCCTGACCATGACGATCACCGCGACGCTCGCCGGCGCGATCTCGATGCTGGCCAATTTCGGCTTCTTCTTCGGCGGCAGCCGCGACAACAACAATCCGCTCGGCTTCATCGGGGTCCTTGCCGCGATGATCGTCGCGCCGCTTGCGGCGATGATGGTGCAGATGGCGGTCAGCCGGACGCGGGAATACGAGGCCGACCGGCGCGGCGCGGAAATCTGCGGCCAGCCCTTGTGGCTCGCCTCGGCGCTGGGCAAGATCGCCGGCGCCTCCCGTCGGATCCCGAATCGGAGCGCGGAACGCAATCCAGCCACGGCTCACATGTTCATCATCAATCCGCTCAGCGGACAACGCATGGATGGTCTGTTCTCGACCCATCCGGCGACGGAAAACCGCATTGCCGCGCTCCGCGAGCTGGCGACGCAGATGGGCGGCGAGACGCTCGGCTTCGAGGCGCGGGAACGGCTCGGCGACGGCACCTCGCCTCGCCGGAGTCAGGCGCGCGCGGCCTCGCAGCTGCCGGGCGGCAGCGCCGCGCGGGCCGGACCCTGGGACGGGCGGGCCTATGATCCGCGCAGCGACGAACGCGAGGACGACCATCCCGGTCCCTGGGGCCGGGGCTCGGCCGAGAAGCGCCCCTCTTCCCGCGGCCGCTCCCATCGCGGACCCTGGGGTTGAGCGGCCCGCAGGAGCCCGGAACGGCGGGTGAAGCCACGCGTGCGAAGCGCAAACAGGCGGGGGCCGGCAGGCCGCAACGTCCGCAGGGCGGTGGCAGGCCGAATTTCGGCGACGCCGACCGGCCGGGCCTTGCGGCGCGGCAGGTGGCGGCGCGGCTTCTTTCCGCCGTCGTCGACAAGCAGACCTCCCTCGACGGGCTGACCGATCCGGTCGGCGGCCATCCGCATTTCCGCCAGCTGAGCCCCCGCGACCAGTCGCTGGTGAAGGCGATCCTGACGTCGTCCCTGCGGTTTCGCGGCACCATCGAGGCGGAGATCGCGGCGCGGCTCGAACGGCCGCTGCCGCCGAACGCCGCCTCGCTGCGTCATGTCCTGCATGTGGGCGCGGCGCAGATCCTCTGCCTCGACGTGCCGGATTCGGCCGCCGTCGACCTTGCCGTCGCCAGCGCCGCCGCCGATCCGCGCGCCCAGCGCTTCACCGGCCTCGTCAATGCGGTGCTGCGGCGGATCGCCCGCGAGGTGAAGCATCTCGGCGCCGAGACGGCCGATGCCCGGACGAACTGTCCCGACTGGCTGTGGAACCGGCTCGCCGCGCAATATGGCGCCGAGCGCGCCGGCGCGATCGCCGCCGCCCATCTGTCGCGGGCGCCGATCGACCTGACGGTGAAGCGCGATGCCGAGACCTGGGCGGCGCGTCTCGGCGGCCGGGCGATCGGCGGCGGGGTTGCGAACGGCCCGGGAACGGTGCGGCTCGATGGCGGCGAGGGCGCGATCTCGGCGCTCGACGGCTTTGCGGAAGGCGACTGGTGGGTCCAGGACGTCGCGGCGACGCTGCCGATCCGGCTCCTCGGGGAGATCAGCGGCCTTGCCGTTGCCGATCTCTGCGCCGCTCCCGGCGGCAAGACGGCGCAGCTCTGCGCGCTGGGCGCCAGGGTCACGGCGCTCGACCAGTCCAAGACGCGGATGAAGCGGCTCGAGGACAATCTCGGCCGGCTCGGATTTGCGGCCGAGACGGTTGTCGGCGACGTCCTGGACTATTCACCGGAGACCTGGTTCGATGCGGTGCTCCTCGACGCGCCCTGCTCCTCGACCGGCACCATCCGCCGTCATCCCGACGTCGCCTATACCAAAGACGACGCCGAGATCGACAAGCTCGCGGCCCTGCAGCTGCGGCTTCTCGACAAGGCCGCCGATCTCGTCGCGCCCGGCGGCCGGCTGGTCTTCGCCAACTGTTCGCTCGACATGCGGGAAGGCGAGGCGGTCGCAAAAGCCTTCCTTGCGGCGCGGCCGGGCTACCGCCTCGAAGCGATCGAGCCCGGCGAAATGGCCGGCTTCGAATTCGCCGTCTCGGCCGAGGGAACCCTGCGCACCACGCCCGACATGTTGGGCGGGGCGGCGGGCGGCGGCATGGACGGATTCTTTGCCGCAAGGTTCAGACACGAAAAACCTTGATTTCCAGACTAATACGGCGCTCCATTCCGTTACGTGATCCCTGCGGTCGGTAAGGCTTTGTTTACCCTAATGGCGGAAACTTGGCTCTCGACGGCCTGTGAGGGGCGCCCAAGACGGCGCCTCCGCGGCTTCAAAGGCGACGCGTGAGCCCTCGCGAAGGGCCGGCCATGGGGTGATCGGAGTGTCGACGGCGTTGGCGGAAAACCCGCAGATTGCGGTTCTGACGATGCAGGAGGCCTGGCGGCGCCTGCGTCGGCGGCTGCGTACCGGTCCGCTGCATCGCCTGCGCTTCGTCGGCTCGGCGCCGGAGCGCCTGGCCGTCATCCCGCCGACGCTGCACCAGGGCGATCCCTTCGTCGCCGAGGCGATCTATGCCGGCAGGTTCCATCTCGCCGGGCGGCTCGTCGAGGCGGGCCGCGGCTCGATCTTCCAGGCGCCTTCGCCCTCGGACGAGTTTTCCGCCGAACTCCACAGCTTCTTCTGGCTGCGCCACCATGCGGCGGCCGGCGACGCCCTGGCGATCAAGAACGCCCGGGCTCTCGTCTCCGACTGGCTGCGCCATTCTTCCGGGCGCCTCGGCGGGCCGGCCTTCGAACCGGAGGTGGCGGCAAGGCGGCTCATCGCCTGGCTGAACCATGGCGACCTCCTGCTCGGCACGGCCGACTACGAGTTCTACCGGAGGTTCCTGCGCAGCCTCAGCGCCCAGACCCGCTATCTGCGGTCGATCGCCCAGGAGGCGCCGGCCGGCATGCCGCGGCTGATGGTGCGCATGGCGATCGCGCTGGCCGGCGTCTGCCTGCCGATGCCGGCGGGCCGGGCGAGGGCGAGCGTCCAGCATCTCGCCGACGAGCTCGACCGGCAGATCCTTCCCGACGGCGGCCATGCCAGCCGCAACCCGGCGGCCCTCGCCGCGATCCTCGCCGAACTGCTGCCGATCCGCGAGACCCTCGTCAACCAGGGCCAGCCGGTCCCCAAGGGCATCTATTCGGCGATCGACCGGATGCTGCCGGCGCTGCGCTTCTTCCGCCATGCCGACGGCACGCTGGCGCTGTTCAACGGCACCGGCGCCTGCGAGATGCAGCTCCTCGCGGCGCTGATGCGCTTCGACGAGACACTCGGCGAGCCGCTCTCCAACGCCCGGCACTCCGGCTACCACCGGCTGGCGGCCGGCGGCACGGTGGTGATCGCCGACACCGGCTGCCCGCCGCAGGTGGCGCTGTCGCGCAGCGCCCATGCCGGGACGCTGGCCTTCGAACTGTCGTCGCAGGCGGCGCGCATCGTCGTCAATTGCGGCTCGCCGCAGCCCGGCCAGCCGGAATTGCGGCGTCTCTCCCGCTCGACCGCGGCCCATTCCACCGTCACGGTGGAGGACCGCTCCTCCTCGCGCTTCGCCGGCCAGCCGCAGCTCGACCGCTTTCTCGGCTCGCCCCTCGTTCCCGGGCCGACGGAGGTTCGCGTCGACGAGATCGCCGCCGAAGGCAGCGAGCGCACCATCGGCTTCGACGCGACCCATGACGGCTACGAGCGCGAATTCGGCTTCCTGCACCAGCGGCGCCTGCAGCTCTCGGCGGACGGGGCGATGCTGTCGGGCAAGGATCACCTCATGGCGACCCGCAAGCCGCGGGGGCGCGAGGACGCCAAGCGGGCGGCGATCCGGTTTCACCTGCATCCGCAGGTCAGCGTCGAGACGATCGGCGGCACCGCCCGCCTGTCGCTTCGCGGCCAGCTCTGGCGCTTTTCCGCCGACCGGCCCTTCACGGTGGAGGATTCGATCTTCTTCGCCGACACTTCCGGCTCGCGCCGGACCCTGCAGCTGGTCGTCGAGGTCGATCCGGGGCTGACGCCCGAGGTCGCCTGGGCCTTCGAGCGGATGTCCTGACGACGCGGGGGGCAACGCGGTGCGGCGCGGCGGACGGAACCCGCCGGCTCGCGCGCCACGGCCTTTACCTTGCGGCCAGCCCCGCCAGATCTTTCCCGCATGACCTTGCGCCCGCGCCACCCCGCCGTCCTCGTCGTTGCCGGCCTCCTCTCCGCCTCGCTGCTCGGCGGCTGCGGCGGCCTGAACCGGGCGGTGACCACGGTGCCGAAGACCTTCGACGATCTCGGGGCGAAGACCGCCCCCTTCCGGGCCGGGCGCACGTCCGAAGACGAAGCCGGGCCTAGCCGCTGAGCGGCCCGCTGCCGCTCCTGCGGCATCGCGTCCCCGGCAAGCATGTCTTCTCCCAACAGGTCGCGCCGCGATTGACTCCGCCTGCAGCGAGGCTCATGGACGCGCCGCATCCGTCCTGTGCGCCGCTTGGGCCCGGCCGGACGACGTGGCGTGAACTTAATGATGCCGCCAGCATTATGGGCTGACAAACGATGCCTCGCTTTCCCATATCTGGCCGGACCAACCATGGAACCATGCCCGCGGCGTAACGATGCCGGCGCAGTCCACCCCGGCCGGCCGGCGCCGCCCTGAGGGCCCCCGCCGGCCGATCCTTCCGAACAATCCCCAGCTTTTCCCGACGGGCCGTCTCCGGTGCGCAGCCACCGCGGCGACGCCTGCGTAACGGAGTGACGGCTTTCCGCCGTTCGATCATGATCGACACCCCCATCGAGGCCTCCCGGACCGGCACGCCGGCCACGGCCGGCCATGGCGCCACGGCCGGCGCCGGCCTGACCATCGGCGCCCTCGGCGTCGTCTTCGGCGATATCGGCACCAGCCCCCTCTACGCCTTCAAGGTCGCGCTCACGGCGAGCGGCGGGGCGGACGCCCCCGCCGTCTTCGGCGTCCTGTCGCTGATCCTGTGGGCGCTCATTCTCGTCGTGACCGTCAAATACCTGTTCTGGATCCTGCGCGTCGACAATGCCGGGGAGGGCGGCATCCTGGCGCTTGCGGCGCTGCTCCGGCTCGATCGCCGCCACGGGCTGAAGCCGCAGTCGCTCTTCCTTCTCGCCATCGCGCTCGCCGGCGGCGCGCTGCTCTTCGGCGATGCGGTGCTGACGCCGGCGATCTCGGTGCTGTCCGCCGTGGAGGGTCTGGGCGAGATCACCTCCAGCCTCGACCATCTGATCGTGCCCGTGGCGCTCGCCATCGTCATCGGCCTGTTCGCCGCCCAGTTCCTCGGCGCCGGCCGCATCGGCCGGGCCTTCGGACCGATCATGCTCGTCTGGTTCGCCATGCTGGCGGTCTCGGGGGTGGTCCAGATCGTCCGGGTTCCGGCGGTGCTCGAGGCCGTCTCGCCGCATTATGCCATCGTCTATCTCGCCGCCCACCCGGCCGTCGCGGCGGCGGTCTGCGGCGCGGTCTTCCTCGCGGTGACCGGCGGCGAGGCGCTCTATGCCGATCTCGGCCAGTTCGGCCGGCGGGCGATCACCAATGCCTGGGTGTTCATCGCCTTTCCGGCCCTGGCCATCAACTATTTCGGCCAGGGCGCGCTGGTGCTGTCCGGCGAGGTGACGGACAGCCCCTTCTACGGCCTGTTCGGCGGCATCATGCTGCCCTTCGCGGTGATCCTCGCGACGCTCGCCTCGATCATCGCCTCGCAGGCGGTGATCACCGGCATCGCCAGCCTCGCCAGCCAGTCGATGCGCCTCGACTTCCTGCCCTCGATGCGGATCCGCTACTTCTCGCCGACCAACCCCCACGACCTCCTCGCCCCGGCGGTCAACACGTTGGTCGGCTTCTGCACCGCCATCGTGATCCTCACCTTCCGCTCGTCGGACGCCCTGTCCAGCGCCTATGGCATCGCGGTTGCCGGCGCGATGCTGAGCACCACGGCGCTCTATCTCGCCTACCGGCTGAAGGAGCCGGGGCGGGGCGGCTGGCGGGCGGTCTCGGTGGGCGTCACGGTGATCTTCCTCGGCCTCGACCTCGCTTTCGTCGGGGCCAATCTCGGCAAGCTGGAGGCCGGCGGCCTCCTGCCGATCGGGCTTTCCTCGGCGGTGATCTTCCTCGCCGTCTCCTGGCGGATCGGCCAGATGCGCATGGCCCGCATCCAGGAGGGGGAGGAACAGGGGATGCGGGAATATCTGAAGGCCTGCGGCGGCCGCCCGCCGACGACCGGCCGCTCGGCGGTCTTCCTGGTGCGGCGCGGGGCGAATATCCCGCACACGCTGGTGGAGATGACCGATCTCGCCGAGACGCGGTTTTCCCGCACCATCCTCGTCTCGGTGCGCACCCGGGCGATCCCCCGCGTCGCCCAGGACGAGCGGATCCAGCGGACCGACATCCGCCCGGACCTTGCCCGCATCGTCGTCTCTGTCGGCTATCTGCAGCGCATCAACCTGCCCTCGCTGATCGCCGGGGAACTCCTGAGCCTCGGCGCCGACCCGGAGAACACCGTCTATATCGTCGGCCTCGAACGGCCGGTGGCGCCGCCGATCTTCTCGCGGACCCTCGGGCCGTTCCTGTTCGCCTATGCCACCATGGCGCGGCTGGCGCTGCGGCCGGCGGACCGCTTCAACCTGCCGCCGACGCGCACCCTCGAACTCGGCATGCCGCGCTACCTGTGATCCGTCTGGGCCGGGCGGGACCGTGCGCCGGGCGTGGCCGTGAGGACAGGACTGGGCATTGTCGCGGCGGGGCAAGGCGACTATCAGGGCGCCATGACCCTGCGGCGGAGCAGATGCCGCGTGACACGCGCCCGGTCGTTGCGCCGCCTGCGGCCGCCGGGCGAAGCCGAGGAAGCCGAGAGATGTCCGTCAAAGCCAACGCCACGCCGCTGCCCGACCGGGTGAAGATCCGCCGCGCGCTGATCTCGGTCTCCGACAAGTCCGGCCTCGAGGACTTCGCCAGGGGGCTCTCCGACCTCGGCATCGAGCTGGTCTCGACCGGCGGAACGCAGACGGCGCTCACCGAGGCGGGCCTTGCCGTCCGTGACGTTTCCGAACTGACCGGCTTTCCCGAGATCATGGACGGCCGCGTGAAGACGCTGCATCCGGGCGTCCATGGCGGGCTTCTCGGCATCCGCGACGATGCGGCCCATGCCCGCGCGATGGAGGAGCACGGCATCGCCGGCATCGACCTCCTGGTCGTCAACCTCTATCCCTTCGAGGCGACGCGGGCCTCCGGCGCTTCACGTGAAACCATCGTCGAGAACATCGACATCGGCGGGCCGGCGATGATCCGGGCCGGCGCCAAGAACCACGGCTATGTCGCCGTCGTCGTCGATCCGGCCGACTATGGCGACGTGCTCGCCGCCCTCAAGGACAGCGGCGGCGAAACCGGCATCGCGCTGCGCCGCACCCTCGCCGGCCGCGCCTATGCCCGCACCGCCGCCTATGACGCGGCAGTCTCGGCCTGGTTCGCCGAGAGCCTCGGCGAGACGACGCCGAAGCGGGTCGCCATTGCGGGCGAACTCGCCGAGCCGCTCCGCTACGGCGAGAACCCGCATCAGTGGGCGGGCTTCTACCGCACCGGCGAGGCCCGGCCGGGCGTCGCCACGGCCCGCCAGGTGCAGGGCAAGGCGCTCTCCTACAACAACATCAACGACACCGACGCCGCCTTCGAGCTGGTCGGCGAGTTCGATCCCGCCCGGACCGCGGCGGTGGCGATCATCAAGCATGCCAATCCCTGCGGGGTCGCCGAAGGGGCCGATCTCGTCTCGGCCTACCGCGCGGCGCTCGCCTGCGACCCGGTCTCGGCCTTCGGCGGCATCGTCGCGCTCAACCGCCGGCTCGATGCCGCGAGCGCCGAGGCGATCGTAAAGGTGTTCACCGAGGTCATCATCGCGCCGGAGGCCGACGACGCGGCGATCGCCATCGTCGCCGCCAAGAAGAACCTTCGCCTGCTTCTCACCGGCGGCCTGCCGGACCCGCGCGCGCCCGGGCGCTTCGTGAAGTCCGTCGCCGGCGGGCTGCTCGTCCAGTCCCGCGACAACGGCGTCGTCGACGATCTCGACCTGAAGGTCGTGACGGAGCGCGCGCCGAGCGAGGCGGAGCTGTCGGATCTGCGCTTCGCCTTCCGCGTCGCCAAGCATGTGAAATCCAACACCATCGTCTATGCCAAAGGCGGGGCGACGGTCGGCATCGGCGCGGGGCAGATGAGCCGGGTCGATTCGGCCCGGATCGCGGCGCGCAAGGCCGAGGACGCGGCACGGGCCATCGGTGCCGACAAGCCCGCGACGATCGGCTCGGTGGTCGCCTCCGACGCCTTCTTCCCGTTTGCCGATGGGCTCCTGTCGGCAGTGGAGGCGGGCGCCACGGCGGTGATCCAGCCCGGCGGCTCGATGCGCGACGACGAGGTCATCGCCGCGGCGAACGAGCACGGCATCGCCATGGTGCTGACGGGGATGCGGCACTTCCGGCATTGAGGGGGCGAAGGTTGGGGGCGGCGGGTGGCCGAGCACCGGTGTCAAGGTCACCAAAGTTTTGCAAAAGTACACCAATGTCTTGAATTGGCACACCGATAGACGGCCTTTGGCTTAATTCCTGCCGAAGGCGTTCAGATGTGTTACTGAAATGTTAAGCACAAAGCAGGCCGATAGCAATTCCTTGCCGTCGGCCCGTATTTCCTTCCAGTGACTGTCGGAGGTGCGGCGAGAAATCCTTACGGTGGATCTCTCCTGGCGCCGTTGCATCGCCTGCGCAACGGGCCTGACGGCCCGATGAGAGTTCGCGACTGATCGTCAACCGTTCGGCGGCTGGCGGCCGCCGGTCGCATTCGGAATGAGGATACTACGAGCAGGCGAGCTACGCGATCCAGGATACCCTGGAGATGGTCGCCCAGCACTACGGCCGGTTTCTCCCGCAGGACAAGGCGACGATCGCGGCGCGGATCCTGAACAAGGTGTGGGAAGCGGCCTGAGGAAAGACGCTGGGCCTCGGCAGGTGCGTACCTGCCGAGGCCCTACTCTGTCGCGAGGCCGTTGGCTTATCCGGCGCGGCCAAGACCGCGCCGGAGGGCGAACTCCGCCAGAAGCGCCCGGCCGAGAACGCGCTTCTCGATCGCCAGCGCAGCTAGCGCCTCGACGTCGAGGCGGTGGCGGCGGACGAGCATGACTGCCTCCGCGTAGAGCCGCGCCAGCCGCTCATGCACACGCCGACCGTCGACATCGAGCCCGTGCGCCAGCGTCTCACCGAAGCCGTAGACACCTTCCGCCGCGGCGACGAGACGCGTCGCATGCCCGAGGTCGGAATCCTTCGGTCCGCCTGCCCCGCCGGACACGACGCCGAGAATCACCTCCTCCGCCGCCCGACCTGCCAGCATTGCGATGACGTCTCGTGCGATTTCCGAGCCGAGCCCCTCGATGCTCGCGGCGTCGACGTCGTGCGACACGAAGCCGCCGAGGTCTCCGCTCGCAATGATCGACAGCGATCTCGGCACCTGACCGAACAGCATCCGAACGATCGCATGTCCGGCCTCGTGGATCGCAACGCGCCGGATGACCGCCGGCGAGCGCCGATCCTCCGGAACCGCGGCCGCGACGAGATCCTCGGCGGCCAGCGGCCGCTTCGCCAGGCGCGCGATGCGGCGAGCGTCGCGAGCGATCCGCACCACGTCCGCTCCCGACATCGTCCCCGCGAACAGCGTCGCGACCTTCTCGATGACGTCGCGGTCGATCCCGTCGCCGAGGTGGTACCGGAAGATGCCGGCCAGTGCAGCTTCGTCGGGCAGGCCGATGAAGAAGCGGCGGTCGAGCCTCCCCGATCGGACGAGCGCAGGATCCAGGTTCCGGTCGTCGTTGCAGGCAGCGATCACGATGACCCCCTCACGCCGGCCGATTCCATCGAGGCACTCCAGCAAACACGTCGTGATCGCCGTGAACCAGCCGTCGTTTCTGTCGGTGCTGCCGCGGCCGCGGACCGTGTCGATCTCGTCGATGAACACGAGGGCGGGTATGTTCGCGGCCGCCTCGCTGAAGACGGCGCGCATCGCCTTCAAGACATCGCCGAGGTAGCCGCCCCTGTTCGTCTGCCAGTCCGAGTAGCTCGTCGGCACGAAATGAACCCCGGCGCTGTTCGCCAGTGCTTCGGCGAACGTCGTCTTCCCCGTCCCGGGTGGTCCGACGACGAGTGCACCCGCATCGACGTCACGCCACTCGATCTCGCCCGCCGCGAACGCACGCAGATCCTCGACAAGCTGGAGCCCCCAACGCTTGGCGTCTCCGAAGCCGTCGAGATTCTCGAGTCGCGGCCCCTCCGCGGGATCCGGCTGCGGATCCGCTCGCTCGCGCTCCGGCGCGTCCTTCCGCGCCAGCGACGCGAGCAGGGAGAAGCGCTCCGCAGGCGTGCGGCCGCGAGACAGCGCGAAGTCGAAATGATCCGGCGCGAGGTCCCGGAAGCCGAGCGGGTGAGGAAGGTCCGAGGCGTCACCGAAGCCGATCTCCTCCGCGAGCAGGTCTCGCGACGGCTCGCGCACCTCGAGGATCGCGTCGGCGAACGTCCGGAGCAGGTCCGGAATGGCGTCGTCCTCGCCGAAGAGGCAGATGAGCGAGTTTTCGGCAAGGAATGCAGGAACGCGATCGATTTCGAAGGTGCCAAACGACTGCCCTGATGCCTTGCTGTTCGGAGTTGCGAGCACGACGGGATCGTACATCACGTCGCCGTAGGCATGACGCGCCGCCACCTTGGTAGCGGTGGCCGCCGGCGTCCACCAGCGGCCGTCGAACACGACCGCGGCCAGCAACAGGCTGCGATCCGGTCGCGCGTTCGCGGCGGCCGCGACGTCGGCGCTGATCGCGTCGAAGATCAGGCGTTCGGAAGCCCGGAGGCGCTCGATCTGCCGCAGCACCTGCTGCCGCGAAAATTCCCGCTCTGCCTCGTCTTCTTCATTCTCCTGCGCCGCTGCGCGCCGCGCAGCCGACGGGATGCCTCGGTACTGTCGTCTCATCGGGATCTCACTGCGGTCTCGGGTCCGATCGGGGTGTCTTCCCAGTCGATGCGGACGATCCTTCTCAGCGCCAGCGCTATGACGGCACCGACGGGCTCACTGCTCTCGCGCATCGCGGAAGCGGCTTCCACGAGCGTGATCGGCGACATCTCGGCCAGATACGCGAGCAGCCGTACCCGGTCGCCGAGCGGCACTACGCGTTTCGCGTAGCGCATGGCGTCGCGGGCGTTCGAAAGGAGCGGTTCTTGACGAATCTCGTCTTCGGGGACCGCTCGATATGCGACCAAGGGATCGACCGGGGTCAGGCCGGTCTCGCCGGCGTCGAGGAAGCGGTCGCGGCCGTCGGTGCCGCGGACGAGGAAGTCAGGCACGCGCTCGATGACCTCCCCGTCGCCATCGGCGAATTCCACGACGGCCGGCAGGCACCACCAGGCGGCAACGTCCGGGTCGAGATCCAGCAGCAGACCGAGGTCGCGCGCGAGCGCAGACCGGAATGCCGGCCGGCCGAGGCAGCGCACAGTGCCGGCCGGGCCGAAGCGGCGGCTCGACGCGCGACGTCGCGCCTCCGTCAGGAGGCTCTCGGGGAGAACGGGAATATCGGAAGGGGAATGATCGAGGCGGAGGCTCATGGTCGTCGTCCGGAGATGCCGTGAAGGGGCGATCGCCGGGCGACGGGCGAAGAGCCCTATCCGGCGGTGCGATGCGTCGGGCACTTTGCCACGACGGCTACGGTCATCTTCGTGCGCTTGATCATGGACGAGAACGTAATAAGAACATTAGCTGTCGGTCAACCCCGATTCTGCTCGGGGGTTCTCATGGAGGTCGTCATGGCGAAGGCGGAGAAGTCGACGGTCGATCTTCCGGAGGTCCCGGACGACGTGGTCGAGGCCGCGATCGCGGAGGCCGGCGGCGACCCGCGCGAGGCGGTCCGCGGCCTGATCCGCGGGCAGCACGAGATCGAAGAGCGGCTCATCCGGCAGATCTCGGCCGGCTACGTCAGGCGGAAGCGATGAGCGGACGCGCACGACACTGCCGTCCACTCGGCAGCTTCGCCGACCGCGAGCCGGACGCCGTGGACTATGAAATGCGGACGGCGCTGCTTCTCGCCTGAGGAGGAGATCCCGCCGGACATGCGGGCCCGGATCGCGATCACCCGCCCGCGCGTCGACTGGCAGGAATACGAAGACGCTCGCCGCCTCGTCGCCGAGCATCTTGTCGTGCGGATCCGGGAACTCGTCGAATGCAGCCGACGCGGCAGCGCCTCCCGCGGTGGGCATGGATAGCCTCGTGATCGAAATTTGGCGACCGGCCGCCGGGATGGACGGCCGGTTCCGATGCGCTGAGAACTTGCCGAACTACGGCAGAGCCAGCGCCCCTATTGCGGCCCGACGAGCGGCTCGCAGCCCTCCATGCAGGCAGTCGTCTTCGCCAGCGTCTTCGTGTCCATCGGCTCGAAGCCGTCACGGTTCGGCATCTCGACCTTCGGCAGCGTGTTCTTGTCCATCACCGCATCGTCCGGGACGATCCCGTTGAGATTCAGGACATAGGCCGAGACCGCATAGACTTGGTCCGGCGTCAGCGACTGCGGAGCGTTGAACGGCATGGCGCGATGGACGTAGTCGTAGAGCGTTGTGGCGTACGGCCAGTAGCTGCCGACGGTCTTCACCGGCTTGTTCGTCGCAAGCGTGCCCTTGCCGCCGACGAGGCGGCCGCCGACCATGCCTTCGCCGCCCTCGCCCGTCTCGCCGTGGCAGGCGGCACAGGTGCTGGCGAAGATCTCCTTGCCGTCCGCCACCGAGCCGCTGCCGTCCGGCAGGTTCTGGCCATCCGGCGAGATGTCGATGTTCCAGGCCTTCACCAGGTCGGCCGACGGCTTCGAGCCGATCCCGAGCGGCTGGTCGGGCGTGCTCTTGGCCGCCGACTGAGCGAAGCCGACGGCGGTGGAAGCGACGACGAACCCGGCGGCCAGCGCCGCGACGGTCTTAAGCTCCGGCAGCATAGGCATTGGTCACCTCCCCGTTCTGGCCGATCTTCCACGGCGCGATGGCGTTGTAGTGATAGGTGTAGGCATTGCCGCGCTCGGAGATGAGGTCCTCCCGCGTCGGCTGGACGTAGCCGGTCTCGTCGGTCACCCGGCTGGCGATGACCGTCGGCGAGCCGTCCCAGCGCCAAGGCAGCCGAAATCGCGTCAGCGCCTTCGGCAGCGGCTCCCCGTCGAGCGTCGCCTCCGCCCAGGAGCGCCCGCCATCGACGGAGACGTCGACCTTCTTCACCCGGCCGGCGCCGGACCAGGCGATGCCGGAGATCTGGACCGGCCCCGGGCCGCCCTCGATCATGCCGCCGGCGGCCGGGCTGGTGATCACCGATTTCGCCTGCATGGTGAAGGTGAACTGCCGGGCGCGCCCGTCTGGCATCAGGTCGGTGTATTTCGAGGTTTCCTCGCGCGTTTCGAACGGCTTGTCGCCGACCTTCAGCCGCCGCAGCCACTTGATGCTCATATTGCCCTCGAAGCCCGGCAGGAGGAGGCGCACCGGGTAGCCTTGTTCCGGTCGCAGCGCCTCGCCGTTCTGGCCGAAGGCGATCAGCGCGTCGTCGAGCGCCTTCTCCATCGGGATGGAGCGGGTCATCGCCGCGGCGTCCGCGCCTTCGGCGAGGATCCACTTGCCCTCGGGCTTGACGCCAACGGCGTCGAGGAGCGTCGACAGGCGCACGCCGGTCCATTCGACGCAGGACAGAAGGCCGTGTGAGGTCTGGACGTTCGCGGCCGGCTTGCTGCCGTACTCCGACAGGGAGTTGCCCGAACACTCGAGGAAGTGGACGACCGAGACCGCAGGGAACCGCATCAGGTCGTTCATGGTGAAGATCAGTGGTCGATCGACCAGACCGTGGATCATCAGCTCGTGCTGGTCGGGATCGATCGTCGGCACGCCGTTGTGGTGGCGCTCGTAGAACAGCCCGTTCGGCGTGATGATCCCGTGCAGATCCTGCAGCGGCGTGAAGCTCCAGGACGACAGGTCGGTCGGCGTCCCGTCCGTCGGGCGGCGCACCACGTCCTTCTCAAACGGCGATGGAACGCCGTAGGGCGGCGTGACGATCGGCTGCCCCTGCTCCAGCATCGACTGCGGGACCAGCGGCCCGGCCGCCTGCGCCATCGCCGAACGCGTCCCGAGGATCCCGGCCCCGCCCAGCGCCGCCCCGCCGAGCGCGGCTGTCGCAAGGACGCGCCGCCTCCCCGGATCGAATGTCTGCCTGCTGTCCTTGACCATCGGTTCCTCCCTGATTGTTCCAAGAACAACTAGGCAGGGATCACCGAGCGTCACGCGACTTTCGGCGGCCTCTGGCGGTCGGATGCGGGCCGCGGCGGTCTAGACGAGTCCCAGTTCGCTCAGCACGGGCAACACGGCAGGACGGAGCGTGTAGCGTACGCTCCCCTGACCGCGCTCCTTCTGGATGAGGACGGATGATTGGTCCTCATGATCCTCCACGAACCGCCGGAAGCAGCCGAACCGGTCATAGACCAGGTGCTCGATCGCCAAGGAGAGATCGCCTTTGCCGTAGGCCTTCAGGGCATCGGCATAGGAGCCGCCGGGGTTGGCGGCGATCCAGGACAGGATCCGCCTCTCGTCCTCCGACGCCGGATGGAACTCGAGAAGGCATACCGGGTGGCGGACGCGAGGTCGTAGTTCTCGACGACACCTTCGGCCTCGATCATTTTCGCCGCCGTGTCGCCGTCGTACTCGATCGGGCGCTTCGCCAGTTCGGCATCGCAGGCCTCGATCAGGTCCAGGAGCCGATTGGCCTCGCCCCGGCGACGCATCTCCTTCACGTCCTTCGTCGACTGGACGGGAAGGCGCTCGATGACCTTGCGGACGGCGTCGGGCAAGAATGCGGCGGTGGGCATGCATGTCATGTATCGGTTTCGGCCGCGTTGAGCGAAACGATCGAATCCGCTCGGAAGCCGCTGTTCTCGTCGGCCCGGCCCAGCGGGTTCGCAAGGATCCGCGTCCCGGCGATCGTGTAGTCGCTGCCGGCGTGGATGTGTCCATGGACCCACAGGGCCGGCCGCCACGCTGCTATCTCGGGCTCGAGGTCGCTGGCGTAGCAGTGGTTCAGCGGATCGTCCGGCAGCGACAGCGGCCGCAGGCTCGGCGCATGATGCGTGACGACGATCGTGCGGGCAGGATTGGCATCCTCGGCGAAGGCTCCGGCCAGGAACCGCCGCGAGGCTCGGTGCCAGTCCAGCGTGTCGCTCGGCGTGATCCGGCGCGAACGGCGTGTGGACGAGTTCCGGTGGATGCAGTGGTAGTCGTTCATCCACCTGTTCGCGTCCGCGAACGCATGCCGCCTCGTCGCGTGATGCCGCGAGCGCAGGTCGGTCCACAACGTCGCGCCGAGGAAGCGGATGCCCGCGATCTCGACGGCGTCGTCGGACAGGAGCGTGACCCCGAGCCGCGCCGCCAGATCACGGCCAGCCGAAAGCTCGTTCTCGATCGTGAAGCCGAACGGACCGCCGTCGCGATACCAGTCGTGGTTTCCCGGAACGTAGATCGTCGGCGTGCCGGGGAAACGCTCGCCCAGCCAGGCAAGCGACGACGTCAGCCGGCCGGCGCAGTCGCCGGCGACGATCGCGACGTCGAACGGCGCGGTGATCTCGGTGGCGGGGTCGAACGGTCGGCCGCCGTCGTTCTGGTGGAGATCGGACAGGATGAGAAGGCGCAGATTCATGGCGCCGGACCTCGAGACTGGCCGGTGCATGAAGCCCGGCGGAGATGGAAAGCCGCCCGTCATGAGGGCGCACGATGGTGATCGCCGGCAGCGTCAGCGCTGCGGCGTCCTCTTCATCACGACGGGCTTTCTCGTCTCGTAGGTCATGCGTCAGGCATACTCCTGCTGCTTTCCAGAGTCGAGAAAGGCCAGACCTTCATGGTTTCCGGTCTCATTCTGGTGCAGGCGTCGAGCGGGGGCCTCAGCTTGAACAAGCGAGATCGTGTCCCGATGTCGAACACGCGGTATATCTGCCAGCCTTCGGTCCTCTCACCGACTTCGATTTCGTTCCGCGAGAGGAAAAAGGGCACATACTGTGATCCACGCGTGGATTTCACCTCGATGAACTTCTTCTTCTCCGTTTGCGGGTCCACGGAGACGATGTCATAGCCGTGGCCGTCTCCCTCATCGCGAGAAACCCATCGAACTTCGCTCAGAAGATCCCGCCTTCCTTCGGCGATCATGTTCTGTTGCTCGAAGTCGAAGACGAACTGTTCGCCACGCAGTCCGAGGATCCTGTTCTTGGCGTCCCGCGCCGCCGGGTCGAACTTCCGGACCAGCCGCGACAGCGCCTCCATCTGTTCTGCTGACGCGTTCCTGAGAGGAGGTATCGGTTCTACGACGTCGAAGGACGTAGCGTCCGCCTTTCGGCCCGGCTTCGGCGACGGCCTGTCGCTCCGCGGAGAGAAGTTCTCGAGAAACTCGAGGTCGGCAGGATAGCCGGCGAGACGCCGTTCGATGGCAGCAAAGAGACTCTGCTGGAAGTTCATCTTCCTGGCGTATCCGGTCAGGTGCGTGAATCCGAGTTCGGACAGTACGGCTGAAACGTTCATCAGCTTTAACTCGACGGAGCGTTTGGTTCTCTCGAGCCGGTCCTGCGCCTCCTGGCGAATATGAGACTTGATGAAGTCGACACGATCGTGCTCGAGTCGCATCATCCTGAGATACGTTTCAACCAGGAAGTCGTTGTCCTCGTCCGACCAGTCGGTCCCGTTCTTGGACGGAACCTCCTTCTCATCTTCCTCCCCCGAAGCTACGTCTGTCACGTACCGTTCCTTACGACATCGATCGCCGCCAGAGGCCGTCGTGCAAGCTCGAACGTATCGATGAGCGCGACATCCTCGGGAATGTCGAGGCGCTCCCTGAGAGTTTCCAACGACCACAACGGGTGAACCACGACCGCCCACCTGTTTCCATCGCGATCGACCGTGAAGCCCGGAAGGTCGAGCTTGCCGATCGCTCGCCGACGGCGGCCCGGGACATAGCTTTCCACTTCGTCTGCCATTGCGGCGGCCATCCGCGGCCAGTCCTCGAGTTCGAAGTTTTCGGAGAAGCGACCGTCCAGCCCGCACATGAAGCCGGCGTCCGAAAAGGCGCGCAGGTACGAGATCCCCAAGCGCCAGTCGAGCAGGCCGTGATAGTTCCGGTTGTCATACCTCTGCAGGCATAGATAGCACGACGTGTCGCAGGATTTCCTGTGATCGTGCGTACTGCTCTTCGCCTCCAAGGCCTTGCGTGGCCAAA
Source organism: Aurantimonas sp. 22II-16-19i (assembly GCF_002088275.1). GTDB lineage: Bacteria > Pseudomonadota > Alphaproteobacteria > Rhizobiales > Rhizobiaceae > Jiella. Next base: position 95,949 of record NZ_AQQS01000006.1, read on the forward strand.
CGTCTCGTTCGTCCAGCATGCTGCGGATCAGGTGTGGCACGGCATTGTCGCCGGTCTGGAGATGACGGCAAAATCCCGAGCCGTTGGCAAGACTGTCGGCGATCTGCAGGAACGGTCTCATGCCGCCGTCCGGTCCGCTGGCCGAGCGTGGCGACAGGATCTCGAACTCCTCCGGTGCGACGTCGAGATCCAGCGCAGCGCGCTGGACCACCATCTGAGTCGCGGTGATCGCGGCCGCCCGGATGCTGGTCAGTTCCGGCAGACGCTCGCCGAAGGGCGAAGAGTCGATCTCCCTGATCCGCAAAGCCGGGTTCAGGTAGCGGGGCGAAATCTGGAGGGCATTCGTCCGCTTCGAAGACGCTAGCCATCCGTGGACAAGCGGATCCCCCGAAAGTGTGAAGCGACGATCGTCAACGAGATCGCCTTGAACGGCCTGGTCGAGCAGCACCGTATCGACCTCGCGGCCGAAGATCCGCCGCTTCGGGAACCCCCTGACCGGTTGCGTGTCCACGACTTCACGCACGGAGAACCCGTAGGGCTCGCCTTCCGGCACTTCAGGGCCCGGATTGACGGTGTGAATCTCGGTGACTTCCTGAAAGTAGACGTCGAGATTCCCGGTCGTATCCGGCTCCTGCAAGGTGCCGATGCTCGACAGCTTCAGGCTCCGGCGCCCGCCGACCCTGACGTCGTCCTGGCGCGGCGAGAAGTCCGTTCGATATCCCGCCGGACTGATGCATGCACGCCGATTCGCCTCGTCGATCGACGAGCCGCAGACGGCGCATTCGAGAAGGTCGCGTTGCCAGTTGCCGCACGCCGAGCAGTAGCCGAGGACATACTTGTCCTTGTACCAGTTGCCGTAGGGCGCGACGTCTACTTCCTTGTGTGACGAGAGATCGGGAAGTTCCCCGGTGAAACCGACGGCGAGATGCCGCTCCTTGTCCCGGACGACTACGCTCCCAGGGGCGAAGTCGAAGATCGCCATATCTTGATCCCGGTCGATCGTGTCCCAGCCGTCGAACTCGCCGTTCCCCTGCTTATCCATCTCAAGGTAGAGATTCCGGCTGCGCGTCGGCATTCCGTAGAGCGGAAAGAGGCCGTTCTCCGCCATCGCGGAGGCCAGGCCCGTGGCTTGGAGACCGAACTCTTCCTCCATGCCTGCGATGGCGCCGAGAAGCGCGTCCCGGGAAACGAGTCCCAGAAGATCCCCCTCGTCCACCGAACACGAGGAGGCGAGAAGGCTCGCAAGCTTGCGGCGATGTCCCTCCGTCGTGTCCAGGGCGTCCGAGAGCCTGCGCGGCCACTCTTCGTCGGACGCGAAATACTTGGAGCACCTCACGAACTCGCCGTGGAAGTCTCCCGGTACCAAATCGTCGCCCGCCCATTCGTCGCCTGCTTCTTCGCGCAGGACGTCGAAGGCGGCGATCATCCAGAACTTTCGCAGAAGCCTCGCCGGAATATCGGTCAACCCGTTGGTGAGGAAGGGCGGCGGCGGTGCGTCCCCGGTGATCGCGACAGGGTTTCGGAAGTAGTGCAGGTCGTGGGAGCGGCTGCGGCAGACGGTATAGACGGACGAGAACGCCTGACCACGACGCCCTGCCCGACCGACGCGCTGCTGATAGTTGAACCGCTGCGGCGGCATGTTCGCCTGGTAGACCGCCTGGAGCGCTCCGATGTCGACGCCGACCTCCATCGTCGTCGTCACCGAGAGAAGATCGATCTCATGCGCGCTTCGTCGGAGATCGAAGGCACCTGCGCTCTCGCCCTGCCTGGTGACGAAGATCCCTTTGAACTGCTGAAGGCGTTCGCTCGGATCTCCGGTCTGACCGGTCAATTCCTGGCAGCGCAGGCGGAACGGCTCGCCTCCGCCCTTCATGGCTCGGACGACACGCGCACCCAGGAAATTCCCGTCGCGCAGTTCGTCGACAACCCCGGAAGCTTTCTGCGGCAGCGGCTCGGCGCAACGGGTGCATCGCCCGAAGCCCTTGTGCAGATGAACCCTCGAGCACCTCTCGCAGCGCCAGAACGGATCGCCGGGACGTGTCGGACGAAGGAAGAGCTTGCGGACGTCGATCTTGCCGTTGCGATGACCGGCCGTGTCGATCTCTCGCAGGAACTCCTCTACGACAAGTGCCGCGGCCGCGTCGGTTCCGAATATCGATCTTGCGAGTTCGCGGAAGCGTCGGCTTCTTGAAACGTCATGCCAGCTATCCCAAGGCTTGGCGTCCTCGACCTTCATGAACCGGTTCGGCACGATCCTGTACGCGTCGCCGAACATTCGGAGCAACGCGTCCTTGCGGTCCAACTCGTCCGTATAGGCCTGGGTCCCGTAGAAGCTCGGCCAGCCGAGACCGGTCTCCTCGATCGCGAAATAGGTCTTGCTGAACAGGAGGTCCGTGGCCTCCGGGCTTTGCTGAAGCTCCAGTTGCGAGCGAGCGTCATCGAGCTTCTTCGCGTCGCTCGCGTCCGTGCTCTGCTTCCAGCGGTACGTCCCGTCTTCATGGCGATAGAAGTTCTCTTCCCACCGCCTTTTGCCGAGCAGCCTCCGCTTCGTGTCTGCGCCCTCGATCGGATTGGCACCCAGGCCGACCAGCGTCGAGAGAAGCGGCCTCAGCTTTCCATGCTCGCGGTCGGCGCCCTCGTTGAACTCGAAGAGGTGCTTGAGGGGAACTGCGACAGGAAAGTTCGCGCTGTCCCGTCTCTTTTCGAGATCGTTGATACGCTTGGCAATTCCCTCAAGGTCGCCCAAGCGCCTTTCGGCGAAGGCTCTACCGGCTTCTGCCTCGGCCGATTCGAGGGCAATCGCATCGTCCGCGGTGAAGGACTGTCCTTCTGCGATGCGTTCTGCTTCGATGGCGAGAAGCTCGCGACGGAGGTCTCGTTGGTGCGCCTCTTCCAGTTCCATCGCAAGACTGGCGGAATCCCGCCGACTGTCCGAGAACGCGACGAGCTTCCCGTCGCCACCCTGGATCTTCAGGGCTCCGACGAGTTCACTCGCCAGCAACTGAGAAAACTTGTTGAAACCAGTCCGGAAGCTACGGATCGGGGACAGCCTTCCCTCACGCCGAAGAGCGTTTTCCGAAAGTCGCCGAGTCGAGTAGTCCGCGCCGCATTTCGGGCAGCAGTAGGGGACGGCTGTGCCTGCCGAGTCGTCGAACCGCTTATGCGTATCCCTGCCGCTGGAGCGGTGGGAGAGAAGGTAGCCGGGAATCTGACCAGCGACTTCGGCGACCGAGACCACACCGGTCCTCTGATCCAGCGAAGCTTTCGACCAGTGGTACTTCGGATCGTCCGGCAACGGCGCGACGAGGCTTGGCCAGAACACCGCGTACTCGGAGAAGCTGGAGTCCTCGAAGCGGCCCGTCGACGCGGTCTCCGGAAGACTTTCCAATGCCTGGGGAGTCGGGAGAAGCGACACCTTGTTGGTTTTTGCCCCGTCGCCGCCGCGACGTCCTCCGACGAGGAGCGTTCCGCAGGCTTCGCAGTAGAGCATCTCGAAGCGGCGGAGCCGCTCGCTCCCCTCTCCGGTATCGAAGCCTACCCCGCGCTCGACGTCCGGGCTTGCCCACTTGAAGCCTGTATCGTCGCTGGTGGTGAGCGAGCCGAACAGTCCCTCGAGGCTGCGGAAGAAGAAGTGCCCACGGAAGCTGGGAAGCTCGGCGAACAGACGCTTGGAGGGCCTGAGCGTCTCCGGCAGGATCGGGTCAGGCATGTCCGGGATCGCGCGAAGCAGCATCAAGCCGCGAACGACCCGAGAACCGTCCGAGTTGCAGATTTTCTCCGCAATCTCGGATACGGGAGCGGGCCGGTCCGCCAGGATCGATCCGAGAAGCCGGCCGGCTGCCGTGACGGCCGCCTCGAGAGATGCCCGGCCCGTCAATCCGGACAGCCGATTGGCGGCTGCCGTGACTGCGGCGCCACACCGTGCGAAGTCGATGATCTCCCGATCGAATTCTTCGGAAAGCTCCACCAGCGTGGGGGCGTCGACATTGGCCTCGCCGGGGCTGGAAGGCTTGATCGCCTCGCCCTTCACGATCGATTCTTTCCAGATCTCCTTGGTACGCGTCTCCTTCTCAGCACGTCCATGTGTGCCGGCCGAGCCGAACATGTCCGTCAGATAGTTCAGGCTGCGCTCGGCGACGTCTTCTTCGTCGACCGGCAGCGACGCGGACGACGCGAGAATGCGCAGCTTGTGCCTATGCTCCGGCTCGTCGAGGCCGAGCCTCTGTAGGAGAAGTCTGACGAGAGCCGAGACCTCCGCTCCCCCCGAGCCTCTGACGAGATGAAGCTCGTCCATGACCAGGAAAAAGCGAGCGTCGACGCTTCCGTGCAGCCATTCGCGGGTCTTGTCGAGAATGCTGCGGTCGATTTCGCGGGTAAGCAGGGCGCTCATCATCGCCTGGTTGGTCACCAGGATGTCCGGCGGATACGCGTACATGTCCCACCGGCTGTACATCTCCGCCCCGTCGAGAGACTGGAAGAGATACCGGTTCTCGTCGGCGGTCGGATCCGCCTTCAGGCGGTTCTCGTCGTCCTCTCGGACCCTGGTCTGCAGCGTGTCGGCCTCTTGAAGCTTCGCTCGAAGCTGACGGATCTTCCGCTCCTTCCGCTTCTTTTCGTAGTCTTCCACCGGCCGCGGGTGATCGAGAAACCCGGTAACCGGCGTCGCGCCGGTATATCGCCCAAAATAGATGCGGTTGCCCGCGAAGTGGCCTTCGTGGACGGAGCGTGCGGCAGGCGAATCCAGCGCTTTCCTCAGGCGCGTCAACTGATCCTCGACGAGCGCGTTCATCGGGTAGAGGACGAGAGCACGAACGGCAGCGGGACGGCGTTCGCCGCCGCGCTGGTAGGCGAACTTGTTTCCGTCCTCCCACCAGCGTGTCCCCAGTTCGCGAGACGGCGCCCTCCACGAGACCGCTTCCGACGCGATCTGTGCCAGGACTGGCAACATCATCGACTCGGTCTTTCCCGAGCCGGTGCCGGACGTCACGATGCCAGGATGGCCGTCGACCCGCCCCCTCGCCAGCATCTGCAACTGGTGCGCATACGGGGCGTAGGCGCCGACCCGGCGGCCGTTAGCGTCGAGCTTACTTTCGAAGAGTCCGGAAAGCACGAGATCAACGAAGGCGCGCCGCTGTGCGAGAGGCATGTCGCCGAGATATCGATCGCCGGCCGCTCCGACCAGTTCTTCGATCGAAGTGTCTGCCGACCTGTATCGGGGGACCATCTCCAGGATCGGATCCAATGAGAGCGTGCCCGGCTTCTCCAGAATCGCTCGGCGGATTCGGGCCACGTCGGGATCGTCGATCCGGAAGGCGGTCTCGATGTAGGAGATGAGAAACTGTTTCGAGCGCTCGAAGCCGCCGATCGGGTCGTACATTCGGTCTTCAGCCTTTCAGTATGTCGATCGCCTTCGCGATCAGTTCGTCGTCCGACCGTTCCGTCCGCCGCTTCCAATGGAGTGCGGCTTCGAATCCGAGTCTGATGTCGTCGGGATCCAGATCGAGGTACGCGGCCGCAGTCGTCAGGAGCGAATGGCCGTCATGAGCGATCGACGTGTCGAAAGTCGCGCCGCACGCCGCTCTACAAGCACGCTGCGCTGCCTGCATCAGCCCTTCCGGGATGGGACCAGTTCCGGCTTTCGCGCGCGTCCACTGCATCGACTTGTATGCCTGGGCGTCGGGCAGCGCCGATGTGGGAGCATCTCCGGATGGCCGGCTTGCCGCAATCGGCACCAGATGGTCCCAGAGCGCCTCGGGGATCCCAACCCTTCCTCCGTCGTCGGCCAGTGTGGAAATCACCACAAGGTTTCGCGGAAGGGGATAGCCGTCCTTGCGATCGGCGAGCGCCTGCAGCCAGAATTGACACGGCGCGTAGTTGATGTTGCGCAGCAGGACCGGAACGAGAATGTCGGAATTTTCCGTCGCCTCCTCGATCGCATCGCTGAAGGGGGTGAAGAAATCACCTTTCCGGCCCACCAGGTCGGCGAATGAAACCATCGTCGGATCGCAGTGCACGACGTAGTGTTCTCCACCGCCGACGGCGTTGCAGATCGCTTCTGCGGCGGCGTCCCGGTGAGGTCCGGCCAGCGTCGGGACACGCCAGGTCATCGACGCGACGAACGTGATCATCAGGTCGGCAAACTGCATATGAGCGTCGTAGGCCCACATTCTCAGACTTCCGGCCCGGTCCTGAGGGCTCGAGGCCTTCGGCCGAGATCCGCGCTCCGTTCTCTCTGTTTCGGCTTTCGCCGAGGCGAGCGCTGACGCGACTCGCGCTAGCGAGTCGGGAGTGTCCAAAAGGCGGTCGACTATGAGATCGATGTCGGGAGACGTTTCCCGCCGCGATCCGCCCGATTCGAGCGAGGACACGCGGGCCGCGAGATCCATCGCGCTCTCGCCGAGGAATGCGATGACGGCTTCCTCGATGCTCGACTTCATCTCTGCCATGGCCGATGTCGTGGCGTCGGCATAGGCTCGGCTTCGTTCTGCTGCGAGGGACAGTTCGCGTTTCGCTTCCTCCAGAGCCCGCCGGGCGTCGGCAAGTTCTGTCTCCGCTTCGCGCCGGGGGCCGGTGAACTCCTCCTCGATCTTCTCGATCGATTCCTGCCGGGCCCTCTCCGCGGACGACCTGAGGTCTTCGGAGAAGGCGGGGTCTTCACGTAGAAGCTTGGGTAGCGCTTCGATGATCGGGGTGCGGTCCACGATGTCTGCCAAGGTCGCTCTCGCGACCTCCAACTCTTCGGCGGCGAGGCCCTCCGAGGAAAGCGCGTCGACCAGGTGCGCGGCTCGCGCCAGTATCTCTCGATCCCCCGCGTCGAATCGTCCGGAGGAAGCCGCTTTATCCAGAAGATCGCGAAGCGCCTGATCCTTTTCCGCTCCGGTCCTGATGTCGACGGGGCGGCTCTGGATGCTCGGATCGTCCATGAAGATCCGCAGACTTCTGCCGGACAAGGCAATGTCGTGGTGTCGTCCAGAGAGAGCGAACGCGGGGAATAGGCCCACCTGCCGCTCCGGCGCGAAATATCTGCCCGACCGATGGGTCAGCGAGTCACGTCTCACGAATAGATCAGGGCCGATCCCGACGAAATCTGCCTCGATCGCGGAAGGGGCCAAGATTCCGTCGAGCCGCAGCGCCGAGGCCGGGCTTTGCGCGGAGCGATCTGGGAGGAGCGCGACGACGAGCCTCGAGGCGGTTCGGACGGTCCGGGCCTGACCGCCGTCGGGAAGTGCGAAAGACTTCGTCGGCAGCGAAACCGACGAATGGAAATGCTGCGTTCCTGCTGGCCGCGCGAGCAGAACCGAAGCGTCGGGGGCCGTATGTTCGACCGACGGCTTTTTCTCCGCGTCGAGTTCGATGTCCCAGAAGGTTCCGAGGCTTTCGCTCTGCAGGACCGCGGATCGAACCGTAAAGGGTGTCGAGGGAACGGGGCCGTGGTCGTTGCCGGAAGAGTCCGACGCGCGGATCGGCTCGACGATCACGGCGTCGAAGCTTGCGCGTTCCCGGAGCCTGCAGATCATCTTGTTTCGCGGGGTTCTCGTGAGCATGTCCGCAAGCCTGAGAGATCGTGGATCGCCCTCAATTTCCCGTCGTGCCAGATCGGACGACGATCTCTTGCGAGGCGGACCCGTGTCCGTTCCATCCATGGAAGAATGCCTGATTCGGATGCCTGCGGATTCGATTTCACACGCAGTGCGGGGTAAATTTTCGAGAGTATGAGCGCGGAGTCCGGAGAGGCCGGATAGACGCAGGCCCATCCGCCGTCACTCGGCTCCAGTGCGCAATTGCGGAGATGGACGGTGGCCAGCCACCGCGCCCATGCCGACGGAAGCCGGTGGCGCTGGTGCATCGTCCGGATATTGTCTCCGGACGCCTCGAAGGCAGTAATCTCTCGCAAGTCCAGATATCGAAGGAGAGCGAGGTTCGCGGAGCCAAACGTTTCCCGCTGACCCGCATCGTGCTCGACCACGTATCGTGCGTTGGTGTCTCTGGCAGGGCGGTCCATCCGCACGAACCTTGGCCACGGCTCGGCTGCGTAGTTTCCGCCGAATCGGACTTCCGCAGAATCCCAGGTGCCGGTCCGCTCGAAGTCGTCACCGACGCCGATGTCCGACCACTCGTTCGACTTCTTCAGGACCGTCGCAACGCGAAGTTCTTCGAGATCGCTGGACTTGAGAAACTCCTGAAGGGCATCTTTCTCGCTCGATCCCACCCAGAGCTTTGGGAGACTCCACGCCGTGAGTCCAAGATTTCGCTCGAAGGTCAAATCGAAAGATCCGGCCCTCCGACGGATCGCCTCCTCCAGTAAGACCGGCATCGGCCCCTCGATGGAGACACCTTCGAGATCGGCCTTCTTGCGAGGACGATAGCTGGGGCGTCTTTGCACCAGCGTTCGCGCAGGCACCTGGGACACGTACGGGAGGTCGAACCATCCGCTGTCGACGAAAAGGCGGACGAGTGCCCATACGTCGGGCGCGCCTTCGGTAGAGGCGACGCGCGAAGCCATGTCTACGGCCGCCTGAAGTGTCATGGTTCGGGCGCTGCGGGCGTACAAGGCTTCCTGTAGCGCGATCAAACGAGGGTCAGGTTCGATTCCTGATCCGGAAGTTCCGGTCGTCAGGAGATCTGGATCTTTCGGCTGCGTGTCGTGGAAAATGCCGTCTTCTGGTAGATGGCGCGACCGATCGAAGTAGCGGATGTCCTCGTCGGCATGGGGATACGCGTCTCCCCGAAGGGTGACGGTCGTTGCCTGACTTCCTGCCTGGGCGCCTACCGGCCCGTTCCATACCCCTGGAGGAAAGCTCGCGATCCGGTCGCCGATCGACGTGCTCTCATACGACTGCCCCTCGATCAGGAGGACGGGCTGTCGGCCTCCTGGAAAGACGACGCGCGGCGTCATCGGCCACCGCCCCAGATAAGTTCCCCGAGCGCCGACGCGAACCTTGTCTACAAAGCGAAGGGATGGGTTCTGGGGGGTGTTGCTCCCGATTTCCTTCCGCTGGCCGACATTGCACAGCCGCCAAGACAGATAGCGGACTTCGCCACGCATCTGAATTTTGCTCCGCACGAGCGGCGTCAATCTCCCAAGCGCCGCTTCCGAGATCAGGCATTCGCCCGTGCGGTCTCCTTCGCTCACAATCCATGACGCCAAGCCGGATCGTTGGAGCGTCAGCATGCCGACACCCGCGGCCTTGGCGATTTCACCACTGAGCTTGCGACATGCCTGACGAAGTTCTCGATCGGACTGCAGCGTTCGCGATCTTCCGTCAGCGAGGATTTTCTGGACTTCGATCTCCCCGAATTCGTCGCAGGACAACACGATGCTCGTGCCGAATTCCTTCTCCGCCAGCACGCGCGTCCAAGCGCTCATGAAGGGAAGTTCCCTCGCAGCCTCCTCATCGACGTTCGCCGCGGTACGCCAGGATTCGAAGGCGCGGCGGAACGCCGGCGATGTGCGGTCGAAGTAGCTGTCGCCGGCAATTCGGCGGCTGATCGACCGGAGGTCGGTTCGTGAATAACCATCGTCTCGAACTCGGCGAAGGAGATCGAGGTCCTTTTTCGTCGGAAAGGCGAGCCGTTTAGTGATTCCGACGTGCGTCTCGTTGCCGTGATCTGGGAGTTCGAGAAGGATGTCCCGATGCTTCTTGAGCCACCGGGCCAATGCGATCCACATGTTGTGGAGGCCGACAAGATCTTGAGGCGACTGTCGTCCAAGGGCGGCGGTCGCCATCTTTCTGATGTCTCCCTCGTCCTTGTCCTTCGAGACGGTGATCTGCAGCCAGAGAAAGAAAATGAGTATCCGTACGAAGTTTGGTCGTGCCTCGCTCTCCCCAAGAGAGCGATGGGCTGCCTTGCCAACCGCCCGGAACGAGGGGCTGACTTCGCCCTTCAGATAGTCGTCCAGGAGAGGCGGGAGCACGGAAAGGAACTGGCGGTGAGCGCCCTCCAGATCATGAGCCCCAGAGTATTCGATAATCTTCCCGTCGTCGATCTCGATCGCGTCGATTCGTCCGTCGACGGCGGCGTTGAGGAAGAAGGTCTCAAGACACCAATCCTCCCATTCGACGGCAGACGGCATCTGCTTCCCCCCCATGCGCGTGCGACCTATCCCCTATTAGGCGCGTTGCTCACTATGGTTGTAGTAAGTGATTCGCTCAAGTCCTTAAGCAGCCGGTCGAAATCCTTCGTCTGGCACTCCCAGATAACCACGACCGACCACCCGCCCTCGGTGAGTTCTATTTCGGCCCGTCGGTCACGCTCGACGTTGCGCGCGAACTTCGCTTCCCAGAATTCGGTGCGCGTCTTCGGCGTCGAGGAAAGGCGGCAGCCCGGGTGTCGGTGCCAGAAGCAGCCGTGAACGAAGAGAGCGAGCTTTCTGCGCCGGTTCACGATGTCCGGGTTCCCCGGCAGTTCCTTGCCCTGCAGCCGATAGTGCACGCCGAGTCTGCGCAGAGCGCGCCTGACTGCCAGTTCGGGAGCCGTATCGCGCCGACGGACGCGCCTCATCAACTCGCTTCGGCGCGGATCGACGGGAGGTTCAGCCAATTTTCTGCTTCCGGGAGATCGTTCTTCCCTCCCGAAGTGGCTTCCTGGCAGTGGCGATGCAAGTCACGGTGAGACAGGCCGTGCCAGGTTCCTTCGCATGGCCGTCGAAGCCGAGGATCATGTCAGTCCTGCGGCGGCCGGACCATCGGATCTCCACCGCGCGACCATCTTCGTCCGACAAGACTTCGACAGGCGCGCCGCCGCATTCCCCGTCCTTCAGGAGAGCCGCGATAAGGGTTATGCGTCCGCGGACATAGGCGAACGGTACGTCGAGAACGAAGCGCCCGCCGACTTCAGACATAGCTGACAGCAAGCGGACGATCGAGCAGTCCAGCGGATCCAGCTTCTTCGCCGGTCCGGCGACGATCGCAACCGAGAACGTGACGTCCTCTGACGCCGGCATCAGGGCTCGGGCGATTCCTTTCCGGTCTTCGCCTTCGCTTCGGAATAGGCTCGTCAGAGGTTGCAGGGCAATTCCATCCTTGGCCGCCCGGCGTTCACGACGCGGGTAGCGCAGCGGTCCCTCGTCCTTGCGGTGCCCGTTCCTGGCGACCTCGGCCCGCTCCATCTCCGGTCCCCAGCCTTTGGGCCAGTAGGTGCCTCCGCCGTAGCCGTCCTTGCCCAGATCGGAGTCCGTCTTGCGTCCCATGAAGCGACGCACTGCCTTCGGCAGTCCCTTGTTCGCGTTGACGGCATCGATCGTCAGGCGGGGCGGCCGGCCTTCTGCACCGGACGCGAGATGCCGGACGACTTGTGCGAAGCCGTACGGCGGCACGGCGTTGCCGACCTGCCGGTATTGCGCCGTCTTGGGGCCCGTGAAGACGAAATCGTCAGGAAATCCCTGCAGTCGCGCCCCCTCGCGGATGGTCAGCGCCCGATCCTCGTGAGGATGGGTGAAGCAGCCGGACGTGATGTTCGCGAAGCCTGCCGAAATGGTGTAGGACGGCGCCTGGTCGTGCAGCCGGCCGTAGAGCGTCGCGTAGTCGGTCATCCTCACGCGGTGGAAGCGCTCCGGAAGGATGTCCTGGGGGATGTCCTTCCAGCTACCGCCTTGGGGCACCGTCGCGATCCGCGCCCGGTTCAACTCGCTGATTTGCGAACAAGCGTGGTTCTGCAGTTCGCCGCTCTCGCTCCGGAGCGCCGATTGATAGTCGCTGAGTGGCTCCGACGGATAGGGCAGAGGTGGATGGTTGTCCGGCCGAGCAGGAAGCGGATAGAGGTCCTCGATCGCCTCTCCCACCGTTCTATAGCGGGGCAGACCGTCGGCTCCGTCTTCCGAGAACATCGGGCGAGGAAAGCTGATCGGGGCGTCCGAAGTCGTCGCCACGAGGAGAAACCGGTTGCGGAGTTGGGGGAGACCGAAGTCAGCGAAGCTGACGACGTCGGCAGCCACCTGGTATCCGCGACCGGAGAGAAACTGGAATAGTTCTCTGACGATGGCGAGATTGTTGCCGTAGACGATGCCCGGAACGTTCTCGAGGACGATGTTGCGGGGCTTCAGCCCGAGATCGATGAATCCGTCGAGCAGGCGGGCGAAATGCACGAAGAGCGCGTTCCGCGGGTCCCCCGGATGGAAGATGCCCATCGTGCTGACCGCCTGGCAGGTAGGCCCGGCGAAGAACCAGTCGATCGCGGAGATGTCTGCCTTCTCGACGATCCCGGCGGCGGAGACCTCCGCGACGTTTCGGCACTCGACGACCGCGTCCGGATGACGTTTCTTGAATGTCTCCGTCGCGTACGCGTTGATGTCCAGCGCCCATCTGACATCGAGGTCGGGAAGCGCCATTGCCGCGCCGGCCGACATGCCTCCGCAGCCACAGTAAAGGTCGATCGCCTGCATCGATGTCTTCAACTCATGATACCCGAATCGTCCCTGCAGCATAACCGAGAACGACTTTCGCGATAGCCGAATTGAACGGCGCGGTTACGAAAGCGGCAAGCGGTCGATCTTGGTTCTTTCTTTTGCGGATGCGAACGTTCTGGGCGCATGCAGAGGAAACGGTCATGTCCCATTCCATCGAAGAACGTCCGCTTGAGGTCTATCTCGCGAACGTCGGCAACCCGGATTTCAACGAAGATCCGGGTCATCCGTTACCGCTCACTCGGAGCGGGTTCTGGTTTCCGGTCGCCGATTTGCGGCACGCGTCGAAGATCTGCGGCCATTACATCTCGACCTTCGACCTCGGGGGCGGAAACTGGGCCGGCGGCGTGGTGCGTCGCCGCGAAGATCAGACCGCGGTGGCGCGGATCAGCTACAACGGCCGCGCTTGGCGACCGGTGGAGGACAGCCTGCGTGATCGCGAGGAGATGTCGCTTGGCGAGGACGTGCTCGCCGCGCCGACCGCATCTCCGAGGCCCTGAAAGGAAAAGGCCCGGCGACCGAAGTCGCCGGGAAGTTTCACTCACACAAGAAAGGCGCGGTCTTTCCCGCCGTCCGCCGCGACGACCCCGCGGCACGGGATTGGCATCCTTATAGGGTCGATGCCGGCTTTGCTTCGACTGTCACCCAGTCGTTCCCGGCTACGATGCCCCAGTTGCCCTCGGCGTTCGGCCGCCGCCAGTATGGCTTGCGCATGCGCGCCAGCAGATCGAGGGCCCTGTCGAATGAATCGACCCGTACCTCTTCGCCCTTGGGACCGATCTGGAAGGCGCCGGCCCGACGAAGCCCCGTATGGAAGACGGAGCCGTCTTTCGCGCGAGGGACGCGGATCCTGCCCGCCGGGAGGGGTTGGCCGCTGGGAGAAGCCGGCGTCGTGGCGGGGGCGGGTGACGGCGAGGTGTCGGCAGACGCAGGGCGCGGCGTCACCTTCGGTCTCGTCGTGGGCTTGCATGTCGTCTCGTGCGCCGCTTCCGTCGGCGCCGGCCTGAAGCCTGCGAGCCGGACGGCGGCATCCGCCAGTCGAGCCTTGTCGCCCTGACGGCCGGCAGCGCGTGCAATCCACTTCTGCTGGTGGCTGATGGACGTGCCGGAGCAATGGGCGATGTGGACGAACGTGATGCGGTCGTCCGCGTATGCGACCTCGTTGATCCGTCGCAGCCTCGGCCTGACCCGGCCGACCCGGTCGAAGCAGGCCTCGACGTAGTCGTCCTCGTTCGACATCAGGACGACGAGCCTCAGGCGAGGGGGCAGGTCGCGCAGGAAGGCGTCGACGCAGTTGCCGGCCCAGTCCGTCCCGTCGCGCCGGTTGGCGAGCGCCTTGATGATCTCGCCCGACTTCGACGGCTTGTCCGAGCCGGCCGGCAGGTGGGAGACGGAGCAGCGGATCAGGGATCCGAACGCGAAGTCGGGCTCGCTCGCGCGAAACAGATGATCGAACGATCGGTCCGCCGGCAGCAGACCGAGGCTGCCGAGGCATTCGGCGAGCCGGCCGCGCATGCCGGCGAACGCGATCTCCTCAAAAGGCATCGAAAGGTTGGGGCCTGTCTGGCGGACCCCTTTCGAGAAGCCGAGGACGAGGATCTTCGGATCCGACGAGCCCCAGGCCATTGGATTGTTCTCGAGGATCCATCCGTTTTCCTCGATGGACGTTCGGCCCCATTCGGCCTGCCCGGCGAAACAGCGGGCGCACGAGATCCGGCCGTGCGCCGGGAGCGACGACATCGTCATGGCAGTTTCCTTTGTCGAAGATCAGTTGCGGGTGAAGGAAGAGCGGAAGCGGTCGACGTGCTCGGTCATTTCGTGGTGCGTCATCCTGGTCCACGAGACGGCCCGGACGATGCCCCAGTTGCCGTTCGGGTTCGGCCGGCGCCAGGCGGGAAGTGCGAGTCTCTGGAGATGGTCGAGAGCCTCGTCGAAAGTCGGAAACTGCTTCTCCGCTCCCTTCGCGCCGACCGAGAAGCGGCCGTCTCGCTCGAGGCCGGGATGGAAGATCGTTCCGTCCTGCGCGGCCGGAACAAACCAGACCCGGTCCTCGACGATCTCCTCGACGGGGGGTGTATCCCGATCCCGATAGGCGCCCTGGGTGCGCCAGACCGAAGGATGGAAGCTGTCGCGGCCCTTCAGCCAATCGAGCGCCTCCTTGGCGGGGATCTTACCCTCCACCGGCGTCATCGCCCGGTTCGCACCGGACATCAGGTTCCTGAGGCGGCCCTCGGAGATCCCTCCGAAGATCGCCAGTGCGGCCGGCTCGATCGGTTCGTCGTGATCGAGCGCCCAGCGCGCCTGGGCGAGCCGGAAGGTGTTCTCGAGATCGGTGTTCTCCATTTCCCACGCCCGGAGGGGAGCCCGTGCCATGAAGCCGGCGGCAGTCGCCAGCGTCTCCTCGAGGAAGGCCTCGTGCTCTTCGGGAGTCTTCGAGCGGCCGGTGGCGATGCCGCGGTGGGCATACGCGTTCAGCGCCATGAACACCCGGCCAATCGGCCAGTCCATCGGCATGGACTCGTCGAAGTCCTCGGCCCAGGCATCCTCACTGCGGATCTGTTCGCCGAGACTGGTCAAGTACGCAGTCATCCCGCGGTTGGCGGCTTCCTCGCCGCCGATCTCCGCGAGGAACCGGCCGCAGGCGCGAACGAGCGCCGCGATGTCATGGGGCTCGTAGTCCCGGCCGTGGCCGAAATCGGTCGAAAAGTACTCGGCATGGGGCGCGTCGCTCATGAATTCATTATCCCGTGTAATCACATGATCACGATATCGAGATAGATCCACCGAGGATCGCGGTCAAGCGAGGCCGTGAAAAAAACATTGCACGGTGTCACGCTGATGGCGGCGTTGCTGCCAATCGTTTCGCAAGCGCCCGCGGCGCCGGCCCATCACCCGTGTACCCGCTTGACGTGCCACGGTATTTGTTCCTATTCTGTTCCTGCGGCGACGGTAGTGAACTGCCGATACACCACGCTGGTTCGAGGCCGCGTTAACCCGAAATCAGCCCTCGTTAACGGAATCGTAGGATCCCGGGGGTTAGCTTCGGAGCCGTTCCATGCAGACCCCGTGTCAAGGAGCACTTCCTTCAATGACCCGCCTCAGTAGCCATCGACTCCTCAAGTGCATGCGGCTCGTCCGCGTCGCGAAGAGTCACGGCCAGGCGGTCGAAGTGCGCCGGGTCTAAGGACTCTCCCTCAACCGCGACGATGACGGACCGCAGCCTGCGCCGGGCATGACGCCCGACGTGCGCGCCGCGTCTCCGCCGTCTTCCTTCTTCTCCCGCAACGCCCGGAATCCGTTCTGAGGCCACGGCTCGCGTCGTGCCCGACGACCTTCTGCGCGCTCTGCGTCCGCGTCTGCCGACGCCGGCTCCTCAGCCGGCGAACGCTCCCGCTTGCCTGCAACGTCCGTGAAAGGAGAACGCCATGTGCGCGGACAACATCGCCTTCCACAATACCTCGAACCGCTTCGGCCACTTCGCTGGGCTGAGCCGTTCGCCGTTCGCGCCTATCCGTGCGGGCCACGCCGGTCGTCGCGCCGGCAACGCCGGCGAGGGCGCGGGCGTAGCGGCAGGCAAATCGGCCGAAACGGACATGACGACGCTCATCGCCAACGCGGGATAGGCCAGGTGCCCCGGATTTCCGACGCCCGCCGGGCGGCCCCGAAGCAGCGCGGTTCCCAGGTTGGTTTCCACATCGACCACCGGGGGAACGTGCAGATCCGCTTCATGAGCCGGCTCGAGTCCGAGCAATACGTGCGGCTGTCCGTCCGACCGGACGTCGAGCGGCTCAGGGAGCAGGTTCCGTCCGTCTGGTACGATCCGGACGGGCAAAGCCGGACGCACTGGTTCGACATCGTGACCGAGACGCCTGACGGCATCCGCATTGCGCAGGCCGTCAAGTACGAGGCCGACGTTCTCGATTCCGGCATCGAGGCCGTGCTGCTTCGGCTCTCCAGGTCCGCGTCTGACCCGGCCAACATCGGGGCCGATGGTCGTCCTTTCGCGAACGAGTACCGCATCCTCGACGAGCGCACGGTCTGCGGGGTCGTCGTCTACAACGCGGAACTCATCCAGCGCTTCCTGGGTGACCGCGACCACCAGGCCGTCGCCGCCGTCCGCGCGTGGCTGCGCGATGCCCCGGCCGATTTTCCGCTCGACGCGGCGAAGGCGGTGGACGGGCTCGGGTTCCGCGGCATGCGGGCTCTCGTGGCGCTCCTCGCGTCGGGAGAGGTCGTCCTGCGCGGGCACGAGCGTATCGAACCGGTCACCATCTTCGTCAATCGCCTGTTCAATTCTCGGTAGATAGCGTGGGGCGTATCCCGCCCCACGCGCCTCCGCTGGAGATCGTCATGAGTCAGATCGTCCCCGTCCGTCACTGGCGCTTCGGCCGCGCCGACCGGATCGTCTTCGAAGGCAGGGCCTTCCGCTACATCGGGAAGAAGAACCGGACGCACATCCTCCAGCGGGTCGAAGGCGACTTCATGGAGGACGACTACCTGCTCCTCTCCGACCGGCAGGTGTCGGCGGCCATCGAAACGAACCGTCTGCGCTACGACACCGACCATTTCTCCCGCCAGGTGCGCATGCTGCGCGCCCGCTTCGACACGAGCCGGATCGACGACCTCGACGCCGTCGCGCGCATGCAGCTTCTCTGGCGTTACGAGTGGGTCCGCGAGGCGCGGAATCTGATCGCCATGAATGGAAACGGCGTCCCCGAGATCGGGCGCACCGGCAGAGGGCTCGATCTTGCGGTCGCGCACCTGAGCGACCGGATGGAGAACTGGTTCGAAGAGGCCTTCCGGGACCTTATTCCCGATCTGCGGACGAAGGACTATCCCGCCGTGCCTGCGGGCTCGACGCTCTACGCGTGGATCCGCCGCTACGAGGACGCGGGCCTGCGCATCGAGGGGCTGCGCGACGCCCGCGAGCGTTGCGGCCGCGGCGGGCAACTCCACGAGGACGTCCTTGAGATCATCAGGCGGCGGGTCGAGGAATACCGTTCGGCGCTGAACCCGCGCAAGGCCGAGATCGTCCGGCGCGTGCACGACGACATTTGGCAACTCAACCGGACGACGGGCAGCCACCACGCAATGACGTCGCCGCGGATCGTCCGCGAACACATCGAGCGGCTCGACCAGTTCCTCGTCGATGCGGCGCGCCAAGGGTGCGACAAGGCGATCAACCGGCACGCAGGCGTCGGCCGCGGCGTCGTCGTGGACCGACTGCTCCAGCGTATCGAGATGGACGACTGGGAGTTCGACCTGCAGGTCCTTCTTTGCACGGCGGCGGAGTACGAGAACGCCACACCGGCGCAGCTGCGACAGATCCAGCGCGTGCGTCCCACGGCGAGCGTCGCCATCGACGCCTATTCGCGCACCATCGTCGGCTTCCATCTGTCGCCCTATCCGCCATCCAGCGCCGGCAGCATCGCGTGCCTGCGCTCCGTGATGGTCGACAAGACCCCACTCGCGGAACTGGCCGGCTGCGGGCGTCGCGACAGCCGCGACCCGGTTTGGAGAATGTTCGGCCGCCCGGAGACGATCGTCACCGACGGCGGGCCCGCCTTCGACTCGACATTCGACGACGTCGGCCGGGCCTGCGGGTCGAACCGCTCCGTTCCGGAGAAGGACCCGCGGCTGCGCGGGCGGATCGAGCGTTGGTTTGGCACGCTCCAGGACGGTCTGCTGCACAATTTCTCGGGCCGGACCTTCGCCAATTCCGTCGAGCGCGGCGACTACGATTCCGAGAGCCAGGCGAGCCTGACCTTCGAGGAACTTTACATCGCCTGCGTCCGCTACATCGTCGACGACTACCATCGCGCCCAGCATTCCGGGCTGATGGGGCGCAGTCCCGCGAACTTCTGGCAGGACGCGCTCGAGAACGACTGGAAGGGCGTCACCGCCTTCGCGACCCCAGAAGAGATGCGCTACGCCTTCACGGTGCGACATCTCCGTCGTCCGTCGACCGAGGGTATCCGGTTCCTGAACCTGCAGTACTGGTCGGAAGAGTTCGACATCATCCGGCCGGCGCTCGAGGGAGGCCCCGCCGTGTGTCGTGTCGATCCGCTCGATCTGTCCTCGATCCTTGTCGATCTGCCCGACCGGCTGCGGAAGGATCCTCGATACGAGAAGGGCCCCGGCTTCCTCGTCGTCCCCCACAAGGGTCCGTTGCCCGACTTGATCCGGAATGATCCCACGCTCGAGAACTGGGTTCAGGCCAACGCGATGCTGCGGGAGATCGTCGCCGAGGAAGCCGAGGAGGAGCGGCCGATCCGCGTGGCCGCCCGCAAGGATCTCTGGAGCACCGGACAACACGCGATGGAGCGGGCAGGGGTTCTGCGGAACCACGAACTGACCGCCGAGATGCTGAAGCGTTTCCAGGACCGGCTCGACCGCAAGCGCCGGAACGCCGCGCGAAATCCGGCCGACCGGAAGAAGACCGATGCGGCTCCTCACGGGCGCTCGGTTGCGACAGCAGATCGCGGTCCCCTTTCTTCCGGAACGCAGAAGACGGCGAAGCGGCCGAAGCCCGCCGCTCCGCGCAAGCCGGCCGGCAAGGCCGCACATCGGCAGATGTTCTCGCCCGAGGGCGGGAACGATCCCGACGACATCAAGGTGGAATGATCCATGGCACGAAGAACTTCGCATCTCGACGACATCCAGGATCAGTTCGCCGGGATCGACGTCGACGCCATCATCTCTCGCCGGCGCGGTGAGCGCCGGCGAGAGATCTCCGAGATCCTATCCCGGGTGAAGTTCTCCTACGTCGAATCGACGCGGGACGCCCGCTTCGCGGAGGCCTTCGAGGAGGCCGTCGACGAGATGCTCGTCCGCCCGGGAGAAAGTCCGGACGAGGCCGGCTACGAGGCGCCTCGCGAGGGCCGCCCGGTCTGGGCGAAGCCCGAGGGGTTCATCTTCTTCGTCACCGGCGAGAGCGGCGCCGGGAAGACCTTCATGATCCGCCGTTATCTCGAGCGCTCGGAGGTGTTCCAGCCGATCGTCCTGAAGGAGGGCACGATCGACCCTGTCGTCTCCGTCCGGGCGCCGAGCCCGTGCACACTGCAGCGGCTCGGGCTGCGGATCCTGCGCGCGATGGGCGACAACCCGAAGGTCGACCTCGCCGAGAACCGCGTCTGGGAGCGGATCACGCGGCTCGCCCGCGCCCGGCGGGTGAAGCTGATCCATATCGACGAGGCGCAGCATCTCGCCCGGACGCTGAAGAGCGTCAACGAGCAGCAGGCGGTCGCTAACGCGCTGAAGGACCTCGCCGAGCAGGACGGCTGGCCGATCAGCTTCGTCCCGTCGGGCATCCCGCTGACGAACGTCATCTCGCAGGTGGACCCGCAGATCGAGCGGCGGAGCTTCTACTTCACCATGCCGTCCCTGGACATGGAGAAGCAGGGCGACCGCCGGATCGTGGAGGTGGTGCTGGAGGCGCTCGCCCGACGCAAGGCCGGCCTCGACCTGGACGGATCACTCGGGCCCGGCTTCGTCGACCGCATCGCGCATGCCGCGAACTACCAGGTTGGCCGCTGCGCGCAGATCGTCCGGTTCGCGATCCACGCCGCGCTGAAGCGCGATCACGGCGTCCTGGCGCGGCAGGATTTCGTGGAAGCCTACCGGCAGCACTCGCAGGCCCGCGGGCTCGACCAGTTCAACGTCTTCGACGCCGAGCACTGGCAGAACCTCGAACCCGGGACCTTCATCATTCCCGAGGAAGACGACTGATGGCGAACCGAAGCGCCGGGAACCGCAGGGAGCGTCGCCTTCCTGTCTTCGGAATCCGGCCGGACCTGATGCCGCGGGAGACCGCGTCCAGCTACCTCTCCCGGCTGGCCTATCTCACCGGCAGGTCGGTGCCGGACATGAAGACAGAGGTCGGCCTCGATGTCCGCTCGATCGATCTCGGCGACGAGACCGCGATCCGACTCCTGTCCACCAAGGCCGGAATGGGCCATGGCGCTCTCGCCAGGTGGTCGCCGCGCCGGCACGCCGGCCGTATCTGGCGCCTGCACGGACAGGATCTTGGGACGGAGATGGTCGACCGGACCTTCTTCCGGTTCTGTCCCGCCTGTGTCGCCGCCGATCTGGACCGCGGCGGTCGAGCCGGCTCGTGGATGCGCGCCGAATGGACGGTGGCGCCACTGCGGACCTGCCCGGAGCACGGCCTGGTCCTCGTCGCCGCGGCGCCGGACCGGACCCCGTTCGCGCCCTACGACTACTGCCGCACGATCGCGTTCCTGGAGGAGGATGTTCCCCGTCTCGCCGACGAAGCGGTCCGGCACGCCCCGTCGGCGCTCGAGACGTATTTGCGCGATCGCCTGTTCACCGGCACGAAGGGCGCGACCTGGCCGGACGGTCTAGCGTTCCATGCCACGGCCGAACTGGCGGAGGTCTTTGGCGCCGTCGCTCTGCATGGAAAGGCGGTCCGCCTGACGCGCCTCACGTCCGGAGAGCGGATCGCGGCCGGCGCCGCCGGCCATGCCGTCCTTGCCGAAGGGCGCGCCGGGATCCGCCGCTTCCTCGAGGACCTGATCCGAGAGACGCGGACCGGCAAGGGCGTCTGGGGACCGCAACTGGCGATCGGGCGCATCAACGACTTCCTCGACGCCCGCCGTGAAGATCCCGGCTACGCGCCGGCGGTGGATTACGTCCGCGAGGTCGTCATGGACGAGGTACCGCTCGATCCGGACGACGTCGTCCTCGGCGTTCCGGTCGGCGAGCGCCGCGTCTGGAACTTGCGGTCGCTCGCCCGCGAGGTCGGCACCACCGTCCCGCTCCTACAGACGATTCTGCAGCGCAACGGCCTGATGTCGAAGAAAGCGGAGTTCCGCGCCAGCCGCTCGACGCTCGACGTCGGCAGGGTCCGTGAACTGGTCGCGCTGCTCGACGACGAGATACTCACCCTGCCGGCCGTCATGCGGCGGACCGGCCTGACGCGCCGCCACATCAATGCGGTCGTCGACGCCGGCGGCTTCGTCAGCATCACCGGCGCGGGCAAGGTCTACAACGCGCAGCACCGTTTCGGGGCCCGCAACGTCGATGAGACCATGTGCCGGCTGATGGGTGGCGAGCCGGTCGAGGCCATTCCGCCCGGCATGATGCCGCTCGGCGAGGCCAGGCACGCGGCGATCTGCACGTTTCCGGAGATCATCAGGCTCGTCCTCCAGGGCCGGCTCTCGCGCGTCGCGCGCCTCGTCGGCGTCGAAGGTCTCGACGCGGTGCTGGTTCCGAAGGACGAAGTCGCCCGGCTGACGTCGGCGCCGTCACGCGGGCTGACCCGCATCGAGGTGCAGCACCGCACACGGCTGAGCCAGAAGCCTGTCCAGAAGCTCTTCGAGCACCGCGTCTTCGATCTCGAGGTCGTCCGCAATCCGGTCAAGCGCAGCGAGCAGGTCGTCGCGACCGAGGAGAGCGTCGGGCGGTTCATGCGCGACGTCGTCGGGCTGCATCCGCTCGCGAAGCACCACGGGGTGCATTTCAGGCGGATGAAGGCGATCATGGCCGCCGCCGGCATCGAGCCGCTGCTCGACCCCGTGGAGTTCCACGCGACGTTCTACCCGCGGCAGACCGCCGAGGGACTGAACCTCGACGACGTCGACCCGAACGATGTCGTCGTGACGCGGCGGACGCGGTCGGAGTCGATCGAGCACAGCAACCAGGTGCGCAAGGCGACGGCGAGGCCGGCGGTGGAAATGCTGCGCGAGGTCGCGGCCGGGACCGAGGGCGATGACGACGAGCCGGCCGGCCGGAAGTGGACACGGCTGGGGCGGTCGCGACGTATCAAGGGCGAAATCGGGCGCAAGAGGGTGCCGTCGAGGCGATGGGTGGCGGAGCGGGCTATCTGATGTTCACCCGCCTCATGCGGTCCGCCAAACGCTATGCGCGGGAGGGAGGTCCAAGGATGATATCAACTTGTCCGCTGGTACGGGTGGAGTTGATAGTGCGGCAGAGTAGGGTGCTAGGCAGAGCGTTGTAGAAACTATTCGCCCTTGAGGCTTTGCTCTGCTTTGATGCGAGCAACTTCATCTCTGCCTCGTTGCTCCCCTATCTGCATGCCGATCCAGCTTATGAGGGGTGCAAGAATCAGAAATGCTAGAAAAGCCAAGAAGCCGTTCGTCTTGTCGTAGATCGGACCAATCGCGAAAATTGAGATGATAAACCCGTAGACAGCGCCTGATTCACGATGTTTCCGTCTGATAAACTCGCTGCCAAGGTCAGCGTTCATAGGTGCAGTCCCATTTGGTTTCCCCTTCAAGATCGAAAGTACAAACACCTTGCTCGAAAGAAGGTGAGTGATCCATGATATCTGATTCGCAAATGTCAGCCTCATGGGTGGGGAAAGCGCTTGATGGTCGCTATAGTGAATTTGGGCGGGCCGGTTTCGGCAAGTCACAGACTGGCTCACGAAGGCGCGGCTCTCGGACAGATCCATGCCGGATCAAATGCCAACAAGGCATCCGACCATTGGCACGGCTTCCTGCGGGGCCTGCTGGCCAGTGGGACGATCGACGATGCCGAGATGGAGGCGATGCGCGCCGAGGCCAAGGGGATGGCGGAGATCACCGGCTGCGAGGTCGCTGAAGACTTCGTGCGTGATGTGGATGCGGAAATTCGAGGAGGAGGGCGCGACGCCCACCGAATCGTGTCCGCCTATCTGGTGAGACCCGCCATCGATAACCCTGGAGGCGACCTGAAGCGCCGCGTCAATTAGTTCTACGGCTTCTGCACGGGGATAGCCTGTGACGGCGTCATCACGACCGAGGAGGCGATGGTTCTCGTCGACCGCATTCGTCTGGATTCTGAACTTCTCCAGGACGAGCGCGTCCGCAAGCTGAACGACGCCGCTCTCGGTGCGATTTCTTCCGGTGGGGTCGGCCAGGCAGACAGCCGATATCTCTGCGACCGCGTTGCCTGCCTCGTCGGTGACAGCTTCGTTGACATGGGTCTCGCGACCTACGGCAGCGTCGGCGCTATCGAGGGTGTCGTCCGGGATGCGCGCCGGATTGTCTTCCGTCGCAGGACCTTTGTCGTGACCGGCAAGCTCTCCCTCGGGTCGCGGACGGCCGTGGCCGAGATGATTAAGGAGCGCGGAGGTCACCTCTCGGCGGCCGTGGCGACGACCACGGACTATCTGGTCGTTGGGGTAGCGGCATCCCGTGACTGGGTACAGTCCAGCGAAGGGCGAAAGATCCAGCGAGCGCTCGAACTGCGCCGCGAAGGACGCGGTCCGGAGATCCTGCAAGAGGTCGTCCTTCGGAAGGCAATGGAATTCGGCACCCTGCTGGTCGATGCCTAACGAGGTGGCGAGACACTCCGCCGGCCGAGAATTCAGATCTTTGGTGTCCGAATTCGCATCTTCAGGTGACCGGCGGGTTTAGTGTCATAATGGGACGATCGCCGGCCGCTCCGGAATCCCTCGCTCACAGGATGTCCGGGAAATGGCGTGCCAAAACGGGACTGAAGGCCAGTTCGCGGCTTCGGTGATCTCGACAACCGGCCCAGCCGCTCGGCATCATTCGACCGGCTGCGGCGGGTGCCTCACGGTCGATCGGCAGGCTTACATCCCCTTGCGGTTTTCGGTCTCGTGCCGCACATTCCGGGGGACGGACCGGTCACTTTCTGAGGTGAGGCGACGACGATGGCATCGAGCCCTCTCGAGGCACTGAACGCCAACAAGCCGGCCCTGCTTCACGTCCTTGCCGCATACGGCGTTACCAATCCGCGCGTGTTCGGTTCCGTCTCTCGCGGTGACTTCGACAGTCGAAGCGACATCGACCTTCTCGTCAGCAAGACCCGGCCCATGAGCTACGCCACCATCGCTCGTCTTCGGCGCGATGTCCGGGATGCCGTGGGCTGGCCGGTCGACCTGGTGTTCGAAACGGCATTGAAGCCGGGGCTTCGTGAGATGATCCAGAGCGAACTTCAGCCGCTCGTATGAGGCGCGAGCAGGCAAGGCTGCAAAGTGCCATTCACGAGGCGCTCTTCTGGGGCAGACGGGCGCTCCGCCATCTCGGCGACGCCACGCCCTTGGCGTTTTCCGAGGACGAGAAGACGGTCGACGCCGTCACGCGCTGCGTCGAAGTCGTGGGTGAGGCGGCGGTGCGAGCGATTGCGGCACAGCCTGACATCGTGAAGAGCAATGCAGAGCTTTTCCTGCGCGAGGCTCGCGATGCCCGCAACGCGGCCATCCACGAATACGAGAAGATCGAAGCCGACAACATGTTCGTGACGATTGAGGAGGTGATCAGGCCGCTGGTTACCGGCTGCGAGGCTTTCCTCGGGGCGCGCGCCGGGGAGGCGGAGACGCCGGATGATCCGGATGGCCAGCCTTGAGCCGCCATGGACCATGGCGATCGCACCTACGCCATCCACTGGCGTTCGATGGAACGACGGAAACCCCCTCCGCCTCAGGCCACGGCTCGTTCCGGCGCCAGGAACGCCCGGAGGCCGTTATCGAGGGACTGCCGGTCGAACGGCTTGTAGAGATAGCCCTCGACGCCCGCCCGCTTCAGCCGCGTCATGAGCCCGAGATTGGCCTCGACGATCATCGCGACGATGTGCATCGAACCACCGGCCCGCTCGCGCAGGCGCTTGATCTCGTCGACGACGGTCTTGTCCTGTGCGCTCGCCGCGACGATCAGGAGGTCCGGCGCGCCGTGGCTTTCGATCCAGTCGAACGCCTCGGCCGGCTTCTCCAGCGTATCGACGTCGAGCCCGTCGCGGCTGAGGAGCCGGAAGGCGATCTTCCGGATGACCGGGGCGGCGTCGATGATCAGGCAGGTCTTCAAGGCTTCATCCTCCGACGCGGGGTGTCCCGATGCAAAACAGGCGAGAGGCGGCGCTGCAGCGGCCGGCAGAGCCGTGCGGGCGTCGTTCGACGCCGCGGCGATGCGATCGCGCTTGCGCGCTGCCGGCAGCACGCCGCAAGGCACGTTCTCCGCGCCGCTCTCACGTGACGCCACGGTAACGTGACGGCTTTGCCAGAGCGTTCAGGAAGATGGCTAACGTCGAGTAAATTGCAGCGCGGCCGTCTGAAACGCGCTGGTTGCGAGCGATGACCCGCCCCGCGGACGCGCTCCATCGGTCCGTGAGGCGCGCCCGTCGCCAACAGTGCTTGGCGCAGATCAGGCGGCGGCTTCGGCCGGTTTGGGGGCGAGCCGGAACACCACCTGCTCGTCGGTCTTCTCATAGGTGACGGCGAGGCCCGATTCCTCGGCGAGGAAGAGCGTGTAGTAGGGCTGGATCGCCTGGGCATCCAGGGCTTCCTCGCCGTTCACCCCGTCGAGCATCTGGACGAGCCGCTGCTGCAGGCGGATGCGCTGGCCGGTGGCGCTGATCGTCGCGCCGAAGGGCTCGATGCTGTCGATCATCACCTTGACCTCGCCGCCCCGGCTGATCGAGGCGCTCGCCATGACGACGAGATTGAGGACGATCTTGGCGCAGTTCTTCGGCACGTAGCCGGGCTCGCCCTCCCAGACGAGGTTCGGCTTCTCGTGCGCCATGTAGCCGGTCGCCACCGTCCTGGCGTCGTTGAGGTCGATCGTCGCGGTCTGCGACCCGGCGGCGCCGAAGGCGATGCGGGCAAACTGCAGCTTGGCGACGGCCGCCTTCAGGGACGAGCGCACCAGCTCCATGGATTCCTTGTCGCCGGGCATGTCGTCGAGGAGCTCGAGCCCGCTCTGGATGCCGAAGACCGGAGAGATGATGTCGTGGCACAGGCGGCTCGACAGAAGCGCCGCAAGATCCGCCGCGGAAATGGAGGGCAGGCTGGTCATGGGCACACCTTGGCTCGGGTCAGCTCGTTTCGAAGGGCGAATCATCGCCGGTTTTCTCGTCGGACCATGATTCCGTGGCGCCGGGAGGTCAACCGAGGCCGAGGCCGGCGACAGGCCCGTGGCGGCGCCCGATGCCCTCCCGCAAGCACCGGTCCGACCACCGCGAAGCCGGCGGGAACGGGAAAGTTCGGGTTCTTCGCAATGCATTAGGCATTCGGAAACCACGATCGGATCAAATTGCGCGGGAATGGGACGACCCCGTCCCTCCTGGGGCCGACATGGCCTCTTACGCGAAAGGAATGGATCATGCGCTCGATCATCGGGACGTTCCGCACTCTTCTCGCCGCCGCTTGCCTCAGCCTTGCGGCGATCGGCATCCTCGCCAGCCCCGCCGCCGCCCAGGCCGTCGGGCGCAACGGCTACACCATGGACGAGGTGATCAATACCGGCCAGCAGTTCTTCGGCTCGACGTCGGGCGGGCTCGCCCAGCTCGTCGAGCGGGCCTTCCAGAGCTACGGCCTGCCGAACGGCTACATCCTCGGCCAGGAAGCCTCCGGCGCCTTCTTCGGCGGCCTGCGCTTCGGCGAGGGCACGCTGTTCACCAAGAATGCCGGGCAGCGCAAGATCTTCTGGCAGGGCCCCTCGCTCGGCTTCGACGTCGGCGGCGACGGTGCCCGCACCATGATGCTGGTCTACAACCTGCCCTCGGTCGATTCCGTCTTCGGCCGCTTCGGCGGCATCTCGGGCAGCGCCTATCTCGTCGGCGGCGTCGGCATGACGGTGCTGGCGCGCGACAACGTCCTGCTCGTCCCGGTGAAGACCGGCGTCGGCGCCCGGCTCGGCCTCAATCTCGGCTATCTGAAGCTGACGCCGATGCCGACCTGGAACCCCTTCTGATCCCGGCATCCGATCCCGGCAACGCCGCGCCCCTCGCGCGGGCGGCGGCGGCCCGAATTCGTCCACCCGGCGCCGGAACCGCAAGCGCGGCCCGGCGCTTGTGCATTGGCCAGGTCCGGCGGAACCCGTCCGCCGGCAGGGGGCGAGGCCGCGATGTGCTCCGTGACCAATTCACCATAGGGCGTTGCTTTTATGTCCCTTCGCGCCGCCGAGTCGCGCATCGGACGCGCAAATGTTCTATATGTCCTCGCGAAGGACGTGAATTTCCGGAACTTCGATGATCGCCACCGCCCTCACATTCGTGTCCGGCTTCCTGACTGCGACGCTGATCGCGCTCGTGATCGCGCCGCTGTTCTGGTCGAGGTCCCGGCGTCTCGCTCTCAGGGAGTATCGGGCCGCCATTCCTGCCTCGGCGCGGGAGATCCGTGCCAGCCTCGATCACGTCAGGGCCGAGGCGGCCCAGTCTGCCCGGCGCCGCGAGATGAAGGCGGAGGCGGAGACCCGGAAGGCTGCCCTGGCGCGGGCCGAGGCCGGCCGCGTCGCCGGCGAGAATGCCGAGCTGCGCGCCCGCAACACCGTCCTCGTCGAGAGCCTCGCCCATACGACGGCGGAGCTCGAGGAGGCGAGCGAGCAGATGGCGATCCGTGACGCCGAGATCGAGGAACTCGACGCCGAGCTGCGCGCCGTCCGCCACGATCTCGACATCCGCTCCGACGAACTCGAGGCGCTGGCCGCCCGGTTCACCGATCTCGGCGCCATCGCCGACGAGCGCAAGACGATGATCGTCGATCTCGAGGCGCGGCTGGAGGATCTCTCCGATGCGCTGCGCGAGGCCGAGCGCAACCGCCGCGAGGCGAGCCACGCGGTCGAGCGGCTGCGCGGCGAAGTCACGTCCCTCGAGTCCCATCTCGCCAGGGAGAAGAATGCCGTCAAGCGGCTCGACGACAAGGCGGCGCGGCTGGCGGCGCAGCTGTCGGAGCGCGACGAGCAGGTCGCCCGGCTGCTCGGCGAAACGGCGAGCGCCGCGGCCCTCGGTGCCTCCCATCACCCCGGCCCGGCCCGCGACGCTGTTCCCGATGCCGCACCGGAGGACGATCTTTCGGCCGAGCGACGGCTGCGGCTGCGCCCGGCCGTGCGGCCCGCCTTCGGCCGGCGCAGCGAGGAGGCGGAGGCGGCGGAGCTCGCCGCCAAGGCTGCCGCCACGTCTGCCACCACGTCCGCAGCCAGGATTGCCGCCGCACAGCCGGCGCCGAAGCAGGCCGTCGCCGCGGTTCCGCCCGGGCCGGCGGCCGCCGTCGGTGAAACGTCACCGGCGCCGCAGGTCCCCGCCGCGCCGGCAGGCATGCCCGGCGCGGCCGCCGGAACCCAGGCCGCGCCGCTTTCCGGCGAGGGCGCTGCGCCAGAGCCGACGGCCTCGCTCGCCGAGAGCCTCGGCCTTGCCGCGCGGCCCGACTTTCCCGACGATCTCGACGACGAAGGCCTGCGGCAGAAGGTCGGCGAACTCGCCGCCCGCGTCATCGCGCTCACCGCCGAGAAGGAGGGGCCGCGCTCGCCCCTCGATACCATCCTCGCGGCCGAGAGCCCGGTTGCCCTGGCCGGAGCGCAGGACGGCTCGCAGCCCTCGCTCGCCGACCGGGTCCGCAGAATCCGCGAAGAGGCGCGCGATCACGCCGCCGAATAGAGCCGCGACAGCACGATCGCCGCGCTGGTCGCGACGTTGAGGCTGTCGATCCCCGGCGCCATCGCGATCCGCACCGTCTCGCAGCGTTCCAGCAGCGCCTCCGGCAGGCCGCGGCCCTCGCTGCCGAGGAGAAGGGCGATGCCCGGCCGCGGCGCGAACTGCGCAAGATCGATCCTGCCGCGCGGCGACAGGGCGACCTTGTGGTGGCCGGAGACCTCCAGCGCCGCGACGATCGCCTCGCTCGCCGACCCGTGATGCCAGGGCAGCGTCAGGGCGGTTCCGACCGACACGCGAATCGCCTTGCGGTAGAGTGGGTGGCAGGAGGTGGCGTCGAGCACGACGCCGGAGGCGCCGAAGGCAGCGGCGTTGCGGAAGATCGCGCCGACATTGTCGTGATTGGCGAGACCGACGGCGACCACCAGCGGGCCGCCATGCCGGTGGGCCGCGTGGAGGAGGTCGGCGAGCCCGCCGGTCTCGTCCCGCTCGGCCTCTTCGCCCGAAGCCTCGCGTTCGACGCCATGGGCGAGGACGCCGCGATGGATGGCGAAACCCGCAACCTCGTCCATCACCGCGCGGTCGGTGACATAGACCGGGACGTCGCCGGGGACGCGGGCGAGCCGCTCTGCGATCCCTTCCACACGGCTCTTCAGGACGAACAGGCTGGTCGGCCGGAAGCGGGCGGATTTCATGAGGTGGTCGAGAACGACGGTGCCCTCGGCGATGAAGCCGCCGCCGCCGATGCGGTCGCGCTCGCGGATGTCGCCATAGTCGGCGACGCGCGGATCGTCGGCATCGGTGATCTGGATGAGCCGGGCGGCGATGTCGGGTGTCAGGGCCATGCCTGTCGATACAGGAACAGCGATGCGGATTGAAGGCCTTCGGGCGCCGGCACGCGCGTTCCGCCCGCTCGCGCCGGCATCTTCCCCTTGCAGGGATCCGGCCGGCAGGGCAGAGGGGGCTATCCTTGCGGGGCGCCGCGGCCCGGTTGCCGGAGTTTTCTCACCGGGCGGGCGCTTCCGCTCCGCGTCGCGGTGCCGGAGCGGTGCCTGACGCGTCATCGAACAGCGAGACCCAAGCCATGATCCTGTTTCCCGCGATCGACCTGAAGGATGGCGCCTGCGTGCGCCTGAAGCTCGGCCTGATGGAGGAGGCGACGGTCTACAACGCCGACCCGGCGGGCCAGGCCAAGGCCTTCCAGGACGTCGGCTTCAGCCATCTCCACGTCGTCGACCTCAACGGCGCCTTCGCCGGCCGGGCGGTCAACGACGATGCGGTCGACGCCATCCTCGGCGCCGTCGGCAAGGAGATGAAGGTGCAGCTCGGCGGCGGCATCCGCACGATGGACGACATCGAACGCTGGCTCGCCAAGGGCCTGTCGCGGGTGATCCTCGGCACCGTGGCGGTGCGCGATCCCGATCTCGTGAAGGCGGCGGCCGGGCGGTTCCCCGGGCAGATCGCCGTCGGCATCGATGCCAAAGGCGGAAAGGTCGCCGTCGAGGGCTGGGCCGAGACCTCCGAACTGACCGCCGTCGATCTGGCCAGGCGCTTCGAGGACGCCGGCGTCGCGGCGATCATCTACACCGACATCGACCGGGACGGGGTGCTGGCCGGCATCAACTGGGAGGCGACCATCGACCTCGCCGAGGCGGTCTCGATCCCGGTGATCGCCTCCGGCGGCCTCGCCTCGATCGCCGACGTCGTGCGCATGACCATGCCGGACGCGGCGAAGCTCGAGGGCGCGATCTCGGGGCGGGCGCTCTATGACGGCCGGCTGGATGCGGCCGAGGCGCTGAAGGTGCTCTCGGGGGTGGCTTGAGCCCCGGCGGGCCGGTGCGGCCGGCTTCTTTCAGACCATGATCCGGCGCAGTGGGGCGCCGACATCGCGGCCCGCGACCCTCTGGCATGGGCAGCTGGGAATCTATAGATTGGAATTATTCTAAATAATCTCTGCGCGATGATCCTGTCGACGCACCAGCCATGCGAGGTCGCCATGTTCTCCTTCGCCCCCGGACGCCGCCGCTTCTCCGACCTGTCCGAACGCGAGATCCTGGCGCTGGCGATCTCCGCGGAGGAGGACGACGGGCGGATCTATGCCGGCTATGCCGAGCGGCTGGAGGCGGATTATCCCGCGAGCGCCAGCATCTTCCGCGAGATGGCGAAGGAAGAGGACGGCCATCGCCGGGCGCTGATCGCCGAGCACGAACGGCGCTTCGGTCCGACCATCCCGCTGATCCGGCGCGAGCATGTCTCGGACTACGTCTCCCGCCAGCCGGTCTGGCTGGTCGAAAATCTCGGGCTGGAGCGCATCCGTTCCGAGGCCGAGCGGATGGAGAAGGACGCCGCGCGCTTCTACGAGGTCGCCGCTCAGCGCAGCACCGATGCCGGCACGCGCCGCCTGCTCGGCGATCTCGCGGCCGCCGAGCGGGACCACGAGCACAGGGCCGAGGAACTGGCCGAGCAGAACCTCGGCGGCGAGAGCCGGGAGACGGAGGACAAGACCGCCCGGCGCCAGATGATTCTGACCCTCGTCCAGCCGGGGCTCGCCGGGCTGATGGACGGCTCGGTCTCGACGCTGGCGCCGATCTTCGCCACCGCCTTCGCGACGCGCGACCCGCATACGACGCTGCTGGTCGGTCTCGCCGCCGCCGTCGGCGCCGGCATCTCGATGGGCTTCACCGAGGCGGCCCATGACGACGGCAAGCTGTCTGGCCGCGGTTCGCCGATCAAGCGGGGCCTCGCCTCCGGCATCATGACGACCGTCGGCGGCCTCGGCCATGCGCTGCCCTACCTCATTCCGGACTTCTGGACGGCGACGATCCTCGCCTTCGCCATCGTCTTCCTGGAGCTCTGGGCGATCGTCTGGATCCAGCACCGCTTCATGGAGACGCCGGTCTGGCGCGCGGCGGTGCAGGTGGTCGTCGGCGGGGCGCTGGTGCTCGCCGCCGGGGCGGCGATCGGGGCGGGGTGACGAGACGGACGGGCGGCCTCCCAAGAGCGGTCCTCAACGCGTCTGTGCCTCGGTGAGGGGCCGGGGGGCGAGAGTCACCGGGTCGTCGCCCTGCTACCGCCAGTGAATATGCGCTTGAGAGCATGTTTCTCTGGCGCTAAGATGGATCATGGCGTGGATCCGTTCTCTTTCATCCGGAATTCGATCCAGAGTTCCAGGCACTGGATGAAGAGACGCAGGACCACCTGTTGGCCCATCTGGCCGTCTTGCAGGAGTTCGGACCGAATCTTGGCCGACCCAAGGTGGATTCTCTCAAGAATTCCAAGCACGCCAACATGAAGGAGCTTCGATTTCGGCAACGAACCGCCGTCTGGCGGATCGCGTTCGTCTTCGATCCCGAGAGAAGGGCCGTCCTCTTGTGCGGTGGAGACAAGGGCGGAAAGAACGAGAGCCGAAGGATCTGATCGCGATTGCCGATGCCCGTTACGAGCGGTATTTGAAGGAGATGCAAAATGCGCAGCCTTGACGACGTCAAGAAGGGCCTGCCTCCGGAGCGTCTCGCGCGCGTCGAGAAGACGGCGAAGAGCCTCCTGCGTGCCGAAGGCCTTCGCCAGCTTCGCAAGGGGTTGAACCGGACGCAGCACGAGGTCGCGGAAGCGACCGGAATGTCGCAGTACAATGTCTCCCGCCTGGAGAGCAGAGACGACATGCTGCTCTCGACACTCAACCGGTATGTCGAAGGCCTGGGAGGCCGACTTCGCGTGATCGCCGAGATGCCGGGAGATGCGACGATCGAGATTGATATCGCTCGCAAGGCCCCCGTGGGAGACGCTCGCAAGACGCTTGCACAGGAGACGGACTGACCCGGCGCTGCCCGGCTCGTTCGGCCGAAGCGCGATCTCCGCCACCCGAAACGAAAACGCCGCGGAACCAGTAGGATCCGCGGCGTCTCTGCTTTCGGGGAGGGGCCGACGAGCGGCCCGCTGAACTCAGGCGGCGACTTCTTCGGGTTCGCGCAGCACGTAGCCGCGGCCCCAGACCGTCTCGATGTAGTTCTTGCCATCGGCGGCCGTCGCCAGCTTCTTGCGCAGCTTGCAGATGAACACGTCGATGATCTTCAGCTCCGGCTCGTCCATGCCGCCATAGAGATGGTTGAGGAACATCTCCTTGGTCAGGGTCGTGCCCTTGCGCAGCGACAGGAGCTCCAGCATGGCGTATTCCTTGCCGGTCAGATGGACCCGCTGGCCGTTCACCTCGACGGTCTTGGCGTCGAGATTGACCGTCAGGTCGCCGGTGTGGATGACCGACTGGGCATGGCCCTTGGAACGCCGGACGATGGCGTGGATGCGGGCGACCAGCTCGTCCTTGTGGAACGGCTTGGTCATGTAGTCGTCGGCACCGAAGCCGAGGCCGCGGACCTTGTCCTCGATGCCGGCCATGCCGGAAAGGATCAGGATCGGCGTCTTGACCTTGGACAGCCGCAGGGTGCGCAGCACCTCGTAGCCGGACATGTCGGGCAGGTTGAGATCGAGGAGGATCAGGTCGTAGTCGTAGAGCTTGCCGAGATCGACGCCCTCCTCGCCGAGGTCGGTCGTATAGACGTTGAAGCTCTCCGACTTCAGCATCAATTCGATGCTCTGTGCGACCGCGCTGTCGTCTTCGATTAAAAGAACGCGCATCAGAAAGTCCTCTCAGCCAGCCGAGCCGAACCCGGGAAATTCGGCATAGCGATTATTGTCATCGTTTGGCCCAAACTGGCACTGAATGGTTAACAAATCCTCCTGGTCCGTCATGGACCCAGGCCGCAGCAGTACCGCGGCCTGATTGGCGGGAGCCGGCAGAGCTCCTTGTCGGTCGTCTCCTGCCGGGCAGAAGACCTCGCCGTTTCGGTTTACCCTGCCTTAAACCCTCGATCCTATGATTAACCGTGCGCGTAAACAGACGGTTAAGGGCATAGGTCACGAGCCTTGCCCGAAGCAGTTCGCCGCGCTGAGTTTTAACGCGCTCCGCCTGGCGGAGCCGTGAGTTGAGGGTGTGTGCATGAAACGCGACAACATGGTGCGGCTAACGCGCTTCAAGGTTCTTGAGAAGCGTCGCCAGGTCGAGCAGCTCGACCTCATGCTGGAGGACTTCTCCCGGATGGCCGCGGAGCTGGACGCCCAGATCCTCAACGAAGAAAAAAAGTCGGGGATTACCGACATGAACCACTTCGCCTATTCGACCTTCGCCAAGGCGGCCCGCCTGCGGCGCGACAACCTGCAGAACTCCGCCAAGGACCTGAAGGTCCAGATCAATGCGGCGAGGCTGTCGCTGGAAGAGGCCGAGGCCGAGCTCGAAAACGCCGAGAAGATGGAACAGCGCGACGGCCTGCGCGACGATCACGAGCCGCGGCGCACCGCCATCGGCTGAGGCGGGCGCCGCCTCTGCCGCAGGACTGCATGGCCGGGGAAGCGTTCGCCATCGGCGCGGCGCCCGGCGGGACGGGCCGGACGGTCGCTTCTTCGGTGGACGCGCTCGCCGCCGGCGCGGCGGCGTCCTCGGGTCCCTCAAGTCGATTCGCGCGTCCGGTCGCGGCCTTTGATGGAACGCCGCGTTCCATCCGGTGGCCTCGCGCGGGGACGCCGGTCGCCGGTTACGCCGAGCGCTGCAACTCGGCGCCGTTGACGATCCCGGGGACGATCTTGGGGACGATCCCGGCGACGATCCCTGCGATCTCGCTGCGGCAGGAGCCGCAATTGGTGCCGGCCTGCAGGAGCCGTCCCACCTCCTCGACGCTCATCGCCCGGCCGGAGGTGACCGCCCCGGCGATCTCGTTGACCCCGACCGAAAAGCACGAGCAGACGATGGCGCCGGGATCCGGCCGGTCGGCTCCGCCGCGCCCGGCGAGCAGCCGGTAGCGCGCTGGCGACGGATGGGCTGCTGCGAGCTGCGAGGCGGCCCAGCCCCGCGACACGGCGACCGGCTCGCGGGAGAGATAGAGCGCGGCAACCAGCCGTTCCCCGGCAAAGGCGGCAAAGCGATGGGCGCCGCCCGCAGCGTCGCGATAGGCCAGAATGGCGCCTGCGGGGACGCCGAAGAGCCGTTCGGCAAGACCGGCGGGGTCGTGCGAAGCGGCAAGGCCGGCCATCTCCAGCCGCCATCCCCGCTCCGCCCGGGCCAGCGCGAAATAGTCGAGCCCCGCCGTCTGCGGCCGCTCCGCCGTCACGGCAAAGCCGTACCAGGCGGCTTCGAACCGGCTGACGGTGACGGCCGTCGCCTTCAGCCCCGGCTGGCCGGAGACCGGATCCACCGCAGAGGAGACCAGTGCGTCGATCCGGCCCCGGGAGGACGTGTCGCCGGTCCAGTGCATCGGCACGAAGACGGAGCCCTGGCGCTGCCGGTCGCTGATCAGCACCCGGACGACCACTTCGCCGCGGGGCGAGCGGATCCGCACGAGATCGGCCTCGGCAAGGCCGAGCCGCGCGGCATCGGCCGGATGCAGCTCGGCATAGGGCTCGGCGATGTGGGCCGAGAGGCGCGCCGAAAGCCCGGTGCGGGTCATGGTGTGCCAGTGGTCCCGCACCCGGCCGGTGTTGAGGGTGAGGTGGCCTGCGCCCGGCGTCGCGGCGTCGGGCGGTGTCGTGGTGACGCTCTCCGCAGCGGCGTCGTCCGGCACTCGGCGCACGGCCGGCGCCGGCACGAAGCGGGCACGGCCGTCGGCGTGGAAGAAGCCGCCCGCGGCGAAGAAGCGGGTATCCTCGGCGGTCGCAGATGCGGGGTGCGGGACGGAAACTGCGCCGCCTTCAACCGTTACGGCCGGCCGGGGCCATTGCACCGGGCGGAGCGCGTCGTAGCCGGCTGCACCCAGCCCGGCGAGGCCGCCGATGTCGAAATCCCTTCTGCCGGCATTCTCGAAGGCCGACAACCGGGCGTGCTCGTCGAAGATCGCGGCCGGGCCCTGGTAGTCGAAAGCGGAGCCGGCGCCCATGCGCCTTGCGACCTCGCAGATCATCCACCAGTCCGGCCGCGCCTCGCCGGGCAGGGGCAGGAAGGCGCGCTGGCGCGAGATGCGGCGTTCCGAATTGGTGACCGTGCCGTCCTTCTCGCCCCAGGCGGCGGCGGGCAGGGCCACATGCGCATGCTTCAACGTATCATTGCGGGCGACGACATCGGAGACGACGACGAAGGGGCAGGCGGCGAGCGCCCGCGCCACCTTGTCGGCATCGGGCATCGAGACGACCGGATTGGTGCCGATGATCCAGATCGCCTTGATCGACCCGGAAGCGACCGCGTCGAACATTTCGACCGCCTTCCGGCCGGGCTTCTCGGCGAGCCTCGGTGCGTTCCAGAAGCGGCGAACGATGTCGCGCGCGGCCTCGTCCTCCAGTCCCATGTGGGCGGCCAGCATGTTGGCCATGCCGCCGACCTCGCGCCCGCCCATGGCGTTGGGTTGGCCGGTGATCGAGAAGGGTCCCATGCCGGGCCGGCCGATCCGTCCGGTGGCGAGGTGACAGTTGATGATGGCGTTGACCTTGTCGGTGCCGGAGACCGACTGGTTGACGCCCTGGCTGTAGACGGTGACGGTCGTCTCCGTTGCCGCGAAGAGCTCGTAGAAGCGCCGGACGTCGGTGGGCTCGAGGTCGGTGGCGGCGGCGACGGCCGGAATGTCGAGCCCGGCGGCGGCCTCGAGAGCGGCGTCGAAGCCGGCCGTGTGGGCGGCGACATAGGCCTGGTCGATCGCGCCGACGTCGGCGAGATGACGAAGTAAGCCGGCAAATAAAGTCGTATCGCCGTCGCTCGCGATCGGCAGGTGGAGGTCGGCGATCTCGGCCGTCGCCGTGCGGCGGGGATCGATCAGCACGACCTTCATCGATGGCCGCGCGGCCTTGGCCGCGGCGAGCCGTTGATGGATGACCGGATGGCACCAGGCAAGGTTCGAGCCGACGAGGACGACGAGATCGGCGCGTTCGAGATCCTCATAGGTGCCGGGCACGGTGTCCGAGCCGAAGGCGCGGCGATGGCCGGCGACGGAGGAGGCCATGCAGAGCCGTGAATTGGTGTCGATGTTGGCCGAGCCGAGAAAGCCCTTCATCAGCTTGTTGGCGACGTAGTAGTCCTCGGTCAGGAGCTGGCCGGAGACGTAGAAGGCGACGGAATCCGGCCCGTGCTCGGCGATGGTGCGGGAAAAGCGGTCCGCCACGAGGTCGAGGGCGGTGTCCCAGTCGGTCCGCACGCCGTGCTGCAGGGGATGCAGCAGCCGGCTTTCGAGCCCCAGCGTCTCGCCGAGGGCCGAGCCCTTGGAGCACAGCCGGCCGTAATTTGCCGGATGCTCCGCATCCCCGGCGATCGCGACGCCGCCGTCGTCGCGCGGCGTCGCCAGGATGCCGCAGCCGACGCCGCAATAGGCGCAGGTGGTGCGGACGGACTTTTGCGTCGGGGCGACGTCCATGGGATGTCCCTTATCGGTTGTGGCGGCTGGCTTGCGGAGGGCGCAGCGGATCGACGGTTCTTTGGACGGGCGCGCTCCCGGGGGCTCCGTCTGATCCGCTGGGGCTGGAAACCCGGCGCGGCCGTCTGACGAGGAGGCCGGGTTCTCGGAAAAACTTCCATCGCCCTCCCGCAGCGCCGGGATCGACGTGGGGCTCCCTCACCCGATCACGCCCGTCATTCGGCCGCCTCGTGCAACTCCGCCACCTGCTCGGCGAGCGAAAGCTCGATCACCTCGGTCAGCGGATCGACCCGGACGGCGAAGACCCGGACCCGGCCCTCGTCGGGCCCTCGCATCTCGCCGCTGGTGAGCGAGATCACCGCATTGTGGAGCGGGCAGGTGACGGACGAGTCATGGACGATCCCCTCCGACAGCGGTCCGCCCTTGTGGGGGCAGCGGTCCTCGGTGGCGAAGATGCGGTCCTCCGCGGTGCGGAAGACGGCGATCCGCCCCAGCGGCGTGACGACGCAGCGGGCGCCGCGGCGGGGAATGTCGGTGAGAAGGCCGATCCTGTGCCAGGAGCTGGTCATCATTCCGCGGCCTCCCTGAAGCCGATCGCGGCCATCGGCTCGAACTCGTGGCGGGCCATGGCGCCCGAGGCGCGCTCCGCCCAGGGGTCGCGCTGGGCGAACTGCTGGCTGAAGACGAAGCGGTCGAAATAGTGCCGGCGCTTTTCGGGATCGTCGACGATGGCCGCCTGGATCGAGCTCATGCCGACCCGCTTCAGCCATTTGTACATGCGCTCGAGATAGTGTCCCTGCTCGCGATAGAGCTGGACGAGGGCGACGATCGTCTGCAGCGCCTCCTCCTCTGTTCTGACTTGGGTGAGCACCTCGGTGCCCTTGATGTCGAGGCCGGCGGCGCCGGCGAAGTGGATCTCGAAGCCGGCATCGGTGCAGATGACGCCGACGTCCTTGCAGGTCGCCTCGGCGCAGTTGCGCGGGCAGCCGGAGACCGCCATCTTGACCTTGGCGGGGGTCCAGGAGCCCCACATGAAGCGCTCGATCCGGATGCCGAGGCCGGTGGAATCCTGCGTCCCGAAGCGGCACCAGTCGGTGCCGACGCAAGTCTTCACCGTGCGCAGCGCCTTGCCGTAGGCGGCGCCCGAGACCATGCCGGCGGCGTTGAGGTCGGCCCAGACGGCCGGCAGGTCCTCCTTCTTGACGCCCAGCATGTCGATGCGCTGGCCGCCGGTGCATTTGACCGAGGGGATCTGGAACTTGTCGACGACGTCGGCGATGGCCCGAAGCTCCTTCGCCGAAGTCATGCCGCCCCACATTCGCGGGACGACGGAATAGGTGCCGTCCTTCTGGATGTTGGCATGGACGCGCTCGTTGACGAAGCGCGACTGGTCGTCGTCGACATATTCGCCCGGCCAGTCGGCGAGGAGATAGTAGTTCAGCGCCGGGCGGCATTTGG
Source organism: Aurantimonas sp. 22II-16-19i (assembly GCF_002088275.1). Classification (GTDB taxonomy): domain Bacteria; phylum Pseudomonadota; class Alphaproteobacteria; order Rhizobiales; family Rhizobiaceae; genus Jiella. The sequence goes on from NZ_AQQS01000006.1 coordinate 134,541, forward strand.
CGCAGCCGCAGGAGGTCTTCCACTCGAGCTCCTGCATGACCTCGGGGATCGATTTCAGGGCTTTGGCGACGATCAGCCGGCGGACCTCGGCATGGCCGAGATCGGTGCAGGAGCACATCGGCTTGATCGCCTGCGGGTTGAAGGCGTCGCCCAGCGTCAGTGCCATCAGCTGCTCGACGAGGCCGGTGCAGGTGCCGCAGGAGGAGGACGCCTTGGTGTGGGCGCGCACGTCGTCGAGGGAGGTCAGGCCCTTGGCCGTGATCGTCCCGGTGATCTTTCCTTTGCACACGCCGTTGCAGCCGCAGATTTCCGCATCATCCGGCAAGGCTGCAACGGCCGCCATAGGGTCCAGGGGGGCGCCCCCCTGATAGGACTGGCCGAAGATCAGGGTCTCGCGCATCTGCGAGACCTTCGTCTTCTTCTTCATCAGGTCGAAGAACCAGGCGCCGTCCGCCGTCTCGCCATAAAGCACCGCGCCGATGATCGCATCGTCCTGGATGACCAGGCGCTTGTAGACGCCGGCCGAGGCATCGCGCAGCACGATCTCTTCGCGGTCGTCGGCCTCGGCGAAGTCGCCGGCGGAGAACAGGTCGATGCCGGTGACCTTCAGCTTGGTCGAGGTGACCGAGCCGAGATAGGCGTTTTCGCAGGGGCCGCAGAGCTGCGCGGCGACCACTTCTGCCATTTCGTAGAGCGGCGCGACAAGGCCGTAGCACATGCCGCGATGTTCCACGCACTCCCCGAGGGCGAAGATGTCGGGGTCCGACGTGCGCATGTCGTCGCCGACCTTGATGCCGCGGCCGACGTCGAGACCCGCCTGTTTTGCGAGATCGGTGGACGGCCGGATGCCGACGGCCATGACGACGATCGCAGCGTCGATCACCGTGCCGTCGTCGAGCTTCACGCCCTCGACCCTGTCCTCGCCGAGGATGGCGTGGGTGTTCGCCTTGGTGACGACGTCGATGCCGCGCTCCTTCAGGGACCGCTCGAGCAGGAAGCCGGCGGCGGGATCGAGTTGGCGCTCCATCAGCGTCGGCATCAGATGGAGAACGGTGACGTCCATGCCGCGCAGCTTCAGGCCGGCGGCGGCCTCCAGGCCGAGCAGGCCGCCGCCGATGACCACGGCACGGCCGCCGGTCTTCGCCGCTTCCAGCATCTTCTCGACGTCGTCGAGGTCGCGATAGGTCAGGACGCCGGGAAGGGTGGAGCCGGGGATCGGCACGATGAAGGGGTTGGAGCCGGTGGCGACGATCAGCTTGCCGTAGGAAGCCGTCGTGCCGTCGGCCGCGGTGACGGTCTTTGCCGCCCGGTCGATCGCCTCGACCCGCTTGCCCTTGTGCAGCGTGACGCCGTGGGCCGCGTACCAGGCGTCGTCATGGGTGACGATCTCCGCATAGGACTTTTCGCCGGACAGCACCGGCGAGAGCATCAGCCGGTTGTAGTTGACGCGCGGCTCGGCGTTGAAGATCGTCACCTCATACTGGCCGGGGGCCCGTTCGAAGAGGCGTTCGAGGGCACGGCCGGGGGCCATGCCGTTGCCGATGACGACGAGTTTCTCAGGCATGGGCGAAGGCTCCATGGTTCAGGCAATTGTCGTTGGCCGCGGCACCACCTAGACTGGCGCGAGCCGAACCGGGGCGCGGGCGATGGCGGGGCGGGTCTTCGACTGGGACGAGACGAAGCGGCGGGCGAATATCGCCAAGCACGGCGTGGATTTTTCGCTGGCGCGCGAATTCTTCTGGGACGTCGCGGTCATCGAGCGGGACAGCCGAAACGACTACGGCGAAGACCGGCTTTCCGTGACGGCGCCCTTGCTGGGTCGTCTGCACATCATGATCTATGTGGTTCGGGACGGCAGGATCCGGATCATCAGCCTTCGCCGGGCGAACAAGCGGGAAAGGCGACGTTATGAAGAAGCGATGGCAGACCGAGCCGATCAGTGACGAGGAAGACGCCGCGATCACCGCCGCGGCCCTGTCGGACCCCGACAATCCGCCGCTGACCGACGAGCAGATGGACCGCATGCGCCCGGCGCGGGATGTGATGCCGCGCGAGCTGTTCGAGAAGCTGACCGACACAAGGGCCGTCTTCGTGCCGGAAAAGACCGTCGCGACCTTCAGGAAGGCGTTCGGCGCCGACTGGGAAGAGGCGATGCGCGACGTCCTGCGGGAGGCCGCCGAGCGCAGGGACGAGGCGGCGGAGTAGGGCGCGCCGGCATGGCGTCGGTCAGCAGTCATCACGCCGCCTCCTGCGCCTTTCGGGGCGTCATGGCATGGCCGAGGGCGACGGGCTTCTGCGGCATCAGTGCAGACCTTCGCCGGCTGCCGGATCGGCGGGAACCGCGATCGTCGCCGGATGCGGATAGGCCTCCTGGATCATCGTCCCGGAGAGGAGCCCGTAGGCGCTGGTCCAGGCCGACCTGACCTCCGGCGTGAAATGTTCGCCGAGCCCCTGTTCCAGCGTCCAGAGGAGGGCGGCACCGACGGGCGCGTAATGCTCCGGCGTGACGCCATAGGCGACATGACGCACGCCGAGCGCCCCTGCGGCCGGCAGCACCGTCTCCGGCCTCGACAGCCCGCCGACCACCATCGCCAGCATCTGGATCAGCTTGCGGCGCTGCTCGGTCATGTCCTCGGCAAACAGCGGCCGAAGCTCGGGATTGGTCTCGAACAGCCGCCCATAGAACAGGGCGGAGGCGGTATCGGCGATCGGGGCCACCTGGGCGAAGCTCGACTGGACGAGCGCGACTTCATCTGCGGTCATGGCTGCTTCTCCGTGGTTTCGGGTTGGCGTGAAGCTTCGGCCGTCATGCTGCAGCCACCTTCAACGGGGTGCTGTCCGGCTTCGAGCGGGGCGAGGGCCGTGCGCCCCCCTCGTATTCTTCGAGGAAATCGAGCAGTTCCTGGCGAGTGCGCCAGTAGTCCGGATGCTCGAGCAGTGCCTTGCGGCTGCGCGGGCGGGGCAGGTCGACGCTCATGATCTTGCCGATCCTGGCCCTCGGGCCGTTGGTCATCATCACCACCCGGTCGGCGAGGAGGATCGCCTCGTCGACGTCGTGGGTGACGCAGATCGCGGTCACCTCCGTGCGCTTCCAGACGTCCATCAGGACGTCCTGCAGCTCCCAGCGCGTCAGCGAGTCCAGCATGCCGAAGGGCTCGTCGAGGAGGAGCAGCTTCGGCGACAAAGCGAAGGCCCGGGCGATGCCGACCCGCTGCTTCATGCCGTTGGAAAGATCGGCCGCCTTGCGGTGCATGGCATCGGCAAGACCCACCCGGTGGAGATAATGCTCGACCACGTCGCGGCGCTCGGCCGGCGCGGCGTTCGGATAGACCCGGTCGACGCCGAGCGCGACGTTTTCGCGGGCGGTCAGCCAGGGCATCAGCGACGGCGCCTGGAACACCACGGCGCGGTCCGGGCCGGCACCCGAAACCTCGCGGCCGTCGAGAATGATGCCGCCCGAGGAGATGTCGGTGAGCCCCGCGGCCATCGACAGGACCGTCGACTTGCCGCAGCCCGAATGGCCGATCAGCGTGACGAACTCGCCCTGGCGCATCTTCAGGTCGAAGCCGTCGACGACGGTGAGCGGCCCCTTCGGGGTCGGATAGACCTTGCGCACCTCGAAGAATTCGACGAAGCCGCGCTCGATCGGCGAGCGGGCGGCGTCGAGATAGGCCTTGGGCAGGTCCGGCGAGGGGACGCGCCGCCTGGCGCCGAGGGTGATCGGCGTGACATTGGGCAGGGCGACGGCGTCGCCGGCCTCGGCGCTCGCGTGGCGGCCCTTTTCGACGAGATAGCCGGTGATTTCGCGGCGCAGGCGCTTGAAGGTCTCGTTGCCGTTCATGGCCGTGCGATCGCGCGGATGCGGCAGGTCGACGGCGAAGGACGGGCCGAGCGAAGCGCGCGGGCCGGGATCGAGCGGGATGATCCGGTCGGCCAGAAGGATCGCCTCGTCGACGTCGTTGGTGATGAGGACGATGGTCTTCTTCTCGATCTGAGAGATCGCGGCGAACTCGTCCTGGAGCTTTCCCCGGGTGAGGGCGTCGAGAGCCGAGAGCGGCTCGTCGAGGAGGAGGATTTCCGGGCTCATGGCGAGAGCCCGCGCCACCGAGACGCGCTGGCGCATGCCGCCGGAGAGCTCCGCCGGCTTGCGGCTTTCGGCATGGGAGAGGCCGACCATGGCGATGTATTTGTCGATCCGGGCGCGCCGCTCGGCCTTCGGGGCCTTGGCGAAGACCTGGTCCACAGCGAGCGCGACATTGCCGCGCACCGACAGCCAGGGCATCAGCGAATAGGACTGGAAGACGACGCCGCGCTCGGGGCCGGGGCCGGTGACCTTGTCGCCGCGCACCAGGACCTCGCCGGCATCCGGCGCAATCAGTCCGGCGAGCAGCGAGATCAGCGTGGTCTTGCCGGAGCCGGAGAAGCCGACGATGGCGACGAGCTCGCCTTCCGCAACCTGAAGATCGAGGTCCTTCAGGATCTCGGCGCGGTGCTTGCCCTCGCCATAGGACTTGGAGACCTTGTTCAGCTCGATGATCGGGGGCGTGGCCATGGGGCGTTCCTTCCGCATCATCGCGTGCCGGAGAAGGTGAAGGCGGTCTGCAGCGCGGCCATGATCCGGTCGAGAACGAAGCCGACGATACCGATGGTGATGACCGCGACGATGATCCGGGCGAGGGAATCCGACGAGCCGTTCTGGAACTCGTCCCAGACGAATTTGCCGAGGCCGGGATTCTGGGCGAGCATCTCCGCGGCGATCAGCACCATCCAGCCGACGCCGAGCGACAGCCGCAGGCCGGTGAAGATCAGCGGCATCGCCGAGGGCAGGACCAGCTTGGTGATGGTCTTCGTCGTCGAGAGCTGCAGCACCTTGCCGACATTGACCAGATCCTTGTCGATCGAGGCGACGCCGAGGGCGGTGTTGATCAGCGTCGGCCAGAGCGAGCAGAGCATCACGGTGATCGCCGAGACGACCATCGATTTCGGCATGGCGTCGGAGGCGTTCACGTAGAGCGCCGAGACGATCATCGTGACGATCGGCAGCCAGGCCAGCGGCGAAACCGGCTTGAAGATCTGGATCAGCGGGTTCAGTGCGCCGCTCACCGTCGACGACAGGCCGCAGGCGATGCCGACCGGCACGGCGATGATCGTCGCGAGGACGAAACCGAGGAAGACCGTCTTCAGCGAGGTGAGGATCTGCTCGGGATAGGTGGGCGCGCCGGTATAGTCGCGCACCTTCACCCGGTCGGCATGGCCGGCCTCGACGAGCTTCTGGTTGCGTGCCTCCTGGCGCTCGTAGAACTCCGCCTTGTCGGCGGAGGTGCGCTGGTAGTCGGCATAGAGCGCTTCGGCCTGGCCCCAGACCGCGGCGGGGCCGGGCACCGTGCCGAGCGAGGTCTGCACCTGCGGGGCGAGAGCCGCCCAGGCGGCGAGGAAGGCGGCGATGCCGATCAGCGGCACCACCAGCCCCATCCAAAGCCCCTTGAGATTGGATCTCGCATCGTCGCCGGCGGCGATCTTCATGATCGGCACGGTCCAGCCGAGGCCGATGGCGGTCAGCGGGCCGCTGGCCCGGGTGATGCGCATCATGCGCTTCTCGCGCTTCAGCACCCGGCGCGCTTCGGCCGAAGGCACGTCGCCCATGAAGTCGGAGGCGGTGGTCATCTCGCGATGTCCTCGAATGGAGTTTTTTGTGCCGAATGAGAGCGCCGCCGCGGCGAAGACCTCGCCGCGGGCACGCCGTCCCGGAGATCAGTTGGAGAGGCTTGCGACGTCCTCTGCGCCCTTCAGGCCGATCTCGAATTTCTTGAGATATTCGTTGGGCCTCGAGCCGTCATATTCGACGCCGTCGATGAACTCGGCCGTCGCCGGCTTGTAGCCGTCGGTCTCGGGGATGTCGGCGGCGTCGAGGAGGCCGTCGTCGATCAGCGAGGCGGCGGCCTGTCTGTAGATGTCCGGCCGGTAGACGCTCTTCGCCGTCTCGGCATACCAGTCGTCGGACTTCTCTTCCGCGATCTGGCCCCAGCGGCGCATCTGGGTGAGGTACCAGACCGCGTCGGAGTAGTAGGGGTAGGTGGCGAATTTCTTGAAGAAGACGTTGAAATCCGGCGCCGGGCGCTTGTCGCCCTTCTCGTATTCGAAGGTGCCGGTCATCGAATTGGCGATGACCTCGGCGTCGGCGCCGACATATTCGGGCCGCGCCAGGATCTCGACGGCCTCCAGGCGGTTTTCGGGGCTCTCATCGAGCCACTTGCCGGCGCGGATCAGCGCCTTGGTGACGGCGATCGTCGTCTGCGGGTTCTCCTCGACGAACTTCGCCGTCAGGCCGAAGACCTTTTCCGGATTGTCCTTCCAGATCTCGTAGTCGGTGATGACCGGAACGCCGATGCCCTTGAAGACGGCTGCCTGGTTCCACGGCTCGCCGACGCAGTAGCCCTGGATGGTGCCGGCCTCCAGCGTCGCCGGCATCTGCGGCGGCGGCGTGACGGAGAGGAGGACGTCGGCCTTCACCTGCCCGGACGTGTCCGACGGCGTGTAGTAGCCGGGGTTCAGCCCGCCGGCGGCGAGCCAGTAGCGCAGCTCGTAATTGTGGGTCGAGACCGGGAAGACCATGCCCATGTTGAAGGGCTTTCCCTGCGCCTTGTACTGTTCGACCACCGGCTTCAGGGCGCTTGCCGGGATCGGGTGCTCCGGCCTGCCCTCGGCATCCTTGGCGATGTGCTTCTTCATCTCGGCCCAGACGGCGTTGGAGACGGTGATGCCGTTGCCGTTGAGATCCATGGAGAAGGGCGTCACGATGTGCGCCTTGGTGCCGTAGCCGATGGTCGCCGCCAGTGGCTGGCCGGCCAGCATGTGGGCGCCGTCGAGCTCGCCGGTGATCACCCGGTCGAGCAGCACCTTCCAGTTCGCCTGGGGCTCGATGGTGACATAGAGACCCTCGTCCTCGAAGAAGTGCTTCTCCTTGGCGATGGCGAGCGGCGCCATGTCGGTCAGCTTGATGAAGCCGAACTTCAGCTCGTCCTTTTCGGGGATCAGCATGTCGGCCTTCGCCGGCAGAACCGTCATGGCGGCTCCGGCGATGGCTGCGCGAAGAAGCAGACGTCGGGTAATCGCAGTCAGGATCGGCATGAACAAAGCTCTCCCGTGGCCTGGCGTGGAAACGCGCCGGCTTGGCGATGTCTGGAAAAAGAAAAAGGCTGCCCGACCCTTCCCGTCACGACCCGAAGTCTGTGACGATGCAAAGAAGTGTCGGCAGCCTTGCCAGTGGCGCCCGCCCTTGGACGCCGAATGCTGAAGACGACTATGGTCGCCTCACGGAACCCTGTTTAGAACAAGCCGAAGCGTGGTGCAATGCGAAAACGGGGATTTTCGCGAGATTTTTGGGCGATTGTTGCTTGTGATAAGAAATTAGGCAGAATGAAAATGGGTTAGGCAGCCGGGATGCGAGCCGAGTGAGCATCTGGCGCAGCGAGGGGCAGTGATTTCCGCTCCAGGCGCTCCTGCGCTCGCATGGCTTCGCCGAGCTGAGACTTTGCCACTGTCGTCGTTGGCGTTGGGATGATGAGGCCGAAGCCCTTCCCGTCGAAGTGGCGGCTTCGGCGCCGCGGCCTGACGAACGGACGCAAGCATCAAGGCCTCGTCATCCCGGCCCCCGAGCCGGGATCCAATCCAAATCACTGGAGCCGCGGCAACGTACCAATCCGAAGACGCTGATTCTTCTGATGCGAATGGCTGCTTTCGAGGCGGAGGAATGGATCCCGGGTCAAGCCCGGGATGACGACCTCGTGGGATGTCGACCTCCGTCCGGTGAGGTCGCTGATCCAAGAAGCTCTGCTTTACGATGAAGCGGCCGCGGTTTCCGTTTGTCGTCAGGGGCTTGGCTTGGGGTTCAGGCCTTAGGGCTGCCGCAAGAAGTCACTGAAGAAAGTCCGCCTTCCGGGTGCTGCCATCCTTCTTTGCTGCCTGCAGAGCTTCACGGTCCGCGTCAGTAAGCGGATGTTCGACCTTCGCGTGAGGCATTGCGGAGGCGCATCAGGCTCTCCGCCATGAAGTGCACCGGAATTTCGGACGTCTCGTAGCTGGGGCCGTTGAGCTCGATCAGATCCCCGAGCGCTCCGAACACCTTGTCCCTCAGTCGGTCCAGGCTGGCTGCCTCGATCGACAGACCGGCGAAGTCGTCGCTGCTGGCAACCCAGACGCTCGCCTCCTCGTCCCAAACCGCTCGCACGATGATCGACGCATGACGCATGGGTTTTCTCCGAACATTCTTCCGTCTCGCCGAAACTGGCATGTGACGAGCGGATTTGCGAGCCCCGACGCCTCACCCCTGCGCGTCGAACAGCCCCGCCGGCCTGTCGCCGGCGTCGCCGGTGGCGGCGGCGGCGCCTGCATCGCCCACCGTGCCCATCGCTGCGTCGAAGAGCTGCGGCGAAAAGGTGTCGCCGGCGATCCTCAGGCCCTCGTCGGACAGCGGCGCGTCGCCCCAGCGGGCCATCTGGCGATAGAGCCAGCGGCCGTGGCCGGGGTCCGGCCGGTTGGCGCCCGAGCCGGCAAAGACCATGAAGTCGGCGACGGCGCGGCTCTGGCCAGGCGCCGTCTCCAGCCGGCCCGTCAGGCCCGGCATCAGCGCCGCTTGCGCGACGTCGAGGCGCTCGGGCCCGGCGAGGAGCCCGGCGAGTTCGGGGAAGTTCTCCGGCTCGGAGCACCATGCGGCGGCGTCGCCGAGGGCGCGGAGGAGGTTCGCCAGCGTCTCGGGGTTCTCCTCGGCGAAGGCTTTTCGCACGCCGAGGACCTTTTCCGGGCCACGCCGCCAGATCTCGGCCCGGCTGGTGACGATGCGCCCGGCGCCGCGCTGGACGGCGATCGTGCCCCAGGGCTCGCCGGCGCAGAACCCGTCGATGCCGCCGCCGGCCAGCGCGTCCGGCATCAGCGGCGGCGGCACCACGGTGATCTCGACGTCCTTCTCCGGCACGATGCCGCAGGCCGCGAGCCAGTAGCGCAGGTCGTAGTTGTGGCTCGAATGGGGATGGACGACGGCGAGCCGCAGCGGCGCCCCGCCGGCCTCGCCGCGGCGGCGAACCACCGCCGCCAGGGCTTGGCCGGCGCTGGCGGGATGAGCGTCGTAGCCGGCCGGGCCCAGCTGGTCCATCGCCTCGGCGACGGTGTTGGAGACGGTGACGCCGTTGCCGCCGAGGGCCAGCACCATCGGCGCCAGCATCGGCACGGGGAGGGGCCCGAGGCCGAGATTGGCGGCGATCGGCATCGGCGCCAGCATGTGGGCGCAGTCGAGTTGGCCGACGCCGATGCGGTCGCGCACCGTCGCCCAGGAGGTCTCGCGCTGCAGGACGAGGGAAATGCCGCGCTCCTCGGCAAATCCTTTGTGGGCGGCGGCGATGAGGACCGCGCCGTCGAGCAGCGGCACGTAGCCTGCGCGGATGTAACTCGGCCTGGCCATCAGTCGTCTCCGAGAAGGGTGTAGGCGGAGACGAGGCCGGCGGCGACTTCGCCGATGCGGCGGTTCTCGTTCATCGCGGTGCGGCGCAGGAGCTTGTAGGCGGCCGCCTCGTCGAGCTTCTTCACCTTCATCAGAATGCCCTTGGCGCGGTCGATGGTCTTGCGTTCGGCGAGTTCGGAGCGCGCCTCGGCGAGTTCCCGAGTCAGCCGGCTGACGGCGTTGAAGCGCGAGATCGCCATTTCGAGGATCGGCTTGATCCGCTCCTTCTTCAGCCCGTCGACCACATAGGCCGAGACGCCGGCCTCGATCGCCGCCTCGATCTCGGCAGTGTCGGAGCGATCGACGAACATCGCCATCGGCCGCTTCACCACGCGGGAGACCTGGAAGAAATGCTCGAGCTGGTCGCGATTGGGATTTTCCAGATCGACGACGATGACGTCGGGCTCCAGCATCTCGATCCGCTTCACCAGCCCGGCGACGGTGGTCACGACCGAGACGTTGCCGTAGCCGGCCTCGCGCAGCCCCTCTTCGATGATCGAGGCGCGCAGGCCGTTGTCATCGACGAGAAGGATGTTGAGCGGCTGCGACATGGGCGGGATATTGCACCTGCGAAGATGAGATGCGCAACGGCAAAAGAGCGCGCATGCGTCTTGTCGCGTGGCGCTTCGCGGGAGCTCGCCGCAGGCGGCGCATCGCGCCGGCCGGTCCGCGACGAAAACCGCCCCGCTTGATCCCGATCAAGGTGGCCGCCGCCGACGGGCCTAGTGTGGGATCAACCGAATGGAGATTTCCGACATGACCCAGATGATGAAAGCCGCCGTCGTCCATGCCTTTGGCGACAAGCTCGTGCTCGAATCCGTTCCCGTTCCGCGGCCGGGTCCCGGCGAGGTGCTGGTCAAGGTCGCCGCCTGCGGCGTCTGCCACACCGACCTTCACGCCGCCGAGGGCGACTGGCCGGTGAAACCGTCGCTGCCGTTCATTCCCGGCCACGAGGTGGTCGGCACGGTGGCCGAACTCGGCCAGGGCGTCACCGACCTCGCCGTCGGCGACCTCGTTGGCGTGCCGTGGCTGCACGATGCCTGCCGGGCCTGCGAATATTGCGAGACCGGCTGGGAGACCCTCTGCGAGCACCAGCACAACACCGGCTACAGCGTGAATGGCGGTTTCGCGGAATATGTGATCGCCGCGGCGCCCTTTGCCGCGCGCCTGCCGGCGGGCGTCGATCTCGCCGCGATCGCGCCGATCCTCTGTGCCGGCGTCACGACCTACAAGGGCCTGAAGGAGACTGACGCCAAGCCCGGCCAGTGGGTGGCGATCTCCGGCATCGGCGGTCTCGGCCATGTCGGCGTGCAATATGCCAAGGCGATGGGGTTCAACGTCGTCGCCCTCGACATCGCCCCGGACAAGCTGGAACTCGCCAGGCGTGACGGTGCGGACGTTGCGATCGACGCCTCGTCGCCCGACGCGGTTCAGCAAGTTCTCGAAGTCACCGGCGGCGGTGCCCATGGCATCCTCGTCACCGCCGTCTCCGTGCCGGCCTTCAGCCAGGTGCTGCAGATGGTGCGCCGACGCGGCACGATCAGCCTCGTCGGCCTGCCGGCGGGCGAGTTCCCGACGCCGATCTTCGACGTCGTCCTGAAGCGCATCACCGTGCGCGGCTCGATCGTCGGGACGCGGGCCGACCTCGACGAGGCGGTGGCCTTCGCCGTCGCCGGCAAGGTGAGATGCGAGGTCCGCACCGCGCCGCTGGAGGCGATCAACGAGATCTTCGCCGACCTCAAGGCCGGCAAGGTGGAAGGCCGCATGGTGCTCGACATCGACATCGCCGGCGCGACGCGCCTTGCCGCAGCACCGGCGAAAGCCGCCTGAGCCGGAACGGAGCCAGACCCATGTACAAGACGATTCTCGTCTGCCTCGATACCGCCGAGCGCGTCGACCGGCTGCTCGACGTCGCCCTGCCGATCGCCGAGCGGCAGGGCGCCCATCTCGTCGGCCTGCACGTCACGCCAAGCGTCCTCGCCGATCTGGTGAGCGAGGTTTCGGTGGAATATCTCGAGGCGACGCGAAAGTCCCTGCGGCAGGCGGCCGAAGCGGTGCGGACGGCGTTCGAGGCCCGTGTCGCGGGAGAGGGCGTCTCGACCGAATGGCGCAGCGAGGAGCCGGCCGATCCCGATTATGCGCGGGCAGTGACGCGCCACGCGCTCTGTTCGGACCTCGTCGTCGTCGCCCAGTCCCACACCTCGCAATGGAACGGCGGCGGCCTCGTGACCGAGGTCCTCTTCGAGACCGGACGACCGATCCTCTTCGTTCCCCAGGCAGGGGAATTCCCGACCATCGGCGAGCGACCGGTGATCGCCTGGAACGGCACGCGGGAAGCGGCGCGGGCGGCCTTCGACGCGATCCCGATCCTCTCAGTGGCGGGAACCGTCCGCCTCCTCGCGATCGACCCCCATCGCGGCGGCGGCAAGGACGGTCTCGCACCAGCCGACGACCTGGCGGTGACGCTGGCGCGCCACGGGCTGAAGGTCGAGGCCGGCGTCACCTATAGTGGCGACATCTCCGTCGGAAACGCGCTTCTGTCCTATCTCGCCGATGTCGGCGCGGATCTGCTCGTGATGGGCTGCTACGGGCACTCGCGGATCCGCGAGATGCTGTTCGGCGGCGTCACCCGGCAGATCCTGCGCGACATGACGGTGCCGGTGCTGATGTCGCGCTGAGGCGGCATGCTGCAGGGGCGGCGGGCGGACCCCGGCGGCCGCAAGCGCTGGCCGCGCGGCGGTCGCGGGTTCGAGAACCCCAAAGTCATCCAAAAAAAAGACCCGGCCCGCGAAAGCGGTTCGGGTCCTTGTGTCGCCGCGATGCGGAATGTCGAGGCGGTGGTGCCGGATCGGTCCGGTGCCGGTGCCCCGTTCTCCTCTCAGCGGTAGCGCGAGAAGACCTCGCCGTCGAGGCCGAGCTGGCGCAGCGCGGCTTGCGGCGGCTTGCGGCCCGCCTCGATGGCGACGGCGCAATGGCGGGCGGCCCTGACATCCGACAGGAAATCCGCAAATCCTCCGACGAAGCCTTTTCGACGGCTCATGACACTCTCCTTTGATCATCCGAGTGATTTTCAGGATAGACAGTGACAAGGGCCGCTTGAAGCGACGATCCGACGTTGCTGCAATGCACCCGTTGCATCTCTCGAGGTCGTGGCTTGATCAGGGCACATGGAAATTCGGGGCGTGGAGGACACGTCCCCTTGGCGGACGGAGGGCCCCGGCGGCAGATGCGCATGGCGCGCATGAGGTGGCTGCCCGTACCCGCGCTTGCCCGGCAGAAGGGCCGCCTCACCGGCTGGCGCATCCGCCGCCGCTTCGCCGTGACGCGCATCGCCGTCCTCGCCCTCCTGGCTCTCTTTGCCGCCGTCGCCATCCTCTCGGCGGGGCGGTTCGCCGCGCACCAGGCTTTCGCCGAGGTCTATGCCGGCGCGCTCGAGACCCTCAACGTCCAGACCGCAACCCTCGACGGCGTCCTCGACAAGTACCGGGTGCTGCCGCCGCTGCTCGCGCAAGGAGCGGAGTTCCGGCGCTTCTTCGTCGAGCCGGCAGGGCCCGGCAGCGGCGCCGACGTGGCGGGAATGCGGATCGCGGCGGAATCCGTGGTTGGCCTTTCCGGGGCGCTCGATCTCTTGCTGATCGATCCTGCCGGCGCGATCTTCCACGCGGCGAGGGGCCGGCTGAGCGAGACGCGGGGCCGGCTGGAGGAGGCGATCGCCGCCGCCCGCCAGGGGCGGCTCGGCCGCCAGAGCCTCGTCCTGCCGGACGGCGAGCGGGCCTATGTCTTCGTCGCGCCGGTCCGCCGGGGCGACTCGCTCGGCGGCTTCATCGCCCTCGTCGTCGACCTCGAGAATGTCGAGGCGACCTGGGCACTGTCGAAGAATACCGTCTACGTCACCGACCGGTCGGGGCGGATCTTCCTGTCGAACCGCCGGGACTGGCGGATGGCGCGGCCGGAGACGGTGACGGCCGGTGCCGGCGCGCGGGGGCGCGAGCCCCTCGACCTGACGCGCGGCCTGCCGCTGCTCGAGTGGCAGATCCACGTCCTCGCCGACACGGCGGCCGTCGCCGAGGCGCGGCTCGGCGGCCAGACGGTGGCGGGGCTGGTCAGCCTGGTTCTCGCCGGCATCGCGGTGATCGCGCTGCGCCGGCGGGAGGTCGGCATCCTGCGCGAGCGCCGCGACCGGGCGCTGGCGCTGCGGCTCGAACGGGTGGTGCGCGACCGCACCCGGGCGCTCAGCCAGGCGAACCTCTTCCTGAAGGACGAGGTCGAGGAGCGGCGTCTGACCGAGGCGAAGCTGCGGCGCACCCAGGACGAACTCGTCCAGGCGGCGAAGCTCGCCAGCCTCGGCCAGATGGCGGCGGCGCTCGGCCACGAGTTCAACCAGCCGCTCGCCGCGATCCGCACCTATGCCGACAATGCCGAGCGGTTCCTGTCCCGCGAGCGCGCCGACATGGCGAGCGGCAATCTCAAGCGCATCGTGGCGATGACCGACCGCATGGCCGAGATGTCGAAGACGCTGCTGGCCTTTGCCCGCAAGCCCGGCACGGCCTCCAACCCGGTCGCGCTCGGGCCGATCCTCGACGAGGCGATGATCCTGGTGCGCCCGCGCCTGCGCAAGGCCGGCATCGCGCTCACCGTCGATCCGGCGCTGCGGCAGGTGACGGTGATGGGCGGGCGGGTGCGCCTCGCCCAGGTCTTCGTCAATCTCGTCAACAATGCCGTCGACGCGATGTCCGGAACGGGTGCCGGTCCCGGGGCAGGGGCGGGAAGGGGTGACGCTGTGTCCGGCTCCGGGGGCGAGGCGGCCGGCGCGGCCGGCGGCAGGATCGCCATCGGCCTCGGCCCCGGCGCGGGTTCCGGTTCGGGTTCTGGCGGCCCGGGCGGGCCGGGCGGCGAAGCAGCGCCGGGAGAAACAGCGCCGGGAATGGTGGAGATCCGCGTCGCCGACGACGGCCCCGGCATCCTGCCGGCGATGCAGGACCAGATCTTCGAGCCCTTCGTCACCACCAAGGCGAGCGGCGAGGGGATCGGGATCGGCCTGTCGATCGTCAGGAACATCCTCGCCGATTTCGGCGGAACCATAAGGCTGGTGGCGAGCGGCCCCGGGGGGAGCGAATTTGCAATCGTCCTCGTCAGCGCCGATACCGGCGAGACAGTGCGCGACCCGTTTCTCGAGGTATCCTGAACGATGACCGGCTTCGGCGAACCGAGCGTCCATCTCGTCGACGACGACGACGACGTGCGCGACGCGCTCTGCCAGGGGCTCGAACTGGAAGGCATGCCGGTCGAACTGCACGAGGACGGCTCGACGCTCTTGTCGCGGATCAGCCACGAGACCTATGCGGTGGTGGTCAGCGACATCCGCATGCCGGGCCTCGACGGCCTGGATCTGCTCAAGGCGGCGCTGGCCATCGATCCGACCCTGCCGGTCATCCTGATCACCGGCCATGGCGACGTGCAGATGGCGGTGGATGCCATGCGGGCCGGCGCCTACGACTTCATCGAGAAGCCGTTCTCGGTGTCGCGGCTGCATGCGGTGGTCGAGCGGGCGCTGGAGAAGCGCCGCCTGGTCCTGGAAAACCGCATCCTGCGCTCGACCCTCGACGACGGCGACGAGCTGGCCCTGCGGCTCGTCGGCCGCACGCCCGGGATCCAGCGGCTGCGCCAGCAGATCCACGCGCTCGCCGACACCGACGTCGACGTCCTGGTGCTCGGCGAGACCGGCACCGGCAAGGAGGTGGTGGCGCGGGGCCTGCACGAATGCGGCAGCCGGGCGAAGAAGAACTTCGTCGCCATCAACTGCGCGGCGCTGCCCGCCGACATCATCGAATCGGAGCTCTTCGGCCACGAGCCCGGCGCCTTCACCGGCGCCGCCAAGCTCCGGATCGGCAAGCTCGAACATGCCGACGGCGGCACGATCTTCCTCGACGAGATCGAATCGATGCCGCTCGACCTGCAGGCGAAACTCCTGCGGGCGATCGAGACGCGGGTGATCGAGCGGCTCGGCTCCAACCGGCCGATCCCGCTCGACGTGCGCTTCGTCGCCGCCACCAAGACCGATCTCGCCGAGGCGGGCCGCACCGGGCGCTTCCGCTCCGACCTTTACTACCGCCTCAACGTCGTGACGCTGACGATCCCGCCGCTGCGGGACCGGCGCGAGGACGTGCCGCTGTTGTTCTTCCACCTGGCGCGGGAAGCCCGGGCGCGGTTCCGCCGCGAGATCCCGGCGGTCGATCACGGGCTGGAGATGCAGCTGATGCGCCGCGACTGGCCGGGCAACGTGCGCGAACTGCGGAACTACGCCGACCGCTTCGTGCTCGGCATGTGGTCGGGCTTCGACGACGGCGAAGCTTCGGGAATGTCGAGTGGAGGGGCAGCGGCGGGCCTGCGGGCCGCGGCCGGCGCCGAGGGCGGCTCTTTGGCCGACCGGCTCACCGCCTATGAGCGGGCGGTCATCGAGGCCGAACTCGCCCGCAATGGCGGCGCGCTGCGACCGACCTACGAAGCCCTGCAGATCTCGCGCAAGGGCCTCTACGACAAGATCCGCAGGCTGGGGATCGAAAGCCGCGAAGCGCTGGAAGATTGAGGCGGCGTGCGGCTCGACCGTGAGGGCTGCCGCAGCAAGACCTGGCAGGTGACGGAGCGGACATTGCGTCTCCGTGCCGTTTCGTCACAGACGATACTTCGAACAACCCACTGATCGTCCGGAATTGTTTCGGCCCATCCCTCATTTTGGGGATGCTTCTCACCTGACGGTTTGTTTCCAATACTGGCGGGGTCAGCGCAATTGCCCCAGCCACGAGGCCCCCCAGCGCGGTCCGGTCGCTCCCAACGGCCGGACCGCGTTCCGATCCCGAGGCGTGCGGGGTGACGACAGCTCCGATTGGACAGGGCAACTCCAGCACGTAGAATGGCGACCATGCTCGATGCGATCCTGGATGAACTCTACGGCACGATCGACGGTCAGGTCGAATGGCGGAGCGCGTTGCGCTCGGCGATCGAGGCTGCCGGTGCCGAGCGGCTCTCCATCCACGCATTCGGAGCAGACGGCTCGTTCCGGCAGGAAACCGAGCCCTTCGATCCGGAGGGCGTGCTGCTCTATGCCCGCGATTTTGCCGACAAGGATCTGCGGGTCGGCCGGATTCTCGGCGGAAGGCGGGGCGTCCTTGCGACCCAGGACGTGATGACCGGCGAGGAGATCGCCCGCTGCGCCGTCCACAACGAGTTCTACCGGATCTATCCGGAGTGCTGGAACACGGTCAACATCGCTTTGGACGGGGACAAGACCCTGTGGGTCCCCTCGTTCTACCGCAGTGCCAGGCACGGCAGCTTCTCGGAGGACGAAAAGCGTGTGCTCGCCATCCTGGCGTCGCATATCGCCAGGGTCTCGGAGACCCGGACGGCCCTTTCTCCGCAGGGTTCGAGCCTGTCGACGGACGGCATCCTCGCCGCCTATGACGCCCTCGACGACGGCATCGTCATCTTCGATCAGTTCGGCTGCGTCCTCCACATGAACCAGGCGGCGCGTAGCCTCGCCGAGGCGATGGACGGCATCATGGTCCGCGACGGCGTCCTCCTGGCCTCCCATCACGACTGCGCGGAGCCGCTGGCAACGATGATGGCTGCCACGATCCGGGTCGCGGCGGGCGAAGCCCACGAGATGCCCCGGCCGATCGGTCTTCGCCGCGCGACGACGCCGCATGCGCTGCTCGTGCGCGCCTATGTCGCGCCGAACGGCGCCGATGGCGGCCGCATCAGCGTCCTGAAGCTGCAGGACCATGCCCATTGGGCGCTGCCTTCGCCGGAGATGGTCCGGGCGGCCACGGGCCTGAGCCTGGCCGAATCCCGCCTCGCCATCGCCCTCCTCGAAGGTCTCGGCGCTTCGGCCTACGCCAAACGCGCCGGCGTGTCGGAGCATACCGTGCGCAGCCAGTTGAAGGTGATCCGCGCGAAGCTGCGGGTCTCGCGCCAGGCGGATATCGTCGCCGTCATCGCGAGGCTCTGCCGAGGATGAGGAGGAAGCGGGCCGCTTCCCGTCCGCCGTCGCGAGAGGAGGCCTGCGTGATCCGCTTCGGGATCCGGCGCCGCTACCGTCCGACCAACGACAATCGTCATCTGTCGGTGATCGGCGGATCGTCGCCCGGGCCGGTCTGGGCCGCCATCGCATTCGCCGTCTGCAGCTTCTGGCTCGGCGTCGCGGCGCTGCTTGTCAGGCTGATGTGATCCGACGACCGACGTCTTGAAGAAAGACGCCGGACGTCGTGCCATGGGCCGCCCGATCGATCGGAGCGGGGTCGGTCTCGAGCCCGCTCGGCGCGTGCGGACCCGGTGCCTCGATGCGGCCTGCCCGCTCAGGCGGCCTTGAGGCCGGCGATCGCGCCGAGGGCGTCGTTGGTGGCCTTTTCGCGCTGTTCGGGACCGGTCGCGATGCCTTCGGCGACGATCACTTCGAGATCGGTGACGCCGAAGAAGCCGAAGACGGTGCGCAGGTAGGTCTCGGCATGTTCGAAGGAGGCGGCCGGGGTGCCGGCGCCGTAGAAGCCGCCGCGGGCGATGGTGAGGATCACCCGCTTGTCGCCGGCCAGACCCTCCGGCCCCGCTTCGGTGTAGCGGAACGTCTTGCCGGCCACGGCGACGCGGTCGACCCAGGCCTTCAGCTGGCTGGAAACCGTGAAATTGTAGAGCGCGACGCCGATCACCACGACATCGGCGGCGAGGAACTCCTCCAGCACCCGGCCGCCGAGGGCGAGATCCTCCTGCAGGGCCTGGTCGTGCTGGACCGACGCGCTCTGGCCGGCCAGATACCGGCCGGTCAGATGGGAGATGGGCTCGGCGACGAGATCGCGATAGGAGACCTCGATGCCGGGGTTTTCACTCACCAGGCGCTCGACGGCGGCCCTGGAGAGCGCGCGGCTGACCGAATTCTCGCCGAGAATGCTGGAATCGAGATGGAGCAGTTTCATGGCTGTATCCTCTGGGCACGACGGCATCGGCGAGACGATCGAGAGCGATCCCCGGTCGGCACGATGCGGCAATTCGATGTGGTGGAGCGTCGGTCGCGCGGCCTTTCGGACGCCCGGCGTTCCAGGTATGGCTTTGATACCGAGGCCCATTAAATGACCGCCATGCTGCGGCGCAAGGAGGCACATTCTTGGAACCTGAGAACAGCGCTGTGACCCATGACGACCACCGGTTTCCCGGCGGTTGCCAGGCGGTGGGCAGCGTGCTGTCGCGGATCGGCGACAAGTGGTCGGTGCTGGTGGTGATGCTGCTCGCCGGCGGGCCGAAGCGCTTCAGCGAGCTGAAGCGGGCGATCGGCACCATCTCCCAGCGCATGCTGACGCTGACGCTGCGCGGGCTGGAGCGGGACGGCCTCGTCACCCGCACCGTGACGCCGACGATCCCGCCGCGGGTCGACTACGAACTCACCGATCTCGGCCATTCGCTGTGCGGCCCGGTGCGCGGTATCGGCGACTGGGCGTTCGAGAACCACGGCCGGATCGAAGCGGCGCGACAGCGCTATGACGGGCGGCAGGAGGGCGCTGGCTGAGGGATGCGCGGGCCGCCTCCGGCTCGTGGCCGCGCGGCAGGAATGGCGCGCGGCAGGGATATCGGCCGCCCTCGTCAGCCTTGCGAGCGCCGATAGGCCTCAAGCAGGTCCGTCACCAGGATTCCGTCGATGCGCATGTCCGTCAGGTCGGCGTTCCGGATCTCGGCCTTCGCCAGCGTCGCGCCGTCGATGACGACGCCGGAGAGATTGGCGTCGGTGATCGTCGCGCCGGCAAGATTGACGTTGTTGAACCGGGCCTTTGCCAGATTGACGTCGTCGAAGACGGCTTCGGCGAGATTGGTGTCCGCGAACGTCGCCCGGGTGAGGACCGCGTGGAAGCGCGCATCGGCGAGGTTGACGCCGTCGAAATTGGCGCCCGTCATCTCGGCGCGGTGGTATCGCACGCCTTCCAGCCTTTCGCCGTCGAAGGGTCCGGTGTTTTCATCGTCGCTCATGATGGGCCTCCACGCCTTCGGGCACCCGGCATCGTCGCCGGCCGGACCCGGCAATGCACCGGTTCTCGCATCGGCGCCAGTCGCGGATTCTCACCGAGCCCATCGTCCCTCGCCAAGCCGCGGGCAGGGCCGCGCTTCCGCTTCGGCTGCATCTCCTGTATCCCGTGGCTTTTCCGCCGACGTCACGGAACTGCTCATGGACCGGCTCGACAAGAAGATTTTGCGGCTCCTGCAGGAGGACGCAACCCTCGCGGTCGCCGATGTCGCCAAGCGCGTCGGCCTGTCGACGACGCCCTGCTGGCGGCGCATCCAGCGGCTGGAGGAGGACGGCGTCATCATGCGGCGGGTCGCGGTGCTCGATCCGGAAAAGATCAACGCCCGCGTCACCGTCTTCGTGGCGATCCGCACCAACTCCCATTCCACCGAATGGCTGAAGCGGTTTTCCGAGGTGATCGGCGAGTTTCCCGAGGTGATCGAGTTCTACCGCATGAGCGGCGACGTCGATTATCTGCTCCGGGTGGTGGTGCCGGACATCGCCGCCTACGACGCCTTCTACAAGCGGATGATCGAGAAGATCGAGATCCGCGACGTCTCCTCGTCCTTCGCCATGGAGCAGATCAAGTACACGACCCAGATGCCGCTCGACTACATGGTGCTCGACAAGGAGCCGCGGGGGGATTGAGTCTGAGCGCGGCGCGGGCACGGCGGCCTGAACGGTGGCTGCCTCGCCGGAACCGGCCACGCCCTGACCGGGCCGCCGTCACGGAAACGTCATGGAGGTAACTCATAGTTGCGGGCGAGGGGCGAGATAGCAGGGAGCTGCGCGATGAAACTCGTCCTGACGACATGGAACCTCGAATGGTTGGGCCAGCTCCTCAAGGGTCATGAGCGAACCATCGCCACCGAGGCCAGACGCGTCACCAGCGCCGCCGGCAAGCGGCTGCAGGCGCTGCAGAAGGCGCAGATCGCCGAGGAGATCCGGCTGATCGGGCCCGACATCCTGTGCATCCAGGAAGGGCCGAGCACCGGCCAGGCGCGCCTGCTGCAGGCGTTCTGCGACGAGGAACTCGCCGGCGAATACGTGCCGATCCTCCGCCCGGACGGCGATCGCTACTACATCCGTGGGGCGCAGGGCATCTGGTTCCTGGTGAAGCGCCGGCGGCTCGATCTGCTCCAGCCGACGCTCTTGCCGATCCCCAAATGGTGGGAGGCGACGGAGCGCCAGAGCCGGTTCGATCCGGCCCAGCCGGGCGAGCACGGCGCGAGCTGGCCGATCAACCATCCCGCCTACAAGCCCGGGCCACGCCAGCCGCAGCCGGAGGACGAGGAGGGCGAGCCGCTGCCGCCCGACCTCGGCGACCGCGAGCATTTCCACTATCGCCATCCGCAGACCATGGTGTGCCGGATCGGCGGCAAGCGCGTCGACTTCGTCGGGGTCCACCTGAAATCGAAGTTCAGCGGCGAGGACTACGAACCGGCCGGCCGGATCCGTCAGGCGCTCCGCCTCGAGGCGCGGGCCGCGAGCGAGGCGGAGGCCGCGACCATCGCTGCGGCGGAGCAGAAGGCCGTCGAGGCGCGGATCAAGATCTCCACCGAGGCCGAGGACATCCGCTACTATATCGACGCCCGCTTCGAGGACGAGCCGTTTCCGGCGATCTTCCTGCTCGGCGACATGAATGACGGCGTCGGCAAGGAATATTTCGAGCGCCGCTACCTCTTCCACGACCTGATCTCGAACCTGCAGGGCGACGTCTTCTTCGCCCGGCGCTTCCTCAACCACGCGCTGTTCGACTACGGCATCGACGGGGCGACGGACTATCGCTGGACCGTCCGCTTCCTCGACGCCTGGGAGCCCTATCGCGACCCGAAGATCCTGCTCGACCACATCATGTTCACCCAGTCCGTGGTGGGCGAGAACGCCTTCGCGCATTCGCCGGTCCGCGTGCCGCCCCATGGCGGCCGGGTCGAGCATGCGGCCCACAATGCCGCCAATGTCGTGTTCGAGCGGAGCGAGGACCAGACCAGCGACCACCGGCCGGTCAGCGTCGACATCGAGGTCGATGGCAAAATCACCTGAACCGCCGGGAACGACGGGGCGCCTCGGCGGTGATCGAGGGCAGGGCCGCGCAGGTCACGACGCTGGCGGTCGGAGCGCGGCGTGCGGCGACGCTACCGGTTGAGCAGCGCCAGGAGGCTCGACGTGTCCCAGCGCTTGCCGCCCATCGCCTCGACCTCGGCGTAGAACTGGTCAACGAGGGCCGTCACCGGCAGGCGGGCGCCGTTGCGCTTGGCTTCAGTGAGGCAGATGCCGAGATCCTTGCGCATCCATTCGACGGCGAAGCCGTGGTCGTAATGGCCCTCGTTCATGGTCTTGTGGCGGTTTTCCATCTGCCAGGAGCCGGCGGCGCCCTTGGAGATCACGCCGACGACCTTTTCGATGTCGAGGCCGGCCTTCTGGCCGAAGGCGATGGATTCTGCGAGCCCCTGGACGAGGCCGGCGATGCAGATCTGGTTCATCATCTTGGTCAGCTGGCCGGAGCCCGCCGGGCCCATGAGCCCGACCATCTTGGCATAGGCCTCGATGACCGGCTTTGCGGCTGAAAAATCGGCATCGTCGCCGCCGCACATCACTGTCAGGGCGCCGTTCTCGGCGCCGGCCTGGCCGCCGGAGACCGGCGCGTCGATGAACCTGAAGCCCTTGGCATTGGCGGCTTCAGCCAACTCGCGGGCGAGCTCGGCCGAGGCCGTGGTGTTGTCGATGAGCGTCGCGCCGCCCTTCATGCCGGCGAAGATGCCGTCGTCGCCATAAACGACCGAGCGCACGTCGTCGTCATTGCCGACGCACATGAAGACGAAGTCGGCGTCCCCCGCCGCTTCGCGCGGCGTCGGGGCGTGGCCGCCGCCATATTGGTCGGCCCATTTCTCGGCCTTTGCGGCCGTGCGGTTCCAGACGGTGACGTCGTGGCCGCCCCTGGTCTTCAGGTGACCCGCCATGGGATAGCCCATCACGCCGAGCCCGATGAATGCGACCTTGGCCATTTGTCCCGTCTCCCGGTCCGTGCGTTTTCCGCCCCTCAGTTCGTCTGCGAAGTAGTCCGGCGGGGGTGGAGCGTCAATCGCGAACGGCCGGCGCCGGCGATCCTCGCCGCCGGCTGCCTCAGGCCGCGCGGGCGATCGGCATCCGGCCTTCGCTCGGCAGGGTGAAGGTGTCGACGAGGCCGTTCAGGCGGTCGCCCTCGTCGGCGAGGCCCTCGATCGCGGCGGTCGTCTTGTCGACCATCGCGGCGTTCTGCTGGGTCACCTGGTCGAGCTCGCGCATCGCCTGGCTGACTTCGCCGAGACGGCGGGCCTGGTCGCGGGACATCTCGGCGATGCCCTCCAGCGCCGAATTGACGGTCTGGATGTTGGTTTCGATGCTCGCAAGGGATTCGCCGGTGCGCCGGACGAGCATGACGCCGCCCCCGACCTCGTCGCTGGAGCGCTTGATCAGCTTGCCGATCTCGGCGGCGGCCCCGGCCGAGCGCTGGGCGAGCTCGCGCACCTCCTGGGCGACGACCGCGAAGCCCTTGCCGGATTCGCCGGCCCGGGCCGCCTCGACACCGGCATTCAGCGCCAGGAGATTGGTCTGGAAGGCGATCTCGTCGATGACACCGATGATCGTCTCGATCTCCTTCGACGACGTCTCGATCCGCTCCATCGCCAGCACCGCCTGGCTGACGACCTCGGACGAGCGGCCGGCGTCGACGACGGTCCGCTCGGTGGTCTTCACGGCGTCGTCGCAGCGCGCCAGCGAGCTGTGCACCGCGTCGTTGGTCTCGGCCAGCGCCGCGGCGGTCTCCTCCAGCGTCGCGGCCTGCCGCTCGGTCCGGCTCGACAGGTCCTGCGAGGAGGCCTGCAGCTCGAAGGATTCATGGCGCACGTTGGTGGCCGCTTCCCGGATCGACAGGATCGTCTCCGCCAGCTGGTCGAGGGAGCGGTTGTAGTCGAGGCGCAGGCTCTCCAGCGCCGGCGGGAAGGGCGTCGTGATGCGGGTGTCGAGGCGGCCGGAGGCCAGCGCCTTCATGCCGTCGGCGAGGATGCGGACGGTCCGCTGCAGCTCGTCGGCGCTGCGCTCGCGCTCGGTGCTGGTCTGTTCGCGCTCCAGCGCCAGCTGCTGGTCCTTGGCAAGCGTGGTCGCCTCGATCTCGTCCTTCTCGATGGCATTGCGCCGGAAGGTGTCCAGCGCCCGCGCCATCGCGCCGATCTCGTCCTTGCGGCCGGTGGTGTCGATGACGATCGTCTTGTCGCCGTCGGTCAGGCGGTTCATCAGCCCGGCGATGTCGATCAGCGGCCGCGTCAGCCGCGAGGAGACGACGAAGCCGACCAGCGCCATCGCCAGCACGATGGCGAGGGTCGCCCAGAGCGCGTATTTCGCCAGCTGGTTGGCGGAGGCGAGCATGGTCTCCTGATCTTCGCCGATGACCAGCAGCATCGGTTCGTCGAGGACCTGCAGCGGCTGCCAGACGTAGAACGTCCCGTGGCCGTCCATTTCGGCAAAGGCGGTGCCGCTGCGGCCGTCCCGCGCGGCGCTCTGCAATGCGGCGGGGAGCTCGGCCGTCGCCGTCCCGGGGCTGCCCGCCGCGACCCGTCCATCGGAGGCGACGAGCATCGCCGTGCCGACGCCGTTGGTGTCGTCCTGCGGGGCGACGACCGCGTCGAGGGCTTCTGCGGAGATCCGGATGACGATCGTGCCGCGGCGTTCGGTCTCGCCCCAATAGTTGAAGGCCAGGGGCTGGGCCAGGAAGGCCGAGCGGCCGCCGGCCGGATAGTCGGTGAGGCCGGTGGTGACGACGTCGGTCAGGCCGGCCGCCTGGGATCGCTGGACGAGATCGGCGAGAACGCCGTCCTTGAGGGTTGCGACGTTCTGCAGGAGCTCCGGCCCCTTGGCGGCGCTGAAGGCCACGATGCCGTCGGTCCCGACCACATAGACGTCGGCGAGACTGGCATTCGACAACGCGTTGACGAGGGAGCCGTGGAACTTGCCGTATTTCATCGCATAGAGGAGCCGCGATCCCTCGCCGTCGGCGGCGATCCGCTGCTCGGTGGTCAGGTCCGGATTGCGGAAATACTCCAGGATCTTGGCGTTTTCCGACTGGAGCAGCCGGTCGAGGCCATCCATGGTCTCGCCGATCGTGTTGTTCTGGGCGATCTCGGCCAGCGTCTGGCGGGCGCGGTGCATGTGGCTCTCGAGGGCGTCGGCGCGAATCTGGGCGACCATGTCGAGCCGGGCCTGGCTGGCCTCGATCAGCCCGGCCCTGCCGATCTGGTAACTGAGGACGCCGACAGCGGTGCCCGCCACCAGCGCTGCGCCGACGACGACGAGGGCGAACTTCGCCTTGATCGAAAGGGAACCGAATCGCATGGGATCCTCACGGAGGGTGATCGTTGCCAACGATACTTTCCGCTTTCCCTTTCGAAATGGTGAATTTGCAACGTCTCGTTATACCAAAAGGGCCAGCGGCCCGTGCGCCGGGTCGCGGTGGCCGCGGAAAGAATCCGGATCGCCCCGATGAGCCACGGGACATCAGCTTCGCAACCAGGAGATATGGGCTCGACCACGGGCGGTCACCGGTGACCGCAGGGCGTCGACCTCCCGGGACGCCGGCCGCATGGATGGGTTCGCGGGATCCCGCCGCAGGGCGCGGCTCGTCGTCCTTCGCCGGGCCTCAGCGCTTCAGATGCCGGGTGAGCCGCCGTTCCGCCCAGTTGGTCGCGTGGCGCAGCGCCTCGACGAGGGCGAGGTAGAGCAGCGCCGCCCAGACATAGGTCTGGAAGTCGTAGGTGCGCGAATAGGCCTGCCGGGTCTCGCCGAAGAGGTCGTAGACGGTAATGATCGCGACGATGGCCGAGGCCTTGATCATCAGGATGATCTCGTTGGCATAGGGGCGCAGGGCCACGATCATCGCCTGCGGCATCACCACCTTGAAGAAGATCACCTGGCGCGGCAGCCCGAGCGAGCGGCCGCCCTCCCACTGGCCCTTCGGCACGCTCTCGATGGCGCCGCGCAGGATCTCCGCCTGGTAGGCGGCGGTGTTGAGCGCCAGCGAGAACAGCCCGCAATACCAGGCCTCCCGGAAGAACCACCACAGGCCGATCGTTTCGAAGAAGCCGCGGAACTGGCCGAAGCCATAGTAGAACAGGAAGATCTGGGCGATCAGCGGCGTGCCGCGGAAGAAATACACGAAGGCGAAGGCCGAACCCTGCGCAATCGGGTTGGACGCCATGCGGCCGAGCGCCACGGGCAGCGAGACGATCGCGCCGAGGACGAAGGAGACGGCGACGAGGGAGACCGTGACCCACAGGCCGCGGAGATAGGACCAGCCGAAGCGCTCGATCAGCGTCACGTCGAAGGCCTGGACGAAGTAGAAGGCGAAGGCGGCGGCCACCGCGATCCACAGGCCGATCGCGACGAGCCCGCCGAGCTTGAGCTTCTGCGGCGGCGCCTTCGGGGCGGCCAGGGCCGGATTGTTGCCGCTCACTTCGCCACCTCGCCGCGCTTGGTCCAGCGGTCGATGCCGCCGATGGCGATGGAGGAGAGGATCGTCAGGACGAGATAGAGGGCGATCGCCGTGCCGAAGAACAGGAACGGCTCGCGCGAGACCCGCGCCGCGACCTGCGCCTGGCGCAGGATGTCGGCAAGGCCGATGACCGAGACGAGGGCGGTGTCCTTCAGGAGGTTCATCCAAAGATTGCCGAGGCCCGGCAGGGCGATCTTGATCAGCTGCGGCAGGATGACGAGGACCATCACCTTCGCCCGCCCGAGGCCGAGCGCCATGCCGCCCTCGCGCTGGCCGTGGGGGATCGCCCGGAAGGCGGAGAGGAACACCTCGCTCGAGAAGGCCGCGAAGACGACGCCGAGGGCCACCATGCCGGAGACGAAGCTCGACAGCGCGATATCCGGCAGGCCGGTCGCCTGGGAGACCGATTTCAGCGCGGCATTGACCCCGAAATAGACCAGAAACAGCGTCAGAAGTTCGGGCAGGCCGCGAAAGATCGTCGTGAAGATGTCGGCGGACAGCTTCAGCAGGTAATCCTCCGACTGCTTGGCGAGCGACAGGAGGAAGCCGAGGCCAAGGCCGATCGGCAGCGTCGCCAGCGACAGGGCGACGGTGACGACGACGCCGGCGGCGAGATCGTCGCCCCAGCCGGTTGATCCGAAGCCGAGAAGGGTGAGGGATTCGTTCATCCGGTCCGTTCGTCACTGCGCTGGCGGTGGCTCTCTTTCGCCGAGCACGCGTCTTCCACGAAGACGAAAAAGGCCGCCGGGCACGATGCCGGCGACCTCCTTCATTCCTATCCCGCGATGCGCCTCACTGGGCGGCCGGCTCTTCGCCATAGACGTCGAAGTCGAAATACGACTTCTGGATCTTGTCGTAGGTGCCGTCTTCCCGGATCGCCGCGATGGCGTCGTCGAGCATCGTCTTCAGCTTGTCGTCGCCCTTGCGAAGGCCGATGCCGACGCCCTTGCCGTAGATCGCCGGATCGGCGGGCAGGGTGGAGAGAAGCTTGCAGCAGGCGCCCGCGTCGCTCTTCAGCCACTCGTCGAGGACGACGACGTCGTCCATCACCGCGTCGAGGCGGCCGTTCTCGATGTCGAGCTTGTATTCCTCGGCGGTCGGATACTGGCGCACGTCGGCGCTCGGAAAGAGCGCGGCCGCGGCCTGGGCGTGGGTGGTCGAGACCTGCGCGCCGATCGCCTTGCCGGACAGCGCCGCGTCGGTCGCCTCGGTGATCTGCGAATCCTTCGGGACGGCGATCGCCGGCGGCGTCTGATAGTACTTGTCGGTGAAGGCGATCTGTTCCTCGCGCTCCGGCGTGATCGACATGGAGGCGACAAGGGCGTCGAAATTGCCGTTCTGGAGCGCCGGGATCATGCCGTCCCAATCCTGGGTGACGAAGGTGCATTCGACCTTCATCTGGGCGCAGAGCGCCTTGGCGATTTCGACGTCGAAGCCCTTCAATTCGCCCGACGCGTCGAGGAAGTTGAACGGCGGATAGGCGCCCTCGGTGCCGATCACCACCTTCGACCAGTCCTTGTCGGCGTCGCTCTGTTGAGCCACGGCGGTTCCGGCGAAGAGGCCGGCGAGCGCGGCGGCGAGAGCGAAGGATTGGGCTAGACGCATTGAGGACCCCTTTGTCGTCAGGAAAAGATCGATCGTGATGGCATGCAACGGCGCGGCGTCATCCGTGCCGCGCGATTGGGCATGCTGTGTCGGGAGGCATGCTGCCATTTTTCGAAAGCCGAGCGCAACTGCGATCTGCCTGCGAGCACAACCGATTTCTCGTGGACGCAACCGGGTCCCGGGCTCAGCCACGGGACGTGCGGTGGAGGAAGGCTTCGGCGGTCACGAGGTCGTCTGGCGTGTTGACGTTGAAGAACGGGTCGCCTGCGGGAGCGTCGGGGGTGGCATCGATCGCCGCGGTGTCGAAGCCGACCTCCTCGAGGAAGGCGCGGATCGCCAGCGGTCGCCCCGTATCGAGCCAGCGGGTGAGATCGGCGAGGAGCGAGCCCGGCCACAGCCCCGTCGCCGGTTGCAGGCGGCCCTCGAAGACCGCGATCACCGGACGCTCGCCGGCCCGTTGCGCGAGGCGTTCGGCGAGATCCTGCGGCAGGAAGGGCGTGTCGCCCGGCACGACGAGGAGACGACGCTCCGGCTCGCCCGGACGGCGCGCCGGCAACGCCGCAAGGCCCGCCTCGATGCCGGCGAGCGGGCCGGGCAGGCCGGGGCGCCGATCGGGCGCGAGCGTCAGGCCGAAGCGCTCGTAGCCGCGATCCCGGGGCGCGGCGAGAAAGATCCGGTCTGCCTGGGGCTCCAGCCGCGCGATGACATGGGCGACCAGCGGGCGGCCGCAAAGCGGCGTCAGCGGCTTCGGCGTCGGCCCGCCCATGCGGCTTCCCCGGCCGCCGGCCAGGACGAGGCCCGCCGGCTTCACGGGACTTGCCGGCTTCATGGGGCGTGCCGGACGCGCCGCACCATCAGCGCCACGATGAGCGAGCCGAGACCGAAGGCCGACATCAGCGCGAAGAGGCCGAGCGGGCCGCCGTGGCGGGTGGCGACCAGCGAGGCGACGAAGGAGGCCAGCGCCCCGGTGCCGATCTGCAGCGCGCCGAGCATGCCGGCGGCGGCCCCCGCCGCATGGGGCACGACGCTGATGCCGCCGGCAGTCGAGGTCGGCGTCGCCAGCCCATTGCCGATGCCGACGAGGAACATCGGTCCGAACAGCGTCAGCGGCGTCAGCCAGCCATAGGCGATGAAGCCAAGGGAAAGGAGGGCGGCGCCCATGGAGATGGCGCTGCCGGCCACCATCAGCGTCTTGATGCCGAGACGCTCGGACAGCTGCGCGGTGACGAAGTTGCCGGCGATGTAACCGGCGGCGCAAAGGCCGAACCACAGGCCATAGGCGGCCGGCGTCATGTGGAGGATGTTCACCGCGACGAAGGGCGCCCCGCCGAGAAAGGCGAAGAACACCGCCGAGATCAGCGCCGAGACGAGGGCGTAGGTCCAGAACGAACCGGCGGAAAGGAGCACGCCGTAGTTCTTGAACTGGTCGCGCATCGGCTTGCCGCGCTCGGCATTGGTCTCGGAGAGGTCGGCGAAGAGCAGGCCGAGGGTGAGCGCGCCGATCGCCGCGAGCAGCCAGAACACCATGCGCCAGCCGAAGGCCGTGTCGATGGTCCCGCCGACGAGGGGGCCGAGCAACGGGGCGACGGCAAATCCCATGGTGACGTAGCCGATCATCGCGGCGGCGCGCTCGCGCTCATAGACGTCGCGCACGATCGCCCGGGACAGGGCGATGCCGGTGGCGCTCGCCGCCTGCACCACGCGCCCCGCGAGAAACAGCCCGACACCCTCGGCGGCGATGCACATGAAGGTGCCGGCCATGAACAGCACCATGCCGCCGATGATCACCGGGCGGCGGCCGTAGCGATCCGACAGCGGCCCCGCGAGGAGCTGGATCAGCGCGGTGGCGGCGAGATAGAGCGACAGGCCGAGGCCGACGATCGCCTCCTCCGCCATGAGATCGTCGGCGATCGAGGCCATCGACGGAATGAAGATGTTGATCGCCAGCGGCGACAGGGCCGAGGCGATCATCAAGGTGAAGAGCATCGGCCGGCGCGCGGCGATGCCGGCTGCCGGCGATTGCATGTCGCGAAGGCTCGTCATGATGGGATCGTCGCGCCTCTTGCGGCCGTTGCGGCGGAAGGGCGCCGCCTGAAGGTTCGCGGGCAAGATGTCGCTGCCGCGGGGCGAAGGCAAGTCGCAACGTGGCCGGTCTCGCCGCCGGTGGAGGCGACGGGAGGCTGCGAGCCGCGCGCCGCGACGCTGCGCCAGGTTAACTTCGTCGAAATACTAAGTGTGCAGAATCAAAAACGGAAATCCATCATTCTTTAAAATTTCGGCCCATTCCGCAAGGGAATCGCAGCGCTTTCGTGGTCAAGACTGATGCTTCGCCATTGGCGTGGGGAACCGGAATGGGCTTCGATTTTTCCGCAATGACCGCTCTGCTCGGTGGCTATGCCGATTCGCGCCAGCGGCCCCACGACTATGATCCGGGCGAGCGCCGGCAGCGCGGAGCCTGGCGGCA
Source organism: Aurantimonas sp. 22II-16-19i (assembly GCF_002088275.1). Lineage (GTDB taxonomy): Bacteria > Pseudomonadota > Alphaproteobacteria > Rhizobiales > Rhizobiaceae > Jiella. The sequence continues at coordinate 164,665 of NZ_AQQS01000006.1, forward strand.
AAGGCCCGATTCCGAGAGCGGGGCCGGGGCGCGCGGCCCGTCAGCCGATGCGGCGGCGGACGCCTCGGACGCTGCCCCGCGGCTCGCCCTTCCGCCGGTGACCGGCGGCGCGCCCGGGCAGGTCTGCGGCGTCGGCCGGGCGCTCGACGCCCTCATCGCCGCCGAGGAGACGCGCCGCCGCAAGACCCTGCCGGAGCCCGAGGCGAAGGCCGACCATTCCGAACTGTCCAGCGTGCTCAAGGCCTCGCTGCCCGCGCGGCCGGCGCCGCAGGCCGATGCCCCGGACGGGAGCCCTGCCGCCGCGTCCACCGAGGGCGGACGCGACTGGGGGCAGATCCGCGACCTCATCGAGGCCCTGGCGAAAGCCGATCGACCCTCGGCCGGGGAAAAGGCGCGCGGCGAGCCCCTCGCCGAGGCGCGCGACACACGGCCATGGCGACCGAAGCAGGTTCCCTGACCGCAGCACCAGGCCAAAGCCAGAATTCGGCCCGCCAGTTTCCGAAGCTCAGGCGGTCGTAAGAGGTATCGCAAATGAGGTATCGCAAAAGCCGGAGCGAGACGGCGGGCTCGCCCGGTTCGTCACGCTTTGGCCTTGGCTGGGAGGGGCCTCGGCCCTGTCAGCCGGACGGGCCCTGCAGCGAGTTGGTCACCGGCCCGACGAGCCGGTCGTAGCGCGAGCGCAGGTTCTTCGGATAGCGGATCGCCACGGAGTGGATCAGGTCGCCGCGAAAGATGTAGCGCTCGTAGAAGATCTTGCCGTCGCGGTAGCCGGAGACCACCGCCCAGCGCTGGCCGGAGGCCTTGTATGTGACGTCGTCCGCCTTGCCGCGATCGCGGATGATCGACGCGGGCGTCTCGCCGCCGCCGTTCTGGCGCGCATAGATGAAGAGCTGGGCGCCGTCCGGCGAGGCCCAGGCCAGCCCGTCGCCCTCGACGGGGGCTGGGAGCTTCTCGGGAAAGGCCTCTGCGGGGAAGCTCGCCTTCGTCCCGAAACGCTGGTTCTGGTAGGTCACCTCGTCCGCCAGCGCGGGGCCGCACAAGACCGCCGCGGCGAGGCTCGAAGCCGCCACGAGAGATCCGATCCGCCATTTCGCCATGTCTATCCTCCGGTCACGCTCATATGCCGCGAGACGGCGGGCCTGCGCGTCTCCCGATCGATAATGAAGTCGTGTCCCTTCGGTTTCCTGCCGATCGCCTCGTCGATGGCGTTCGACAGGAGTTCGTTGCCCTCGGAGGCCCGGAGCGGCGCCCTGAGGTCGGCGGCGTCCTCCTGCCCGAGGCACATGTAGAGGGTGCCGGTGCAGGTGAGGCGGACGCGGTTGCAGCTTTCGCAGAAATTGTGGGTGAGCGGCGTGATGAAGCCGAGCCGGCCGCCGGTTTCCTTGACCTCCACGTAACGCGCCGGCCCGCCGGTCGCGTAGGGGATGTCGGCGAGGGTGAAGCGCTCGGCGAGCTGCGCGCGCACCGCCGACAGCGGCAGGTACTGGTCGGTCCGATCGCCGTCGATTTCGCCGAGCGGCATCGTCTCGATGAGGGTCAGGTCGATGTTCTCGCCATGGGCCCAGCGCAGCATCTCGGGAATTTCTGCCTCGTTGAAGCCCTTCAGCGCCACGGCATTGAGCTTGACCCGGATGCCGGCGGCCTGTGCGGCGCGGATGCCGGCCATCACCTTGTCGAGATTGCCCCAGCGGGTGATCTGCTTGAACTTGTCGGCATCGAGTGTGTCGAGCGAGACGTTGATCCGTCGGACGCCGCAATCGGCGAGCTCGGCGGCAAAGCGCTCCAGCTGCGAGCCGTTGGTGGTGATGGTCAGCTCTTCCAGCGCGCCGGTTCCCAGATGCCGCGAGAGCGAACGGATGAGATGCATGATGTTGCGCCGGACCAGCGGCTCGCCGCCGGTGAGCCGCAGCTTGCGCACGCCCTTCTCGACGAAGGCGGTGGCGAGCCGGTCGAGTTCCTCCAGCGTCAGAAGGTCCTGCTTCGGCAGGAAGGTCATGTCCTCGGCCATGCAGTAGACGCAGCGGAAGTCGCAGCGGTCGGTCACCGAGATGCGCAGATAGGAGACCGTGCGGCCGAACGGGTCGATCATCTGGCCGCCGGGAGCCCGGCCCGGAAGGGCCGCCGTCGCGCCGGGCCGCTCTGCGATGTCGCGGGAAATGTCCAAGAATTCGTCCCTTCGAAGGCGCGTCTGCTTGCAATCTGAAGGATGAATGTGGAAGTCCCGGGCTGAAGGGTCAAGCGGCCGTGTCCCATGAACCCATGGGAATCAGGTTCGTAATCAGTTGGCCGCGACCGCTGCGAAGGGACGGACGGGGATGAACGCAAGCATCGAAGCACCGAGCGAACTGCGGGTCGCCAAGGATCGCCGCCTCTTGACGGTGGTCTGGCCGGACGGGGCGAGGGACGAGTTCTCCGCCGAGATGCTGCGGGTCCTGTCGCCGTCTGCCGAAGTGCGCGGCCATTCGGAGGCCGACCGCAAGACCATGTCCGGCAAGCGCGACGTGACGATCGCCGATCTCCAGCCGATCGGCCACTATGCGATCCGGATCGTGTTTTCCGACGGCCACGATTCCGGGCTGTTCTCGTGGAGCTACCTCTCCGAGCTCGGCCGCGACAAGGACGCCCGCTGGCAGGGCTACCTGGACGAGCTGAAGGCCAAGGGTCTGCGGCGCGAGCCGTGACCCGCCGGGCCTGAGGCGGCGTCTGCCGCGGCCGGTCAGTAGATCGTCTGCTTCAGCCGCTCGGGATAGTCGGCGTCGTATTTCGCCCCGTCGAAATCCGCCATCCGGGCGGCCAGCATCTCGCCGGTGCTGGGCAGGCTCTTGCGGTCGACATGCCGCGAGGGGTCCCAGAGCTTCGAGCGCACCAGCGCCTTCTGGCACTGGAAATAGACGGTTTCGACATGGACCCGCACGACGCTGCGCGGCGGCTTGCCGTTGATCGCCAGGCGCTCCAGCAGGGCCGGCGCCGTGTCGATCTCGGCACGGCCGTTGACCCGCAGTGTCTCGCCGACGCCGGGGATGAGGAAGATCAGCGCCACCCGGGGATCGCGGACGATGTTGCGCAGCGTGTCGGTGCGGTTGTTGCCGAGCCGGTCGGGGATCAGCAGCGTGCGCTCGTCCTCCACGACGACGAAGCCGGCCGGATCGCCGCGGGGCGAGCAGTCGAGCCCTTCCGGCCCGGCGCTGGCGATCAGGACGAAGGGCGAGGCTTCGACGAAGGCGCGGTAATGCGCCGTGAGGTGGTCGGTCTCCTTGGCGAGGGAGGTCGCCAGAGGCTGGCCGTAGAGCGCCTCGAGATCCGCGATCGAGCGGATGATGGTGTCGCCCATGAGGTGGCCCTTTCTTCGCGTCCTTGCCGTGTGTCGGCCGTGTCGTCTCGGCCGACGACGATGTCCGGCCATTGACGGTGCGGCGCGGCCGGCTGTCAACGCCACAGGCGTGACCGTCGCAATCGCCGCCGGCGGCCTCCGGGCGCCGGCGCGAAGACCGAAGGGGTGCCGCCGGGTCGCGACGCTCTCAGGCGGCCTGGGCGCGCCTGAAAGCGTCGCGCGCCGTTACCCGCGCGACGAAGCCCTTGATCGCCTCGCTCTCGGTCAGGCGCGGCGCGCCGAACATCGACAGCCACCAGAGCGTCGCGCCGAGCGCGAGGTCGGCGGCGGTGAAGGTCTCGCCGGTGACGTAGGGGGCTTTTGCAAGCTGCGCTTCCAGCGTGTCGATGACGTCGTCATAGCTGCCCCAGCCGAGCGCCATCTTCGGCAGCGGCTCGCTGCCCTTGCGCATCATCGCGTCGATGCCGGCCGGCTCCAGGCAGGAGGGGCCGAAGAACAGCCAGCGATAATAGGTCGCCCGCTCGCCGGTGCAGATCGCGGGGGCGAGGCCGGCGGCGGGAAAGCAGTCGGCCAGATGGGCGAGGATCGCGGCGGTCTCGGTCATGACCGTTCCATCCGCCAGGATCAGCGTCGGCAGCTTGCCCATCGGATTGATGGCGAGGAACTCCGGCGTACGGTTCTCGCCCGCCTGGATGTCGACGGGGACGAGCTCGTAGTCGGCGCCGACCTCTTCCAGCATCCAGCGCGCCACCGAGGCGCGGCTCTCGGGGTTGTAGTAGAGCTTGTAGCGGCCCTGCATGACGTCGCCTCCTCGCGAACAAAACAAGAATATCTGCATATGCGCCGGCGATCGTGACGCCATTGTGACGTTGCGACAGGACGATTGCGAGGGGGCGATCCCGGCGGGGAAGGCTCTCACAACAGGCGCGGCTGCTCCGGCTCGGCGGCGGCCTCGCCACCGTCCTCCCGCGCGCCCTCGGCGACGATCCGGAGCGCCCCGTCGACCAGCGGCCGCTGCAGCGCCGACGCCGCCTCCCAGGGGCCCGCCAGCCAGAGGTCGATCTCCGCCGGCTCGGTGAGGATCACCGGCATGGCCTTGGGATGGACGCGCCCCACCTCTTCGTTGGGCTCCGAGGTCAGGAAGCCGAAGAGATCCGCCGTGACCTCGCCCTCCTTCACCTTCCGGACGCTGGTCCAGCGCGTCCACATGCCGGCGAAGACCGCCAGCGGGCGCTCCTCGGACAAAGCGAACCAGACCGGCACCTTCTTGCCGCCCCGGTCCTCATATTCGGAAAAGCTGGTGAAGGGCACGACGCATCGGTGCTGCGTGCCGAGCCAGCGCCGCCAGTGCGGGCTCTTCACGTTGCGGATGTTGGTGACGCCGGGATCGGTCTTGCGGTTCTTCAGGACGAAGGCCGGGGAGGGCATGCCCCAGCGCATCATCGTCAATTCGCGGTTCCCGGCGACCCACTCGGCGCCGGGAACCGCCCGCACCACCGGCGCCGCGGTGTCCGGGAAGATGCCCGGCAGCGGCGGCAGGTTGCCGGTGCGGTCCTGCGTCGCGCGCAAGAACTCGCGGATCGCCTGCTGGCCCTTGGTCACGGAATAGAGGTTGCACATCGTGTCGCTCCCGGCTGGCTCTTCCGACCAAGGTAGGGCGCTACAGGGTCGCCGCCGTCCGTGCCGCCTGGTCGTAGTGGCCGGACAGAAGCCGCAGGAGATGGGCGATCTCGCTCATTCGTTCCGCGGAGAGGCCGAGCTCGGAGATGCCCGCGACGAGGATGCGCTCGCGCAGGTCCCGGTAGCGCGAACAGGCGGCCTCGCCGGCCGGCGTCACCTGGATCAGCCGCTCCTTGCCAGCCTTGCGGCGGATGACAAGGCCCTTCTGCTCCAGCTTCCGCACCGCATAGGTGACGAGATGGGTGTCCTCGATGCCCAGCACCAGGCAGATGTCGGCGAGGCGCTTGGGTGTGCCGCGATGGGTGACGGTGTGGAGGACGGTGACCTCCGTCGCCGTCAGCCCCGCCTCGCCCGCCGCCGTCATGCAGCGCACCATCCAGCGCTCGAAGGCGTGGCTGGACAGGAGCATGCCGAACTCGACCTCCGACAGCGCCGGCACCGCCCCGTCGGCGAGATGGGCCGAGGAGACGATCGGACCGATCGGCGCGGCGGGCCGGGTGGTGTGGCTGGCACTCATCTTGCCTCCCGAGGTGGGCGTCGGCGGGCCGGGGACGATCCCATGCCACCGACGGGCGGGACGCCCGGCGATCCGGGCAACGGGAACGCCTCGCCGGATTTGCCGGCCGGCCTGGACGCTGATAATCTACCGGTAAATCATTGGCAAATGAACCGCGAACGTACAAGGCCCCATCATGCAGCCAGACAACCGGCCGGAACCAGACAGCCTCGACGATCGCGGCACCCGCTGGGACTTCTTCGTCGATCGCGGTGGCACCTTCACCGACGTCATCGGTAAGGCGCCGGACGGCTCGCTGCATCCGAGGAAGTTGTTGTCGGAGAACCCCGGCGTCTACGACGACGCGGCGCTGGAGGGGATCCGGCAGACGCTCGGGATCAAGACCGGCGGCGCGATCCCGCCGGGCCGCGTCGGCACGGTGCGGATGGGAACCACGGTGGCGACCAATGCGCTTCTGGAGCGCAAGGGCGACAAGACACTGCTCCTGATCACCCGGGGCTTCCGCGATGCCCTGAGGATCGCCTATCAGGCCCGCCCGGACATCTTCGCCAAGGAGATCATCCTCCCCGAGCAGATCTATGCGAGGGTCTGCGAGGTGCCGGAGCGGGTGCTGGCCGACGGCACGGTCGAGACCGATCTCGACGAGGCGGCGACGGCCGAGGCGCTGCGGGCCGCGAAGGCCGAGGGGATCGACGCCGTCGCCATCGTCTTCATGCATTCCTGGCGCTATCCCGGGCACGAGGCCCGCGCCCGCAAGCTGGCGGAGGACGTAGGCTTCGGCCAGATCTCCGTCAGCCACGAGGTCTCGCCGCTGGTCAAGCTGGTCGGGCGCGGCGACACGGCGGTGGTCGACGCGTATCTGACGCCGATCCTCCGGCGCTATGTCGACAAGGTGGCGGCGGCGCTCGGCGCCGAGACGGGGGATACGGCCGCGCCGTCGCTGCAGTTCATGATGTCGTCGGGCGGGCTGACGGCGGCCGAGATGTTCCAGGGCAAGGACGCGATCCTGTCGGGGCCTGCCGGCGGCGTCGTCGGCATGGCGGAGACGGCGAAGGCGGCGGGCTTTGCCGAGGTCATCGGTTTCGACATGGGCGGCACCTCCACCGACGTCACCCATTATGCCGGCGCCTACGAGCGGGCGCTGGATTCCGAGGTCGCCGGTGTCCGGATCCGCGCGCCGATGCTGCGCATCCATACGGTCGCGGCGGGCGGTGGCTCGATCCTGTCGGTCGACCAGGGTCGCTTCCAGGTGGGGCCGGCCTCGGCGGGGGCCAATCCCGGCCCTGCCGCCTATGGCAAGGGCGGCCCGCTGACCGTCACCGACGCGAATGTCATGGTCGGCAAGCTGAAGCCGGAGCTCTTCCCCGCGGTGTTCGGGCCGAACCAGGACCAGAGGCTGGACGTCGCGGTCGTGCGCGAAAAATTCGAGGCGCTGGCGAGACGGCTCGGCGACGGGCGCTCGCCGGAAGCCATCGCCGAAGGCTTCCTCACCATCGCCGTCGAGAACATGGCCAACGCCATCAAGAAGATCTCGGTGCAGCGCGGCTACGACGTCTCCAAATACCTGCTCAATTCCTTCGGCGGCGCCGGCGGCCAGCATGCCTGCCTCGTCGCCGATGCGCTGGCGATGGAAAGCGTGCTGATCCATCCGATGTCGGGGCTTTTGTCGGCCTATGGAATCGGCCTGTCTTCGCTGTTCTCCAGCCGGTCCCAGGCGCTGGTCGCCGATCTGTCGGAGGAGGCGAAGGCCGAGATCGAGGCGCTGGCCGAACGGCTGTCCCGCGAGACGGCCGGCGAGGTCGAGGCGCAGGGCGTTTCGCCGGGCGGCCACACGACCGAAGTCCTGCTGCAGCTTCGCTACGACGGCACCGACACGACCCTGCCCGTCGCCTATGACGGCTCGCTCGAGGCGGCGCGCCAGGGCTTCGAGGCGGCCCACAAGGCGCAGTTCGGCTTCGTCTATCCGGGCCGGGCGATCACCGTGGAGACGGTGTCGGTCGAGACCTCCGAGCGGCCGAAGCCGCGGGCCGACGTCGCGGCGGAGGCGGCGCAGGACTTCGACCCGGCAACGGCGGCGAGCGGGCGGTTCTTCACCGGCGGCGAGGCGCGCGAGGCGTCGATCATCCGCCGCGAGACATTCGGCCCCGGCGCGAGCGTCAAGGGACCGGCGCTGATCGTCGAGCCGAACCAGACCATCGTCGTCGAGCCCGGCTGGGCGGCCGAGACCACGGCGCAGAACGACGTCCTCCTGCGGCGCACCGAGAAGAAGCCGCGCCTCGCCGCCCTCGGCACGGGTTCCACTGCCAGTGGCGGCAAGGGCGGCGCCGGCGCCGATCCGGTGCTTCTGGAAGTCTTCAACAACCTCTTCATGTCGATCGCCGAGCAGATGGGCGTGACGCTGCAGAACACTGCCTCATCGGTGAACATCAAGGAGCGGCTCGACTTTTCCTGCGCCGTCTTCGACGCCTCCGGCGCCCTCGTCGCCAATGCGCCGCACATGCCGGTGCATCTCGGCTCCATGGACCGCTCGGTCGAGGCGATCATCGCCCAGAACGAGGGGCGGATCCGACCGGGGGACGTCTATGCGCTGAACGCGCCGTATAATGGCGGTACCCATCTGCCGGACATCACGGTGGTGACGCCGGTGTTCGACGACGCCAAGGAGAACATCCTCTTCTACGTCGCTTCGCGCGGCCATCATGCCGATGTCGGCGGCATCGCGCCGGGCTCGATGACGCCGCGGGCGACCAAGGTCGACGAGGAGGGCGTCCTCATCGACAACCTCAAGCTCGTCGACGCGGGCACGTTCCAGGAGGAGGAGCTGCGCCGCGTTCTCACCGATCATCCCTATCCGGCCCGCAATCCGGACCAGAACGTCGCCGACCTGAAGGCGCAGATCGCCGCCAACGAGAAGGGCGTCGCCGAACTGCGCCGGATGGTCGAGAATTTCGGCCTCGACACGGTCAAGGCCTATATGGACTTCGTCCAGGACAATGCGGCCGAGGCGGTGCGCGAGCTGATCGCCCGGCTCGACGACTGTTCCTGCGACTATCCGACCGACAGCGGCCAGGTGATCAAGGTCAAGATCACCATCGACAGGGAAAGCCGCGAGGCGACCGTCGACTTCACCGGTACCTCGCCGTCGATAGCCAACAACTTCAACGCCCCCGAGCCGGTGACCCGCGCGGCCGTCCTCTATGTCTTCCGGGTGATGGTGGAAAAGCCGATCCCGATGAATGCCGGCTGCCTGCGGCCGGTGAAGATCGTCGTGCCGGAAGGCTCGATGCTGAAGCCACGCTATCCCGCCGCCGTCGTCGCCGGCAATGTCGAGACCTCCCAGCATGTCACCAACGCCCTCTTCGCCGCCTTCGAGGCGCTGGCAAATTCCGAGGGGACGATGAACAACCTGACCTTCGGCGACGAGCGCTACCAGTATTACGAGACGATCTGCTCGGGTTCGCCCGCCGGACGGATGAACGACGGGACGAGCTTTGCCGGAACGTCGGGCGTCCACGTCCATATGACGAACTCCCGGCTCACCGACCCGGAGATCCTGGAGATGCGCTACCCGGTGGTGCTGGAGGACTTCCACATCCGCAAGGGCTCGGGCGGGGCCGGCGAGAGGCGCGGCGGCGACGGCACCAAACGGACGATCCGGTTCCTGAAGGAGATGGACTGCGCCATCCTCTCCTCCCACCGCACCCGGCCGCCGGAGGGGATCTGCGGCGGCTCTGCCGGCGAGGTGGGGCGCACCGAGGTGCGGCGGCTGGACGGTTTGCTGGAGGAACTCGCCGGCTGCGACCAGACGGTGCTGGCCGCCGGCGAGGCGGTGATCGTCACGACGCCGACGCCGGGGGGATACGGGCCGGCGACGTGAGCATGGGCGGGAAACCGGCATGGTTTGGCCGATTCGTCCGGCCGCGCCGTTCTCGGCGGGACGAGAGGTGCTGCCACCCCCTGCCGGCTTGTGGTGCCCCGAACAGTCGGGGGTAGGTGTAAAAAGCTATATTGTTATGCCGCGCTGGCGAAAGATTTGATAAATATCAAATCGTAAGCAATCCTGAAGATTTTTGCATGTCTGTTGTATTCTGAATTCGGGAATAGGCACATTCAGTCCAAGTAAAGAATTGTGCTCTAGACCTCGCTCCAGCACCATGGTGGGCGTCGACGCCGCCTGGCATCGAGGTCGGCCTTCGTGAATTCGAATTTTGCAATCTGGTTGATGATGGTCACCGGGAGCCTCGCGATGCTCGTCGCCATGCTTCCCGGACCGACCTTCGGTCAGGACGCGAGTGTCGCTGCCCTGTTCCCGCCGTGGTGGCCGCAGGAGCGCGTGCTGCGCGCCGCGACGAGCGCAGGGGACCTCGTCGATTCAGGCGGATGGACGTCGGTCGTGGTCCTTCGGTTCGGCGACAGCCGGCTCCCCGACAGGCTGCGCGAGGCCGGCGCGCTCATCGTGCTCGATGCCGGCAGCCTCGGTTGCTTCACAACATCCCCACAGGAGGAGGAGAAAATATGGACGGAATTGCGGATCTCGAACGGCACCGCGCCAGACTGACCAACGTACTGGCGATGGCGATGGTCGCTGCGGCTCCGATAATCTGCGTGCTCGATTGGAGCATGGGCAAGTCGAGCCTTTGGGCCGCCCTCGGTTCGATATCCTTCGCCGTCGTCGCCCTCGTCCTCTCCCGCAAGCCGGGTGGCGAAGCCGGTGCCCGCATGGTGGTCTCGGTCGGCATCATCGCGGATGTCTCCCTCGTCGTCGCGGCGCTTTCCGGCAGCCACCTTCAGGTCGACGCTCATATGGCCTATTTTGCCGGGCTCGCCGTCGTTGGCGCCCTGTTCGACTGGCGGGCGATCGCCGGTGCGGCCGCCGCGACCGCGGTCCACCACACCGTCCTCAACTTTCTCCTTCCGACCGCGATCTATCCCGGCGGCACGGACGTTCTTCGACTGGCGATCCACGCCGTCATTCTCGTCGTCGAGGCCGGCGTTCTCATCTGGCTGGCGGCCAAGGTGACAGCGATGTTCCAGGCGGTGAGCAATTCCAGCCTCGCCGCCCGCCAGGGGCAGGAAGAGGCCAAGCGCGCCGAACGCGCAGCGAGCGAGGCGCGGGAACGGCAAATGGAGGAGGAGGCCCGCGGCTCCGCCCTCGAACGCGCCAAGGCTGAGGATCTGCGCGAGTTCATGGGCGTGGTGGATGTCAGCTTCGACCGGCTGTCGGCCGGCGACCTGACGGTTCGCATGTCGGGCCGGGTGGCGCCGGAATTCGAGCCGATCAAGGCGAAGTTCAACGGCTCGGTGGAGGCACTCGAAGCGGCGATCGGCCAGGTCGTCGGGGCGGTCGGGACGATCCGCATGGGCCTCAACGAAATCACCGTCGCCTCCAACGACCTCGCCCAGCGCACCGAGCAGCAGGCGGCCTCGCTGGAAGAGACCGTCGCGGCGCTGAGCGAGGTGACCGGCGGCGTCAACCGGACGGCGGACGGGGCGGGCGATGCGCGCAGGAGCGCCGAATCGGCTCGCCAGAAGGCGAAGAAGGGCGGCGAGATCGTCGCAGAGGCGGTGATCGCGATGACGGCGATCGAGGGCTCGTCGCAGCAGATCTCCCAGATCATCGGCGTCATCGACGAGATCGCCTTCCAGACCAACCTCCTCGCGCTCAACGCCGGCGTCGAGGCGGCGCGCGCCGGCGAGGCGGGCAAGGGCTTTGCGGTGGTCGCCCAGGAAGTGCGGGCCCTCGCCCAGCGTTCGGCGGAGGCAGCAAAGGAGATCAAGGGTCTGATCACGGCCTCGACCGAACAGGTGGAAAAGGGCGTCGAGCTCGTCTCGGCGTCGGGCAAGTCGCTGGAGGAGATCGTCGCCGAGGTGGCGGGCATGGCGGAGGTGATCGCCAGGATCGCCGACAGTGCGCGCGAACAGGCGACGAGCCTTCGCGAGGTGTCCGGCGCGGCCGACCAGATGGACAAGGTGACCCAGCAGAACGCGGCGATGGTGGAGCAGTCGACGGCGGCCGCCGAGACGTTGTCGAAGGAGACCGAAGGCCTCGCCACCACCGTCGCGCGCTTCAGGATCGGCGGCGGCGCGGTGGCGGTTCGGCCCGCGGCGGCAAAGACGGCCCAGCGGCCGGCGGCGTCGCCGCGGCCGGTCGCCCAGATGCGCAGCACCGGAGCCGGCGGCGCGGCCCGCAGGCCGGCGCAGGCCGAGGAGAGCTGGGCCGAGTTCTGAGCCACGCCGAGTTCTGAGCCATGCAAGGCAGCGACGCGGGCCCCGGGAGCAAAACCCCCGGGGCCGAAGCCGTTCGTGAGCCTGGTGCCGGCGGGCGAGGGCTCCGGAGCCTCCCCTTGCGTCGCCGGCGACCCGTCACGCCATCCGGATGCACCTGTGATGGCGTGGTTTGCGGCATCAACCGTAAGCGATTGGTAGTAACTCCGCCTTATGAGCAGTGGCATCACTACGCTCGGATAGGGGACATCCTTCGGTGTTGAGCATACCTCGCAAGCTGTTACTCCTCGTTGCCCTTGGCGTCGCCATGTGCACCATCCTCGTCGTTGCGGGCATTGCGCAACAGTCGAACCTGCTGCACGACGCACGCCAAGACCTCGTCAAGACGCAGGTGGAGAGCGCGGTTTCGATCATCGAGACCTATCGCAAGACTGCCGAAAGCGGCCAGATGAGCGTCGAGCAGGCCAAGGCGGCGGCGATCGAGAAGATCGCGGCCATGCGCTACGGCGACGGCGAGTATTTCTTCATCGACGCCTTCGACGGCACGCTGATCTACAATCCGAACAAGGCGCTGATCGGCAAGAGCCTGTGGAACAGCGCCGACGCCAACGGCTTCCTCTTCGTCCGCGAACTCGTCGCGCAGGCGCGGGCGGGCGGCGGCTTCACCAGCTATGTCTGGCCGCGCACGCCGAACGGCGAGCCGCTTCCCAAGATCAGCTACACCCAGGAGATCCCCGGCTGGGACTGGGCCGTCGGCACCGGCGTCTATGTGGACGATCTCGCCGCCACGATGTTCGACACCGCCCTCGTGATGGTCGGCTGGTCGCTGGCGCTGCTCGCCGTGCTGGCGCTGGCGGCCTGGCCGCTGGCCCGCTCGATCTCGGTTCCGATCGCCGCCATGACCGCGGCGATGCGCCGTCTGGCCGCCGGCGACAGGCAGGTCGAGGTCCCGGCCGTCGGCCGGCGCGACGAGATCGGCGAGATGGCGGCCGCCGTGCAGGTGTTCAAGGACCAGGCGATCGCCCGCGACCGCCTCGAGAAGGAGGCCGAGGCGGCGCGCGTGTCGGAGATGGACGCCAGGCAGCGCCAGGCCGATCTCGAGCATGCCAAGGCCGAGGACCTGCGCGAGTTCATGGGCGTCGTCGACACGAGCTTC
>NZ_AQQS01000060.1 GCF_002088275.1 Aurantimonas sp. 22II-16-19i
GACATACGCCGCTGGCGCGGCGTGGCGGGCGAGCCGTCTCCTGCGTGATGGCCGCGTTCCGTCTCCCCCGCCCTGGCGCTCTTCTCGTCTGTCATGGCTCCTCCTCAACGGAGCCACTCAAGCCCAAAATCTTGTCTCAGAAAACTCTACACCGGAGGACGATGTCGCGGCCATGGTAGGAGAAAGGGTTAGAAGCTGCCGTCAAACGGGCATTGGCGCGGCCTGGCTCGGAGGATGCGCTGTCGTCGCGAGTGCCTGCGTCTCTTGACAAGAAGCGCGGGGAACTCGGCGAAAAGGCGAAGCACCTGGCCGACTACCCCGGCCGGATCCGTGTCTTCATGGCCATCGCCGGAGACAAGCCCATTGGCAGCTACAGTGTCGAGGACATGCATTGCTTCCGGGACGTCGTTGACCAGATTCCGGTGAAAGCGAAGCAGCGCTTCCGGACCGACGACCCTCTCTTGCAGATCAAACTGAACTCCGAACTCGCGATCCCGGTGCCGCAGATTGACCCTGTGTCGGTCGACGCAAAGTATCTATCGCCGATCAAGACACTGTTCACCATTTCGTTTCCCTTGGCATCATCGAGCGGAATCCGCTCGACGGCATCGCTTCGAAGCGGGTCAAAGGAGAAGACGGCGTCGAAATCGATGCACCTGAGGAACGCCTCCCGTTCGAACCGCATCATCTCGCGGCGCTTCGGGTCATCTCCGACCGTAAGCCGAGGAACTCGCCCGACCACTGGTGGATCCGGATCCTCCCTCGCACAGGGCTTCGCCTCGACGAGTGCGCGGTCCTCTCACCTCTCGACACCCGGCACATCAATGGGCGCTGGTGCATCGACCTTCTGCATCTTGGTGATGGCGAGCCCATCCATCGCGAGCGGCGCAGGGAGCTTAACCTGAAGACCGCGAGTTCCAGGCGCGTGCTGCCTATCCACCCGGCCTTGATTGCCGATGGCTTCCTCGACTTCGTCGAGAAGCGCAGGAGTTGGGACAGGGTTCGCACCCAGCTCTTTCCTCAGTGCGGACCGGGACAAGTAAGGATGCTACTCGTCAGCCCTTTCGAAGCGGCTGGCGAGGCGAATCGACGAGGTGACGAGCGACAAGCGGCATGTGGCGCATTCGACGCGTCATAATTTCGCAGCTGCGTGCGATGCCGCCGGCGTGCCGGTTTCCGTCCGAGAGAAGTTCATGGGCATGCTCTGGACGAAGACGGCCAGAAAGGTCACAGTCGAAGCTCGAGCTATGGCGGAACCTGGGTGATGACGGTGTGAGAAAGGCGGCGTATCGGGGCGGTTGTTGAAGCCAGCCCGAACCTCCAGAGGGAGCGATACGCTGTAACGACAGATGCCACCATTTCCGCTTTCCGACATCCCGACGCGATCGAGGATCCTCTGACCCCGGTGCTGCGCGAGGGCGCCCGCCGGTTGCTTGCCGAGGCGATCGAGGCGGAAGACTAGACGTTCCTGGCCGCGATGCAGGAGAAGCGATTGGGCGACGGCCGGGCTCGCTTTGTGCGCCATGGCCATTGCCGGGAGCGAACCATCCAAACGGGCATCGGCCCGGTGTCGGTTCGGCGTGCGCAGGTTCGCGACCGCGGCGCCGATGCTGACGACGGATCTGGCGAGGGCGGTGCCCGAGTGACGTTCACCTGGGCGATCCTGCCGAAATGGGCGCGCCGGACGAAGAGCCTCGATGCGCTGCCGCCGGTCCTGTCTCTGCGCGGCATCTCGACGGGCGACTTTCAGGAAGCTCTTGCGGCGCTGCTCGGCAAGGGAGCCCCTGGCCTCTCTCCCTCTGTCATCGGCCGCCTCAAGGACGACTGGCAGAGTGAATATGACCGCTGGCAGCGCCGCGAACTGTCGGCCCGCCGCTACGTCTATATCTGGGCGGACGGTGTCTACCTCCAGGCCCACATGGAAGACGATGCTGCCTGCATGCTGGTCATCATCGGCGCGACACCCGAGGGCAAGAAGGAGCTTGTCGGCTTCCAGGTCGGGGTTCGCGAAAGTGCCCAAAGTTGGCGGGAACTGCTCGTCGACCTGAAGGCTCGGGGCCTTTGCACTGCCCCGGAGATTGCGGTCGAAGACGGCGCCATGGGCTTCTGGACGGCGCTCGAGGAGATCTTTCCCGGAACGAGGCACCAGCGCTGCTGGGACCACAAGATCGCCAACGTCCTCAACAAGTCGTAGATCTTGCCGAAGATCGCATTTTCCTCATCGGCGTCGATATAGCCGTCGGCTTTGGCGGCGGCGATCATGGCCGACAGCATCAGCCGGGCGCGATCATCCTCCTCGCCGGAGGGCACGCAGTTCCAGTCCGGCGTCGTCAGGTTGCGCGCGTAGGTGCGCTTGAACCCGCGCGTGCCCGGGCCGACGACGTGGAACTTGTACTCGTCCAGCCCGGCCGCGCCGACGGCGTATCCGGACCAGTAGCCCGCTCGGTCGCGCACCAGCCAGCACGCCTCATAGTCCGTTCGCCACCCATTGAACGTCCCGCACACCGAGACCTCCAGCGCCCACGGCGCCCGCACACGGAACGTGCAGCCTACGGGGACTAGGTTCGCTCCCATCGGCGTGCCGGGACCGACGCGGCTCTGATCGGCTGGCATCAGTTCGCCTCAGTCGTAGCCCCCGAACATCAGGAGATGGATATCGTTGTCGGTGGCGTTCATCAGCCCGTGCAGCATGCCCGGCTTCAGAAGCGCGTAGTGCCCCTCCTTCAGCGTGCGCAGCTCGAAACAGCGCTCGCGCTCCGGCTGCTGGTACCAGTCGCCGGTGATCATCATCGCCTGTCCCTTCAGCATGAAGAAGATCTCTTGGTTGTCCCGGTGCCGGTGCAACCCGATCCCGCAGTCGTTCTTGAGGATGTGAAGGTCGACATAGTCGAGCGAGAAGAAATTCTCGTACCGCTCCCCCTGCGCTTTGTTGCCGTAGGCGTCGAACTGCCAGGGCTCCACCACGCGTCCCAGCTCTCGGCTGCCCGCGAAGCCGAAGTAGTTCGACATCAAATTGCGATAGTGCAGGATGCCGACGCCGCCGTGCGGGTTGGCGCTGACCCCCGCCTTGAGGTACGCGTCCCACCCGCGCAGCGGCATGTTGAACTCGTAGCGATAGTTGCGTCCGTCATTCGAGTCCCACACGGTGCCGCTCTGGTCAGCCCAAGCCACCTCCACCTTCAGCGTGCGCACCGGATGCATCGCGCAGTAGGGCGAGACGGTCGTCACGTCGACGTCGTCCTTGCCCTCGCGCGCGAAATCCTGCCGCTCGCCGGCGATGAGATCCGGCCGGGTGACGAGCTCGCCCCGATCGAGCGCCGCCAGCGCCCGAACGTCACCGTCGGCGGAGAACATCGCGCGGAGGTCGCGCCGATGGTCGCCCCAGAACTCGATCTCATAGCGATCCGTCGTCTCGTTGAGCGGCACCCTGACAAGTTCGCCCGCCTCGCGCCCGTTGACCTTGACGTAGAGCCGGATCGAGTCGCCCGGCAATCGCCCCATGGCCACCGCGAGCTTGGAGTCCGGTCCGCCCTGGTAGGACAGCTTGATGAACGGCACGATCCTATCCGGATAAGGCTCGTAGGCGCCGAGTTCCTGCCAGGCCTGCACGGTCACCCACCCGCGCAGCAGGTAAGTGTCGGTGATGACGAAATCGCGCACGTTTTGTTTCTGGAAGTCGGTCTTGCTGTCCTGCGCCTTGGGGTCGAGGACGTCGGCCGCCTCCCCCTGCGGGCCGACCAGCGTCAGGTGGCTGAACGGCAACAGCGCCTGCAGGTCGTCGGTCAGGTAGAAGTGCCGCTCGGCAGCAAGGTGCTGCAGCTCGCTGAGCCGCATCAGCTTCATCAGCGGGTTGGCACTGTCGTAGTCCGGCGCCGTGCCGGGGGCGATGCGCAGGACCGGATCGTCAGCGATCGTGGCGGGCATAACCGTCTCCGTCAGGACGAGTGGTAGCCGAAGGCCACGAACTTCAGCGGCTGCGTGTTATTTGCCGGGTTTCGCACGCCGTGAATGCCGCCGCTCTTGGTGAAGATCGTCATCCCCGGCTTCACCGGCACCTCGCGGCACTTGCGCACGCCGACGAGGTAGATCTCGGGGTCCTCCTTCACCAGCGGATAGGTCGCGTCGACTTCAGGGTCGTCGCCGTCACCGACGTAGGCGATACCCGCGCCCTCGGTGAAGTAGTAGAGTTCCTCCGAACCGACGTGCTGGTGCGTTCCCTCCACCGCGCCGGGCGGTATCTCAACCTCGTGGAAATAGACGATCGTGCCGCCGAGCTGGCGCTGGATGATCCAACGCATCCCCATCACGTTCTTCGACCCGTCCATCTCCCCCTCGACCGGGGGCGCGTTGTGGCGATAGTCCGCGCTGGTGCTCTCCATCATCGCGTTCTGGTAGAGCACGGGGGTGATTTTGCGCGCGTCGCGCACGTACGCGCGCTGGAAGTCAACGGCGTAGTACCTGTCGAGCACGGTGTTCTCGTTAGCGTTCGGCCAGCGGCTGTTCGGCTCCTGGTGCGAGCGCGAGTAATCGTTGTCCTCGCCGGGGTCGTTGATCCTGTAGTTCAGCGGCCGGTCGAGCTCGCCCTCGCGAAACGACGCCTTCACCGAGTGGATCTTCTTCAGCTCCCGCAGCGCGGGGCGAAATCCCGGCACCACGGTGATCGGCTTGTGCAGCCCCATCATGTCGAGCACCTTAAAGGAGTGCGAACTCGTCTCGGGCGTCTCCAGGGTTTCCCATATCTCGACCTGGTAGCAATTCACCGTCTCGTCGAGGAACAGCTTGACGTAGCGTCTCAGCCCCGCGTTGAGGCTTGCGTCCTCATGCTCGAGCTCAACCCAGGCGAGGACCTCGTTGCACAGCCGCCGCCCCCTCTCGCGCGTCTGCTCGATCAGCCGCCCCGCGCGGTACTCGAAGCGAAGCGCGTTGCACAGATAGTTGCCGTCGAGATAGACCTCGGCCTTCATTACGATGAAGTCCGCCCGTCCGCGCACCTCGGTGACGTTGTACTGGTAGCGCGGGCTGCGCGTCGCGTTGAGATACTGCGCGTGGTAAATCCGGTCGGGGAAGAAGACGACGCGGAACACCTGGTTCCATGGCGCCGAGGTTCGGGCGCCGAACCGCGGCCCTTCCGCCTTCAGCGCCTCGAGCTTCTCCTCGTCGATAGTCTCGATCAGCTGGAATCGCGGATCCATGGCTCAGAGCCTCGTCAGGAGGTGGTCGGCGACGCGCAGCGAGTTCGCCTGTATCGTCAGCGTTGGGTTGCCGCCGCCCGAGGTCGGCATGAACGAGCCGTCGGTGACGTAGAGGTTGTCGAACTCCCACGCCCTGCATGTCGGATCGAGCACGCTGTCGCCGGGGTCGCTGCCGAACCGTGCCCCCCCGAGGATGTGGTTCGCCATCCGCGCCAGCGCGTTCTCGGCCATGTAGATCGAGCCCTGGCCGCCGACGCCGAAGTTGTGGTTCACAGGGTCGAGCCCGAAGCGCAGCACGTTCCCGCACTGCTCGGCCATCACGTCCATCATGTAGACGTCGTGCTGGTGCCAGTCCTTGATGATGTAGGCGACTGGTCGGCCCCATTTATCCTTTACAGTGGGATGCAGCTCGATCCGGTTGTCGCGCTGCGGCACCTGGTTCGCCATGAAGCTGATCGACAGCCCGCGGCCAAACTCCTCGTCCATAAAGTCGATAAACCGGTCGCCCCTGATGTCGGCGCTGTGCATGAACCCCTTCCACAATGTGTCGAGGTCCTGGCTGCCGTGGGTGCGGAACAGTGACAGCGGCAGCGCCTGGTCGGAGGTGTTGTTGTAGATCGCGGCCCCGCCCACAGCCCCTTGTCGTGAAGGAAGTCGTCCGTTGCGCAGGCGTCCGTCGCCCAGTCGGCGTCGAGCGCCTTCGACTTGTCGACGCGGGTCGGCACGATCGCTCGCGCCCCGCCGAAGCAGTGCGTCAGGAAGTACCGGCCGAGGAGCCCGCTGACGTTGATCCGCGCGGAGAAGTCGCCATCCGCGGCCGACAGCTGCAACAGCCGCGACGTCTCGATCGCCGAGCACGCCACGACCACGAGCTTCCCCGTCACCGCCCGCGCCTCGCCGCCGGGGCCGATGAGGCGCACCTCCGTCACCTTGTTGCCCTGCGCCACGATCTGCGTCACCACGCAGTTCGGCCAGATCGTGAAGTTTGGCAGCGTCTCGAGGGGCGCGAGCAGCGCCACCCAGGTGCTCGACTTCAACCCGAGGGGGTCGCCGAATCTGTTGACGTAGCTCGTCTTCGCCGCCTCGGAGTCCGGCAAGCCGGTATCGTCGCGCGGAATCGTGCGTCCGCTCGGCGCATGGTCCTCCGTGATCACGGCGAGCGGGGTGCGGTACGGCGCGACGTTCGACCCGAGCCGCTTGCCGAGTTCGATCATCCCAAGCCGCGCACCCTCGCTGATCGGGTTCGGCTGCAGCGGCTTCTGGTAGCGGTCGGCGCTGAATGGCTTCTGCTGGTTGGCGCGCGTTCCGTTAATGCCGACCAGCATCTCAGCCTCGCCGTAGTAGGGCTCCATCTCGGCGTAGCTCACCGGCCAGTCGCGTGCCTCGCGCGTCACGTCGCCATTAGGGTCCTCCTTCACCGGGCCCGCCCGGCTCTCAGCGAAGGTGCGCAGCGCAAGGTCGGTCGGTGTGAAGCGCAGCGAGACGCCGCCGTAGAGCTGCGTGCCGCCGCCGACCACCTGCGCGGTGTAGCCCTCGATCGTGCCGCGGTCGCCGTCATGGTCGCGGTAGACGTGCGGCTCGTCGTTGATGTCGGGCTCGATGTGGCTGCTGTAGTACGACACGCCCGTGTTCTTCAGCCCCGGCACCTTGAAGATCTTCTCGGCGCCCGACGCGTAGAGCTCGTCGCGGCGGAAGTCGCTGCGCGCGCCCTGGTCGTTCGGGCGCAGCAGCGGCCCCTTGTCTATGACGAGGACGCTCTTGCCCGCCTTCGCCAGCCGGTTGGCTATCGGCGCACCGCCCGCTCCGCTGCCCACGATCACGACATCGAAGGATTGTACCATTTTCGGCCCCGGTTCAGCGGTAGTGCGGGCTCGTGCCGAGCGGCGCCTCGAGCGCCGCCCGCCAGTCAAACAGTGTGCCGACGGGGTCGCTGTAGCGCTCCTCGAGGTACGCCCACCCGGCGGCGCCGACATTGCCCGCGTAGCGCGGATGACCGAACGCCGCCGTGACGGCGTGGCGGCGCAGAACGTAAAGGAAGTACGAGGGGTCCGCGTATTCGTCGTAGTCCCAGCCAGAGATCTTGCGGTCGCGGTTCCGGCTCGCCGCCATCGCCTCGTAGAGCTGCACGTAGTCCTCCGCCGGCAGCTCACTGGGGTCGAGGTAGGGGTTCTGCGCGCGCAGCGCCCGCACGATCTGGCGCAGGCACAGCTTGTAGTCGATCAGCCGGTGCGCCTCCTCGCGAGCCAAGAGCTTATCGACCGCGTTCACCTCGCCGACCGACTCGTCAAGCCGGAAGACCTTGGGCAGCTCGTTCTTGCGCTGCTCCCGGTTCAGGCCGAAATAGTACCGCTTGAGGAAGTTCTCCGAGTCCGGATTGCGAAACGGCAGGATCTGCTCCATCAGCCGGTAGAGCAGCCGCACCTCCCAGGTTTCGAGCACGATCGGCTGCAGGTACCCGTCGGTGAAGAAGCGGGACCACACCCGCCCCGTCGCCCACGTCGCCCGCTGCGGGTTGATCGGGTCGAGATAAAACCGGCCTTCGCGTCCGATCCTGTAGTAGTGGACTTGAGCCTTCCGCACAAGCACCGTCACCGCACGGTAGCCCGTGTCGTTGCCGGCGAACTCGACGACCTCCATGCCGATCGGCCGGTTGAGCCCCGCAAACGTCCCGAGCACTGTGTACTCGCGCGTGTCTCCGGGCGACGTCTTGCACACGAACGTAACGACATTGCTCTCCGGATCATCCGCACGGGGCACATCGACGACTGGAAAACGCCAGCACTCGGCAACTTCACCTCGGAAGGCTGCCGCGGCCTCCTCCTCGGCGAGGTCAGGAACACGGCGCAGCCGAGTGATTGGCTTAACACAGTGGTTTAAGACGTACTCCCCGTCTCGAGCGTTCATTGAGCGGCCTAGGCTGTATAGATGGGTGTATTCAACGTCATTGAAACGCCTTTACGTTGCAAGAGGTAAGCCGCATTGTCAAGTAGCAGCTGCGTCCATTGGAGTTGAATTTTTGACTGTGGTAGGCGGCGCGCAACATGCCCTAAGATCTCGGTGGCGAATGTCCGCTTTGACTATTCCGCAGCTGCTCTGGCGACGACAGCTTGGGTGAGGGTTTTCGAATGCCGGCGAGCGCGACGATTACCGCGTTATGATGGGCCGGCGTCCGACAACCGCCCAAGCACGAACGAGCGGGTCTGCGTCCACGGCGTTTATGGGGATTTCAGAGACCGCGATCGGCTGCGCGTCGGCTTGACGATCTCGAATTCACGGATTCCTGATGAGGTTGCGGCGATTGCCGGACGCATCGGACCCTGCTCCCGCGCTTTCGAAGCCCCTCGCGACGTTGGATTTCGGATTTTCCCGCCCGTATGGCTGTCACAGCCTTGATGGGCACGAGTAGCGCCAGCGGCCGAAGCGGCGCGGTGCGGCAGGTCGAAATGGGCTCGCGGTTTCTGGTCATGGCGGCGACCGCCCGGTGGTCTTGCAGGTAAAGGGTGGCGCCCGGGCTCGGGCGAGGCTCGGCAGGATGGCGACGCGCCGCATGGCGCCCCGCAGCATGGGCAGGGCTGGAACACAAAGGCCTGCGAAGGCTCGCGTTCGTGCGGCTCCGTCGGTTCTTCGGATGCCGGGGTCGACGAGGCCGCCGGCGACGGTTGCTGCCGGGCGATCCTGTCTCGAACATGATCGAGTTTGGCTTCGCGATCTGCGCCGGCAAGCAGCCCATAATGCCGGATGCGATGGAAGCCCTTGGGCAGGATGTGGAGGAGAAAGCGGCGGATGAACTCGCCGGCCTCGAGCGTAAGCGTGCGGTGGCGGGCGGTGCCGTCCTGGCGGTAGTCCTTGACGCGGAAGGTGACGTTCGCCCCGTCGAAGGCGGTGATGCGCCACGAGGAGATGGCGACGCGGTGGGTGTAGCGCGACAGAAAGGCGAGAACGGCTTTCGGCCCGGCGAAGGGTGGCTTGGCGTAGACGACCCAGCGCTTCCTGCGGACGGGTGTCAGATGCCGGGCGAAGGCTTTGCCGTCGGCGAGATGCGCAAGCGCACCGCAGAAGACGAGTTTGCCGCGCGCATGAAGATCGGCGAGCCCTTCGAGAAACAGGCGACGGAACAAGGCGCCCAGTACCCGCACGGGCAAGAGAAAGGCCGGGCGCGAAGCGATCCAGCGTGATCCGCCCGGTGAAAGCCCGCCGCCTGGGACGATCATGTGGAGATGGGGATGATGGGTCATCGCCGAGCCCCACGTATGCAGTACCGCGGTGAGGCCGATGCGGGCGCCGAGATGCTTCGGATCGGCGGCGATCGTCGTCATCGTGCGTGACGCCGCCTGGAACAGGAGGTCGTAGACGGCGGCTTTGTTCTACCCCCCACTATCGGACGTTCCCTCCTGAGCCGACGGGACCCTGCTCGTCTCAAATTTTCGATCGGGAGGGAATACGCGCCGTTCGTCGGCGTCTTTCGTTTGCCAATCGCGGCTGAACCCAAGGACACCGAGCCATGAAGACCCTCCTCGCAGCCATCGCCATTCTCGCCGCCGGGACCTCGGCCGCGCTTGCCGGCCCCACCGGCGACCTGGCCAAGGCGCATATCGATGCGATCGCCAAGGGCGATACCGCCGCGGTCACCGCCACCTATGCACCGTCGGCCACCCTCCACTGGGTCGGCGGCCCGCTCGACGGCACCTATACGGGCTCGGCGATCGCCGCGACCTGGGGCAAGTTCGCCAAGGCGCAGACCGGCCTCAAGGCGACCGTCCTCGACATGCGCGAGAGCATGAACCCGAAAGGCGGGACGGTCGTCGCCGATGTCGTCTTCGCCAACGACAAGAAGATCCCGGTGCGCTACGTCATGGTGTTCCGGGATGGCAAGCTCACCGACGAGATCTGGCAGATCGACCCCGCGCTGGCGAAGTAAGGCATGTCCACCGACGAGATCGCGGCGCGGATCGAACCGCTCATTCCAGGCCTGAGGCGCTATGCCTTCGCGCTCGTGCGCGATCGCGATGCCGCCGACGATCTCGTCCAGGATTGCCTCGAGCGCGCCGTCGGGCGCTGGCACCTGCGCCGGCCCGACGGCGACCTGCGCGCCTGGCTGTTCGCCATCCTGCGCAATCTCCACCTCTCGGGCCTGCGCCAGCGCAGCCGGCGCGGCCCGCATGTGGCACTCGAGGAAATGACGTCGCCGCCGGCGGTTGACGGCGACCAGGAGGGCCGCGCCGGGCTGCGCGACATTCTTGCCGGGCTCGACGCTTTGAGCGAGGAGCACCGCACCATCCTCCTGCTCGTCGGCGTCGAGGACATGAGCTACGACGAGGCCGCGCGGGTGATCGGCTTGCCTGTCGGCACCGTGATGTCGCGCCTGTCGCGGGCGCGCGAGAGGTTGCGGAGCTTCCTGGAGACCGGGACGCGCTCGCCCCTGAGGAGAGTCAAATGAGTGGCAGGGACACGCCCGTCGGCGAGGACGACCTGCAAGCCTATGTGGATGGACGGCTGCCCGCCGAGCGCCAGCCCAAGGTCGAGGCCTATCTCGCCGAGCGACCGGAGACCGCCTCGGCCCTCGAGCGCGACCGCGAGATCGCAGAGGGGCTGCGCCAGCGGCTGGTCTTCAAGGCGGATGAGCCGATCCCCGCGCGGCTTCGCATCGCGAACATCCGCGCGGCCCGGCACGGCCGCTTCGCGGCCACTCGCCTGCGGATCGCGGCCGTCATGGGCTGGGTGATCCTCGGCAGCATGGGCGGGTGGCTGGCGAACGACGTCCTGCGCGCGCCAGCGCTGCCGACGCGCGTGGCCGTCATGGCCGACGAGGCGATCGCGGCGCATCGCACCTTCGTGGTCGAGGTGGTCCATCCCGTCGAAGTGCGCGCCGACGAGAAGGCGCATCTCCTGCAATGGCTGTCGAAGCGGCTGGGGACGCGACTGTCGGCCCCCGACCTGACGGCGCTCGGCTATCGGCTGATGGGCGGGCGGCTCCTGCCGGCGGGCGCGGGTCCTGCCGCGATGCTGATGTACGACGACGACCAGGGCACGCGGCTGACGCTGTTCATCAAGACCGACGAGAAGGACGAGACGTCGTTCCAGTTCGTCGAGGAGGACGGCGTCTCCGCCCTCTTCTGGCGCGACGCCGGCCTTGGCTATGTCGTGTCGGCGCAGGCCTCGCGCGAGCGGCTGATGCAGGCAGCGACGGCCGTCTACGAAAGCCTGAACCGCCCGGCGCCGAGCCTGTCCGGCCGGACGCTGTGACGCCCGACCAGTCTCACGTCTCGTTGCCGTGGCCGGGCGTGAGACGAAGAGATCGCCTCTCCAGGCGCCGCGCACTGTCCGGGTACCGACGCGGTGTGGTCGTTCCGATCGATCAAGGCGGTCGGTTTCGTCCAGCGTCTGTCCGGCAGCATCGGATCCGGTCGGGACTTCGCGTCCCCCAAAAATAAAAGACGCGACCACGGGAATGAACGCGATCGGCCGACGTCTTCTCCTTGACCCCGTGCTTCGAGGACCCTCCGATCCCATGTTGAAGATGCTCTTCCTGACCCTTGCCTGCGCCGGGGGCTCGCTCTCCCGAACCGAGGCGCAAGAGGCGCCCGCACACCAGCACTCGGCGATGGCGCCGGCCACATCCGCCGGTTCGCATTATGCCGAAGCCATCGCCGAGGCGATGGAGACGATGCATGCCGGCATGATGTCCGCCCCGGTGACCGGCGCTCCCGAGCACGACTTCCTGTCGCAGATGATCCCGCATCATCAGGGCGCGATCGACATGGCGAAGGCCGTGCTCGGCTCGACCGAGGATCCGGCGATCCGCAACCTCGCCCAATCCATCATCACCGAGCAGACCTACGAGATCGCCCTCATGCGCTCGCTGCTCGCCGCATCCGCCGACAAGGCCGCACCCGTCCAGGAGATCCCATGACCCGCACCGCCATCCTCGCCGCCGCGCTTCTCGTCTCGACGTCGGCCTTCGCGCTGCCGGCCGCCTCCGACCGCGTCTACACCGCCGACCAGAATTCCAACACGGTCTCGGTCATCGACCCCGCCGGGAACAAGCTGCTGGGCCAGATCCGGCTCGGCAATCCGCGCCCGGATGTTCTCAGCCCCCTCTACAAGGGCGAGGTCAACGTGCACGGGCTCGGCTTCTCGCCGGATCACAAGACGCTCGTCGCCGTGTCCACGGTGACGAACTCGGTGACCTTCATCGACACCGCGACCAACGCCGTGAAGGGCAGGACCTATGTCGGGCGCAATCCGCACGAGGCTTTCTTCACGCCCGATGGCAGGGAAGTCTGGGCGACTGTCCGCGGCGAGGACTACCTCTCGGTGATCGATGCCACGACCTTCAGGGAAACCGGCCGCATTCCGACGACGAGCGGCCCCGGCATGACCAAGTTCTCCGGCGACGGCAAGCTCGCCTTCGTCGCCAACTCCTTCAATCCGGTGCTCGAGGTCTTCGACGTCGCGAGCCACGATCTCGTCAAACGGATCCCTGTCGTCTCGCCCTTCGTGCCCTTCGTGCAGGTGAGCCCGGACGGCCGCGACGTCTGGCTGACGCACAAGGACCTCGGCAAGATCACGCGCGTCGATGCCCAAACGCTCGAGGTGAAGGAGGTCATCGACAGCGGGCCGATCTCCAACCATGTCGGCTTCGGCACCGTGAATGGCGAAACGTTGATCTACGTCACGATCGGCGGCGAGAACGTCGTGAAGGTCTTCAAACCGGGATCGAAGACCGCGCTTCTCGCGACCATCCCCGTCGGTGCCCTTCCGCACGGTATCTGGGGATCGGAAGACGGCAGCCGCATCTATGTCGGGCTGGAGAACGGCGACAAGGTCGACGTGATCGATACGGCGGCGCAGAAGGTCATTGCCGAGATCCCGGTCGGCCAGGCGCCCCAGGCTCTCGTCTACGTGCCCGGCGCGGCGCCGCAGGGGGGAGGCACCGACAATCTCACGGCGCTGAAGACCGGGCCGGAGAATCTGATCCTGACGCTGCGTGCCCCTGACGGCGTGGCCGGCTCGGGCATGGTCGTGTCGCGCAATCTGGGTCTCGTCGACGCGATCGACGTCAGCGTCGCCAAGCTGAAGCCGATGACCGAGTACGGCGTGTTCTTCGAGGGTCGGGACGAACCTGTCGTGGTGTTGAAGACCAACGACAAGGGCGCCGGCATGGCATCGAGCATCGGCCCGGTCCGCAGGATCGCCGCGCCGGGGGAGCTGGTTGCGGGGAAACCGCCGCGGCTCGTCGTGCTCGAGGGCTCGCAGATGAGCGCGGCCCCGGTCCTGACCAGTCGCTGAAGAGGGTTTGGGTTGAGAAGGGTGAACCGCACCGGCTTTCCCGGAGACCTCATTTCCTGAGAGAATGGGGTCATCATGACGAAGCAAACATCGAAGAGATATTCGCAGGAGGTCCGTGAGCGGGCTGTCCGAATGGTTCGAGAGCATCGCGCCGATCACGCGTCGCAGTGGGAGGCGATTTCCTCCATAGCGGCGAAGATCGGCTGCTCGGGCGAGACATTGCGCAAATGGGTGCAGCAGGCCGAGCGGGATCAGGGCGTGCGCGCCGGGCAGACGAGCGAGGAGCGCGACGGGATCAAGGCTCTCGAACGCGAGGTTCGCGAGCTGCGCCAAGCCAATGAGATCCTGCGCAAGGCATCGGCGTATTTTGCCCAGGCGGAGCTCGACTGCCGGTTCAAGCCATGAAGAGGTTCATCGACGACCATCGCGATGCCTACGGGGTCGAGCCGATCTGCCGGGTTCTGCCGATCGCCCCGTCGACGTATTACGAGCACGCCGCCTGCCAGCGGAATCCATCTCGCAGGCCGGCCCGAGAACGCCGCGATGGCGACCTCTGCGGCGAGATCCGCCGTGTCTTTGAGGCGAACTTCGGCGTCTATGGTGTGCGGAAGGTCTGGCGCCAATTGAAGCGCGAGGGCATCGACGTCGCCCGCTGCACGGTCGCCAGGCTGATGCGGAGCATGGGCTTGAAAGGCGTCGTCCGTGGCAAGCCGGTCGGGACGACAATCAGCGACAAAGCCTCGTCCTGTCCGCTGGATCGGGTCAATCGCCAGTTCCAGGCACCGCGACCGAATGCCCTGTGGGTCAGCGACTTCACGCTCGTGGCCACATGGAAAGGTTTTGTCTACGTCGCCTTCGTCATCGATACCTTCGCCCGCCGGATTGTCGGCTGGCGCGTCTCACGGACCGCTCATGCCGACTTCGTCCTCGACGCTTTCGAGCAGGCGCTTCAAGACCGGAGGCCCTTCGCCGGTAGCGGGCTCGTGCACCATAGCGATAGGGGCTCGCGATATGTCAGCCTTCGCTACACCGAGCGGCTGGCCGACGCCGGCATCGAGCCCTCCGTTGGCAGTGTCGGGGATTCCTACGACAACGCTCTCGCCGAGACGATCAACGGCCTCTTCAAGACCGAGGTGATCCACCGGTGCGGGCCGTGGCGCAGCTTCGAAGCCGTCGAGTTCGCCACCCTCGAATGGGTCGACTGGTTCAATCATCGCCGGCTGCTCGAGCCGATCGGCAACATCCCGCCCGCCGAGGCGGAAGCCGCATACTACGCACAGCTTGAGGCGGTCCCGATCGCCGCGTAGGATTCAAGCCGACCGGTCTCCGGGAAAGTCGGGGCGGTTCAGTCTCCTGACCTGTGCCAAGTGTGTTTCAGCAATGACCATGCGTACGGGCAAATCCGGTAAATACAGATACTACGCCTGCGCCGGGCGCCAGGCATGCGGCAGCAGTGCCTGCTCGGGGTGGCCGAGGAAGCCCGAGACCTGTCTCGCAAGAACGCGAGCGGCTTGGCTATCGCAACGAGCCCGGACGAACACGCTGCTGTTCAATCTGGCGATCCCATCGGCTGATACGAAGCGAGACCGCTACCCTATGAGGAGCGACGGGCGCGGCATATGGCAGGCGGGGTCCGTCAATCCCGGCGCATGGCAGCATCCCCGGTCCGCCGCTGCGCTTCCTTCAGATCCCGCATCAGTTGTTCGTTCTCGTGGATCAGCCGCTCGCGGTCCCGGCGCTCCCGCTCCTCCTCCTCCTCGCGGTCGGTCAGGACGTTCGTCTTGTGGATGTTGGCGGCGAGGTCAGCGATGACCTCGACCATCGCCTCCAGCGCGGTGACCCGGGCCTTGCCGACGGTCTCGCTGTCGCGATGATCAACCCAGGCCATCTCCGCTCGTATCGTTTTTGGCACACACGCTGCGATCATTGCAGCAGGCCGTTTCGTCACTCGACAAACGGGAAGTCTTGATCATAAATCGGTCACACGGTGGTGTCGGTCACAAACTGTTTCGTATCGCGTCGGCCTCGCTGGAAGTTCGCTTTTTTGCTCATGCGGGATACACGATTGCAATGGCTACGACAGCGCCGATGGATCTTCTTCGTGTTACCCGAGACTCTGCTAACAATTACACCGTAACGTACGACTACACGCCTTCTTATCTAATGTCTGATTATGACGACGGCGGTGGAGAAAATCTGAATATACTTGGAGATATCTCCAACGACACTATAACGACGGCCAGCGGTCTTCCCTTCACTTTTGTCTCATCCACATCAAACGGTGATGGATTCGTCGTGCGCTATAACGACGGCCGCTATTTCCTGTTCCAGTACGGCAACGCCTATGCTACAGGGGCGAGCCTCACGACGACCAACACGCCGTTCGCGATCTGCTTTACCTCGGGCACTCGGATTGCCGTGCCCGGTGGCGCCGTCGCCATCGAGGATCTGCAGCTCGGCATGAAGGCGATCACTGCGTCTGGCGCCGCGCGTGAGATCATCTGGATCGGCAAGCGCAGGATCGATTGTGCGGGCGAGCGGGCGCATATGGCGCCGGTCAAAGTGCGAGCCAATGCCTTCGGTCTGGGCATTCCCCAGCGCGACGTCCTCCTGTCGCCTGGCCATCCGGTGCTGGTGAGAAAGGACGGCGTCGAGGCCCTCGTCCCGATCATGAACCTGATCAACGGCACGACGATTGAGCGCACGCAGGCGGCGGTGACCTACTGGCACATCGAACTCGACCAGCACGACATCCTTCTGGCCGACGGGCTGCCCGCGGAAAGCTTCTTCGACACGGGCACGCGCGGCTGGTTCGACAACGATCTCGACGACGTCCTCGCCAATCCGGACCTGATCCCCGCCGGTCAGCATGGCCGCTGCCTGGAGGTTCAGATCGACGGTCCGCTGGTCGAGGCCGAGCGCAAGCGTCTCGCCGATCTGTTCTACGCCGATCTTTCATCGCAATGCGCATGGCCGAGCGCCGGCGAATATCGCGCCGGCTGATCAGCCCGAACGAGGGGATGACCGCCGATCCAGCTTTTCCTCGATCCGCTGGAAACCGGCGGTCATCTCTACCCGCATCCGCTCCAGCTGCTCGGAGGTGTACCGGGGCAAGGATGTGAGACAATATTCTGCGCTTAAGCGGCTTGCTTGATGTTCATGTTTTGCTCTTGTCTGATCGCGGCCGGTGGTCTTTGCCCATGGCGCTCGATGATCCACTGCTCGTTGTAGGTTCTCTGGAATTGGAGCAGGGCCTATCGCAAATCCTCAATGGTCTCGAACCATCGGACCCAAATT
>NZ_AQQS01000061.1 GCF_002088275.1 Aurantimonas sp. 22II-16-19i
CATCTCTTCCATCGACGAGGAGGCTTCCTCGGTCGACGAGGCCTGCTCCGTTGCGCCCTGGCTCAGCTGCTCGGCGGCGGCGGACATTTCCTGGCTGCCGGAGGAGACGTTGCGGGCCGCGCCCGTCACCTCGCCGACGACGGTCTTCAGCTTCGAGACCATCGCATTGAGGGCGTCGATGAGGTCCTTGATCTCGTCATTGGTCTTGACCGAGGCCGTGGCGTCGAGATTGCCGTCGGCGACCGAACGGGCCAGTCCGAGAGCGCTGGCGATCGCCCGGCTGATGTTGAGGACGATCCAGGTGGCGGCAATGGCGGCCAGCAGGGACGAACCGATCAGCAGCCCCAGCAACAGGTTGCGGGAGAAGGTGTAGAGATCGGCGGCGGCGGCGCTCGCCTCGGCCATCTGGCGCTTGTTCAGATCGATGATGGCATTGAGGGCATCGACCGATTTCTGCCGGACCACGGCCGCAGCGCCATTGCCAAGCTCGTAGGCGTAGTAGTCGCCATTCTCGATGGCGATCGCCTGCGCTTCCTTGACGACCGGCAGCCACGCGGCCACGCCATCCCTGAAGGTGGCGAAGGCTCGGCTCTCAGCGGCCGGCAGAAGCGCACCGACGCCGTCGAGTTCGCGGCCGAGCTCGGCAATGCTTGCGTCGAGGGCTTCCGAATACGACTTCTGCGCATCCGGATCGCTCATCGTCAGGAGAACGTTGCGCAGATCGAGAGAGACCTGCGAGAGGGTCCCCTCCAGATCGTTTGCCGCCTCGTAGACGCGGAAGACGGCTGCATTGCCGTCACCGGCAGTTGCCGCGACACCGAGCCGCTGAACCATCGCACGATACGGTTCGAGCGCCGCTTCGGCGAGCCCGCCGGCTTCCTCGACCTTATCCAACGACCGCTTGGCCGAGTTGAGATCGGCGAGGTCCTCGACCTTCTGGTGCTCCGCCAAGAAGCCGTTCCAGGTCTCGGTGAAATTGTCGACGAGCGGCTTGCCTGCCTCGCTCGACATCTCCCGCAACTGCGCCACCTCCTCGCGGAGTGCCGCCTCCTCCGTCTCGATCTGTCCACGAAACCGCTCGAACTCGGCCTGAGTATTGGCGAGAATGTAGTTCTTTTCGTCGCGGGCGATGCGCAGCGTGCGGGCGTTGATCGTCGCGGCGAGCTCGGTGCGGGCGGCGTTGCCCTTCACGATACCCTCGATCGAGTGGTTCAGATTGCCGAGATTCTCAATCGCCACGAACATGCTGATGCCGGACAATGCGACGATGACCGCAAAGGTCGCACCCAGCTTGGCCTTCAAGGTCAGTCTCATCGATCGGTCCTTTCGTTCGCAGTCAGGGACGAGTTTCTGTCTCCCTCTGCCCTGATGATGCGGTTCATGTCTGGGATGATGACGAAGTCGTCGTCGCGCCGGCCGATGCCGCGCACGAATTCCGCCGGCCAGCGCATGCCGACCCGAGGCGCGTCCTCAATGGAGGCGGCGGTGATGTCGGTCACGTCATAGACCTTGTCGGCGAGGATTCCGGCGACCAGGGGCTCGCCGTCGAGATCGATCTCCATGACGACGATGCGCGTGTCGGCGTCCGGCGGCGGACGGTCCATGCCGAAGCTGACCCTGAGATCGGCGAGCGGCACGACGTTGCCGCGCACGTTGATGAGGCCGCCGACGAAGTCGCCGGCATTCGGCACGCGGGTGATCGGGACCGGGTCGAGGATCTCGCGCACATGCGTCGCCTCGAGCGCGAACATCTCGTCCTGGAGCCGGATGGTGAGGGCATGCATGCCTTTCGTCTCCTGCGTGTCGCTCATGCTGCCCGTCCGAGGGTTTCGGCGCGGCGGCGCTCCTCCAGCTTCTGGCCGAAGGCGACGAGATTCATGACGTCGAGAATGAGGGCGACGGTCCCGTCGCCGAGGATCGTCGCGCCCGAGAAGGTCTTGAGGCCGGAATGCAGCCGGGAAAGCTGCTTGATGACGGTCTGGTTGTTGCCGATGATCTGGTCGACGACCAGCCCGACGCGGGTCGTATCGGAGGCGACCACCACCACCTTCTGGAACGGATCGGGCCGGCCCTCGGTGTTGAACAGCTGCCTGAGCTTGAGGAAGGGCACGAGATCGCCGCGAAGGTTCAGGAAGCTGCGTCCCCGCGCGTCGCCGTCGACGCCCGTCGGCAGTTCCAGGCATTCCTCGACGGCGGCGAGCGGGATCGTGTAGCGATCCTGCCCGACGCGCACGAGAAGGCCGTCGATGATCGCCAGCGTCAACGGCAGGCGCAACGTCATCGTCGAGCCCTTGCCCGGCCGGGTGTCGACGTCGATCGAGCCGCGCAGGCCATCGATCGTCCGCTTGACGACGTCCATGCCGACGCCGCGTCCGGACAGCGACGTCACCTGCGCCGCCGTCGAGAAGCCCGGCTGGAAGATCATCCGATTGAGTTCGCCTTCGGTGATCGGCTGACCGGGCACGAGCAGCCCGGCTTCCTCGGCCCGCCGGCGAATGCGTTCGCCGTTCAATCCCGCGCCGTCGTCGGACACGGTGATGGCGACCTCCGCGCCGCGATGGCTCGCCGCCAGGCGCAGCGTCCCCGTCGCCGACTTGCCGCTTTCGGCCCGCCGCTCCGGATTCTCGATGCCATGATCGATCGAATTGCGGATGAGATGGACGAGCGGATCGGCCAGCTGCTCGATCACCGTCTTGTCGAGTTCGGTGTCCTCGCCCTCGGTGACGAAGTTGATCGACTTGCCGAGTTCCTCGGACAGATCGTGGACGAGCCGGCGGAACCGACCGAACAGCGAGCCGATCGGCACCATGCGGGTGCCCATGGTGGTGTCGCGCAGGCTGGAGGTCAGCCGCTCGATCTCTTCCGCCACATTGACCAGCGCGGGATCGTGGATCGTTTCGGCCAGCTGGCTGAGCCGGGCCTGGGCGATGACGAGCTCACCCACCCGGTCCATCAGCTCGTCGAGCCGCTCGGCCGGAACCCGCAGCGTGGCATTGCGCTCGACCTTGACGGACGAGGAGCGCGCCGGGCCCGCGGGCAGGTGCCCGGCCGGCACGGCATCCGCCTTGGCCGGCGGCGTCACCACGGCGACTTCGTCCTGCCGGCCCGCTGCGGCCGCAAGGGCGGCCGGGACCACCGTCGCCGCGACGGGCTGTTCTGGCTGCTGTGTTGCATGGGTCGCCAGCGGCTCGATCAGGAGATCCATGTCGTCGCGCACGAACAGGAAGACGTCGTCGACGGCTTCCTGCGGCACCGGGGCCCGAAGCGTCACGTCCCAGGCGAGATAGCACTGCTGCGGCTCGATCCGGTCGAGCGTCGGCACGTCGGCGGCTTCGGCCAGGACATCGCAGGGCCCGAGCGCCCGCAACTCGTCGAGGAGAAGCAGCGGGTTGGTGCCGAGCGTCAGGGCGTCGGCGGGCAGGCGGAAGCGCACGTGCCAGCCGGCCGAGGCATGGGGAGATGCAGCCGCGACGGCCGCCGCCGGCTGCGGGGTCTCGATCACCGGCGCGTCGCCGCTGACGGCGACCTTCAGCGCGGCGAGGATCGCCGCACCACGTGCCGGATCCGCGTCGGGATCGTCGATCAGCCGGGCCACATGGTCCCGCGCTTCGAGGGCAGCGGCGATCAGCCGGCGATCGGCCGCGGCCTCGCCCTTGCGCACACGGTCGAAGGCCGTCTCGAATTCGTGGATGAACTCGGAGACGGCCGTGAAGCCGAACATGGCTCCGGAGCCCTTCAGCGTGTGCAGGGCGCGGAAGGCCAGGCCGACGAGTTCGCCGTCGTCGGGTCGTTTTTCCAGATCGAGAAGCGCCTGTTCCAGCGTTTCGATGAGATCGGCGGCTTCCTGGCGGAAGACCTCTGCGGGATCGAGGTCGCTCATGCGCCGACGACCTTGCGCATGATCGCCAGGAGCTGATCCGGCTTGAAGGGCTTGACCATCCAGCCGGTGGCGCCCGCCTGCTTGGCCTGCGCCTTCAGACCCTCGTCGGATTCGGTGGTCAGGAAGACGATCGGCACGCCGCTGCTGGCCGGCGTCGCCCGGTACTGGCGGATGAAGGACAGACCGTCCATGCCCGGCATGTTGAGGTCGGTGATGACGGCGTCGACGCGGCTTGCGGTCGCCTTCTGCAAAGCCTCGCGGCCGTCGCACGCCTCGACGACGCTGTAGCCGGCCTGCTTGAGCGTCATGCCGACCATCTGCCGGACCGAAGCCGAGTCGTCGACCATCAAGATCGTCTTGCTCATGAGAAGCTCCAAGGAAAGAAGCGAGGAGGTTCGTCGTCTGCGACGGACCGACCTTGCGGAGGGACCTCCCACACGGCCGCGAGCCGGCGGCAACCGGCTTGCGAATGGATGGCAGGCGAGGAAAAGCGGGAGGCTAGGCGGCGCTGGACCTTAGAATGTCTCGAAACATCGGAGCGAGCCCGGCCCGGTCGACGGCAAGCTGCAGGACACCCCCTGGCTCGACGTCGATCGACA
The DNA here is from genome assembly GCF_002088275.1 of Aurantimonas sp. 22II-16-19i. Classification (GTDB taxonomy): domain Bacteria; phylum Pseudomonadota; class Alphaproteobacteria; order Rhizobiales; family Rhizobiaceae; genus Jiella. The sequence goes on from NZ_AQQS01000061.1 coordinate 4,480, forward strand.
TGTCATGGCCGGTGGCGGCAGCAGATTTGCTTGCCGAGACCAGGAGCTGAAGCACTGCGACATCGGCGGAGGCGAGGCCGCGGGCGTCGATGCGGAGGTCGCCGCCGAGGCGTTGCTCGAATGCCGCCGCGATCTCAACGACATTGCGAATTCCGCACTCTCCGGACAACTCGAGAACTTCAAGTTCTCTTGGAGTACTCGTAGAATCAACATGATAAGCTTGGTTCATGGCGCCTGTTCCACCTTGGAATTTCACCCTAGGGTCTTTGTTTCAAGAATTCACTAACGCGTGAACACCATTCGTCGGAAGAATTGCTGCTGCCGACGAGCGAAGACGCCGACGCGTCCCCTCGTTCGACACATCCGGATTTTCGACGCCAAATCAGGCATTTGACGACAGTCCGGATCAGGAACCAAGAGTCGTTTCCAAGGCCTCTTGGTATGCCCCGCCCAACAGAGGAAGGCGCCGCATTCGCGCTCGCCTCGAGCCTGGTATGCCGGCCCTCCATCGACGGTAACCGGCTGGAAACTCAGCGTCAGGCTCTTGTCCGGCGAGTGCCGCGACCAGGACCTGTCGGGGAGAGCCGTACGAAGCCGAGGCAGATGCCGGCCGCGACGGTCACGCCGCCGCCGTCACCTCGGATTTTGCGGCCGTCTCGACGAGAGCGCGGATCTGCTGCCAGCAGGAAACGAAAGCGTCGACGCAGGCGGGATCGAAGTGGCGACCACGGCAGGAGACGATCTCGGCGAACGCTTTCTCGACGGGCCAGGCCGGCTTGTAGGGGCGTTCCGAGCAGAGCGCGTCGAAGACGTCGGCGACGGCGGTGATCCGTCCCTCGATCGGAATGGCGTTGCCGGCGAGGCCGGCCGGATACTTGGCGATGAGCTGCGGATCGAAGCTCGACTGCCGGTCGCAGGGGATGGCGAGTTCGAACTTGCCGCTCTCCGTCGTCACCGTCTTTCTGCCGTAGCCGTTGCGGCCGTTCCCGGCGCGTTCTCGCCGGCAAGATGATGATCCATCTCGCATTCAGCGCCCAGTCGGCGAGCGCCTTCTTCAGCCCCTCAAGCAGGCCGCCCGGATCGAAGGCGGTCTTGGGGTCGGCGCCAGACAGAAGCTGGTCGAGAAGCGCATCAGAAATACCGGGTTCTTTGCGGCGGGCAATGGGGTCTCTCCTTCGGCCCTATTATGCCCGTCCTCACAGGGAATTCCTGACAGCCCCGCTCTCGATCACGATGCGGGCCGACTTTTGCATCGAGGCCGTGGAGGAGGCGCTGGCCCGCTTCCGCAGACCGGAGATCTTCAATACGGATCAGGGGTCGCAGTTCACAGCATCCACTTTGCGACAGTCCTGCTCGCCAGGGACATCGAGATCAGCATGGACGGCAAGGGCGCCTGGCGCGACAATATCTTCGTCGAGCGGCTCTGGAATTCGGTCAAAGACGAGGAGGTTTGTCTGCGGGCCTACGAGACCATCAGCCATGAACGGGCGTCGATCGGCAGATACCTTGACTTTTACAACGGGCGACGTTCGGATTCACTGCTGGGAGGAAAAACGCTCGACCAGATCTACTTCAACCAGCCGATTCTCGCAGCGGCGCAAACCCGGCAGACGATCCACTTGTCAAGCCGCCGAGGCTGTTCAAAGACAAACCGAGCCATCTCTCTGCTCATTGAGCACAACGACGTGAACATTCACTGCGTCCCCGTTGCCGAGAACTCGAGCAGCCAGCGCTGCCATGACCATTCCCTTCTGCATGTCAATCAAAGCTCGCCCAAACAAGCCAATAGCTCTCGTGTTCCAGCAGGCAGTGCCGTTTGCAAGACCCACGATGCGAGCTGGAGCTACTGGCCGGCGCCATCACGATGCTTGTCCGTCCGACGGACAGCGCAGACATCCTGCACCGCCGATGGCGGATCGCCAAGCACACCGTGGCGCGGACTATGCCTCAGCCGACTGTGTGCCGCCCGGTCGGATCGGAACGAGGAATATACCGAGGATCTGAAATGGCTGGCGTCGATTCGCTGAGGTCTTCAGTCCGTCCGTTCAAGATATTGGTTCAGCATGTATCTGACGACGTGCTGAACGACATAGTTTCGTACATGGACGTTGTCGTTGCCGATCCCGGTGTCGCCGAGTGAAGTCACCATCTCGTAAGATGGATAGTAGTCGACATTGGAGAACTGCTTGCAGACACGATCTGCCGCGATACGCAAGGTCGCCTTTGAAACGGCATTGGCGGTAACGCAGTCTTGGCCGGTAAATGTCGTTTGTAGGGGAACGGGTGAAACCGTTAGAACGATGTTTTTGTCACCCAGCTCGCGGATCATCCTTGATACAAGCTGGGTGCATTCATCGACGCCGATCTGATGGAATTCATATCGATCGCCGGAACTTCGAGCATGACCGACCGTCATCTCATTGAGCCAAAGCCCGGTTTCCCGGTCGAACCAAGCTTCGATCAGGCCGAGAGTAATGATGACCGTCGCCGCCTGCTCGATACTGGTGCGGTACAGCGTATGGATCTCTTCGCGCCGCTCTCTCGCTCTCTCGGGCGTAACAGGGTTGGTCCCGGTCGACAGCAATAGGTCAACCGATCCACTGCCCGTCTCGATGATGCCTTCATAATGTACCGGCTGACTGGCAAAGTGTACAGCCTGCGCCATGGAACCGGGATTGTACTGGTTCAGCACGCGGTTGACACCGCCCCTAACTTCTCCTTCGGGAACCCGATACACGGAAGCAGGGACCTTGACCCCCTCCTCCATCAAATAATTCTCAACATTCCGCGCGAAACAAGAGCCGATCGTAAACACGCTGGACTCGCGAGGAATCTTGAAGCTCGGCGCGATAGCCGGCTGCAGCATATTATGGCTTCGACCCTTTTCAACCCAATCAGGGAAAACACGATTTCGAATGTCTGTTCGGTCCGGGAACCGTGCAGCTCTGTTTCTCAGAGTTCTCTTGACGGCGTCAGCCGCACTCGCCACGTCGCTCTTCGTGTTCATGGTACCTCTCCCACTCCGAAAGTTGCGGCGCAGCATATTCAGGTGCGGGGAAAAAGCTATGTCCAAAAGAAAAAAAGCCCGCCGGCCCGCAAGGAGTCGGCGGGCTTGACGAACGAGCCGCGCCGCACTGTTTTTCAGGGCTCTGTCCGTGGCGTTGGCCGCGCTAGCCAAATTGCTCTGTCTCGCCATAAAAAACCCCTCCCGCCCCGAACGTAGCGACGGACGAGACTGGTGCGGCAGAGTATCCGTGTGCAAACAAAGATGGCCGCTGAACCGCCCCGACTTTCCCGGAGACCGGTCGGCTTGAATCCTACGCGGCGATCGGGACCGCCTCAAGCTGTGCGTAGTATGCGGCTTCCGCCTCGGCGGGCGGGAGGTTGCCGATCGGCTCGAGCAGCCGGCGATGATTGAACCAGTCGACCCATTCGAGGGTGGCGAACTCGACGGCTTCGAAGCTGCGCCACGGCCCGCACCGGTGGATCACCTTGGTCTTGAAGAGGCCGTTGATCGTCTGGCGTCCGTGCAACGAGCGCCGTCGATGCCCTCGCGCTTCAATTGGCGCCAGACCTTGCGAACGCCATAGACGCCGAAGTTCGCCTCGAAGACGCGGCGGATCTCGGCGCAATCGCAACCGAGACGACCTCTGCGACGCCATTGGAAAAATCATCGCCGACGTCCCGCCAGCCGAATGCAAAAACCACTTCGCCAATTCAGGCTACGGCGAACCTATTTTCATCCCGCTCTAACGTCCAAGACGGGGCCTTCGCCGAGAATCAACGGCGCCGGCACCTTCCCGGCCTTGCGAAGCCGGCCTTGCGAAGATCGTCGAACCGGGGGGCGATGCGCCGACGCATCACACGCCGGGGCGGCACGGGCCCCAGGACCGAGAGTTTTGGCACGTCCGGTCGGCAGAGGTGTCCGCCGCGATCCGATGCACGAAAGTGCGAGGTCCGCCGTCCCTCGACAGGGTTGCTAGCGCCTCTCGACACCATCTGTGGGGGCATGACTGGGGTATGGGCGCATGCCGCTCCCGCTGTCCGTCGGGCGGGAGGGCTGTCTCGTCCACTGATCCGGCGGGATCCGGCCGAAATGGCCCCCCGGCAGATGCTGCAGTCCGATGTCGCGAAGTTCGAAGTCAGACATCTGGCGCAACCGCTGCTCGTCGCGCCGGATCCGCAGGCGCGCCTTGTGCGCAACAAGGAGGTCTCGCGCCTTCGCCAGGACGTCTCGCCACAGCCGCAGCCAGGGGTGGCGCTTCGGGAAGGCGGTCTCGGCTGCCAGTCTCCGGGGACGGTCTGCGGGCGCACCCGACCGCTCGAACGAGATCTCTTTGGACATTTCCGATCCTCGGCTTTTCAGGTTTCGCACCACGTCCTGCTTGCTGATGGACGAGGTAGCTTCCGAGCCGGTTTTTCGGGCGCTCGCGTTGCTCGCCTGTTTCGAAATCGATCGAGATGCTTACAACCGCAATGCGGACCTCGCCGAGGGCTGCCGCCGGGCTTTCCGGGCGCCAGCTGTCAAACGGCGTTGGAACGGGACCCCATATCGGCGTCCAAACGGGGGTCTGACGCAATCTCGATGACGATCAGGCGGCGCCGAGCAGACGGGCTTCAAGGAGATCGATCTTGGCGCGCCCGTACATCTGGCGCTTTACGAGCTTGAGCTTGTTCACCTGACCTTCGGTCTGGCCGTTCGACCAAGGCTCGATGATGGCATGTCGGACAGCGACTGCGTCCTTCTGGATGCCACGGGCGAAGGATGCGAGCAGGGTTATCTCGGCATCGGCAATCCAGGCCTCCAGTTCGGCGACTGCACGACTGCGGATCATCAGGTGAAAGCGGTCGACCAAGGCTCTTGTGTCGGCGAGTGCCGGAACGCCGGCCTCGATCGCGGCGACCGTGACGGTCTCCGCCTTGGTCAGATGATCCCGCTTCAGTGTCATCAAGCGCGCAACGGTTCTGGCTGACGGAACTCTGCGGAGCTCGGACGCCGACATCGTGTCCGACCGCCGACGCCGTGTCGCCCATTCGCCAACGACGCGGAGAGATCCCGCGAAGCATTTGGCTCGCAGGCGGCGCCAGAGCTCGGCACCATTCCGGCAACCCGCTTCCCACTGCGCATCGAGAAAGGGAAGATGCGGATCGAGAGAGCCCTGCCGACAGCGAAAGACGTCGGTCCGCTCGCCGCGGACGATCTGCCGAACCAGACCACGGCTCCGCCCCGTCCTTCGGACGATTTCCTTGATGGAGACGCCATCAGTGGCAAGTGCCGCCACGGTTTCGTTGGTCTCTTCCCGGCGCAGATAGCCCTCGTACTGGAGCTGTTCGGCCGATGTCAGCAGCTTCGGGGCGATGATCGTCGCACCGAGAGCGGCGCGGATCGGCTTCATGGACTTCTTCACCGTGTCGAGGAAAGCGGCACTGGCGTTTTCCATCAGATGCCAGCGATCGGCGATCTGTACAGCATTCGGGAGCGCCTTTGCCGCTGCTTCGCGATAACCGCCACCGCGATCCCGGGAAACGAACTCGATCTCCGGGTGATCGCTCAGCCAGGCGGCAACCGTGGCGACCTCTCGATCCGGCAGGAGCTTTACGATCCGACGCCTCTGCAGGTCACAGACGATCGAGCCGTAGCGGTGATTCCGTCGGAACGCGAAGTCGTCGATGCCGACGGTCTTCAAGCAATCCTCTTGCTGCCTTGCCCGACGGCGGACCACGCGCAGCAGCGTGTCGTTGCTGACCGGCATCATCAAACGCCTGGCGAAGCTGGCGGCCGGGCGGCCGCCGAGGGCCAGGCCAAGGTGATGGACGATGCACTCCATCCGGCCGGTGCGCCGGGCCCGCTCGGCGACGATGCCATCGCCGAAGCGTTCGGCGAAGATCTTGCGCCGGCAGGTCTCAACGTCACACCGAAACCGGCGGGTGATCAGCCGTAACCGAATGGATCGTCCGTTCGTCGGCAAGTCCATCACATGACGGACATATCGGCTGTGAACCCGCCGCGATGGTGAAGAGCAGCATGGGCAGGTCGCCTGCCTGTTCCTGGCCAGCGCGGTCACCATTAGAATGCCGTCGCAGATTTCGAACTGCTCGACGGACAGACCGGCCGGAATCAGCGAAGACAGCGAGATGGTAGTGGGCATGATGGCGATCTCCTCCCGGAAAGCGCCAGTTCGCTCCTCAACTGCACCAAATCTGAGTCAGACCCGAAAGCCCGCGCCGATACACACTGATGGCCTCAACAGCGGAAACAACTTCTTTGTTGGGAGCCTGCGACTGAACCGGAATCCATCAGCCACGTCGTCCACTTCACGGGCTGGGCTCTGTGTATCGTGCCGTGTATCGTGGCGTGTATCGCATAATTCGGCGGCCGGAGCGGCAGATGCCTGAGATGCGGGATTCTGGCTTAATTGACGGAGCCCCCCCTCTCCGCCAAAATTGTTCAAGCAGAGCAGACTGTTAGCAGCCGATTCGATTGGCGTCCTACGCGCGGCGGGATATTCTGACATCCGGTGCCGAGCGCCAGAGCACACCCTCGGCACGTCGGAGCGCGGATGATTGATCCTGATGACAGCGATGCGAGCGATCTGGCCGGAGCCGAGATCCTGCTGCCGCGCCTCTATAAGCGCGACATTGATATCTTGCTTCGTGAAGAGTTCCTGTTCGGCCGGCCGGTGCAGTGGCTCTTCCTCAATGCTCTGAAGCTGCCTCGCTCGGCGCAGTTCCTCCCGGGTTGGCTCTCCGTTGCCGATGAAATGGAAGGAACGGACGTCCTGGTGCACTCTTAGCTGGTCCTCGTGCTCGGCATCGGTTCTGACGGAAGAGCCTCCTGCTTGCGTCTTGGGTTGCGGTTCAGTTCTTGTTATGTCCTCTCTCCGGCGGAGACGTTCGAGTGGCAGCCCCCTGTCGCCGACGGTGAACGCAAGGGGATTGAAAGGCAGAAGCTCCCGAGCGGCATTCAGAGGGAGAGGTAGATGACCGCCCCGGCGGGACCTGAGCATGGAGAAGCAACGGCGGACGTCATGGACACCTCCGCATGCGCCCGGCCACGCAAGATCATCCATGTCGACATGGATGCCTTCTATGCCTCGGTGGAGCAGAGGGATGATCCCGCGCTCCGCGGCAAGCCCGTTGCGGTCGGCGGCTCGGCCGAGCGGGGCGTCGTCGCAGCGGCGAGTTACGAAGCGCGGGCGTTCGGCGTGCGCTCGGCCATGCCCTCCGTCACCGCGAAGCGCCGCTGCCCGGACCTCATCTTCGTGAAGCCGCGCTTCGAGGTCTACAAGGCTGTCTCGGCAGAGATCCGGGCGATCTTTGCGGAGCACACCGACATCATCGAGCCCCTCTCGCTGGACGAGGCCTATCTCGACGTCACGACCAACAAGCAGGGCCTTGCGTCGGCAACCGTGATCGCGGAGATCATTCGCCGCCGCATCCGCGAAGCGACGGGCCTGACCGCCTCCGCCGGCGTGTCCTACAACAAGTTCCTCGCCAAGCTCGCCTCCGATCACCGCAAGCCAGACGGGCTCTTCGTCGTCACGCCGGCGCTGGGCGAGAGCTTCGTCGAGAACCTACCGGTCGGGCGATTCCACGGCATCGGTCCGGCAACGGCGGCCAAGATGGAGCGCCTCGGCATCCACACTGGGGCCGACCTCAAGGCGCAGTCCCTCGCCTTCCTGCGGGAGCACTTCGGCAAGATCGGCCCCTACTACTTCGGCATCTCCCGCGGCATCGACGAGCGTCCGGTCCGGGCCAACCGCATTCGGAAATCGGTCGGGGCGGAGAACACCTTCTCGGCCGACCTTCATTCGCAGAACGCGATGCGTGAGGCGCTCGGGCCGATCATCGACAAGGTCTGGCGTCATTGCGAGGGGACGGGAACGCGCGGCCGGACGGTGACGCTGAAGGTGAGATACGCCGACTTCCGGCAGATCACCCGCGCCCTCTCCTCGCCCCGGCCCGTTACTTCCCGGATGTGCATCGAGCGGGCGGCATTCCGGCTGCTCTGCGAGCTTCCGGCGGATCCTCGCGGCGTCCGGCTGCTCGGCGTGACATTGTCGGGCCTGACGACCGAAGTTTCGATGCGAACCGAAAGGGTCCAGCTCGCGTTGCCTCTCTGATGCAAGGGCGACGCTACCCGGCACGGGGACGATCCTGCCTTGCATGACCCGCAGGCCGTCACTGAGACGGCCAAGCAACCGAGAGGGCGCGATGGCAGAAGACCCGTTCGATCAGGTGGCGTTTCTCGGCTTCGACGTCTTTGGCACGGTCGTCGACTGGCGCTCGAGCGTCACGCGCCTGGCCGAGCCCTTCCTTCGGCGTCACGGTGTTCGGGTGGATCCACCTATCTTCGCCGACGAGTGGCGCGCGCTTTACCAGCCCGCCATGGAGCGCGTGCGCTCGGGTGAGCGTGCGTGGGTGAAGCTCGACGTCCTCAACCGCGAGAATCTGGAGACGGTGCTCGCGCGCCACGGAGTAGACGTCC
>NZ_AQQS01000062.1 GCF_002088275.1 Aurantimonas sp. 22II-16-19i
TATCCGGTGCCGACCGAGCGCAAGGACGAGCTGGTCCACCGGATCGTCGCGTCGGCGGCCAGGGCCGGCTGAGGCAAGGGACATTGCCTCCCGGGCCGCTGCCATATCCAGCCCGCGCGGCGCTCCGGAGGTGCCCCCTGCCGCCGGCCGAAGACCGGCGCCGACGGCATGAGGCTGGCGCGCGGCCTCAGCGGCAGGCGGTCGATCCGGGACACAAAAAAAGGGCGGCACCGCCAGCGGTTCCGCCCTCGTTTCTACAGCACGGCCTGCAGCGTCGTTCAGCAGCCGGTGGCCGAGAGCATCGCCTTGCTGCCGTCGGTGCCGTCGACCGTGACCGAGCAGCCGTCGCCGAGATCGACCGACTGGCCGCTCGCCACTTCCTTGCGGCCGGCGCCGACGATGTAGAGCGTCGCGCCCCTGTCGGAGACCGCGGAGAGGAAGACCTTGTGGTCGCCGAAGGTCCGGGTCTGGCCGGTGCTGATGCCCTCGTCGGAAGCGGGAGCCGCGGCTCCGCCGGCCACCACGCCGGGGATCTGCGCCGCCGCCTGATCGTTCGCCGGAGCGGCAGCCTGTGCTGCGGGAGCTTCACCGGCCGCGGGGGCCGGCTCTTGCGCCGCTGCCGCCGGCTGCGCGTCACTGCCGGACGCTGCCTGGTCCTGAGCCTCGCCGTTCCCGGCTCCCTGGCCGGCCGCGGCGGCATTGCCGTCGCAGCCCTCGGCCGAAAGCCGGGCGCGGCCGTTCTCGACGCCGTCCAGCGTCACGCTGCAGCCATTGCCGACGTCGACGCTCTGGCCGACCTCGACCCGCTGCCGCCCGGCACCGCCGACGGCAAACAGCGTGGCGCCGTTTTCCTCGACGCCCGAGACGAAGATGCGGTTCTCACCGTACACCGCCGTCTGGCCGGCCGAGAACGCATCGCCGGAGGTCGACTGGTCCGCCGGGGCGGCCGCCTTTTGGCCGGCGTCGGAGGCCTGCCCGCCGGTCGAGCCGGCAGCCGGCGCTGCGGCCGCCTGCTCGCCGCCTTGCTGGGCCGGCTGCGCCTCCTCGGCGGGCTGGGCCTCGCCGGACTGCTGGGCCTCGCCCGAACCGCCGCCTTCGCAGCCGCTCGCCGACAGGGTGGCGGCATTGTCCGCGACGCTGTCGAGGGTGATGCTGCAGCCGTTGCCGGCGTCGAGGCTCGAACCGGTCGCCACCTGCTGGCGCTTGCCGCCGACCACCATCAGCATGGCGCCATTCTCGTTGACGCCCGAAACGAAGACCCTGGTCGTGCCGAAGGTCGCGGCGCCGCCGACCGGGGTCGGAGTGCCGCCGCCGGTGCTACCGGAAGCCGCGGCCTGCTGCGAGCCCTCATCCTGCTGTGCCGCCTGACCCTCGTCCGAGGCCTGTCCACTGGCCTCGCCGATGGCCGCCGCCGCCGCCGCGCCCTGGCCGGCGTTCTGTCCTGTGGCAGCCGCCTGCTGGCCGCCGGAAGCCGCGGCCTGGCCGGAGCCGCCTTCGCAGCCCTCAGAGGTGAGGAACGCCGCGCCGGAAGCAACGCCGGACAGCGTCACGAAGCAGCCGTTTCCAACGTCGAGCGAGGCGCCCGACTGGACCTCCTGGGCCTCGCCGTCGCCGGCAGCGATCATCGCGGAGCCGTCGGAAACCTCGGAGACCGCGATCCGGCCGGAGCCGAAGATCGCCGACTGGCCGGCGACGAGGATCGCCCCCGTCGGCCCGACCGACTGGACCAGCGACGCCATGTCGCCGCCCGAGGATCCACCCTGGCCGCCGCCGGCGGACAGCCCGGAGACGCTTTCCTGCAGCTTGGCGATCTCGGTCTTGAGGTCGGCGATGCCCTGGCTGGTCGCGTCGGCGCTCGGGTCGGGCTGGGGCGCCACGGCCTCGGCGATCTGGCTGGTCCGGGTCTCGACCGTCTGGCCGAGCTGGTCCAGCTGCGTCTTCATTTCGGCGAGGGCGCCGGTGACGGTCTGGTTGGTCTCGTCGACCTTGGTCGAGACGGCCTGGACGTCGGTCCGCGTCGCCTCGAGCGGTTCCCTCAACGACGCGATGTCTTCGTTGACGTTCTCGCTGACGTCGTCGACGTCCGGTCCGAGCAGCCAGCCGATGAACAGGCCGACCACCAGTGCCACGACGATCGGAATGAATTTCGAGCCGCCCATGCAATCTTCCTCCCGGGGAATTTCGTGCAGGCCCAGAGAGGAAGGGGGGCGGCGGCGGAAGTCAACCGCGCGAGGCGTCAAAGCAAGTTTTTTTGCGAGCACCCTTGCCGTCCGGCGGGCGGGCAAAATTTCTGCCCGATTAGGCTCGTGAAATGGCCTCTGCACCGCGTCCAGGCGCACCGCACCATCACCGGGCAGGCCTGAAGCATCCTCGCCCTTGCGTCGCCGTTGCAAAGGCGTGATGTAGCCGGGCAGACGAATGCCGCCTGGCGGCGGGAGAGGATACGAGACGATGTCGGTCGAACTGTCGGTCAATCTCAACGCCGTCGCGATGCTGCGCAATCGCCGCGATCTGCCGTGGCCGTCGGTCACCGGCCTCGGCCGCATCGCCCTTCAGGCCGGCGCCCACGGGCTGACGGTGCATCCGCGGCCGGACGAGCGGCACATCCGCTTTTCCGACCTGCCGGCGATCCGCGCCCTCATCGACGAGGAATTTCCCGAGGCCGAGTTCAACATCGAGGGCTATCCCTCCATCGAGTTTCTCGCCCTCGTCTCGGCGGCAAGGCCGGAACAGGTGACGCTCGTTCCGGACGATCCCGCGCAGCCGACCTCCGACCATGGCTGGGATTTCGAGCACCAGAGCGGCTTCCTGCGGCCGATCGTCGAGCGGCTGCGGGGCGAGGGGGCGCGGGTCTCGCTGTTCGCCGATCCCGATGCGGCCCAGATGCCGGCCGCCTCGGCCACCGGCTGCGACCGGGTCGAGTTCTACACCGGCCCCTATGGCGCCACCCATTCCGACCCCGCGGCGGCAAAGGCCGAGATCGACAGGCTCGGGGCGGCGGCCGACGCGGCGCTCGACCTCGGCCTCGGCATCAATGCCGGCCACGACCTCACCGTCGCCAACCTGCCGGCGCTGGTCGCCCGCATCCCGGCCCTCGCCGAGGTGTCGATCGGCCACGGGCTGACGGCGGACGCGCTGGAATACGGCATGGCCGAGACCGTCCGGCGCTTCCGCCGGGCCTGCGGCCAGTTGGTGTGAGCCGGGCCGGGCGGAGGCCCCGTCAGCCTCCGCCACGGCCTCCGGTCACGCCTCCCCGGCGATCTTCACCACCAGCTTGCCGAAGTTCTTGCCCTCCAGCAGTCCGATGAAGGCTTCGGGGGCGTTCTCCAGCCCGTCCACCATGTCTTCCTTGACGGTCACCTTGCCGTCCCGGACCCAGCCCGTCATGTCGCGCTGGAAGTCGGTGAATTCGTCGCCATAGTGGTCGGCGATGATGAAGCCCTGCATGCGGATGCGCTGGCGCAGCAGCATGCCGGCGAGAAGCGGCAGCCGGTCCGGCCCGTCCGGCAGCGCGGTGGCGTTGTAGCTGGCGATCAGGCCGCAGACGGGCACCCGGGCATGGACGTTGAGGAGCGGCAGGACCGCGTCGAACACGGCGCCGCCGACATTCTCGAAATAGACGTCGATGCCGTCCGGGACGGCCTCCTTCAGCTTGGCGGCGAAATCCGGGTCCTTGCGGTCGAGACAGGCGTCGAAGCCGAAGTCCTCGACCACGGTGCGGCATTTCTCCTCGCCGCCGGCGATGCCGATGACGCGCGCGCCCTTCAGCTTCGCGATCTGGCCGACGATCGAGCCGACCGGCCCGCTCGCGGCCGCGACCACGACCGTCTCGCCCGCCTTCGGCTCGCCGATCTTCAACAGCCCGTGCCAGGCGGTGAAGCCCGGCATGCCGAGGATGGAGAGGGCGTAGGAGGGTCGGTCGAGATCGGCCGGCAGCCGGGCGAGATCCGAGCCGTCGGACAGGGCGTAGTCCTGCCAGCCGCCCTGCGCGAGGACCCGGTCGCCCTCTTTGAAGTCGGGATGGTTCGAGGCCTCGATCCGCCCGACGGTGCCGGCCCCCATCACGGCGTCGATCTCGACCGGCTTGGCGTAGGATTTCGCGTCGCTCATCCGGCCCCGCATATAGGGATCGAGCGACAGGAACTGGTTGCGGATCAGGACCTGGCCTTCGCCGGGAACGGGCTTGTCGGCCTCCTCGAGGCGGAAATTCTCCGGCGTCGGCGCGCCCTTGGGACGCGAGGCGAGGACGAAGCGGCGATTGCTGTTGGATGACATGGTGGCCCCTCATGGTTGGCGTTTCCGGTCGCGGCCGGATCGTCCCCGCGCAATTAGGCGCAAGGGAGCGGCATGGAAATGCCGCTCCCCGATTGAACGCCGCGATCTGGCTGTGCCGGTTCTCGGCGATGGCAGCGCCACCGCGGCAGAGCCGGTTCGATTATTGCGCCGGCTGGGCGGGTGCCGTTTCCGGCACCGGAGTCTCCTCGGGAGCCGGGGCCGCCTGCGGGGCGGGCGACTCGCTCGGCGCCGGAACGCCCGACGAGGGCGCCGCCTCGCGGTCGTAGGAGATCCGGTACATCCGCCCGTTGACGTCGTCGGAGAGGTAGAGCGCGCCGTCCGGTCCGGTCGCCAGGCCCGCGAGCCGGCCCATCTGCTCCCACTTCTCGTCGCGCTCGATCAGGAAGCCCGAGACGAAGGGTTCGATGCCGGCCGGCTTGCCGTCCTCGAAGCGGACGCGCACGACCTCGTAGCCCGACGGCGGCTTGCGATTCCAGGAGCCGCGCATGGCGGCGAAGGCATCGCCCTCGTACGCCTCCGGAAACACGTTGCCCTGGTAGAAGGTCATCTGCATCGGCGCTGCGTGGGGCGTGTACATCAGCACCGGCTCGGTGCTCTTCTCCGCCCATTCCGCGTTGGTGCCCTTGCCCTCCGGCGGTTCGTCCTGGGGGTTCAGCTTGGAGTCGGCATAGACATAGGGCCAGCCATACTGCTTGCCCTCCTGGATGCGGTTGAACTCCTCCGGCTGCTCGTCGTCGCCCAGCCAGTCGATGCCGTGGTCGAAGCCGTAAAGCTCTTCGGTCCCGGGCTTGAAGCCGAAGCCGATGGTGTTGCGCAGACCGGAGGCGAAGATCTCGCGCTGCGACCCGTCCTTCGCCATCCGCACCATCGTGGCGTTCTCGTCGTTGGTCTCGCCGCAGGCGTTGCAGGTCGAGCCGACGGAGATATAGAGCATGCCGTCGGGACCGACGGTCAGCGTCCGGTTCGGGTGCTGGCCGCCCTCGGGAAAGTCCGTCGCGATGCGGGTGAGTTCGCCCAGCGTTCCATCCTCGGCGACGGGGGCGCTGAAGACGTCGGTGACCGTCATCAGGAAGGCGGTGTCGCCGTCGAAGGCGATGCCGTGCATCTGGTCTTCCTGCGCGACGACGGACCGGCTGTCGGCGCGCCCGTCGTCATCCTCGTCCTTCAGCAACGTTACGGTGCCGGCCTGACGGTCGGTGACGTAGAGATGGCCGGCCTCCGAGACGGCGATCATGCGGGGATGGCCGAGATCCTCCGCGAAGACGTCGATCGCAAAGCCGTCCGGCAGCGTCATCGCCTGCAGCCGCTCGGGCGTCGGCTCGACGGCGGCCGGCTCCAGCACATGGCCGGTGATGGCGACGTCGGCGGCCTTCGGATCCTTGAGGTTTTCCGGCACGTTCGAGGGTTCGGCGCCTTCGAGATTCGGGATCGTCGCGCGCATGTCGTCCGACGACTGAGCGGCCGCCGGCAGAAGCGCGGTTCCGGTGAGGAGGAGGGCGAGGCAGGGAGCGCGAAGCAAGGGGCATCTCCTTGAGGATGGGGTCTTGCCGTAAGTCCCCCTGGAGCGAGGAGTTCCCTCACATCGGCGGTGAACGGCGACGCGATGTTTGGCCGTCCATCAAGGCTGGGAGGCCGGCGAGGCGCGGCTGCGGCAGGCTTCGCCGCGTCCGCGCGGCGGCGGTGTCCCGCGATCGGGCAGCCCGGCCAGACCGTCCGCTGCCGAAAACCGGCCGGCGAAGAGGGCGCAGGCGCGTCCTGGCCGCCTGTGCGACGTGTGGCGGCCGGCCAGCGGCCGACCGCCTGTCTGTAAAGGCGGCCTCAGCCGCCCTTCTTGGCCTCGTCCCGGCCGGCTTCCTCGGCGGCCCGGCCGACGGCGGCGACGCGCTCGGCCAAGGGCTTGGCCTCGTCGCCCGACTTCGGCTTGAGGCCCTGGCGATCAGCCTCCTCAGAGGCCGCATCGAAGCTCCTGCGGGCGACGTCCTCGGCCTTGTGGAAGGCCTCGCGGCCCTCGCTCTTCGCCCGCTCGCGCATCTCGTCGCTGGCGTCGCCGAAGAGGTCGTCCTCCTGCCGGGTGCGCGGGAAGACCGAGGCGATCGCGAGGCCGACGCCCAGCGCCAAGGCGCCGGCGACGAAGGGCTGTTCGCTGAGGAAGTCCGCCGCCCGCTGGCCGCCATGGGCGATGCCCTGGCCGGAGCTGCGGGCGCCGCGATAGGCCGAGCGTGCGCCGCTGCCGGCCGCATCCCGGGCATCGTGAAGCCCGCGGCGGACGGAATCGGCCGACGCGTGTCCGGCGTTCGACGCCGACGAGCCGGCCCGGCCGGCCGCGCTGCCCGCGCTGCTTCCCATGGAGGAGGCGGCGCCCGTCACGGAATGGGCGGCATTGCTCAGCCTTTCGCCAAGGCCGGGTCCATGCTCGTCCTCCTCGCCGGGAAACGCTTCGTCGAAGCGGTCGTAGCGGCGATCCTCGCGCCAGCGCTCGTAGCGCTGGACCGTTTCCGAGCCGTGCGCCCGCGCGCCGTTGCCGAGCAGCAGCCAGGCAAATCCCGCCCCGACCATGCCGAGCGCCAGGGGATTGTCCCTGACCTGGCGGCCGAGATTGCGAGCGGTTTCCGCGCCCTGGCCCTGCTTGAAGTGCTGGCTGACTTCGTCGACGATCTGGCCGAGCGACAGCTTGCCCTTGATGGCGTCGAGGGTGGCGTCGAGGTCGGAGCGATGGGCTTCGGCCTCCTTTTCCAGACGATCTGTTTCAGCGCTCATCGGGCCTGCTCCTTCGCGAGTTCGGTGTCCTTGCCGAACTGCCGGGTCGTGCGGCTCGGCGTCAGGCTGCTGGGTTCGAGGTTCTTCTTGCCCTTCAGGAGGAGGGCAACGCCGATGGCGGCGATGACGACGCCGACGAGCAGCGCCGCCCAGCTGTCGCCCATCACGTCGCCCAGTGCCACGATCAGCGCCTGGGCCAGCACGAAGAGGGCGACGAGAAGGCAGATCGCGCCGGCCGCCAGCGATCCCGCACCGGCTTCCACCTGCGAGACCTTGTCCGCCATTTCGGTGCGGACCATGCGCAGTTCGGTCTGGACGAGCTCGCTGGTCTCACGCAGGGCGTGGACGACGAGCTCCGGCAGGGATCGTCCCTGGTTCTGGGCATCGCTCATGTCAGTCTCCAGTCTTCAGGTCACTTGGGCGAGGGCGGGCAGGGGTCTCGGGAGACGCCAGCGTCGAGCGCGACGCGCTGTCGGATGTCGGCGTGTAGCCGGTGGGCGCGGAGGCCCGGCCGGGCGTTACCGTCGCGGCGGCAACCGGGCCCGGCGTCGTGCGTGCCGGCATCGGCTCGCCGGCCCACCCGTCCCCGCGGGCCGAGCCGGCGAAGCGGTCGTCCTGCCGGTGGCTGCGCCCGGACCCTGCGTGATGGTCGCCCGACGCCTGCACGAAGCGGCCGAGGGCAAGTCCCGCGAGCGCCATGCCGGCCATGAACATGCCGGGCCGCTCCCTGGCGAAGGCCGCCACGGAATGGGTCAGCTCGCCGACGTCGCGTCCGCCGATGCTGCGGGAGGCCTGCTCCAGACCACCGGCGACTTCGCGCACGAGCTGCGAGGCCATCGACTGGTCGCGCTCGCCGAGTTCGTCGGACGCCTTGCGGATGGCGGCGGCGAAGTCGTCGAGATTGGAGGAAACCGCTTCCTTCGCCTGGTCGGCGCCCTCATAGGCGCGCTCCCTGGCATGGTCGGTGAAGGCCTTCGCATCCGCCTTGACGTGCTCGCGCGCGTGCTCGCCTTCGGCACGGGCGGCGTTGCTCTCGGTTTCGAGCCGGCTCCTCGCCCGCCCGCCTTCGCTGTCGATCCCGGAAAAGCCGGGGGTCTTGGGTGTGTCAGACATGATGTGTCTCCTTATGCCAGTCCAACGAGCGACAAGATCGCAAGCACGACGACGATCAGACCGATGAGATAGATGATGCTGTTCATCACGATGCTCCTGTTACTGGGGTCGAGCCCGGGGGACCCGGTTGTTGCTCCATCCGTCCGATGCGGAGGATGGGGGTGAGGGGGAACGGCGCGGCACGCCGCCGGCCACGTGATCGGCCATGTTGCCGCCGCGCGCGCCGAGCGGCCTGGCCGGCGCCGTCGTGGTGTCGGCCGCCGTCTGATGTTCCATTTCGGCGTTGATCTCGGCCCCGACGATCAGGATCATGACGCAGATCCACATCCAGGTGAGAAAGCCGATGAGCGCGCCGAGCGAACCGTAGGTCTCGTTGTACGAGCCGAAATTCGCGACGTACCAGGTGAAGAGGACCGACACGGCCGCGACGACGACGACCGCCAGCAGCATGCCGGGCGTGATCCATTTCCACTGCGCGTTCGCGCGAGACGGCCCCCAGCGATAGAGCGCCGCCGCAGCGATCGAGGCGAGGACGAGGACGCCCAGGTAGGAAAGTCCCCGGATCAGCCATTCGACGCTCTGGCCGAGGCCGACGCTCTGCAGCACCGCCGGCATGACGACCGTCACGCCGAGAAGGAGCGCGACGCCGACGAGCGCTGAGAGGGTGAAGCCCAGCGTCGTCAGGGTGAGGCGAACGAAGCCGCGCTCTTCCGTCTCGTCGTAGGCGATGTTCATCGCCTCGAACAACGCCTTCATCCCTGCATTCGCGCTCCACAGAGCGACGAGGAGGGAAGCCGCGAAGGCGAGCCCGAGCGTTGCCTGCCCCTGGCCGGCGATACGGGTGATCTGCTCGCGCAGGATATCCAGCGCGCCGCTCGGCACGATGTTCTCGAGCGCCGTGAGGCGGTTTTCGAGGGTCGCTGGATCGGCGAACAGACCGATGACGGACACCAGGGCCGTCAATCCGGGGACGAAGGCAAGAAGCAGATAGAAGGTGACGCCGGCAGCCGTCAGCAGAACCCGGTCGTTACCGATTTCCGCAAAGACCCGTCCCGAGATATCCTTCCAACCCGGCATGGGGATCTGTGAAGGTTTCTTGGCCTGCCGGCCCCGCTCGCTCATCTTCCGCTGTACCGCCTTGATCTGACCTCAGTCGAGCAAGGGGAACAGCGCCGCAATTCCTTCGTTCCGGACGAATTCGAGACCCGGCAAACGACTTGTCGCGCGCTCGTCGGCAGGCACAAGATCCTGACGGCGCACGCCTTCCAGTCGGTGGCCCGGCCTGCCTTCCAGCTGCGGGTGTTGCGCGACTTCGCAAAGCTGCGGGACGTGACGATCGTCATCCTGTCGCAGGTCGACCGGTCGTTCGACGGGCTGGGCCGCCCGATGCCGCCTCTGCGACATCCGTCTGCCCAACCCGGTGGACCTCGGGCTGTTCACCCGGGCCTGCTTTCTCCATGACGGAACGCTGCAGCGCCAGGCGCTCGGCGGCACGCGGCCTTCCTGATCCGGCGCGCGGGGCCTGATCGTCGCGGGCGGGGCCTTGCAATCGCGCCGGCGACCCGCTACACGCCATCACCGTAACGTACGGTACGGTACTGATGGATCCGGTGACCACGATCAGGGATGGCGAGAGCGGAGCGCAGGGCGTCGGCGACGATCCGACGCCGCGCCAGAAGGCGGTGCTCGAGGCCGCGTTGTCGCTGATCGTCGATCCGAAGGCGTCGCTGACCATGTCGAGTCTCGCCCGTGCCGCCTCCTGCTCGAAGGAATCGCTCTACAAGTGGTTCGGCGACCGGGACGGGCTGTTGACCGCGACGGTCCGCTGGCAGGCCTCGAAGGTGCGCGGCGTGCCGCTGCGCCGTGGCGGCCTCGACCGCGACCGGCTGCGGGAAAGCCTCGAGCAGTTCGCCGCCGACTGGCTGACCGTCCTGTCCGGCGAGACCTCCGTCGCCCTCAACCGTCTCGCCATCGGGGAAGCCGCGGGCGGGGGCGGGCGCAGCCTCGGGCGGATCGTCGCCCTCAACGGCCCGGTCGCCATGGGGCGGCGGCTCGTGCCGGTGCTGGAACTCGGGCGCGAGGCCGGCCTCGTCGCCTTCGACGACGCCGGCGAGGCGTTCCGCGACTTCTTCGGCCTCGTCGTGCGGGACGTCCAGATCCGGCTTCTCCTCGGCGACAGGCTCGACCTGTCGCCCGAAGGCATCCGTGCCGACGCATCCCGCGCGGCGCGGCATTTCCTGGCCCTCTACGGGGCCGAACAACGGCCAGACCGGCCTCCATCCGAAAACACAGGGAAGGAATGACCATGCGCGTCTATTACGATCGCGATGCGGACCTCAATCTCATCAAGGGCAAGAAGGTCGCCGTCATCGGCTACGGTTCGCAGGGGCGCGCCCATGCGCTGAACCTCAAGGATTCCGGCGTGCCGGACATCGCCGTGGCGCTGCGCGCCGGCTCGGCGACCGCCAAGAAGGCCGAGGCCGACGGCTTCAAGGTCATGTCGGTGGCCGAAGCCGCCGGCTGGGCCGACCTGATGATGATGGCCACCCCGGACGAGCTCCAGGCCGGCATCTATTCCAACGAGATCGCGCCTCACATCAGGGACGGCGCGGCCATCGCCTTCGCCCACGGCCTCAACGTCCATTTCGGCCTGATCGAGCCGAAGAAGACCGTCGACGTGCTCATGGTCGCGCCGAAGGGCCCCGGCCACACGGTGCGCTCGGAGTACCAGCGCGGCGGCGGCGTGCCCTGCCTCGTCGCCGTCCATCAGGACGCCTCCGGCAACGCCCTCGACCTCGGCCTCTCCTATGCGTCCGGCGTCGGCGGCGGTCGCTCGGGCATCATCGAGACGACCTTCCAGGAAGAGTGCGAGACCGATCTCTTCGGCGAGCAGGTGGTTCTGTGCGGCGGCCTGGTCGAGCTCATCCGCGCCGGCTTCGAGACGCTGGTCGAAGGCGGCTACGCGCCGGAGATGGCCTATTTCGAGTGCCTCCACGAGGTCAAGCTGATCGTCGACCTCATCTATGAGGGCGGCATCGCCAACATGAACTACTCGATCTCCAACACCGCCGAATGGGGCGAGTACGTCTCCGGCCCGCGCATCATCACCGCCGAGACCAAGGCCGAGATGAAGCGGGTGCTGGCCGACATCCAGTCCGGCCGCTTCACCTCCGAATGGATGCAGGAGTGGCACTCGGGCGCCGCCCGCTTCAAGGCCACCCGCCGCCAGAACGACCGTCACCAGATCGAGGAAGTCGGCGAGAAGCTCCGCGCCATGATGCCGTGGATCAAGTCCAACGCCCTGGTCGACAAGGACCGCAACTGAGCTTTGAAGGGCCGCGGTCTCCATCGATCCACGGCCTCCTTGCCTTCGCCCGTCCTCGCGGCTCCGCCGCTGCGGGCGGGCGGGGGATCAAGTCCAACGCCCTGGTCGACAAGGACCGCAACTGAGCTCGAAGGGCCGCGGTCTCCATCGATCCACGGCCTCCTTGCCTTCGCCCGTCCTCGCGGCTCCGCCGCTGCGGGCGGGCGGGGGCAGGGCACTGAAACGCTTCAGCGGCGCCGGGCGAAGGTCCGGCGCCGCTTGTCGTCGCGCTCGCGGACATGCGTCGGATTTTCTCCTCCGGCTTCACCGGATGGAAACCCTGACTGTGCGACAAGGAGACGCGCGTGAGGGTTCTGGAGGCACGAAATGACTGCGACAGTACCGGAGTCCGGTGAGGCCGAGCGCCGCAGCGCTCCGCGCATGCGCGTTCTCAAGCGCGCGAAGATCGTCTTCAACAACGGCTTCTCGACCTTCGACTGCATCGTGCGCAACATCTCGGCGACCGGCGCGCTGCTGACCATCGACGACAGCGTCCACCTGCCGAAGGAGTTCCGCATCCGCATCGGCGAGGAGCAGGCCGTTCGGCCGGCCGAGTTGATCTATCGCCGCTCGATGTTCGCCGGCATCCGCTTTCTCGACGTCGAGCTGCGCGAGCCGATCGCCCCCGCCGCCGACGCGTCGACACCGCCCGACGCCGCCGCCCGGGATCAGCGCGGCGGCATCCGCCGGATCATGCCCGAAATCCTCCCCGAAGCCGTCACCGCCCGATTCGCCTGGCGTCGGCCCGGCTGACGCCGTTCCTTACGGACCGGCTCCGAACGCCCGCATCCCCGAGGCCCCGCGGCAGAGACCGGACCGACCCGCCGGCCATCGCACGCGCCCGCCTCCGGAGGCGGTTCGCCAGCCGTCCCCGTGAGGCCTTTGCCGTTGCAGGATCCTGCCGGCCACCCGGCAGGCCTTCTCCCCGGCCGTGTCTCATCGACTCCGGCAGGCTCCCTGAAGGTTTTTCCACAAAGCCCAATTCGAGGGTGGACAGCCGCGGAATCGCTCTTTATACACCCGCCATCCGCCAAGGCGGCCGGCGGGTGATTAGCTCAGTTGGTAGAGCAGCTGACTCTTAATCAGCGGGTCGTAGGTTCGATCCCTACATCACCCACCAT
>NZ_AQQS01000063.1 GCF_002088275.1 Aurantimonas sp. 22II-16-19i
GCCGGCGGCGATCCCGATCGCTCCGCCGCTGACGGCGCCGGTCAGAAGCCGCGTCCCGAACTGCATCGGGACCTTGCGGCTCTGCGTCGACGGCAGCTGATCCGTCACGAGTTCGGCGACCGCAAGCACGGTGAAGATCCAGGGCGTCCACTGATAGCCGAGGAAGGCCAGCCAGCTGTCGCCGAGCGGCAGCCAGCCGAGATAGGCCGCCCAACTCACCGCGGCGGGAGCGGTCATCGCCCGCAGCCCCGCCACGATGCCGATCAGGAAGGAAAGGAGGATCATGGCATGTGGTCTCGCGTTGGAGGCAGGCGGGAACGCGCTCGGTCGGCAAGAAGATTCAGGCAGGGGATGATGTCGGTGAAGGTCGGAATGCGGATGAAGGTCGTATGTCTGTGTCCGGACGTGGCATCGGAACCCCAGGTGGCGGGGCGCAATCCGCTCCGGCTGTCATCGGCCGGACGATCGGCCACGCCACGGGTGCCGGTTGCCGCGATCACCGACCAGCCCTCCTGATCGAGTCCAGTCTATCCCCGTTGCCCGTGCCGGCAGCCGGATTTCGGACTGGAAGAACTGCTGGCGTCGGTGCCTCGAAGAGAATTATCGAAAGGCAAAATGAGTCGTGCGGCAAGTCGACAGGCACATGTGAACCTTGTTCCCTTTGGACATCATCTGTACCATCATCAAATAACACGGTCCATCATACGAAGGTTTCGGCGAAACCGCCTTGGTAGTGATGGCTGGCCCTTTGGTGACGAGCCGCGGCGAGCGCCACGGCCTGTGACGCTCGTCGCAGGGCAGGTCATCCGGCCCGGATCACCTTCCGCTGTTCGGCACGGGCGTATTGAGGAGCTGCTGCTCCCACAGATAGGCGATGCCGCTGCCACCGGCGTGCTGCGTGAACACCTCGGCCAACTTGCCGGCCGTGTCGATACGAGCCCAGTCCCGCTGCCACTCTGCCGCCACTGCCACCCAGGTCATCATGTTGGCACCGGCCCCGATCATGCGCTGGATGGCGACTTCAGGGTCGCCAGGCGCTGCACGTCGGTGGCGAGCCTTCGTGTGGCCTGGTCCTCGGCGGCGTCCACCTTGGCGCGCAGGACGGCGATGGGCGTGCGCAATTCATGCGCAGCGGATGCGATGAACCGTCGCTGTCGCTCATAACCCTCGTCGAGGCGCCGCAGCGCGTCGTTCACCGCATGGACGATCGGCGCGATCTCGATCGGTACATGCGCCTCGCTCAGCCGCCGGCCGCGCCGGTCAGTGTCGATCTCTTCCGCCTCCTGCGCGATGCGCGAGACCCCGGCGAGCGACCGCCGCACGATCCAGGGCGTGACGGCGAGCGAGGTCACCGCCAGCAAGAGGAAGATCGGCAGGATGACGACGTTGGAGGCCATCAGGACGATGAAGCTCAATTCGGCGAGCTTGCCATGGCCGATGATCGTCAGCGTCCCGGCCGGCGCGGCCTCCCGCCTGATCACCACCGTCAGGTCGTATGGCGCCTCGCGATCGCGCAGCTGCGCATAGGAGAGGTCGCTGAGCCGGCCGACGAGCGCGGCATAATGCTGGGGCACCTCACCGAATGAGACGCTTTGGCCGGCGTCGTCTCGGCCACGAACCACAGATCGTCCGTCGCTTCGCGCAGCTCGGCGAGTTCCGGCGTCATGCGAATGGCGAGGTCGCCATCCTCGTTGCGTGTGATGGCGCGGGCGATCACCGGGGTGATCTGTTCATCGGCATAGGGACCGCCGCTGTCGATGCGGATCGCCACGGCAACGAGGATGGCGAAGGAGATCATCAGCGTGGCGAGATGAAAGGCCAGCGGATAGACGATCAGCGGCCGCTTGAGGGAGGGGTGCCGTCTCACGAAGCTTCGCGCAGCAGGTAGCCGACGCCCCTGATCGCGTGGATCTCGATTCCCGCCTCGGCCTTGGTCAGCTTCCGGCGGAGCCGCGAGATGTGCGAATCCAGCGTGTTCGACTGCACCTCGTCGTCGAAGCCGAAGATCGCCTGTTCCAGCGACTCGCGCAGGACGGTTCTCCCGCGCCGCTTGATCAATGACGCCAGAACGCGCAGTTCACGGCGTGGAAGTTCCATGCGCACCCCTTTCACCGCCACTTCCTCGTTCGAGAGATCGAAGATCAGGGAGCCCGCACGGATCGTCTCGCCGGCCATCTCGGCCGGGCGCCGCCTGATCGCCCGGATGCGGGCCAGCATCTCGTCGACAGAGAACGGCTTGATGAGATAGTCGTCGGCACCCTCGTCGAGGCCGACGACGCGGTCGGAGACCTCGCCTCGCGCGCTCAAGACGATAATGGGGAGGCCGGGATTGCCCGCCCGCAGGGCCGGAACGAGCGACAGCCCTTCGCCGTCCGGCAAGGTGCGGTCCAAGAGGACCAGGTCGAAGGAGCCTTGCGCTGCCGCCTCGCGTGCGCTCGCCAGTCGGTCGGCATGATCGACGATGAAGCGCTCCCGCTCCAAGGCAGCGCGCAACGCCTCGGCCAGCTGAAGCTCGTCCTCGACCAGCAGAATTCTCACCACGACACCTCAGGTCGGCGCTCCGGCGGTCCAAGGCAGTGTGGCCGTGGTGACGCCATGGGGCCAGGACGGTTATGAGCGTCGTGTATGCCCTGGGCTCCATTGCGGCAACATGGCGTGCCCGTCGGGGAGGTGATCCAGGTTTCCCGTCGCGCAGGCCCCGCGGAACGCGTTTCAGGCTTTGTCGATGCCCTCCACGTTGCGCATCTCGTCCAGCACGAAGTCCGCGAAGGCGCGCACTGCCGGCCGCATGAAGCGCACGGACGGATAGGCCAGGAACAGTTCCGTCGGCCGCACTTCCCACTCCGGCAGGATCTGCACCAGCCGGCCGGCCGCGAGTTCATCGGCGACCATGAGATACTGGACGGGGCCGGCCGCATGGCCGTCGAGCAGCGTTCTGGCGACCACATGCGCATCGTTGGACTGGAGGATCGAACGGACGTCCAATTCTCTGGGCACGCCCCTCGACAGGAGCGCCAGACGGTTTTTCGCCGTGACGGAGCGCGATGTCGTGACGAGCGGGATTTGGGACAGTCGCTCCAGGGTGTCGACGGGACCATGCTCCTTCAAATAGGCCGGGCTGGCGACGAGGACCCGTCGCGCGTTGCCCAATCGCCGAACGATCAGGTCCTGTGCACTGGGGCGACCCTGGATGAAGGCCATGTCGAAGCTCTCGAAAACGAGATCGACCGTCCGGTTCTCCAGCATGAGTTCGAAGGCGATGCCCGGATGGGCACGTTGGAACTTCATCAGGAAAGGGTGGAGGTACTTGCCGCCGATGCATGAAGGCGCATGGAGGCGGATCGTGCCTTCCATGGTCTCGGTCATGGCATTCACCCCTTCGACGGCGGCGTCGATGGAGGCGAGGGCCGACCGGCTTGCGTCGTAGAGCGCCTGGCCCTCGGGCGTCGGGCGCACCAGCCGGGCAGACCGTTCCAGCAGGCGGGCCTGGACCCGCCGTTCGAGATTGGCGATGTGTTTCGAAACGGCTGGCTGCGAGAGGGAGAGATCCTGAGCCGCGGCGGTGATCGAACCGCGCTCGACGGTCCGGGTGAAGGCTCGAAGGGCGGCTGCCAGATCCATCCTGATTCCCAATCCCTGCGTCCGCGAAAGCCGCCATCGTCGCAGCACCGGCCACCTCTGGACCGTGCACGTCCCGCCGACGGCGGCGACGCGTCCAGGTCAACGGCATCAGCGCGACGGGATGCCATCCATTCCCATTCGTTATGGCCAGGATAAGTCATAACATCCTTGGATTTTTCGTCGCAAGCTTTAGGTTCGGCTGTCTCTTTCGTCGTATCCGAGCAAGCGATTTGACAATCATGCCCATGTCCCGCCGCGCCTTCGTTCTGGGAGCGGTCGCCGTCAACGTCCTGTCCGCCGGCTGTGCCGCGACTGGGCGCGGCCAGCGCCTGCAAGCTTCGCTGGAACCGCCTCCCGTTCCTCAGGGGGCGGCAGTGGAACCCGTCGCATTCGACGCCCCGCGCACGCCGGAACTGGACGCTCGCTACGCGGCGATCGTCGACGGCGGACACGAGATCCCGGCCGTCCCCTACTGGAAGATCGACCCGAAGTTCTACCGGCAGCAGGTTCCCGACCCGACCGGGGAGGCGCCCGGGACAGTGGTCGTCGACACGCCGAACCGCTTCCTCTACCTCGTCGAGGAGGGTGGCACCGCCATGCGCTACGGCGTCGGCATCGGGCGGGTCGGCTTCACCTGGGAAGGCCGCGGCATCATCCATTGGCGGCAGCACTGGCCGCGCTGGAAGCCGCCATCCGACATGATCGCCCGCAAGCCGGAGCTGGAGGTGTACTCGGTCGAGAACGGCGGCATGGAGCCGGGCGTTTCGAACCCTCTGGGGGCACGGGCGCTGTACATCCACCAGAACGGCGAGGACACGCTCTATCGCCTTCATGGCTCACCCGAATGGTGGACCATGGGAACGGCGGCGTCCTCGGGCTGCGTCCGGCTGGTCAATCAGGACGTGATCGATCTCTACGAGCGCGTTCCCTATCATGCACCGATCCTCGTGAGGCAGACGGCGCTGAGCGTTTGAACGAGGATCTGCCGTCTGCTCGTCGAGATGCAGCCGACCCGTGACTTCCTCGCAATGGACCGCCCGGACGGAGCTATTCGAGGAGGAGCGTCACGCTCCGACGGGCATCGGACCGTCGGGGCGGCGTTCGCGGAGCCAATTGGCGGGCGAGCAGCCGGCAAGACCTGCCCCGTCAGCAGACGACTTCTTTCCTTTCATCATCATCTTGATCTCTCGATCGTCACGCCGGTCCCTGCCGTTCAGCGGGCGTTCCGGCAGGCGCTGCAACGCCTCCCGGCGTGAAGATCCCGGAGACGAGCGCGATGGCGGCGAAGGCCGTGACCGCCAGGCCGGCACCCATCTCGTCCAGGAGAAAGCCGAAGAGCGGCGCGCCGGCGGTCTGGCCGACGGCGATGGTCATGAAGCCGATCATCAGGCCCGTGGCGGGTCGGTCGGCGAGGGCTCTGACGCCCCAGATGAGATAGACCCCGGTGAGCATCACATAGGCCGCGCCGAAGAGTGCGCCGCCGATCAGCGTCGATCCGGGGAACGTGAAGGCCGAACCCACCGCGAGAATGCCTGCCGCCATCAAGGCGAGAAACGTCAGGTGCACGCGCAGAAGGCCGAAGCGGATCACCAGCGACCCGGCAAAGGCTCCGGCGATGCCGCCTGCCCCGATGAGGGTCCACAACAGGCCGGCCCCGGGGCTGCTCCAGCCGAGGCGGGAGGCGACGAGTTCCGAGCCGAAGGACCACAGGGCGGTGCTCGCCATTCCCATCAGAAAGGACGCGCCGATCAGACGCCGGACGGGGCCGCCCAGCGGCGGTATGCCGCCCGGAGCCTCGCCGCCGCGTTCGGAGGGGATGGTTCTGGCCACAGCGACAAGGAGAAGCGCGGCGACCGCGGAAAATGCGCCGAACGCCAGCCGCCACTGTCCGGCCAAAGCCAGGGCGATCGGCCCGGACAGGGCGACGCCGGCGCTCGTGCCGGCATTGATGACGGTGTTCGTCACGTCCTGGCGCTCAGGCCGGACGGCGGCGGCAACCGCCGCGGCCATGGGCGGCGAGGCGAGGCCGGTGCTCGACCCCGCCACCATCACGGCCGCGGCCAGCATCAGGGGGGAGGGCGCGAGGGCGATCCCAGCCATGCCGATCGCGGCGACGGCGGCCGCCGCGATCGCCACCCGCCTCGCCCCCATTCGCTCGGTCGCCCAGGCCGACAGGACGATGGCGATGCAATAGCCGAAGAACGACCCGCCCGAGATCACCCCGCCGAGGCTGGAGCCGAGTTGCAGCTCGGCGTCGATCTGGGGCAGGAACAGTCCGAACGCGAAGCGGGCAAAGCCGTAGCAAACCGCGATGAGGCCGAAGCCGGTCGCGCCGATGCGCCGCGCCGGGCTCATCGCCGGGCCCTCGCAACGAGGATTTCTGCAGCGGCACGCGCTGCGGTGACCGCGTCCGTGCCCCGATAGGCCGCTGCGGCCGTCGCTCCTTCGAAGAGGATCACGATCTGATCGGCGAGGGCGGCATTGCCGCCGTGGCCGATGTCCGTCGCGACGATCTCGGCAATGCGTGACCGGACCGCCGCCTTGTGCGCCATGACGGCCTCCTGGATTGCTGCGGTCTCGCCGCCGGTTTCGCCCAGTGTCCGCAGGAACAGGCAGCCTCTGGCGCCTTCGGCGCGCACCCAGTCCTCCAGCGCCGCGAAGATCGCGTCGACGCTGTCGACCTCGAGCCGCTGCATGAAACGGCGGTCGCGCTCGGCGAGCACCGCCACCATGAGCGCGACCTTGCTGCCGGCGTGCTTGTAAAGCGTCCGGCTGGAGATGCCTGCGGCACCGGTCAGTCTGTCCATGCCGGTGGCGGTGAAGCCATGGCGGTCGAACAGGCGCTCGGCCGTGGCGACGAGGTTTGACTTGATATCCATGCACCAGATGTAAAACGATCGTTTTACAATTCAAGGCGCGCGATGTCGTGCCGTGTCGGATCGCTCGACGCTGGTCTGAGGGCGCTCCGTCGCGAACGCCTGCAGATCAAGCTCTCGTCAGTCGGAACTGGCGACCTTCAGCCCGGTCCACTTCGCGGCGAAGGCCCACATGTCGGCGATCTCCGCGATGGCCTTGTCCATCGCCTTGCCGCTGCCATGCCCGGCCTTCCTGTCGACGCGCAGGATGCGGGGGCGCGGACCGAGATCGGCGGCCTGCAGAGCGGCGGCGTATTTGAAGGAATGGCCCGGCACGACACGATCGTCGGTGTCGGCGGTGCTGACGAGAATGGCCGGATAGGGAACGCCGGTTCCGATGTTGTGAAGCGGCGAATAGGAGAGGAGGTTGCGGAAGTCCGCCTCGACATCCGGGCTGCCGAACTCCTGCGTCCAGAGCTGCCCGCCGGTGAAGCGGTCGAAGCGCAGCATGTCCATGACGCCGACACCGGGAAGGGCCGCCGCAAAGAGGTCCGGCCGCTGATTGACGACGGCCCCGACCATGAGGCCGCCATTCGATTCGCCGTGGATGGCAAGGCCATCGGCCGACGTGATCTTTTCGGCCTTCAGGAACTCGGCGGCGGCGATGACGTCGTCGAAGCCGTTCTGCTTGGCCTGGCCCCGTCCGCCGTCGTGCCAGGCCCTGCCATATTCGCCTCCGCCGCGAATGTTGGCCACGGCATAGACCCCGCCCTGTTCGACCCAGGCCATCGCGGCTGGCGAATAGAACGGCACCATCGGAATGCCGAAGCCGCCATAGGCGGTCAGCATGGTCGGCGCGGGGCCGGTCACGTCGCGGCGGCGGACGAGGAAGATCGGCACGCGCGTCCCGTCCTTCGACCCGTAGAAGCGCTGTTCGACCACGATGCGGGTCAGATCGATCGCGGCCTTCGGTTCGGCCCACACCGTGCTCGTATCGGCGGCGACGTCGTAGCGGTAGATGCTGGTCGGCGCGTCGTGGCTGGTGAAGACGAAGAATGCCTCGTCGTCGCCCGGGCGACCGTGGAAGGGCCCGGTCGTGCCGATGCCGGGAAGCGCGACGACGCCGTCCGGCGTTCCGTCAAGCTTCAAGCGCTCCACCCTGGTCTTCGCATCGACCATGTAGGCGAGGATCAGCCTGTCGCCGACGAGACCGGCGAGGCGCAGCACGGCGTCCTGTCGCTCCGCGACGAGGTCGGTGAAGATGGGTTCGGGATCGGCGATGTCCGTCGTGACGATCTTGCCGCGCTCGGCGCCCTTCTGCGTCCACAGGAAGAGCTTCGTGCCGACATTGCCGGCGAGGGTCCAACCGTGATCGAAGGAAGCGACGATCTGCCGGGTGGTCCAGGCGGGATCTTCAAGATCCACGAGGGCGAGAGCATTTCCGCCCGTCAAGGCCGTCGAATAGATCACTGCGTAGCGACCGTCCGCGGTGACGTCGACCGTATGGATCGCCGGGATCTCGGTCTGCGGACCATGGACGAGACGGTCATCGGATTGTGGCATGCCGAGCCAGTGGAAATAAATCGCATGGCCGAGCACGGGCGACTGAAACCGGGCGCCATCTCCCGGCTCGGGATTTCGGGCGTAGAAGAAGCCCGATCCGTCCTTCGCCCAGGCGATGGTCAAAAAGCGCGCCCATTTGATCTCGTCGTCGAGGATCGTGCCGGTGTCGACGTCGAGGACGCGAATGGTTCGCCAATCCGCGCCATTCTCCTGAATTGCGAAGGCGAGACGGGTTCCATCTTCGGATGGCGCCCATTCGGCGAGAGCCATGCTGCCATCCTCGGACCAGGCGTTCGGATCGATGACGACGCGATCCCGGCCGCTCGTCCCGTCGCGAACGATGAGGACGGGCTGCTTGTCGAGCCCCGAATTGCGCGTGAAGAAGTAGCGCCGGCCACGCTTTTCGGGCGTGCTCAGACGCTCGTGATCGAACAGCCGCTTGAGGCGCTCGTGGAAGACGCACCTGCCGGGAAGCTCGGCGAGATAGGACGCGGACAGGCGATCCTGGGCATCGACCCAGTCGGCGACTTCCGGGTCATGGCGGATGTCGCCCTCCAGCCAGCGATAGGGATCGGCAATGCTGGTGCCGAACCGTCCGTCGACGGCATCGATGCGGGTGGTTTCCGGATAGATCATGGGTGTCTCTTCATTCGCAGGGGATGGGTTGGTCGCTACCGTCGGCCCGGTCTTCGACCGGCGGCAAGGGTTGCCGCTCGAGCGCCGCGGGGGCTTGATACCAGCGGCCGGGAGTCAATCTCCCGGGCCGCCGGTACTGGAACCCGCGTCCGGCTCAGGACACGTCCGCCGGCTCGCCCTCAGTTCGGGTCGCCGAAGCCTTCGGGGCGTCGACGCTTCTGCGATCTTCAACGCGCCGAGAACCCCGGATCGAGTTCGTCGAGGATCGCGTATGCTGCCTCGATGCGTGCCAGGTTGGGCCAGATGCGGTTGGCGAGCATCACGATCGCCGTGCCGCGCTCCGGCTGGAACAGCGCATAGGCGCCGAAGCCGCCGGTGGAGCCGGTCTTCGAGACGGTGCCGACGGCCTTGCCAGTCACCGGAGAAGCGGGACGTTCGACGGCGTTAGGTTCGAGGACGAAAGCCATGTCGACGCCTTGGCGAAGGTCTTCTAGCCGGGCCGGGGCGGCGTAGAGCTCCCAGCCGAGACCCTGATGCATCGTATCGACCCGGTAGACGCCCGTGCGGGCCTCACGAAGCGCCGCCTGGAGATCGTCGCTCAGCCCGTCCGGATCAACCGACGCTTCGATGAAGCGCAACAGATCGCTCGCCGTCGTCTTTACGTCATAGGCTTCCTGGTCGAAAAGCCCCGGATTGACACGCACGGCGGCGTCGTCGCGGGTGTAGCCTTGGGCGTAGTCTTCCGCGCGATCCTCAGGGACTTCGAGGAAGGTATCGCTCAGCCCTATCGGCTCGAAGATCTTCTCTTCCATGATCGCGGCGAAATCCACCGGCGCTCGCCGCGGCCAGATGGCCGGCGAGACCGATCGAGGGGTTCGAATAGAGCCGGCTCGCACCGATCTCGGTGATCGGAGCGAAATCCCGGTAGAAGGTGGGAAAGTTCGTCTCGTCGACGCCGTCCGGAAACTGCAGCGGCAACCCGCCCGAGGCATAGGTCGCGAGATCGACGAGGCTCGCCCCGCCGACCGGACTTTCCGCCAGTTCGGGCAGGAGATCCTCGGCCTTCGCCGAAAGGTCCACCATGCGTTCCGCTTCGAGGCGGGCGAGAAGCGTCCCGGTGAACGGCTTCGACAGCGAACCGATCTCGAACAGCGTGTCGTCGCCCACGGCCTCGCCGGTCTGGAGTGAGGTAAAGCCGTAGTGAAAGACGTGGCGCTCGCCGTCGTGGAGGATCGCCACGGACATGCCCGGCACGTCGTGCTCGGCCATCAGCGGTTCCACCACCGCATCGACGGCCGCGCGCGTCGCCTCGTCGGCGAAGGCAGGAGCGCCGAGAAGGGTCGTCAAGGCGGCAGCTGCCACCGTGCTTTGCATTCTGTATTTCATATGTCCCTCAGATCCTTAAGGCGAGTGGACAGTTGTTACGGGGCATCGATGAAAGGGGCGTAACGCCTCACTGAGCATTGCCGCCCCTGAGGATGCTGCACCCGGCCTGTCAAGGCAGCACGAAGATTGCCGCCACATGACGTGCTCCGGGCTGAACGGAAGATCCTGCGCACCCCGCCCAGCAGATTGAAGGCGATGCCCGAAAAAGCGCAGTCGAGACGCCGACTCTGCCGATCTCCAGCCTGTTCATCCCGACTGTTCACCTTCGGCGGGAGCGGTGCGGAGGCTCCAGGCAGGCTTCTCCGGCCGCGCTCGACCGCATGCCGTTCCCTCCCATCGGGGCGGGAAACGCAGCGCGCCTAGCTGATGTCCCGAAGCCGAAACGGGCGATCCCATGAGGCGGGAAGGCCGCTTGCCCGGACGGCGTCAGCCCCGTCTCTGGACGCTGGCGGTGCCGAAGATCAGCTGCTGGGCCATCGGTCGGCCGATGAAGTTCTCCGGGAAGATCGGCGGACTCGCGCTCGCCTGGTCGAGCCGTTCGAGCTGGGATGCGGCGGAGATCGCCGGGATGAGCCGTTCCACCTTCCATCTCCACTTCAAGTCGATCACGACGATGAGCCCGATCGAATTCCGCAGCCATCTCAGAACGCAGGAGGCGCGCCGGCTGATGGTCGCCAGCGCCATGGATGCGGCGAGCGCGGGATTTGCGGTGGGCTAGTGGTGAAGCTGAGACGGATAGTACCCGCTTGCGGTGCCGAAGGGCTGGAGAATGCGGCATTTCCGGCGGACTCATCTGTCACGGCATGACCACTAGAAAGCCCTCGCCGTTCGGCCGCGACTATGGGCGGGTGTTCGGACTGCCGCCGGCGAGGGACGCCAACCGCCTTCACCACGACCTGACG
>NZ_AQQS01000064.1 GCF_002088275.1 Aurantimonas sp. 22II-16-19i
GATGGGGATCGAGGACTACAATCAGATCAACCGCGAGATCCGCGTCGCCACCCTCATCCAGAGCCCGGCAAGCTATCCGACCTCGCAGAAGATGGCGCTGTCCGGCACCGACCAGTTCTCCGACTACGACAACTCCGATCCGATCGGCGTCATCAAGGACGTGCTCGACTCCACGCTGGTCTTTCGGCCCAACCAGGTCACGATGGGCCATCGCGACTGGTCGATCCTCTCCTCGCATCCCAAGCTGATCAACGCAGTGAAGGGCGGGCTGACCACCGAGGGCATGATCACCCGCCAGCAGTTCGCCGACCTCTTCGAGCTGAAGAAGGTGCTGGTCGGCGAGGCCTATATGGACGCCGCCAGCTTCGGCCAGGCCGCCGACATCCAGCGCGTCTGGGGCGGCAACATGGTCTTCCAGTTCGTCAATCCGTCGGCCGACGTGAATGCCGGCACGATCACCCACGGCTTCACCGCCACCTACGGCACCAAGATCTCCGGCTCGATGCAGGATCCGAATGTCGGCCTCGAGGGGGGCGAGACGGTGCGCTCCGGCGAGCGGATCAAGGAACTGATCGTCGCGCCCGGTGTGAGCTTCCTCCTCCAGGACATCGTCGCTCCGGCGTGATCCGCCGGCCCTGAACCGGTGCCTGGCGGAAAGCCGGCGGCGCTGAGGCAAGTTTCGAAAAGGCTTTGAACGATGGCGAAAGACACCACCAAGACCAGGACGGACGATCTCCGGGCGTCCACCTCGACGAGCACGGGACAGCTTCCGACCACGGCGGTCGTGCCGCCGGTCGGCCCTGCAGCCGACGGAGGCACGCTGCCGGCAGACAGCGCCGCCATGAAGGTCACGACCGAGACGGCCACCCGTCCGGGTATCGAGACCGTCCAGACCTCGACGACGCCGTCGGGCGAACCGCGGTCGGCCGCGATCGAGCCGCAGATGCCGCGCCCGGCGGCCTTCCGGTCCCGAGCGGCTGGATCTGTCTTCGATCCCGCTTTCCCCGCCAGTGGACGCTCGACCTATGCCGGCACGCTGCCGGCACGGGAACGGGTGCTGGCGGGCGGCGAACGCATCGCGATCACCGCCGTCGCGCCGGACACCGAGACGCGCGAGTTCACCGCGACGATCCGGATCCTGAAATCGAAGGTGCTCTACGAGCCCGGCGCCCTGGTGCCGCTAACCCGGCGGGACTTCGAGGCCAAGCGCTCCCGAAGTTCGGTCCTGGAGCGCTCCTTCGAGGACGGCCTCGAGGCATCGGCCGACTAATCGTCGTCGGAACGGTGGGGCTCGTCCCGCCGGCGATCGGCGCGGCCCGATATCGAGAGGGCCGCGCCACCTCAATACCACCGGGCCCCGGCGTCCGTCGGAATGACCTGCCTCGACCGTCTGACGGCGAGGCGGCCTCCGAGGACGTAGGCCCCGAGCGGACCAACAGGCCGAAGCGAGCGCCTGCCGCACCCCTCCGAGGTCTGGGGCTCGGAGGACCACGATTTTGGAGCCCCCACGTGAGCAGCCCCGCAGCCCAGATCCTCTCCTCCGCCATCGATGCGGCCTCAGCCGAAGCCCGCGCGATCGTCGGGCCGAAGGTGCGTGCCGCCATCGCCGACATCCTCGGCGTGGCGAAGTTCGAAGTCACCGATGGCGCGTCGCTGACCAATGACCTCGGCGCCGACAGCCTCGACTTGGTCGAGATCGCAATCGAGCTGGAGGGGCAGTTCGACGTCGTGCTCGACGACGAGACCGTCTCACGAGCGGCCAGCGTGAAGGACTTCGTCGATGCGGTCATGACCTGTCTAGCGAGGAGTGCAGCATGACCGGCTTTGCAACGAAGCAGGACCTGATCGACCGCTACGGCGCGACCGAGCTGACGCAACTCACCGATCGAACCAACAGACCGCCGACGACGATCGATGACACCGTCGTCTCCCAGGCCCTCGGCGACGCCTCTGCGCTGGCATCTGGCTATGTCGGCAAGCGCTACCGTTTGCCGCTCGCCGACATTCCGCAGGCATTGGTCAAGGCGACGGCCGACGTCGCCAGGTTCTACCTCCATGGCAACCGTGCAGAGAAGGACGGCGAGGTCGAGCGCGGCTTCAAGTTGGCGCTTGCCTAGCTGAAGGACATCTCGAACGGCGTTGCCGAACTGGACATCGAGGGCGTCGTGCCGGCGCAGCCTGCCGGCGGTTCGGTGCAGATGGATGCACCCGAGCGGCTCTTCTCTCGTCGCAGCATGCAGGGTCTCTGACGTGGCGGCCGAGGGCATCCGGATCACCGTCGACGACTCCGCCGTTCTGGCGGCGCTGTCGCGGCTGGAGCAGCGCGATCGCTCCGACGCAATGCACGCGATCGGCGCCTATCTGGTGACCTCCACCCAGCAGCGTTTTGAGCGCGAAAGCGGGCCGGATGGTCGGCCATGGCAGCGCCTTTCGCCACGCACGGCGAACAAGCGGATCGGCAAGACCAGGCGCGGCTACGATCATATGCTGCGGGTCAAGAACCGGCTCTATTCGAGCATCAGCTACCAGGCCGACGCGAGCAGCACTGCCGTCGGTACCAACGTCGCCTATGCTGCGATCCAGCATCTCGGCGGCGTCATCAAGCAGGCGGCGCGGCGCCAGACGATCTATCAGCGCTACGACCCGAAGGCCGACACGCTCGACCAGCGCTTCGTAAAGCGCTCGCGCTCCAACTTTGCCCGAGACGTCGACGTCGCGGCGCACGAGATCAACATCCCGGCGCGGCCCTATCTTGGGATCTCCGACGAGGACCGCGCCGAGATCCTCGAAATCGTCGCCGACACCGAGCGTCGGTCTCTTCCGGGAGGCGGCCGATGATCGTCACAGAGATCGAGGCACGGCTGGTCGAGCGCTGCCATGCCCGCTTCGCGATCATCGGCGACGCGATCGGCCTTGCCGCCGTCCGCGACCGGCCGAAGGCCTCACCCGCCGCCTATGTCGTGCCAATCCGCGAGGTGAGCGGGGACAACAGCCGCATGACGGGCGTCCAGCAGCGCACCGAGATCGACGTCGGCGTCGTCATCATCGTCGACAACCTTTCCGACGCTCTTGGGGCCGCCGCCGGCCAGGATCTGGAAGTGCTGAAGACGGCCGTGCGTGCGGCCCTCATCGGCTGGCAGCCGGCAAGTGCCGATGACGTCATCACCCACGTCTCCGGCGAGCTGACGAACGCCAAGGGCGGCACCGTGTGGTGGGAAGAGCAATTCGCCGCCGCCTATTACCAAGAGGACAGCTGACATGCCGGTGAGACAGGGCGGACGGACGATCCGCGACCCGAAGACGGGGAAGGAAAAGCACGAGGGCGGCACCCGCCAGGAGCGCTCCGAGGGCGAGATCCCGAAGGGGCATCCGGCGAAGGCCCGGCTCGCCGAGCTGGCGAAGGCCGCGGCGCCCGCGATCGAAGATGCGCCGGCGGCCGAGAGCGGCAAGACTGCTGCGCCGAGAGTGAAGGACTGACCGATGGCCACTCGCAAATATCGCAAGCTCGCGGCTCTGGTGAAGATCGAGACCGCCTATGGCGTCGATGCCACGCCGACCGGTGCGGCCAACGCCATGCTGTTCAGCGAGGTCACCTTCACGCCGATGGAAGGCCAGGAGGTCAGTCGTGATCTCCTGTTGCCCTATCTCGGCCACCAGGGCGTCGAGCTGACCGGGCTCTATGCCCGGCTGCAGGGATCGGTGGAGATCGCCGGTTCCGACGATCCCGGAACGGCACCGGCCTACGGCCCGCTGCTGCGGGCCTGCGGCATGGCCGAGACCGTCACAACGGACACTTCGGTCAGCTACGATCCGGTTTCTGCGGGTGAAGAGGCGGCGTCGACCTATTTCAACGCCGACGGCGTCAACCACGTGCTCCTCGGCGTCAGGGGCACGTTCACGACGACCCAGACGCCGAACCAGATCCCGCGCTTTCGCTTCGACCTGATGGGGCTGCTCGGCACGATCACCGATACGGCACTGCCGACGGTCGACCACACCGCCTTCGTGCGCCCGGTGGTCGTCAACAAGGCCAACACGGTCATGTCGCTGCATGGCTGGACGGCGATCACCGAAAGCATCTCGCTGGATTACGGCAACCAGGTCGAGGCGCGGTTCCTGATCGGCGCCGAATCGATGGAGATCACCGATCGGCGCGCGACCGGCACCGCCGTCGTCGAGGCCAAAAGCCTGGCGACGAAGGACTGGTTCGCCATTGCCAAGGCGCGGACCCGGGGCGCGCTGTCCGTCGTCCACGGCACGGCTGCCGGCAACATCGTCGAGTTCACCGCGCCGCAGGTCGAGATCGGCCGACCGACGCAGGGGCAGACCCAGGGCATCCTCAACTACTCGCTGCCGCTGATGCTCTGCCACGACACCGGTGACGACGAGCTGTCGATCATCGTCCGCTAGCAGCCTCTGCGCCGCTCCTCGAGGAGCGGTCAGCCCCGCTTCAAACGCCCTTCGAAGGATCATCGCATGGCGAATTTCCGTCTCGTCGAGACCTATCTCTACTGGTGGCCCGTCACGGTCCACATTCCCGATCCCACGAACGCCGGCAAGACGATCGAGCAGACCTTCGAGATGCAGTTCGAGGCCATGCCGATCGAGGAGGCCGAGAAGCTCGATCGCGACTTTCTGGAGCTGAAGACGGCCGAGGAGCGATCGGCCCACGAGCACGGTCTCCTGAAGCGCGTCAGCAAGAATTGGCGGGGCGTCGAGGCCGCCGGCGGCGGCGACGAACCCTTCACGCCAGAAGCCTTCGAAAAGGCGCTCCGCTTCCCGTGGTTCCGCATCGCGACCTATCGCGCCTATGCGCGCTCGATCTCCGGCGAGGCGCGGGCGGGAAACTGACGGCGGCGGCCCGGGCGGCCGCCTTTGCGATGGTCGGGCGGGCGGATCCGGCGCGATCGGCCCGGATCGATGCGGACGATCAGCGGGCCTTTGCCGAGCTTGGTGTGACCGTCGCGGTCGACGATGACGAGGAAACGGAAACGAACGATGTTGCGGTGTGGTCGATCAACTGGCGGACGGTGGAGGCGTTTCTCGCCTGCGCGACCTGCTGGCGTGAGGTCGCGACCATGAACCGGACGATCCGGACCGGCCTGATCTATGCCGACGTCGACGCCATGATGCGCCGGCGGGGCTTCGACGACATCGCCTTCGCCGACATGCAGCTGATGGAGAGCGCCGCGCTCACCGCCTTCGCCGAGGTGGCCGACTGATGGTCCAGCCGCTGCAGTTCTCCATGATCATGACGCTCGACGCCAAAGGCGTCGGGCAAGGCGCGCGCGAGGTCCGGCAGGAGATCGCCTCCACCGGCCAGGCCGCCAAGGCCGCCGGCGGCGAACTGTCGGCCATGGCGACGGGAATGCAGGCCGAGGCGGCGGCGGCGAAGCAGGTCACCCAGGCGCTGACCGGGGTCGCCGGAGCCGAAGCGAAGTACCGTCAGGAGGTGCAGCGCCGGATCGGCGCGAACACGAACCGCGCCGGCAGTCCGGTTGGATCCACTTCGGCAGGAGGCGGGACCGGCGGGACCGGCGGCCCGACGAGACTGCCGCCGCAGTCCCAGCCGGCGATGCTCGACCAGGTCCGCGAGCGCTACAATCCGCTGTTCAAGATCGGGCAGGACTACAAGCGCACGCTGACCGAGATCGCCGAGGCCGAACGCACGGCGGGCCTCAGCACGGCCGAGGCCGCCGTCTATCGCCGCGAGGCGGCCGCGGCGGCCGAGCGCCAGATGATCGTCCTGAACCGGATGCCCGGCGTCTACGGCGCCGTCACCGGCGCGTCTAAGCTCACCTCCAACCAGCTGCTCAATCTGTCCCGCCAGGGCAATGACGCCGCCACAATGTGGCTGATGGGCGCCGACGGGATGCAGATCTTCGTCAGCCAGGCCGGACAGGTCTATGGCGCCCTGCAGGAAGGTCCCGGCGGTGTGGCCGGTTCAATCAAGGCCGTCGGAACCAGCCTGCTCGCCCTGGCGACGCCGACGAACCTCGCGATCGTCGGTTTCACGGCCGCGGCGGCCGCCGGGATCTACTTCGCCACCCGGACCGAGAAGCAGATCAAGCCGCTCAACGAGGCGATGGACGCCCATAAGGAGGCTCTCAAGGGCGTTGCGGAGGCCTATGGCCTCGCCCTCGACAAGGCCGACAAATACGCCAAGAGCGTCTCGCCTGGCGTCGCAACCTTGCAGGAACGCCAGAGCCGGGCGGAACTCCAGCTGTCCGCCCAGGACACGCTCGCCAAGAGCTTCAAGCCCAGCGCCTTCAGCAGCGACTACCTGCGCTACTCGCCCAGTCTCGGCGAGATCGGCCTCCTCGAGACCGACGTCGCGCCGAAGTACGAGGCGTTCCGCAAGCCGCTCATGGCGCTGAACGCCGAGCTCGAGAAGGGCAAGGGCGATGCCATCGCCTTCGTCGAAGCGGTGGCGACGATCGCCAATCAGGATCTCGCCAACGACAAGCTGAGAGAGCTGGCGGCGAAGCTGATCGAGGTGGCCGCGCCCGCTGCTGCCGCCCAGCGCCAGCTGCAGGCGATGGCGCTGTCGGTCGACGCCGTCACCCAGGCGACGCAGAAAGCCTATCGCGAGCGGCGCGACACGCTGGAGAGCTTCGTCCCCGACACCCGGTCCGAGCGCCAGAAGATCACCGAGGCGTATCAGGGCCAGATGAATGCCGCGCCTCGCCTTGCCGGCAGCGCGAGAGCGGCGGAAGGCATCCAGATCAACGCGACGCGCCAGTACAAGCGCGCGATCGACGAGGTGGAGCGCAGCGAGGAGAACGCCCGCCGATCGCGCGAGCTGGACATTGCGTCGATCTCGGCGAGGACGGCCGCGCAGAAGGCCTCGATCGCCCAGCAGCGGATAGCGATCGAGCTGAACACCGCCGAGGGCGACAAGATCGAGGCCACCGAGCGCCAGCGCCGCATCGCGGCCGAGGGGCTGAAGGTCTACGCAGAGGCGCAGCGCGAGGCGAATGACGCCCTGCGCGGCGCGATGGACGATCTCGCCCTTGTCGGCCTCGAAGGCCACGCCCGCGAGCTCGCCGCGATCAACCAGGAAGTCGCGCGCGAAATCGAGCTCAACCCGCAGGCAGCCGCCAGCTGGCGCGCCTATGGCGAGGCGCGCCGTGCGGCGCTGGAGGTCGAGACCAGCCAGAGCCTCTTCCGGCCACAGGAAGAGG
The DNA here is from genome assembly GCF_002088275.1 of Aurantimonas sp. 22II-16-19i. GTDB lineage: Bacteria > Pseudomonadota > Alphaproteobacteria > Rhizobiales > Rhizobiaceae > Jiella. The sequence goes on from NZ_AQQS01000064.1 coordinate 7,185, forward strand.
AGCTGGCGAAGCTGAACGCCGAGGCCGCGGCGATCGGCACTTCTGCGGCCGAGCGCCGGCGCATCATGACGGATCTTCAGGCCGAGCAGGATCTCCGCCGCGCCGGCATAGAGCTCGGCAGCCGGGAGGCGGACATCTACCGCCAGCAGGCCCGGGCGCTGGCGGAATACCGCGCCGACATCGAGCGGACCGGCAAGGCATGGGACGCGTTCGGCGAGACGGGCTCGAACGCCCTCGACAAGGTGCTCGACGCGGCCTTCGATCTCGACGGCAAGATGAAGCCGGGAGAACTCTTCGCCGACATCGCGAAGGACTTTTCCAAGACGATCATCGACCTGTCGATCAAGAACCCGCTGAAGAACGCCGTGAGCGGCGGCGAGGCGCCGACCATGGGCGACATTGGCGGCTTCGAAGGGCTGTGGAAGCGGATCACCGGCCAGGCCATCGCCACGCCCGCGGCACCATCGATCACGCTCGGCGAACGCGGCTCGACGACGAGCAACCCGCTGTTCGTCTCGCTGGTGGGCGCGTCCGGCATCCCCAGACTCGATCTTCTCGGCGGCACGAATGGGACGGCGCCGATCGGCGCGGTGACCCGCGGCGGCGCGCTGGCGCCGGCGGCGCCGCTCGATGCCGACAGCAAGCGCGTTGCCGATGCGTGGAGCGTAACGGCCGGAACGGGTATGGCGCCCACGGCGAACGGGGCCGTGCCGGTCAGCCAGATGGCCGAGTACATCCGCCAGGCGGCGGCCGCCCGGGGAATCGATCCCGCGATCGCGCTGCGCGTGGCGCGCTCGGAAGGTCTCGGCGAGGGCATCTGGCAGTCGAACTACAAGAAGAACGGCTTCCGCGAACCGTCCTACGGACCATTCCAGCTGCTCAAGGGTGGTCCCGGCACCGGCTTCGGCCGAGGGCTCGGCAACGCCTTCATGGATCAGACGGGGCTCGATCCGGCTGATCCGCGGAATGCCTATGCGGGTGTCGATTTCGCGCTGAACAACGCGGCCAAGAGCGGCTGGGGCGCCTGGTACGGCGCAGCAAAGGTTGGCGTCGGGCGCTGGGAGGGGCTCGGCGGCGCAAGGGCCATGGCCGGTGGTGGGCTGCAGTCGGCGGACTACCAGCAGCAGATCCAGCAATCGGCCTCGGCCCTCTCGGAATCGGCGGAGGCCCTGGTCCCGGCCGCAAACCAGTTTCAAACCGGCTTCGACGGCGCCTTGAACGGCCAGTTGCTTGGCGGGATCGGCCAAGCGGTCGACCAGTTCCTGCCCGGCTGGGGCGGCGTTCTGCAGAAGCTGCTTTCCAGCATGGGCAGCGGCGGGGGCGGCCTTGGTGGATTGTCGAACCTGTTCGGCGGGGGCGGAGCGTCCGATCCATGGGCAGGGCTGCGGTTCGACACCGGCGGCTACACTGGGCCCGGCGCCCGGCACGCCATCGCCGGCTACGTTCATCGCGGCGAGGTCGTCTGGAATCAGGATGACGTCAAGGCTGTCGGCGGTCCCGAGAAGGCCGAAGCGATCCGCCTCGGCGTGCGCAGCGGCGGCCCCGGCCACGAGCACGGCGGTATCGTCGGCGGACGGACCATGGCGATGCCGAACGCGTCGGCTGGGCGTGGCGCCGGGCGTGACGGGCGATCGGATGCCTCCGGCCAGCCGACCGTCATCTTCGACCCGAAGTTCGTCAACGCCCCTCCCGTGAAGGAAGTGCGACGCGAGCCGGACGGGCGCGGCGGGCGGCGCATGGTGGTCGAATTCGAGCGGCGCCTGGCCGGCTCCATGAGCCAGCCGGGATCGCCCTTCGACGACGCCTTGACCATGCGCGGCTCGCAGATCCCCACGAGGCAGCTCTGATGGCGGTGGCGCAATGGCCGAGCCAGCTGCCGCTGCCGGAGCGCGAGGGCTTCGAGTATCAGCTCGGCGATCCCCGCGAGCGCTTCGATCCGGAGCGCGGCATGCCGATGTATGGGATGCGCTATTCCCGCACATTCGATCCGGTGGCGATGGTCCTCACCGTCGACGACAGCGGCCGGGCGCGGCTCACGCAGTTCTGGACCGACACGCTGAGGCGGGGTGCCCGTGCCTTCGCCATGCCGGGCCCGGGCGAGCACGGCCGGGGCATCCTGGTCTCGCCGGGCGTGCCGCTCCTCGCCGGCACCGTGCCGATCCTGATCTCCCGCTCCTGGCTCTGCGTCTTCCAGGGCGCTCCCGGCTTCCGCGCCGTCGGCATTCGCTGGCGCGCGTCCTTCTCGCTCGCGAGGATCCGCTGATGGCGCGGGAATCGCTCAATGCCCGGCGCTCGCGTGCCGAACCGGTGACCGCCGAGATGGAGGTCATGTTCATCCACATCGACCACGATGCCCTCGAAAAGCCGATCCGGCTGTCGACCGATCCGACCGACTTCATCACCGAGGATCCGCTGGTCTTCGGCACCCATTCGCCCTGGCTGCAGCCGGAGGACGGCCCGGCCGAACCCTACCTGTTCATGATCGCCGACGCCCTGATGCCGAGGGACAAGCGCGGCGCCGTGACCGAGCTGCAGCTCGCGCTCCTCGCCGTCGACCAGGGCATCGTGGAATTGCTGCTGGCGATCCCGCCCGGCACAAGGGCCCGGGCCTCGCTCGCCGTCGCCCTCCTGTCGGATCCCGGGCGGCTCATCGCCGAGTTCCGCCGGCTCGAGCTGTCGGTCGCCACCGGCAACCGCACCGAGATCCCGCTGACTTTGACTGGCCCGGACATCTCCGCCGTGCCCTGGCCAGCGGGGCGCCAGACCAAGGCGCGCTTTCCGGGGCTGTTTCGATGAGCGCGGTCACCCTGCCCACCTCTCCGCGCTGGACCGCCCGCTATGTCGGCTTGCGGTTTCGCCCACACGGGCGGGACCGGAACGGCGTCGACTGCTGGGGCCTGCACAGGCTCGTCCTCGCCGACGAATGCTCCATCGCCGTTCCGTCCTACGCGGACGCCTACGTCTCCCACGCCGAGGCGGCCGAGATCGCTGCGGTGCTCGACAGCCAGCGCGCCGCCGAGCCCTGGCTGCCGGTAGAGCCCGGCCGCGAGCGCATGTTCGACATGGCGGTGTTCCTGGACGGCACCATCGCCGGCCACGTGGCCACCGTCGTCGTCCCTGGCGAGATGCTGCACGTCTCCGCCCATCACCCGGCGAGGGTCGAGCCCTACAACACCGGCGAGTGGCAGCCGCGCTTCCTCGGCTTCCATCGTCATCGCCTCCTGGCCGCCTTGGGAGGATCGCGATGAGCACCCACGAGCTCCGCGCCTCGACGTCCCATCAGACGGTCTTCGTCTCGCCGCCGATCGGC
>NZ_AQQS01000065.1 GCF_002088275.1 Aurantimonas sp. 22II-16-19i
TTAATCCACTAGAACGGCTCCCGCCGGTCACATCGACGATCGGACCATCGACCCGTTTCTCGGCAGTCCGGCTGCCGGAGGCGGGAAAGCCGCCGCCGACCTCCCGGCAGGGGCGACGGCGGCCCTGCGTGGGCGGCCTCGTGCCAGGGCGATCCTTCGGCGCAGTCCTTTATCGGACAGGGCGCTTGGCGTCTCGCACGGCGCATGCTGCGGGCGGCGTGAAGGTTGCGAGGGCGCCATTCTGCGCGGCTGCCGTATATGCCGGGTACGCCAGCGGCGAAAGGCAGATAATTGCCAGGCGCGCGCGGATGACGCGGACGAGGAAATGAAGGCTGCTCGACTGGCGACGGATAAGGGCCGGTTTGAAAGCGACCGGAATGCATGGCATGGCTGGCGGACGGCGCACGGGAACGCGAGAGAGCGGCAGCTGAAATAGCCGGCTTAAAGCGTATTGCTCGGAACGCTGATAGTTCACAATGATCCAGCGGGTCGCTTGCCACGCAGCTAATGGTTTGTCGATGCCGAGTGGGGCATGACAACGATCGGAAGTCTCGCTGATTTCTGCGACCAAGGTGTGCCACCAACATGGCCCTGCCGCTAAAACCAATGCTGACAGCGATCGCGACGGCGAAGACCCGCGATGGGAAAGCTCTTGCGCGGCTCGGCAATTGAGACGAGAGGCGGATCGAATGATATGCCAAAGCTCGCGACATCCTGACGGACCCATAATTAGCCGTGCGCTGCTTCCCTGCCCATAAGCTCGCGGCCCGCCAGACGATCAAAATCGGTCTGGAAACGCGAGCTATGGCTGTGGCATTGAACCCGGAGATATGATGCCGAACAGCCCTGACCCGATCGAGATCCTTATCCGGAGACTGCAGCGCTCGGCAGGACTGGAGACGTCAGAACTTGCGGAACTGCGAAATCTTCCGGTTGATGTTCACGACGTCGCAAAGAACGAGACCCTCGCTCATGAGGGGGAGCGTGTCGAACAGTGCATCCTGCTCCTCGAAGGCTTCCTGATCCGCTTTCAGCACACGCGCGACGGCAAACGCCAGATCCTCTCTTTTTATGTTCCGGGCGACATTCCGGACTTACAGACGCTGCACCTGCCGACCATGGACCACAGTCTGGCGACGATCACGCCGGCGCGCATTGGTCGAATTCCTCACAAGGCGATGCGGGAACTATGCCACCGCAACCGCCGCGTGGCTGATGCGCTTTGGCGGGAAACTCTGATCGATGCCGCGGTTGCCCGCACATGGGTACGGTGCGTGGGGCGCCTGACCGCGCACGCTCGCGTCGCACACATGTTGTGCGAGCTCCATGCCCGGCTCGACGCAGTAGGCTTGGGCGAGGATCCTGTTCCTATGCCCATCACCCAGGCCGATTTCGGAGATGCGATGGGCTTGAGCGTAGTGCAGATCAACCGGACGCTTCGGGATCTACGCGAGGAAGGGCTGATTACGCTCCACCGGAGGGAGATGATCGTGCACGACCTGCCCCGGTTGCATCATGCTGCGGAATTCGATCCGCTGTATCTGCACCTCGACACCAGGCAGCGTAGATAGACAGCGACCGATAATCTGCCGTGGCAGTCGGATCGAAATGCACCCGGGGGCGTCTAATCGTTCAGCAGATTCATCCCCCGGAGAGTCGGATGCCTCGGTTCTTTTTCGACATTCAGGATCAGCACAGGTCGAGCATCGACGACATGGGCATCGATTGCGCGACGCTGAGCGCCGCTCGCGATGCGGCGATCGACGCACTCCCGGATGTGGCGAGGGACGTCCTTCCGGATGGGGACCACCATGTTATCACCGTGTCTGTTCGTGACGCAGGTGACAAAATAATCTTCATGGCATCGCTGACCCTGAAGGCCGGCTGGCTGGACCAAAACTGATCCAGCGCCTTCGTCACTCGACCTTGGCCCGCGCCGGCGGCGCGCGCAACAGGCCCAAGATCGACCGCGCGTCGTGATGAGCGTTCGTCATCGAATTATCGACACCGGAGAAATCGGCCGCACGATTGACCGTATCCGCCTTCGGAATGGATGGGATGTCGGCGCCGTCTTGCTATCGGAGAATTTCGCCCGACCTTGGCCCAGCGAGGGAAACAGGTGGTGCGGACGATGACAACTAAGACCTACTTCGTGGTGCAAGCGTTTGTGAAGACAGGCCGACGACTGGTCTCAGGACAGACGACGCAGGAAAAGACCGCCAATGAAGCAATGTCGAAGGCGGCGCGCTTGGCTGAGTCTAGCCGGTACGTTGGAGCGGTAGCGTTCGAACAGCTGGCCGATGACGAAACCGGCGAGACGATGGAAGAGCCCCGTTTGCTGTTCAAGGCCGGTGACGTTCCTGCAGAGTTCTCCGACGACTGAAGGCATTCAAGGCTTTCATTGCCCTCTAGACCCGGCGGGGTCGTAGCGTCGTGAACGCTGTTCTCGGGAGGCAGCCAATGGCATTCATCATCCGCTGGCGCCGCGATGCAGCGTTTAGCGCAGTAGGTTTCTCAGGACGCCGAGCGGCCGTCGACCGCTACAAGACGATTTGCCAAGAAATGCGCGCCTGGGCGAATTGGGCGGTAGCGCTCTACGAATGCCCACGCTCAGATGACGTCGACGCAGCGATCACCATTGTCATGGCCGGCGGTGGGCTGATTCTCGCCTACCGCGATCACCTTTCGAACGACGCTGCGATCCGCGAGTTGCGGTCGATACTTGAGAGAAAGCCGTGAGCTACGGAATGAGCATCGAGAACCTCGGCGCTTTCCGTGACCACGCCATGACGCTGTCCTGGCATTGAACCGCACCGGCTTTCCCGGAGACCGATTGGCTTCAGTCCTACGCGTCGATCGGCAGATACCTCGACTTTTAACGGGCGACGTCCGCATTCACGGCTGGGAGGAAAAACGCCCGACCAGACCTACCTCAACCAGCCGGTTCACGCAGCCGCGTAAACCCGGCAGACGATCTACTTATCAAGCCGCCGAGGCTGTTCAGACAAACCGAGCGATCTCTTACGGATGCTCGCTGCCTCTATCCGAATGGGATGAGCCGGTGGACACCAGCCGTTGGGTGCAGCATTTAGACGCTGAGCCCCGCGAGGCCGATCGCCGTCTATCGGGCGAGATGAGCATGGGCGCTGGGAGAGACTTCGGATGGAACAAGTTGAGCGGTTCGCATCGTCTCTGACTGAGGAGGGACGATATCGAATCCTGGTCGAAGCAGTCACGGACTACGCCATCTATATGCTTGATCCCGCCGGGATCGTAACGAGCTGGAACCCGGGCGCGCGGCGGTTCAAGGGCTACGAAGCATCGGAAATTCTGGGGGAGCACTTTTCCAGATTCTACACCGAGGAGGACAAGGCTTCCGGCTTGCCGAGCCGCGCGCTGCAGACTGCCGCAACTGCTGGCAAATTCGAGAGTGAAGGCTGGCGGGTGCGCAAGGACGGTTCGCACTTCTGGGCCTATGTGATCATCGACCCGATTCGTGACCCCAGCGGTGAGATCGTCGGCTATGCCAAGGTGACACGCGATCTCACGGAGCGAAAGGAAGCGCAGGAAGCTCTCGAACGGGCGCGAGAGGCTTTGTTCCAGTCCCAGAAAATGGAAGCACTGGGCCAATTGACCGGGGGCGTGGCTCACGACTTCAACAATTTGCTGGCCGCCATTCTCGGCAGTCTTGAGATGCTGCGGAAGCGGATCCCCAGAGATCCCAAGATGGTGGCCCTCCTCGAAAACGCAGTTGCAGCTGGCCGCCGCGGTGCCGCGCTGACACAGCGCATGCTCGCCTTCTCCAGACGCCAAAGGCTTGCGCTCGCCCCGGTGGCGCTTCCAGCTCTTGTGGGCGGGATAAGCGAACTTCTCCAGCGCTCGGTCGGTCCTCAAATCCAGATCCAGACGCAGTTCCCGCTGGCTCTTCCCCCGGCGCTGACGGATGCCAATCAGCTGGAATTGGCGCTTCTCAACCTCGTCATGAACGCTCGGGATGCGATGCCGGAAGGAGGCGTCATCACCATCCTGGCTCGTCAGGCGGAGATCCATTTCAAGCATGGAACGAGATCGTCGCCAGGCACCTATGTCTGCCTGGCAGTGGTCGACACCGGCGAGGGAATGGACGACGAAACGCTCACACGCGCGGCGGAGCCATTCTTCACCACCAAGGGAATCGGCAAAGGCACAGGGTTGGGCCTGTCGATGGTGCACGGGATTGCTGAGCAATCGGGAGGCTACCTGGTGCTTAACAGCCGGAAGGGAGAAGGCACCACGGCCGAGATCTGGCTTCCTGTCGCGGACGCGGCAGAGCCCTCCCCGGAACAGCCAGAGGATAGTCAAATGGCAACACCCGCGCCGGTTATATCGCTCACCATACTAGCCGTAGACGATGATCCGCTCGTACTGACGAATACGATTTCGATGCTGGAGGACATGGGACACCGAGCCCTGTCAGCGAGTTCGGGAGCGGAGGCGCTTCGGATCGTCCAGCTAGAAGCGGTCGACCTGGTGATCACCGATCAGGCAATGCCAAAGATGACCGGACTGCAACTCGCGAAAGCAATCCAGTCAGAATACCCGGACATGCCGCTGATCCTCGCGACGGGTTACGCGGAACTGCCGGCGGAAGCTGATGTTCAGCTGCTTATGCTGAACAAGCCGTTCTGGGAAGAGGATCTAGCCGCAGCGGTGACGACGGCGATCGAAAGGGCGTCAGTGCCCGCGTTCAAGACCAACGAGTAGAGGAGCGGACGTGATCTCCGAAATGACCGGCAGAGGCTTTGAGGGCGGGGGTTTTTATCAGTTCAAGGGATTTAAAGGTGACAAACTGAACATGGTCGTCTAGACGAGCAAAAGCGTTTTCGGAGACCGTTTCAGATGTTGCCGCATGAGATTGTCAGGTTGCTGGAAATTGGGGTGCTTTCGGCCGACGAAGCCCTGGAACTGGCTTTCTGCTGCGATCTGCCTGAGTTATTCGAACTTGCAGCGGATGGCTCGGCGGACTTTGTGGCCGAAACACCGAAGGCTGCGTGATCGACGGATCGGCATGAGCGACTCCGATGATGCTTTCGCGTCTCGCCACACGCCGACGCCTTTCAGCCTGAACAGTGCCCGTCTTTGCTCCGGTTTCACGATTGACGCGATTTCTGTCGCTACGGGGATCGCTCCGCGGAGGCTTTGGTCGATCGAGCAGGGCGCCGATCCGACTGACGAAGAGACTGAGTGTTTGCGCATCCTCTTCCGTGAACAATTAGCGTATATTGTTGAGCGTTCTGCCCTTCTCCGATGACTTGTTCATATGACAGCGCCACGCTTCGAATCCGACATGTCGGTTGAAATACCATGGGCCACTGGACGCAACCAAAGGGCGGCCGGGCGATGTACAGCCGTCCCTTCATCTCAACGAAGCCGTTTCAGCCGCTTCTTGAGAATATGGGAAATTCTCTCGAATGCTGCTTGTACGGCTTGAACGTCGTCTTGGAGAGATATTATCAATTGACCCTCAAGGTCATCCCTAATTTCAGACAGCATGCATTGCGCCTCTAAACCTGCCAATGTGATCCGCACCATAGTTCTTCGTCTATCACGAGAATCACGGATTTTCTCAATCATTCCTCTTTCGACGAGCCGGCTGATCATTTTTGAAGCAGTAGAAGGTCGAACAGCAAGTTTGTCGGCAAGGGTGCAAACGGTGATGGGCTCATCCTTATCCAAGGCGAGGAGGAGTTCATCCTGACCATTGTAGAAGCCTATTTCCGCTATCATTAGCTGTGTCAGGGCGCGGATGCTTTTTGAGATCGAGAACAGCGACGAAACGAGCCTTGGTGCATCGCTGGCAGTTTCAGGCAAAGTATTCAAACAGGCGGAGTCTGATGGTTCACCGGCCGGATGATAGACGAAACGAGACTTGGCCGCTGTTTCAGTCATCGCACGCATGATGATGCCTCTTTGCCGTTCTTTGGAGATGGGAGGGAGGGAATTCAGCAACCTCTTCCCTGCTCACATATGGCGACCGACTTGAATTGTTACCCAAGCCAGATCGTGTGCATGCCTCATCACTCGATACAGACCGCTTGCTATCCTCGCGTGTCGTTTCCCTGGTGGTGGTGGTGTAGGAGGCCGCGCGCGGGCCTTCGGCGTAGTGCCGTGCGCGGCCGACGGTGACGCTGGCGGTCATTGCCGATCTTCGAGAAGGTTCAGGTTGCGACAACTGGAACCGGAAACGAAGGCGACGATGATCGACAAGAGAATGGCGCTGCCCGAGCTGCTTAAGAAGCAGGCCGACAGCGACGTTGTTCGCGACATGCAGGCCTATGCGGCCGATCGCATCGTGGAGATGGAGGTGGAAGCGCGCGCCGACGTGGCGAAGGGTGCACGCTCGCCGGTACGCGAGGTGCAGCGGAAATGGCTTTCGGGAGCACGACGGGGGACGCGTGCGGGCCGTATCGCGCCTGGAGGCCCCCAGAGTTGATGCGAAAGAGCCCGCCCGCCCCTGAGGAGCGGCGGGCAATCAAGCTATCTGAGAACCAGTTCAGAATATGAAGTCGGTCGCGTCGAGATCACCGATGGCGACACCATTCAGCGTGATCGTGTTGAAGCCATCGGTGATGACGGCGTTGCCGCCGACCTGGCTGAGGTGATTGGCTGCGAGGTCGGCGAAGCTGGTGATGTTCGTCACGCCGGACAGGTCGATCTGCTCCGCGGCATTGAGGGCTTCGAAGTCGGCGATGACGTCCCTGCCGAAGCCGTTGGCGAAGATGAAGGTGTCGGCGTTGAAATCGCCCTGCATCCGGTCGTTGCCGTTGCCGCCGAAGAACTGGTCGAACCCGGCGAGGCCGCGCAGGTTGTCGTGGCCGTCGCCGCCATAGAGCTTGTTGTCGCCGATGCCGCCGACGATGACGTCGTTGCCGCCGGCGCCGCTGAGGAGCGTGGTGAAGGCGTTGCCGGTGAGCTTGTCGTTGCCGGCCCCGGCAAGGATGCGCTCGACCGCGAAGATCCGGTCGGTCCCGATCGGCGCGCCCATGGCGAAGTTCAGGGACAGGTTGACGTTGATCGCGGACGCGACGGCGCCGTAGTCGACCGTGTCGATCTCGGTACCGCCGTCATAGACGTCCTCGCTGCCATCGGCATCGCCGACGATGTTGTCATTGCCGGATTCGCCATAGACCTTGTCGGGGCCGGCGCCACCGCTGAGCGTATCGCCTCCGGCACCGCCGAACAGCATGTCGGCGTTGAAGTCGCCGTAGAGCTTGTCGAGACCGTTGCCGCCATAGAGGCGGTCGTTGCCGGCATAGCCATGGATCTCGTCGAAGCCGCCTTCACCATTGATGACGTTGGCGCCGCTGTTGCCGAGGAGCGTGTCGGCCCGCTCCGAGCCGGTGATGTTCTCGATGCCGATCAGCACGTCGCCCTCGGCATCGCCGAAACTGCCCCGGCCATTGGTCAGGTTGACCCTGACGGAGAGCGACCCTGCATAACTGGCCGTGTCGCTGCCAGTGCCGCCATTGAGTTGGTCCGCCCCGGCCCCGCCGATGAGGATGTCGTTGCCCGCAAAGGCGAACAGCCGGTCGGCCTCGGTGGATCCCTTCAACGTGTCATTGCCGCGGAATATCCGCTCGCTGAAATCCTGGCCGAAAAGATCCCGCGCCTCCGCAGCCGTAATTCCAACGGAACTAGCGGTCCAAAGGCCGGAATAGTACACTTCCGGGGTGACCGAATAGTCATGATAGTAATACTGATGATCTATCTGGGAAATAAACCCTTCGACTAGAAATACATTTCCTGTGCTCGCATCCTCTTCGAACTTGAAATCGCCGGTATAGATCGTATAATTTCCCTGATCGCCGTCGTCATAGCCGATCTGAATGGAATTCTCCGAATAAAACAGTATGTCTCCCAGCGAATTCAATCCAACGCCGGGATCGAACATGTTCGCGTAGAACGCATAGTGCGGAAGCGCATCCGTGGAGAGACTGTAACTCGTCGAGAAATTGGCACTCGCAACAGGCTTTTGCCCCGGCACTTGCTGGACGGCGCCCGGCTTGACGTAGAAATTGATCGTGAAGTAGTCATCCTTGTCGATGACTTGCCGCTGGTGCAGCGTCACCGGTTGCCACAACTCGCCCGTGGCGAAGGTTGGGATCCGCCCGTTGACGGTGATGACGTTGGGCGCGAGATACTCGCCCGGCGTGATCGCCAGACCGCTGTCGAAGGTGTTCGTTCCGAGCGGCGTGTCCGTGAGGTTCTCTTCCACCCCATGAACATGGGCGTAGGTCGTGTGGTAGACGTCGGTCGCCGGATCATCGATGTCGCCAGGACCTTCGACGAAGATGCCGAGCGCGCCCAGCGGACCGTCTTCGATGGGAACGCCGAGTTCATTGAAGAAATTGAAGGCCGCAGAGCCGCGCAAACCGTTGAGGCCGCTGTCGGCATTGTTCTCCGGCTCCAGAACCTGGATCGACAGGAGGCCGGCGAGATTGTTGAATGCCGCTACGTCGTAATGGATGTTGAAGACCAATGCCGGCTGCTGCGTGCCATCAAGGATCAGCGGCCCCGTCCCGTCGCCCTGGGTGAGGGTGATCTGGTCCGGCAGAATGAAAGTCCAATCACCATTCGAGCCTTGAACGACCTGAGTATGAGTCATCTTTTCCAAACACGTTTTGCTAAGGCCCCGGCGATTTTTTGGCAGATAAGCGTATGTTCCGCAACGGCCCGATGCAAAGGCGAGTACCGCCTATTCGGGATGAGCCAGCGGACGATGTTGTGAGGTCGTGATGCGATCAGTCTCGGCGGCGCCCCATCTCGTGACGCAGCTCCTCGATCTCCTTTTCGAGCGTCAGGACGGCGCAGATCTGATCCTTCACGACCTCGGTGTGTTGCTTCAGGGCTTCCATGTCGGCCCTGATCGCCGCCGTCTGTGCCGCAATGGCATAAGCCTGGCCGGTCACTTCCCCGGACAGCTCCTATGCACTTCCTAGAATTTCTTGCGCCGGTATCTTCGACGGCGTAAGCCGGCCCGATGCTTTCACAACGCGCGCGCTACGCCATCAGGGCCATGCTGAACATCGCGCCGCGGGCCGCCCCGGTCTCTGCGGCGACAGTCGCGGCCGAGGAGGCGATCCCTCGCAAATTCCTCGAAGCGATCCTCGCCGACCTGAAGAAGGCCGGTCTGGTCGAAAGCACACGCGGGGCGATGGGCGGCTATCGTTTCGCCAGACCGGCCGCCGAGATCAGCTTTGCCGACGTCTTGAGGGTCGTCGACGGGCCCCTCGCCCTTGCACCCTGCGCCAGCCGCACCGCCTATCGCCAATGCGACGACTGCCGCGACGTCGAGACCTGTGAGACCCGCAAGACGCTTCTCGCCGTGCGCGACGCCACAGCAGCCATCCTGGAAGGGCGCCATTTCGGGCTGTCGGCTGGTGACAAGGCGGGGGATACGCCACTGCCACTGACATCCGAGGG
>NZ_AQQS01000066.1 GCF_002088275.1 Aurantimonas sp. 22II-16-19i
GCCGGCGGCGATCCCGATCGCTCCGCCGCTGACGGCGCCGGTCAGAAGCCGTGTCCCGAACTGCATCGGGACCTTGCGGCTCGGCGTCGACGGCAGCTGATCCGTCACGAGTTCGGCGATCGCAAGCACCGTGAAGATCCAGGGCGTCCACTGATAGCCGAGGAAGGCCAGCCAGCTGTCGCCGAGGGGCAGCCAGCCGAGATAGGCCGCCCAGCTGACCGCGGCGGGAGCGGTCATCGCCCGCAGCCCCGCCACGATACCGACCAGGAAGGACAGGAGGATCATCGCAGGTGGTCTCGCGTTGGAGGCAGATGGGAACGCGTTCGGTCGGTAGGATGATTCAGGCGGGAATGATGTCGGTGAAGGTCGGAATGCGGATGAAGGTCGTATGTCTGTGTCCGGACGTGGCATCGGAACCCCAGGTGGCGGGGCGCAATCCGCTCCGGCTGTCATCGGCCGGACGATCGGCCACGCCACGGGTGCCGGTTGCCGCGATCACCGACCAGCCCTCCTGATCGAGTCCAGTCTATCCCCGTTGCCCGTGCCGGCAGCCGGATTTCGGACTGGAAGAACTGCTGGCGTCGGTGCCTCGAAGAGAATTATCGAAAGGCAAAATGAGTCGTGCGGCCAGTCGACGGGCACAGGCGAACCTTGTTCCCTTTGGACATCATCTGTACCATCATCAAATAAAACGGTCCATCATACGAAGGTTTCGGCGAAACCGCCCTGGTACTGATCGCTGGCCCTTTGGTGACGAGCCGCGGCGAGCGCCACGGCCTGTGACGCTCGTCGCAGGGCCGGTCATCCGGCCCGGATCACCTTCCGCTGTTCGGCACGGGCGTGTTGAGGAGCTGCTGCTCCCACAGATAGGCGATGCCGCTGCCGCCGGCGTGCTGCGTGAACACCTCGGTCAACTTGCCGGCCGTGTCGATCCGAGCCCAGTCCCGCTGCCACTCCGCCGCCACTGCCACCCAGGTCATCATGTTGGCACCGGCTCCGATCATGCGCTGGATGGCGACTTCATGAGCCTCGACAGAAGTGCCGCCCGACGCGTCGGTGACGACGGTGACGTCCCAGCCCTCGCCGAGCGCCTGGATCGTCGGCATGGCGACGCAGACCTCGGTCCACAGGCCCGCGATGACCAACTGCTTGCGGCCGGTCGCCTTGACCGCGTCGACGACCTTCGGATCCTCCCAGGTGTTGATCAGAGTCCGGTCGATCACCTCCTGGCCCGGAAACACATCGGTGATCTGGGGAAACAACAGGCCGCCGCGATCGGCGACGACGGTCGTCAGGATGGTGGGGACACCGAAGGCCCTGGCGGCTTTGGCCAGACCCGCCGTATTGTTGATCACCATCTGCGGCTCGTGGCTGTTCAGGTTCGCGAGCTGGTAGGGCTGGTGGTCGATCAGGACGAGCACCGAGTCTTCGGGACGAAGGAGCGATCCGAGGCCGTTACGAAGTGTCATCGTGAAATCCTTTGCTGCCGCTCTGGGCGGAACCGGTTTTTGCGAGCGCCAGCAGCGACGCTCCCGGCAGCGGTATTGCCGTTCCTGCCTTCGACGTCATAGTGACCTTGTGCGGCCAGCTGTGTCGCAATTCGGGGAACGCTCGTGGATATCGAGGATCTGTCCACCTTCGTCGAAGTTGCCGATGCGGGTGGAGTCTCCGCCGCCGCCCGCCGGCTCGGCGTGTCGAAATCCATCGTCAGCCGGCGGCTCTTCCGGCTCGAGGCGGAACTCGGCGTCCTGCTCCTTGCCCGAACCACCCGCGGCGCCGCCCTGACGGAAGCCGGGGTCACGTTTCGCGAGTATGCCGCCAGGATCCGTGCCGAGATCGAGGCCGCCAGGGAGACGATCCTCCCCGAAGGCGAGCTTCAAGGGCGCCTGCGGATCGCGATGCCGCTATCCTTCGGACCGACCCACTTCGCACCCATGGTGGCCGAGATGGCGCGACGCCATCCGCAGCTCCAGATCCACACCGGCTACAGCGATCGCTTCGTCGATCTCATCGCGGAAGGGTTCGATTGCGCGATCCGGGTCGGCTACCTGCCGGATTCCAATCTCGTCGCAAGGCGCATCGGGCCGATCCACGGCAGGCTTGTCGCGAGCCCGGACTATCTCAAGGCGCACGGCTCGCCCGAGAAGCCGGCGGACATCCCTGCCCACCAGGCGTTGATGCAGGGAACGGAAACCTGGCGATTTACGGATGGCGACGGGATCGTCACGGTGCAGCCGCAGGGGCGCTTCAAGGCCGACAACGCCATCGCGCTGGCCGGCGCCGCCGCTTCCGGCCTCGGTATCGCCTGGCTTCCCGACTGCATCACCCACGACTACGTCGCTTCCGGCGCACTTGTCCCGATCATGACCAGCCATCCACCCCCTTCGGCCGGTGCCTATGTCGTCCGCCCGCCAGGCCAGCATCCGGAGCGGAAGGTGCGGGTCCTCACCGACCTGATGATCGAAATGTTCGCGCAGGATCCGCGTTTTGCGGAAATCGGTGACTAGAAGACGACGCCGGCAATGCCTGCGCCGACGCCGCGAGTTCCGCTTTCCGCGACACAGCTTCGCGCATCTCGCGGCTAGTGGCGCAATCCGTCGTCCGTTAGGCGGAGCCGTCTTCGATCGATGGAGCGGATCCCTCGATCGATGAGACCGGACAAGCCTCTGCCATCGATCGCGAGGCAAGGTCCTCCGGCAGCCCAGAAGAGGATGACGCGCATGAGCTGGAACCCCGCCCTGGAACCTGGTTGTCCCGACGAGGTCGGCCTCGCCGCAATCGAAACGCTGATCGTGCCGCGGTCCCGCGACCTCGGCGACTTCGAGGTCCGCCGGGCCCTGCCGGCGCCGAAGCGTCAGATGGTCGGCCCGTTCATCTTCTTCGACCAGGCCGGGCCGGCCGAATTCCTGACCGGACAGGGCGTCGATGTCCGGCCCCACCCGCATACCGGTCTCGCCACCGTCACCTATCTGTTCCGCGGCGATTTTCACCATCGCGACAGCACGGGGGCCGACCAGATCATCCGCCCCGGCGCGTTGAACTGGATGGTCGCCGGGCGTGGCGTGACCCATTCGGAACGCACCTCCGCGACGGCTCGAAGCGGTCCGAACAGCCTGTTCGGGATCCAGACATGGGTTGCGCTGCCCGAGAGCCACGAGGACATGGCGCCCCTGTTCGAGCATCATGGCGAAGGGGCGTTGCCGGTGATCGAGGACCAGGGCGTCTCGGTGCGGCTGATCCTCGGAAACGCCTATGGTGCGACGGCGCCCGCGACGATGTATTCGCAGACGTTCTATGCCGACGTGACGCTCGACGCCGGAAAGCGGTTGCCGATGCCGCAGGATCACGAGGACCGGGGCATCTACATCGTTGAAGGCTCGATCGCGATCGCCGGACAGGAGTTCGAGGCGGGCCAGATGATGGTCTTCCGCCCCGGCGACAGGATCACGGTCGCGGCCGGCGAAAGGGGTGCGCGGCTGATGATCCTCGGCGGCGCGACCCTTTCCGGCCCGCGCTACATCTGGTGGAACTTCGTTGCGTCCTCACGCGAGCGCATCGAGGAAGCCAAGGCGGAATGGCGCGCGCAGAACTGGGGCAGGGGACGTTTCGACCTGCCGATCGACGACCGCAACGAGCACATTCCGCTGCCGGACTGACCGGCGCCGACGAGCCGATCGCCCGGACGGGATCCGAGGGCGATCGTTGGGCAGATGAGGAACGCCGCATCGCGCGCGACCACTGAATGGAAGGCAAACCGATGAGCAACGATTGGCCGGATCTCGATTATCTCAGCTGGCGCGAGACCTGTTCCGCCCTGCACCTCTTCACGCAGGTCGCCGGGAAGTATCGCCTCGCGCATAGCCCGTGGCTCAACCATTCCTGGAGCGCGACCTTCTATGTCACGCCGCGCGGCCTGACATCGTCGCTGATCCCTGACGGCTCCGGCATCGAGATCGCGTTCGATTTCCATGACCACGTCGTTCGGGGCACGAGTGGTGACGGTCGGAAGGCGTCATTCGCGCTTGGACCGACGACGGTTGCGGCGTTCCATGCCGACTTCATCCGGCTCGTTTCCGACCTCGGCGGTACGCCGACCTTCGACGGCAGTCCGAACGAGGTGCCTCACCCGGTCCCCTTCAGCGAGGATGATCGCGATCGACCTTACGACCGTGACGCCGTTCAGCGCTTCCATCGCGCCCTGCTGGCGGTCGACGGGGTCTTCAAGGCGTTCCGGTCCTCTTTTGTCGGCAAGTCCAGCCCCGCCCATCTGTTCTGGGGCAGTTTCGACATGGCCGTGACCCGCTTTTCCGGGCGGCGCGCGCCCCTTCATCCCGGCGGCATTCCGGCGCTGCCCGATCACGTGACGCACGAAGCCTATGACCGCGAGGTGTCGTCCGCCGGCTTCTGGCCGGGCGGCGGCGGGATCGATTATCCCGCCTTCTACGCCTATGCCTATCCAGCGCCGAAGGGGTTTCGCGGTGCTTCGGTCCGGCCCGAGGCCGCATTCTGGCATGAGGGGCTGTCGGAATTCGTCCTGCCCTATGATGCCGTCCGGTCGGCCGCCGATCCCGACGCGGCGCTGATGGCGTTCCTCGTTTCGACCTACGAGGCGACGGCCGATCTCGCAGGATGGGACCGCGACCTGCTGGAGGCCGTGCCGGCGCGGCGCGGCAAGCCTCGCCCGCATGATGCCGCTCCGCTGCGTCCGGCTGCTCCCGTGATCGACGAGGACGTCGAACGGGAGGATGGTGGCTCGAAGGGGCGCTACCGGCTGATCGTCGCTGGGGTCGAAGCCGAAATGACCTACAGCCGGGCAGGAAAAGGCCTGATCATCATCGACCACACGGAGGTTCCGGAGGCCCTGCGCGGCCAGAGGGTCGGCGAACGCCTGGTGCGTCAGGCGGTGGAGGACGCCAGGCGGGACGGGAACACGATCATCCCGCTCTGCCCGTTCGCCAAAGCGCAGATCGGCCGCCATCCGGAATGGCAGGATGTGCTGCCGCGGTGACAGGGCCGGCGTTCTCGGGCCAATGCCGGCACCCCTGATATGAGGCGAGGGCGATCGCGGCGAAGGCCGTGACCGCCAGGCCTGTTGCCATCTCGTCCGGGAGAAAACCGAAGAGCGGCGCGCCGGCGGTCTGGCCGACGGCGATGGTCATGAAGCCGATCATCGGGCCCCTGGCAGGCCGGTCGGCGAGGGCCCTGTTCTCCAGCCAGCGATTGGGATCGGCAATGCTGGTGCCGAACCGTGCGTCGACGGCATCGGGTCGGTGGTATGGGGATAGATATGGGAGGCTCTTCGTTCACACGGAGTGGACTGGCCGCGGGGATGAGTGGCCGGGCGAGGGCTGTCATCGGCGCATGCAGGCGCGATCGTTGCGAGTGTGGTCGAGAGTGCCCCGCGGCCGCTTCGAACGGGCAGCAGGAAGCCGGCCAGGCGGCCTGAACGGCTCCTCCAGCGAGCTACCGGTCGAGCCCGGCCAGCCAGTCGGCCAGCATCGCGGCGCCGGCGGCCTCCAGGTCCTTCCCATACTGCGCGGCGTCGCGGCGCAGAGCGGCGGGGCTGATGCCGGCGGCGGCCAGCTCGCTCGCGTGCCCCAGCAGCCAGTGCTCGAAGCGCGCGCCAAGCACTTCGGGATGAAACTGCAGGCCGAGGACATTCGGCCCGCGCGAAAAGGCCTGGTTGCGGCAGACGGGGGTGGAGGCGAGGAGGGCAGAGCCATCCGGCAGATCGAAGGTGTCGCCATGCCAGTGAAGGACGGGGACGTCGCGGAGCGCGGCGAGGGGATTACTGGCGTCGGTGTCGACGATCTCCAGTGCGGACCAGCCGATTTCCTTGGCGGGCCCCGGATAGACCCTGGCGCCGAGGGCGGCGGCCATCAATTGTGCCCCGAGGCAGACGCCGAGCGTCGGCCGGCCGGCCGCAAGGCGCGCCTGCAGCAGCCGGATCTCCGCCGCGACGACCGGATAGGCGTCGTCGTCGTAGACGCCGATCGGCCCGCCGAGAACCACCATGAGGTCGGCCTGAAGCGGATCGAGAAGCCCGACGTCGTGGTCCGCCACGTCGAGATAGGCGATCTCGTAGCCGGCCGCCCTCAGGGGAGTCTCGAAGCTGCCGAGGTCCTCGAAACCGATGTGGCGTATCGCGGTGAGGCTGCGCTGGGTCATGACGGGAGCTCCGAAAGCGCGAGCGGCCGGGCGGTGCGGTCGACGAGAATGTGTTCGAGATCCTTCAGCGCCGCGGCCGCGGTGGCGAGCGGTTCCGTTCCGGATCCGATTGCCACCGTCTCGCCCATGGCGTCGGTGGTGATGCGGATCGCCTTGTTCTTTCCCCGCACATGGGCGAACGGGTCATCCAGCGGATAGGTGCGGATGCCGACGCCGGCGCGGATCGCGCCGTCCTCCGAGGCAAGGCTGCCGACGAGCTTGGGGACGAGGCCCCTTTCGCGCCACGCCTCGATCTGCGGGCGGGTGACGGACTGGATTCCCTCGACCGTCAGGTCGCTCATCATGAGATCGTGGGCCAGATCGTGGCCGAGGCCGAAATTGGCGAGGATCAGGAGCTTGGAGGCCGTGTCCCACCCTTCGGTGTCGTTGCGCGGATCGGCTTCCGCGAAGGCGCCGGCCTGGGCCTCGGCAAGCGCTTCCTCGAATCCGATCGCCCGCGCCGTCATGGCGTCGAGGAGATAGTTGGTGGTGGCGTTCAGAATGCCCTCGACGCCGATCACCGTGCAGCCGAGAAGGCTGTGGTCCAGAAGATCGATCGTCGGCAGGGCCGCCGCGGCCGCGCCGCTGACCTTCAGCCTGGCGCCCGAGGCGCGGGCGAGGCCGCGCAACTCCCGGCCGCTATGGACCAGCGCGCCCTTGGAGATGACGATCGTATCGCGCCCGGCCGTGAGCGCCGCGCGGATATAGGCGAGGCCCGGACCGCCGGTGCGAAAGTCGCTCGGCCCCGCCTCGATCAGAATGTCGGCGCCGCTCGCCGCGATGAAATCCGGCCCCGACAGACCCGGCTCGAGCCCGTCCAGCCTGTCTGCCTCCAGGCCGGCCGCGTCGGCGAGGCCGGCCCGCGATCCGCAGACCGCGACCAGGCGGACGTCCATTCCATAGACGTCGCGATATCGCCTGCGCCGGGACAGAAGCAGGTTCGCCGTGGCGCGGCCGACGCCTCCGAAACCCGCAATGGCAATCTTGAGCGTCTCCATGGCACCGTTCCCTGTTTCGCATAGAGTTGCCGGCATGGGCGACGACCTTCGTGTCGAGCACTTAGCATTTTCGTCCATTGCAGAACATGTTGGCCGGAACGCCAGATTCGCCAAAGAATTCGGATCGCCGGAGCCTTCGGCGCGCCGGGCGGCCAATGTTACCGCGCCGTAGAGCCCAAATCGAGTTTCTCGAGTATCGCATAGGCCGCTTCGATGCGCGCCGGGCTCGGCCCTCGCAGTTCAGCCGCGACTATGCGCGGCTTTTCGGACTGCCGCCGGCGAGGGACGCCAACCGCCTTCACCACGACCTGACG
>NZ_AQQS01000067.1 GCF_002088275.1 Aurantimonas sp. 22II-16-19i
CGGAGGGGCAGGCCCTCACCTACGAGATCGATACCGCCGGCACGGTCGGCACCGTCACCAACAATCTCGACGGCACCTTCACCTATGACGCGACGGGCGAGTTCGACTCCCTCGCGGCGGGCGAATTCGCCACGGACAGCTTCACCTACACCGTCTCCGACGGCGAGGGCGGCACCGACACCGAGACGGTGACGGTGACCGTGACCGGCACCAACGACGCGCCGGTTTTCAACTTCGTCCAGTCCTTTGAGACCGGCACCGACGGCGTCTTCGACCGCACCGACTATGGCACCGTCATTGACGTGACGTCCGGCACGGGCGGCATCGTTTCGCCGGACGGGACCGCCCACGCGGTCGTCACCGAAACGCCCAGTGCCAACGGCACCGACGGCTCCGGTCCGTTCACCCGCTTCGGCGGCTACACCTCCGAATTCGTCGACGGCATGACCACCGAGGTCATGGTCTATCTCGACACCACCTGGGCCTTGGGCGAAGGCTTCGACTATTCCGTCGCCGCCAACGGCTCGGACGGCCTTCACCAGCGCGACTTCATCTTCCACGTCACGCAGGACTCGGACGGGGAAGGGCTTCTCGTCGGCGCCGACAACGGCTCGAGCTTTGAACCGCGGGAGAACCTGGAGAATGGTCCGAACGCCGAGATCACGGCGAGCGGCTGGTACACGCTGCAGCACGTCTTCAACGAAGACGACGGCGTCCTCGCCGTCACCATGAATGTGCTCGATGCCACGGGTAAGGTCGTCTTCACGCAGACCCTCAGCAACCCCGCGGACACCATCGGTGCCGGCGGTGAAGTGGGCGGCGTGCGCTATGGCTGGTTCACCGACGTTTCCGTCACCGGCGGCCTGCATGTCGACCGGCTGGAACTCGGCACCCGCGACGGCGCCGTCACCGAGATCGTCGACGGCGCGGCCGGCGAGAATGACACCGCGCTGACGGCCACCGGCGTCATCGCCTTCGCCGACCCGGACGCCACCGACACCCACACCGCGACGTTCGAGCCCGGCGACACCGGCTATCTCGGGACCTTCACCCTCGCAGGCACCGACGGCATCGCCGACGACAGCACCGGAGAGGGCGACGGCGAAGGCCACGTCCGCTGGAGCTTCTCCGTCGACGACGCAGCCGTCGACTTCCTCGGCGCGGGCGAAACCCTCACCCAGACCTATACCATCACCCTTGACGACGGCATTGCCACCACCACCGAGACGGTGACCATCACCATCACCGGCACCAATGACGGGCCGGTCCTCGTCGGCGAAAACGTGACGGAAGCCCTCACCGAGGATGCCAATGTCGATGCCGGCGCTCTCGTCGCCACTGACACCATCGCCTTCACCGACGTCGACCTCACCGACGATCACACGGTCACCGTCGGGACCGGCTCGAACCAGGTCGCGGCGCCGGTCATCAGCTATTCGGCGGGCGTGGACTCGGAATCCGCCTCGGCGCTGGCCCTGACGACGGCTCTCCAGACCGCGCTGACGGCAGCGATCGCCGGCCATGCGGGAACCGGCGAAGGCGGCGACATCACGACGAGCTTTGCCGTCGACAACGCCCTGACGCAGTTCCTCGCCGTCGGCGAGACGGTCACTGCCGTCTACTCCGTCGCACTCGCCGACGAGGCCGGCATCAGTGCCGGCACCCGCACCGTCTCCGTCACCATCACCGGCACCAACGACACGCCGGTGATCGCGACGGGCCCTGTGACGGCGGGCGTTGCCGAAGACGTCGCGACCGTCACTGACGATCCGACGACGGGGGCGGTCGAAGAAGGCGCCTATCTCACCCAGACCGGCACGCTCGCCTTCTCCGACGTGGACCTGACCGACACGCATATGGCCTCGGCCAGCTTCACCTCCTCGACCACGACGTCTGACGCTGTCGCGCCCGGCACCCAGTTCGGCAGGCTCGTCGCCACGGTTGCGACCGCGACGGCGAACGGCACGGGCGGCGAGGTCACCTGGACCTATGCCGTCGAGAATGCGGCCGTGCAGCTCCTGGCGGAGGGCGAGACCGTCACCGAGACCTACACGGTCACCGTCGATGACGGGAATGGCGGCACCACCACCCAGACCGTCGCCGTGACCATCACCGGCACCAACGACGATCCCAAGATCGCGGCGGGTCCCGTGACGGCGGACGTGACCGAGGACGGCACGACCGTCGCCGACGATCCGACGACGGTGGACGACGAAAACGGCGCCTATCTCACCCAGAGCGGCACGCTCGCCTTCTCCGACGTCGACCTGACCGACACCCATGCGGCCTCGGCCAGCTTCACCGCCTCGACCACGACGTCTGACGCTGTCGCGGACGGCACGCAGTTCGGCACGCTCGTCGCCACGGTATCGACCGCGACGGCGAACGGCACGGGCGGCGAGGTCACCTGGACCTATGCCGTCGACAATGCGGCCGTGCAGCTCCTGGCAGAGGGCGAGACCGTCACCGAGACCTACACGGTCACCGTCGACGACGGGAATGGCGGCACCGCCACCCAGACCGTCGCGGTCACCATCACCGGCAGCAACGACGCCCCGACCGTCACCACCGTCGACGATGCCGAGACGCT
Organism: Aurantimonas sp. 22II-16-19i; assembly: GCF_002088275.1. Taxonomy (GTDB): domain Bacteria; phylum Pseudomonadota; class Alphaproteobacteria; order Rhizobiales; family Rhizobiaceae; genus Jiella. Next base: position 2,591 of record NZ_AQQS01000067.1, read on the forward strand.
GGCCGAGACCGATGGCCCGCTGACGGCCACCGGCTCCTTCACCGTCGCCGATGTCGACGTGACGGACGAGGTCACCGCCTTGGTGACGGGCGTCGTCGCCACCGGAAGCGGTGTCGCGATCGAACTCGACGGCAGCGTCAACGGGATCGTCGCATCCGATCTCCTCGCCATGCTGTCGCTCTCCGCCGGTCCGGTGGTCGACGGCTCCAGCACCTCGGGCACGCTGACCTGGACCTTCGACAGCGCCGCTGCCACCGTTGCCTCCGCGGCCCAGGAAGCCTTCGACTTCCTCGATCCCGGCGACCAGCTGACCCTCACCTATGACGTCGCAGTCGGCGACGGCACCACGAGCGTCACCGAGACGGTGACGATCACCATCACCGGCACCAACGACCGGCCGGTCATCGCCGCCGATGGCGAGACCATCGACGCCGACGGCAACGTGGTGGCCGAGAACCAAGGCATCGCCACCGGCGATCTCGCCGCCTCCGTCACCGAGACGAACGGCATCGAGGACGGCGACACCGGCACCGGCGCGGTGCTGTCCGACGGCGGCACCCTCGTCTTCGCCGATGCGGATGCCGACCAGACCCCGACGATCAGCGTCGACACCGACGCCGCCGACATCGGCGTCACCTACCGCCAGCCGGACGGAGCCGGCGGCTTCACCGACGTGGCGCCGGCCTCCGGCTCCGATCTCGACATCGCGATCGCCGCCCTCGTCGCCGGTGCTTCGATCTCGCTGAATGGCGGCGGCGCCAGCCTCGTTGCGGATGACAATTCCGGCACCGTCGGCTGGGCCTTCTCCGTCGATGCCGATCTGGCGAGCTTCCTGGCCGAGGGCGAGGAACTCGTCCTTGCCTACACCGTGACCGTCGACGATGGCGGCAACGTCGTGACGGCGGCGAATGGCGACGAGGTTTCCACCAGCACCCGCACCCTGACCGTCACCCTCACCGGCACCAACGACGCCCCCGTCGTCGATGTCGACGCGAGCCAGCTCGCCGGCTCCCTCGACGAGATCGCGGAGGATTCGGCCGATCCCGTCGAGGGCTCGGCGCTTTCCACCGGCGGCACGATCGCCTTCACCGACGCCGACCTCTCCGACACGCCGACGGTCGCCGTCGACAATACCTCCGTCGCCATCGCCTATACCCCGGCGGGCGCGAGCGAAGCGGCCGAGACCCTCAACAGCTCCGGCGACAATACCGGCGCGACGGCCTTCCAGCAGGCGCTGCTGGCGCTGGCGGTGGCCATCGATCTCGGCGATGCCTCCGACGCCAATGCCTCGGCAATGCCCGGCACCAACGACGGGTCGGTCGCCTGGACCTACGCCATCTCGGACGGCGCGCTGGGCTTCCTCGGCGCCGGCGAGAGCGTGACCCTGACCTATCCGGTGACCGTCACCGACGAGGCCGACGGCGAAGACACCACCCGGTCGATCACCGTCACCATCACCGGCACAAACGACGCCCCGGTGATCACCGGCACCGACGTGACGGCCTCGCTTGCCGAGGACACGGCCGTCACCTCCGGCGATCTCACGGCCAGCGACACGATCGCCTTCACGGATGTCGACCTCACCGACGACCACACGGTCACGGTGGGTAACGGCTCCAACGGCGTCGCGGCGCCGGTGATCAGCTATTCGGCAGGCGTGGACTCGGAATCCGCCTTGGCCGAGGCGCTGGAATCGGCACTCGCGACCGCGCTCCAGGCCGCAATCGCCGGCCACGACGGCAGCTCGGCCGATGGCGCCATCGCCACCAGCTTTGCCCTCGACAACGATCTCGTCCAGTTCCTCGACCAGGGCGAGAGCGTCACGGCCACCTATACGGTGGAATTCACCGACGCGACCGGTGTCAGCGCCGGCACCCGCACCGTCACCATCACCGTCGACGGCGCCAACGAGATCGTCGTCGGCTCCGGCAATGACGACTTCATCTCCCTCGGGATGGATGGCCGCAGCCAGGCCAACTACAATCTCGGCGAGGAGATCGACGGGCAGGCCGGCGACGACGTCATCTATGGCGGCGGCGGCGACGACGACATCTCCGGCGGTGCCAATGACGACGTCATCTATGGCGGCTCGGGCAATGACGACATCGACTTCGAAGGCACCGGCGACGCGGCGGCCGACACCGGGGCGAACACCCCGTCCAGCGCCGGACGCGACCTGATCTTCGCCGGTTCCGGCGACGACCGGATCTTTGCCGGAGAGGGCGACGACGAGATCGACGGCGGCTCGGGCTCCGACACGGTGGTCTTCTCGGGCAACCGGGCCGACTACACGATCTCCCGCGACGGGACGGACATCATCGTCTCCGGCGTCGACGGCACCGACGTGATCTCCAATGTCGAGACCCTGTCCTTCGCAGACGAGGAGGCCGTCTCGACCGACAACCTCTTCGCGCCGGGCTTCACGCAGGGGCCCCTCGCGGCGAGCGTCGCCGAGAACCAGAGCCTCGCCGTCGGCCAGTATCTCGCGGTCGACGGCGACGGTACGGCCGTGACCTACGCGCTCTCGGGCGACGATGCGGCCCGCTTCGCCATTTCCGCCGACGGCTTCCTGACCTTCGTCGGGGCCGATCTGGAGGGTGAGGATTCCGTCAGCGGCGACGACGTCTACGACGTGACCGTCGAGGCGAGCTCGGGTGGCGAGACCGTCACGAGGGATGTCGCGGTGACGGTGACCAACGTCAACGACGCGCCTACGGCTGTGGACGGGACGGCGTCGGGGACGGAAGACGGCGGGGCGGTGACGATCGACGTCGCGTCCCTCGTCGGCGACGTCGAGACGGCGGATGGCGATCTGGTGGTGACGGCGTCGGTCGATCCGCAAGAGGGTTCGGTGACGGTGTCGGGGACGCAGATCAGCTTCACCCCGGCGGCGAACTTCAACGGCACGGCGGACATCGCCTATGAGGTGCGCGATGCCGGCGGCCTCGTCGCCTCGGCGGTGATCGCGGTGGCGATCGCGGCGGAGAACGACGGGCCGGCGGCGTCGGTCGCGACGCTG
>NZ_AQQS01000068.1 GCF_002088275.1 Aurantimonas sp. 22II-16-19i
CCGTGGCGACGGGGCCCCTTCTCTAGTAAGCCATCGATAGCATGGGGAGGTAAATGCTTTTTGTGCAGAGACTTAGCGAGCGACGCGCTCAGCGGGTCGAGAACGATGAGGGAAGCGGCTGGCTGATCGTCGGCGAGAACTTCGCTGGACACCTGCGACGAAGGGCCCGTCGTGCGACGGTAAGTCCGAGAGCAATGAAAGGCTCTTTGTCGTCGTCACGGGATCGTTGAGCACCCACACTGATCCGGAGTACCCCGTCAGCTGCGACACCGGGTCGGTCTTGCTCGGGGCAGAACTGATCTTCAGCTATCGAGAGCAGCAGGTGACGCGGGAAGCGCCACATGGCCTTTGTCGTGAAGGCACGGCGACACGGGAAATACAGTTCTTGAGGGTTTCGCCGCTCGGCGGGTCGCCACTGCCCGCTGCGAGGCCCTCTGGCGCGAGTGGCGCAGTGAGCCAGATTGGACGGTCGCTGTCTACAAATGCCCCATATGAATGACATCGACGCCGCGATCGCGCGAGCTATGGCGGAACCTGGGTGATGACGGTGCCGATCAACGCGCCGCCTGATCGGCCCCATCACCCAATTCCGACCATAGCTCCTCGTACGTTTCCAACATGTCGCCATATACTCTGCTGTCGCCGAAGTTGGCTTTTCAGTGATTAGCTTCGAGGTAGCGCCAGACCGTGGTGAAGGTATTTGTTTGACCGAAATGGGGCACAGCTCACACATCAGATGAGAGAATGCTTGCGATATCAACTCCTAACGCCCAAGGCTCGCGCCACATTGATGAACGCCAGATAAATGGCTGATAAGATTGACGAACCTCCAAACAGAGGCTTGGAACCCGATCGCTGTCCTTCTGTTTCCAATCCCACAGCCGCTTGATTTGCAGCGGCTGCATTGACGACAAAGTTGGGAGACGAAACATGAGACTCCACACCCTCCTTGCCGCCACCGCGGCGACAGCGATGGCCGCAGCGGCCATTCCCGCGTCCGCTCAAACGGCAGTGTCGGCAACGGCCGATCTCAACGTTCGCGCTGGGCCCGGCCCCACCTACGAGATCGTTGGCGTGATCGGCACTGAGGACACAGCGACCCTTGAGGGCTGTACCGAAACCGGTTCTTGGTGCCGGGTAACGGTCGATGGCACCTCGGGCTGGGCTTACAGCCAGTATCTGGAAGCAGATGCTGGCGGGAAGACCGTGGTCGTCACTGAGCGCCGGACGGAATACCCGGTCGTCACCTACGAGGATAAGGGCGGAGCTGGCGAAGTAGCGGGAGCGGCGACCGGGGCCGTCGCCGGCGCTCTCGTCGGCGGCCCTGTGGGTGCCGCAGTCGGAGGTGCAGCTGGCCTCGTTGCTGGAGCAACTCTCAATCCGCCGGACGAGCGGATTGAGTATGTCCGCTCAAATCCGCTCGATCCCGTGTACCTCGAAGGCGAAGCCGTAGTAGGCGCGCAGCTTCCAGAAACAGTTCAGTTGCAGGCCATTCCCGATTACGAGTACCGCTATGTCTATGTGAATGGACAACCGGTTCTGGTCGATCCAGGCACTCGCCAGGTCGTGTACGTCGTCCGATAATTCTCTGTCGGGAGAAGCTTCAGAGATCGCTTGGATGATCTCGGAGATGGCGGTAGCTTATCCCTATGATCTGCCGGCGTCTTCCATCCCATTGGAACCCGGTCGGTCTCTCATCAGATCGGCCGGGCATCTGCGTGTCTGCAGCCATTCGAACGACGGATCCGCCGCCCCACACTTCGTTTGAACTGCTGATCCAGACGTGATCATCGCCGTCCTCAGGCGCGGCCGTCGAGCGCGGGCGTCAGGCCGTCGTGCGTGACGCCCGTTTGGAGCGTTTGGATCAACTTGGAATGACGCATCATGGAAGATGGCCGCTTCAGTCTTGATTCATACCACATCCTGCTCGTCGCGCTGGGCGCCAGCTTGCTGTTGTCATATTGGCTGCCGCACCTTTTCGTTCGTCGACCACCAGCAGCTACAGCTCTTCTTATGGGGTGCGGCATGGTCGGCTCGCTTTTATTTCCGCAAGTTGTCCAAGGGATAGATCCCACAGAGAACCCCGCGATATGGGAAGTCGCAGCTGAACTGGTAGTGATCGTGGTGCTTTTCACGACCGGCCTGCGCATCGATGATCTAGGCAACTGGCGATATTGGCGCCCCACGATCAGATTACTTGCTGTCACCATGCCACTGACCATCGCGGCCGTCGCGCTTCTTGGCTGGAGCCTCGCAGGGATGACCATCGGAGGAGCGATCCTGTTGGGTGCCGTGCTCGCTCCAACCGACCCCGTGCTTGCAGGCGAACTTCAGATCGGTCCGCCACTGGAAGGCAAGGAGCATCCCGTACGGTTCGCACTGACTACTGAAGCGGGTTTGAACGACGGACTGGCATTCCCATTCGTCTACCTCGCGCTCCACGTCGCCTCGCAAGGAGCGCATCCCTCACTTTGGATCACCGAATGGATCGCCTGGGATGTCCTCTACCGCATAATCGTGGGCACCGTTCTCGGTCTCGGCATCGGCTGGCTCCTCGGTCGTATCCTTATCGCGGTCCCTGCGTGGAACACGGCATCGGCTTCAGGTCCCGGCGTCCTTGCTCTGGCAGGGGTTTTTCTTGCCTACGGAATTGTTGAGCTTGCGGAAGGTTATGGGTTCATTGCCGTGTTCGTCACCGGCCTTGTCTGCAGGAGGGCACAGGCGCGACACCAGTTTCACAAGCGGCTGAATTCCTTCGCAAGCTCGATCGAACATGCCATCACCGCGATCCTTCTAGTTCTTCTCGGCAGCATCATGCCATCGCTTTGGCCCCACCTCGATTGGAGCCACACCATCATCGGTTTTGGCCTGATCCTCATAATCAGGCCGATGGCCGGGATGCTCGGTCTCATCGGAACTCCTCTCAGCCTCAGATCGCGAGCTGTGACAGCAATCTACGGCGTGCGCGGGATCGGGTCGCTTTACTACCTCGCCTACGCGTCAACGCACGTCGAGTTCGTTGACGAGGGGGCACTTTGGGCGCTGGTCGCCTTCACCATCTTCGCCTCTACAGTCCTTCACGGGCTCACTGCGACTGCTATCGTCGAGATCCTGGATCGGGAATATGCTGAAGGCGACGACTACAAACCCGGCGCGGACACAATGACAAACCGATGTAGCGGATGTGACGTCCATTAGCGGGCTGCGGAAAAACCCTTCCCCTCTTCGTGCGGTCGTGATTCTGTGTTGGCGTGTCTTGCAATGGGGACGGGCATGCGCGGCAGCGAGCTTCGCAGTGACAGCTTGTTTCGTATGTGTGCTGCCAGGCTCGGGTTCCTCTGGGGCACCCGCTGCGGCTGATCCGAGAATTCGCCGACGGAGCGCTGGCGACACTGTCGGCTGACTTTGCCCCGCCCTACTTCGACATGGAGCGGCTCGCCATATCGAGCGGACCTTGGTTCAGCCGCGGAGGCGGCCTTACCGCATTACCGAGGATCGAGCCCACCTTCCGGGGTGACGGCTGTCACTCGCATCGTCTGCCGGCTCAGGCATCCTCGCGGGCTTCGGCGACAGCGAGTTCGAGACCTTCGAGGAAGATGAAGATCAGAGCCGAGACGAATCCCGCTGCCAGCCATGACAGCGGGTCCGGCAAAAGAAGGCCACACAGATAAGCGGCTCCCATGGCGCAGCCGACAGAAAGGAAGTTGAGCATCCGCCCGAGCAGCTTGACGCTGTCGGACTCCTGGGGATCCTCTCGAAGCAGCAGAAACGTCAAAAGCTCCGCCACCGCGAAGGCGGCGACAGCACCGGCAGCAGCCAGGAAGATATCGAGGGGCCCCGGCTGCGCAATCGTCGTCAGAAGTGCATATGATCCGGTGATCGTGATCGAGAACGCATAGGCGGAAGCGTTGTCCATGACGCTCAGGCGCAGGTTCTTGAGAAGAAGTCTCTTTGCCCGCATCTCCGTCTGCCTCTCCCCTGCTAGCCTTTGGTGTTCGCCCGCTGCAGGCAGACGCCGCATCCGGAACACGAACTGCCGGCAACCGATTCCGGCAGGGCCCGCAATGCTATAGCACTTAGCGTCAGCCGGAAGGGGCATGCGAGCCATCTCCAGCGCATCGGCGCCGATCGTGCCGCCCCGGATCGTGGGTGACGACAACGGACGCGGTCCAGACATCGACAGGCTTCGAATGCCGCTCAAATAATCCGTCGGAGGGCAATCGAAGGGCAAATCCGCAGCCTTCGGCGATTTGTGCGAGAACTCGCCGCGGCTTCCGATTTGCATTCCCCGATCTGGGGGAAATTCTTGCTTCATCAGCGACCGTCTCATCGATTCTGTTGTGGCGTGCTCATGAGCTTCGACCCTCGTGCCTGGGGGTGGATAGCTCGTAGAGGGTCTTGGCGACCGAGGTCCATCTACGCGACCGAATTGCCGCCATACATGTCGCCACCACGGCGCATACCACCGTCAAGATCACCGTCTGTTAAGTGCCGGAAGATAAACGCTCTCGGCACAGCCTCCGTCGTATGCATCCTTCCATGCTAGCGGCAGATCGGCAAAATCACGGTGGCGATCGGCAACTGACGGAGATGACGATGAGTGCAACTGCGGCTGACATGCATGTCAGCCATTCGGCGCCTGCCAGTTTCTTCGATCGCGGTCTGTCGCTGGCGGCGCTGGCCCTGCTCTGCGTCGTTCTCGTGGCGATCGGCCGCGGGCAGGGCCATTGGGCGCAGGTGCCTCCGCTCGTTTGGGCGCATCTGTTGACGATCGTTTTCGCGCTGGCGCTGACGGTGATCCAGTTCTGGCGACCGAAAGGCGGTTCCACCCACCGGGCCATGGGCCGGATATGGGTGACGCTGATGTTCGCAACGGCGCTGATTTCCCTCTTCATCGTCGGCGCGGACGATCACGGCTACAGCATCCTGCACGTGCTTTCGGTCTGGGTGATGATCCAGGTCCCGATGATCGCCATCTCGGCGCGAAAGCGGCAAATCGAACGCCACCAGCGGGCGGCCCGGGCCATGGCCGTCGGCTCGCTGCTGATCGCCGGCTTCTTCACATTCCCCTTCCACCGCCTGCTCGGGACGTGGCTTTTCGGCTAGTGGTTTGACTCCAACGCTTGGAACCCGCGATTTCTAGCAGCAATGA
>NZ_AQQS01000069.1 GCF_002088275.1 Aurantimonas sp. 22II-16-19i
AGGCATCCGGACCAGCCCCAAGCGCGTGCTCCGCATCATGCGCCAATACACGCTCCTCGCCCATCAGCGAAGCGGTTCACCCCGGGGCCCGCGCGCCCATGACGGCAGGATCACAACGGACAGCGTGGACAAAATGTGGGGAACCGACATGACGAGCGTGGCCACCGGCGAGGGTCAGGACGCCGTCTTCATCGCCGTCGATCACTGCTCCGCCGAATGCGTCGGCTTCCACGCCAGCGCCTCGGCCACCCGTTTGGAGGCCCTGGAGCCGATCCGCCAGGGGGTGCGTGCATCCTTCGGCGCCTTCGCCAGAAACACCGCCAACGGCCTGAAAATCCGCCCCGACCACGGCAGTCAGTACATGAGCCGCGACTTTCAGAACGAGATCAGGTTCCTCGGCGCTGAAAGCTCTCCCGCCTTTGTACGCGCGCCGGAAGGAAACGGCTGCGCCGAGCGGTTCATCAGGACGCTCAAGGAGAACCTAATTTGGGTCCGATGGTTCGAGACCATTGAGGATTTGCGACAGGCCCTGCTCCAATTCCAAAGAACCTACAACGAGCAGTGGATCATCGGGCGCCATGGGCAAAGACCACCGGCGCCGATCAGACAAGAGCAAAACATGAACTTCAAGCAAGCCGCTTAAGCGCAGAATGTTGTCTCACATCCTTGCCCGATACACTCCTTCGGTCCCGTTATGCCCGCCCTCACACGGAAGTCCCGACAGTCACCTTCATGGCTTGAACTTGACCGCTGCCAGTCCGAGCGGCACCCCCTCCACGGTGACGGCCAGACTGGAATGCATGAGGATGCCGCAGACCGCGTCATGGAGCAGGCGCCCCTTCTTGTCGCGCCCGCTTTTGAAGCTCGCTCCCGCTGCCGGGCTGCGCCGGTACACCGCCTCCCGTGAGGCCCGCCCGAACCGGCGCGTCAAGACGTTAGAGCGGGATGAAGTTAGGTTCGCCATAGCCTGAATTGGCGAAGTAGTTTTTGCATTCGGTTGGCGGGATGTCGGCGATGATGGTTCCGATGGCGGTGCAGAGGTCGTCCCGGTTGCGCTTGGCGGCGTCTCGCAAGAAGTGCTTCAGCTTGGCGAAGAACTGCTAGATCGGATTGAGGTCGGGCGAGTATTTCGGCAGAAACAGCAGCCTAGCGCCAACAGCTCGGATGGCTTGGCGCACGGCCTTGCCCTTGTGGCTGCCAAGATTGTCCAGGATCACGATGTCCCCCGGCTTCAGCGTGGGACAGAGCACCTTCTCGACGTAGAGCCGGAAACGCTCGCCGTTGATCGGCCCATCGATGAACCACGGCGCCTCGACGCGATCTTGGCGAAGCGCGGCCACGAAGGTCGAGGTGTTCCAGTGGCCGAATGGGACCTTCGCCTTCAGCCGCTGACCGCAGGGCGCCCAACCGCGCAGCGGCGCCATGTTCGTCTTGGTCCAGGTCTCGTCGATGAAGACCAGTCGTCCGGGATCGATCCGATCGCGGTATTTGACCCATTGCTCACGTCGCCGGGCGACATCAGGGCGATCCTGCTCGGCAGCGATCAGCGTCTTTTTTTGAAAGACAGCTTCTCGGCGTGCACAAACTCCCAGACCGAACGATAATCGACCTTCAGGCCGCGCTGGTCGGCCAGTTCCTTGACCAGGCCGCGCAGCGTGAAGGCCCTCTCGCGGCAGCGTCGGCGCAGCCACTCGGCATGGTCCCCGGAAAGCGTCTTCGGCCTGTGCCCGCCCATCTGCCCGGGCGCAACGCTGCCGGTCGTCTCATAGCGCTCCAACCATTTGACGGCCGTGCTGATCGCAATACCAAAGCGGTCCGCCGGTAATTACCCACCCCCTTGCCAATGGTGCCGATCACTGAATCCATGAGCGAATGGATCGCGGTGAGTTGCAGCGGCTGTCGAAGGACGAACTGATCGATCTTGTGCTGCGGCTGCAGCGACCGGAGAAGACGTCGCGGACGTCGTCGAAGCCGCCTGCGAGCGATCGCAAGGAGCGGCGCGACAAGGCCCGGCCCGGCGGCGCCAAGCCGGGCCATGAGGGCAAGGCCCGCGCCATGAGCGAGACGTTCGACCGGCTGGTCGACCATCGCCCCGGTCAGTGCCCTTGTTGCCAGGCGGCCCTTTCCGACGATCTGCCCGCCGAGACCGTGAGTGAGCACGAAACGGTCGAGCTTCCCGAGATCCATCCTGTGGTTGAGCGTCACCGGCGGCTTTCGGTGCGGTGCCCATCCTGCGGCACGGTGGTCACGGCAGCGGCGCCAAACGCGGCCAGGGGCACGCCCTTCGGGCCACGCCTGCATGCGGTCGCGACCTACCTGAAGACCTTCCAGGCCCTGTCCTACGAGCGGCTGCAGGGCGCCTTTGCCGATCTCTTCGCACTGACGATCAGCCAGGGGGGCCTGACGAACATGCTGCGGCGGTCGCAGATAGCCTTCGCGAGCGAGCGCGACAGGGCCATCGCCGCCCTACGTCGGGCCAAGGTCGTGGCGTCCGACGAGACCGGCGTCAGGATCGAGGGCTCGAATGCCTATCAATGGGTGTTCCGCTCGACCGATGCCGTCATCCATCGCGCCGCCTCGACCAGAGGCGCCGTCGTCGTCCACGACCTGATGGACGGGCACCGGCCTGACGTGTGGTGTTCCGATCGCTATTCGGCGCAGCAGGGTCATGGCGAGAAGCATCAGACCTGCCTCGCCCATCTCGCCCGCGACGTCGCCTACGCGGAAGAGGCGAGCGAGGACATGCTGCCATCGCGGCTGCGGCTCTGGCTGAGGCGCGCCTTCGCCCTGGCCGACGGGATCGACACCTTCGCGGCCTCGACCATCGCCGCCAAGCGCAGGGCCCTGGAGCGAAGTCTCGCCGAGATCTTCGCCGCATCGACCGGCTGCGATCTGGCGCGTGATCGCCATCAGAAGTTTTGGCGCGCACGCGACCAGTTGCTGACCTTCGCCGCCTATCCCGGTCTCGTCGAGCCGACCAACAACGCCTGCGAACGCGCGCTTCGTCCGGCCGTCATCCAGCGCAAGGTCACCAACGGCTACCGCGCCATGTGGGCCGCAAAGGGCGAGGCCGACGTCCGCACCGTCGTCGACACGGCGAGGCTCCGCCCCGGCACCAACACCTTCCAGACCATCCTTAAAACCGTCAGCGCCTGGCTACTGAGGCCGGAAAGCCCGGGGGGTGGGTAATTGCGTCCGCCGCTTGGTTCCGCGACTGGCCCTCCTGCCTCACCGCCGCAACCACCCGCTCGCGAAGATCCATCGAACACGGTCGCGCCATCCATGCTGGCCTCCATCCCAGCATGGATGTTGAATCAAACTTTCGAGCCGTTGGGAATCACCCCCGATTCAGGCCAACTTCATCCCGCTCTAATCAGCATCAGGCTCATCGCCCACGGGCAACTCAGCCATCCGCCGACGCCCGATCCCACGGGGCATTGGATCCTCCCGGCCATCGACGCTTCAAACCCGCGGACGGTCCGCTGCGAACTTGCCGCTGTAAGAGCCAATCTGACCGGTCAGGTTCCGGTTCTCTGATGGTCGACCGGTAGGCGCTTGCGATCAAGGGCAATTGAACTCCTCGACTCGTGTGCCCAGGATTGGTCTGGGCGGTACAAATCTCTTGTCAGCCCTCGAGCTGATGCCGCAGCGATCGTTGCTGTAACCGTCTTCGTCGTTTTCGCGCGCGATGCCACTTTCCACGGCTCTCGCCTGCTCGCTCTCCTTGATCCTGTTCATGGCCCAGACTGCGGCCTGGGTGCGGTTCGCCGCATGAACCTTTCTCAATATGGATTTGAGGTGAACCTTCACGGTGGCTTCAGTGATGTGGCACTTTCGGGCAATGATCTTGTTAGAATTTCCTTCGATCAGATAATTTAGGATTTCGGACTCGCGCTGAGACAACTCTTCGCGTCTGATCAGCTTGCAATCTTTTTGACTTTGAACCGCATTATTCGAGGCCTGCTGGTCAACTGCAGGCCCATCCTCCGCATCAGTCGGCGGCTCCTCGCGATGAACGCCAGGCAACAACCTCGTAAATGCCGGTACGTCGCCCAGGTCATTCTGTTCCGACGTGGCGGATATATGCGAGTGCCCCGTTGCGGTGAAAACATCTTCCCCCATTGCGATCAGTTCGAGGCTCTTCAGCAGACGGTCGCTGCTGATTGATGTGAGAAGAATTCCGTTAACTCCACAGTTTTCGGCTTCTGTTCGTTTTCTTTGGGAATAATCATTCGCGATTATTACAGTCAAAGCATTAGGGAAACTTGATTTTATCTCCGCAGATAATGAATCCGGATCGATTTTCCCAGCTAGTGGTTTGACTCCAACGCTTGGAACCCGCGATTTCTAGCAGCAATGA
>NZ_AQQS01000007.1 GCF_002088275.1 Aurantimonas sp. 22II-16-19i
GGCTCGCCGCGGCCCTCGGGCGAGACCTTCCGGCCGCGCTGATCGAGGATGGCGTCGCCGTCCTTGGCGCCTTCCTGATCGTCGGGGCAGTCTCGTGACCCGGCAATTCGACGCCATCATCGTCGGCGCTGGCCAAGCCGGTCCCTCGCTCGCCGGCCGTCTGACCGCGAGTGGAATGACGGTTGCGCTGATCGAGCGCCATCTCGTCGGCGGCACCTGCGTCAACACCGGCTGCATGCCGACGAAGACGCTCGTCGCCAGCGCCAAGGTGGCCGCCATGGCGCGCCGCGCCGGCGACTATGGCGTCACGCTTGCCGGCGACGTTTCGGTGGACATGAGGCGCGTCCGGGCACGGGCCGAAACGGTGTCGCGCGAGGCCCGGGAGAACAACGAGCGCTGGCTGGAGGGTATGGATCGGCTGACCTTCCTGCGCGGCCACGCCCGTTTCCTCGACGCACGCACCCTCGCGGTCGGCGATGAAACCCTCTCGGCCCCGCTGATCTTTCTCAATGTCGGCGGCCGCGCCATCGTGCCGGACATGCCCGGCATCGGCGGCGTCGCGGTGATGACCAACACCGACATCGTCGCGCTGGACGTCCTGCCGCGCCATCTCGTGGTGATCGGCGGCAGCTATATCGGCCTGGAATTCGCGCAGATGTACCGACGCTTCGGCGCGAAGGTCACGGTGATCGAAAAGGGCCCCCGCCTCGTCTCCCGGGAGGACGAGGACGTGTCGTCGGCCATCCGCGAGATCCTGGAAGCCGAGGATATCCTTGTCCGCACCGGTGCCGAGTGCATCGCCTTCGCCGCCCACGCCGATGGGGTCGCGGTGCGGGTCGATTGCCGGGAAGGGCCCCCCGACATCGTCGGGAGCCATGTCCTCATGGCGGTCGGTCGCCGCCCCAACACCGACGACCTCGGTCTTGAGGCCGCCGGGATCGAAACCGACGGCCGCGGCTACATCAAGGTCGACGCCCGGCTGCAGACGAATGTTACCGGCATCTACGCCCTCGGCGACTGCAACGGCCGCGGTGCATTCACTCACACCGCCTACAACGACTACGAGATCGTCGCCGCCACCCTTCTGGGCGACGGCACGCGCAGCCTCGACGACCGCATTCCCGCCTATGCGCTCTACATCGATCCGCCGCTCGGCCGCGTCGGCATGACCGAGACGCAGGCCCGTGCCAGCGGCCGGCCGTTGCTGATCTCGACCCGCCCGATGAGCCGTGTCGGCCGGGCGAAGGAAAAAGGCGAGACGAAAGGGTTCATGAAGCTCATCGCCGACGCGCAGACCAGACGCATCCTCGGCGCGAGCATTCTCGGCGTCGAGGGCGACGAGGCGATCCACGGCATCCTCGACGTGATGGCTGCCGACCTGCCCTACACGATCTTCGAGCGCGCCGTTCCCATCCATCCGACTGTTTCCGAACTCATTCCGACACTTGCGGGCGATCTGCAGCCGGCGACGTAGCGACGAGGGCAGGCGCTGGTTTCGTGAACAGAGTGGCCAAGGAAGCGAGACGCCCTTGCAGCCGGTCGAACGGCATCTCAGTTACCGAAAGTTAATGCTGCAGTGCATTCTTCGTCCTCCACGGGTGGAAGATCCATGGCTTTTGATTTGCATGCGCGTGCGTCCGGTCGTTCGACCGGCGCCGTGTTCGGGTTGCTGTTCACCTTAGGCCTCGTGCCCTGGCCGGCCCTCGCCCAGTCGGCTCCCCCGCCGCCCACGGTCACCGTCGCCAAACCCGTCGTGCGGGAAATCGTCGAGGACGACGAGTTCATCGGCCGGTTCGAGGCGGTGGACGAGGTCGAACTGCGGGCCCGGGTCGGCGGTTATCTCCAGACGACGCACTTCAAGGACGGCGCGTTGGTGAAGGCGGGCGATCCGCTGTTCACCATCGACAAGCGGCCGTTCGAATTCGCGTTCTCCGAGGCGCAGTCGCAGATGAGCGTCGCAGAGGCGGCGCTGGAATTTGCCGAGAGCCAGCTGCGCCGGGCCGAGGACCTGACGCGGACGGGCAACATCCCCGCCTCGACCCTCGACGATCGGAGGCGCGAGTTCCTGTCGGCCCAGGCCACCCTCGCCGGCGCCACGGCGGCGAAGGCGACGGCCGACCTCAATCTCGGCTATACCGACATCGCCGCCCCGATCGCCGGGCGGATCGACCGCCGGCGGATTTCGGTCGGCAATCTCGTCCAGGCGGACCAGACGGTTCTCACCAGCATCGTCTCCCTCGACCCGATCGACTTCTACTTCGACATCGACGAGCGCCAGTTCCTCGCCTATTCCCGCGATGCGCGGGAACGCGGCAGCAATCTCCAGGAGGGGGTCGGCGGCCTGGCCGTCACCGTCCATCTCGCCGACAGCCGCGAAGCGCCGATCGAGGGCAGGCTCGACTTCGCCGAGAACCGGATCGATCGGGACACCGGCACGATGCGCGTGCGCGCCCGCTTTCCCAATGCCGATCTGCGCGTCCTGCCGGGCCTGTTCGGCCGGATCAACGTTCCCGGCTCGCTGCCGCATCAAGGGGTTCTCTTGCCCGACGAGGCGATCGGCGCCGACCAGGACCAGCGCATCGTCTATGTCGTCGACGACGCCGGCAAGGTCTCGGCGAAGCCCGTGCGCACCGGCCCGAAGCTCGACGGCTACCGCGTCATCCGCTCCGGCCTCACCGGCACCGAGACGGTCGTCGTCAACGGCCTGATGCGCGTGCGCCCCGACATCACCGTCACGCCCAGGCTGGAAGTCCTGCCGCCCGAACGGGTCGTGGCGGAGGAAGCACTATGAGGTTCGCTCACTTCTTCGTCGACCGGCCGATCTTCGCCAGCGTCATCTCGATCCTGCTGCTTGTCGTCGGCTGGATCGCCTATACCCAGCTGCCGATCGCCCAGTATCCGGAAATCGCCCCGCCCACCATCGTGGTGCGGGGGCAATATACCGGCGCCGATGCCGAGACCGTGGCGAAGACCGTCGCGACGCCGATCGAGCAGGAGATCAACGGCGTCGAGAACATGCTCTACATGTCGTCCTACTCGACCAGCGACGGCGCGATGAGCCTGACCATCACCTTCAGGCTCGGGACCGATCTCGATCTCGCCCAGGTGCTCGTCCAGAACCGCGTCGCCATCGCCGAGCCGCGCCTGCCAGAGGAGGTCCGGCGCATCGGCGTGACCACGGCGAAGAGTTCTCCGGACCTGATGATGGTCGTCCACATGCTCTCGCCGGACGAACGCTACGACCAGCTCTACGTCTCCAACTATGCCCGCTCGCGGGCCCGCGACCAGCTGCTCCGCCTCGACGGCGTCGGCGATCTGATCATCTTCGGCGAGCGCGAATATTCGCTGCGGATCTGGCTCGACCCCGACAAGCTGTCGGCCTACGGCATGACCGCGGGCGACGTGGTCGAGGCCCTGCGCCAGCAGAACGTCCAGGTCTCCGGCGGCTCGATCGGCGCGCCGCCCAACGACGGCGGCAACGCCTTCCAATATACCGTGACGACGCAGGGGCGCTTCGACGACGCCCGCGACTTTCGCTACGTCATCGTCAAGTCCGCCGGCGAGGGCCGGCTGATCGAGCTGCAGGACGTCGCCCGCATCGAGCTCGGCGCCCGCGACTACGTCACCAACAGCTATCTGAACGGCAAGCCTGCGGTCGCGATGGCGATCTTCCAGCGGCCCGGCACCAACGCACTTGCCACATCCGACGAGATCAAGGCGACGATGGAGCGCCTGTCCGCCGACTTCCCGCCCGGCCTCGCCTACCAGATCGTCTACAACCCGACCGAATTCATCTCGGAATCGATCGACGAGGTCTATCGGACGATCTTCGAGGCGGTGCTGCTCGTCGTCATCGTCATCATCGTCTTCCTGCAGTCCTGGCGCACGGCGCTCATCCCGATCGCCGCGATCCCGGTCTCCCTGATCGGCACCTTCGCCCTGCTTCTCGCCTTCGGCTTCTCGCTCAACATGCTGACGCTGTTCGGCCTGGTGCTGGCCATCGGCATCGTCGTCGACGACGCGATCGTCGTGGTCGAGAACGTCGAGCGCAACATCGCCCTAGGCATGACGCCCAAGCAGGCGTCGCATCAGACGATGGACGAGGTCGGCACAGCCGTCCTGGCGATTTCGATCGTCTTGATCGCGGTTTTCGTGCCGACGGCGTTCATCCCCGGCATTTCCGGGCAGTTCTATCTGCAGTTCGCCATCACCATCGCCTCGGCGACGGCGATCTCGGCGTTGAACTCGCTGACCCTGTCGCCGGCGCTCGCGGCGATCCTCCTGAAGGAACACGACCACAGCCGGCCGCGCTTCTTCCTGACCCGGATCGGCACATCGCTCGCCAACGGCTTCAATCGCGGCTTCGACCGGCTGGCCAACGGCTATGCAAGCACCGTGCGCTTCCTGACCGGGACGTGGCTGGCGCTGGGCGCGATGCTGCTGGTCTTCTGCGGCCTCGTCTTCGCCACCTGGTACATGCTGTCCACGGTGCCGCGCGGCTTCATCCCGACCCTCGACCAGGGCTATGCCATCGTCGTCGTGCAGCTGCCGGACGGGGCTTCCCTGGAAAGGACCGACGCGGTCATCCGCGAGGCCTCAAGCATCGTCCAGGACACGCCGGGCGTCAAAGATGCGATCGCCTTCGCCGGCTTTTCCGGGGCGACCTTCACCAACGCCTCCAACCAGGGGGTGATCTTCGCCGGCTTCGACGGCTTCGAGGAGCGGATCGAGAAGGGCGAATCCGCCGATGCCGTCATCGGCTCCTTGTTCCAGCGGCTGCAGGCGATCGAGGAGGCCTTCATCATCGCCGTCCCGCCACCCTCGATCCGCGGCGTCGGCAATTCCGGCGGCTTCAAGATGCTCGTCGAGGAGCGTTCGGGTTCCGACGTCCGGCAGATCATGGGCGTCGCGCAGGACATCATCGCCAGCGCCAACCAGACACCGGGGCTTGCCGGCGTCTTCACCACCTTCTCGGCCTCCAGCCCGCAGCTCTATCTCGAGATCGACCGCGACAAGGCGCGCATGCTCGACGTGCCGATCCCCAACATCTTTGAGACGCTGTCGATCAATCTCGGCACGGCCTATGTCAACGACTTCAACGCCTTCGGCCGTGTCTATCAGGTGCGGGCGCAGGCCGATCAGGCCTTCCGCCTGGACCAGAGCGACATTCTGCGGCTGAAAGTCCGCTCGGCGAACGGCGCGCTGGTGCCGATGGGAACGCTGACGACGATCCGCGACGTCACCGGGCCGGCGCTGGTCCAGCGCTACAACATGTATGTCTCGGTGCCGATCCAGGGCAATCCGGCGCCCGGCGTCTCGACCGGCGAGGCGCTGCAGAGCATGGAAGCCGTGGCCGAGGGCGTGCTGCCGCCCGGCACCGGCTTCGAATGGACCGAACTCGCCTTCCAGGAGCGCAACACCGGCAACACGGCGATCCTGATCTTCGGCCTGTCGGTGCTGTTCGTCTTCCTGGCGCTGTCGGCGCAATACGAGAGCTGGACGCTGCCGCTGGCGATCGTCCTGATCGTGCCGCTCGGCATCCTCGCCGCCCTCCTCGGCGTCGCCTTCCGCGGCTTCGACAACAACATCCTGACCCAGATCGGCCTCGTCGTCCTGATCGGCCTGGCGGCGAAGAACGCCATCCTGATCGTCGAATTCGCCCGCCAGGCCGAGGATCAGGGCGAGAGCCCCGTCGACGCCGTCGTCGAGGCGTGCCGGCTGCGGCTGCGGCCGATCCTGATGACCGCCTTCGCCTTCATCCTCGGCGTCGTGCCTCTGATGATCGCCACCGGCCCCGGCGCCGAGATGCGCCAGTCGCTCGGCACGGCGGTGTTCTCCGGCATGCTCGGCGTGACGATCTTCGGGCTGTTCCTGACGCCGGTCTTCTACGTCGCCATCAGGTCGATCTTCGGCAGGAAGCATGCGGCGACACCTCGCAGCGCGGCGGAAAATGATGTCGCGACCGCGCCTTGAGCGCCGGGATACGAATGGGTGAGCCGACGCATGCCCGTGGACGACTGCTTCCGGGGGCCAGAGTCGATGAACGGCAACGGCACCAGTCGTGGCAGGTGCAAAGTGCGAAATCGATTCTGCACGATCTTCGTTGCAGCGAGGAAGATCATTCGATTACCGGACGCCCTGGTGACCCGCTGCGGGTCGCTTTCCGACCACGGCGCGCTGATCGCTGATCAGCCTAGCCAAGCCGGACAGCTCGATGATTGCAGCCAGCTCCCACGCAGCGGGACACCATCAGGAGAAGATCCGGTCGCAGCAGATCTTTGTCGCCGGCGATCTCAAAGAAGATGCTCGATCCTGATGGGCAGCTCGCGAATGCGCCGGCCCGTGGCGTGGAACACGGCATTGGCGACGGCAGCGGAGACGCCCACCATCGCGACCTCTCCGAGCCCCTTGGCACCAAGTGAATTGGCGAGCGGATCAGGCCGGTCGATGAAGCCGACATCGATCTCGCCGATGTCCGCGTTCACGGCAACGACGTAGTCCGCAAAGTCGCAATTGAGGTAGCCGCCATAGCGCGGGTCGGTCTCCGTCGCCTCGCGCAAGGCGTGGCCGATGCCCCAGATCACGCCGCCGCGCACTTGGCTCTCCGCGGTGCGAGGGCTGAGCACGCGGCCGCAATCGGCAATGCTGACGACCCGCGGCACGCG
Source organism: Aurantimonas sp. 22II-16-19i (assembly GCF_002088275.1). Lineage (GTDB taxonomy): Bacteria > Pseudomonadota > Alphaproteobacteria > Rhizobiales > Rhizobiaceae > Jiella. The sequence continues at coordinate 6,666 of NZ_AQQS01000007.1, forward strand.
CACGCGGCGGGTCCGCGGCTCGACGCGCACTTCGACGAAATGCGCGATGTAGCTCATGGCCGTGAAGCCGGGATAGGCCGGCCCCGTAACGGCGAAATTGTAGTTCTGCCATTGCTCCAGAAGGGCCGCATCCTGGCCGGGGCCGAACTGGGTGACCTCGACCTCGACAAAAGGGCGACGGACCGTGGCGAGCTGCTGGTGCAGCGAGCCGCCGATGCGTCGGCCGTCGAGGAGCTCCGTGACGGCCGCCTGCATCTTCTGCGCGGCCGCAGCGGCTGCGGGCGCAGCGCTGAAACTGCCCCATGAGCCGGCGGTCAGATGTTGGCGCGCGACCGTCGTGTCGCCGATCAGGATCTCCAGTTGGTCGTCCCGCACCTCGAGCTCGCGCAACAACACGTTGGCGAGGACCGTGCGGATGCCCTGGCCGAATTCGTGTCCGGCGACGGAAAAGCGCGTGCGTCCGTCGGCATAGATGCGGAGCCTGGCGATGACCGGGTGAACGAGGGCGGGATAGACGCCGCCCGCGACGCCCCAACCGATCTGCGTTCCGTCGGGCGCCGTCATCGAACCGGGCGCCGCCGAGCGGCTAGACCAGCCGAACCGCGACGCGCCCTCCGCGAAGCACTCGTTGAGAAAGCGGGAGGAATAAGGCTGGCCGGTATGCGGGTCGTGGGTCGCATCGTTGGCCATGCGGAACTCGACGGGGTCGCGCTCTAGCGCCGCGGCCAGCTCGTCGACGGCACTCTCCATGGCGAAGATGGCCGGGTGCTCGTAGGGCGCACGCATGTGGGCGGGATTCGAGACGTCGGTCCGCACGTCCGCCGCCGTTCCGCGATAGCTGGCGATACCGTAAAGCCTGATGGCGGCCTCGTGATATTCCGGCGGAAACGGCCCCTGGCGCGAGTTCTGTTGCGCCGCGTCGTGCTCGATCGCCACCATGCGTCCCGACGCATCGGCGCCGAGCCGGATCCGGTGCACGATGTGCGGCCGATGCGTGGCGACATGGAAGACTTGCGCCCGCGGCATCACCAGCTTGACGGGCCGCCCGAGGAGCATCGCCGCGTGGGCGACGATCGCCGTCTGGCGCTGCGCCCAGCCCTTCTGGCCGAACGCGCCGCCTACGGTCGGGCTCTTCACCTCGACAATGGCCGGGTCGAGCCGCAGCAGGCGGGCGACCGCCGAGCGGACGGCCCCGGAGTTCTGCGTGCCTTCGTGGATCGTCAGCCGGCCGTCTGCCCAGACGGCGGTCGTCGAGACCATCTCCATCGGATTGTGATGCTGGGTCGGCGAGTGGTACTCGGCCTCGATGATGGTCCTGGCTTCGGCGAAGGCCGCCTCGACGTCTCCCGCCTCCATTCCTTCGGCGTTCTCACGGACGGCACCCGGCGAGGTCATCAGGGCCGCGAACGGCTCCTCCTCGATGATCGGGCGGACAGCCTCCGCCGCCTCGATCGCGCCTTCCAGCGTCTCGGCGACGACGAGCGCGAGCGGCTGCCCGAGATAGGCGATGCGGGTCTCGAGCGTCGGCGGCGGTGCGCCCATATGGGTGCCCTCCGGCACCGCGTGGGCGAAGTCCGCCGCGGTGAGGATGCGCAGAACACCGGGAACCCGTGAGGCGGCCTCGGTGTCGAGCGCGGTCAGCGTCCCCTTCGCCACGGGCGAAGGAACGGTCATCGCGTGGACGAGGTCCGCGAACTGCGCGTCGGCGGCGTATGTCGCAGCGCCGCGGACTTTGGCATAGGCGTCGACGCGGCTGCGATCTGGATAGGGAGTGGTCATGCGCGGCTCCGTTCGGCAGCGATCAGGAGCGCGTCGGCGACCGTGCGCGCTCCGAGTTCGATCTTGAAGGCATTGTGCCGGCCGGGCGTCGCGTCGCGCATTGCCGCATGGCCGGCGGCGAGTGCGGCCTCGGGCGTCAGCCGCGTGCCGGCAAGCTCGGTCTCGGCCGCCACGGCGCGCCACGGCCGTGTCGCGACCCCGCCGAGTGCGATCCGGGCTCTGGTGACGCGATCGCCTTCGAGCTCCAGCGCCACGGCGGCCGAGGCAAGGGCGAAGGCGTAGGACTCCCGATCGCGGATCTTGTGGTAGGTCGAGGCAGTGCCGGCGGGCGTCTTCGGCACCATGATGGCAGTGATGATCTCGCCGGTGTCCAACGTGAATTCCAGATGCGGCGTCGCTCCCGGCAAACGGTAGAGTTCGACGACCGGCAGCGTGCGGGTGCCACCGGGACCGAGGATCTCTACGACGGCGTCCATCGCCGTCAGGGCGACCGGCCAGTCGCCCGGCGAGACGGCCGTGCAGGCCTCGCTGATGCCGAGCACGGCCTGCCCCCGGTCGAGCCCTCCGATGGCCGAGCAGCCGCTGCCGGGCTGGCGCTTGTTGCAGGCGAAGGTCGCACCGCCGGGATTGCGGAAATAGAGGCACCGTGTGCGCTGCAGGAGGTTGCCGCCGATGGTCGCCATGTTGCGCAGATTCTGCGAGGCGGCCTTCAGGAGTGCCTCCGAGAGGACCGGGTATTCGGCCGCAACCACGGGATCGGCGGCAACGGCGCTCATCGGGGCGAGCGCGCCGAAACGCATGACCTCGCCCTCCGTCGCGACCGCGTCCATGCCGGCGATGGCGGTGACGTCGATGAGATGCCGTGGGCGTTCGACCTTCAGTTTCATCAGATCGTAGAGCGTGGTGCCGCCAGCGATGTAGCGCGCGCCCTCCCCGGCCCCGGCGAAGGCGCTGACCGCCTCGGCCGTCGTCGCGGGACGCATGTACGTAAACGGTTGCATCAGGCTTCTCCCATCCTGCGGGCAGCGTCCGAAATCGCTGTGACGATCGTGACATAGGCGCCGCAGCGGCACAGATTGCCGCTCATGGATTCGCGGATGCTCTCGGGCGAAGTCGCATGGCCCTCGTTGACACACGCCACCGCTCCCATGATCTGGCCGGGGGTACAGAAGCCGCACTGCAGCGCGTCGTGGTCGATGAAGGCCTGCTGCATCGGGTGGAGCGCGTCGCCGGAGGACAATCCCTCGATCGTTGTGACGGAGCGTCCCTCGGCCTTCGCCGCCAGCGTCAGGCACGAGGCGACGCGCCGGCCGTCCACATGCACGGTGCAGGCGCCGCACTGGCCGTGGTCGCAGCCCTTCTTCGTTCCGGTGAGGTTCAGTGTCTCGCGCAGCACGTCGAGAAGCGAGGTCCGCGTATCGAGAAAGACGGTCACGGCCTCGCCGTTGACCGTCGTGCGCAAGGCGATCGCGCCTTGAGACGGCGACGGCAAGGGTGAGCCGGTTTGTGCCGAGGCAAATTCCATCTGCAGGAGCGGTGCCGTTGCGGCTGCCGCGGCACCGGTCGCCAGAACGGCCCGGCGGGTGACCGTGAACGGACGGTCGGGGCCGACCGTGCTGCCAGCGTCGCGGTCGTCAAGCCGGTCGGGATGGTCGGGATGGTCGGAGTGTTCCAATAGGGTGTTGGTCATGCTCAAACTCCTTTCGACCAACAGCTACAGCAATGAAGCCGTGACCGCGCCGGTCCGGGAGTCCAAGTAACCGCACCGATCGTCCAGGCGAATTCACGCCACGAAGGACCGGTCGCAGGCGCCGTGCTGGCGACGGTAGGCCGCCGGGGATCGTCCGCTCCAGCGCTTGAAGGCCTTCTTGAACGAGGAATCCGAGGCGTAGCCGACTGCGTCGGCGATCGACTTGACCGGGAGGCGGGCGTCGACGAGCTGGAGCGTCGCCGAGTACATCCGCCATTCGGTCAGGAACTCGAGAGGCGACTGCCCGACGACGTCCTTGAAACGGGCGGCGAACAATGACCGCGACATCCCGACGGCCGTTGCGAGCATCGCCACCGACCAGCGCTTTTGCGGTGCATTCTGCATCAGGACCAGAGCGGGTGCGATCTGCGGATCGGCGACGCCTCGCAGCCATCCTGACGGCAGGTCCGCGCTGCCGAGGTAGTGCCTCACGACCTGCAGGAGGAGAAGGTCGGCGATGCGGGAACTCACCTCGACCGAGCCCGGCGTGTCCGGCTTCAGCTCCACCTGCAGCAACGACACGAGCGATGCGGCGGTGGAGGTCGACGCCACCGCCGAGCGCAGGTGCATGACGGGGGGAAGCGCCGCGAGCAGCGGGTTGCGGCGTTGATCGTCGAACGCAAAGACGCCCGAGATCAAGCTCGTCTTCGGTCCGTCGACACCGAAGGTCAGCTCGAGCATCTTGAACCGCGCGCCCGGCTGCCAGGGGACGAGACCCATCTCGTCGGCAACGCGGCTCCAGGGAACCGCGTCGGCGCCCGGCCGCGCGAGCAGCCGATGCGGCTCACCACTCGGAAGGACGACGACGTCCCCCGCCGCCAGGGCGATGCTCCGTCCCGAAACATCGACCGACGCCTCGCCCGACAGGATGATGTGGAACGGCGCGCCGAGCAGCGCCTCCTTCGCAAAGCCCCACTCGCCGGCAAGGATCATCCGGCAGAAGACCGTGCTCTCCAGGCGCAGCTTGGCGAGAAAGTCGTCGATATGGGCCATATCTTTCCTCCTGACGAAGACCGGGCCTGGCGTCCGTCCCGATGAGATCCGTGCGGGCGGCGCGCGAAGCAGGGACAGCGCCGCTCGCCGGACAGGTTCAAAGCGGCCGCGCACGGCGACCGCGCCGGCCGCGTGCCACCGGATGCGCCTTTGCGCAGATCGCGTGCGAGGCCGTGTCCATCCTGTCGTTTCGCAGACGACATCGCGGGCATCGCCGGGATGCGGCCCGGCGCTTCCGCCCGTTCCACGCGATGGCGGTGCCCCGTCAGGCCGCAGCAAACCCTTCAGGGCGATGGCCGATTGAACCGGCGCGCGCGCTCCGGCCAGGCGATCATCCAGATCGCAACCCTGGCGCTCTCGAGCTGCCGCGGTCGCCGCAGTCGCTGCTGTCGCCGTCTGAAACGGTTCCGTGATCGGCAAGACGAACCCCCGCGAAAATGCCGTCGGTTCATGGGCGCCCTCAGGCCGGCAGGACGATAGCGGCCTTCAGACCGGGTTGACGAAGCGAAAGGACGATGTCGCCGCCGTGCTGGCGGGCGATGGCGCGGGCGATGGACAGGCCGAGCCCGATGCCGCCGGTCTCGCGGGAGCGCGAGCCTTCCAGACGGAAGAAGGGCGCGAAGACCTCCTCCAGCCGGTCGAGCGGGATCCCGGGTCCGTCGTCCTCGACGACGATCTCGATGGCCGAGCGTGTCGAAACCAGACGCACTTCGGCCTTTCCCGCATAGCGCACCGCGTTCTCGACGAGGTTGCGGATCGAACGCCTGAGCCCGTCCGGCCGGCAACGATAGTTCACGCGTTCGCCGCCGACGAAAATCACCTTCTGGCCGATCTCGGCCAGATCCTCGCAGATGCTCTCGACGAGCGCCGACAGATCGATCGTGCGCGTCGGCTCGGCGTTGGTTTCCTGGCGCATCAGCGACAGCGTCGCCTCCGTCATCGCCTGCATTTCCGCGATGGTCGCCAGCATCCGCTCCTGGAGATCCGGGTCCTCGACCAGTTCGGCGCGCAGGCGCAGCGTCGTCAGCGGGGTCCTGAGGTCGTGACCGATGGCCGCCAGCATGCGCGTGCGGTCCTCGACGAACCGGTGCAGGCGTTCCTGCATGCGATTGAAGGCCTCGGCGGTATGGCGGATGTCGTCGGGACCGCAGGCGCGCAAGGGCGTCACCGCCTCGCCGCGCCCGAGCGTCTCGGCCGCTCTGGTCAGTTGTCGCAAGGGACGGATGATACTGCGCACCGTCAGGACGCCGATCAGCGAGACGAAGATGGCGGTGAGGGTCAGCGCCAGTGGAAGATGCGTCTTCCAGATCGTCGGCATCATCTGCTTGTAATAGGCGACGTTGAGCGCCCGCCCGTCGCTCAGAGGGACGATGACGCCGGCGCCGTTGCGCGTCGCGAAATCGAGCGTGCGCCCCTGCGCCGGCAGGTTGCCCCCGCCTGCAGCCGGCCCCGTCCAGGCCAGCCCCTCCATGAAGAGCGCCTCGCTCGCGCCCGCCGGGATCTGCGTCTTTTCCGAAGCGCCATCGGTCGGGGCGCCCTCGCCCGAGCCGTTCAACAGATCGCGCAGCGGCACCTGGAAGCGCTCGAAGGCGGCGGTCACCCAGTCTTCCAGATCGGGTGCGGGATCTTCCGATATCCAGAAGCGGGTGTAGTCGGTGGCGTTGACGCGCGCGATCTCCGACTGGAGCGCCGGCGGCACGGTCTCGACCAGCCGGGCCACCGCTTCGGACCGGCTGCTGAGCTCGTAGCGCGAGGCGGCGCGAAGATCCGCGATGAACTTGTCCCAGGAGATGCACATGCCGATCGCCTGCGACACGAAGAGAGCGACCAGCATCGAGGCCAGGAGCTGGACCGACAGGCTCTTGCGCCACAGGGTGAGAAGGCGCGTCACGCCGCGGAGACCTCCGGCATGAAACTGTAGCCGCCACCCCAATGGGTCTGGATGATGGACGGGTTCTTCGGGTCGGCCTCGACCTTGCGACGCAGACGGCTGACCTGGTTGTCGATGCTGCGGTCGAAGGGATCGGCCTCGCGCCCGACGGTGAGGTCGAGGAGCTGGTCGCGGCTGAGCACGACGCCGGGATGCTCGACGAAGACCTTGAGGAGCCGGAACTCCGCCGTGGAAAGCGGCACGCCCACGCCGTCGTCGCCCTGCAACTCGCGCCGCCCGAGATCGAGCACCCAGCGCTCGAAGCGCATCAGGCCCGTGCGGCGCGCGGCGCGCTGGGGCGGCAGGCTGTTGACGCGGCGCAGCACCGCCTTGATGCGGGCCTGCAATTCGCGCGATGAGAACGGCTTGACGAGATAGTCGTCCGCCCCGAGCTCGAGGCCGATGACGCGGTCGGTCTCGTCGGCGCGGGCGGTCAGGAAGATCACCGGGATGTCCGGGCCGGCGCCCGAGCGAAGCTCACGGCAGAGGGTGAGGCCGTCCTCGCCCGGCATCATGATATCGAGGACGATGAGGTCCGCGGCGGCGCGCCCGAGCAGACGTCGAAGCGCTGAACCGTTCTCGGCCGTGCTGACGCGGTAGCCCTGCTGCTGCAGGTATTTGCCGACGAGATCGCGGATATCGCGGTGGTCGTCGACGACGATGATGTGGGGCACGGGCTCCATGATCCGCCTCGAACGCTGGACATTCGAGACTTTGTACCTTGTTCGCGCAAGGGATGCTTCGGCGAAACTGTATCAGAATGTACCCGCATCTCCGCAGTTGCGGCCTTGGAGACGCCTCCCCGATACAATCGAATACATCTTCCGACATCCCCGGCACAGGGCTGCGACAGGTGCCGGCTAATTTGATCCTCGAAGCGCCAGGGTCGACGGAACGGGATCCCCCCATCCCGCAAGGCCCTCCGCCAGGCCGCCACCGATCGGTCCTGGCGCTTCCCGCAAGCGCGGATCATGCCGAAAGGCTCCGGCGCCTGCGATCATCAGCCCCTCACCTGAAAGGCAAGACCATGTCCCTCCTCCAGACTGTCTCGGCCGCTCTTCTCGCCTCCACGAGCCTTCTTCTCGCCGCGCCCGCCCTCGCGGTGGTTCCGGGCTCCGGCCACTATGCGGACCGGCGCGACGAAACGGAGCGCCATCGCGTCGCGAACGGCGCGGCGTCCGCCGGAAGGGCGGCCACGCGCCGCCCCGTCCCGGACACCGTCCCCGGCACGGCCACGACGTTCGGCTATTCCGCGGGTGCCCGCCGCAGCGAAGCGGCCCCGTTCGCCAGCGACCTCGGTCTCAACGGGCCCGGCGGCGCGAAGTCGAGGCAGCCCCGCAGCCGCTGATCCGGAACAGCCAGAACCTCCGGCCTTCGCTTGCCGCGGAGGCCGGAGGTTCTGGCTGGCAGCCCCCGCAGCGCTCGAGGCGAGCGCCGCGGCTGCGGCAAAGCCCAGCAACACAACGGAGATTGCATGGTCGCCTTCATCGTCAACGGCTTGCCCGTGTCCATCACGGACGAGGACGACAAACCGCTCCTGTGGGCGCTGCGCGAGGATCTCGGCATCCTCGGCCCCAAATATGGCTGCGGCATCGCGCAATGCGGTGCCTGCCGCGTGCTGGTAGACGGCGTGTCGACGCCGTCCTGTGCGATCACCCTCGGTGACGTTGCCGGCGCGACGATCGTCACCGTCGAGGGCCTCTCGGGCCCCGGCGGCACGCTATCGGCCGTGCAGCAGGCCTGGATCGACGAGCAGGTGCCGCAGTGCGGCTACTGCCAGCCGGGCTTCATCATCGCCGCGACCGAGCTCCTCGCCCGAAACGCCCGGCCGAGCGACGCCGAAATCGACGAGGCGATCACCAATATCTGCCGCTGTGGCACCTATCCGCGCATCCGCCGCGCCATCCACCGCGCCGCAGCGGCGCAGGCTCGAGACTGAGGTTTTCGTCATGGCTCGACTTCTCTCCCGACGCAGCTTCCTGATCACCGGCGCAGCCCTCGGCGGAACCGCCCTCGTCGCCGCAGTCGGCGGCGTCGGTTATCTCGCCACCGTCGACGTCGACGGCCTCGATGGCTTCGTCGACGGCGAACGCGCCGTCCTCAACGCCTTCCTGACGATCCACGGCGACGGCCGGGTGGTCGTTCAGGTACCGCGCGCCGAAATGGGCCAGGGCATCTATACCGGGCTCGCCATGATCGTCGCCGAGGAGTTGGACGTTCCGTTCGACGAGCGGATCAGCGTCGAATTCCCGACGGAGGCGCATCCGGCCTATTCGAACTGGGCGAATGTCCTCCAGGTCCGCCCCGAAGAGGCGAGCGGCCCGGCCGCATGGCTCGCCCGGCGGGTGTTCGGCGAACTCGGCTTCATCTCCACGGGCGCGTCGGCCTCGACGATGGCGATGTGGCACCCGATGCGCGTCGCCGGTGCCTCGGCACGCCAGATGCTGCTTGCCGCCGGCGCGGCGCGCCTCGGCGTTCCGGCCTCGCAACTGACGACGGCCGATGGCTTCGTCCGCCACAATGCATCCGGCCGTACCCTGTCCTATGGCGAACTCGCCGCCGAAGCGGCGGTCCTGCCGCCACCGGACGAGCCGTCGCTCAAGACCGCCGACCAATGGCGGCTGATCGGGCGCTCCCAGCCGCGCGTCGACCTCCCGGCCAAGATCCGGGGCGAGCCCGTGTTCGGCATGGATGTGGTGCAGCCCAACATGCTTTACGCCGCGATCCGGCACGCCCCGGTGTTCGGCGCGCGGGTGTCGCAGATCCTGAACGAGGTAGACCTGCGCGCCCAGCCCGGCGTGCTCGACCTCGCGGTCATCAACGAGCGGCAGGTGGCGATCGTCGCCGATTCCTGGTGGCGGGCCGAACAGGCCGCCTGGCTCCTCGACATCGCATGGACGCAGACCGAGTCGGACGGCGTGTCGAGCGCCGCAATGTCGGCCCGGCTGAAGGCCGCGCTCGACGCCGACGAGCCGTATGACAGCCTCGACGAGGGCGACGTGGAAGCGGCGCTCGCCGAGCCGGCGGCATTCGTGGTTGAGGCCGACTACCAAGTCCCATTCCTGGCGCATGCCTGCATGGAACCGATGAACGCCACCGTGGTCGTGCGGGAAGACGGGACGGCGGAAGCGTGGGTTCCCGCTCAGGGGCCGCTCGCCATCCGTGTGGGTGTCACCACCGGCACCGGCTGGGCCGGTGTCGAGCCGACCTCGATCACCTGCAACGTCACCATGAACGGCGGCGCCTTCGGCCGACGCAGCGACCAGGACGTCACCGCGCAGGCGGCATTCCTGGCCACCCGACACACGGGCCGCCCGATCAAGCTGATCTGGTCGCGCGAGGAGGATATCGGCCGCGGCCTCTTCCGCAGCCATGCGGCGGCGAGGCTGCGAGCTGCGCTCGGCGAAGACGGCCTGCCCGTCGGCTACGACGCGCAGGTCGCCTCGCAATCGATCATCCAGTCGGTCGCCGACCGCAACCTGCCCTTCAATCCCGGCCCCGAGGGGGACAGGCTGACGGTCGAGGGGCTCGACAAGCGTCATTACGCCATTCCCAACCGGCGGATCCGGAGCCAGAACGTGCCGAGCCACATGCCGATCGGTCTCTGGCGGTCGAACGGCTACTCCTTCAACACCTTCTTCACCGAAAGCTTCGTCGACGAGTGCGCGCTCGCGGCAAGCGTCGATCCGCTCGACTACCGCCGCACGCTGTTGCGCGACAGCCCACGCCACCTCGCCGTTCTGGAGCGCGTCGCCGAGATGGCGGGCTGGGGGACGGGCCTCGCGCCGGGACGCGGGCGCGGCATCGCCATCGAGGAATGCTACAGGAGCGTCGTCGCGCAGGTCGCCGAAGTCACGGTGGCGGGGGACGGCGAGATCACCGTCGACCAGGTCTTCTGCGCGATCGACGTGGGAACGGTGGTGAACCCGGACGCCGTCATCGCCCAGATGGAAGGCGGCATCGTCTTCGGAGTGACGAGCGCTCTCCTCAGCGCGATCACGCTCGAGAATGGCGTGGTCGTGCAATCGAACTTCCACGATTTCCCGATGCAGCGCCTGGCCAATGCGCCGGACGTCATGGTCTCGATCGTCGACAGCCCGCTGCCGCCGGGCGGAGCCGGCGAACCCGGCATCGTGCCCGTGGCCGGAGCCATCGCCAACGCGATCTTCGCGGCAACCGGACGGCGCCTGCGCTCGCTGCCGCTCGCCGTCACGCAGACCATCGGAGAGCGGCGCAGCCGCACCGTGCTTCCGGCCTGATTTCCCATTTCCGATCCCGAACGCCGCAGGCACGGACGATGCCGCGGCGCGAACCGAAAGACCGCACCAATGACCAAACGTTGGACCGCCCAGGACATCCCCTCCCAAAGGGGACGCACCATCGTCGTCACCGGCACCGGCGGCCTCGGCTTCGAGGACGCGCTGGCCCTCGCCCGTGCCGGCGGCGACGTGATCCTCGCCGGGCGAAATCCCGCCAAGGGCAAGGAGGCCGTCGACCGGATCAGGGCGAGCGTGCCCAATGCCTCGATCAGCTTCGAGGTGCTGGATCTCGCCAGACTTGACTCGGTTGCTGCCTTTGGTGCGAGGCTCGGCTCGATCCACGACAAGATCGACATCCTCATCAACAATGCGGGCGTCATGACACCGCCTCGTCGCCAGATCACCCAGGACGGCTACGAGCTGCAGTTCGGCGTCAACTATCTCGCTCACTTCGCCCTGTCGGCACATCTCCTGCCATGGCTCAGGCGAGGCAGAAATCCGCGCGTGGTGACGCTTTCCAGCGTCGCGGCGCGTGCCGGTACGATCGACTTCGACGATCTGCAGTCCGAACGAAGCTACAAGCCCATGCGAGCCTACAGCCAGTCGAAGCTCGCCTGCCTGATGTTCGCCTTCGAACTGCAGCGTCGCAGCGACGTGGCCGGCTGGGGCATCGAGAGCCTTGCGGCGCATCCCGGCATTGCCCGGACCGATCTCCTGCACAATGCGCCGGGCCGATCGAGCACCGCGGGTATTGCCCGTTCGCTTCTCTGGTTCCTGTTCCAGCCGGCGTCGCGCGGCGCCTTGCCGACACTGTTTGCCGCCACCTCGCCCGATGCCCAGGCGGGCGGCTATTTCGGCCCAGGCGGGTTGGGCGAGACCCGCGGCTTTCCGGCCGCAGCGACGCCTCCGGAGGCGGCCCTTGAGGACGATGTCGCGCGCCGGCTGTGGAACCTCTCAGAGCGGCTGGCCGCCGTCGACTTCGGTGCCGAAGGCGATGTGCCGGAGACCGTGGCCCGGCATGTCTCCGCCCTGAGCGCGAAGGCCTAGAAATGGACCCTATCGGAGGCCTTGTCGGTTGGATCGCCGTCTACGGCGCTGGCGGTCTGTTCGCGGTCGCCCTGGCCGAACGCTTCGTGCCCATGGTGCCATCCCATGCGCTGCTCCTCGCCGTCGGCGTTTCCGTCGCGGACGATGTCCGGCTGCTGACATCGGCGGTCGTCGCGACGACCTTCGGCAGCGCTCTCGGCTGCATGGCCTGCTTCTTTGCCGTCCGGGCACTCGGGCCGGCGCGCGCCACGCGCCTCCTCGCCGGAACCGGACGGATCTTCGGGATGTCCCCCGACGGGATGGAGCACAAGCTGGCAGCCCTGCGCCGAAACCGCACGGCTCTGGCCTTCTCTGCCCAACTCGTTCCCACGGCACGGCTGCTTGCCCCGTCGCTCGCGGGACTGATCGAGGGCGGTTCGGGACAATTCCTCGCCGCCTCGGCGGCTGGCATCGCGATCTGGAACGGCCTGTTCATCGGTCTCGGCTACGCCGCCTCCCGCGCAACGGGAGAGATCAATGCCACGTCACTCGCCCTGGGCGCACTCGGCATTCTGCTGGTCGCGCAGGGTAGCCTGTTCTTCGTCATCCGCAGACGGCGCATTCGCCGCAGTCTCGCTGCCCGGCTGCGGGAGACGGGCTGATGTTCGAGCGCCGCTGCACGACCGGTCACGCAACTGCCCAGCCCTTTGCATGGTCAAGATTGTTTCCCAAGGTACCGCAAGACATGACCGAAACACTCGGCTTCTTCCAGGCATGGCTGAGGGCCCCCTTGCGCGTCGCGGCCGTTGCTCCGTCAGGACGCGCTCTGGCCACTCTCATGACCTGCGAAATCACGAGGGCGACCGGCCCGGTGATCGAGCTCGGGCCAGGCATGGGTTCGTTCACGCGCGCCCTCATCGCACGCGGTGTCAGGCCGGACGACCTTGCTCTGATCGAGTTCGGTGCGGATTTCGCCGCCAGCCTGCACCGGCGCTACCCGGACGCCCAGACGCTCTGCATGGATGCCGCGCGCCTGCGCAGCGTCGAACTCTTCGGCGGCAGGCCCGCCGGCGCCACCATCAGCGGATTGCCCTTGTTGTCGATGCGGCCGCGCGAGGTGTTTGGGATCCTGACCGGCGCCTTCCGCAAGATGAGATCGGACGGCGCGTTCTATCAGTTCACCTATGGGCCGCGTTGCCCGGTATCCGGCAGGCTGCTGGAACATCTCGGTCTCGAAGCGGAACGGATCGGCGGCACCTTCGCCAATCTTCCGCCGGCATCGGTCTATCGCATTCGTCGCAAGAGCCCGTTACCTGCCGTGGGCGCGAGCGGGAGCCGAATGATGCCCGATCGCTCGGCTGAGGTGCGCGATCACGAAGACGCCCCGGCGCGTGGCCGATGACGGGGTCGAATGGCAACTTTTCCGACCCTTATGATACGCTCGATCGCTACCCGGACCTGAAGCCACCTCTCCTGCCGCTTGCCTGCCTTTGCAAAAGTGCCGAAGCCGCAGCGGAGACTGAAAACCCCTGGCTGTCAGTCGAGGCAGGGAAATTCACCACACGTTCTCGAGGTCCGGTCAGCGGCGGGCCTCCCAGGCGTAGCTCTTCATGTGATCGAGGAACGCCCGCATGGCCGCACTCGGGTGGCGACGATTGGGATAATACAGAAACCAGTGCGGCAGGGTGGCGCTCCAGTCCGGGAGAAGCTCGACCAGCCGACCCTCGCGGATATGGGATTTGGCATAGTCGTCGAAGACGTGGGCGATTCCCTTGCCCGCCAGGGCCGCCTGAAGCTCGTTCTGCGCCGAACTGACCGTGAGGCGTCCGCTGGGCGTGACTTCCAGCTCTTCCTCTCCGAAAGCGAATCGCCACGTGACGAGAGCGCCGCCGGGAAATCTGCGCTTGATGCAGTCGTGACCGACGAGATCATGCGGCGTGTCTGGAGTGCCTCGTCTTGCGACGTAATCCGGTGAAGCGACGATCGCATAGCGAAGCGATGGTCCCAGGGGGACCGCGATCATGTCCTGCGCCAGTTGCCGGCCGAACCTGACGCCGGCGTCGAAGCCTTGCGCCACGATGTCGATCACCGCCGCATCGCTGATGATCTCGATCTTCACCTCGCGAAAGCGATCCATGAAATGGAACACGAGGGGGCAGAGGAAATGGTCGACGGCGGGTGCCGGCGCATTGATCCGGAGCGTCCCCGACGGGCTGTCCCGCAATTCGTCGACCTCGGCGATCGCGAGCTGGATGTCGCTCAGAGCCGGGGCGAGACGATCGAGGAGGCGTTGACCTGCCTCCGTCGGCGAGACGCTTCTCGTCGTCCGGTTGAGGAGTCGGATCCCTAGCGCCTCTTCCAGCGCATTGATCGTCTGGCTCAAGGCTGATGCGGAAACGCCTCGCTCGAGCGCTGCCGCCCGAAACCCGCCACACCGGACGATGGCGACGAAGACATCGAAACTGTCGAGACGAAGCGGGTTAATTGCGAAGCCAGGCTAATCAAGTTGGTAAATTTTACCCTACTTATCAGCACAGTCCCCTGGTGTCATGGTCGATGGGCAATTCTACCGCGCTCCGATCGCCTCCCACCGGTCGACTGACAGTCTCGCGGGCTGGATGCTGCGAGCGAGCGACCAATCGGAAGGAAATATCGATGAAGACGCTCACCCTGAACAGACGCGCCGTCATGCTCACCGCCGTCGCCGGGGCATCTTCCGTGCTCGTCCCCGGCGGTGGCGGCCGCGCATATGCGCAGACAGCGCCGAGGCCCGCGAACGGCAACGCCGGGCACTATCGCTTCCAAGTCGGCGAGATTGCTGCGACGGTCTTGAGCGACGGCGTCATCGGCGGCCCGCCCTCCATCTATGCAAGCGACGCCCCCGAGGCGACGCTTCGGGAGGTCCTCAGGCGAGCCTTCCTGCCGACCGATCACCTGACGCTCAACCTGAACACGCTTCTGATCGAGACCGGTGGACGGCGAATCCTCATCGAAGCCGGCGCGGGCGCGATGATGGGACCGAATGGCGGCCGGATCTTCGACAATCTGGCGGCGATCGGCCTCACCCCCGCGGACATCGACACGATCGTCATTTCGCACACTCATCCCGACCATGTCGGCAACCTTCGAACCGCGGATGGCGGTAAGGCGTTCCCGAGGGCGACCGTCTTCCTGCCGAAGGCGGACTGGGATTTCTTCGTCCGCAACGATCCCGATCTGTCCTACATGCCCGTTCCGGAAGATTTTCGCCGGCGCTTCGGCGCGGCCATCAAGACCAGCCTCGAACCGGTCACGCAGGATGTCGAACTCTACGAGGCCGGCGCCGAGATCGCGCCGGGCCTTACGACCCTAGCCGCCTCCGGTCACACGCCGGGCATGGCGACCTTCCTCGTCCACTCGGGCGACGACCAACTCCTCCTGACAGCGGATCTCGCCTACCACCCGGTCGTCAATGTCGACAATTCCTGGCTTCCCGGCCCCGACCGCGACAAGGAGACCGCCCTTGCCTCCCGCCGTCGCATCTTCGACAGAGCGGCTGCCGACCGGATTCCGGTGCTCGGCTTCCACTTCCCGTTTCCGGGCCTCGGCCGGATGCTGAAGACCGATGACGCCTATGCCTGGGTGCCCGCCAACTGGCAGTTTTGAGATCCACCGCGATCGAACGGGTAACGCTTGTGGGTCAGTCGATCATCCATCGCGTGTGGACGTGTCCCGTCTGGCAAGTCTGAGAAGAAGCACTTTGGACGAGGCGGGCCAACGCGAAAATCACTGCCGCCTCGATCCGGCCAGCAGACTGGCTGGTCTTAGGCTGGTCTCCGGATCGGCGCTGACTTCATCGTCTGGTCACTGCGTTGGCCGGCGATCCGATCGTTACCATCTGGCTCGCCCTGTCGAGCCATGACGCCGTTGGAAAGCCAGCGTCGACACGTATCCCGCCAAGGGCAAGCCGGCTGATGAGCCAGTCCGCCTCAGGTCAAGGCCATGCCGCCGTCGACGCGCAAGTTGACGCCGGTGAGATATCTGCCGGCATCGGAGGCGAGAAAGAGGGCCGCCTTGGCGACGTCCACCGGATCGCCGATCCTGCCGAGAGGGATTTGCCCAACGAGCGATGCGACGAAGGCCCGGCCCTCCTCCGGTTCGAGACCCAGCTTCGCGATGATGCCGGTGTCTGTCGGACCGGGGCTGAGGACGTTGACGCGGATGCGACGCGCTTTCAGTTCCAGTGCCCAGACGCGCGAGAATGCGACCAGCGCCGCCTTCGATCCGGCATAGGCGGCATGGCCGAGAAGCGTCTTGTCGCTGGCGATCGACCCGACGAGAATGATGGAGCCACCGTCGCACATGACCGGCAGGAGGCTCTGGACCCCGAAGAAGACGCCTCGGGCGTTGGTGTCGAACTGCGCGTCGAACGCCTCTTCCGAGACCTCGGAAAACGGCGCAATGGCGATCCGCCCGGCATTGGCGACATAGATGTCGAGTTGCCCGAAGCGGCTTGCGACCGTTGCCGCGACCTCTTCGCGATGCGCCGCCTCGGCGATGTCGCCGGCGACGGCAAGGGCATTCTTTCCGATGCTCGCGGCGGCTGCCGCGATCACCTCGGCGCGCCGCCCGGTGACGACGACCTGCGCGCCTTCCTGTGCGAAAAGCCGCGCCGTGGCGAGGCCGATGCCGCTTCCGCCGCCCGTGATAACGGCGACTTTTCCCTCGAGAACACCCATCTTGTCCGCCCCTGCCCTTATGGTCAAAACCGACCGTAGCAAGGACGCAGGGCGGAAACCCTCGTTCATTCGGCAGCATGTCTCATACGAAGGGGTGATGCAATTCGTCTCGGCGGAGCGGCGACGCCGTGCCCTCCTCTGACGAAAGTTGCTCCTCCATGCGAACCAGATCAGGCAGCGACCGGGCACCCATCTTGCGCATCGCCTTGCCGCGATGGATCTTCACGGTGACTTCGGAAATTTTCAGACGACCGGCGACCTGCTTGTTGAGAAGCCCGGCCGCAACGAGGGCCATCACCTGTCGTTCGCGGTCGGACAGGCTGGCATGGCGCCGGCGAAGGTCGGCCGCTGCGGCGTCTTCCGCGCGGCGCTTGCGGTCGAGGCGAATGCCGGTCGCGACGGCGGAGAGCATCTCTTCTTCGCGGAACGGTTTGGGGAGGAAATCGACGGCGCCCTGCTTCATTCCCCGTACGGTCATCGGGATGTCGCCGTGGGCGGTCGTCAGGACGACGGGAATCCGTTCGCCGGCTTCGAGAAGCCGCTGCTGGAAATCGAGGCCACTCTGGGTGCGCAGCCGAATGTCGAGCACGAGACAACTCGGCACCTCGGGCCGCTTCCCGGCCAAGAAATCCTGCGGCGAGGCGAACACCGCCACCTCATATCCGGTCGAAAGGAACAGATCCCCCAGAGCGTCGCGCAACCGCATATCGTCATCGACGACGTAGATCCGGGGCGGGACGTCATGAATCTTTCGAGAGCGCTTGCCTGTCGCGCTGCCATTCGCTTCGAGTGTTCGAGACTGTTGCGCTGTCGACATCATCCATTACCCCTTTCAGCGTTGTTCAGCGCTTTGTCGATGGCAGTCAGAAGTGCCTGCCCGTCGAACGGCTTGCGGAAGATTCGATGACCCATGCCATCCCCGACTACGCGTCCTTCGGCGAGTTCGTGGCGACCGGTGATCAAGAAGACCGGCACCTCGGGGCGGCGCTCGCCGACCAGGCGCTCGAGCGCAAATCCGTCCAGGCGCGGCATGCCGATATCGGTGATCAGGCAGTCCATCCGCGCGACCCCGTCACTGCGGACCAGGTGCCGGCCCGACGGATAGGTCAATACCTCGTAGCCGACCGACTCCAGCAATTCGCGGAGGGATTCCAGGAGCCGCATGTCGTCGTCGACGATCGCGACAGTCTTCGGATGGTTCATTCGGCAGGCCTTCTCGTGCGCCGTGTGTGGGTCACGGGAATGCGCAGGCTAGCAGCCATGCGAACCAGATCCGCGAGCGAAGCCGCCTGCATCTTCTGCATGATCCTGCGGCGGTGAATCTGAAGCGTGACGTCGCTGATGCCGAGTTCGGACGCCGCCTGCTTGTTGAGGAGCCCGCCGACGACAAGCGGCAGAACGTCCCGCTCGCGCGGCGTCAGGGTCTGAAATCTGGCCCTCAGGCCCTCGGTCTCCGCCTGTGCCGACCGGCCGAGCCTGTCCAGCTTCAAGCCGGCCCTGACGGCCGCAAGCAGCGCATCCTCCCCGACCGGCTTCGTGAGGAAGTCGATCGCCCCGGCCTTGATGGCCTGGACCGAGGACGGGATGTCACCATGCCCGGTGAGAAAGACGATCGGCGGATGAGAGGCGCCGGCGATCCGCTGCTGGAAATCGAGACCGTTGATGTCGGGCAACTCGACGTCGAGAATGAGGCATGCAGGCCCTTCGGGCCGCTCGAACCTCGTATAATCGGCCGCCGACGCGAAGCCGACACTGGGTAGACCCCAGGCCGTCAAGAGTTCTTCGAGCGCTTCGCGCACCCGTGCGTCATCGTCGACGACATAGACGATCTCTTCCCCACTCATGATACAGCTGCCGCCTGAAGCGGCAGGGCAAAGCGCACGATGGTGCCGCGCGGCTCGCCGCAGATGGCCCAGAGCCGGCCGCGGTGGGCTTCCACGATGGAGCGGCAGATCGAAAGGCCCATGCCCATCCCGCCCTGCTTGGTAGTGAAGAACGCATCGAAGATCCGGTCGGGGTCCTCGATGCCGGGCCCTTCGTCGCGGACTTCGACGACAAGTTCGCCATTTTCGAGCCGCGAGCGGATCGCGACCGTTCTTCCGGTTACTCGCCCGGACTCCATCGCCTCGATGCCGTTGCGGATGAGGTTGATCAGGACCTGTTGGACCTGGACGCGATCGACGTCGACGGACGGAATGCCGGGATCGAGGTCGGTGACGATGGCGATGCCGGCGGCGCGGGCATCGTCGGCCATCAGCGTGCAGGCCTCGCCGAGAACCTGGTTGATGTCCAGTGTGGTGCGTGTCTGCGTCGATTGCTTGAACAGGGCGCGGACGCGGCCGACGACATCGGCTGCGGCATGGGCATCCCGGATGACCCGTTCCGTAGTGATCCGCGCCCGTTCGATGTTGGGCGCATCGGCGCCAAGCCAGCGCTGGCACGCATGGGCATTGGCGACGATGGCGGCCAGCGGCTGGTTGACCTCGTGGGCAATCGAGGCGGAGAGCTCCGCCAGACTGGCCGCCTGCATCGCCCCGGCCAGACGATCCTGCAGGCGCCGCAGGGCCAGCTGGGAGCTCACTTCGCTGTCGACGTCGATCAGGATGCCGTAGCGACCGGCAAGATTGCCCGCCCCGTCCCGGCGCGAGGCCGAGCGGCCCTCGAACCAGCGATACGAACCGTCAGCCTGGCGGACGCGAAACCGGTGCGTGACGGGAATGCCCGCTCGGAAATCCCGCTCGTGCACGACGCGCAGCGCGGGATAGTCGTCAGGATGGACGAGCACCTTGATGGCGCTCGCCAGATCGTTCTGGGCTTGCTCGTCGGGACGATAGTTCGTCACGTCGAAGAGCGTCTTGTTGAAGAATGCCGGGCCGTCATAGTCCCGCACCGACCAGATCATCGCCGGCAGGGTGTCGATGATCTCGCGATAGGCGCCCTCGCTCTGCCTGAGGGCATCCTCGGCCTGCTTGACCTCGTCCACGTCGAGGCAGAGGCCGTACCACTGGATGATGGTCCCGTCCTCGTCGCGCAGCGGCTCGGCGCGGTTGTCGGACCAGCGATAGACCCCGTCTGCCCGCCTGACGCGGAAGCGCATGGCAAAGGAGGCACCGGTCTGAAGGCTTGCGAGAAGACTGGCCTCCGCAACGGCGAGATCGTCCGGATGGATGACCGCCCGGTTCGTCTGCGCCAGGCGACCCGGCGCCGGGAGCGCCTCCGGCGCGATGCCGATATACTCCTGCAGTCGCTTGTTGAAATACAGTGTCTCACCGTCCGGCGACATGCACCAGATCTGCACCGGCACGGTGTCGACGATCTGCTGCAGGTCGCGCTCGCGCTGCCGCAGCGTTTCGTCGGCGCGTTTGCGGTCGTCGATGTCGATGCAGATCCCGTATCGCTGGAGGACGGCGCCGTCCTCGCCCTTGAGCGGCTCCGAGCGCCCCTCGATCCAACGGTAGGCGCCATCGGAACGACGCTGCCGATACTCCATGACGAAGGACGTTCCGGCTTCTGCCGACCGTCTGACCTCCCGCTCGACCGCGGCAGCATCGTCGGGATGGACGACCGTCGCGACGATCTGCGCCAGGCGGGATCGATGGGCTGGATCGAAGTCTTCCACGGTGAGGCCGAGATAGGATCGCAACCGCTCGTTCATATAGGTCGGCTCGCCGTCCGGGTCGGCACACCAGATATGGACCGGAACCGTGTCGATCAGCCGCTGCAGGGCCTGTTCGCGCTGCTGCAGCGCCAGTTCGGTCTTCTTCAGATCGTCGATGTCGAGCGAGGTTCCGTACCAGGCGACGATCCTGCCCTTCGCGTCGCGCGCCGGATTGGCCGCCGCCCGGATCCAGCGATAGACGCCATCGGCGCGGCGGACCCTGTGCTCGTTGGAAAAATGCGTCCCCTCCGCCCGGCAGCGGCGCCACGCCTCGGAGGTGCGCTCGAAATCGTCCGGATGCAGAACCGTCTTCTGCAAGTTTCGAAAGGCCGCGTCGAAATCCGGCGTGGCGTTCTTGTCGAGCAGGAAAAACGCCTCGCCGAGGCCATAGAAGCCGGCGAGTACGGGATTGATATAGGTGAAGTTGCCGTCGGGATCCGCCGCCCAACCCTGCGCGGGCATGCCCTCGACGATCCGCCGGGCGACGCGATCGATGGTCCGCTCCCGCCTGTCCCGCCGGCGCTCCCACGAGACACCGCCGACAAATCCGGCGACGGCCGCCAAAATAGCAAAGACCAGGCATGACCAGAACATCCGCGCGAACCTTCGACAGGTCGAATTGGAACGCGCCGATCATAGCCGAGGAGACGGCCGATGCCTGTCATGGTTTTCCATGACGGACAGGCCCGGGCCCATCGCGGCAGCGAGGTGCCGTCACTCCTCGAAGGGAGTGCCGTCGACCAGATCGACCACCGACGGCGCAGCATAGCCGGGAACATGACGCTCGCCGTAGTCGCGGACGAAATTGTCGTAGGTCGTCCCGGGATAGTGCGCGGCAATATGGCAGAAGCAGTGGCTCATCCGGCGCTTCATCGCCAGACGGGGGAAGACCGAGACGATCCCCGCGACCGTCTCGCGCGGCAGCCGGTCATAGTCGAACCCGATGACGTCGAGGCCGATCCCGGCCGTGCAGAGGGCGACCTCGGCTTCCTTGTGGAGCCCGATGGAGGGGGTGGAGTTCAGCGCGACGGCGTCCCAGACGAGTTGCGCCCGGCGCTCCTCGAACCCGGCGCTTCTCGCAAAGTCCCGGGCGATGTCGGCCGCTTCCACCTCGAACCGGCGGGGGCCGGCGAAGCTCTCATTGAGGGTGACGTCGTGAAGGAGCGTGGCTACCGCCAGGACTTCGGCGTCGTGCTGCCGTTCCCGAAGCTGCGCCAGCCTTGCCGCGAACAGCCAAGAGCGCATGACATGGTTGAAGAGGTAGGGCTCGCAATGGTGCCGGGCATGGTCGATCGCCCGATCGACGACCGCCGTCGCAGGCACCTCGACGCCCGCCATCAGACGCATCCGTGTCATGTTCTCAAGCTCCGCGTGCAGCTTCAGGAAAGGCATCGAGCCCAGTCATTCGTGGTCCGGCGTCGTCAGCTCGGTCTCGCCGGTATCGACCACGAAGATCGCGAGCAGCTTCGAGGGGTCCGTAGCGCTGGCATTGGCGCTGAGGCGATGATGATCGCCCGGCATCTCGACGAAGCTCTCGCCGGCCGAGAACACCCGCGCAGGGCCGTCATTGATCTGGCTCTTGACCGCACCTTCGAGCACCGTCGCATAGATGAACGCCGAATGCGCATGGGTGTGGGAGGGCGAGTGACCGCCGGGTCCGTATTCGACGAGGACGGCGCGAAGGCTCTTGCCGGGAACGTTCGGGATGGCCTGATCGAAGACGAGCGTCACGCTGGCGTCCTTGGCGCTGTCGTGCGCCGCGGCCTTCGACATGCTGAGACATGTCGCTGCTGCCGCAGCGATGACGAAGAGAAGTTTCGGCATGGCGGTTCTCCTGATGTTGCAAGGGGGTCAGAGGCGGCTCAGCCAGGCATCAAAGCGGGTGGATCCGAGGCGGGGCGATGCGCCGGGCGTCAGGGAACCGTCGTCGACCTTCGTCCCGAAATAGCCTGCGTCCCTGTCGGCTCTGACCGTCCGGCCGTCTCCGGCGGCGCGGATGCGCGGCTTGACGAAGCGGGCGAAGGGCGCCTTTTCCGGCCCGGCGATCTCGACGCGGCCGTTGAGTGGCGGATTTGTCGCGATCTCGGCCAGGATCTCCACAACGTCGTCCGCCGCGATCGGTTGGAAGAGCACGGCCGGGAGCACGATCTCCCCTGCGGCCGTAGCACCGGCATCGGCGATCGCGGTCAGGAACTCGAAGAACTGGGTCGAGCGAACGATCGTATGGGGCACCCCCGAGGCTTCGACGATCGCCTCCTGTGCCACCTTGGCGCGCATATAGCCGCTGTCTGGCAAACGGTCCGTGCCGACGATCGACAGCGTTACATGGTGGCGGATGCCGGCCTGGCTCTCGGCCGCCATGAGGTTGCGGCAGGAGGTGACGAAAAAGTCCATCACCGCATCGTCCGCAAAGGACGGCGAGTTCGAGACGTCGACCACGACCGCGGTTCCGGCCATGACCTCGGCGAGGCCTTCGCCGGTCAAGGCGTCGACCCCGGTCTTCGGCGCCGCCTGGACCACCTCGTGGCCGCTCGCCCGGAGCCTTGCCGCCAGTCTGGAACCAATCAGCCCGGTTCCGCCGATGATCACGATCTTCATTCTGCGCTCCAGCTTTCGTGGGAAAAACCTCGAGCGCATTGAAGCCTGCGGCCGCCCACTCGGCCATCACACGCTCGCACGGCGCACTCATCCGAAGGGATGATCCGGCGCCCCCTGCGGGCGATCGCGGCGAAAGGCGCCGCCCGCCATTCTCTCCTCGTCGGCGGACATCTCCCTCCGGGCATGAGGCCCGGCCGACGATCGACCGTCCGACCATCGAACCCGCGAGGAGCTCGCCATGGGGCAGCAGCCTTCACACGCATTCGCCGCACTCACGCGGCGTGACCTGATGCTGACCGGCCTTGCTGCCGGCGCGGCATGGGCGCTGCCGGCATCGGCGGCGACAGACGCCAATCCTTCAACCTCCGCAGCACAGGGACGCAAGACGATGGGTATGGTCAAAAGCTTCGACGGCACGCAGATCTTCTACCGCGACTGGGGCACCGGGCCGGTCGTCACCTTTTCGCACGGCTGGCCGCTCAACTCCGATGCCTGGGATCCGCAGATCCTGTTTCTCGTCCACCAGGGTTTCCGCTGCGTCGCGGTGGACCGCCGCGGCCACGGACGGTCCGAACAGGCCTTCGCACACAATGACATGGACGGTTACGCCGACGACCTTTCGGCGGTCATGGAGGCGCTGGACCTTCGGGAGGCGACGATGATCGGCCACTCGACCGGCGGCGGCGAGGTCGCCCGCTATATCGGCCGGCACGGCACCGCTCGCGTCAGGAAGGCCGTGCTCGTGGCGGCGGTACCGCCGATCATGCTGAAGTCGGACGCCAATCCGGAGGGGCTCCCAATCGAAGTCTTCGACGACATCCGTGCCGGTGTCGCCGGTGACTGCTCGCAATTCTACAAGGATCTGGCGATCGCCTTCTACGGCGCCAATCGCGAGGGCGCCAAGGTCTCGCAGGGCATCCTCGACCAGTTCTGGCTGTGGAGCATGCAGGCAGGCCGGCACAACGCCTATGAATCCGTAAAGGCCTTTTCGGAGACCGATTTTACGGAAGACCTGAAGAAGATCGACGTGCCGACGCTCGTCCTGCACGGCGAGGACGACCAGATCGTCCCGGTGAAGGACTCTGCCAGGAAGTCGGCGCAACTCGTGAAGGGCGCCGTCGAGATCTATTATCCCGGCGCGCCGCACGGTCTCACCGCGACCCATCAGGACCGGGTCAACAAGGACCTTCTCGACTTCATCCGAAGCTGAGCCTCTCAGCCCAGTGGGCGCAGCTTCGGCCGCGCCCACTGATCAAGCGGTTCGAACGACAAGATCATCCTCGGAGATTTCATGGCCTGCATTCTCGTCACGGGCGGCAGCGGCTTCGTCGGCAGCCACTGCATCGCGCAGCTCCTTGCCGCCGGGCACGGCGTGCGCGCCACCGTCCGCTCGCTCTCGCGGGAAGCCGAGATCGGCGCCATGCTGGCGCGGGCCGGCGTCGACGGCGCCGACCGGCTGAGCCTCTTTGCCGCCGACCTCGAAGACGACGCGGGATGGGACGTGGCGGTCGCCGGCTGCGAATACGTGCTGCACGTCGCCTCGCCATTCCCGGCCTCCGTGCCCGCCGACCCCCAGGAGTTGATCCGCCCCGCCAGGGACGGGGCGCTTCGCGTGCTGCGCGCCGGCGTTTCGGCCGGCGTTCGGCGCCTCGTCCTGACGTCTTCCTTCGCGGCCGTGGGATACGGCCACGTGGTCGAAGGCCGACCCTATGACGAGCGCGACTGGACCGACGTCACCGGGCCCGATGCGCATCCCTATATCCAGTCGAAAGCCATCGCCGAGCGGGCCGCCTGGGACTTCATGAAGGCGCATGGCGGCGATACGGAACTCGCCGTCGTCAACCCTGTCGGGATCTTCGGGCCGGCCTTGGGGCCGTCTCTGTCCACATCGGTCGACATGATCCGGCAGATGCTGGCGGGCGAGATCGCGGAGGCGCCGCGGTTGCATTTCGGCGCCGTCGACGTGCGGGACGTCGCCGACCTGCATCTGCGGGCCATGGTCCATCCGGCCGCAGCCGGCGAGCGCTTTCTGGCAACCGGCGGGGACACGTCCCTGATCGCCATTGCGGCGATGCTGCGCGAGGCCTTTCCCGCCTTTGCCGATCGGCTTCCGACCAGGGAGGGCTCCGGCGCAAGCTCGGAACCGCCTGTCCCGCGATCGGCGTCATCCGAAAAGGCGCAGCGTCTCTTCGGCTGGACGCCGCGCCCGGTGCGAGAGGCGATCGTCGCGAGTGCCGAAAGCCTGTTGGAACTTGGTCTGATCCCAGGACCCTGACTCCGCCATGGCGGCCAGGCGTGGCGCAAGACCGTCAGTTGGCTCGCCTACTGCAACAGCTCGACCGACACCTACGCCCAGACCGTCAGCACGGTCGGTCCCTGGTGGAACGACAGGATCTCCTCCATTCGCTGCGACGACAGTGCAAGCGTACGTTGCTCGACCGAGGTCTGGCGCGACGTCTGTGAATCGGCGGCGGCGACGCGATCTTCTGGGGCTCGCAAGGCATGGTCAATCTCGAAAAGTACGGCTGGAACGACATCGTCTCGTCCTACCTGGTCTTCTGCGACCCCTTGAAGTGATACGACTTCCGGATGACTAGTTCGGATTGGTCTTTCTGGGCCACCAGTGGAAACCGGCCCGTCCTCTGATGATGTCGGGCTGCTTGGCGAGGTGGCAGCATCGCTCGGCGATAATGGCGTCGAGTTCGGCGATGGAGGCAATATGCTTGTTGACCACAGGCTCGTCGACGAGCGCCCACAGGGTCTCTGCTGGCTGAAGCTCGGGGGTGTAGGGCGGCAGGAAGACCTGCCGCAGCCCGTCCGGGACCGTCAAGCCGGCCTCGCTGTGCCAGCCCGCATTGTCGATGACCAGCACGATGGTGCGTTCGCGTCCGGCCCCGGCTTCCCAGGCGAAGCTGGCCAGCAGCGCTTCGAACAAGGGCTTGGAGATGCCGTTCGACAGATACCAGAACACCTCGCCGGTGGCCGGCGACACAAAGGCCGTGACATAGAGCCAGGCGAAGCGATGATGGCCGAGCGCCGTCGGCCGCTCGTCGACCGGCGCCCAGACCCGCCGTGTGACCGGCCTCAGGCCGAGCCGGTGCTCGTCGCTGGCGAAGACCTCCACCGGCCGTTCGGGGTGGGTCTGGACCTCCTGTTCGACGATTTCGGCAAGCTTTTTTTGAACGCGGCCGCCACCTCGGGCGATGCCGACTTCGGGTTCTTCGGGCGCGGCGTCTGGATCGACCAGCCGCAGGCCTACAAGGCCTCCCAGCCACGCTGCACGGCAATCCTTTCCACCCCCAATTCAGGGGGCGGGGTCATACCGGCACCCCGAAACACGCCCGGAACGCTTCACTTCTCGCCATAACGACACCATGGGTGGAGATATCGAGATGTCGGAGCGTTGCCGAGGGACAGAAGCGTCTCTATGTTCCCATCAAAGTTCCCAGGCGCGGATCACTTTCGCTCTAACGTTCCATAAGTTCCTGATTTTGCTGAGCTGTCAGACTGGCGGGTTCGAATCCCTCTCTCACCGCCACAAAACGCCCGCCCCAAGCGCGGGTGCCAAACCTCTGACGAACATCGAATTTCGGGAACCAGACCAAAGGGGTCGGATCGGTTTCCATGGCTCGAGAAGACCGGCGACGATTCCATGGTCCGACCTCCGCGTGAGGTAGACTTTCCTCATGGCGAAGGCCGGGTACCGGTTAAGACGCACGAAAGCCTCATGGCATTCGCTTTGCATCGGTCTCTGGTCGAACGCGGTATTGTTCAGTTCATGAATGAACCGGCTTCCTGTTTGCGCCGTCGTTGACACAGGGTGAAACTAGTCGGCGCCGAAGATGGCACAGTGATGATGATTCCCCACTGAAGCGCACCCCACCCTCGCCTGTCGGACGCGGCGCCCGACGTCGGCGGCCGTAATCCGCAACGTTCAACCGGAAACCCCCACCCGCAGCCAGTCGCGCGGCCGGACCGGGAAGCAAGCAAGAGCCGCGTAGCGAGGGCTCCGGAGATCCATCACCGGGGATAGCGTGCGTAGACGGTGGACGAGCCGTCCCGCCCTACCAGGAGCACCTCGTAGGGCTCGTCGCTTTCCCCCATTCCGGGGCTGCCAGCAGGCATATCGGGAACGGTCAGGCCGATCGCGTCGGGCTTTTCGGCGAGGAGCCGTTTGATCTCGGCGGCCGGGACGTGACCCTCGACGACGTAGCCGCCCACAAACCCGGTATGGCATGAGGTCTGGCCCTGCCGAAGCCCGGCCTCCATCTTCTTCGCGTAAAGATCCGCCATCGCGAGGTTCTCGTTCTCGACCTCGAATCCGGCATCCTCGAGGTGCTTCATCCAGCCGATGCAGCACCCGCATCCCGACGTCGAGAACATCTCGACGTTCTCGGCCGCGAGCACCGACGTGGACAAAAGGGCGAGCGCGCCGGCGAGGAACGTCGTTCGCTTGGACATCATGGCTTGGTCCTCTCTTCTTTGGTTTTTTCAGGGTTTGAGCGGCCTGCGCCGCCGCTGACCGCTACTCGGCAGCGGTGGGAAAGCCGCTCCCGTCATGGAACGGGCCTACTTCGCAAGAGCCTCGACGCGAAGGGTCATCTCCTCGATCTCCTTCTTCTGCGTATCGATGATCATCTGCGCCATCTTACGCGACGCCTCGTCCTTGCCCATCTTCAGTTCGAGCTCGCTCATGGCGATGGCTCCATAGTGATGGGCGATCATCCCGCAGTTGAAGGCCAGGTCGGGGTCCTCGATCATGGCAGCCCTCATCATCGGGCCGTGCATCTTCATCATCGATGCGTGGCTGGCCATCTGAGCTTCGTCCATGCCCGACATCATATCGGACATGCCGTCCGTCATCGCCGACATGTCCATGGCTCCCACGGCGCCGTTGCAAGCCTCGGGAAGCTCCGCTTCCCCCGACATCCCCGCCACGCCGCCGGACATCGAGTGACCGGACATGGGCTGGCTATCCTGGGCATGAGCGAGGAACGGAAGGGCAGCGATCGTGGCGGCAATGATCAGTGTCTTGCGCATGGTAGTTCTCCTGGAATGGCCCTCGGGCCAGATGATTGCGGATCACGGGCATAACGCCGTTTCGGCGGCCGTTCAGTCGAACTTCGCCTGGGAGGTCTTCCCGTCGGACGCCGTGAGCTGCACGGCCCCCTTCACGGGCCCTTCGACTGCCGTCTCGAGCGGCCCCGACAGAAACGCGCCGGCCGGCGCGAGCGGCACGCGCGCCGGCTTGCCGCCGATCAGCAGGATCGCGGTGCCCTTGAAGTCGTCGCTGGGAAGGGGTGCGTCCGCGGCATCGCTGACATAGACCCTCACTTCGTTTCCCGCGGCGACGAGTTCGACGTGGTGGGCTCCCGCGTCCACGAGCGTCCCGCCGTTCGGACCCTTGCGCGGGTCGTGGGCGTTGGCTGCCGTCGAGGCGACGATGGCGGCGGCGAGGAGGAAGGTGCGAGCGATCATGATTGGTAACTCCGTTGGTCAGAACGTGTGGGCCGCAGCCGTGTCGGTCACGGCGTCCGGGGTTCCTTGGGCTGATTGAAGGCGAGCCGTCTCGACGAGCCGCTTCAGGGGCTTTTCCCCGAAGCGCAGGAAGAGGACGGGGGTGAGGAAGGTGTCGAGCAGCGTCGATGAGACGAGGCCGCCGAAGATCGTCACGGCGACGGGGTGAAGGATTTCCTTGCCCGGTGCCGAGGGGTCGATCATCAGCGGCACCAGCGCCACGCCTGCCGAGAGGGCGGTCATCAGTACGGGCGTCAGCCGCTCGAGGCTTCCCCGCATGACGAGCTCGCGCCCGAAGGGAATGCCCTCGTGGATCGAGAGGTTGATGTAGTGGCTGATCTTCAGGATGCCGTTGCGCGCCGCGATTCCCGTCAACGTGATGAAGCCGATCATCGAGGCGACCGACAGCGGCTGGCCTGAGAGCCAGAGCGCCGCGACCGAGCCGATCAGGGCAAGCGGGATGCTGCCAAGGATGATCAGCGTGAAGACGGCCGAGCGATAGCGGCTGTAGAGGATCGCGAAGATCATCGCGAGCGACACCAGCGACAGCAGCCCGATGGTGCGGCTCGCCTCTTCCTGCGCCTGGAAGGTGCCTTCGAGGCTCGTCGAGAAGCCGGGCGGAAGCTCTGCTGCGGCCAGCTCGGCCCGGACTTGCTCGATTACCCCGGCCATGTCGGCATCACCGGCGGCGTTCGCGAGAACGACGACGCGGCGCTGGCCGTTTTCCCGCAGGATCTGGTTCGGACCGTCGGTCTCCCGCACCTCGGCAAGTTCGCGCACCGGTATCCAACCTGCCGGCGTCTCGATCAGAAGGTCCCCGAGCGCCTCGGTCGTGCGTTCCGCATCGCCCAGGCGAATGACGACATCGTAGGTGCGGTTGCCGTCGACGAGGCGGGAGACGACACGACCATTGGAAAGCTGCTCCAACTCCTCGGTGATCTTCGCGGGCTGTATCCCGAACAGGGCGGCGCGCTCGTAGTCGATCCGGATCTCGAGCTGCGGAATGCGGACCTGCTTCTCGACCTGGAGGTCGACGATTCCCGGGACCGTCGCCATTCGGCCCCTCAGGCTCTCCGCGACGGTGCGCAACGTGTCGAGATCCTCGCCGAAGACCTTCAGCGCGATTTGCGCCCGCACGCCGGACAGCATGTGGTCGAGGCGGTGCGAGATGGGCTGGCCGATATTGATCGCCACGGGAAGGACGGAAAGACGCGAGCGGATGTCGGCCTCGATCTCGGTCTTGGTTCGCCCCGTCTCCAGGTCGACCTCGATCTCGGAGGAGTGGACGCCCTCGGCGTGCTCGTCGAGTTCCGCCCGACCGGTGCGCCTTCCGACGACGGACACCTCCGGCACCTCCATGATGATGCGTTCGGCGATCAGCCCGACGCGATGGGACTCCGCCAGGGAGATGCCGGGGTTGAAGGCCATGCTGATGGTCAGCGTCCCCTCGTTGAAGGGTGGCAGGAATGCCCGCGGCAAGGCCGTCGCCCCGACGGCGGCGACAACCACGCCCAGCGTGGCGCCCGCCATGAGGAGCCGCGGCCAGCGGAACGCGCGGTTCAGAAGGACGCGATTGCCACGTTTAATCCACCGCACGATGAAGCCTTCGCGCTCGTCCAGCCGCTTGAGGCTCGGCAGGAGGTAGTAGGCCATGACCGGAGTAAGGGTGATCGATACGACGAGGCTGGCGAGGATCGAGACGATGTAGGCCTGTCCCAGCGGCGCGAAGAGCCGTCCCTCGATCCCGGTCAAGGCGAACAACGGCACGAAGACCAGGACGATGATGACCGTCGCGTAGACGATGCCTGAGCGGACCTCCTGCGAGGCGGAGACGACGACGTCGAACACCGAGCGCGGGTTGCCGAGCTCGCGATTCTCCCGGAGGCGCCGGAAGATGTTCTCGACGTCCACCACCGCGTCGTCGACGAGTTCGCCGATGGCGATGGCGAGTCCGCCGAGCGTCATGGTGTTGATGGAGAGCCCCATCAGATGGAAGACGATGCCCGTCGCCAGGATGGAAACGGGGATCGCCGTCAGGGATATCACCGTCGTGCGAACGTTCAGGAGAAAGGCGAAGAGGACGATCGCCACCACCACGATGGCCTCGAGCAGCACCGTCTGGACATTCTTGATCGAGGTCTCGATGAAGTCCGCCTGCCGGAAGAGGACCTGATCGGCCCGGATGCCGTCCGGAAGCGAGGCGCTGACCTCGCCGAGCGCCGCTTCGAGTTGCCGGGTCAGAGCAAGCGTATCGACGTCGGGCTGCTTCTCGATCGATACGATGACGGCGGAGCGACCCATGTACCCGGCCTCTCCGCGCTTCTGACGGGCGCCGAAGGAGACGTCGGCGACCTCGTCGAGCAGGACGGGTCGCGTTCCGACTGTCGCCACCACGAGGCCCCGCAGATCGTCGAGGCTGAGGCTGCGACCGATGTTCCGGATCAGGAACTCGCGGGAATACTGGTCGGTGAAGCCGCCGCCGGTATTGGCCCCGAACGAGGCGAGCGCGCCTTCGACCTGTTCCATCGTGACGCCGAGCGCCCGGAGCGAGGCGGCGTGCGGGGCGACGCGGTACTGACGGACCTCGCCGCCGATCGGGATGACCTGCGCGACACCCGGCACGGCGAGGAGCCGGGGCCGCACGAGCGCATCCGCCGCCTCGCGCAACGCCATCGGCGACACATCGTCGGGCGCGGTCATGGCGACGAGCATCACCTGCCCCATGATCGAGGAGATCGGCCCCATCTGCGGCGAGACGCCCGGCGGAAGCTGGCTGCGCACCAGTGCCAGCTTCTCGGCGATCTGCTGGCGGTTCAGGTAGATGTCGGTGTCCCAGTCGAACTCGACATAGACGATCGAGAGGCCGACACCCGAGACGGAGCGCACCCGGCTGACGCCCGGAAGGCCGTTCATCTGCGTCTCGAGCGGATAGGTGACGAGCTGCTCGACTTCGGGCGGGGCGAGGCCCTCCGCTTCCGTCATGATGGTGACGGTGGGTCGGTTCAGGTCGGGAAAAACGTCCACGGGCAGGCGCATCGAGACGAAGGCGCCGTAGAGCACCAGCACAGCGGCGATGGCGAGGACAAGCATGCGGTTGCGCAGCGATTGCGTGACGAGAAAGGTGAACATCGGCTCGCCCTCAGCGGATCTGGTTGAGGAGCTCGGCCCCCTCGGTCACCACGCGGCTGCCCGCCTCGATGCCGGCGGCGACGAGGACCCGCTGCCCGTCGAGCGGCAGGACGCGAACCTCCTTCGGCTCGAAGCGTTCCGCGCCGGAATGGATGAAGACGATGTCCTGTCCGTTCTGTCCTCGGAGCACGCTCGTCCGCGGCAAGGCGATGCCCGCTTCCGTCTCCTCGGACTGCCCAAGCACCGTCAGCATTTGCCCGGGCCGCAGGCCCGTGGTCTCGCCCTCGACACGGAAGTGGACTGGCAGCGCCGGCGAGGTGCCGGCAAAACCCGCGCCCTCGAACGTCAGGGACAACGCCCGGCCGTCCCCGACTTCAGCCGAGGCCGAGGCGAAGGAGCCGGCCCCGCCGTAAGCCAGTGCCTCGACCCACAGGCGTTCGGGATCGACGATGTGGAAGACGACGGCATTGCTCTCCGCCATCTGTCCGGCGATGGCGTTCGACGCCGCGATCACCCCGGAGACCGGGGCGACCAGCGGTTCCGGCTTGACCTGAACCTGCTCGATTGCCACGCGGCGTTCGCGAAGACCCTCCAGCTCGATCCGCGTCTCGTCGAGCGTCGTCTGGGCGATCGTGCCACTCTTCACCAGCGTTTCGGAACGGCGCACCCGCTGCTCGGCGATCGAGATGGCCTGATCGAGTTCGCTGAGGCGCTGGCGGAGGTCGGACTGGTCGATCGTCTGGATCGGCGAGGTCACGAAGGCGAGGACGTCACCAGCCGCGACCTTAGAGCCAAGCCGCGGGAACCCGCCCGGCGGCGACGAGAGCCGCCCGGCAATCGAGGCCTGGACGTAGCCGCTCGCATTGGGATCGGGGATGACGCGTCCGGGCATCTCGACGCTGCGGCGATGCTCGGATGCGGCGGTCAGGAGGGTGCGGATGGCGAGAATGCGTTGGGAGGGCTTGGGAACGAAGACCGACCCGTCAGGAAGCCGCTGGGCGAGGTCGCGGACGCCGACGACGGGCGCCGCGGTTGCTTCTTGGGCAACCGCGATCGATCCGGTGAAAAGGACGACGAGGACCGCGACGGTCCCGGCCGCCACGAAGACCCTCCGCCGAAACACCGCCATGGCAAGGACACCGAGTCCGAAACCGAGGGCTCCGACCGCGAGGATGGCGGGGTCATTGCGCGACAGCCGATCCGTCAGGTCGACGGCGAGCGCCTCCTGCATCTCGGTCGCCAGGGCCGATCCGACCAGCCAACCGGAATTCGCCGCGACGACTGGCGCGGGTGCCTCGGGAATGACGAGCGTCGCCGTGAGAAAGTCGATGTCGCTGCCGCTGGCGATCGTCGCGATGAGATCGTAGGTGCCCGGCTGCTCCGCCCAGGGGGCGTCAAGGCGGTAGACATCGCCGTCCACCGTCGCCGTCACGGGCCCGGCCGGGGTCTCGACGTCCAGCGTCGCGCCGACGATGGGCTCGTTGGTGTCGAAGCGGTCGAGATGGATTTCGAGCGAAGGTCCGCGCGCGACCGCCACGAGTTCGAAGAGAGCGCTCTGCGCCTCGGCGCGGGGCGCGGTCTGTGCGGAGACAACCGGCGGCGGCGTGCCGTGGTCGTGCCCTTCGTGAGCGCGAACAGGCGACGCAAGCGTCAGGACGGCCATCGCGGCCGCAGTCAGGATACGGAGGTGCATCGGGAAAACCCAAGGTCTGGAACATCGCTCGGGACGCGCATGCGCGCCCGCGGGGTGTCAGACGAGGGCTTTGGGAGGTCTGATCAAGCCGTCGAGACTGGTGCCGTCAAGCAGCCCAGATTCGAGGGCGGGCCCATGCGTCGCCGAGGGCGGTGCACGAAGGCGGATTGCCGGCGCGCTAGTCGCCGCCGCCATGCAGGTTGAGACACCCGTCCCGCAGCATGATGATAGAGAGCTGTCTCGATGCCCGGCCACTTCCCCGTCATCGCCTGTGACGGCCGCCGCATCTTCGGCGACGACATCGCCAGCAAGAGCCAGTGCGAAAGCCTCGGCCGTTTCGGTCCCGTGATTCGTGTGCGCCTGCGCCGACGATGAACAGAACAGCGCGATACCCACGACCACCAAGGTCGCGAGCAGCGAGGCCATCTTGTTCAGAAGGAACGACATGCGGGTGCGTATACCTCTCGCGCCACTTCCAGACAACGACACACTCGAACTGCGGCCGAACTACGTCGCGAGGGGCGCGTGCACCAAATTCTTCAAATCGTGCCTCATCTGCGATGAAGCCAGCGCCCCTGACCGCAGGGAACGATCTCGTTCCCATGGTCCGCGCCTGTGGCCGACACTGCGGGGGGAGATAGGTTGGTCGCAACGCCCGCGACGGCCGCGATGAGCACGACACCTAGCTTCGAAGATATTTCACCAGGCTGAAGAGAGCGAGGACGAGCACAACGATCACCAGGATGCCGATGAGACCCATCCCTCCCATCATCCACCCCATCTGTCCCGGGTTTATCATCGCTCCGTCGGACATCATCGCTTTCGCTCCTGCTTCTCAGTCACGTGGCTACACGCAAGGTGGGATGCAAGCATGCCGCCCCCTGAGTATTGGGGGCTCGAACCTCCCATGATGGGGAAGCTCCATCTTCATTCGAGCACCAACGTGATAGCCCTCGCCAAGACGGGGGGCGCTTCCTGCGCCCCGTCTGCGGGATTGATGCCGTCGCCCCCGGGACCGAAAGCAGATATCGACGGCCGGGATCTCTGGTCTACTCGCCCTGGCAAGGAGCTGTCTATGAACATCGGCAAGGCATCCGAGGCATCTGGCGTCAGCTCCAAGATGATCCGATATTACGAGAGCATCGGGCTGATCGAGGCGGCCGGACGCAGCGACGCGGGTTACCGGGTGTACTCACAATCGGAGGTCGCCATCCTGCGGTTCATCCGCCGCGCCCGCGACCTCAACTTTCCGATCGAACGGATCCGGGAATTGCTGGCGCTCTGGATCGACCGGGGTCGAGCGAGTGCCGACGTGAAGCGCCTCGCGCTCGCGCATGTGGAAGAGCTGGAAAAGCGGATGCGTGAGCTTGGTGAGATTGTATCGACGCTCCGGCATCTCGCCGAGCATTGCCATGGCGATGGCCGACCCGATTGCCCGATTATCGGGAGCCTTTCACATGACATGATCGCGGAGCCTCCAGAACCAGGTCAGCGTCGAGCGACACAATTCTCGCGGGCATGACGGCCCAATTGCGGGAGACGGCCTTGACCTTCCAACCGTGGGAAACCCCATCTGGAACGTGATCGAACCACAGGAGCCCGATCATGAAGTTGAAGGTTGACAAAATGAGCTGCGGCCATTGTGCCTCGAGCGTCGGTAAGGCCGTCCACGCGGTGGACCCGGCTGCCGACGTCGCCGTGGACCTGAAAGCCGGAACGGTTTCGGTAACCAGCCAATCCGACGGCGCACTCATCAGGCAGGCCATTCGTGCAGCCGGCTATCCTGCGGTGGTCGTCGCGGGTTAGGTCGCGCCCACGGCCGGTTCCGACGCGGAGCCGGCCTTGGGCCAACCTGTCTCTTGGGAGGAGACTGACGCCGCCCGGACCCTTGATCCTCTATCGACCGTGCATCCGGCGACACCCTTATCCGTCAACACCAACCGCTGGGATCACAGGGGCACCCTCCGCGGGCGGATTTGCTTCCAGGTCGGCGATCAGCCGTTTCATCTCGTCGATCTCGCGGACCTGCGCCTCGATGATCTCGTTGGCGAGCTGACGCACGCGCGGATCGGTGATCTCCGCCCGCTCGCTGGTCAGGATGGCGATCGAATGGTGCGGAATCATCGCCTTCATGTAGGCGACATCGCCGACCGTCTCCTGGCTGCGGACGAGAAACAGCGAACCCGCGAAGACAATCACCGCCGCCGCGAGAATTGCGATATTCGCGGCCTTGTTCTGATACATCGACCACATGAAGCCGAGCATGATGGCGGCCATCACGGCGCCCATGTAGATCGCCATCCAGGTTCGCGTCTGGCTGTAGAAGACGTGATCCAGCGCGTAGGTGTTCAGATACATCAGACCGAACATGACGATGGTCGAGGTGGCGATCATCGCGCCAAAGCGGGTGTAGGTCACTGGTATTCCTTGCTTGCTTTCGGATGTGTAATCCACGGAAACTCGTCGGGACTAACCTGTAGCGAGTGGAAATCGATCCCGTCGGTCGAAAGAGGCGGAACGTCCGCCTCCTAGATTTGGGTCGATCGCAGCCGCAACGAGTTGACGATCACGCTGAAGGACGACAGCGCCATCGCCGCAGCAGCGATGATCGGCGAAAGCAGGAGCCCGAAAGTCGGATAGAGGATGCCTGCCGCCACCGGGATCCCCGCGGCGTTGTAAACGAAGGCGAAGAACAGGTTCTGACGGATGTTGCTCATGGTTGCTCGGCTGAGGCGACGGGCTTGCGCGATGCCGCGCAGGTCTCCACGCAGGAGCGTGACCCCGGCGCTCTCCATGGCGACGTCCGTGCCGGTTCCCATGGCGATCCCGACGTCCGCCGCGGCAAGCGCGGGTGCATCGTTGACGCCATCGCCAGCCATGGCGACGACGCGGCCCTGTGACCGCAGGCCGGCAACGATGTCGCCCTTGTCCTGAGGCAGGACGTCCGCTCGAACTTCGTCGATACCGAGTTTCCTCGCGACGGCTTCGGCCGTCGTTCGGTTGTCGCCTGTCAACATGACGACGTGGATGCCGGCCTCGTGGAGGGAGGCTATCGCTTCCGGGGTCGTCGCCTTCACCGGATCGGCGATCGCGATCACGCCCGCCGGACGTCCGTCGACGACCGCAATGATAGCGGTGGCGCCGTCGTGCCGGAGTTGGTCGGCTTGCGCTTCCATCGCGTCGACCATTGCACCGGCTTCCGCTAGGTATCGGGCGTTGCCCAAAAGGACCCTCCTTCCGGAGACGGTGCCCACGACACCCTTTCCGGTCGGAGAGTTGAAATCGGAGACCGGGACAAGCGCCAGACCGCGCTCCTTCGCGCTCGCAACGATCGCCGCGGCGAGCGGGTGTTCGCTTGCCTGTTCGACGCTCGCCGCGAGGACGAGCAGTTCGTTCTCGTCTAAACCCTCCGCAGGAAAAACGCCGGTCACCCTGGGCTTGCCTTCAGTCAGCGTCCCGGTCTTGTCGACCACGAGGACATCGACCCGCTCCATCCGCTCAAGCGCTTCCGCATTCTTGATCAGGACCCCAGCCTGCGCCCCGCGTCCAACCCCGACCATGATCGACATCGGTGTTGCCAGACCGAGCGCGCAGGGGCAGGCGATAATGAGCACACTGACCGCGGCGATAAGGCCATAGGCCATCGCCGGCTCTGGGCCCCAGACGGACCAGGCGACGAACGCTGCGGCCGCGACCGCGATCACCGCAGGAACGAACCAGGACGAAACGACGTCGACGAGACGCTGGATCGGCGCCCGCGACCTCTGCGCCTTCGCCACCATCTGGACGATCTGAGACAGAACCGTGTCGTGCCCGACCTTCTCCGCCCGCATGACGAAGCCGCCCTGCCCGTTCAGGGTTCCCCCGATCACTTTTGCGCCGACGGACTTCACCACCGGGAGCGGCTCGCCCGTGACCATGGATTCGTCGACGTTGGATCGGCCTTCGGAAACCTCTCCATCGAGTGGCACCTTGTCTCCGGGGCGCACCCTCAGGAGGTCGCCCACCCTCACGCTTTCGAGAGCGATCTCCTCCTCACCGCCCGAGGCGTCGATCCGACGCGCTGTCTTCGGGGCGAGGTTCAGGAGAGCCTTGATGGCACCTGACGTCCGCTCCCGGGCACGAAGCTCCAGAACCTGGCCCAGAAGCACGAGCACGGTGATGACCGCGGCAGCCTCGAAGTACACCGCGACCGTTCCGCCGTCGCCCCGGAACGCGTCCGGAAATATCTCCGGGACCAGCGTGCCTACGACGCTGTAGACCCATGCGACGCCCGTGCCCATCGCTATCA
Organism: Aurantimonas sp. 22II-16-19i; assembly: GCF_002088275.1. Taxonomy (GTDB): domain Bacteria; phylum Pseudomonadota; class Alphaproteobacteria; order Rhizobiales; family Rhizobiaceae; genus Jiella. The sequence goes on from NZ_AQQS01000007.1 coordinate 44,007, forward strand.
ACGTGAACATGTTGAGCGAGCGGGCTATGACCGATTTCCAGCCCCGGACGAAAAACGGCCAGCCACACCAAAGGACGACCGGCGTCGCCAGGAACAGTTGCACCCAGTTGGAGACCGCGGGACTGAGGTATCGGTCGATTCCCAGAAAGTGACCGCCCATTTCGATGGCGACCAGGGGGACCGATAGGGCGAGCCCGATCCAGAACCGTCGCGTCATGTCGAGCAGTTCTTCGCTTGGCCCCTCCTCACCGGTGATCGTTTCCGGCTCCAGGGCCATGCCGCAAATCGGGCAGCTTCCGGGGCCCACCTGCCGGATCTGCGGGTGCATAGGGCAGGTGTAGATGGCACCGTCGGAAACGTCCGCCGCGGCGGCCGGTTTGGGCCGTGTGAAGTGACCCGGGTCCGCCTGGAACTTCTCAAGGCAGCCCTGCGAGCAGAAGAAATAGGCCTTCCCGTCTGCCTTGGCTCGATATTCCGTAGTGTCTGCATCGACCGTCATTCCGCACACGGGGTCGGTGACCTCGCCCGACAGGCCCTCGGCGACCTCGTGGTCACGGCACCGATGGTCGGGCCCATGCCGATGCCCGGAATGGTCGTGAGGAGCGGAATGTGTGGGCTTTTGAAACGATCCGGACATGTCTCTTTTCCCGATTCGGAGTGATCGGGCAAACGTGCGCCTTCCCACCGTTGGAGGGTCAAGGCCCAAGGTGTCCTTCTCGTCACAAAGGCGGTTGCAGCCCAAATAAGAGGAAAACGCCTTCCCGCGGTGTCTACGCGGCAGGAGCCTGTTGCCGGCGTGGCCCCGGCGCCGTCCCAGGGCCTACGTTGCCGGCGGGCGGGTGCTCGAGCACCTCGAAGAGAGCAGTGGGGCGCGATTGGTGCGATCGTGATTGACGCTGCCCCAAGTCTCATCCAGCCGTGAGGCCGCTTCCGGCGTTATGTCCTGATCCTCTCGATCGGCCAGAACGAACTTCGAACGGGATTCAGCCGAGGGGGCAACGTCAGTCCCGCCCCGCCCCGTCGTCCCCTCATCCGGTCACCAGTGCGAAAGCGTCGCTTGCCCGGGCCGAATGGCGCGGGATCATGCTGGCGGCGGCCCCGCGCGCCTCAGCGCGGCGCGCGCTTGGCGAGGATGCGTTGCAGCGTGCGCCGGTGCATCGACAGCCGCCGGGCGGTCTCGGAGACGTTGCGGTCGCAGAGTTCGTAGACGCGCTGGATGTGCTCCCAGCGGACACGATCGGCCGACATCGGGTTTTCCGGCATCTCGACGTTGAGGCCGGAGCAGCGAAGCAGGGCCGCCGTCACGTCGTCCGCGTCGGCCGGCTTGGCCAGATAGTCGATGGCACCGAGCTTGACCGCCGTGACCGCCGTGGCGATGTTGCCGTAGCCGGTCAGGATGATCGCCCGTGCATCGGGCCGCTTGCGCTGCAGCGCCGCCACCACCTCCAGTCCGTTGCCGTCGGCCAGCCGCATGTCGACCACGGCATGGGCCGGCGCATGATCCTCGAGGGCGCTGAGGCCGCTGGCGATGCTCTCGGCGGTGCTCACCCGGAAGCCGCGCTGGTCCAGCGCCCGGCTCATGCGGAGGAGAAACGGCTTGTCGTCGTCGACGAGCAGTAAGGTCGGATCACTGACCGGAAGCGGCATGTCGATCGGCATCATGGTTTGGTCGAGCATTCTCTGGCCCAATCTATTCGTCCCATACATTTTTCGGCAACCGGCCGATCTCCGCCACCCGCACCCAGCCGACCTCTCCGGCATTCGGCGCAGGCAGAAAGCCTGTGCGCAGGAGAAAACCGTCCTGGCCGGGCCGGTGCGCGTCAAAACTACGCTGCGACTAATTGCGCAGATGCATCACACGTGAACTAAACTTTTGTTGATCAGCCGCTTTTTTGCGCAGCGGTGCTGCCGGCCGCCACCAGACGTCGTCACGCCCGGCAGCCATCCGCACAACGGCCGGACACGGGACTTCAGCCTCCGCGTCGATGGCGGCGCCAACGCCCCCTGGCAAGCTCTTGGTCGCGCGAGGTTACCATAGCCGCCGCAGAAACAGGCAGGGAACGCCTCACCTGCAGCAACCGGATCGAGGCGGAGGCAAAGCGTCGTGAGCCGGGACGATCGGCAAAGGCGTTCCGTGTCCGGGTTCGCCGCCCGGACGGGCCGGCCGTGCGACACGTTTCCGCGCCCTTTGATTGCATGATGCGGAGACCACGCGCAAGGGCCGCGAATCAGTCGCCGCGCGACGAGCCTCCTGCGGCGGGAACGTCACCCGGCGGATTGGCCGGTGGAATAGGCATGCCGCGACCAGACGATGGTCGCGATCGCTCCCGCCTTCGGCCGGTTTTCGATCTTCACCGTCGCGCCGGACCGCTGCAACAGCGTCATGGCGATGAACAGGCCCAGCCCGAGACCGCCGGCACTGCGCTGATCGCGATAGTCGCGCTTCGACATGTAGGGATCGCCGATCCGGTCGAGAACGGCCGGCGGGAAACCGGGGCCGTCGTCCAGAACCTCGATCCAGACCAGACTCTGCGACCACCCTGCCCGGATCACCACCGCGGACTGGGCGAAGTCGACGGCATTCTCCACGATGTTGCCGATGCCGTAGATCACCGCTGCATTGCGCCGGGCGCGCGGCTCCTCGCCATATTGCTCGACGACCTCGACGTCGAGCTCGACGCCGAAGTTGCGATGGGGTTCGGCGACCTCGTCGAGCAGCGCCAGGAGCGACAGGTTGGCGAGATGGCTCTCGCTGGACGACGACAACGACGTCAGCCGCCGCAGGATCAGCCGGCACCGCTCCACCTGTTCGACGAGAAGGATGACGTCCTCGGCGATCGGCTGGTCCTGCGGGACCGACCGCTGCATTTCCTTGGCGACGAGGGCGATCGTCGAGAGCGGCGTCCCCAGTTCGTGCGCCGCCGCCGCCGCCAGCCCGTCGAGGGCGGACAAATGCTGCTCGCGCTGCAGGACGAGTTCGGTCGCCGCGAGGGCATCGGCAAGGGCCCGCGATTCCGCCGCCACGCGGTAGATGTAGACCGCCGCGAAGACGAGGGTCGCGACGATCGCGAACCAGAAGCCGCCGACATAGCCCGCCGGAAGCGACACGCCGCCGGGTTCGGACCAGGGCAGCGGCATGTGGACCGTGGTAAGGAGCGTGGTGGCGGCGACGGCAAAGCCGGTGATGATGGCCACCGTCAGGGGCGGCTGCGTCGCCGAGGCGATCAGCGCCGGGACGATCAGAAAGATCGAGAACGGGTTCTGGATGCCGCCCGTAAGCATCAGGAGCCCGGTCGGCTGCAGGATGTCGAAGGCGAGGACCGCCAGTGCCGCCGTGGAGGACAGGCGGAAGCTGCCGGAATAGCGGCTGGCGAGATAGAGATTGAGCCCTGCCGACGTGGCGATCAGCGCAAAGCACGGCAGGACGGGGAACGACCATTCCAGGATCCAGGCGACGCAGACGCAGGCGGTCACCTGGCCTGCCACGGACAGCCAGCGCAGCCGCACCAGCGTCGCCAGCCGCAGCCGCTGGCTCTCCCGCATGCCCGTCGCGAGGTCCAGCGAATGCGGCTCGTGCGTCTCCGCGCTCTTGCGCATCCTGGCGCTCTCCTGACCCATCGCTTCCGGCTGCCCCCATCCTGACTCGGGAGACTATAGGGCAAGACGCGCCGATGGCGCGCGCCGCATTGCGCCCCATCAAAGGGACCGTCGACGAGGCGAGGAGAACCGTGGCCGGCTACACAAACCCGTCGCCCGGCGCGGAACGCCAGCCCGCCGTCAGATCTTTAACCGGCAATGGTTCGGCAAGGACGGCGCCCGCTGCGAGCTTTGCTCCACCCTGGTGAGCCGTTCCGCCGACCCCTCGGAAACCGAAGGAGACATCTCATGGCGATTGCCAACCTCAAGGACATCTATATCGACCAGCTGCAGGACATCTACAGCGCCGACACCCAGGCCGCCAAGGCCACGCGGGAACTCGCCGAAGCGGCCCATCACCCGGATCTGAAGAAGGCCCTCGCGGCCGGCGTCGAGGGGATCGAGGAAGGCCGCCAGACGCTGTCCGAGATCATCAAAGCGCATGGCGAGGATCCGACGGGCGAGTTCTGCAAGGGCATGGAAGGCCTCGTCAGGGAGGCTCGCTCCCACGGCCTCGACGAAGAGATCACCGACGCCGACGCCCGCGACGCGATGATCATCACCCAGTACCAGCGGATGACCCATTACGGCATCGCCGGCTATGGCTGCCTCGCCGCCTTCGCCAGGCGCCTCGGCCTCCAGGACGATGCCGCCAAGCTGCAGAAATGCCTCGACGCGACCGCCCATGGCGACCGGACGATGACCGAGATCGCCGAGGGCAGCGTCAACAAGGCAGCCGCCTGACGCGGGACCGGACAGGTCGCCGCCTGCGGCCGGATCCAGAAGCTCTCCCACGGGCGGCGAAGCTTGCAAGGCTCGCCGCCCGTGGCGTGTGGCGCTGGATGAACGTCAACGGCGCGGCTTGGCCCGCGCCGTCGGCTTTGCGGAGGCCGGATCTTCCGGCCATTCGTGTTTCGGGTAGCGTCCGCGAAGTTCGGCGCGGACGTCCCGCCAGGATCCCTGCCAGAAGCCGGGAAGGTCTCGGGTGATCTGGATCGGCCGGTGGGCCGGCGACAGGAGCTCCAGCGTCAGCGGCAGGCGGCCGTCGGCAATGGCGGGATGGACCGACAGGCCGAACAGTTCCTGCACCCGGATCGCCAGCACCGGCTGGTCCTCCTCGTAGCGGATCGGCACGCGCGAGCCGGATGGCGCCTCGAAATGACCGGGGGCCAACTCGTCGAGCCGCCCCTGGAAGGCCGGCGGCACCAGGCCGTTGAGCGCGGCGACGACCCGGTCCGGCGTCAGCTCCGCGAAGCTCGCCGCGCCAGGGGCATAGGCGAGCAGCCAGGTATCGGCCGCTTCGGACAGAGCCGCATCCGACAGGTCCGGCCACGGCTCGCCGAACGCCTTGGCCAGAAACCGCAGCCGTCCGAGCAGCCGCTCCCCTTCCTTGCCGAAATCCAGCGTCCTGATGCCCAAGCGACGGAGTCCGTCTCCGAGCGCCGCCGCGACCCGCTCGTCCTGCGGCAGCGGCGTCGGCACCCGGCCCAAGACGGCCCTGCCGAGCCGCGCCAGCCGGAAGGCGCGCACCGCCCGCGCCTCGGGGACGAAGGCGACGATCTCCTCCTCGACGGCACGCGCGGCGATGATCCGCTCGAGCGAAGCCTTACCCATCGCCGCGGCCGAAACGATGGTCCCGCCGGACGCCGGTCCGACGATCTCGGCGGCGACAAGGGCGCGCTCTTTGGCGAGTCGGCTGGTCTGGCCGATGGTTCCTCCGCGACCGTTGGCGAGGGTGAACTGCGATCCCTGGCGCAGGGCGATGCGGTCCGGATAGCCGAGGGCGAGGATCGCGCCCACATCCCCCTCGGTCGTCCAGTCCGCCAGAGTAGCACCGCGCCGGCGCGACGCCTCGCGGCTCGTTGTGGCGATGCGGCGGGCGAGGGTCTGCGCGTCCCTCGAGCGCGGGTCGCGGCCACTCCTTAACTGCCGCAGCCGTTCGGCGACGTCGACGTCGGTGCCGCCGAGGCCGCGCTCGGTCATTAAAACGGCGAGTTCGGCGGCGGTCGCCGTGTCGTCCGGGTTAGCGGCCGCGACCATGTGGGCGAGCCGCGGCGGCAGCGGCAGCGCCCGCATCGCCTCGCCCGCCCCGGTGAGCCGCCCCGCCCCGTCGAGGGCGCCGAGATCGGCGAGGAGCTTGGCGGCCTCCCTGACCGCCGCCGGCGGGGGCGGATCGAGCAGCGGCAGCCGCGCCGGATCGTCGACCCCCCAGGCGGCGCAGTCGAGGAGCAGGCCCGACAGGTCGCTCGCCAGGATTTCAGGCTGGTCGAAGGCTTCCAGCGCGGCGGTCTGCTCGGCCCGCCACAGGCGGATCGCGGTGCCGGGTTCGGTGCGCCCGGCGCGGCCCGCCCGCTGGTCGGCGGAGGCCCGCGACACCCGCACGGTCTCCAGCCGCGTCAGCCCGGTCTCCGGCTCGAAGGCCGGCCGCCGCTTCAGGCCGGAATCGACGACGACGCGGACGCCCTCGATGGTCAGCGAGGTCTCGGCGATGTCGGTGGCAAGCACGATCTTGCGAATGCCGCGCGGCGCCGGGCGCACGGCGAGGTCCTGCTCGGCGGCGTCGAGGGCGCCGTAGAGCGGCGCCAGGAGGACGCCTGCCGGCAGGTGCGCCCCCAGCCGCTCGGCGACGCGGCGGATCTCCCTCTGGCCCGGCAGGAAGACCAGGATGCTGCCCGTCTCGCTCGAGAGGGCCGCGCGCACCGCCCCGGCCACGGCGTCCTCGATCGGCAGCGTGCCCGGCCGGTCGCGGTATGTGATCGTGACCGGATGGGCGCGCCCCCGGCTCTCGACGACCGGCGCATCGCCGAGCAGCGCCGCCACCCGGGCGCCGTCGAGCGTCGCCGACATGACGACGAGCTTCAGGTCGTCGCGCAAGGCCGATGCGACGTCGATCGCCAGCGCCAGGCCGAAATCGGCGTCGAGAGACCGCTCGTGGAACTCGTCGAAGATCACCGCGCCGATGCCGGCGAGTTCCGGATCGTCGAGGATCATGCGGGTGAAGACGCCCTCGGTGACGACCTCGATGCGGGTCCGGCCCGAGACCTTGGTGTCGAGCCGCATGCGCCAGCCGACCGTCTGGCCGACCTCCTCGCCGATGAGCGAGGCCATGCGGCGGGCGGCGGCGCGGGCCGCCAGCCGGCGCGGCTCGATCAGGATGATCCTGCCGGCGATCCCCGAGGCCAGGAGATGGATCGGCACCAGCGTCGTCTTGCCCGCCCCCGGCGGCGCGACGAGCACGGCGCTGCCATGACGGGCGAGCGCGTCGGAGAGCTCGGCCAGAACCTCGACGACGGGCAGGCCGAGGGCTTCTTCCGGCAAGGCGGGATGAGCGGGGCTCATCGCGCCCGCTCCGCGCCCGCCACGCCCGCCACGCCCTCTGCGCCCGCCGCATCGCCATTCCGGACCCGCTGGTCGGTCGGGCCGTCTTGCCCGTCCTCGCCGATGACCACCACCGGGCCACCGGCCGCCTCGGCATCGGCGGGATCGTGGGTGACGAGGATGGCGGGAATCCGACGCTCGCGGATCCGTGCGAAGACCAGATTGCGGGTGGCGGTGCGCAGCGCCTGGTCGAGGCGCGAGAACGGCTCGTCGAGCAGCAGTGCTCCCGGTTCGGCGAGAAGCGTACGGGCGAGCGCGACGCGGGCGGCCTGGCCGCCCGACAGCGTGGCCGGATCGCGGCCGAACGTGCCTTCGAGCCCCACCTCGGCGAGCATCCGCTCGGCCGCCTGCCGGCGGGCCCGGCGGCCGCGAAGGGTCGGGACGAGGGCGAACAGCAGGTTCTCGCCCACCGACATGTGGGGGAACAAGAGCGCGTCCTGGAACAATAAGCCGAGGCGGCGCTGTCGCGGCGCCAGATGCGTCAGCTCGCGGCCGTCGAGGACGACGCTGCCGGTGGCCGAAAAGGCCGGATCGAGGAAGCCGGCGACGAAGGCGAAGAGCGTCGACTTGCCGGAGCCCGACGGCCCCATGACGGTGAGCGTCTCGCCGGGCGCGATGCGGCGGTCGAGGGCCAGCAGCCGCCGGCCGTCGAGGCGGATCGCGACGTCGCGCAGGATGAGGCCGTCCGCGGGTTGCGGATCGCCAGCGTCCGTCGCGCCGTCGGCCATCGTGTGGATCGTCATGCCCGCCTCATGCCGCCTCGGCCGCGCAAGAGCAAGCGGGGCAGCGTGGCGGACAGGGTGAAGGCCAGGAAGGGCAGCAGCGTCTGCAACAGCGCATAGGCGCCGATCACCCGGCGATTGCCGCCCGAGGCGAGCGCCACCGCCTCGGTGGTGATCGTCGGCAAGCGTCCGGCCCCGATCAGCAGCGTCGGCAGATACTGGCTGACGGAGGTCGCAAAGCCGATCGCCAGGGCCGTCAGGACCGCGGCCGTCGCCATCGGCAGCCGGACACGGAACAGCCGCGCCATGGCGCCATGGCCGAGGCTCGCCGCCACCTGCTCGTAGCGCGGATCGACGGCATACCAGGGATCGGCGAGAGCCAGCGCCACGTAGGGCGCGACGAAGACCAGATGGACGGCGGCGAGCAGCGGGATCGACGGCGTCAGGCCGAGGGACAGGACCGCCACCTGGAGCCCGAAGACGAAGGCGATCTGCGGCACGATCAGCGGCAGGTAGATCAGCCCGGCGATTGCCGGCGACAGGCGGACCGCCCTGCCCGCCGACGCACGGACCTGTCGGCGCCGGGCCTCGAGGAGAATGACGACGAGGACGAGGCCGATGCCGGCCGACAGGATCGCCACGAGGAAGGTGGTGGCGAGCGGGCCGCCGGCCGCCTCCAGCGTGCGGCTCCAGGTGGCGAGGCCGACGCTCGGCGGCAGGATCGCCGGAAAGCCCCAGAAGCCGGCGATCGACCAGACGAACAGCCAGGCGAGGCCGAAGAACACTGCGCCCCCGGCGAGTGCCACCGGAACGCCTGCCGCGATGCGCCAGGCGCCGTCGCGTGCGTGCCGCCGGCCGCTCGCCGCCATCCGGCGCCGGATCCGGCCCGCCAGGCGCTCGCCGATCAGCCACAGGAGCAGCACGGCCCCGGTGATGGCGAGTTGCAGCAGCGCGCCCGCCGACGCCATGAAGCGCAGCGACAGGTCGGGATCGTTCATCCAGGCGACCAGCCGCACCGCCAGCGGGGCCGGCAGCGACGGCCCGAGGATCAGCGCGACGTCGACCACGCCCGATGCATAGGCCGCGACCGCAAGGACCGGCAGGCGGATCTGACGGTAGACACCGGGCCAGACCGTCAGGAGAAATCCCGCCATGCGCCCGTAGCCGAGGGAGGCGGCGAGCCGGCTGCGCCGGACGGGATCGGCCTGGGGTAGCGCGGCGAAGGCGACCAGGAGGAGGAAGGGCATCTCCTTGGCGACGAGGCCGGCCATCATGGCAAGGCCGAGCGGATCGCCGATGATCAGGAGATCCGGCGGCTGCGTCAGACCGAAGGGCTCCGCGAGAAGACGGAAGATCAGCCCCGAGGGCGCGATCAGGAAGGCGAGGCCGAAGGCCGCCGCCGCATGGGGCACCGCAAGCAGCGGCGCCAGCAGCCGGCGCGCGAGGCGGTCGCCAGCCGTTCCGTGGAAGGCGGCGAGGAAGAGAGCGACGCCAAGCGTCGAGATCGCCGTGGTGAGGAGGCCGCTGGCGAGGGAGAGGAGAACCGAGGCCGCCAGCCCCGGCACCGCCAGAAGCTGCCGGAGGGGGGCGAGGGAAAAAGCCTCGCCACCCAGCGCCGGCAGGTAGCCGAAGGCTGGCAGGACGACGCCGACGAGCCCGACGCCGACCGGCAGGGCGAGGAGAAGAGGAACGGCAAAGGTGATTGCGGTGCTTGCGCCCTTCCCGGAATGGGACTTCCACTCGTCAGCCAACGCACCACCGCCGGCTGTCGGTCGCGACCAGCCCGATTCTTCTCAACGGCTGTAGTGCCAGCGGCAACCGACGATCTCCACGCTCTGTTCGGTGCCCGTTCCGGTGACGCGGTAGATCAGCCGGTGGTCCTTGTTGATCCTGCGCGACCAGCAGCCTTTGAATTTTCCGAGCAGCGGTTCCGGCTTTCCGATACCGGCGAAGGGGGAGCGGCTGACATCCTTGATCAGCGCGTTCACACGCTCCAGCACCGCCCGGTCGCTCACCAACCAATATTGGTAATCGTCCCACGCGCTGGGTGCGAAGATGATCTTCAATCTTCGACCAGATCGTGAGCCTCACCCTTGCCCGCATCGAGATCCTCTATCGAGCGAAGAAGGCGTTCGGCGTTGGCCGGCGAACTCAGAAGATGCATCGTCTCCTGGATCGCCTCCCATTCGGACAACGCCATGACGACGACCGGCTCGTGGTTCTGCCGGGTGACGATCAGTTCCGTCCGATCGGCTTCGATCCGGTCGAAATGGGAGGCCATGTTGGCCCTCAGTTCGGAAAAGCTGACATGGGGCATCGGTCGATCCTCGTACAGATTCATGTACAACTAACACCCGGCGACGGCCGAAACAATCTGGAGGTCAAGCCGCCTTCACGACGAAATCCACGTGGATCTCATCATAGGGAAATGCCACGCCCGCTTCGCTCCGCTCGATCACGCCCGCCTGGACGAGAGCGGTGACATCCCCGTGGACGGCCTTGACGTCGCGCCCGACCCGGCGCGCGACTTCGCGGATCGACAAGGCCCCCGCGCCGGTCATTGCCTTCAGAATCTCCCAGCGCTTTGCCGTCAGGGTCTGCCACAAGAGCTCGGGGGTCGCGAAGCTGATGTGGTTGCCCTGGGGGATGCCGGCGAAGGCATCTTTCATCCGCCGTTTGAAATCTTCGTCCGAAGCGACGGAAAAGGTCACGACGTTCTGTCTTCCAGCCATGCTCGTACCTCCCGTGTGAAGTCGTCGATCAGTCGATCGATCGATGTGAATAGATAGGGGATTTCGGTCGCCCCATGGTGCAGATGATCGCCCTTGCCGGCCTCATTGTCATAACGAAGGACACAGACATCCTCGACAACAAGTGCCAGTGAATACTTGTATCCATGTTCCGAGCCGCGAACCGGATGAGGCACACGCCAGACCTTCGCATCGACGAAGGCGTCTGGAGCAACTTGGCGCCGTTCACGGATCAGAGGTTCAGCCTTCATCTCACGCCAATGAGGACTCTGCTGCCATGCGTTGTCAACAGCTCCAACAGCCACTCACACCTCAACTCCCGTAGCGCCGCTTCCACTCCGCCTCGATCCGCGTCATCCAGGAGGGATGCGGCTCGGCCAGCACCGGGCCCAGTTGCGACGGCGGTAGGGTGGCGATGCCGCGATCGATCTCGGCGAAGGCGTCGCGGTCGTCCTCGGGCAGCTTGTCCATGGCCAGCACCGTCGGGTCGCCCCAGTAGCGCGGATCCTCCTTGCGGAGCTGCGCCTCGGGAGAAATCAGGAAGTTCGCGACGACCTTGGCCGCCGCCTTGGCCGAGGAATTGTAGGGGACCGCGACGAAATGGGTGTTGCCGAGCGTGCCACCTGGAAAGGTGAAGGAGCGCACCGTGTCCGGCAGCTCGCCCGCCGCGATGCCCGACGAGGCTTCGGCCGGGTTGAAGGCGAAGATGATCTCGACTTCGCCGTCGGCGAGCAGCTGCTTCATCGCCGGATAGTTCTGCGGATGATCGCGGCCAGAGCGCCAGAGCACCGGCTGGATCGCGTCGAGCCAGTCCCAGAGCGGCTTCGTCACCGCCTCGAAGTTAGCCTCGTCCACCGGCTTCTGGAGAACCGCGGGGTCGGCGGTCGTCTCGACCAGCACCTGCTTCAGGAAGCTCGAACCCACGAAATCCGGCGGCGCCGGATAGGAGAAGCGGCCGGGATGGGCCTTCGCCCATTCGAGTAGTTCGCCTGCCGATTTCGGCATCGTCTCGACGGGGCCGGAGCGGGCGGTATCGGCGAAGAACACCAGCTTGGCCCCGCCCCAGGGTGACTCCTGTCCGAGGGTCGGCAGGGTGAAGTCCACCGTCACGGTCGGGTTCTGCGTGTCGACATAGGCCCAGTTGGGAAGATCGGTGGCAAACCCGGCAGACAGCAGGCCCTGTTCCTGCATGGCGGCGAAATTCTCGCCATTGATCCAGATGAGGTCGATCGAGCCGCCCGTGGCCTTGCCGGCCGCCTTTTCGGCCAGCACGGTGGCGACGGCCGACGCCGTGTCGTCCAGCTTGACGTGGTTCAGCGTGACGTCGAAGCGCTGCTTCACCTCATCGCCGACCCAGGCGACATAGTCGTTGATGTTCTGCGAGCCGCCCCAGGCGGCGAAGTAGACCGTCTCGCCCTTCGCCTCCTCGAGGACGGCCTGCCAGCCGGGATCGCTGGCCGCCTCGCCTCTCGCCGCGCCCGAGACCAACATGCCGGCTGCCAGCATCATGGCCCCGATCCGAAATCCGATCATGCTTCCTCCGCTTCAAGCGCTTGCGTCGACGTATCGCCCGTTCCTACATAACTTCGTCACTCGGCTGAATTTGTTTCCGCAACCCCGACGAACCGCCTGCGGGCAAGCGACGGTCCGAACCGGGTCGTCTCGGACGCATCACGACCTGCGCCCGCAAAGCAGGCAGGCACGAGGCATGCCGACGCGGCACGCATCGGCTGATGCCAAGCGCTCGCGCATCGTCTATTGAATGCCGAGACGGACATACGATTCAACGGCGGGCCATGGGCTCGCTCAGGAGACGCGGCAGATGACCGACGAACGCAAGACACTGGTGCTGACCGGGGCCTCCCGGGGCATCGGCCATGCCACCGTGAAGCGCTTCTCGCGCGAAGGCTGGCGGGTGATCACCTGTTCGCGGCAGGATTTTGCCGAGAACTGCCCCTGGCCGGCCGGCCCCGAGGATCACATCCGCGTCGACTTGTCGGACCAGGAGGATGTCGGCTATGCGACCTCCGAGATCCGCCGCCGGCTCGAGGCGAACGGCTCCAAGCTGCACGCCCTCGTCAACAATGCGGCGATCTCGCCGAAGGGTCAGGGCGGCTCGCGGCTCGATTCGATCCAGACGCCCATGCATATGTGGCGCGACGTCTTCCAGGTGAACTTCTTCGCCCCGATCATGCTGGCGCGCGGGCTGTTCAAGGAATTGTCCAACGCCAAGGGCTCGATCGTCAACGTCACCTCGATCGCCGGCGGCAGGGTCCACCCCTTCGCCGGCACGGCCTATGCGACGTCGAAGGCGGCGCTGAACTCGCTGACCCGCGAGATGGCCCACGACTTCGGGCCGGCGGGAATCCGCGTCAATGCCATCGCGCCGGGCGAGATCGAGACGGCGATCCTGTCGCCTGGGACCGAGAACATGATCGACGACATCCCGCTGCGCCGGCTCGGACAGACGTCGGAGGTCGCCGACGTGATCTATTTCCTCTGCTCGAACCAGTCGAGCTACGTCAACGGCTCCGAACTGCACATCAATGGCGGCCAGCACGTCTGAAGCCGGCCGGAGCGGGCCTGGCTGAAAGCCCAGGACCCTACCCGTTCCGCATCTCGTCGAGCGCACCATCGAGATCGGCGCGCAGGAGCGCCGTCAGAAGCCGCGGGAAATCTGCCGTCGCGACGAGGCCGGCGAGGCTCTTGGCGTCGTTGCCGAGACCCAGCCTCTCGGCGGCCTGCAAGGCGCGCTCGTCGGCAAAGGGATAGAGTTCGTCCCAGGCCACCTGCACCTCGCGGAAGAAGATGTCCGCGCCGGTGTCGCCGATTCCCTTGAACGCCTTCAGGAGACGCCGCTCCTCGCCCGGATCGCGGCCGGCCGCCTCGCGCAGGGTCCGCAGGTCGCCGCCATAGGCGTCGCGGCAGTGGTCGGCGACCTCCTGCAGAAACCCCGAGGTCTTTTCGTCGAAGCGGGCATAGCCGTTGCGGTTGAGGATCAGCACCCGCTCTTTCCACGTCGCCTCGGCCATGTGGTCGGCGGTGGTGAGGCCCGCGTCCTTCAGCGCCTTGGCCGCGCGAAGCGCCTGATCGGCCCCGATGCGCGCCGAGAAGAGATTGGCCGCGACGAGCCAGAGGAACAGCGGCATCGGCGTGTTCTTCGACAGGTCGAGGCCCATTTCCTCGGCGAAGGTCTTCTCCGTCCGCCCCAGCAACCTTTCGGCGACCGCAGCCTTTGCGCCCGCGCCGGCCACGATCACGCCCGCGAGGCCGGCGGGTTGTTGCGGGCGTCGAGCGCCGAGAACAAAAGGCCGAAGCCCGAGGTGATGAAGGAGATGCCGAGGAAGACGCCGGTCGCCCAGACCGCCGTGCCCGGCAGGCCGATGATCAGGAAGATCGCCAAGACGATGTCGATGATGCCGGAGACGATCACCAGCCAGAATCTGGTCGTCGACAGCCGCACGGCGCGGGCGATGGAGAAGTTGAAGAGACCCGACAGGAAGAAGAACACGGCGAGCAGCCATGTCAGGGTGACCGTGCCGGCCAGCGGATCGTAGATGATGATGCCGCCGAGCAACACGCTGAGCACCGCGAGCAGCAGGCTCGACCAGAAGCCGGGCGCCTCGCGCGAACGGAACGCCGCGACGCAGCCGACGATGCCGCCGAGGATCAGCAGCCAGCCGAAGAACAGCGTCGTCGCCAGTGTCGCCGCGAAGGGAACGAGCAGTGCCAGGATGCCGACGACGATCATCAGCGTGCCCTGGAAGGTGTAGTATTTCCAGTGGTCGTGCAGATGGCGCTGGACGGCCCTGACGCGCCGCCTCTCTTCGCTCGTCGTGGTGTCGCGGGCCGCAGGCTCGCCCGGTCCGATGTCATGTGCCATGGTCTATCCTCCTGCCTGTCGCCTCGCGCGTGCTCGCGTCTCTTCCCGAATAGCAGCCTGGATCATCGGTTCCCAGCCGGATCAAGGTTTGGCCTCGCTGTCCGCGAGGCTGCCCTCATCCGTGTCGCGTCAGGCTCCTGGCCGTGTCGAGCAGCTTGTCGCAGAGAGATTCGAGGCTGGCCCTCGCGACGTCGTCGGTCAGCCGGCCATTCTCGTCGAAGCCTTCGGCGGCCGTCGGGAGCAGACACTGCTGGGTGATCACTTCGGCGCCGAGGGCGCGCATGACGATGCGGATCGCCTCGAGGCCGCGCAGGCCGCCGAAGCGGCCCGGCGAAGCCGAGGCGAGCCCGACCACCAGCCCCTTGAACGGCTGCACCGGCCGCTCGTCGACCTTGCGGACGCGGCTCGCCCAGTCGATGGCGTTCTTCAGGAGCGGCGGGATCGAGGCGTTGTATTCCGGCGAGACGATGAGGAGCGCGTCCTGCGCGGCGATGCGCTGGGCGAGCAGCTGGGCGTTCTGCGGCACCCCGCCCTCGGCCTCGAAGTCGCCGTCGTAGATCGGCAGCGGATAGTCGGAGAGATCGACCCGGCTCACCACGGCGTCGGTCACCGAGATCAGCCGCATCGCCTCGCCCGCGAGCTTGCGGTTGTAGGAGCCGAGCCGGACCGAGCCGGGAATGATCAGGACGTTGGTGCTCAAGCCGCGCCGCCCTCGCCGGCCATGGGGCGGGCGCCGGCCTCGTTGTCCCGAGCGTAGATCCAGACGCGGGCCGGGGGGATGTTCGTCCAGACCCGCCGCGAGGAGCTGACCGAGAAGACGCCGGGAACGGGACGCACCGGCGGTGTTACCATGTAGGACAGCTGGGTGAGGTTGCCATCCGGCAGAAGCCGCTCGAAATAGCGCGAGAACAGCGCCTGGCGCTTGGCCTGGGACATGTTGACGATCGGGATCGCGAACAGGATCGCGGCGTATTTCGGGCTGTCCGCCACGGGCCCGAGCGTCTTGTCGAGGTCGAGGCCGTCGCCCTGGATGACATTCACCTGCGGGAAGCGCTGCTGGAGCTTGCGGGCGAAATCCCGGTCGTATTCGATCGAGGTGATGCGCTCGGGCGCGACGCCCTGCTCGAGCAATGTCCGGGTAACGACGCCGAGGCCGGGGCCGAGTTCGAGGATCGGGCCATCGAGCTGGGTCGTCGCATGGCGGACCATCGTGCGGCAGTAGGTCCGGCTCGACGGCGCGACGGCGCCCATCTTCACGGGACTGCGGACCCAGGTCGCCAGGAACGGCAGCCAGTCGCTCTCGGCGGCGCGCGTCTTCGATCGGCTCATGACGTCAACCCTTGAACTCGGGCCCCTCGAACTCGGGCGGGGCAGATTGGGAGATGGATCGTCCCTCGTCCGTCCATCCTGATCGATACCAATATTACGCCGGCGTGACGGTTTGGCGAATGTCTGCCGGCGCAAGACGCCGGCAGATCAGCCGCGGCCGGTCTCACACGGCCCGGTAGACGAGAACGCGCGCCGGCGGCAGGTTGCGCTTGATCCAGGGGCTGAGCTCCAGCGTCGCGCCGATCCGCTTGGCCTTCACCGGCTGGGTCAGGGCGTAGGAGAACTGGATGAAGGGCGAACCCCGCCGCATGCGCTCGAGCGAGCGGCCGATCACCGCTTCGCGCATCTCGTCCGGCCGGGTGAACAGCGGCAGACTGGAGACCACGGCCTCCAGCGGCGAAACGCCGATCCAGGCGGGCAGCGCCGCACCGATGGCATAGGCGTCGCCCTGGATGACCTCGGCCGCCGGGAACCGCTTGCGCAGCAGCTGGCAGAACTCGCGGGAATACTCGACCAGCACGAGCGAATGCTCGGGCACGCCGCGGTCGATCAGCGTCTGGGTGACGACGCCGGTGCCGGGTCCGAGTTCGAGGACCTTGGCATTCGGCGCGAAGGAGGCGGGATCCGGCACGTAGGACGCCATCGCCCGTCCCAGCGCCCGCGACGACGGTGACACCGCCCCCATGATCAGCGGCCGCTGCAGCCACCCGCGAAAGAATCGCGCCTCGTCACTCACCTTGATGCGCGGGCGCGCGGCTTCTGGTGTTCGCCGCTGCGGGTGTTCCAGCACGCGTCTTCCTCCATCCCCCTCGGGGATTGTGACCGGATTGAACGAACCCGGCCGATTGCAGGAACCGGCCCTGCCTGGCGGCAAGGGCCGGTCGAAAACCGACCTAGAAGATGGAGCGGTTCAGGTCTCGCTCAAGCCTTCGAAGAACTCCTTCATCCGGGCGAAGAAGCCGTTGGACTGCGGTGAGTTCTCCTTCGAGGAGATCTGTTCGAACTCCTCGAGCAGCTCGCGCTGGCGCCGGGAGAGGTTCTGCGGCGTCTCGATCGCCACCTGGATGAACAGGTCGCCGGCCTGCTGGGAGCGCAGCACCGGCATGCCCTTGCCGCGCAGCCGGAACTGCTTGCCGGTCTGGGTGCCCTCGGGGATCTTCACGCGGCTGGTGTTGCCGTCGAGGGTCTGCACGTCGATGTTGCCGCCCAGCGCCGCCGTCGTCATCGAGACGGGCACCTTGCAGAACAGGTCGGCGCCGTCGCGCTGGAAGAACTCGTGCGGCCGGATCGACAGGAAGATGTAGAGATCGCCGGCCGGTCCGCCGCGCAGGCCCGCCTCGCCCTCGCCGGCGAGGCGGATGCGGGTGCCGTCCTCGATGCCGGCCGGGATGTTGACCGACAGCGTCCGCTCCTCCGGCAGGCGGCCGTCGCCGCCGCATTTGGCGCAAGGGTCGGTGATCACCTGGCCGCGTCCCTGGCAGGTCGGGCAGGTGCGCTCGATCGAGAAGAAGCCTTGCGCGGCGCGCACGCGGCCGACGCCGCCGCACATCGGACAGGCCTTGGGGCTGGAGCCGGGCTTGGCGCCGGAGCCGGTGCATTCGTCGCACTGGATGGTCGTCGGCACGCCGATCTCGGCGGTCTTGCCGGCATAGGCCTCCTCCAGCGTGATCTCCATGTTGTAGCGCAGGTCCGAGCCGCGCTCGCGCCCGCCCGAGCCCTGCCGGCCACGCGCCCTGCCACCCATCATCTCGCCGAAGATGTCGTCGAAGATGTCGGCCATGGAGGAGCCGAAATCGCCCTTGAAGCCGGCGGCACCGGCGCCGCCGTTCTGGAAGGCGGCATGGCCGAAGCGGTCGTAGGCGGCCCGCTTCTGCGGGTCCTTCAGGACCTCGTAGGCCTCGCCGAGCTCCTTGAACTTGACCTCGGCCGCCGCGTCACCGGGATTGCGATCCGGGTGATATTGCATGGCGAGCTTGCGAAATGCACTTTTCAGCCCCTTTTCGTCCACGTCGCGGGCCACGCCGAGCATCTCGTAGTAATCGGCCTTCATTCACGCTTCCATCGGTTGTCTTTCCGGCCACCGCGAAGATCGCGTGGCATGGTATCGCCCGCCCGGGCAGCCGGGACACGCGCACTCCAGATCTTTCGAGCGGCCGCGGTTGCGAGACCTTTCGTCCGCCGTGACGGGAGGCGCCGTCGATACGCGCCATCACCGTCAGGCAGGGCCAGAGGTCCCGAAGGTCGATCGTGCCGCCCGTCCTTCCCTGTCGGCAGATTGGCTCGAAGCACGCCATCGCGAAACCGATGGTGCGTTCCGGCAATGCGCCGACGACTTTCCGTTCATCTAGGAATGTCTCTTCGCCGATACCATAGGCCGCAGATGAGGCATAGTGCCGAGAGGTCTCGCCACGATTCCGGACACGAGCGTCCGGCGGCGCCCGCGGGCGGGCGATCAGACCGAGGCGAGCCGTCGGCCGGGCTTGGGGGCGCCGGGCTTTCGCGGCAGCAGCACATGGGCGCACAGCGGCTCGAAATAGCGCGCCGACAGCAGTGCGACGACGACCGTGGCGATCATTGGCAGCGTCCAGAAAAGATAGAAGTCGATGAGCCCCGTCTGCTCCAGGCCGTGATGCCAGACGATCTCCAGGAAGAAGAATTCCATGATCGGATGGATGAGATAGATGCCGAAGGCGACGCGGGTCAGCGGCATCAAGGGCTGCAGGATCTCCGTCGATTCGGGCGCCGCGGTCTCGGCCAGCGCGGTGAGGGCGAGCGCGACCACCATCAGCGGCATGACCAGCGCATAGTGCCAGCCGGCCAGCATCGCCGCCAGGACGAGAAAGGTCGCGGCGAGGCCGGGCCAGTGGCTCTTCACCTCGAACAGCCGGCGCTCGACGGCGATCGCCACCGCCGCGCCGATCATGAAATCGGCGAGCGCGCGATACGCGCCCATGGAATCGGCGGTCGTCCAGTGGCCGGAGGGGAACCAGCCGCGCAGCGAGGCGACTTCCAGACAGCCGATCCAGACCGCGATGGCGACGCAGAGGCCGCGCAGGCCACCGAATCTCACGACGACGACGATCAGCGGGAACAAGGCATAGGCGAAGAACTCCGCGCTGATCGACCAGGACGGATAGTTCAGCGCCAGCCCGTCGGTGAAGCCGAGCGCATGCAGAATCAGGAGGTGGAAGGGCAGCGCTTCGAGGTCATGGCGCCAGGGATAGTTCGGCGCACCCTCGGCGAAGGCGGCGAGCGCGACCGCGGCGAAGAACAGCGTGATGACGATGTGCAGCGGCAGCAGCCGGGCGGCTCTGGCGCGCATGAACCGGCCATAGGCGGCCAGATCGCCGACCCGCTCGCGGTAGCGGATGGTGATGAAGAAGCCGGAGATCATGAAGAACATGTCGAGCAGCGGCAGGAGACGATAGAGCAGCGCCGTGCCGGTCTCGACGCCGTAGGGCGCCCAGAAGACGAAGTGATAGGCCATGATCAGCATTGCCGCGACGAAGCGCCAGCAATCGAAAATGCGGAAGTGCAAGGCAGACCTCCGTCGGCGGCCAGGCTCGGAACCACGTCGTCATAAACGGCGATCATCCGGTTCTCTCGTCTTTCGCCGCAGGCCGCAAGGAAATGCTGCGAACGCGGTTAAGCCGCCGGCCCCTGTTCGGGGTTTGCGCCGCCCAGCAGCCTGGACGCAAGCCCTGCATCGGGCCCGTTTTCAGGGTGTCCCCGCTGCGGCACGTGGGCGGCGGCCACGCTCGCCGGGCGCCGGACCGTCAGATGCGGTCGAGCGGACAGGGGACGGCCTTCTTGTCGCATTTGCGCCGATAGACCCGCTCCCAGCGCGAGAGGCGGCCCCGCTCGGTGAGCCGCGCGACGAGGGCCCGGAAGAACGCCTTCTTCTTCGGCTTCTTGTCCAGCCGCTTGAAGCGCTTCTTCTCCGGCTTGGTCATGAAGCAGCCGATGCAGGCGTCTCCCTCGGCGCGGAACTTGCACACGCCGATGCAGGGTGACGGCGCCTTGGCCCATGGTTTCGACACGCATGTCTCCTGAAACAGATCTCTCAGGGCTCAAGATGGGTGCCTCGCGGCTTGCGCGAAAGACGGCTCCGTTCACCCCCTTTGATCCTGTGCGCAGGGCTGCTATAAAGGGTGATCGGAATTGTCAAGTTTTAGAATGGTTCCAACCTGCCCGGACAGGGTGCAGGTCCGGAATGCGAAACGGACGGCATGATGAGCGCAGCACTCGCCTATGCGGAGCCGGTGGAAACCGGTGCCGTGGTTCTTCCCTTCAGGCGCGGTGGCAGCAGCTCCGAGTGCCTTGGCTCCCCGTGTCCCGGCTCCCAGTGCCCGACTGCGGCGCAACGCGTCCCGCAGCTGTCCGACGAGGATGTCGAACGGCTGAACCGGCTGCGCTGGTTCGCCTTGAAGAGCCGCCTCGCGCCGCGACCCGACGTCGAGCGGGCCTGCCTTGTGCTGTCGGCCCAGGCCGGTGCCACCGTCGGCGGCCTCGCGACGATCTTCTTCCGCGCCCTCGACGAACATGCCAATCGCGAACTCGCCCTCTATCGCCCCGGCACGTTGCGCCCCTCGGAGGACGAGATCTGGCTGCTCCGGCTGATCGCCGCCTGGCAGGGGGGCGAGCGCGAGGCCGGCTCGGCGCTGCTCGCCTGGCGCGTCCGGCCCGAGGGCCGGCGCTGGCTGCGCTTCCTCGCCGAGGCGATGGCCAGCAGGCTCTGAGCGCGTGAGGCCGGCATGGTGACAGCCGTTCCCAACCGGCCGGGCCTTCCCCATCACCCCTTTTGGACGCCTCGCCGCCATCGCGGGGCCGGCTTCGCACGGCGGTTTGAGCGCGGTCAGCCGGTCCTTCGCCGTGGCCGCCGACTGGCCGGCAAAGACGTCCGGCAATACCGGCCCGCCGTGCTCGAGGTTTTCTGGACGGTCTCTCTGCAAACCCGATGGACGGCCTGCGGCGTCGGCCCGCCGGACGTGCCGCTTGGCGTTCGCCGCCGGCCATGGGCCTGTCGGGATCGGGCTGCGCCGCGGGGCGGGAACGGGACGCGGCAGCGACAAAAATGCGCGCCTCCCACTTCCATCCTTTTTAGAAGCGTTCTAGATAAGGTGGACCGCACCCGCCGGACGGCGTCGTGCGCCGGAATTGTTCGACGAGATTCGACAAGCAAAACAAAGGAGACTGCCATGGCTCTCGTGGCCGCGAAGATGGAACCCACCGCCAAGGAAGAGATCGTCGAGGGCCTGACCCAGGCGCTGGCGGAGACCGCCGTCGAGACGATGAAGGCGCAGAACTTCCATTGGAACGTCACCGGCATGGCATTCGGCCCGCTGCACGAATTGTTCCAGAAGATCTACGAGGACCACTTCGAGGGGCAGGACTTCCTCGCCGAGCGCATCAAGGCGATGGATGCCCATGCCGAAGGCCGCCACAGCGTCTTCCTGTCGCGCAGCGCCATCACCGAGCATGACGGCAAGGCCGACGCCAAGACGATGATCGAAGTGCTGCTGAAGGATCAGGAAACCCTGTCCTCGACGCTCTCGGCCCTCGCCCAGGTCGCCGACCAGCATGGCGACTACGCCACCAACGACATGGCGACCGCCCGCATCGAGGCCCACGACAAGTTCGCCTGGATGCTGCGGGCGCACCTGCGCGGCTGAGCCGCCTGATCGAAGATCGCTCGCCGAGCGCGCGCGATGCGCCATCCGATCAATCGGACGGCGCATCGGCAGTGGTCGAGCGTTCGCCAGAAAGGGCGCTGCCGCAGGGCTGAGCGTGTCGGACCCTGATTTCGACACGATCTCCTGTCAGTCTGACCGTCGCGAGCGGGATCGATCCCGGGACCTCGTCCCGGATATCCCCCCGCCTGACCTTCGCTCCATTCCACCCCGTCGGCCCGGCCGGCGGGTTTCTTTTTTGTGGGCTCAGGCGCCGGATCCGGATCGTCCCATCGCGGTCGCTGCCGTGCCGAGCCCCCAGTCGAGCAGCCGGCCGGCGGCATCGGCGCTCGCCGCCTCGACGTAGCACCGCAGTTCCGGTGCGTTGCCCGAGGCGCGGTAGTGCACCGTCTCGCCCGAGGCCAGCACCACGCGGACACCGTCGAGGCGGTCGATATCGGCGACCTCCCCCGCCTCGCGGAAGAACTGCGCACGGAACGCCGCGTCCTCGCCGAGCCGGTCGAGGAACGGTCCGCTCTCCTCCGCCGGAACCGCCGTCAGCCGGTGGGCGGCGGTGAAGCCGGCATCGAGCCCGTCGACCAGCTTCGCCAGAGACGTCTTCGTCGCCACCATTTCGGCCAGAACGGCGAGGATCGGCAGGACGCTGTCGCGGGTCGGCAGCGCCTCGAGCCTTCGCCCGTCCCGCTCGACGGACGAGCCGAGCAGCAGGCCGCCATTCGCCTCGAAACCGACGACGCCGGCCTCGCCAGCCTGCACGGCCTTCTCCATGGCCGCGATGACGAAGGGGCTGCCGACCCTGGTCCGGTGGACGGTGGCGGCAATGCCCGAGCGCTCGATCGCCGAACTCGACGTCACCGGCGTCACGATCGTCGACAGCCGAAGGTGATGGGCTGTCAGAAGCCCGATAACATCGCCGCGCAGCACCGTTCCGTCCGCATCGGCGACGAGCGGCCGGTCGCCGTCGCCATCGGTCGAGACGAAGGCGTCGCAGCGCTTCTCGCCGGCCCATTCCCGCAGCAGGGCCAGGTCTTCCGGCCGGTGCGCCTCGGTGTCGACCGGGATGAAGTTCTCCGCCCTGCCATAGGCGATCGTCCGGGCTCCCAGACGTTCGAGCACCGCGACGAGGATGTCGCGGGCGACGGAGGAATGCTGGTAGACGCCGACGGTGAGGCCCGCGAGCGCGGCCTCGCCGAAGAACGCCGCATAGCGCTCGACGAAGGGCGCCGTGACGTCGAGGCTGGCGGCGGGATGCTCCCACTCGGCCATCGCCTCGAATTCCAGAAGGTCGTTCTCCCGGAGCGCCCCGAAGGCTTCGAGGATGCCGGCTTCGTCCGCCTTGCCGATCTCGCCGGTCGGCGCGTAGAATTTCAGCCCGTTGCGATCGTCCGGAATGTGGCTGCCGGTGACCATGATCGCCGGCGCCTGCCGCTCGAGAGCCGCCAGCGCCAGCGCCGGCGTCGGCACGGCGCCGCAGTCGACCGGCTCGAAGCCGGCCGCCTCGGCGGCGGCGAGGACGAGGCGGGCGATCTCCGGGCTGCTTGATCTGAGGTCCCGCCCGACCAGCACCTGCCGCGACGCCGAGACGGCGTTGTTGACGTCGAGATGGCGCAGGAAGGCGAGGCTGTAGCCGTAGCTCGGCCAGCCGAGAAGATCGCCGACGAGGCCGCGCAGCCCGCTGGTGCCGAATTTCAGGCTCGACATCATCATCTCTTCCCGCCTCGAATCGCCCGGTCGATCGGTCTCACGCAGTAGCCGCAGTCGCCCCCAGCTTCAACTGCGGGCCTCAACTGCGGGCATAGACGTCCTCGATCCGCACGATGTCGTCCTCGCCGGTATAGCTGCCGACCTGCACCTCGATCAGCTTGAGGTCGATCTTGCCGGGATTGTGCAGGCGGTGGACGCAGCCGATCGGCAGATAGGCCGCCTCGTTCTCGTGATAGAATTTCACCGCGCCGTCGATGGTCACTTCCGCGGTACCATGGACGACCACCCAGTGCTCGGCCCGGTGATGATGCCGCTGCAGGGAGAGCCGGCCGCCCGGCTTGACGCAGATGTGCTTGACCTGGAAGCGATCGCCGATGTCGATGCGCTGGTACCAGCCCCAGGGCCGGTGCATGCGCATGTGCTCGCCCGCCTCGCGCCGTCCGGCCTTCTTCAGCGCCGCGACGAGGGTCTTCACCTTCGGCGCCGCGGCCATGGAAGAGACCAGCACCGCATCGTGGGTGGTGACGACGACGACGTCGTCGAGGCCGAGGACGGTCGTCAGCACCTCTTCGGAACGCACGAAGCTGTTGGTCGTGTCGATGACGACGACATCGCCCTCGAGCCGGTTGCCGTTGGCGTCCTTGTTTTTGACCTGGTGCAGCGAATCCCACGAGCCGATGTCCGACCAGCCGAATTCGGCGGCGATGACGCCGCCGACGCGGGTCTTCTCCATCACCGCATAGTCGATCGAGATCGTCGGCGAGGCGGAAAACGCCGCCGCGTCCAGCCGGACGAAGTCGAGGTCGCGGACCGCCTTGTCGACGGCCTCGCGTGCCGCGGAAAGGACGTTCGGCGCGAAGTGCTGGAGTTCCTTCAGCATCACCTCGGTTGAAAAGGCGAAGTTGCCGGAGTTCCAGACATAGCCCTCGGCGATGTAGCCTTCGGCCGTCGCCCGGTCCGGCTTTTCGACGAAGCGTTCGATCGAGCGGGCGCCCTCGCCCAGCTCCTCGGCCCCCGGATGGATGTAGCCATAGGCGGTCGAGGGATGGTCCGGCGTGATGCCGAGTGTCATGATCCGCCCCGAGGCGGCGACCCGCGAGGCCTTGCGGACCGCTTCGAGGAAGCCGCCCTCGTCGCGGATGACGTGGTCGGACGCGAGCAGCAGGCAGACGCCGCCGGCCCCCTGCCGCTCGGCAAGCACCGCACCGACGGCGACCGCCGCCGCGCTGTCGCGGCGCTCCGGCTCGAGCACGATCTCGGCCTCGATGCCGAGGGCGGCGAGTTGCTCGGCGGAAATGAAGCGGAAGTCGTTGTTGGTGATGACGATCGGCCTGCCGAACCCCTCGCCGACGACGCGCAGCAGCGTCGCCTGGAAGGCCGAGAGGCCACCGTCGAGCAGCTGGATGAACTGCTTGGGCATCGAATCACGGGACACCGGCCAGAGCCTGGATCCGGCGCCGCCGGCCATGATGATCGGAATGATGGTCGGCGATGGGGCCATGGGAAGTTTCACCGCTTCTGGCTTCGACAGGTTCCGACGGTTGCGTGCCCCCCCCGGCGGGATGGCCGAGGGATACCGTCCTTCGCATCCCCTTTCCATAGCACGCGGCCGGGCGGGCCCGGAAAACCTGGCGACGATCATGGTGAACGCGATGCGCCGGCGTGCCGAGCGAGGCTCCCGCAGCCCCCCCGATTACGTTGAATTCCGTTGCGGAAATTCAAAGAAAGGCGCTACGCTTTCGAAGGATTTACACCGCCGCTGATGTGCCTCTTCTCGGCATGGCTGAGCCAGCGCACCCGTCTGGGCCTTCCACTGCGGAATGGGCGCCCCTTCCATGGCCGAAGAACGGATCGTCGATGCCAGGACAACGACCTACCGGACCTGCCGGGACGCAGCCGAGCCGCCGGCCCGGATGCGTCCCTTTCGTCCTTCGCCCCCGCGGCCGCCCTGCGGAGCCCTCCGCCAGACATGCCAAGCCCCCGTACCGACCCCATCCCGTGAGGCCTGAACCGATGTTCCAGCACCGCAAAGCCATCCTCGCCGGCACGGCGCTCTGCCTTTTGGTCGGCGCCTCGACGCCGCTGCGGGCGCAGCTCAGCGACGCGATCAACGATGCCATTCTCGGTGGTTCCGGCCAGCCGCAGGTCACCAATCCGCCCGCCCCGCCTCCGGCGGACCAGCCCCCCGCCGCCGGCCCGCCCGCCGGGGTGCCCGCCGATCAGACGGCCCCGGGCGAGCCGCCGGTCGCCGCCCAGCCTCCCGCAGCGCCCCACCCCCTCGCCGATACGGCGACGGATCCGCAACCGGCAGCCGGTTCGCAGACGGAGCCCGAGCCGATCGCACCGCCCGCGGCCGCCTCGAACGACACGTCCAGCCCCGCTTATGCCAGCAATCCCGGGCCGGGCCCGATGCCGGGCAGCGGCCCCCCGGTCGTCGCGCGGCTGACGAGCGGCGACGAGCCCTCGCTCGGCGAGGGCATCCGGGTCTCCCAGGACGACATCAGCAACGGCACGATCGGGTTCCGCCAGGTGATGGAGATCGGTCGCCATCTCTTCACCCAGTCCTTCACCGCCGTCGAGGGCTACGGCGAGGGCCCGATCGGGCCGCGCGAGAAGAAGCGCCGCCAGATGACGGCGTCGGGCCTCGGACCGATGGCGCCCTACGCCCAGATCCCCTGGATGCGCGTGCACGGCCTCGACGCTCAGGCCTGCCTCGAATGCCACAATTCCGTCGGCTTCGAGACCCCGGCCGGCGGCGCAACGCCCGGCCGCACGGTCCGCCCGGACCGGGTGTTGAGCGCCGGTGCCGTGAGCGCGGCGGCGATCATCAACCCGCTGCTCGAGGATCCGGCGCCGAAATGGGTGCTGGATGCCTTCCGCGAGCGCGGCGTCACTGACCCCGGCAACATGTACGCGGTCTTCCTGCGCAACCCGCCGCATCTCTTCGGCGCCGGCTACACCCAGAAGCTCGCCGAGGAGATGAGCTTCGACCTACTCGCCCAGCGCCGCTCGGCGATCGACCGGGCGACGCAGAATCGTGGCCAGTGGTACGAGATCCGGTTGAACTCCAAGGGCACCAGTTTCGGCCGCTACCAGGTGCGGGTCGATGCCGCCGCGCCGCCGCTACCGCCGCTTCTCGATCCCTGCGGCCAGAACACCGCCCTGACCGAGCGCTGCGACCTCATCGAGGGCGTCAGCGAGGACTTCGTCGTGCGGCCGTTCCAGTGGAAGGGCATTGCGTCCAACATGCGCAACTTCGTGCGCGACGCGCTGAACTTCCACTTCGCCATGGTGCCGGTGGAACTCGCCCCCAACGATGCCGACATGGACGGCGACGGCATTCCGAACGAGGTGTCGATCGGCGAGGTCACGACGCTCACCGCCTTCGCGCTGAGCGCCCGGCCGCCGTCGCAGATCACCAGCGACGACGGTGCCGAGGCGGTGGCGATCACCCGCGGCCGCGACATTTTCGAGGGTCGGGCCGGCGTCGACCCGGCGGTCGCCTGCGTCACCTGCCATCAGGCCTCGAAGACGGTGCTCAATCCGGTCGTCTCGATCCACGATCCGCGCCAGGTGCCGGAGGCGGTCGCCATCGCCTCGCGGGAATCCTCGCAGGGGGGCAGCTCGCTGCTCGTCACCGGCAACGGCGTCGGCCTCGGCCAGGCCGCCCCGCGCGGGCTGCCGCTGCCGGTCGAGCGGGAATTCCTCGACGGTGGCCAGACGCCGGCCCGCGAGCGGGCGATCCAGGGCGCCGCGCAGGCCCGCGAATCCGGCGGCAACCGGCTGCCGCCCGGCGCCGCCTTCGCCTTCAACCTCAACATGAACACGCCCTTCGAGGACCGGGTGTTCCTCGCCTCGCAGCCGCGCCTGCCCTCCGATTCAACCGGCGCCATCGAGGTGCCGCTCTTCTCGGATCTGAAGCGGCACAAGATGGGCCGCTGCCTCGCCGACGTCATCCACCAGCAGGTCGACCGGGCCGGCGTCTTCGCCCCGCGCGACCAGTTCGTCACCCGGCCGCTCTGGGGCCTGTCCGACACCGGTCCGTGGCTGCATGACGGCCGGGCGCTGAGCCTGCGCGACGCCATCCTGAAGCATTCGGACACGGCCTGCGCGGACGACGGCTCGGGCTATGTCAGCGAGGCGAACGGCGCGGTCGCGGCCTTCGAGGCGCTGTCGGTCGAGGACCAGGACGCGGTGATCGCCTTCCTGCATACGCTCCGCCTGCCCCGCGACACGGCCTTCGACAGCGTCGACCAGAACCGCTGACGGCGGCGACGCGAGATCGAGACGGGATCTGCTCCGCCGGCGAGCCGGACGGCCAGACATGCCGCAACAGAACGCGCCCGGCCGGAACCATCCGGCCGGGCGTCTTTCGTTGCGGGAGGCCGGCAGACACCGGAGCCCGGGAGCTCGCGAGCCGATCCGCCGCCCGGCGCGCCTGCCCTCCCAGGCGATCTCGTCTGGGGCTTCCACTCCCCTGATGAAATCCAGCGAGCTTTCGACCTTGAGGAGATGAACGATGCGCTCGATCCTGTCGACCACCGCCCTGTTGACCGTCCTGTTGTCCGGCGCGGCGCTTTCGCCGCAGACCGCAGCGGCAGACGGATACGACGCCCCGCGTGCCAGCGCCGGGCAGATCAACCGCGTGATCCACGGCCGGCCGGCCGGCAGCCACCATTCCTACGCCCCCCGCTATGGCGGCGGCACCGGTTCTCATGCCGGCTACCGCAGCCATGACGGCCAGTACCGGCACGGCGATTACGGGCACGGCCATTACGCCCCTGTCGACCGCGGCTACGGTCACGACGATCGTGGCTATGGTCACGACGTCACCGATCTCGACGACTTCGGCAACGCTGGCCACGATGGCCGGCTCGTCACCACCTACCGGACCTTCCCGCCCTTCGTCCGCATCATCGAGACCGTCTCGTCGTCGACCAAGGAGCCGCAGGAGGAGATGGCGCCCGCGCTGGCCGGGCCGGAGCCGCGCAGCGACGTCGGCCGGCCGATCCTGTTCGCCTCCGGCAGCCACGAGCTGTCGCCGACCGCGGCCGCCGACCTCGACCGCATCGGCAACATCCTGCTCGCCTATGCCGAGACCGACGTCTCGATCCTGCTCTCCGCCTATACCGACGCCACCGGCACCCGCGAGCAGAACGCGGCGATCTCCGCCAGGCGCATCGCCTCGGTGAAGGACTATCTCACCGAACGGTTCGACATTCCGCAGGCGCGCTTCGTCGATGCCGCGATCGGCGAGGCGACGGCCCCGGGCGTCGACGATCCGCTGGCACCGGAAAACCGCCAGGTGGTGGTCTCGCTGCTCGGCCTCGAACTGGACAAGGGCAACGGCGCAGACAACGGCGCGCCGGTCGCCGAGGCGGAGGACGAAGTTCCTGCGGCCGAGGCCGTCTACGCCGAGGCGGACCATGCCGCGGCCGCTGCGACCTGCCGCGTCCCGGCCTATCCCTACGCGGGCCACACCGTCGAGGGCCGCATCGTCGCGGCCAGCTTCCAGGATCTCGACGACTTCGGCGGCGGCCGGCTGATCGAGGTCTGCAAGATCGGCTACTGACCGCCGGGACCGATCGCCCGGCGGCGGGCCGGGAGGCATGCCTCCCGGCTCGGCCACCCGGCCTCCCGACCTCCCGGCCCGGCCCGACAGTCGATCACCCTGCGGAATCTTGCCGTATTCATTACCGACTTCACGCAGCTTCGCGCCGCTTGCGAGACCAACCCTCGCATCGGCTTCCAATCGGCCGACTTCGTGATAGAACTCATGAGCGTCATTGAGAAAGAAACGACGATGAGCGGGGTTCTGCAACTGGGATTTCTTCTACGTCATGTCGTCGTACTATTGTTGATCGCCCTGATCGCTCCGGCAACTTTTGCGAGCGCCAGGGCCAACGAGATCCTGCGGCCGGGCGTGCCCGTGATCGATATCGCGCGGGCCGAAGTGACGGCGGCCATCGCCGGCATCCTCACCTCCAATTGCATCGCCGCCGACGCGCCCCGCCCCTACGACCTCACCTATCTCGGCCTGCCGGCCGGCGATCCCCATGTCTCCGAGAGCGTCCGCTCGCGCATCAACGGCGCGCTGCAGGATGCCATCCGCGGCTCGGGCCTGGCGATCAACGTCAACACCGCCGAGAACGCCCGCGTCCTCCTGCCGATCCTCGGCTCGGGTGGCGAGAGCAGCCGTCAGATCGAACAGATGGTGAACCGCCTCTATGCCTCGACCTTCGCCGTCGCGGTCCAGGCGTCGCGGCCGACGGTCGACGTCTCCCGCCTGACCATCTCGATCTTCGCGCGCTCGGCCAACGGCTCCTACGGCTGCAACCGCACCATCGGCATCAACCTCCATCTGCCCTCCTTCACGGCGATCGGCGACTTCCGCGGCTCCAGCGTCGATCTCGTCGAGCTGTCGGGCGTCTACCAGTCCGTCCTCGCCGGCGTCGCGCCGAAGCTTGCCAGCGCCGCGGGGCTCACCTTCCGGCCGGACATGCGCATCGACGGCATCTGCAGCCTGTCGCAGCGCGCCGCCGACACCTTCACCACCGCCTATTTCCAGATGCAGGAGGGCGAGCTCGCCGCCTGGCTGGACGGCAAGCCCCTGCCGGCGCTGATCACCGGCCAGACCGCCGACGGCACGGGTGCCGGCGAGGGCGGCGGCATCATCATGGACGTCGCCTTCCGGCTGCCGGAAAAGGACGGCCGCATCGTCGACCTGACCATCACCATCCGCCAGGGCGATACGGTGCTGGCGCGCCGCCGGGCGCTGGCCGTCGCCGACGAAGGCATGCTCGACGGCTGCCGGCCGGCCGCCGTCGTCGAGGCCAGCCGGACGCCGGCCGAGGCCGTCACCGATGACGGCGCACGGGTCGCGGCCGCTGAGCCGGCCCGGGGCGACAGCCCGTCGGCGCCGAAGACCGGCAACGCCGCCTCGCCGGTGGAGCCGCAGGACAAGCCCTCGAGCGCTGCCGGCGAGACGCCCGCCGTCGGCCCTGCCGCAAGCGCCGCCCCAGCTGCCACGCCCGCGGAGCAGGAAGGCCAGCCTCAGCGCCACCTCTTCATCATCGCCAATCACGACTACCGCTATGCCGAGGACGTGCGCTACGCGATGAACGATGCGAGCGCGATCGAGAAGCTGTTCGTCGAGCAGTTCGGCCTCGCCCCGGCGAACATCACCCGCTACCAGGACCTGACCAAGGCCGAGCTGGAATACCTTTTCGGCGACAAGGACCGGACCGGCACCATCGCCAACCAGGTCTCCTCGCCCAATGCCGAGGTCTACGTCTATTTCGTCGGCCATGGCTCGCGTTCCTTCCTCGGCGGCGAGGCCGACAAGACGCCGTATCTTTTGGGCTCCGACAGCCGCCCGGACCGGCTCGACCTCACCGGCTACGATCTCGACACCATGATCGGCCAGCTGGCCGCGATGCGGGCGCGGGCGTTTCCGGCCGGCCGGGTCGTGGTCATGCTGGAGAGCTGCTTTTCCGGCCGCTCGGACGCCGGCGACCTCGTCACCGGGATCAGCGCGCCGAATTCCGGGGCGGCGCCCGTCCTCAAGGCCGGAAAGGGCGTGACGCTGATCGCCGCCGCCCATTCCGACCAGGTCGCCGTCTGGGACTCCGACTATCGCCACGGCGTCTTCACCGACGCGCTGGTGTCGGCGCTCTACGGCGAGGCCGACGAGACCCGCTTCGGCGGCAATGCCGACGGCGACGTGACCGTCGCCGAGCTGGAGAACTTCCTCCAGTCGCGGATGACGCGGCGCATCAAGCAGCTTCGGCCGGAATTCCGCCAGACCCCGGAGATCGACGGCGCGGCGGCGACGGACGTCCTCTTCACCCTGCCGCGCGACGGCATCGGCCGCGAAGAGGCGACCGAGCGCGAGCACTACGAACTCCTCACCGCCCGCGAGATCCTCGAATCCAAGGACTTCTCCGGCGTCCAGCCCTATCTGCGCGGCTGCGTCTACTGCCCGCTGAAGGACGAGCTGCGCGAGCTCGTCCAGACCGAGCGGCGGCGCGAGGCGATCTGCCGGGCCGAGGAGCGCCATGCCGCCGAGCTGATGAAGCGCGGCAGCGCGCTGGAGATCGGCGCCTATCTGCAGAGCTGCGAGTGCTGCGGCAACCGCAAGCCGCTGGAGGACCGCCTCGCCGAGCTGAAGGGGCCGGACCCGGCGGCGCTGAAGGACGAGGCGCTGTGGGCCGCCGCAGAGAAGGACGCGACCCTCGACGCCTACTGGTACTACGTGCAGAACTGCGAGGAATGCACGCGCAAGCGCGACGGCGAGAAGAAGGTCGCCGGCATCTGCCAGCGCGCCCACGAGACGGTCGACGCGCAGTTTCCGGCCGATCGCTCCTATGACGGGCTGCTGCGCTACCTCGCCAGCTGCAACGACCTGCCGCCGGTCTGCGGCGCCTGCCGGCGGATGGGCGAGGCGATCAAGCTCGTCGCCGAGATCGAGAGCCGGCCGGACTTCGCCTCGAGCAACACGTCGACCTTCGTGCCCGCCAACGCCCCGGAGCGGGTAGTCGCCGTCGAGAGCGAGGATCTGAAGTCCTACAAGACGGTGATGCTCTCCGCCGACCCGAGCGACTACGACCTCTTCCTCGAGCGCTTTCCGGGCAGCGTCTACGTGCCGGAGATCAAGGAGCGGCTGACCAGCCTGCTCGCCCAGGAAGCGACCTGGGAGGAGGTTGCCAACATCCACAGCGTCGAGGCCTATCGCCGCTACGTCCTGCAATATCCGACGGGCAAGCACCTGCGCGAGGCGCGCGAGCGGATCGAGATGCTGCAGGACGAGACCGACTGGCAGACGGTCCTCGTCGAGCGCTCGCGCGGGGCCCTGGTCGACTATCTGCGCAAGCGCCCGAAAGGCCGCTACGCCGACCATGCGAGGCAGCTCGTGCGGGAGTTCGACGAGAAGGGCTGACGCGCCGGCCGGACGAGACGGCACGAGACGAATGCGGATGAGGCAGGGGGCGAGGTCGGCGCGGTCGGCCGAGGCCCCCTGACCGGTTCGAGCATGCCGGATTGAGACATGCCGGTTCAGAGGCGCAGTTCGAACACGCCTGTTCGAAAATGGAGAAGGCAACGAGGATGGGGCAGCCCGACACGCTCTTCACCTGGTCCGAGACCGCCCGGGCGGAATTCGACGCCCTCGTCGACGGTACCAACGCCTCGGAACGCTTCCGCCTCGCCCTCGCCCAGACCATCGCCAGTGGCTGGGGGTCCAACCGCGACAAGCCCGCCTGGGCGCTCGCCGGCACCCTCGCCCTCCTCGGCGAGACCGGCGCTCGGCTCGGCAGTTCCCTCGACTTCCTCTGGATGCCGGCGAACGCCGTCTTCGCCCACCTCGCCGACTGCCGCCATCCGGCGGTGAGCGCCAACGAGGGCGGCTCCTATCACCTGAAACTTCCGGGCGGCGGGCTGCTCTTCGACAGGTTCCGGCTGAAGCTCCTGCAGAAATATCTGGAGTTCCTGATCTCCTGCGACGGCTTTGCCCATTCCGGCGAGATCGCGGCGCTGCTCGACGCGTGCCTGCGCGGCGGAACGTCGGACAAGCCCGCCATCGACACGGCGGTGAAGTCGATCGCCCGGATCCTCTACCGCTATCGCACCACCCATTTCGACGACGGCCATGCGACCTCCGCCTTCTCGATCCTCAGGGCCTATCTCGCCGGCGTCGGCGACACCATCACCGACGACACGGTGTTCGACTTCTGGTCGGCCGAGGCGAATGGCCACTTCAAGACCTACCAGGCGAGCTTCTTCGCCCTGAAGGACTATGTCGACGCGCTTGCCGATGCCCGCTCGCGCGCCGCCATGCGCCGGGCCGGCGAGATCGACGCCCCGGGCGTTTCGGCCGAGCTGTCGGTGGACTTCGTCGATCCCTTCGCGAACGAGGACGACAGGGGGGACGACAGCGGGGGGGACGAGGAGGAGGACGGCGGCTTCGACGACGTTGCCGATGCCGCCGAACAGGCGGCGGCGGCCTTCGAGCGCGGCGAGGAGGCGGCGAGCGCGGCGCTGAAGGCGATCGCGGCGAGCGAGGTCAAGCTGATCAAGAAGCGCGAGGAGATGCTCGCCGCGCCCGTCGCCGCGGCCGGCAGCTTCGGCTGCAGCCTGCCCTTCGCGACCCTCAGGCTCCTGGCGTTCCACCCGATCCAGTCTGCGCTTTCCAATTCCTTGAGGACGGGCAAGGCCACGCTTTCGCTTCAGGAGCGCGTCACCTGCGTCGAGGCACGACGCTACGGCGCGCTCATGGGCGAGATCGGGGACCTCGAGACCGCGATGAGCGAATGGCTGAAGATCGCCTTCGCGATCCGGTCCGAGGAAGCCACGGGCAATGCCAGGGCCGACGCCGTGCGCGCCGAGGGGATCACGCTCCTGAAATCCCGGCGCAGCCAGTCGCTGGCACGGCCGCGCGAGGAACTCGCCGAAGCCTTCGCCGTCGTCGAGCGGCCGCTGATGGCGCTCGCAAGGTCGCTGTCCGGCTACCGGGCGGCGGTGCGGGCGAGGGCACGGCAGGACGAGGCGCTCGACGCCGGCTTCGAGACCGACCGGGCGCGCTTCGCAGAGCAGCTGCGCCGGCTCTACGCCAGTTGAAGACACCGCCCGCCGGGGCATCAGGGTCGACCCAGGCCTTGGGCCGCACCGGGCCAACCGGTCGGTTCGGCCCCGCAGGGTGCGAACCGAACAGACGATAATCCGGGCCCGGCAAAGGGCCTCATCCGAAAGGGACGACGCCGTGACCATACGCCTCGACCAGATCACCTCGCCGGAGCTTCTCGCCGCGGCCGAACGGAGCTTCGCCGATCGCCGGGCGGCCCGCGACCTTGCGGGCGACCCGGCGGAGCGGACGGAGAGGACGGGCCGCGTCGACATCGCCGCCTTCCTCGCCGGCACCAGCGCCGAGGCAGGGCCGGTTCCCATCGGCCTGATCCGGCTGCGGCGGCAATATCTGCAGGGCCGCAGCCTCGCCTTTTCCACCGCCGCCAGGGCCGCCAGCACCGACACCGACATCGCCCGCACCATTGGCGGCTTCCGCGTCGAGCTCGTCGACGAGGGCGACGCCTTCTTCGTGATCGTCTCGGCCGATGCCGCGACCGAGCTTCCCCGTCACCTTACCTTGATCCACGAAGAAAGGAGATTGTCACTGGATATTCCGTTAGGTAATCCTATTGCCGGCCTCCTTCAGATCGGGCTCGATCCATCGTCCGAGGGAGATCGCAGGGTGATCGACCTCCTGAAGGATCCACGAACGGAAATCTATCTGGCGTAGACGGATCGAAATTGCCGCATCTTCCGAAGGGCCGGCAAGCTCCATCGGATGACAATGCGAGGAAGGTCTTACGAGCAACCGGATGCTAGCGCTTGAAACCGTGCGTCAGTTCACGCACAGTCATGCTTCCGACCCTTTCCTCGGTGCGGCGCGTCTCGCGGCGAGCGCCAACGCACGAAGACGTATGCGTATCATCATCCCGACCACGGCCAAACCGGTCGAACTGCGCGCCATCAAACGCCGGCCGCGCGTTCCCGCGAGCTATATGGCGATGGCGGGGGACTTCCGCCCGCTGGCCCTGTCGGCGGACTATCACCGCTTCGTCAATGGGCCGCTGCGCAGCGTCGTCGCCGAGCTGCCGTCGGTGGAGCTCAGCCTGTCCGATGCGCTGGACTGCGGCCGCTCCTGGGAGCTGCCGGTCCTCATCGCCCATCTCATGGAGGCGGCCGGCCGGCTCGGCACGGCCGAAGCGATGCTGGTCTGGGCGACCGGCATGGTCGATGCCGACCTCAACCCCCAGGGCGCCGACTACCATATCGCGCTAAAGCTCGAATTGTCCCGGCCGCTGTTTGCCGAGGCGGCGGCATCGGGCGAGGCCATCGCCATGGTGGTTCCGCCGCCGCAAGGCGCGGGCGAGCGCCAGCTGATCGCGGCCTTCTGCGCCGAATTCGGCATCGCCCTGACCATCGCGTCGACGCTGGAGGACGTCCTTTCGGCCTTCGGCCTCGTGAATGAGACGCTTGCGCCGACATCGCTTCCGGCCGTCGCGGACGACGCGTCGGCCGGTCCGGCAAGCTCCGGCGTTGCCGGCGCGGTCCCTGCCGATGCGGCGTCTCCTGACGGCGCGCGGCGCCGCCCCCTCGCGTTGGGGATCGCCGGTCTTGCGGCCGCCGGCCTTGCCGCCGCCGGCTTCGCCGTTTTCGCCTCTGACCCTTCCACTTCTCCGGCAACCACGGGGCACGAGCCCGAACGGGCGCTGATCGCCGCGAGCGACAATCTCGCGCTGGACGGGCTCTATGCGAAGGACAGGGCGGCATGTCAGGCGAAGATCTATTCCGGCGAGCCGCTCTCGATCGAGCCGGCAGTGCTGCGGTCGGGCGGCTTTGCCCTGGCGGCACGGGACGGCCTCTGCGGCCTCAGGCTGCGCAACCTCTCGGACCAGTCGCAGAAGCTCTTCGTCGACGCGCGGCTGACCGGCCTCGCGATTCCGGGCGGAGCCTCGGTCGCCTCCGGCGGCGAGCTCTCGGCCGGGGAATCCACCCTTCTCTACTTCGCCCGGCCCCCGACCGCTCTCACGGCCGACGCCGTGCTGCGCGATCGAACTGGCCTCGAAAGCCGGGTCCCGATCACCATCGACTGACAAACCGTCCGGCGGGGCTCCGTCCAGAGGGAGGAATGGCATGAGACAGATGCGCCGCTCCGACGGACATGCCCCGGCGAACCTGCGCCGGCCGGCCGGCCTCCTCGCTTTGTGCTGCGGCCTGGCGACCACGATGGCGAGCCTTGCTGCGCCGCTGCCGGCTCTCGCCCAGAGCGCCGACGTCAATGCGATCCTCGGCGGCGAGGCGCCGGCGCAGGTTGCGCCGGCCGAGCCCTCGGGCATTCGTCCGCGGGCCTTTCCCGGCGCCTCCCCGTCCCTGTCCCCGTCCTCGCCGAACGCGGCCGGGGACGGCCAGGCCGCTCCCCAGGCGGCGGCCCCGCGCGGCAACGACGAGCGCTGGGTGACCAGCGATCGCCCGGCGGAGAACCTCGCGGTGATCTCCGTCCACCCGCTGCCGGGCGAGAGCTGCCGGGACGTCCTGTTCGACATCCGCCCGTCGACCCGCGTGCGCCACGACGTCCGCGCCGGGGCGAGCCTCGATTTCGATCTCGGCGAGCTCTGCCTTCTCGGCATCCGCAACGAATCCGACCGGCGCACCCTCGTCGTGCGGGTCGGCGAGGAGCTGAAGACCGTCGCCATCGTCTCCGACAGCCGGCTGAACTCGGGCATCGCCCTCGGCCCCGGCCGCGAGATCATGACGCCGATCCGCCCGCTCGACATCACGGCGCTGACCATCGGCGTCGAGGCGGTCTGGGACGACCAGATCGACGCCACCAACCCGGTCATCGAGAGCTTCGGCCTGAGGCTCGCCAAACGAACCCCCGGAAGCTGAGGAGCATCGCCATGGCGCGCCCTTTCCTTCACTCGCCCCGATCTGCGGCCGCATCGCCCGGGCCCCAGCGCGAGCGCCCCGCCAAATGCGGGCGCGGCGCCGCGCTTCTCGCGGCGACGATGATCGCCACGGCCGCCTTGCCGTCCGGTGCCGGCGCCGTCGACTTCAAGCTGCCGGCCGAAGACTACGGCAAGGTGGTGCTGCCGCTGCGCCAGTCGCTCGGGGACGCCGCCCGCGACGTCATCGACCGGCAGAACGTCTTCGAGCCGATCGGCCTCCTGCGCGAGGACGACCCGATGCGCCGCCTGGCGCGGGCCGTCGGGCGGCTCGACATCAAGGTCGAGGAAAACGGCCAGGAGTTCCTGTCCACCTGCACCGCGACGATCGTCGAGGGCAGTCTCGTCCTCACCAACTATCACTGCATCCCGGGCTTTTCCGGCAAGGTGCTCGAGGCATCGATCCTCCTCGACTATTACGGTCCGGACAGCCAGACGACCCGCATCGCGGTCGAGACCACCGCGGTCGAGCAGGACGCCACGCTCGACTACGCGCTGGCGCGCCTCGCCGGCCCCGCCCCTGCCGACATCGAGACGATCCCGTTTTCCCGCGAGCGCTCGCGGCCGCTCGAGCGGCTGACCATCGTCCACCATCCGGCCGGACAGCCGAAGATGATGACGCAGTTCCGCTGCTATGCGGCGGACAAGCAGGCCGAGGGTCCGAAGCTGCGCCATCGCTGCGACACCCTGCCCGGCTCGTCCGGCGCACTGATCTTCAATTCCGATCGCCAGGTCGTCGGCATCCACCATACGGGCGGGCTGAACGAGAACGATCCGGCGAGCTTCAACGAAGGCTCCAACATCGCCGACGTCCTCGGCCGCAGCGCCCTTCTGCGCGCCGCTCCGGCCTCCGGCGGCGCCCCCACGCCCGCCCCGCCCGTCGCCGCGACCACCCCGCAGACGCCGGATGCCGCCGCGGCGACCGGTCCCGCCTCGACGGCGCAGCCGACGCTCCAGCCCGCGGGTGGCCGCCAGCCGGCGCCGGCCCCGTCACCCAACGCGATCATCGGCGGCAGCGATCCGGCGAGCTCCTACAACGATCTGCTGCTCGGGCGATGACCAAGCGACGCAAAACACCCTGGCGCTTCCACTCCACGAAGCAACCGATCAACCGCATCAGAAGGCTGAAGGACATGGCGAGGATGACGGGTTCGACGACCGGCCGGAACGGTCGCGCGCAAGGGCGGAACACCCTGGCGGAGGCAAGGCCGGCAGGCCGTCTTGCGCATGTGCTCCTGGCGGCGCTGATGCTGTCGGCCGCGCCGGCTCTCGTCGGCGCCGGGGCCCCGGCGCTCGCCCAGCAGGGCAAGCCGCATCAGATGAGCGAACGGGCGGAGCGGATCGTCCGGACCCTCAAGCCCGCGGCCCGCAGCCGCTATTCCGACGCGGCCTATGCCAACCGCATCATCCAGATGGAGATCCCGCTGCCCGACCGCGGCAGCCGGACGGTCTACCTCAACTACAACCATTCGGTCGATCTCGCCGTCTACTACGATTTCGACAGCTTCGACATCACGGCCGAGACCGGCGACGTGCTCGACGATCTCGGCTATGCGCTGGAGGCGAGCGAGCTCGAGGGCGGCCAGTACCTCATCGCCGGCCACACCGACTCCACCGGCAAGGACGGCTACAACCAGTGGCTTTCGGAAAGCCGGGCCCTGTCGGCCAAGCGCTATCTGGTGAAGAACTTCCGCATCGATCCCGATCGCCTGATCGTCGTCGGCTTCGGCGAGACCCGCCTTGCCGACCGCAAGCGTCCCCGCGACGGCATCAACCGGCGGGTCGAGATCACCCTCATCGAGGACGGCTATTCCGGCCCGACCTCCGAACGCTTCGAAGCGCCGCGGCCGACCTATCGCAAGGGTCCGGCGCCGAGCGAGCGCGACCTCGGCCTTGCCGCATATGGCTCGGCTCCGTCGCTGGCCAGCGTCGACTGCGAAGGCACCGAAGGCATCATCGACCCGCGTCCGGCCAGGACCGGTCTCGACGACTTCGGCAATCGCCCGACGCCGGTTCCCTGCAGCGACGTTCCG
This sequence comes from Aurantimonas sp. 22II-16-19i, assembly GCF_002088275.1. Classification (GTDB taxonomy): domain Bacteria; phylum Pseudomonadota; class Alphaproteobacteria; order Rhizobiales; family Rhizobiaceae; genus Jiella. The sequence goes on from NZ_AQQS01000007.1 coordinate 82,631, forward strand.
AGCGACGCCGGCAGCCAGCCCACACCCGTCGCCGTCGAACTGCCTGATCCGGCACCCGCGCCGCGGGGCGACCAGGCGACGCCCGTCGCCCGCCCGCCCGCAAGCGCCGCCGAAGATCAGAACTCGGCGATCGAGAACTGAAGGGAGGGCCAGCGACGAAAGATCATCGCCCTTGCCGCCCGGCCGCAATGCCGCGCCGGCCGTCCCCACTGCCCAACCCTTTCGAAACACCGGAGAGCCCCAATGAAGATGCTCGCTAAAACCGCCGCCGCCGCGATCTTCGGCATCTGCGCCTTCGCCGGCGCAGCCGAGGCCGCCACCGTCAATCTTCTCGTGATGCAGGAGGACTGGGATCCAGAAAGCCTCGTGCGCAACACCCGCATCCAGAATGCGGTGCTGTCGACCATCAACCAGACGCTCAACGCCCCAGCCTATCAGTCGCGGCTGCGCCAGTACGGCATCGAGGGCATGGACGTCTACGACGAGACCGCCCTGACGCTGAACTTCTACCAGCAGGATCGCCAGCGCCGCACCGACGAGGAGCTGATCTCGGTGGTGCGCTCGGTCAACAATCCGCAGATGGACATCGTCGTCCCCTACACGATCTATGCCCGTGCGGTGACCGAGCCCTATAGCGGCATCGTCAAGCTGCAGATGGCGCTGAACTACCGCGCCCTCGACGTGCGCAGCGGCCGCTTCGTCGGCTCGGACAACCTCGACCTCGACACCCAGGGCGTCTCCTTCACCGGCTGCGCGGCCGGCCTCAACGGCACGCCGGCCGACCCGCACTGCATCAAGGAATTCGTCTCCCAGAACGGCGAGAAGCTGGCCCGCAATGCCGGCAACAAGCTGGCTCTCCAGATCGCCGGCCTGCTCGGCCGCCAGTATGGCGGCAGCGGCGCCAGCGAGGTCGAGACCATCGACGACGCGCCGATCAACGACGCCCTCGGCGACGTCGCCGCCCTGCCCAGCCGAGGCGCCGCCGGCAGCGGCTGCGACAACATCCCGACCACCTTCTCGGTCACCTTCCGCGGCTTCGAGCAGCGCCAGATGAACGCCGTCGAAGAGTACATGGCCTACTGGAAATGCGCCCTCGACCTCGACGTCACCGGCTCGGACTTCTCGGAGATCACCTTCTCCTACAAGACCCGCTCCGACCAGCAGCGCATGCTGCGCAACATCCGGCTGATGCTGGAACTGATGGGCGTCGTCGCCGAACCGCAGACGCAGGGCTCGAACGAGATCGTCGTCGAAGCCCTCGGCATCCGCGAGAACTGAGCATCGGCGCGGCGCCCGCCTTGCAGGGCGGGCGCCGCCCATCGACCGGCCACGGTCGGCAAGCCTTCGAAGCATGACCGGACGCTGCCCTGGGACGTTCCCGGAGCCGGCCCGGAGCAGGCCCGGAGCAGAGCCCTGATCCGGGCTCCGAAGCCGATGATGCCGCCTCGCCGGGATCGGATGGAGCGATGGGCGAACCCCTGACATCCGCCGCCCCGCATCCGGTCCTGATTGCAGCGGCGACAACGACGACAGGCGAGCGATCGTCCCGCCAATGCGCAAATGTCCTCTTCCCGTCGGATGATCTTGGAGATTTCCGGAGATGCCCAGACCCGATCGCAACCTCAGTGACCGCCGGCGCCGCATCGTGGTTCGAGGCGGCGTCGGCATCCTCGCGGCGGCTGTCGCGGCCGGCCTTTCGGGCGGCGAGGCCATGGCCCAGCAGAGCCCCTCGCAGGCCTTCCCGGCGATCGATCCCCGCGTCGCCCCGCCGCTCGCCCAGAACCCGCCGCGCCTCATCGATCCGACCCGCGTCCTCGTCACCCTGAAACAGGGCGAGAGCCGCGAGAGCCTTCGGCAGGAGGCGGCACGGCGGCAGCTGGAATCCAGCGACGGCACCATGGCCGCCGTCGTCGCGGCGATCGAGGCGGCGAGCGCCGCCAGCGATCGCAGCCTCGTCCTCGATCTGCCGGCGAGCGGCCGGGAACAGGACGGCCGGACCGCCGCGCCGGGCGTCGTGCAGAGCCAGGACGACTTTGCCGCCAGCCTCGCACCGGAGGCGGCCCGCCTCGTCGGAACGCTCCGCCAGATGCCCCAGGTGGAAGCCGTCGAACCGAACCGGATGTTCTTCGCCAATCAGGGCTCCGCCACGGCCGACAGCATCAACGCCATTCTCGGCGGCGGCGCGCCGCCGCGGGTCGACGGCCTTCGCGCCCCCGCCCAGGGCGACCCTGGCGCGGCATCAGCGCCCGCCCCCGTTCCTGGCCCCGGCCCCGCCCCATGGCGGGCAGCTCCCCAAGCGGACGCCGCGCCGGCCGTCTCGGACGATCCGTTCGCCGTCCTGCAGTGGCATCTGTTCGATCACTCCCTCGTCGCCGCGGCCAACCGGGTGCCCGGCGGCACCGGCTTCCTCACCTATCGCGCGAACCATCGCGGGACCAACGCCGCCGGCCCGGTCGTCGCGATCATCGATACGGGCCTCGTCACGGGCCACGAGGACGTCGCCACCACCCGCGTCCTTGCGGGCTACGACTTCATCTCCCTCGATCTCGTCGCCAATGACGGCGACGGCCGCGACGCAGACCCGGCCGATCCCGGCGACGGCAGCGACGCGGATCTGTGCTTTTCCGGTTCGCCGGCGACCGAAAGCACCTGGCATGGCTCGCATGTCGCCGGCATCGCCGGCGTGGTGGAGGCCGACAACCGGCTCGGCATCGGGCTTCCCGGCGTTGCCGTCCGGATCGTCCCGATCCGCGCCCTCGGTCGCTGCGGCGGGCTGGAGTCCGACATCATCGATGCGATGCGCTGGGCCGCGGGCCTGCCGGTTCCGGGAGTGCCCGCCAACCCGAACCCGGCCAGGGTGATCAACATGTCGCTGGGCGGCCCGGGCGCCTGCGCCCGCGCCTATCAGGCGGCGGTCGACGAGGTGCTCGCGGCCGGCGCGATCGTCGTCGTGGCCGCCGGCAACGAGGCCCAGGATGCGCGCGGCGTCTCGCCGGCAAGCTGCAACGGCGTGATCACCGTCGCCGCATCCGACATGCGCGGCTTCATCACGCCCTATTCGAATTTCGGCCCGCGCATCGACATCCTGGCGCCTGGCGGAGACGTCGACCGGGACGACGACGGCAACGGCCTTGCCGACGGCATCGTGTCGATCGTCTCGACGCAGGCGGGCGGCTACGGTCTCAAGCCGGGCACCTCGATGGCTGCCCCGCTGGTCGCGGCCGCCGCCGCCGCTCTTCTCGCCGAGCGCCCGCAGATGACCGGCGAGGAGGTTCGCCAGGCCTTGATGACGACCGCGCTGGCGCGATCGAGCACGGAATGCCCGCGGGGTTGCGGCGCCGGGCTCCTGCAGGTCTCGGCGCCGCCCGGCGGCGTCGCCACCTCTTCCGTCCGCCCCGCGAGGTGACGTTCGCGATCATGCAGAATGCCCTTTCGCCCCCGCAGTCCCAGTAACGAGGTATCCCATGTCAAGGTTATACTACTTCGTGGCAGCCATCGTCGGCGCCATGGCCCTCTCCGCGCCGGCGATCGCCCAGTCCTGCGATACCTACCGTGTCGAGGCCCGTCTCTTGAACATGCGGGCCGAGCCGAACGTCTTCGGCACGATCCTCGACGTCCTGCGCTCCAACGAGCTCGTCTGCATCGCGCAGAACCAGCCGGCGGGCGGCCAGGAGTGGGGTTTCGTGGTGTCCAAGAGCCGCCCCGACGGCAGCGCCACCCAGAAGATCGAGGGCTGGACCTCGCTGCGCTATCTCGCCAGGGTGGATGCACCGGGCGCCAACGAACCGACACCGGTCGCCGATGGCGACGCACCGGCCGCCACGCCCGTCGACAATGCGGCGACGGATGGCGCCGGTCAGGGCGGGGCCGAGCAGGTCGAGACCCTGAGTTTCACGGACCCGGTGCCGTTCGGCCCGTTCCCGGTGCGCGGCCGCACCCTCGAGCAGCTGGCGAATTCCCTGCCGCTGTTCTCGCCGATCGACGGGCTGCCCGACCCGCGCTGGAAGAAGCAGTGCACCACCTGCCACCAGTGGAACAAGGACCGGCTCTGCGACCAGGGCAAGTCCTACCAGGCCGATCCGGGGAGCATCATCCGCATCCAGCACCCCTATGGCGGCCCGTACAAGAAGGCCCTCGCGACATGGGCGACGAGCGGCTGCCAGTAGGCGGGCGCTGCCTGCGGCGACGGGACGGCCAGTGCCGGAACCCGTCAGCGCCAGACCCTGCCGAAACGACGATCTGCCAACGCGACGATGTGCCAGTATCACGATCTGCCAGTATCACGATCTGAAGGAAGGAACGCCCCATGGCGAAGAGACATGTGATGACGGCCGCAGGCTTGTTCGCAGCCGTGCTCTCCGGCGCCGGTGCTGCGCAATCATGCGAGTTCTACGAGGCGATCGACACCCAGACCGAGCTCTACGACAAGCCCGACGCCGGCGCCGGACTCGCCATCGCCATCCTGCCGGAGGCGACACAGGCCTGCGTGACGGAGGAGAGGTCGGATGCCGCCGGCCACAAGTGGCATCGGCTCGAATTCTACACGGTCGCCAACGTCAAGTACAACGTCGACGGCTGGGTAAGGGCGACCTCGCAGGGCGCACCGGACAACGCCGCCATCGCCGTGGCGACGGCCGCGGCACCGGAGGCCGCGCGAGCCGCAGCATCGCCGGAAACCGATGTGAGGCAAGCCTTCTTCGCCCGCGGCTGGTCCCTCGACAAGGCCCGCTCGCGGCTCAACTTCGTCACCATCAAGAAGGGCACGGTCATCGAGACCCACAGTTTCGGCGACCTTGCCGGCCAGATCACGGCCGAAGGCGACGCCGAGGTGAAGATCCGGCTGGAATCGGTTGCGACCGGCATCGACATCCGCGACGTCAGGATGCGCTTCCTCTTGTTCGACGTGGAGCAGTTCCCGGAAGCGACGATTGCCGCGCGGATCGACCCGGCTGCGATCGCCTCCCTCTTCGACGAGGCGCAGGTGACCTACGACCTGCCGATGACGCTGACGATCAGGGGCCTGTCGAAGGAGCTGACGGTGCCGGTGGTGATCTCCAAGCTCGGCAACGACCTCGTCTCGGTGAGTTCGGCCAAGCCGGTGACGATCTCCACCGCAGACTTCGGCATGGAGGATGGCCTGAAGAAGCTCAGCGAGGCGGCCGGCGACATCGCCATCACGCCATCCTCGCCGGTGACCTTCGAGCTCGCCTTCGTTCCGGCGGGTTGAGACGGCCGCGCCGAGAGGCGCGGGCCGAGAAGCGGAAACCGAGGGCCGTCTGATCGCGCACGGCAGGGCCAGGGCCAGGCGTCGCGGCGGCCGGCGACGCTGCGGCAGCGCCGGTCCGGCCCATGGCGAGACGGCAGGCATCGTCCCTCGCGACCTCGCCTTCCGCGCCCGGATCGGTGACCGACGGCCTCGGCAGCTTGACTTCGCCGCGCTCTGTTCGCATCTGCGGATCATGCGAGTTGCCGAATCCGACATCCTCATCATCCCCGGATACAAGGGATCGCCCGATGACCATTGGCAGAGCCGGTGGGAGCGCAAGCTCTCCACCGCGCGCCAGGTCGTCCAGGCGGAATGGTCCAAGCCCGTCCTCGAGGACTGGACCGACGCCGTCGCCAGGGCGGTGAACGCCTGCGAGCGGCCTGTTGTGCTCGTCGCCCATTCGCTGGGCGTGGCAGCCGCCGTGCAGGCGCTGCCGAAGATCTCGCGGCCCATTGCCGGCGGCTTCTTCGTGTCGCCGCCGGACGTTGCCGACGAGACGATCCGGCCGAAGCACCTTCGCACCTTCGGCCCCTATCCCCGCGAGCCGCTGCCCTTTCCGAGCCTCGTCGTCGCCAGCCGCAACGACGGATTCTCGTCCTTCGAGGCGGCGGAGGCGATCGCGGCCGCCTGGGGATCGCAATTCGTCGATGCGGGAGAGGTGGGCCACATCAATGCCGAAAGCGGCCATGGCCCGTGGCCCGAAGGACTTCTGACCTTCGGGCGCTTCATGAGCGGGCTGCCGCGTCCTTCCGCCTGATCCGCTGTTCGATTGATCGGGTAGTCTCGGAGATCCGCGTCGCGAGCAAGCCGGTTGGACGTCCGACATCCCGAAGGGATCAGTCGGACGTCGAATCAGACACCGACACGTCGCTGGCGCGACAGGTCGGCGACAAGATCCGGCCGGATCAGTTCTCGCGCACCTGCCGCTCGGCCTCGACCAGGAACTCGCTCATGTGGCGACGGATCTGGTGATCCGACTGCTCGACCTTCGCCCCGTCGAAATCGGCGCGGATCTTCTGGAAGATGCCGTCGTCGCCGGGGGTCTGGAAGGCGACGCTGATGATCGCCTGCACATAGCTGTTCGCATCGTCGCCGGTCATTCCGAGCTTTTCGGCGGCCCACAGGCCGAGAAGCTTGTTGCGCCGCGCCTCGATGCGGAACCTCAGCTCCTGGTCGTGAACGTAGCGCGATTCGAAATCCTGTCCGCGGTCGTTGAAGGACATGTCGTTTTTCCTCAGCTTTCGGCCCAGCCGGGCGGTCCGCCTCTGACATAAGGAAAGATAGCCGGCATTTGAAGCGGAATCCGCCCGGCACCCACAGTCGCAGGATCGGCCGGGCCGTCGGCTCAGCCGCGGCTGAGTTCGCCCCGGATCTGGCGCAGCTCGAGCCTCAGTTCCTGGACCTCGCGGGTGAGGTCGCGCAGGAGATCGCCCAGCGCCTCGGCCTTTTCGGCGGCGCTCTCGCCGCTCTGGAGGACACGCTCGCCGACCCGCCCGTCGAGATCGCGCATCGTCGCCGACAGCCCGTCCACCGCCCCGGCGAGACGGCGCACCGAGACGCCGTCGACGAGGGCGACGTCGAGCCGGGCCGGCTCGACCGTCTCGCCGGTCCTCCCCCCGCTCTTCAGGCCGAGCTTCAGCACCACGGTGGAAACGGCGACGCCGAGGCCGCCGCCGATCCAGAGCACCCATTCGGGAAGGCCGGGATGGGCGGGAATCGATTGGGGGTCAAGCATCGTTGCGGCAGCCCTTCTCCTCGCCGATCCAGTAGAGGCAACAGAGCGCCAGGATCGTGATGGCGCCATTGCCGGCGACGGGCGGCGTCAGCACCCCGCTTCCCATCGCGCCGATCAGATAGGCGGCGGTGATCAGGCCGTAGACGATCGCGCCGGCAAAGCAGCATGTCGCGCGCACCGTCGAGGTCAGCCCCTGCCGGGCGCCGTTGACGACCAGCCCGCCGACCCAGACGAGGCCGAGGCCGAGCGCCAGCACGCCCGTCCCCGCCTCGCCGAGCACCGCCTCGAAGGCCGCATAGGCCGGCGCCGAGAAGAGCGCCCCCGGGGCAAGAAGCGTCAGGCCGAAGAGAGCGAGGTTGATGGCGCAAAACCATTCCGACGCCCGCTTTCTCGCCTTGCGCCTCACATGGACGAGGATCATGGCGCCTCCGACGGGCTCGCAGGCGCGTTCCTCGGCGCGGCATAGACGATGGCGAAGCCGAGAAGGGCGTTGAAGACGCCGAGGCCGAGCCAGGCATACCAGGGCATCTCGACCCCCTCGGGGACGGCGGCAAAGACCGTCGTCCCGGTGGCGGCGATCGTCGCGGCGGTGGCGCCGATCGCCTTGGCGACGTTGGCGAAGGTCATCGTGGTTCTCCGAGGTTGGGCGAAGTCGTGGGCGGTGGATCGGACGACGCGCCGGTCGCAGGCAGACGCTTCCCAGTCCGGCTGATGGGACGGGGAAGGCCAGCGCGGCGGCGCCAGGCGGCGTTTGCGGTGGAAGGCTGCTTCTGCGTGTCCGATCGGCCGGACCGGATCGCGTATCGGGCCGCGCAGCGTGACTGCGGACCCGAAGTCCGACGTCCCGAAGAGATCCGTCGGGCGTTGTAGTCTTCGGCCGGACCGTCAGAGCCTCGCGGCCTGGACATGCATGAAGTCGTAGTTGCGCGCTCGCCCGAGGGAGAGCCAGCCCTCGGCCTCCCAGGCCTTCCAGAAGGGCAGCGCGTCTGGATGGGACAGCCGCGCCTTCGGCGCTCCCCATTTCAGCTGGTTGCGCTCCGGGTCGAAGTCGATGGCGATGCCCCAGGCATGCATCGACCAGGCCGAGCCGCCGCGCATCCGGCGCACGTTCAGCGACCCGCCGAAGAGGTTCAGCCCCAGCGCCTCGCGCTCGGATGCGGAATAGAGGGCCGCGACGGTCTGGAGAACGCGCTTCGCCGATGGAGCCACCTTCTCATGCAGGGTGATCGACCTGATGCGCGTCGCCTTGGACCAGGCCAGCACCATCTCGAACGGCACCGCCACCCTCGCCTGCCTCGTGCCGACGGCGCCGTAAAATGCCGGCACGCCCGCCTGGCGCGGCCAGGTGTCGCCGACGAGCGCGATCCTGCGGATCTCCGCTTCCGGCACCACCCGGCTCTCGACCGCGGCGGCCGTTTCCGGATCGACCCGGCTCGACGACTGCCGCAGCGCCGAAACGACCGCCTCGTCGGCCCGGCCGTCGACCGGCAGCCGCCGTGACGCCTCAAAGGCGCGGATCGCGGCGATGGTGACCGGCCCGACGACGCCATCGATCGGCCCGCAGGCAAATCCGTGCGCCGTCAGCCGGCTCTGCAGCCAGGCTTCGAATGTCATGGCCATCTCCTTCGGGGCTTGGAGACGAAAAAACCGGCCGCAAGAGCTGCGGCCGGGCATGAACTGCACCAGGAATTCAATCAAAGCTTGGGGATCATGTTCTTCAGGGCCTTTGGTTTTGCATCGGAGAGCTGGTTCTCAGCCTTCGGGCCGATGCGCCAATGGCCTTCAGCGCGACATGTGGTCTGGCATCAGGCCGTGACTGCGACCCATGCCGTTCCATTGTAGCGATATTCGCCGTGCCCGGTTGCGAGGGCGTCGAGGTAGCGGGAGTTGGCTTTCACGACGCGGGGCATGGCGGAGTATGTGTTTGGGTCGCCGAGACCCGTGATCAGGACCCGGTTGCCCTGAGTGTCCTCATACTGGTACCCGGCACCACCATTCGCCCACGCCGCCGTGACGGCGTCGCACCATTCGTTGGTGCCTGCGGTGATCTTGTGCTTGACCCCGGAATAGAATCCGTACTTGAAGCCGAACTCGGGGAAATTGTGCTTGTTGCCATAGAACATATAGTTGCGTGACTCATTGGCACGGGACCATACGTAGATCATCTGGTCGTCGTTCGTATGCGCAACGTAGTGCAGCGTGTTGCCCGACACGATCCAGCCGCCGTCGCTGTTCGGCCCGTACTCGATGAGCACTGGTTGTCCGATGGAATCGGGATTCGGGCCCCGAGGCACATCATTGACTTTTTGTGTGGAGCCGTCGTCCAGATAGAGCAAGTTGTCACTGATCGTGCCCGTTCGCCCCCAGCCTACGAAAACCAGAATGTCGCGCGAGTTGATGTGGCCGTGCTTGTACGAGAAGCCTGGCTCGTTGCCCTCACCCCGAACCAAGACGCCGATCTTGCCGAAATTCGACACGCAACGAATGAACAATCCGCCCTCCGACTTACCGGAGGTGTCGAAAATGATCGGCGCGCCGGCGGCCACACTGGCGCCGTCCACGGAAGTTCCGCCACCGCACCGGAACAGGGTGTCCATCGCAACGAAGCCATAGCAGCCGCGAACGTGCAGAGCACTTTCCGGCGTGTAGGCGATCCAGTTGTTCCGGTATGCATTCGCAGTGTCCGATTGCTGCGCCGTGATCAACTGGTTCGCACGACTATCCTTGATAATCGAGCTCCACAGTCCCTCGAGGTCGAACTGCCGCTCGAAATATCCCTGCGTATTGTCGAGGCTTTCGATCGAAATTCGCTCGAACGTCGCTTCGCGATGCCCCCGGAGCCCTGGAGCGGGGCTTCGAACGAGTTGGACAGCCGTTCCGCAATTGGCGAAACCCGTCGTGCTCTGGGATGCGGCACGAACGCCGAAGTCCTGCATCCGGAAATTGCACCACTTGGTCGCGTTCGTCATCTCGAAGCGCAAGGCGCCTCGGTGGTTGACATCGCCATTGACCACGAATTGCGTGGCCTCGTCGCCGGCACCGGCCATGCGAAGGCGTAAGTGGTCACTCTGCTGCCAGTCGACGGCACTGTCCATTCGGAACTTGCCCTCCGGCAGGATGACCTGCCGCCCGGAGTTGATGCCGGCCTCGACCGCAGAGATGATGGCGGACGACTTGTCCGACCCGAGATTGCTCGCACTGACGTAATCGTCACCGTGGACGCCATAGTCCTCCGCGAACAGAAAGTGCTTGTCGATGAGGGGAATCGCCGTGAGAGTTCTGGGAGTGGAGAGGGCCCCGTCGTACCACTTCGTGCCGTCACACCAGATCACGGCGCTTTGGTCCTTGATCAGAACGATCCCCGCGCTGCCCTGGATGGTGGCGCCGCCCTGCGGAGTGATCGTGACGGAACCGGCCCCCAGCGCCATCACCCTGACCTGGAAGCCCGGCGAAACTTCGGAGAGAAGTGGCAGCGACACGGTTGCCGGGCCGGCGGCATTGATCGAAACCGTCTTTCCCCGATCCGTCGCTTGAACGGAATAGTCAGTGACCTTCATCAGCATTTCGCCAGTAATGGCATTTTCCGCCCCGGCCAGTTCCGCGAGTTCCGCATCCACCGCATGAATCGCCGAGCGCATCCGATGGGTGTCGGTCTCGCGAGCATTGTTGGCCTTGTGAACCATCGGCCAGCCGAAATTCGGCGTGCGGTCGTCGATGACGGGTTCGATCGTGGGTTCCTCGAAATCGGTCATGTTCATCTCACAAAAAATCCGCCCGGAGGCGGATGAAGGGAAGGGTGAAAAGAGCGCAGTCGAGCGTGGCTCGGTTCGCCGGAGCTGCTTTGATCGTGTGACGAAGAGATTTGCTGCGCGCCGCTGCGCGAACCGGCTGGTCGAAAGAGGATCGGATGAGTGTTTTACGCCCTCCCCGGAAAGGTGGAGGTCATGCACCTTCGAGCTTGAGACATCGGCTGACCGATGCCTGTTCCTCCGTGGCGGGCGAACCACGCCCAGCCCCCGCGCCGTGCGTCAAAGCATTGGAACGGCACGGGAACTCGTCACGCGCATCCAGAGACATTCTGCACGGACGCGACCGTCCGTTCGAACGGATCGTTCTGACCTAGCAATCGGTATGTCTCTGGATGTTCTTCTTTTGTACTCTCGCTTGCGTCACGCTGCAAGCCGAAATTATGGAGTAGGCTCGCCGCGGCGGTTACACATTGCCGGCCTCCGCTCGGGCTCACTCACCGCCAAGGACCGACACCATGACGTCGCCCCATTCCCCCCTCGCGATCTTCGACCTCGACGGCACGCTGATCGACACGGCGCCCGATCTCGCAGCCGCCCTCAATCACTGCCTCGGCGAGGCCGGCCACGAAGCCGATGCGCTGGAGGTCGTGCGGCCCCATGCCGGCCATGGCGCCCGCGCCATGCTGGCCGCCGCCTATGAGCGCCGCGGCCTCGTCCTGTCCGAGCCGGAGATGATCGAGGCCCTCGACCGCTTCCTCGGCCACTACGAGGCGCATATCGCCGATCGCTCCCGGCCCTATCCGAACGTCGTCGCGGCGATGGACGCTCTCGCCGCCGCTGGCTTCGGCCTCGCCGTCTGCACCAACAAGCGCGAGGGGCTGGCCAGGCTGCTCCTCGACACGCTCGGCCTGTCGGCCCGCTTCGCCGCCATCTGCGGCGCCGATACGGTCCGGTTCCGCAAGCCGCATCCCGGCCATGTCACCGAGACCATCGCGCGGGCCGGCGGCGCCCCGCAAAGCGCGGTGATGATCGGCGATTCGGCGGCCGACATCGAGGCGGCCTTCGCGGCGGGCATTCCGTCCGTGCTCGTCGATTTCGGCTATGCGCCGGACCGCGCCGCCCGCGACAAGGCCTCGGTGGAGATCGGCGACTATGCCGAACTGACACCCGCGCTTCTCCACCGGCTCCTCGCCGCCCGGCCGACCCCATGATCCGGCGGCCCGGCTTGCGGTCCGACCGGTGGGTCCGAGGCCGGCACCGGAAGACAGCACCGGCACATCGCGCCGTACCATCACGCGATCGGATATTGACGGACGAGGCCGGTGCACCCTATAGGCTGTTCCTGCGTCGCCAGTCGGCGCCGAGCGCGGATTCCAGGACAGTGTGAGGCGGACCTTCCGCCGGAGCCGCGCGGGATGTCAGGCGGTCTTCCGTCCCTCCATCGTCAGGGGACGAATCGCCACCAGGGCGCGTAGCTCAGCGGGAGAGCACTTCGTTCACACCGAAGGGGTCACAGGTTCGATCCCTGTCGCGCCCACCATTGATTTCAAAGGGGTTGCGTACGACCTTGGGGTCTCCTTCGATCCCAATATTCCCGCCCGCACACGAAATTCCTGACAGTCCCCTGGTAGATCGCCGCCAGACCCATCCTGGCCATCAACCGCCGCACCCGCTTGCGGCCGACCGTGTATCCTCGGCGGCGCAGATGACGGACCATCTGCTCGGATGCGTACCACGGCGTTTCCAGGAACTGCTCGTCGATCAGCCGCATCAGGCTGAGGTTTAGGGGCACTCTCACCTTTGATCGAGCCGTAACAGGCCGACCGGCTGATCCCGACGAGCTGGCACTGGCGCAAGATCGCCAGACCCGTGTGCCCAGGCTCGATCATTTCCCGCTTCCGTGCCACACTCATCGACCGAGGCCTTTGCTATCGAAGCAAAGACCCGTGGCTCTGCGAAGCATGGCGTTCCACCACCAGTTGGCCGATCTTCGAATGAAGCCTGTCGATCTCCGCCTCCCGGCTCGCTTCGACTGATTCGGCCTTGCCCGATAAACCCCGGACATGCCTTCCATCGCCGTCCTACGAACCTTCCAGGCGTTGGTCATCGTCTGGTGAACGGGTGCTTGGCGGCGAGCGGCGCCAACCTCATCTCGCCACGGATTGCCTCCACCGCAACCTTCGCCTTGAATTCCGTAGAATATCGCTTCCGTTTTCCCGTCATCGGGTTCGTCCCCCTATCTCGGGCGAACGAAGCTTATACCAACTGTCCGGGAAACCGGGACCACCTCAGTCCTCGACTCCCATCGCTTCGTCCCGCGGTTCACAACCTCCGCGAATGCGAAAGATCGCGATCGATCTGCTCCTTCATCGCAGCGATGAAGGCAGGGCGATCGCTGACGATGCCGTTCTCGACGTTCATGCCGAAGCTGAGAATGTCGAGGTTGAAGCTGCTGATCATTCCCCACGCGCCGTCGACGATGGCGAGCTTGGCGTGGATCATCGTCGGTTCGTAGAGCCATATCTCGGCTCCCCGGCGCGCGAGAGCCCTGCCGAAAGCGTGGGAGACGACGTCGACCCATGCATGATCGCTGCGCGCCGGCAGAAGCAGGCGAAGCTCGGCCCCCCTTCGCAAAAGCCGACACATGGCGCGCCAGAAGGTCCGATCCGGGAAGAGGTAAGGCGTCGTCAGGAAGACCGAGGTCCGAGCCTCGGTGATCCGCGTCAGGAGCTCGCGATAGATGTCCTGCCGACTCGGACGGACCGGCTCGCTCAAGACATATCGCCAGTCCGCTGTCGGATTCTGAGGCCCCTGCGCAGAGGGCTCCTTGCGGTCCGCCCGCCCGCCGGCAAAAGCCCAGGTTCTCTCGAAGGCGGACGCGGCGGCGGCGACCACCGGCCCCTCGACACGCACCATCGTATCGCGCCAGTCGGCCATGCGATCGTGGAAGCAGGACCCACCGACCATCAAGTGCTTCTCGTCGCAGAGAACGGTCTTGCGGTGCAGCCGGTGCAATCCGCTGATCGGACGCCGACGAAGCGCTGAAAGGCTGTTGTAGGAAACGATCTCGCCGCCTGCCCGCCTCAGTCTCGCTCCGTCGGGGCTGTCCGCCAAGCCACAGCTACCGAACGCATCCACGAGGACCCGCACCCGCACCCCCTCGCGCGACTTCGCCGCGAGCAGGCGCAGCAACCGTGATCCGATCCCGGTTTGCGCGAAGATGTATTGCTCGATCGAGATGCTGCGGCGTGCGGCATCGCAGAGTTCGAGCGTAGCGTTCCAGTTTTCCTCGTTGCTGTGGAAGAGTTCCCACGGATGGTCGACAGCGGTGACAGCCGCTCCTTGAGCGGCCGAGCCGTTCGCACGGTGTTCGATCACGCTGTCAAACTCACGGATGATCTCCTTGCTTCCGATAGTCCTCGACACCGGCACCGTCTGGAAGAAGCCTTCGGCTTCGGCGACCAAGTCCGTTCGGCCTCGCAATGACGACGCACGAGAGCGGATGTCGGCGCCCACGTCGATTTCTCAGGGCGCCTTTACGAGAAAGCCGGCAGGCTGTCATGGGGCAAGGCCGGCGCGGGCAGTCACGAGCATGTTCCCCGGAAACATGTTCCCCGGAGCATTGTCCACCCGGCTGGGCGTTGAGCGCAAGCCAGCCCGACATGCCGATGTCAGCTCTCGGCCTCCTTCTCGGCGCCGGCGGGATTGACCATTCCGACCGCGATGTCCGTCAGAAGATCGTCCGCGTCCTTTTCCTCTCCGAGAATACCGCTCAGAATCTGATGGTCGTTGTCGAGCCCCAGGATCTTCGCATAGGTGGCGAGCGTGCCGTAGACCGCGATCTCATAGTGCTCGATGCGCTGGGCCGAGGCGATCAGCGCCGCATCCCGAAGCGGCCCCGCAGCGACCATGTCGGCCATCGTCTGCGCCTGCTCGATCAGCACCTTCATCGACTGGTCCTGGTGTGCCTTCAGATCCGCGCCGGCCTCTTTCAGCAGCGCCTCGACGCTTTCCAGCTGTTCCCGCGTCGCCTCGAGATGCTGCTCGAAAGCCTGCCGCAGTTGCTCTTCCGATGCCGCCTTCGCCATCTTCGGCAGGGCCTCGGTCAGAAGCGCCTCGAAGCTGCGCGCCTCCTGCAACTCGGCAACGTACAAATCTCTCAGTCCGCTGATCATCATGGTGGCCTCCTGTTTGATGATCGGAAAGGCCCGAAGGTGGGCGAGAGTTGCATGATCGGCTCCCGGACGAAGGTTGTTTCCACGGTCGGCTAAGGAGCGTCCGCCCATTTCTGCGGAACCGGCGCCGGAGACTCGCTCTCACGCTGCAGTTCCGTCACGGGGAACCTTCCGGCCCAATCCGGGGGGATCGACCTTGCATGACATCCGTTTGGCATCAGCTTGGCAGCAGGATCGCTCCCATGAGCGGCGCCAGGATGACTTGTGCGAGGACGCCGGTCGCGACGACGGCCGCGACCGCCATGCAGAGGGCGGCAGCCGACCAGGATCCGAGCCGATGCACCTCTCCCGCCGGCTCGCGCAGAACCATCGGTGCCACGAAGCGCAGATAATAGACGAGCGAAACCACCGTGTTGAGGATGGCGACGACCGCCAGCCAGCCATAGCCGCCATCGATCGACGCGAGGAAGAGTTCGAGCTTGCCGACAAAGCCCCCGAGCGGGGGGATGCCGACCAGCGAGAGAAAGGCGAGGATGAGCGCGATCGCGGCGAAGGGAGCGGACTTCAGGAGGCCGGCATAGTCGTCGCGCAGGGTGCGCCCTCGCAGATGGGCAATGGCGGAGAATGCGGCGAGATTGGCGGCGGTGTAGCCGAAGAGGAAGACGACGAGGGCCGGCATCGCCTGATCGCTGAGGCCGACGACCGTGACCGCCATCAGGAGATAGCCTGCCTGGGAGACCGACGACCAGCCGAGCATGCGACGCATGTCGTCCTGCCACAGGGCGGCAAGATTGCCCAGGGTCATGGTGACGACGGCGAGCGCGGCAACGAGCGGCCGGATGGCATAGCCGGCGTCTGGAAAGAGCGCGACGAGGCGCGCGAGCGCGATGGCAGCGCCGATCTTCGGCACCACGGTGAGGAATGCGGCGGAAGGGACGGGCGCGCCTTCGGCGACGTCCGGCAGCCAGGCATGGGCGGGCACCGCGCCGAGCTTGTAGGCCAGGCCGACGGTGACGAGCCCGAGACCGACGAGAAGGAGGGGCGAGGCCTCTCCCTCAGCCAGTGATGCCGCGATCTCGCCGAAGCCCGGCGCGCCGAGCATGCCGATCATGAAGATCGCGCCGAGGGCCAGGGCGGTATTGGCCAGCGCACCGACGAGGAAATACTTCATCCCCGCCTCGACCGACAGCGCCCAGTCGCGGTGATAGGCGGCCAGGACGTAGCCGGTGGCCGAGGAGAGAAGCACGCCGATCAGGACGAGAAGCAGGTCCAGCGCCCCGGCCAGCGCCATGGCGCCCAGCGCGGAAAAGAGGAGCATGCCGTAGTATTCGCCATGCCGCCGGTCGGTGGCGAACCAGCGCGGCGCCAGCAGCACCGTCACGGCGGTCGAAAAGAGGATGAGGAGCCGGCCTTCGATGCTCGCCATGTCCAGCGCGAAGGTCGCGGAAAAGGTCGCCCGCGCCTCGCCATTCGCCTGCATGAGCAGAAACACGGCGGCAATCGCAAGGCCCGCGAGCGCGACAGGCGCGCAGGTCCATTGCAGGTGTCGCGGCAGAAAGCTCGCCAGGAGCACGATGGCGACCGCCGTCAGAAGAACGGCGATCTCCGGCAGGATATCTCCGAGCGGCATCATGCTATTGCGGCCCGCCTGAAGCCTGGAACGGGGCGAAGGCCGAGCCGGTCTGGATCATGTCGATGAGCCAGCCGGGCAGAAGGCCGATGAGAACGACGAGCGCGAGGAGCGCCACGAGCGGCCAGATCTCGGCGGGCTTCAGATCCTTGATCGCGGCGATCTGCGGAGCGGTCTCGCCGAAGAAGATCTGCTGGCCCATCGACAGGAAGAGCGCGGCGGTGACGACGAGGCCGACAAGCGCGATCGCCGCCACGACGGGATAGACGCCGAAACTGCCGGCGAAGATCTGGAACTCCGCGACGAAGCCCGCCAGCCCGGGCAGGCCGAAACTGGCGAAGGCGGCGAGGAAATAGACGACCATCAGCAGCGGTGTGACGCGGGCGAGACCGCCATAGCGCGACAGCTCATAGGTGCCGGTGCGGGTGTAGAAGCTGCCGGCGATCAGGAACAGCGCACCGGTGATCAGCCCGTGGGCGACCATCTCCGTCACCGCGCCCGACAGCGCCAGCCTGCGCACCGCGTCAGGGCCGACCATCGCACCGGCGGCGGCGATGCCGAGCACCGTGTAGCCCATGTGATTGACCGATGTGTAGGCGATGCGGCGCTTCAGGTTCGTCTGGCCGAGGGCGACGAGCGAGCCCCAGAGGATCGCCACCAGAGCGACGAGCGCGAGCGGGAACGCATAGGCCGCGAAGGTCTCCCGCATCATCTGGAAGGGAATGCGCACCATGCCATAGGTGCCCATCTTCAGAAGCACGCCCGCCAGCACCGCCGAAGCCGGCCCCGGCGCCTCCACATGGGCGAGCGGCAGCCAGGTGTGGAACGGGACCAGCGGCGTCTTGATTGCGAAGCCCACCAGAAAGCCCAGCAGGATCAGGCTCGAGCGCAGATCCGTCCCGCCCAGCGGCTGGGCGGCGATCAGCGCGCGCATGTCGAAGGTCAGCGTGCCGTTGGCCAGGACGAGGCCAAGGATGGCCAGCAGGATCGCGAGCGACCCGGCGAGCGTGTAGACGAAGAATTTCAGCGCGGCGTACTCGGCCTCGCCATGTCCCCAGCGACCGATCAGGAAATACATGCCGACCAGGGTGAGGTCGAAGAAGACGTAGAAGACCAGGAGGTCGAGCGTCAGGAACAGGCCGAGCGAAACGCCCTGGAGAAACAGGAACCAACCATAGTACTGCCGTGCGCGGCCCTTGGTGTCGGCGGGCCAGGCAATCGCGCAGATGAAGAGAAGCCCGCTCATCAGCGAGACCGCGAGCGACATGCCGTCGACGCCGACCCGCCAGGCGACGCCGAGGGCGTCGATCCAGCCGATCTCGGCGACCGACTGGAAGTCGGCGGCCCCGGGTCCTGAGTCGAAGCCGATCCAGACGATGACGAGACACAAGAACGACAGGGCCGAGGCGCCGAGCGCGACGAGGCGGGCCTCGCGATTTCCCGCATCGGGCCAGACGAACAGGCCGAGCGCGGCGAGAAGCGGAATGAGGATCGAAAGCGTCAGCATGGATCAGGACAGGCTCAACAGAAGGAGAATGGCCGCGCCGGCACCGAGCGTGGCAATGGTGTAGTAGTGGTGGGACAGGCCGGTCTGGAGGCGCCTCGCATCGCGGCCGCTCTGGCCGACGGTCTGGGCAAGGCCTTCGACGAGGCCGTCCGCCAGCCATTCGCCGAACCGGCTCGTCGCGCCCGACAGGATGCGGACGAAGCCGCTCGTCCAAGCAACGAGGCCATCCGCGCTGGCCTCGCCGCGTTGGCGCAAGACCCATGAGGCCTGCCGCCCGCCCAGCGCCACGAGCCGCACGGTGCCGTCGATGAGCATGTCGTCGAGCCTGGCGGCCTTTCCTGCGAGCCAAAGAACGGGTTCGGTGATCGCGGCGTCGATCACATTCGGCAGGCCGAGCCACCGGGCTGCCTCGGCAGCGGATCCGTCGGCGCCGAGGGTCCGGTGCTGTCGCGCGATCAGCGTGCCGATCAGAAGGCCGACGCCGACGCCGATCAGGGACAGGACCAGCGTGGCGAGGCTCGCCTGCGGAAGCGCGGCCTGCAGAACCTCCTCGGCCAGGGAGCGCAGCGGCGGCAACCAGAGAAGCGAGGTGAGGAGAACGAGGCCTGCAAGCAGCGCCATCGCGCCGATCTCGACACGCCGGGCACGCGTTTGCGGCAAGAGCGGCGGCGCCTCGCCTTCGTCCCCCCCATCTTCCGCTGGCGGCCCGAAGGCGGACAGCTGAAACCGTGCGGCATAGGCAGCGCTCAGGGCGCCGGCGAGGATCACGGCGCCGGCCGCCCAGAGGCTCCAGTGCTCGGCGGCGGTGACGATCGCCTCCTTCGTCCACCCGCCGCCGGCGGGTGGCAGGCCAGCCAGCGACAGCGCGCCCGTCAAGTTCAGGATGGCCGCAGGCGGCATGACGCGGCCGAGCCGCATCGCCGAAAGGTCGTAGCTGCCGGTCCGCTCCTGTGCCAGACCCGCGGCAAGGAAAAGCAGCGCCTTGAAAGCGGCATGGGCGACGAGATGCAGCAAGGCGACGCCGGGATAGCCTGCGCCCACCGCCACGAACATCAGCCCGTAATGGGCGGAGGTGGACGCCGCCAAGAGGCGCTTGGCGTCGATCTGAAGGAGCGCGACGAGGCCGCCGGACAGGGCGGTCGCGGTACCCACGGCGACCATCGCCCCCGGCAGCCCCGGCACGGAGGCGAGGAACGGCTGGAGACGGAGGAGGATGAAGGCCCCGGCGGCGACCATGGTGGCGGCGTGGAGCAGCGCCGAGACCGAGGTCGGACCCGCCATTGCCCGGAACAGCCACGGAGAGAAGGGCAGTTGCCCGGATTTCGAGGCTGCCGCGAAAAGCAGGCCGAAGCCGGCGACCCCCGCCGGCACGCCGGACATGCCCGCAAGGCCGTCATAGGAAAGGGAGCCGGTCGCCGCGAAGACCGCCATGGCCGCGGCGAACAGTCCGAGATCGCCGAGGCGCGTTGCGAGGAAGGCGTAGAGGCCGGAGGCGACAGTGTCGCGCTCGCGCCATTCATGTCCGATCAGGAGATACGAGCAGAGACCCACCAACTCCCAGCCGATCAGAAGCGTCAGGAAGTCCGCCGCGACGATCAGAAGCTCCATGCCGCCGACGAAGACCAGGAGGAGGGCGACGAGCCGGCGCAGCCCCCTCGCCGCTTCGTGAAAGGCGGCATAGGCGAGGACGGGAAGCGCGATCAGCGGCACGAGGATCGCCATCGCACCGGCCAGCGGCGGCAGTGCTGCCGTCAGGCCAAGCGGCTCGTGCCAGACGATGTGGCCGGTCCAGCCTCCCGCAGCGCCGAGCGACGCCACGGACGCCGTCAGCGCCATGGCGACGAGCCCCAGGCCCATCAGCCAGATGCGCTGGCGCGCACTCCCGTCACGCGGCGCGACGGCGGCCGCGATGGCGAAGAGCACGGGCAGAAGGGGCAGGACGAACGCCATCGCTCAGTGCTTCATCGTGTCGAGGCTTTCGGTGACGTCGGCCTGCCGCTTTCGCCAGACCGCGGTGACGAGGGCAAAGCCGATTGCCATGTCGACGGCCATGACCGCCATGATGATCACCGCCAGAAGCTGGCCTTCCGGCGCGCCGGCCATGGTATTCGCCCACAGGCCGATGACGGCGAGAAGCCCGCCGTTCAGCATCAGTTCCAGCCCCATCATCAGCATGACGAAGCTCTGCTGCGACAGCGCGCCATAGAGCCCGATCGCGATCAGGGCCGCGGCGACGATGAGAACGGTGGCAAGCGTCACGGGTCGGCCTCCCTAGTGGTGGTGGTGGTGGTGCCCGCCGCCCGCTTCGGGCTGGCGTCCGGCGGGTGGTCCATCCGGCGCAAGGCCGGGCGGCATGGAGCCCTGATCGGCCGGTCCGAAGCGGCCCGAGCGCGAGGAGAGAATGACCGAGCCGATCATGGTGGCGAGCAGCGTCACCCCGGCGGTTTCGAAGATCAGCATGGAGGGCCCGAGAAGTTCGATGCCGAGATCGCGCACGACCGGCGCTGCGGGATCGACGGGCCTGTTGGGAAAGCTCGTGAAGAGGATCGCGGCGGTGAGTCCGACGAAGGCGAGCGCGCCGGCGGTGATCGAGAAGCGGTGCTGATGCACCATCATCATCGGGTTGAGACCGGCCGGGTTCATCATGAACATGACCATGAAGAGGGCCATGACCATCATTTCGACCGCCATCATGAAGATGGTCGCGACCCCGATATAGGGGGCTGCCAGCATGACGATGATCAGGCCGACCGCGATGAAGGACAGAAGCAGGAGGAAGGAGGCCCGGACCATGGAATCGGTGGCGAAGACCCGCCATCCGGCGATGATCGCGACGGCCGAAAGGGCGAAAAAGACGAGATCGGTCAGCCCCATAACAGCAACTCCAGACCGACCGAAAGAAGCATCAGGAAGGACAGCGGCAGCAGCGCCGTCCAGATCAGCCCCATCATCCGTGCGGGCGGCATGCGGGCGAGGAGATTGCCGGCCGCGACGAGGATCAGGAGGACGACGGCGGTCTTCAGAAGGAGCCAGACGAAGCCCGGCAGGAGCGGCCCGAGATAGCCGCCGAGAAAGGCCGTCGCCGTCACCGCCGAGACCGAGACGAGCATGGCGAGCCGCGCGATGCGCCAGGCAAGCAGCGCCGGGCCCGAGACGTCCGCCGTCGTGCCCCCTGCGAGATCGGCCGGATCGGCATAGTCGAAGGGGCCACGCAGGCTGATCGCGAGGCCGAGCATCAGGAAGAGGATCAGCCCCGCCGGCTGGCGCAGGACGTTCCAGACCGTGCGCTGTGCCTCGACGATCTCGGTGAAGCCGAGGGACTGCGCCGGCAGCGCCGCGCCGATCAAGACGAACATGGAGAGAAGCATCGCCGGCAGCGCGACCGCCACGTAGCGGTAGGCGCCGATCAGCGGCAGTGGTGCATTGGCAGACCAGCCGAACATGAAGACGGCGACGATGGTCAGCGCCTCGCAGCTGCCCCAGACGACGATGCCGACCTCGCTCGGGATGACGACCAGGCCGGGCCCGAAGGGCACGACCGCAAGGCCGACGATCGCCAGCGCGAGATAAAGAGCGGGTGCGAGCCACAAGAGGAGCGCGTCGGGCGCCTCGGTGCGGATCCGTTGGGTCTTCAGGAGACGGGCGGCCTCCGCGAGCGGCAGACGCCAGGAAGGGCGGGTCTGGCCAGCAAGAAAGGCCGGAATCATTCTCTCGGCGAGCGCTGCGCCGGCGAGCCCGATCGACATAAGAATCCCGAGAAGGATGACCGCGACGATGCCACTCATGGCCCGCCCCCATGGTCCACGTCATGGTCATGACCGCCGTGACCATGACGATCACTGCGATCATGGTGCCTGTGACCGGTGTCTTCGTGGCCGTCGCCGTCCTCGTCAGCCTCGTCCTTGACGACTGCCAACGCCGCCAGCCTCTCGTCGTCGAAACTGTTGAGAAGCAGCATCGCTTCGGACCATTCGAGGCCGGGAAGCAAGGACGAAAGATGCGCCGAAGCAGGAAGGTCGGGCCGTGGCGCGGCGGTCGCGCCATCCACGAGGGCCAGAAGATCGGATAAGCGCGCCCGCACGTCCTGTCCCTCGATGGCGCCGAGACCCGGCGGGATCGCGAGGGCCGCTCCCGACCAGCGGATGGCACGTTTGAGGCCTTGAAACGCGGGCGCCGGCGGATCACCCGCCGCGAGCCGGGTGCGCTGGCCGAGCGCCGGCAGGCCCAGGAGATCGAGAAGCCGTGCCAGCCGCAAGCGAGCCGCCGCGGGGCCATCCTGTCCCGGTTCCTGCATCAGTGGCGGTCGCAGAACCCTGACCGACTGGATCACATCGCCCTGAAGCGTCATTTCGAGCAACAGACCCGGCGGAAACATCGGCAGAAACGGGCCGAAGCGCGCCGTGTATGCGTCGAGCGCCAGGCCATCGCGCCAATCGTCGGCGGTCATCGCCATCGGCCGGCCATAGGGCGTGCCGCCCATCATGCCCTTGCCGCCCTGTCCATGCGGCCCGATGGCCTGCCAGGGATTGGGCGGCACGTCCTTCAGGAGGTCCGGCTCGCTTCGCCGGTCGCCGCTCGCAAGCCGGGCCCAAAGCCGGACAAGGCGATCCGCCGCCGGCGTGTCGACCCCGAGAATGTCCGCGCTTCCCAACGCTTCGCCCACCCCGGCATTCCAAAGAAGCGTCGCGCGCGGATGCGGCAGCTGGTCGTGCAGACGGCGCAGATCCTCCCGGTCTTCGTGGCGCATGGGACCGGCGACCAGGAAGATCGCGGCATGGCGCGGTGTCGCCACGCGCTCCAGACGCGTGTCCGTGAACAGGAGATCGACCCGGTCGCGCATTCCCTCGCCGATCGCCGCGAAGACAGGCGCCGGCGCCTCGCCGGCCCACAGCCGAAGCGCGCCTACTGCCACCGGAACACGCCCTCCCGCCAGGCATAGACGATGCCGATGGAGAGGATCGCCAGAAACATCCCCATTTCCATCATCGCCTTGCCGCCTTCTTCGACGAAGACGACGGCCCAGGGATACATGAACATCATCTCCATCTCGAAGGCGATGAAGAGCAGCGTCATCGAGTAGTAGCGCACATGGTAGCGCTGCCAGGCATGGGTGTCGGGGGTGCCGCCGCCGAGATAGGGCAGCTGCTGCGGCGCCGTGGCAGCGCCACCGCGCGCGCCGAGCCGCCACAAGGCAAGGGTGGCAACTGCCGACATCGCCGAAACAACGAGAATTTTCGAGACCAGATCCACGAACCGCTCCCTCACAGCTTCCCGGTGGCACAAGCCCTGAGGAATAAAGCGCACAGGATCGGTTTCAATGACGCCGCCAGCGCTTACCGATAGAAGCCGCCGCGCAATGCCCATCGGCGATCAAAGACAAATCTTTGATTTTACAACGGTATCATCGATCTTCAGGCGACTGCACTTTTCGCTGTTCTTGCGCCAGTGGACACCGAACGAACAACCGACGAGATCCTCCGCTTTTCCCGGGATCGAGGGCTCGAGATCGTGCGTGGGCTCGACACGCACCCGCACGCAGATCATCTCATGGCCGCCGCCTGTCTCGAGGATACATGGGGATCGAGCATGGCCGATTTGCCCGACGGCGACGCCGCGCCGCTCTGGAACTCGGTCCAGACGATCCTTGCTCTTCCCATGGAGAAGCGACGGTACGCCGGCCACGATCATGGAACCGACGAACGCCAAGACATCTTGTGGGAAGAGACCGTGTCCGACCACAGGCGCAACAGCAAGCGTGTTGCCGATGGCATCTCGAAGGGAGAGTTCGTCACGACGCGCACCGAGCGTGACAAGACCCTCTCCCTGCCCGACCGGATGCTGCACGCGCTGCAGGTCAATCTCAGGGCGGGCCACCGGCCGCCGTCGGAGGCTGGCGGCCTTGTCGACATGAAGATCCCTGTGAACAGGCTTTGAAGGAGGCTCCGATGCCCAAGACCATGAAGGATTTCGTCGCCGAGGCCCGCGCGAGGACCAACGGTTCCGTCCAGCCAGACAAGGTCGATGGGCTGGTGCTCGACGTCCGAGAGCCGCACGAACTCGATGCTGACGGCCGGGTGCCGGGCGCCGTCCATGTTTCCCGCGGTTTTCTGGAGGCCAAGGCCGACGTGACCAACGACGCCGGCGAGAAGGCTCTCCATGAAGCCCATGCGAGCGGCCGGGCGGTTCACGTCCTCTGTGCCTCCGGTGCGCGGGCAAGCCTTGCCGCGGCGACGCTCAACGATATGGGCTATGTCGCCAAGCCGATCGAGGGCGGCCTCAAGGCCTGGCGCGACGCAGGCCGGCCCGTCGAAACAGGAAAGGCCGGATCATGATGCATGACGGTTCCGGCATGGGCACCTGGATGCCCTTCGGCATGGGACTCTGGGGCATCCTCTGGCTGGTTCTCCTCGTTCTGGGCATCGCTGCGCTGGCGAAGTATCTGCGCCGCTGAAGAGCAGGGGGCATGAGAAGATGCCGTTGGCCAAGCGTCTCGCCGGCACCGGCAGCGATGAGATCGAAGGGGCGCGGAAGGCCGCGCAGGCCTCGGCCGATCAAGGCATCGCAGTCGTGTGATAAAGCTCTCTGAGGTGGTCCCGGTTTCCCGGAGAGGCTGGCGGTAGCTGCCCTTGCGCAGCTTCGCGATCTCCAGCACGATCCTTCCGGCGCGGGTATCCCAGTCGCGCTCCCGATAGCCGTTCCGCTGCACCTCCCGCAGCGGCGAACGCGCACCCTTCGCGGCGCCGGTGCGCGCTTGCACCTCCATCTCCATGATGCGATCGGCTGCGAAGGCCTGCATGTCGTGAACAGTCCGTCCGAAGGAGACACGCGGCTCCGAAGGACGTTGTCGGCCCGCTTCTCAATCAGCTCGATCAACGCCATTCCTTCATCGGCCATCGTCGTCTCCATTCCGGTTCCAGGTGTTGCAACCCGAACCTTCTCGAAGTTCGGCGATGACCGCCAGCGCTACCGTCGGCCGCGCGCGGCCTCCTACGCCACCCGGCGGGACACGACCGGCGCGATGATGCTTTTCTGTACGACCGCTATAGCTTTT
The DNA here is from genome assembly GCF_002088275.1 of Aurantimonas sp. 22II-16-19i. Taxonomy (GTDB): domain Bacteria; phylum Pseudomonadota; class Alphaproteobacteria; order Rhizobiales; family Rhizobiaceae; genus Jiella. The sequence continues at coordinate 107,744 of NZ_AQQS01000007.1, forward strand.
TGTGCAGCCCTGAATATGCTGCGGCGCAAATCCATCAGGGGATGCGACGTGGAAAACAGGTTCACTCAGCTCGAAGCTCAGAACGCGAAATCGATTCAGCGCCGCGACGAGTTTCGCCGTGCCGTGCATGCCGGGGAAGCTCACCCCAACGCTTACCAGACCCTAAAGCACGAGTTTCCGTTCCACGGCTTCGTCGAATGCCGATCAGGTGACCTGACCTTCAGTATGTTCAGCGCGAATGACGACGTGGTCGCATGGCAGTTCTTTTGGGGCGGACGAGACAGCTACGAGTCGGAAATCATCGCTAAGTGGGCTGAGTGGGCAAAGTCGGCACAGAGCGTTCTGGACATCGGCGCCTACACCGGGTTGATGTCGATCATTGCAGCGATGGTGAACCCGGATTGCGAAATCCACGCGATGGAGCCCATCCCGCAGACCGCCGAGCGCGCCCGAATCAACCTAAGGGCGAACCAGGTTGAGCGGCAGGTGACCATCCACAATCGCGCCGCAGCGAATGAATCTGGGCCGGAAATGATCAATCTCTACCGCGGCGGCGATGTGCTCGGCGCCGGGAACTCCATCCACGACAAAGGCGGGAAGAAGATATTCAACCGTCAGATGATCCAGACCGTGAACGTCGACCAGTATCTCGGCCACAAGCGGTTCGATTTGATTAAGGTTGATGTAGAGGGATTCGAGACCCATACCCTAATGGGGCTCCGGCGGATCATGAAGCGCGACCGGCCGAAGCTTGTATTGGAGCTCTGGAAGGAAAATGAAGCCGATGTGTTCCGGCTTCTCGACACGCTGGAATATCGCTACCAGCCGGTCGAACGGGAACCCGTTCGGGTGATGAATTATTTCTGTGAGCCCATGGAGTAGTCCCGAAAGAGTTGGCTCGGCGAATCTGGATAGCGGGCTGAGTGGAATGTCTGCCTGAAGACGGCGACGATGGCCGTGAACCGAAGAGACGATGACCAAGAGACCGCGCCGGAACCACAGCCCGGCCTTCAAGGCGAAAGTCGCGCTGGCGGCAGTTGGCGGGGACAAGACCCTGGCCGAGTTGGCGCAGCAATTTGACGTCCACCCGAACCAGATCACGCAATGGCGCTCGCAGCTTCTGGAAGACGCCGCCGGGGTTTTCGGGTCGCCGTCTCCGGCCGCGGCCGAGCCGGTTGATGTGAAGACGCTGCATGCGGCGATCGGCGAGTGCTGAGCTGGCGGCTGTCGGTCACGATGCAGGCCGGCTTTTGCATCGAGGCCTTGAAGGAGGCGCTGGCCCGCTTCGGCAAACCGGAGATTTTCAATACGGATCAGGGGTCGCAGTTCACAGCATCCACTTTGCGACTGTGCTGCTGGCGAGGGACATCAAGTTCAGCATGGACGGCAAGGGCGCCTGGCGCGACAATGTCTTCGTCGAGCGGCTCTGGAAATCGGTCAAATACGAGGAGGTTTATCTGCGGGTCTACGAGACCATCAGCCATGAACGAGCGTCGATCGGCAGATACCTCGACTTTTACAACGGGCGACGTTCGGATTCACGGCTGGGAGGAAAAACGCCCGACCAGATCTACTTCAACCAGCCGCTTCTCGCAGCGGCGTGAACCCGGCAGACGATCCACTTATCAAGCCGCCGAGGCTGTTCAGACGAACCGAGTCATCTCTATCGTCGAAGACGTCCATCTCGACGGGATACTCGACCGCATCTGCGTCCCGTTCCTCGTCACCCATGGCGGGAAGGACAGCCAGTCTCCAGCCCGTCAGCTGGCCCCCGCCGTCGCCCTCGACCTCCACGGGCGTCGACGAAGACATGCCGGTGAGCGAATGCCGGTCCGGCGAGCAGGCGACGGCGAGGAAGGCGGCGAGGAGGCGGAGATGTCGTGTTCCCGTCATTCGGTTCCGTCCCGTCCGCTGCGCCGCGGGGCGATCGCCTCGACAATGTGGCGACAAGCCGGAGCGACGGCTGCGCGGGCCTCCTCCTGCCGCGGCCTTGTTCTTGCCATGGCGCCCTGCTGCAAGGCGCAGGAGGTTGCACTGCGGAGAGATGGGCATGCTGCGAAGACGCCGATCACGGCCGAGCCTCCGCGCTCTGATCGCGGCGGCTTGCACGGGCTTTTTCGCCGTCCCGGCATCGGCCCACCCCCACGTCTTCGTCACCGCCTCGGTGCAGTTCGTCGGCAACGATAGTGACCACCTCACAGCGATCCGCACGGCCTGGGTGTTCGACGAGGTGTTCTCCTCCTCGCTGCTGTTCGACTTCGACGCCAATGGCGACGGCACGCTCGACGAGGGTGAATTGAACGCGGTGGCCGGAACCGTGCTCGGCTCGGCAAAGGAGTATGACTTCTTCACCTTCCTGAAGAGTGCCGGCGTGACAAATGCCGGGACAGCGCTGGCGCTATCGCCACCGGATCACTTCAGCGCCCGCTTCGAGCAGGGCCATCTCGCGATCCTGACGCAGATGCGGCCCGAAAAGCCGGTGCCGCTCGCCGCCGCCGAACTGACGCTGTCGATCTACGATCCCAGCTACTACGTCTCCTTCGACGTGGCGAGCAAGGAGCAGGTCAAGTTGACCGGCCTCCCCGCCGCCTGCCGGGCGACGTTGGATTCCACCCACCCCAGCGAAGGCGCGACGGCCTGGATGAACCAGGTCGCGGGCCTCGGCAAGTCGCAGAGCATCCCGGCCGACGGCATCAACTACGCCGAACTCCTGTCGACGCGGGTCGCCCTCGATTGCCGCTGAGGCGGAGAGCTGAAGGTCTCTGCGGCGCCGACGTCTTGAGCTGACGCCGGCCTTGCCGTAATCGTCGGAATGGTTCGGCCGCGCGAGTCGGTGGGATCGTCGATCCCGCCCCGCCGCTCACGGTTCCGGCCCTCATGTTCGCCTTCCGACGTCTTCTGGCCGATCGATCGAGCGCCCTTGCGGCGATGCTGATCCTCGTCCAGGCCGTCCTCTTCCAGGGCGTCGGGGCACTGTTTGCCTGCGCGGCGAGCGATGCCGCAACGGCCACCGGCGCCTTCGTCATCTGCCATGATGCCGGCAGCCGGACCGGCGAGGCGCCCTCGCCCGCCCATGACTGCTGCAGCGACTGCCAGTGCGCCATCGCCTGCGCCGGCCAGGCAGCCTTCCTCACCCCGCACGATGCCACGCGGCCGATCGCGGTCGCACCCGCCGCGGCCTCGGTCGCGGCCCGTTGGACACCCCGCGCCGAAGCGTTCGGCCCGCGGGCGCCGCCTCCGGGCCTGCCGCTCCAGCGCGGCCCACCGCAAAGCTCCATCTGAACCGGCCGGCCGCGGCTCCTGCTGCGGCCGCCGCCGGCTGGTGCGCGCGCGGCGTCCCGATCCGCCAGTGATCTGGCCAGTGATAGGGCGCGACGCCCGCCACCTGCGCCACCGTCCCAGCGCTGCACCCGCCGCCGCCCGTCCGCTTCGTCGCGCGGGCCGTCAGGCGGCGGGGCGCTGCGCGTCGACGCTCATCCTCCCGTTCGAGCCGCCCGCCTCGCCCGCATCGCCGGCACGCCGCCTGAGCCTCTCACGCAAACCCCTAGCGACGCCGCGCGATCCTGCCTCGCAGACGCCGCCGCGGCTCGCTTCTCCCCTCTCAAGGAACCTCCATGTCCGACATTTCCCTCGACCGCGCCGGCTCGGCCGAACAGAGCGGCTCGGCCCCGGCGCTCTACCGCGCCGTCTGGCGATGGCATTTCTATGCCGGCCTCTACGTCGTGCCGTTCCTGCTGATGCTCGCCGTCACCGGGCTGATCATGCTGTGGATCGGCGTCCTCGACGGCCGCGACGGCGAGCGCAGCCTGAGCGTTGCGCCCGGCCAGCCCGTCGCGGTTTCCGTCCAGGCGGACGCAGCCCTTGCCGCCGTCCCCGGCGGCACGCTGAAGCAGTACCTCGCGCCGCTGGCGGCCGACCGTCCGGCGCTGTTCCGCGTCGATCGCGGCGACGATGCGCGCATGGTCGCCGTCGATCCCTCGACCGGCCAGGTCCTCGACAGCTGGCTGCGCCGCGCCGGCTGGTACGTGTTCGCCGACGAGATCCACGGCACGCTTCTGATCGGCACGGTCGGCGACCGGATGATCGAGATCGCCGCGGGCTTCGGCGTCGTCCTCGTCGTGACCGGGCTCTATCTGTGGTGGCCACGTGGAGAGAGCGGGCTGCGCCGGATGCTGGTGCCGAACCTTGCCGCCCGCGGCCGCCGGCTGATGAAGTCGCTGCACGGGACGCTCGGCTTCTATCTCTCGGTCGTGCTTCTCGCCTTCCTCGTCTCCGGCATGTCCTGGACCGGCATCTGGGGCGAGAAGTACACCCAGGCCTGGAGCACCTTTCCGGCGGCGAAGTGGGACGCCGTGCCCCTGTCGGACGAGACTCATGCCGCGATGAACCACGGTGCCATGAAGGAGGTGCCCTGGGCCCTCGAGCAGACGCCGATGCCGGCCTCCGGCTCGATGGCCGGCCATGCGGGCATGCCGGCCGGTACCGCCGTGGACATCGATACGATCGCGGCGCTTGCGAAGAAGCTCGGCTTCGGCGCCGAGGGCCGCTTCCAGGTCAACCTGCCATCCGGCGAGACCGGCGTCTGGACGATCTCGCAGGATTCCATGAGCGACGATTCCCCCGATCCCACCGTCGACCGCACCGTCCATGTGGACCGCTTCACCGGCCGCATCCTCGCCGATGTCGGCTTTGCCGACTATTCGCTTCCCGGCAAGGCCATGGCGGTCGCGATCGCGCTCCACCAGGGCGACATGGGCGGCTGGAACGTCGCTCTGAACACGCTGTTCTGCTTGGCGGTCATCGTCATGGCGGCGAGCGGCATCGTCCTGTGGTGGATGCGGCGGCCGAAGGGGCGCTTCGGTCTCGCAGCACCCGTCCTTCACCACGAGACGGTGCCGATGGCGAAGGGCGTCGTCCTTTTGACGCTGCTTCTGTCCGCGCTGTTTCCGCTGGTGGGCGCGACGCTCCTCGCCGTCCTTGCCCTCGACCTCCTCGTCATCCGCCGGATCCCGGCGCTGAGGCGGGTGCTCGACTGAGGCCGACGGGGCATGATCGGGGCGCCGCGAGCGTGGCGATCATGCCCCGGCATTCGCGAGGACGCAGCGCCGGAAGCCGCGAGACGCCCGCCGTCAATCTGGCCTGCGGCGGAACACCTTGCCCGGATTGAGGAGGCCACCGGGGTCGAGCGCGTGCTTCAGCCGCTCCTGCAGTCGCAGCTGCGCGTCGGCAAGCAGACGATAGGCTTCTTCGAGCCGGTACTGGCCGATGCCGTGCTCGGCCGAGATCGAACCGCCGAACGAGGCGACGACGTCGTGGACGAGCCGGTTCACCCGGTGACGGGTCGCCTCGTCGACGCCGAGGACGTTGAAATGCAAGTTGCCGTCGCCGACATGGCCGAAGACGTTCGGCTGAAGGCCGGCGTCCAGCTCGGCGAGCGCCGCCGTCGCCGCCGCGACGAAGTCCGGCAGTGCCGCGATGGGAACCGAGACGTCGTGCTTGGCCGAGGGCCCGGTCTTCGCCTCGGCCTCGGTCAGGCTCTCACGCAGGCGCCAGAAGGCGGCGGCCTGCTCGCCGGAGGCGGCGATCGTCCCGTCCTCCACCAGCCCCGCCTCCATCGCCGCCTCGACGAAACTCTCGAAATCCCCCTCGATGCTGGCCGAGACGCTGGCCGCCTCGATCAGCAGCATCCAGGGCGAGACCGGGATCGGCGAGGCGGTTTTGAGCGCCGTCTCGACGTGGCGGACGGCGGCGCCGGACATCAGCTCGAAGGCCGACAGCCGCTCGCCGACCCTGTCCACCGCCAGCTCGTAGAGCGTCAGCGCGGTGGCGACGTCGGCGACCGACAGCAGCGCCGCGCAGACATGGCCGTTGAGCGGATGGGTCTTCAGGACGGCGCGCGTCACGATGCCGAGGGTGCCCTCGCTGCCGACCAGGAGCTGCGGCCAGTTGAGGCCGGAATTGTCCTTGTGGAGCGGCGTGACGCCGCCGACCACCGTGCCGTCGGCCAGCACCGCCTCGAGCCCCAGGACGAAGCGGCCGGTCATGCCGTAGCGCAAAACGTTCGCGCCGCCGGCATTGGTCGCGACGACACCGCCGATGGTGGCCGAGCCGCTGGCGCCGAAGGAGATGGGCAGGTCGCGGCCGACCGCGCGCAAGGCATCGCGCACGGTGTCGACGATGGCGCCGGCCTCGACGGCGACGCTGAGACCGACGCGGTCGATGGCGAGGATGCGGTTCATCCGCTCGAGGCTGAGGAGGAGGTTGCCGCCGGACCCATCGGGCGTCGCGCCCGCGGCGAGGCTGGTGCGGCCGCCCTGGGGAACGAGGCCGAGCCCGTGCTCGCGGGCGAGCGCGACCACCGCGACGACGTCGTCTGTCGAGGCAGGGCGGGCGACCGCGAGGGCGCGGCCATGAAAGCGTCCCGTCCAGTCTTCCAGATGGGGCTGCATCCCGGCCGCGTCGGCGACGACACCCCTGTCGCCGAGGACCGCCCGCAAGTCTCGCAGGATACCTGCCTCGTCCATGCTCCGCCTCCGTCTTCGCGCTCGGGGCGGCGCGCGAACGAAGCCCGATGGCCGGCCGCGGCACGATGCCGCCATCCGCAGGCGTATCAAATCCCCGGCCCGCTGCACCAGAGCATGTTCCGGAAAACTTCGCCGCGCTGATCGGTGGCGCTCGGAAATGCCGCGCCGTGCGGGAGGCTCCGCGATCAGGCGCCGCTGCCGGAAAACCCAAGCATGCCGCCGCGATCGGCAGGGCGCTCCCGCGGAACGTACCGTCCGCCCCGGGCTTCGCCGGTCAGCTGGCCGTCGGCCATGACGACGCAGCCGCCGAGGATGACGGTCGTCGGCCAGCCGGTGATCTCGATCCCCTCATAGGGCGAATAGTCCGAGGCGTCGTGGAGGTCGGCGTGGCGGATGGTGCGCCTTTGGGCCGGATCCCAGATGGCGATGTCGGCGTCGGCCCCGATGGCGATCGTGCCCTTCCTGGGATAGAGACCATAGGCCTTGGCATGGTTGGTGGCCGACAGCGCGACGAAGCGCGGCAGATCGATCCGCCCCTTCATGAAGCCTTCCGAAAACAGGATCGGCAGCCGCGTCTCGACGCCCGGGATACCGTTCGGGATGTGGCGGAAGCTCTCCTTGCCCCTGGGATTCAGCTTGCCTTCGGGATCGTCGTAGCGGAACGGGCAGTGGTCGGAGGAATAGAGGTCGAAGACGCCCCGCTCGATCCCGTCCCAGCAGGCGTCCTGGCTCGCCTTGTCGCGGGGCGGCGGCGAGCAGACGAACTTCGCCCCCTCCCAGTCCATGCCGTCGAGATCGTCGGCGGTCAGCATCAGATATTGCGGGCAGGTCTCGCCGATCACCTTGCGGCCACGTTGTCGGGCCCGCTCGATCTCCTCCATGGATTCCCGGTTGGAGACGTGGACGATGACCAGCGGCACGTCGACGATCTCGGCCAGCGACAGCGCCCGGTGGGTGGCCTCGCGCTCGGCCGCGATCGGCCGGGTGGTCGCATGGGCCCGCGGTGCGACGTCGCCCTCGGCCTCGTGCCGGCCGATCAGATAGCGGATCGCGTCCTCGTTCTCGCAGTGGACCATGACGAGGGCGCCGGTCCGCCGGGCGGTGTCGAGGACGCCGAGGATCTGGGCGTCCGAGAGCCGCAGATCCTCATAGGTCATGAACACCTTCAGCGAGGTGTAGCCGTCCTCGACGAGGGCCGGCAGTTCCTGGCCGAGCACCTGATCGCTCGGATCCGAGACGATCATGTGGAAGGAGACGTCGGTGTAGCAGTTGCCCTCGGCCAGCGCGTGATAGTCGTTCAGCGCCGAGCGCAGCCCCTCGCCCTTCTTCTGCAGGCAGAAGGGCATGACGGTGGTGTTGCCGCCGAAAAGCGCCGAACGCGTGCCGCTCTCGAAATCGTCGGCCATGACGATGCCCTCGCCCGAGGGCTGGGAGATGTGGACATGGCTGTCGATGCCGCCGGGCAGGACATAGCGCCCGCTCGCATCGACGGTTTCCCTGGCGACGCCGAGATCGCGGCCGATCTGGACGATGACGCCGTCCTGGATGGCGACGTCCGCCACATAGACGTCGGAGGCGGTGGCGATCGTGCCGCCGCGGATGAGAAGATCGAACATTGCCGGTGATCCTCCTGCCGTCAGAGCTTCGGCTCGAGCGCGGCGACGAGGCGGTCCACCTCGTCCAGCGTGTTGTAGTGGACCATCGACACCCGCACGACGCCGTTCTGCCCCATCAGACCGAGATCGTCGATCAGCCGGTAGGCGTAGAAATGGCCATTGCGGATGCCGATCTTCGCCGCGTCGACGGCCTCGACCACAGCCTTGGAATCCTGCGGCTCGACGGTGAAGCTGACGGTCGCGACGCGGTCCGCGATGGCGCTGGACGGGCGCCCGATGATGCGCACCGAATTGCGGCTCTGCAGGAAGTCCATCAGCCGGGCGGTGACGACGCGCTCCTGTTCGGCGATGCCGGCAAAGCCGGCCTCGATCGCAGCGTGCCCCTCGCCCGCCCCGGCCTGGCGCCCGAGTTCCTCGACATAGTCGACCGCGCCGATGGCGCCCCAGGCCGCCTCGTAATTGATGTTGCCCGGCTCGATCTTGTAGGGCACCGACTTCCTGGTCATGAAGAAGTGGTAGATGTTGTCGAGGGCGAGAAGCTTGTCCTTCGGGCTCCACATCACCGCGAAATGCGGGCCGAACACCTTGTAGCTCGAGAAGACGTAGTAGTCGCAGCCCAGAGCCTTCACGTCGATCGCCCGGTGCGGCGCATAGGCGACGGCGTCGACCACGACTTCGGCGCCGGCGGCGTGGGCGATCGCGGCAATCTCGGCGATCGGGTTGATGGTGCCGAGGATGTTCGAGGCATGGGTGACGCAGACGAGTTTCGTGCGCTCGGTGAGGAGATCCTTCAGGCCGTCCAGCTCGAGCTCGAAGCTGTCCGGGTCGACGTTCCAGAACTTGACGACGACGCCGCGCTCCCGGTGCTTCAGCCACGGTCCGATATTGGCCTCGTGGTCGGCATTGGTGAGGATGATCTCGTCGCCGGCCATGAGCCTGCCGGTCATGGCCTCGGACAAATAGCGAAACAGCGCCGTCGACGAGGCGCCCATGACGATCTCGGAGGCATCGGCGGCATTCATGAAGCGTGCATAGGCCCGGCGCGCCTCGCGCACCCGCTCGGCCGAGGCGAGGCTCGGGGCATAGCTCGCCCCGGTCTGGACGTTGGAGGTCAGGAGATAGTCCGACACCCGCTCGGCGACGGTCCGGAGCACCTGGCTGCCGCCGGCATTGTCCATGAACACCCATTCGCCGGCGAGCGCGGGAAACTGTGACCTGACGAATTCGAGATCGAGAGCCATCGAGGCTGCCTTTCATGCGACGGGCGCCGGCTTGAAGCACAAGCGGCGCGAGAAGACTTCAGTGGTTGAGGACGGCGTCGAGGAAGGCGCGGGCGCGCTCGCTCGAAGGTTCGGTGAAGAAGCGGTCCGGCGAGGCGATCTCCTTGATCTCGCCGGCCTCCATGAAGACGATGCGGTCGGCGACCTTGCGGGCGAACCCCATCTCGTGGGTGACGAGCAGCATGGTCGTGCCGGTGCCGGCCAGCGTGCGGATGACGTCGAGCACCTCGCCGACCATCTCCGGATCGAGCGCCGAGGTCGGCTCGTCGAAGAGCAGGATGCGCGGCTCCATCGCCAGTGCCCTGGCGATGCCGACCCGCTGCTGCTGGCCGCCGGAGAGCTGGATGGGATATTTCTCCGCCTGCTCGCCGATGCCGACGCGGGCGAGCAGGGCCTGCGCCTTCGCCCTCGCGGCTTGCCAGGACAGGCCGCGCACCCGGACCGGGCCGAGCGCGACGTTGTCGCGGACGGTGAGATTGGGAAAGAGGTTGAAGGCCTGGAAGACCATCCCGACCTCCTCGCGCACCTGTCTGAGATTTCGCCCCTCCTCGACCCGGATGCCGTCGACGACGACGTCGCCCTCGTCATAGGTCTCGAGGAGGTTGATGCAACGGATGAGGGTCGACTTGCCGGAGCCGGACGGTCCCAGCAGGACGACCACCTCCCCCGGCGCGACGTCGAGGTCGATGGACTTCAGCGCGCAGAATTCGCCGAAGCGCTTGGTCACGCCGCGCATGGCGATGATCGGCGAAGGACTGGTGCCCGTCGTCATCAGCGCCGCCCCGAGCGGCCGAGCCGCTTCTCGAAGATCGCCACCAGCCGCACCAGCGGCAGCAGCAGCAGCAGGTAGAGAAACGCCGCGCCGATCAGCGGCGTCGGGTTGGCGGCCAGCGCCTGGGCCTGGGTCGCCTGCTTCAGGAGGTCCGGCATGGCGACGACGGAGGCGAGCGCGGTGTCCTTCATGACGTTGATCGAATTGTTGGTGAGCGGCGGGATGACGATGCGGATCGCCTGGGGCAGGACGACGTCGCGCATCAGGTCGAAGGCCGAGAGCCCGATCGCCTGGGCCGCCTCGAACTGGCCGCGGGGAATGGCGTCGATGCCGGCGCGGTAGATCTCGGCGGTGTAGGCGCTCGACACCGTGGTCAGAGCGAAGGCCGCGCTGGCAAAGGGCGACAGGCTGATGCCGACGAAGGGCAGCGCGTAATAGACGATGACTAGCCAGACCAGCACCGGCAGCGCCCGGAAGACATCGACATAGGCGATGATGACGGCCTTGAGGAAGCGCGGCCCGTACATCCGGCCCAGCGCCAGCAGCAGGCCGCCGGCAAGGCCGAGCACGATCGACAGGAAGCCGAGCGCGATCGTGCGCCACAGCCCGTCGAGCAGCAGCGGCAGCGACCGCACGAAGATCGGCCAGTTGAAGAAGGTCGTGACGAGGTCCATCGGGATCTTTCGCGACGGGAAGGCGGCGAGAGGGCTCCGGCGCATCCTGCGCGCCGGAGCCCTCGACGGCCGGCGGCAGAGCCGCCGTCAGGCTGGCGTTGTCAGGATTTCGGTGTCGGCATCGGGCGCTTCTCGACGGTGCTGGTGGTGGCTTCCGGCACCGTACCGAACCACTTCTCGTGCAGCTTGGCGATGAAGCCCTCGTCCTTCAGCGTATCGAGGACGCCGTTGACCTTGGTGGCCAGCTCGGCATCCTTGGCGAACATCATCGAATACTGCTCGCCCGTCGCCAGCCGCTCGACGACCTTCATCGCCGGCTTGTCCTTCAGATAGTAGGCGACCGCCGGAATGTCGGAAACGTAGCCGTCGATGCGGCCGGCCTGGAGGTCGAGCATCGCCGGGTTGAGGCCCTCGTAGCGGCGGATCTCGCTCAGGCCCCAGTCCTTCTCGCGCTCGGTCGCATACATGTCGCCGGTCGAGCCGGTGTCGACGCCGACGGTCTTGCCCTCGAGGTCAGCGGAACTGGCGATACCGGCATCGGCCTTGGCCGCCAGCGACTGGTCGCTGTCGTAATAGGGCTGGGCGAAGGACACCGACTTCAGCCGCTCCTCGGTGATGGTGATCGAGGAGACCGCGACGTCGATGCGGCCGGACTGGACGGCGGAGAACAGGCCGTTGAACGGGATGTTCTGGATGTCGGCGCCGTCATAGCCGAGGCGCGAGGCGACCTCCTTGACGAGCTCGACCTCGAAACCGGTGATCTCGCCGCTCTGGTCCTGAAACTCCCAGGGGACGTTGCCGACATTGGCGCCGACCGTCAGCGTCTCGGCAAAGGCCGGCGATGCCGAGAGGCCAACCGCGACGACGGTGGCAAGGAACAAACGTCTAGCGATCATGGCAGGAACCTTTCTGTCCGGCTTCGGGGGAAATGCGCAGCCATGCGCGAAAAAGCAGCCAGCTGCCCAAGTTTTTTGCATGCACTTTTGACCATCAAGTGTATGCACTTTCACCGGACGAAAGAAAGTGGGCGCGCCAATTTTCTTCGCAGCGGATGGACGGACAGGACGCGGATCGACGCGTCCACGCGCCATCGTGGCGGACGGGCGGGTCGTGCAGGGATTGCGCTGTCCGTGATCGGACCGGATCAGCCGGCGATGAACGGGGCGAGGATCGCGGCGAGGTCGCGCTGGACCCGCTCCGGCGAACGGATCATCGCACGGTCGGCGACGGCGGAGAGATGCCCCGTCATCGCCGCGGCCGCGACCTCGGCGTCGCCCTCCTCCAGCGCATCGACGATCTGGCGATGCTCCTCGATGGCGCAATCGTTCGAATGCGGCCGGCCATAGGCCGAAAGGGCGAGGCCGCTGCGATAGGCAACCTCGGTCACGTATCGCTCGAGGATCGGGCGGCCGGTCATCCCGGCCAGGAGGACGTGAAAATCGGTGGCGAGGCGGATCGACGCCGACTGGCTGACCGGGTCGGCCGCCGCCTGGTCGGCGATGTGCCGGCGCAGCTCTGCGATCTGCTCGGGGGTAATGGCGGCGGCGAGGCAATCGGCCACCAGCGCTTCGAGCGCGATGCGGATCTCGAAGGTGTCGCGCGCCTCCTCGACGGTGGGCGTCGCCACGACCGCGATGCGGTTGCGCCGGAGATTGACGAGGCCCTCGGCCGCCAGCTGGCCCAGCGCCTGGCGGGCGATCGTCCGGCTGACACCGAAGCTCTCGCCGAGCTGGTCCTCCGGCAGCTTGTCGCCCGGCGACAGCGCCCGCTCGATGATCGCCCGGCGCAGGGCGGAGCAGATCTGGGCGACCCGGTCGACGGCGTCCCTCTTCGGCTTCATCGGTCTTTCTGCATGTCTTTCCGGCCGGCCGGAGCGAAATCGTGGCGGCCGCCACTTACGAAGTCCGCCCGGACAAATGTCAAATTCGGGAATGCCGACGGCATGATGTCGCAGGTGTCTCGGCGCGCCGACACGTCCGCCCGTCCGACGCGGGAGCAAGCGCCGCGGCACGCATGGCAGGCGGCGACAGCCGGGAGCCGGAACGTCGCGGCGAGCGTGAGCACGCAAAGAAAAAGCCGGGCGGACCCGGCTTGATCATCGACTGGCGAGAATGCCGCGACGCCCGATACGGCAGGCCGCGGGCTGCGCTCGTCTCAGTCCTTGACGGTGAGGATCTGCTTGCCGCGATACATGCCCGTCTTCAGGTCGATGTGATGCGGACGGCGCAGCTCGCCGGAGTTCTTGTCCTCGATGTAGGTCGGCGCCTTGAGGGCGTCGGCCGAGCGGCGCATGCCGCGCTTGGACGGGGTCGTCTTCCGTTTGGGTACGGCCATGGTCTGCTCCAATTCCGGCGCCGGTTCGTGGAAACGAAGGGCCGGTCGCGTCTTGTTCGTCTCAGGTCTACATCCGTCCGGTCCATCCGCGCTTGTCGCCGGCGGGCCCGGTATTCACGTCGAAAAGCGCCCTCATGGGCCGAAGGGCCGCACGGGAACACCGGCATGACGGGAATTCGAGGCTGGCCATAGCAAAGACCCGGGCAAAAGGAAAGACCCGCCGTGACGCGATGATGACGGCCGCCAGACCGGGCACCGCCTCGGCGGAAGGATGCAGCGGGCCCCTTCGCGGCATCGCCGCCCCCGCCGATCCTGCGACCCGCCCCGAGCAGCCCGAACTGGTCAGCCCGAACTGGTCAGTCAGCGTCGAGACAGCCCACATAGGCGCCGGAGCGTGCCGCGAGCCGCTGCGCCAGCCGCCGCATGGTCGCGCTCGGATCGGCGGGATTGCGTGCGTCCGGAGCCGGCAGCGAGACGGTCAGGAGCTCGGCCTGGCGAGCCGTCAGCTTTGCCGCCGGCTTGCCGAAATAATGCTGGCTCGCCGCCTCGATGCCGTAGACGCCGGTGTCCCACTCGGCGATGTTGACGTAGATTTCCATGATCCGGCGCTTCGACAGGACGAAGTCGAAGTAGAGTGCGAGCGGCAGCTCCATGCCCTTGCGAATGAAGGACCGACCGTTCCAGAGAAAGAGATTCTTGACCGTCTGCATGGTGATCGTCGAGGCGCCGCGGGTTTCCTCACCGTCGAGGGCCTGGTCGATCACCGCCAGCATCTCGCCCCAGTCGACGCCGCGGTGTCGGCAGAACTGGCTGTCCTCAGACTTGATGATGGAGTGCAGCATGACCGGCGCGACGTCGTCGATCGACACCCAGTCCCGGAGCACCGGACGGACGGTGACCTCGTCCCACAGCATCAGGGTCGAGACCGGATGGACGCCGCGAATCGCGTAGACCGGTGTCAGCACCAGCGGGATGGCCACGAGGACGAGGATAACGAGGATGACCCAAGCGGCGATGCGCTTCGTCGTTTTGAGCATGGGACGTTCGATGGGTTCGATGATGACGATGGAGGAGCAGCGCTGGAAGGGCTGCCTTTACTTATCGGCGCTATAAACCAGGCGCAATGGCTTCTGGAGAGAGATCGAAAAAGCCTCCACCCGTGAACGTAAGACACACATATCGAGAAGAGATGAACAAGATGAAGCCCGGCGATTTCGAAGCGATACTCAAGACCCATGCGGCGGGCGTCGGCGATCTTCTGGACGATGTGCTGTCGTCCCACCAGTTGGTCGCGGGCACGCCACACCATCTGCTGAACGCCATGCGGCACGGCGTGCTGAACGGCGGCAAGCGGCTGCGGCCGTTCCTTGTCTGCGAAGTGGCCAGGATCCTCGATGGCGACGCCAAGACGGCGATGCAGGTCGGTCTGGCGATCGAATGCATCCATTCCTACTCCCTCGTCCATGACGATCTTCCCGCCATGGACGACGACGACCTGCGGCGCGGCAAGCCGACCGTCCACAAGGCGTTCGACGAGGCGACGGCGATTCTGGCCGGCGATGCCCTGCTGACGCTGGCCTTCGGGATCGTCGCCGCGGTCGACACGATCACGCCGGACGTCCGGCTCAAGCTCATCACGCTGATGGCGAGGAAGGCGGGCGCGCCGGGCATGGTCGGCGGCCAGGTCCTCGACATGCAGGCAGGCGCCAAGCCGCGGTCGGAGATCGAGATCACCCGCATGCAGGCGATGAAGACCGGTGCGCTGATCTCCTGCGCCTGCGAGGCCGGGGCGCTGGTCGCGGGTGCCAGCGAGGACGATCGCACCCGCATGCGCCGCTACGGCGAGAATGTCGGCATCGCCTTCCAGCTCGCCGACGACATCCTCGACGAATACGGCGACCCCGCGGTGGTCGGCAAGGCGACCGGCAAGGATCGCGAGCAGGGCAAGCAGACCCTCGCGCAGATCTACGGCAAGCGCGCCCTCGAGGATCGCCTCGCCGCGCTGGTCGCCGGTGCCGAGGAGATGCTCGAGCCATTCGGCGACCGGGCCGCCTCACTGGTCGAGGCCGCCCGGTTCGTGTCCTTCCGCAAGATGTGACGGATGCCCGGGAGCGCTCCGGCTTCGGGATATCCCGGAGCCGGGCGGCGCCATGCCGGGGCGATTGCGTTCGGGAACACGGGGAGACGAAGCGGGCCGCCGGCACAGCCGGCGTCGGCGCCCCAGAGCGGGATGAGATCAGGTGCAGAGCGGGATGAGATCAGCTGCGATCGACATCCCCTCTACCCTCTTCCTGCCGCATGATCGCTTCCGAAAAGCGGTTCTCACTTTTCGGGATCATGCTTTAGCCGCCCGACGCCATGGCCCGGGGGGTCAGAGCCGCCAGGGTCGAGTCCGGCCGGTAGCAAAGCTCCCGGATCGCGCCGAGGGTCGTCGGCTGGGCGAGAAGGTCGCCCTGGAAGACATCGGCACCGGCAAGCAGGGCGAGGCGATGCTGGTCCTCGGTCTCGACGCCCTCGGCGACGACCGAGATCCCGCTCGCATGGGCGACGCTGACCAGGGCCGCCACCAGCACGTTGGAGGCCGAATTGGTGCCGAGCTTGGAGATGAACGCGCGGTCGACCTTGATCGCGTCGACAGGAAAGGACTGGAGATAGGCAAAGCCGCTTAAGCCGGCGCCGAAGTCGTCGAGAGCGATCCTCACGCCGAGACGGCGAATGGCGGCCAGCCGTTCCCTGACGTCTTCGCTCGCCCCCATGGCCGCGTTCTCGGTGATCTCGATCACCAGTCTTCCGGGCGCGGTTCCGGTCTCGGCGAGGACCGCGGCCACCATCGAGACGACGCTGTCCCGCTTGAACTGGTTGGCGGAGAAATTCACCGAAAAGTCGAGGTCGGCATAGTCCCGCATGTCCGTGCAGGCGCGCCGCAACACCCATTCGCCGAGGAGATCGATGAGCACGGAGCGCTCCGCGACCGGTACGAATTCGGACGGGGCGATCAGCCCGCGCAAGGAGTGGCGCCACTGGACCTGCGCCTCGAAGCCGACGAGCGTGCCGTCGCCGCGATACAGCGGCTGATAGGCGAGCTCCAGCTCGCCGAGGAGGATCGCGGCGCGCAATTCCCGCTCGATCAGCCTGGCGTAGCGCAGATCGGTGACCATCTCGGGCCGGAACAGGGTGGCCTGCGCCCGGCCGTTGCGCTTGCTCTCGTAGAGCGCCAGATCGGCCCGGTGAACCAGCTCGTCGAAGCCTGCGATCTCGGGGTCGAGCAACGCGACGCCGATGGAGGCGGAGAGGTTCATCGGCTGGCTCTGGTGCCACACGGTCATGGCGAGTCGGGCGAGATACTCGTTGGCGAAGGCAATCGCCTCCTTGTGCGGGCGCTTCATCACGAGCAGCGCGAACTCGTCGCCGCCGAGCCTTCCGAAGGCGCAGGCCGGCGCCATCGCCCGGGCGATCTCGGCGGCGTGCCGGAGCGCGGCATCGCCCTTGGCGTGGCCGAGGCTGTCGTTGATGCGCTTCAGATAGTCGAGATCGATGTGGAGGAAGTAGCCGAAGCCATCCTTGCGCGTCCGGAGCTGCGCCTCGCATTCGGCGATGAAGCCGGCGCGGTTCAGCGCCCCCGTGACGACGTCCTGGCGATACGCCCGCGCCTGCTGGCGATTGATCCGCACCTGGGCCTCGAGCATCGCCACGAAGGCCTTGCGAAGCTCGAACAGCCCCATCAGCCCGGCGAGGCAGGCCAGCGCCTGGACGATGACGACGACACGGGCCGGACGATCGTGGCCGATGGCTTCGAGAACGGCCACCACATTGATCGCAGCAAGGCCGCAAAGGCTCAGAGCGAGCCCCCAGAAGAGGAATTTCCAGCGCTCGGTGGCATGATGTTGAACGACCATGGAAGGTTCGATCCGGTCCGCGTTCCCAGGCGGCACCGGTCTTCCCATCATTCCGTTAACAACATCCGTAAGCGCGGCCGATAATTGTGCGCGCTGTCCTCGCCCCGCTGCCCCGAAGGCTCGGCCAAGCAGGCGGATCAGTCGTCGTCGCGCTTGCCGACCTCGACGGTGTAGTTGAGCGGCAGCCGCCCGCCATCGGCATAGATGGTCTGGCCGGTGATGTAGCTCGCCTCGTCCGAGGCGAGGAAGCTGGCGATGGCGGCGATCTCGCGGGGTTCGCCGATCCGGCCGAGCGGAGTGCGCGACAAGACCTTGCGCGTCGCGGCCTCGTCCTCGACCACCCCCTTCAGGAGATCGGTCATGATCGAGCCGGGCCCGATCGCGTTGACGCGGATGCCGTGGGGGGCAAGGGACAGGGCCATTACCTTGGTCAACTGGCTGAGGCCGCCCTTGGACACCGAATAGGCCACCTGGTCGGGGATCGCGAAGACGGCGTTGACGGACGACATGTTGATGATCGCGCCGGCCGGCCCGCCACGCTTCACCTTGTCGACGAGGTGGCGTGCGACGGCCTGGCCGCAGAGGAACGCGCCCTTCAGGTTGATGTCGAGCACGCGCGAGAACTCGGCCTCGTCGAGGTCGAGGAAGGCGGCCTTGTTCACCACCCCGGCATTGTTGACGAGAATGTCGACGTCGCCGAAGCGGTCGAGCGCCGCGGCGACAAGGTTATGGACGTCCAGCCGCTCGGCGACGTTGCAGCCGACGGCGATGATGTCGCCGAGTTCCGAGAGTTCGCTCGCCGCGAGGTTGCCGGCCTTCTCGTCATTGTCGGCGATGACCACCTTGGCGCCATCATGGAGAAAGCGGCGCGCGATCGCATAGCCGATTCCCTTGGCGCCTCCGGTGACGATGGCGACGCGTCCGTCGAGTGCCATGACGCTGCTCCTTGTTCTGGTCCGCTCGGCCGGATCCGTCGGGCGAACCCCTGACCGACCACGGCATTCGTGCGGACATAGCAGGCCGGCGCCGTCTCTGCACGCGGGCGAGCGGCGGGCGGCAGCGTCTCTCGGGGTCCCGGCCTTTTCAGCCGTTGCCGCGAAAGCCCGGATAGAGCGTCATGCCGCCGTCGGCGAAGATCGTCTGCCCGACGATGTAGTCCGCTGCATCCGAGACCAGCCAGGCGACGATGCGGCCGATGTCGTCGGGCTCGCCGATGCGGCCATAGGGGATGAGCTTCAGCATGTCCGCCTCGCTCTCGTCGCGCTCGGCGGCGTTGATCGCTGTCGCGATCGCGCCGGGCGCGACGGAGTTCACCCGGATTCCCTCCTCGGCGACCTCCTGGGCGAGCGACTGCATGAGCATGTGGAGCCCGCCCTTGGCCGCGGCATAGTTCGCCCGAAATGCCCAGGGGATCACCTGGTGGACCGAGGAATCGAACACCAGCTTGCCCGCCGCCCGGCTCACCTCGGGGCGCTGACCCTTGGCGCGGAAGCGGCGGATCGCCTCGCGCCCGACGAGAAAGCCGCCGGTGAGGTTGACCGAGATCACCGCATTCCAGTCGTCGAGCGTCATGTCGCCGATGCTGGCGTCCTTCTGGATGCCGGCATTGGAGATGACGATGTCGAGGAGGCCCAGCGCGCTTTCGGCCTCGGCGAACATCGCCGCCACCTCGTCTTCCTTCGACACGTCGGCCTGCACGGCCACCGCCCGGCCGCCGTCAGTCTCGATCTGCGCGACGACCGCGTCCGCCTCTTCGGACTTGCCGCGGTAGTTGACGGCGACGCTCGCGCCGGCCGCCGCCAGCGCCAGCGCCGAGGCGCGGCCGATGCCGGACGAGGCGCCGGTGACCAAGGCCGCCTGCCCGTCGAGACGCGTCATGTCAGAAGGTGCCATCGGGATCCTCCATGATCTTGAACTCGAAATAGCCGGGATTGGCCTTGTCGCCGTTCAACGTTCGATCGAGCCAGATGGCTGCAGAGATCAGGGAAAGATGGGTGAGTGCCTGAGGAAAATTGCCGAGATGGTCGCCCGTCTCCGACAGTTCCTCCGAGAACAGGCCGAGATGGTTCGCATAGGTATGCAGCTTCTCGAACAGCAGGCGGGCGTCGGCGACGTAGCCGGTCCGCGCCAGCGCCTCGACATACCAGAAGGAGCAGATGGTGAAGGCCCCCTCCTCGCCTTCCAGCCCGTCGTCGTTCTCGTCCGTGTTGATGTAGCGCTTGACCAGGCAGTCGCGCACGAGGTGCTTGCGCACGGCCTTCAGGGTCGAGGTCCACATCGGATCGCGCGGATTGATGAACTTGACCAGCGGCATCAAGAGGACGACCGCGTCGAGGGTCGAGGAACCCTTGAACTGGGTGAAGGCGCCGACGTCGGGGTTCCAGAACTCCTCGATGATGGTCTTCTGGATCTTGTCGCGCTCGCCGCGCCAGGCGAGGATGTCCGCCGGCAGCGAATGGATCTCGGCGATCTTCAGCGCCCGGTCCAGCGCCACCCAGCACATCAGCCTCGAGGACAGGTATTCCTGCGGCTCGCCGCGGCTCTCCCAGATGCCGCGGTCGGGCAGATGCCAATTGCGCGACAGCCAGTCGACGATGCGGGAGATCTTCGTCCAGACCGCATAGGCCGGCTTTCCCCGCGCCTTGGTCGAAATGTAGAGCGCGTCGAGAAACTCGCCGTAGATGTCCATCTGGCGCTGCTGGTAGGCGGCGTTGCCGATCCGCACCGGCCGCGAGCCATCATAGCCCGACAGATGGTCGAGATCGACCTCCGGCATCTCCTCGCCGCCATCCATGCGGTACATGATCTGCAGGCCGGACTCGCCCGTCTCGACCGCCCGCTCCATCAGGAAGTGGACGAAGGCCTCGGCCTCGTCATAGTAGCCGAGGCGCGACAGTGAATAGAGCGTAAAGGCGGAATCGCGGACCCAGCAATAGCGGTAGTCCCAGTTGCGCTCGCCGCCAAGAACCTCCGGCAGTCCGAAGGTCGCAGCAGCCGCGATCGAGCCGTATTCGGTCGATGTCAGGAGCTTCAGCGTCAGGGCGGAGCGCACGACGAGTTCGCGCCAGAAGGTCGGATAGCTGCCCCGATTGACCCATTTGTGCCAGAAGTCCCGGGTAATCGAGAACGAGCGGCGGACATAGCGCTCCGAGACCGGCGGCGCGCCGGGTCGGCCAGGGCACAGCACCACCCAGCAGCTTTCGCCTTCGCCGAGATCGACCTTGGCGTCGATCTCGTCACCCGTGATCGCCAGATCGAACGGGGCGTAGAGCGTCACGCTCTCCTCGCCGCTCTCGCCCGTCCAGGCGATCGAGACACCGCCGTCGACCGGCGTCAGCACCGGCTTCGCCCGGGCGTAGTCCGGCCGCGGAGAGACGTTGAGCCGGAAGGTCTTCGGCCCGACGATCGCCCTGGCGCGTCTGACGATGCGGCCGGACCCGTCGATCGGCATGTAGTCGCAGACTTCGCCGATGCCCTCGTCGCCGAGGAAGCGGCTGATGAGGATGTTGGTGTCGGGAAGATAGATCTGACGGTAGTTGATCGTCCCGTCCTCGACAGAGAAGACGAAGCGACCGCCCTTCGCCGGATCGAGGAGCGCGGCGAACAGACTGGGAGAATCGATGCGCGGATGCGACAGGAAGTCGATGGTCCCATCCTCGGCGACGAGGGCGATGGTGTTCATGTCGCCGATCACCCCATGTGCCGCAATGCGATTGGGAACGTCGGGTGTGGGTTTGTCGGCCATTGGCTTCCTGCCTGAATAAATCGTCTGCCGAACATTGGCCATCAGGCGAAGGCGTAAAGGCCGCAGCTTGCCGCAGTGCGAAAAGCCGCTGTGCGGCAAGGATTTGCAACCATGCCCACGGCTGTTACATAACAGCGCAGAGGGAGTGCGGGCGACGTTCGGCGTCAGCCGGCCGAAGAAGGTTGGAGATATTTGGGAAGCGCGATCGAAAACAGTCTGCGGCGCGCCTTGGCGAAGGGAGAGAGTGCCGATCCGGACTTCCGCCTGCAGATCTACGAGGCCGCCGAGCGGGCGCTGTTGCGCCTGGAGGCCGACCGGGAGATGGCGGAAGAGGCCAAGGAGAGGCATCGCCGCGACCTGATCGCCGCGATCGAGGCGATCGAATACGAATTCGCCGACGGCGGCTCTTTTGATGACGGCTCTTCCGATGACGACGCTGCGCCCCTCAATGACGCCGGAGCCGCCGCTGCGACGGGTCTGGCAGCGCCTGGGACCGAGCGCGCGGGCAACGACCGGCGACCCCAGGATGCGACGGCAGGCGATCTGGCTGCCGGCGGACTGACGCCAGGCGAACTTGCCGGACCGGATCTGGCCGACCGCGAAAGGCTGGTGGACGACGAGGACGGCTCGCAGGAGGACGAAGCCGACGACGGTTCGCATGCCGGCAGGCGCGGACCACGCCTCCTGGTCAGCCTCGTCATCACCCTTCTCCTCGTGTTCCTCGTCGGCGCCGCGGTCTGGATGGTCCTGCCGTTCTTCTCGTCCCGGACGGTCGAGACGGCCAGGCAGGGCGAGGCCACGGCGGATGGCGGCCTGTCCGTCGCCGAGGCGATCCGCGAGAATACCGACACGGCACCGACGCAGGATGCGGCGCCGGCCTGGCTCGACGTCTACACGCCCGCCGCGCTTCGCGAATTTGCCGCGAGCGACGCCGCCATCACGGATGTCGCACCGGCCGGGGAGCAGCCGCGACTGAAGCTGACGGCGGCGTCCGCGGGACCGGCGGCCGAGGGCGGAACGGGTGACACGGGTGCCCCCCGCGAGATCGAGCTGCCGATGGCCGGTGATGTCGCCCGCCAGTTCGCCGGCCGGAAAGTGGAGGGCGAGATCGTCGTCGGCTCGCCCGACGGCAAGCCGCGGACCTTCACCCTGCGCTGCCTGTTCGGCGGCGAGACGGTCTGCGGGCGGCAACGCTTCACCACTGCGCTGCCGGAGGAGAACTTCCTGTTCCACCTGGAATTTCCGCCCGAGGCCGTGACCGGCGGGCAGATCGCTGTCGATCCCTCGGTGGGCAAGGACGGCGCGGATCTGTTGTTCCTCGGGCTGAAGCTGCGCAACGCCCCGTGAGGCGGCGAGCGGTTCGAACCGGCCTCGCCGTCGGCAACGGTGGCGCGTCCTGACGTTCACAATCGCATGCTAAGGAGCGTCGGATAGGGCCGGACGATTCGGGCCCCGCCAGCCAGGGCGTGGCGCCGCGACGGAACGCTCCTCCAACGACGAAACCACGAAGACGGCATGCGCAGGAAACGCCTCACCTTCATCGCAGCCCTCTCGCTCCTCGCCCTGGCGCTTCTGCATCCGAATGCAGCGGCCACGGCGGCGCTGGTCTTCGTGATCCTCGTCCTGACCGTCATGTGGCCGGCCAGGGAGGGCGCGAGGCGCAGCGAGGGGGACGGGCGGTCCTCCGATCAGACCTGGCCCGATCGCGGCATGAAGGCCGTGCTCGAGGCGCTGCAGGAGGCGGCGCTGATCATCGACCGGGACCTTCTGATCCGCTATCGCAATCCCGTGTCCGCCGTCGCCTTCGGCAACATGGCCCTCGCCGATCCCCTGTCGCTCCGCTTCCGCTCGCCCGAGCTTCTCGCCTCGATCGAGACGGCCATCGCCAATGCCGTCGCGACCACGGCCACGCTGGAAGAGCGGCGGCCGATCGAGCGCCACTGGCTGGTCGAGGTGCTGCCGGTTCCTGCCCCCCAGGGAATGCAGCCGATCTTCTTCCTCGTCCTGTTCCACGACCGCACCGCCGAGCGGCGGGTCGAGCGCATGCGCTCCGACTTCGTCGCCAACGCCTCCCACGAACTGCGCACGCCGCTAGCCTCGCTCTCCGGCTTCATCGAGACGCTGCAGGGGCCGGCACGGGACGATCCGCAGGCGAGGGACCGGTTCCTCGCCATCATGCGCGAGCAGGCGACGCGGATGTCGCGGCTGATCGACGATCTCCTCTCCCTCTCGCGCATCGAGATGCGCCGGCACGTCGCGCCGCAGTCCCACGCCGACCTCGTCGCCGTCCTCGCCAAGGTGCGTTCGCAGCTCAAGCCCCTCGCCGAAGGGCTCGGCGTCGAGCTCGGCTTCGACAGCTGCGAGGACCATGTCCTCGTCGTCGGCGACGAGGACGAGTTGATCCAGGTCTTCGCCAATCTCATCGAGAACGCTTGCAAATACGGGTCCGAAGGCGGACGCGTCGAGATCACGCTGCAGCGTGCCATCGAGCGCGGCCAGGCGGTGGTCGACGCCTCGGTGCGCGATTTCGGCCCTGGCATTCCGGCCGAGCACGTGCCGCGCCTGACCGAGCGGTTCTACCGGGTCGACGTCGGCAATTCGCGCGCCAAGCGCGGCACCGGCCTCGGTCTGTCGATCGTCCGCAACATCCTCCTGCGCCACCGCGCCCGGCTCATCGTCGATTCCGTCGTCGGGCGCGGCTCGACCTTCACGGCCCGCTTCCCGGCCCTTGCCGAAAATGACACCGAATCGGCAAGACTGCTCGAAACGTCATAACATTCAATACCTTGCACTGTCATATAACGGAAACGTCCTTGTCATAGACAGGTCTTGCGCAGCCTGTAGCTATGGCGCCGAACCAACAGCCGCCCCCGAGGTGGCTGACGCCCACAAGGTTCGCACGCAAAACCTCCACAGGGAGACCAATCCGATGAACAAGACCTTTCTTGCCGGCCTCGCGGTCGGCACCGCTCTGGCCGCGGTATCCGGCCCCGCCTTCGCCCAGAGCCGCGATCAGATCCAGATCGTCGGCTCTTCGACCGTGTTCCCCTACACCCAGGCCGTCGCCGAGAATTTCGGCAACGAGTCGGACTTCAAGGCTCCTGTCGTCGAGTCGACCGGCACCGGCGGCGGCATGCAGATCTTCTGCCAGGGCGTCGGCCCCAACACGCCTGACATCACGGGTGCGTCGCGCGCCATGAAGGCGTCGGAATTCGAGCTCTGCAAGACCAACGGCGTCACCGACGTCACCGAAGTCCTGCTCGGCTACGATGCTCTCTCTTTCGCCAGCTCGGTCGAAGGTCCCGACATGTCGGTGACCAAGGAGCAGCTGTTCAAGGCGCTGGCCGCCGAAGTGCCGGTCGACGGCGAGATCAAGGCCAACCCCTACACCAACTGGAGCGAGATCGATTCCTCGCTGCCGAACGAGCCGATCCTGGTTTACGGCCCGCCGCCGACGTCCGGCACCCGTGACGCCTTCGTCGAGCTGGTCATGGAAGAAGGCTGCGCCGAGCTGCCGGAGATCAAGGCTCTCGACAAGGATCGTCACAAGTCGGTCTGCCAGCGCATGCGCGGTGACGGCAAGTTCGTCGAGGCCGGCGAGAACGACAATCTGATCGTTCAACGCCTCGAGAGCGACAAGAACGCCTTCGGCATCTTCGGCTATTCCTTCCTCTATGAGAACCAGGACAAGCTGAAGGGCGCGGCGGTCGATGGTGTGGCGCCTTCGGAGCAGACCGTGGAATCCGGCGAATACGCCGTTTCGCGTCCGCTCTTCATCTACATCAAGAACGCTCACCGCAACGCCATTCCCGGCCTCAACGAGTTCGTTGCCGAGTATGCCAGCGACGAAGCCCTCGCGCCCGGCGGCTACCTCTCGGAGCGTGGTCTCGTCCCGCTGAAGCCGGAGAAGCTCAAGGAAGTCCAGGATGCCGTCACGAACGGCAAGTCCATGGAAGCTCCCCAGAGCTGATTGATCAGTGATCGCCGGCCCCTCGCCGCTAGGGCGGGGGGCCGGATTCCGGCTCAGAGGCGGTTTCCATGCCCATTCAAATCATTCTGCTGCTTCCCGTTCTGATCGCGACCGTCGGCGCGGTGCTGCTCTATCGGCGAGCAGCCGCCATGAGAGCGTCCAGCACCGAGAAGGTGCACTCCCTCCCGCAGTTCTACGCCTATCTCTGCGCGCTGCTTGTCGTGGTGCCCGGCTATATCGTGATGGTGGCGTGGTTACTCCTGGAACCGGCTGCCCTCAACGCCGTGATCGTCTCCGCTTTGCCGGACAGCATGACGTCGGGAGTGGAAACGGCCCGCCTCAGCCTGATCATCAGCGAGGTTCGCCAAGCTGCGATCGGCGTCACCTTTGGTGAACCGTCACCGGAAGTCGTGGCTGCCGCGCAAGAGTTCACCGCCGCAAGCGAAATGTCCCGCTGGCTCCTGCCGGCGTTGATCTTGCTCCTCGGCCTCGCCGCGATCTACTATGTCTACGGACGCGTCAGCGCCCGTTTCCGGGCCCGCAACACCGCCGAGACCGTGACGCGCTGGCTGATGATCGCCTGCGCAGCGCTGGCCATCGCGGTAACGCTCGGCATCCTCCTTTCCCTGCTCTTCGAGGGCTTGCGGTTCTTCGCCGTCGTCCCGATCACCGAGTTCTTGTTTGGAACGAACTGGGATCCCCAGATCGCCATCCGTCCCGACCAGGTCGCCAGCTCCGGTGCCTTCGGTGCCGTCCCGATCTTCGTCGGCACGATCGTGATCGCCTTCACCGCCATGGCGGTCGCCTTCCCGGTCGGTCTCTTCGCGGCCATCTACATGTCCGAGTTCGCTCCCCGATCCGTGCGAAGCGTGGCGAAACCGCTCATCGAAATCCTGGCGGGCATCCCGACCATCGTCTATGGCTTCTTCGCGGTCCTGGTGGTCTCACCCGCCATTCGCGGCGCCGGCGACGCCATCGGCGTGACCGTCTCCCCCACGGCGGCCATCGTACCGGGGCTGGTGATGGGCGTGATGCTGATCCCCTTCATCTCGTCCCTGTCGGACGATGCCTTGAGGGCGGTGCCGCGGGCGCTCCGTGACGGATCCCTCGGCCTCGGCGCCAACAACGCCGAAACCGTCATGAAGGTCATCCTGCCGGCAGCGATCCCGGGCATCGTCGGCGGCGTTCTGCTCGCCACGAGCCGGGCCATCGGCGAAACCATGATCGTCGTCATGGCGGCCGGATTGACCGCAAATCTCACCGCCAATCCACTCGACGGCGTCACGACGGTGACGGTACAGATCGTCTCGCTCCTCATCGGCGATACGTCCTTCGACAATCCCAAGACACTCGCGGCCTTCGGCCTCGGTCTTTCGCTGTTCCTCGGAACCCTCCTGTTGAACCTCGTGGCGCTTCAGATCGTCAAACACTATAGGGAACAATATGATTGAGGCGACGGAAGCCACTATCGCGACGAGGCCGTCGATCGATGCCATCCGCAACGGCCTGTCGTCTCGCCGCAAAGCACAGAGCCGACTGAAAGCGTATGGTCTGGCGGCGATCATCTTCGCGATCACGATGCTCGGCGTGCTGCTGTTCTCCATCATCACCGCCTCGTCCGGGGCGTGGACACAAACCCAGGTCCGGCTTCAGTTCGCGCCTTTCGAAAGTGTCGAGGCAGCGCGCGAAGCCAACGTCCGGACCCTGGTGAACGAAGCCATCGTCGCGAAGCTTCCGGCGGCCGACAATCCCGCGCAGACGCGGACCTACCAGCAGATCCTGAGCAATGGTGCTCAGTATCTCGTCCGGGACGCCATCGAGTCCGGGGACGTCGCCGTCACCTCGCCATTCGAAATCTGGGTTCCGGTGTCGGACTCCTACGAACAGCTCTATGAAGGCGTCATCGATCCGGCAGCCCCCGAGAACAGACGGCCCCTGAACGATTTCCAGGTCGGCGCCTTCCAGACCCTCCAGCAGTCGGGAGACGTCCGTTCGGTGCTCGACTGGGGACTGATCACCAACGCCGACAGCCGCTTCCCGGAACTGGCCGGTCTCAAGGGCGCCATCTTCGGCTCCTTCTACCTGCTCGTGGTGTGCTTCCTCATCTCGGTTCCGGTCGGGCTCGGTGCAGCCGTCTATCTGGAAGAATTCGCCCCGAAGAACCGGTTCACCGACTTCATCGAGATCAACATCAACAACCTCGCGGCGGTGCCCTCGATCGTCTTCGGTCTGCTCGGCCTGGCGCTCTTCCTCGGCTTCTTCGGTCTGCCGCGCTCGGCGCCGCTGGTCGGCGGCATGGTTCTGGCGCTGATGACCTTGCCGACGATCATCATCACCTCGCGCAGTGCTCTGAAGGCCGTGCCGCCTTCGATCCGTGACGGAGCGCGCGGCGTCGGCGCGTCGGAGATGCAGGTGATCTGGCATCATGTGCTGCCGCTCGCCCTGCCGGGCATCATGACCGGCGTGATCATCGGCCTCGCCCAGGCGCTCGGCGAAACCGCGCCACTTCTTCTGATCGGCATGAACGCGTTTTTGACTTCGGAGCCGGGCGGTGTGATGGATGCCTCGACGGCGTTGCCGACCCAGATCTTCATCTGGTTCGACAGTCCCGAACGCGGCTTCGTTGCCCGAACCAGCGCGGCGATCTGCGTGCTGCTGGTCTTTCTCGCGATGATGAATGCGGCCGCGATCTTCTTTCGGCGCCGCTTCGAACGCAGCTGGTAGGAGCCGGAGATGATGGAAAACATTCAAGCGACTTTGAGCAGGGATCCGGCCGTGCAAGCTGCCACACCGATCAAGATGAAGACCCGGGACGTCACCGTCCACTATGGCGCCAAGCAGGCCCTGAACGGGGTCTCGCTCGACATTCCGAAGAACCAGGTGACGGCCCTCATCGGCCCCTCCGGCTGCGGCAAGTCGACCTATCTGCGCTGCCTGAACCGGATGAACGACACGATCGACATCGCCAAGGTCGGCGGCGAGATCCTGCTCGACGGGGAGGACGTCTACAATCCCGACATCGACGTCGTGGAACTGCGCGCCCGCGTCGGCATGGTGTTCCAGAAGCCGAACCCCTTTCCGAAGTCGATTTACGACAACGTCTCCTACGGGCCGAAGATTCACGGCCTTGCCCGCAGCAAGCAGGAGCTGGACGAGATCGTTCAAACCAGCCTGCGCAAGGCCGGCCTGTGGCGCGAAGTGCACGATCGTCTCGACGAGCCG
The DNA here is from genome assembly GCF_002088275.1 of Aurantimonas sp. 22II-16-19i. Taxonomy (GTDB): domain Bacteria; phylum Pseudomonadota; class Alphaproteobacteria; order Rhizobiales; family Rhizobiaceae; genus Jiella. The sequence goes on from NZ_AQQS01000007.1 coordinate 135,777, forward strand.
GGCACCGGCCTGTCGGGCGGCCAGCAGCAGCGCCTGTGCATCGCACGGGCCATCGCCGTCTCGCCGGAAGTCATTCTGATGGACGAGCCCTGCTCGGCGCTCGATCCGATCGCCACGGCGACGGTCGAGGAGCTGATCGACGAGCTGCGCGAGAATTACACGATCGTCATCGTCACCCACTCCATGCAGCAGGCGGCCCGCGTCTCGCAGTTGACCGGCATGTTCCACCTGGGCGATCTCGCCGAGGTCGGCCCGACGGAAAAGATTTTCTCCAATCCCGACGACAAGCGCACCCAGGACTACATCACCGGCCGATTCGGCTGACCGGGCAACCACGAGGGAGGCCGCCAGCATGGCCGAACATATCGTCACCTCTTACGAGGATGAGCTGAAGTTCATCATCCGCCGCATCTCAGAGATGGGCGGCCAGGCCGAGCGCATGGTCGAACAATCGGTCGCCGCGCTGATGCGCTCCGACTGGGCCCTGGCTCAGTCGGTGGTCGCCGACGACCTCCTGCTCGACGCCGTCCAGCGGGAAGTCGACGAACGGGCGATCAGCACCATCGCCAAGCGCCAGCCGATGGCGGTCGATCTGCGTGAGATCGTCGGGGCGATCCGCATTTCCAACGATCTCGAGCGGATCGGCGACCTGGCGAAGAACATTGCCAAGCGGGTCATCGCGGTGCACGAGCATTCCCAGCCGATGCAGCTGGTTCGCGGGCTCGAACACCTGTCTGATCTCGCCCTCGAACAGCTCAAGGAAGTTCTCGACGCCTACGCCACTCGCAACGAGAAGCAGGCGATGGCCGTGCGCGACGGCGACGAGAGCATCGACGCGGTCTATACGTCGATCTTCCGCGAGCTGCTGACCTACATGATGGAAGATCCCCGCAACATCACCGCCTGCACTCATCTTCTGTTCACCGCCAAGAACATCGAGCGCATCGGCGATCATGCGACGAACATCGCCGAGACGGTCTACTACATCAAGACCGGCGAAGAGATGAGCGCGGAACGGCCGAAGAGCGACGTGACGGCGTCGCTCGCCCATTCCGACCTGACCACCCCGCCCCCGTCGGGCGGTGCCGGAGAGTGACGGAATGAGTGCCCGCATCGCGGTGGTCGAGGACGAGGAAGCGCTGGGGGTTCTCCTGCGCTACAACCTCGAATCGGAAGGCTACTCGGTCGACGTCATCGCACGGGGCGACGAAGCCGATCTGCGTCTCAAGGAGGAGCTGCCCGATCTCCTCATCCTCGACTGGATGCTGCCGGGACTGTCCGGTGTCGAGCTCTGCCGGCGGCTGCGCCAGCGCGAGGCGTCGGAGCGCCTACCGATCATCATGCTGACGGCGCGAGGCGAAGAGTCCGAGCGGGTGCGCGGCCTCTCCGTCGGCGCCGACGACTATGTCGTCAAACCGTTCTCGACGCCCGAGCTCGTGGCCCGGGTCCGGGCGATGCTGCGGCGCGCCAAGCCCGAGAAGATCGCGACGCATCTGTCGGCCGGCGACATCGACCTCGACCGGGAGACCCACCGGGTGCGCCGGGCCGGGCGCGAGATCAAGCTCGGACCGACGGAGTTCCGGCTGCTGGAATTCTTCATGCAGTCGCCGGGCCGGGTGTTCTCCCGCGAACAGCTTCTCGACGGCGTCTGGGGCCGCGACATCTATGTCGACGAGCGCACCGTCGACGTCCATGTCGGACGCCTCCGGAAGGCCATCAACCGCGGGCGCCAGCGTGACCCGATCCGCACCGTGCGCGGCGCCGGCTACGCCCTCGACGAAAATTTCACCACGGCCAAGGCGGTGAAAGAAAAGGCGGCGAGCTGAAATCCTCGCCGCCACACCGGTGTCGCCGCGCTATCAGTTCCTGAGTTCGCGCCGCAGCACCTTGCCGACGGCGGACTTCGGCAGTTCGTCGCGGAACTCGATGATCCGAGGCCGCTTGTAACCGGTCAGATTCTGCTTGCAGTAGGAGCGGATCGTGTCCTCGTTGATCGCCTCGTCGCTGCGCACGACGAACAGCTTGACCGCCTCGCCGGATCCTTCGTCGGCAATGGCGATCGCCGCGGCCTCGACGACGCCCGGCATGCGCGTCACCACCTCCTCGATCTCGTTCGGATAGACGTTGAAGCCCGAGACGTTGATCATGTCCTTCTTGCGGTCGACGATCTTGAAGATCCCATCGGCGCTCATCACCCCGACGTCGCCGGAGCGGAAGAAGCCGTCGGCGGTCATCACCGCCGCGGTCTCCTCGGGCCGGTTCCAGTAGCCGGCCATCACCTGCGGCCCGCGAATGGCGATCTCGCCCACTTCGCCGGGGGCGAGATGCGTCCCGTCCTCGGCGAGCACCGCCAGCTCCGTCGAAGGCAGCGGCACGCCGATGTTGCCGGTGTACTCCGATCGGTCCGTCGGATTGCAGCAGGCCGACGGCGAGGTCTCGGACAGCCCGTAGCCCTCGCAGATCGAGACGCCGGTCAGTTTCTTCCAGCGTTCGGCTGTGGCCGCCTGGACGGCCATGCCGCCGCCGACGGCGAGCTTCAGCGACGACCAGTCGACGCTTCTGGCCTCGGGATGCAGCGCGATCGCGTTGAACAGCGTGTTGACCGCAGGGAACGAGTGGAACCGGAACGGCTTGATCGCCTTCAGCGTCGCCGGGATGTCGCGGGGATTGGGAATGAGGATCGAAGCGCCGCCATTGCGCACCGACAGCATCAGGTTCACCGTGAAGCCGAAGATGTGGTAGATCGGCAGCGCGCAGACGGTCACCGACTGCTCGCCCGGTCCCAGATGCTTCAGGGCCGGCGCGTTCCACGCCTCCGACTGGAGGACGTTGGCGACGATGTTGCGATGGGTCAGCATCGCGCCCTTGGCGACGCCGGTCGTGCCGCCGGTATATTGCAGGACCGCGATGTCCTCCGGCGCGACGTCCACCTTGACGTGCTTGCCCTTGGCGCCGGTCGCCAGCGCCTGCTTGAACGAGACCGCGCCGGGCAGATCGAAGGGCGGCACCATCTTCTTGACCCGGCGCACGACGAAATTGACGATCGTGCCCTTCAGGAACGGCAAGAGGTCGCCCATCGCCGTGACGACGACGTGTTCGACATCGGTCTTCTGGCGGCAGGCGGCGAAGGTCGCGGCCATGTTCTCGAGGAGGACGATCGCCTTGGCGCCGGAATCCTTCAGCTGATGGGCGAGTTCGCCGGGCGTGTAGAGGGGATTGACGTTGACGATGGTCAGCCCGGCCATCGCCGCCCCGGCGATCGCCACCGGATATTGCGGCACGTTGGGCATCATCAGCGCGATCCGGTCGCCCTTCTTCAGCCCGAGCGTCTGGAGATAGGCGGCGAAATCGCGCGCCAGTTCCCCGAAGCGCCGATAGGTGAAGACGGCGCCCATGAAATGCAGGGCATTGCGGTCCGCGAAGGTCGAAAAGGCGTTGTCGAGCAGGTCGGCGAGCGATCGATAGCCGATCTCCGCCAGCTCCGACGGCACTCCCTCGGGGTAGTGCGCGAGCCAGGGTTTGTTCATGCGGCAGTCCTCCCACCTTTGACGTTATCGTAAAGGTCAGTCGTCGCCAAGCCGAGCATCGTCGGCAACGGCGCGGACCGGCGCGCGACACCCTTTGCGGCCGATGCACGAGGATGGCCGGTCGTGCGAACATAGGGGACGGCGGGCATGGGATGAAGGAGCGTTGGCAGGGGACGGCCCGAAACGCACAGACCCCGCCGAGGCGGGGTCGGGGGAGGTTCGTCGCCGCAGTCGCCGCGCAAAGGACGAACAGGCCGCGGGCTTTGCCGCGAGGGTGGTGAACGCCCCGGAAGGCGGTCAGGCCGCCTTGCGGACCATCTCGCGTCTCGCCGGCGCCGCCTTTTCCTGGCGGGTGCCGAGGATGCCGATCTCGTAGGCGAGGCTCGCGGCCTCGGCCCTGGCGCGGTCGAGGCCGGGGGCGATCTCTTCCTCCAGCGTGAAGATCGTGCCGCCGAAGAGGAACGGCGCTTCATAGGCGGCGCGCTGCACGAGGCCGATCGGCAGGCGCGCCGTCGCACTCTCGGCGATGATCGTCTCGAGGCTGCGGGCGATGCGGCTGGGGATGGTGGCGACGGCGCTGGCGACGAAGCAGCGGTCGCGCGGGCGGCGGCCACGGCCGGCTTCCTCGGCGAGCATGCGGTCGGTCTCGACGGCGGCATGCGCCGACAGCGGCGAAAAGCGCACCGGGATGAGGGCGCGGTCGGAGAGCCGGGCGGCCTGCCGGATCATCGCCGCCTCGTCGCCCGCGTCGATGACGACGAGGTCGCCGCGCTTGCAGGCGGCGCGCACCAGCCGGTCCATCGCCACCGCGTCGCGGCTGCGCTCCACCCAGATCTTCGAGGGCACCCCGCCACGAGCCGCCCAATCGGCAAGGTCGCCGTCGCGTGCCGCGTCGATCAGCAGCACCGGGATCTCGGCAGCGGCTGCCACGCTGGCGAGCGTCAGCGCGACGGTCGAGGAGCCGGATGTCTTGAGCGAGCCGACGGAGACCACGGAAATCATGCGAACGTCCCTTTCTGCGTCCCTCGGGGCGCGGGTTGCGGAGAGCCAGGGCGGGGCCGTCTCGAAGGCCGGGCCGGGGCGAACAGGCGGCGCCTTCCGCCCATCCGGCGCGCGGTCGTGACCGTCGGCTGGCAGGCCGAATTCGCGGGAGTTAAGGGAAGGTGGCTTGGGCGAAACTTGTGCGATGGGGAGAGCCCGTTGCGGTCGGGTGCCACCGGGCCGAGATCCGGCCCCCGCCGTCGGCCGGCGGTAAATTTTGCCGGCGCCCGTCCGGCTCGGCCCAAAGGCCCCTTTCGCCGGCTCGCGCCGCGTGGCAAAAGGCCGCCATGCTTCAGATCACCGACCTTACCGCGCGGGTTGCCGGGCGCCTGCTCATCGACCATGCCAGCCTCACCCTGCCGACCGGCACAAAGGCGGGCCTCGTCGGGCGCAACGGCGCCGGCAAGTCGACGCTGTTCCGCATCATCACCGGCGATCTGTCGCCGGAGACCGGGTCGGTGTCGTTTCCCAAGAACACCCGGCTCGGCCAGGTGGCCCAGGAGGCACCGGGCACGGAAGAGTCGCTGATCGAGATCGTGCTGAAGGCCGACAGCGAGCGCCTCGCGCTTCTCCAGGAGGCGGAGACGGCGAGCGATCCCACCCGCATCGCCGACATCCACACGCGCCTCGCCGACATCGAATCGCACTCGGCCGAGGCGCGGGCGTCGGCGATCCTCTCCGGCCTCGGCTTCGACATGGCGGCGCAGGCGCGGCCCGCCTCGTCCTTTTCCGGCGGCTGGCGCATGCGCGTCGCGCTGGCGGCGGTGCTGTTCTCGCGGCCCGACCTGCTGCTCCTCGACGAGCCGACCAACTATCTCGATCTGGAAGGCACGCTGTGGCTGGAGAACTTCGTCCAGCGCTATCCCTACACGGTCCTCGTGATCTCCCATGACCGCGACGTCCTCAACAACGCCGTTTCCTCGATCGTCCATCTCGACCAGCAGAAGCTGAACTTCTATCGCGGCGACTACGACCAGTTCGCCCGCCAGCGCGCCGAGAAGCTGGAACTCCTGCAGAAGTCGATCGCCAAGCAGGACGCGGCGCGAAAGCACATGGAGTCCTTCGTCGAGCGCTTCCGGGCCAAGGCCTCGAAGGCCCGCCAGGCCCAATCGCGGCTGAAGGCGCTGGAGAAGATGGGGCCGATCCAGTCGATCGTCGAAGAGCACGTCACGCCCTTCGTCTTCCCGGCGCCGGAGAAGCAGCCCGCCTCGCCGATCATCCGCATGGAGAACGTCGCCGTCGGCTACCAGCCGGGCCGGCCGATCCTGACCAGTCTCGATCTCAGGATCGACACCGACGACCGCATCGCGCTGCTCGGCCAGAACGGCAACGGCAAGTCCACCTTCGCCAAACTCGTCGCGGACCGCCTGAAGGAACAGGCCGGCACCATCACCCGCGCGCCGGGACTGAAGATCGCCTTCTTCGCCCAGCACCAGATCGACGACCTGCGGCCGGCGGAAAGCGCCGTCCAGCACGTGCGCCGGCAGATGCCCGAGGCGCCGGAGGCGAAAGTCCGGGCCAAGGTGGCGCAGATGGGACTGCCGACGGCGAAGATGGACACCGCCGCCGAGAAGCTCTCCGGCGGCGAGAAGGCGCGGCTCCTGATGGGCCTTGCGACCCTCGACGCACCGAACCTCCTGATCCTCGACGAGCCGACCAACCATCTCGACATCGAGGCGCGCCAGAGCCTCGTCCACGCCCTCAACGACTATCCCGGCGCCGTCATCCTGATCAGCCACGACCGCCACATGGTCGAGGCGACGATGGACCGCCTGTGGATCGTCGGCGACGGCACCGTGTCGCGCTATGACGGCGATCTCGAGGACTACAAGAAGCTGATCCTCTCCGGCTCGCGCTCTGGCGGCGGGGCGGCGGGCGGTGCCGGCACCGAGCCGGTCCAGATCGAGCCGCAGGTCTCCAAGGTCGACCAGCGCCGCCAGGCGGCCGAACGGCGCGAGGCGCTGAAGCCGCTCAAGAAGAAGATCAGTCAGCTGGAGATCCAGATCTCCCGCCTGCAGAAGACCATCGCCGACTACGACGAGAAGCTCGCCGACCCGGCGCTCTACGCCAAGGATCCGGCGCGGGCGACCAGCCTCAACAAGCAGCGCGCCGATGCGGCGAAGACGCTCGCCTCCTGCGAGGAAGACTGGCTGGGGCTGACCGAGGAGCACGACGCCGCCATGGCGGCCGAGTAGGCGCATCCGGCGCAACTTCCGGCCAGTGGCGCGAGGCGTCGGCCGGACGGGTCACCCCGGCGGGCGTCGGCGCGGTGGAACGCGGCGACCGCCTGGAAGGCGCAGTCGAGGGCGTCGGGCGTCTTGCCGTAGCGGTCATCCAGGCCCTGAACCGGTAAATAATTCACCTGCGGTCAGGTGCGGAAGAATCCCCAGCCATCTGCTCGGCCCTGATGCGCTTGGGCCAGAGCATGTAGGTGCTTCTCGGTATAGGTGATATTCTCGCACGTGGGGACCATATTCTTGGAGGCTGTGACCTCCCAAGAGTCTTCTCTGCAGTCGACCTCTTCGACAGTCGCGGAGAAGCCTTCCTGTTCTGTCTCGCGAGCGAAGGCGTCGGCCGAAGCCTGATCCGGAAAAACGTGTGAGAAGTCGACGGAGCAAGACGGGCCAAGGTCGCTCCCGGCGGCTTCCATGTTCCGCAAAATCGCAGCATTCTCTTCGAACAACGGCATTGGCACCTCGCAAAGCGATCCTGCCGAAGCTACATCGGCGAAGCAGGATTACCAAACTCGTCGTTGTCTTTTTCAAGAGCGCATGAGCCGTTACGACCCAACCGACTTCGAGTGGCGCCAGATCGTGCCTCTGCTGCCCAGAAAGCCTAGATGCGTCCCCGCGCGTTGATGACCGCCGCGTGCTGAAAGCACGCTCTCGCTTTTCCGGATCGTATTCAAGCCGTTAGGGGACACGATTAGAATCAAGAAGGCCGCCCGGCACCTCTCCCGGCGAGAGCGACGGCATCTGCGGCATGCGCCGATCTTGCGCCGCGGGCCGAGCGAGGCGGATCGCGCCCTGTCCGCTCGTCGCCGCAGGATCGGGACGCAGAACCAGGCGTCCCTCTTGCCGATCCGGCCCTATCCCCGCGTGCCCTGCGCCGGGCGGATTTCGGCATCCAGCCGGGTCACCGCGACGCCCTTGGCCAGCCGCTCCAGCGTCGGCGCGGCGCCGGCCTGACCGGCGAGGCCGACAGCCTGGCTCCGGCGCACCAGAAAGCCCTCCGCCAAGGCCATACGGATCTGGCGCAACCGCTGCAGGAAGCGCGGCCGGTCGATGGCTGCCCGGCGGAAGCGCGCGCAGGGCGGCACCGACCGTCCCGCCTGGACCGTCTCCACATGCTCGACCACCGCTCCGATCCAACCGGGGACGAGCCGCGCGCCGGGTTCGACGAGCAGCAGCCACTCGCCCTTCGCCGTCCGGATCGCCTCGCGCAGGTCTTCCGCCGCAATCACCCGGCATCCGGCATGATCGGCGACCTTGCGCGCATCGCTCCCCATCTGGCGATCGACCAAGACGACCTCGCGCACGAGGCCTTCCACCGCCCCGGGAACGAGGCTCGCCAATGTGGACGCCAGCTTCTGGTCGTCCGGCCCGCAGTCGATGAATACGCTCAGCATCCGGCCCCGGTAACGCAGGTTGCGGAACCATGCCAGCCCGATCGCATTTTGTTCTTGTATTGTTCCTGTTCTGGCTTTAATGATTCGTTCATCGAATGCGAAAGCCCAACGACTGGAGGGCAGGACATGCAGCAGATCACGGCGGCCGATCGCGCGGCCTTTTCCACCGCCAACGGCATCGAGATCGCGAACCACATCGTCGATGGTGCCAATCTGCGCGTTCCGGCCGAGCGTCGCCGCGGCCGCGGCGCGGGCATCAACCCGTCCGGGCGCTACGAGCCGTTCTCGCGCTCGTCCTTCGACGACGGCTGGGAGACGCTGGACAGCCTGCCGGCCTTCAAGACCGAGGTGCAGGTCGAGAAGCCAAAGACGATCATCACCCGCAACGCCTCGCCGGACATCTCCTTCGACCGGTCGATCAACCCCTATCGGGGCTGCGAGCACGGCTGCGTCTACTGCTTCGCCCGGCCGAGCCATGCCTATATGGGCCTGTCGCCGGGGCTGGACTTCGAATCGAAGCTGTTCGTCAAGCCGAACGCGGCGGAACTCCTGGAGCGCGAGCTGTCCAAGCCCGGCTACGAGGTGAAGTCGATCGCCATCGGCACCAACACCGACCCCTACCAGCCGATCGAGAAGGACCGGCGGGTGATGCGGGAGATCCTCGAAGTGCTGGAGGCGGCCAATCATCCGGTCGGCATCGTCACCAAGTCGGCGCTGGTGACGCGGGACATCGACATCCTGTCGCGCATGGCGGCCAAGGGCCTCGTCAAGGTGGCGCTGTCGGTCACCACGCTCGACCGGACGCTGGCGCGGGCGATGGAGCCGCGCGCCGCGACGCCGGCCAAGCGTCTCGATGCGGTCAAGGCGCTCTCCGAAGCGAAGATCCCGACCATGGTGATGACCGCGCCGATCATCCCCGGGCTGAACGACTCTGAGATCGAGCGGCTTCTGGAAGCCGCCGTGACGGCCGGCGCCAAAGAGGCGGGTTACGTGCTCCTGCGCCTGCCGCTGGAGGTCGCCCCGCTGTTCAAGGACTGGCTGCTCCGGCATTACCCGGATCGCTACCGCCACGTCCTGTCGCTGCTGCGCTCGATGCGCGACGGCAAGGACTACGACGCCGAATGGGGCAAGCGGATGAAGGGCAGCGGCCCCTACGCCTTCCAGATCCGCCGCCGCTTCGAGATGACCGCCCGCCGCCTCGAACTGAACGCCGACCGCGTCAAGCTCAGGACCGATCTCTTCACGCCGCCGAAGGCCGCCGGCGTGCAACTCGCCCTGTTGTAGTCGCCGCAACGGCTGCGACAGGGCCGCGCGCCGGGATCGTTCGACGATGCCGGCTCGCAGATCCCGGACGCCCGTCTTGCGTTCGGGTTCGGGCCTTCGGGCTCCCGCGCCCCCGGGAGCCTGGAAGGCCTTGCATGGGATCGGAGGATGCGCGAGTCTCCGCCGCACGATGACCGCGCATTCCTCCGATTCTCCCGTTCTTCCCAAGGCGCCGAAGCGTCGCATCGCAGCCGTCGCATCGCCGAAGGCAGCACGCGCCGCAAAACCTCAGCGCCCGCAGATCTGCCCCCCGGGTCCGGATTTCGAGCGCGAGCGCCAGTTGATCTCGCTCGGGCAGCGCTTCGTTGCGGGTGTCGACGAGGCCGGGCGCGGCCCACTCGCCGGGCCGGTGACGGCCGCGGCGGTGATTCTCGATCCGGACGACATCCCGGACGGCCTCGACGATTCCAAGGCCCTGACGGCGGAGCGGCGGGAGGAACTCTTCGTCCGGATCCTGCAGACGGCCACCGTCGCCTCGGCCTGTGCCAGCGCCGCCGAGATCGACCGGTACAACATCCGCGGCGCCACGCTGATCGCCATGCGGCGAGCCGTCGCCGCCCTCGGCGTTGCGCCCGATCACGTCCTCGTCGACGGCCGCGACGTGCCGCCCGGCTGCCGCTGCCAGGCCTCGGCCGTCATCGGCGGCGATGCGGCCTCGCTGTCGATCGCCGCCGCCTCGATCGTCGCCAAAGTGGTGCGCGACCGGATGATGCGGCGGGCGTGCCTGGCCTTTCCCGGCTACGGCTTTTCCGAGCACAAGGGCTACGGCACCGCAGCCCATCTCGCGGCGATCGCGGCCAACGGCCCCTCACCCCTCCACCGCATGACCTTCAGCCCGCTGAAGCAGCGCCTCCTGCTGATCTGAACCCGGCACCTGCGCCCGCAGCGCCGGCACTGCATTCGCACAAGCCCCGATACCCTGCGATTTCGCTGCGATGCCGGATGCTACGGCAGACCGCAGCGCGAGAATCAGCGGCCGGGATCGCTCCCGGCCGCTGGCTGAACATCTTCGATCTCTGGCGATCAGGCGAAGACGTCGGCCAGGTCGGTGAAGCCGACACCGTCCTTGATCTCGCGCAGCCTTGCATAGGTGACGGCGACGGCGATCGAGGCGAAGGCCATCGACAGCCCGCTCGCCGCGCCCTGGAGCAGCAGAAACAGGATCGGGACGCCGGAAACGAGGAATGCCACGACGGCCGTGGCAGCGATCGTGAGCAGGTAGACGATGACATAGGCGAGCACGAGGAACCCGATGATCGGCCAGCGATAGTTCTTCGTCAGGGCGGCGCTGCGCCCAAGCGAGCCGAAGCCGTTGCCCTCGACCATGATCACCGGCACGAAGACCGACAGCACCCCCAGCAGCCACAGGCCGGGCGCGATCAGGAGCGCGAAGCCGATGCCGATCAGCAGCCACGCCGCGATGGACATCACGATCAGCGGCAGGATCTGCCGGAGCCCCGTCGCGACATAGGACCCGATCCTGGCGCGTCGTCCGGCCCGGGCGTCGTAGGCCGCAAGGACGAGGACGGCGGTGAGGACCGAATAGACCAGCAGCGGCACGGCCAGCGCGATGACGATGAACAGGAACGGGTTCTGGTCGATCAGTTGCCCGTCGGCGCCAGGAGCCATCGGATCGAGCGCATGGGCGCCAAGAACCAGGAATGTCGGGATCTGCATCAGGATTCCGGCGACGATGCCGATCCCGCCGAAGACGGCGAAATGTCCGAAGAAGATCGCCAGGGTGTCGCTCATCCTGGCGCCCACACCGAAGGTCGGCCTGGGCAGTGTCGTGTCGGTATCGACGGCTGTCATCTCATCTCCTCTCGTCGATGGGTCTTTCAGTCGGGTCGAACGGTGCCGCGGCACAGCTCCGGCAGGGCCTGCGAGTGAGGATCACCGGTCGTCCGCCGGTGCCTCCTGCGTTTGGTGGAACTTGTCCACCCTTGCATCGCCCATCAGCTTCTTCTGTTCCAGGAAGGCCCGCTGGGCGACGTAGAAACTCTGGAGGAAGGCCTCCTCATCGGCCGGTGCGACGCTCTCCTCATAGCCGATCTTGGCCCGAATTCGCTCGCCGATCCGGGCGAGGCCCTGCCGCCTTTCGCGGCTGTCCCTCGCCTCCTCGCCGCCGCGCAGGAGCCGTTCCAGCACCTGCAGCTCGTAGGCGCCGTAGAGCTCGAGCTGCCGGCTGGAGAACACGAAGCGCTCGCGCGCCGCCTCGCCGACGCTCACCGCGACGTCGGGCAGGAGCAGCGGCCGCGGATCGAGCACCACGGCGGTGTCGGCGATGAGATCGCCGATCCGCCGATTGGCCTTGCTGCGGATCGGGACGGCGACGACGACGAGAAGCCAGGTGATCATGACGACGTTGAACCACAGCTGGTCCTCGCCGCCTCCGATCAGGAAGGCTGCCGGCAGGAACACCTCGACCTCTTTGGTGAGATTGCGCACGACGACCTGATGGGTGGAAAGCCCGGAGCCGTTCCGGGAGACGACGCGCAGGCCGAGCAGCTTCTTGCCCGGCGTGCGGCCGTTCATCAGGAGTTCGCAGAGGACGTAGTAGGGCGCGCCGAAGACGAGGACGAGCAGGGCCGCGATGGCGCCGAAAGCCGCGCCGCTGACGATGCCGGCGAAAAGCAGCGCGAGAATGATGCCGATCGTCGCCGCGGTGGTGATGACGAAGTCCACGAACTGGGCGCCGAAGCGGGCCCCGAGGCTGGCGACGTCGAGATGCAGGACGACGCCCTCCGGCGGCGTCAGCGTCAGGCGCTTGCCGTGGAGGCCGGCGAGCCGTTGGCGTGCCGCGGCCGTGGCCTTGGCGTCGTTCCTGCGGCGCCAGAGGGCCATCAGGCGGGCTCCGGCTGGGCCGCCGCTCGGCCATCCCGCCCGGCGAGGCAGAACCAGGCGAGCCAGAGGAGGCCGACGCCCCAGCCGATGGCGAGGCGGGCCCAGAAGTCCGTCACGACCTGCCGGCCGATCCCTTCGAGAAGGCCGGCACAAAACAGCATGACCGCCGCGACCACGGCGAGCTTGACCGCGTCCCGCCCGGCATGGCGCAGCGCCGCCGGGCGGCTCCTCGGCCCGGGAAACAGCATGGCATAGCCGAGCGTCAGGCCGCCGGCGCTGGCGATGGCGATGGCGGAGAGCTCGGTCACGCCATGGATGGTCAGCCAGCCCATGAAGTCGAGGCCGAGGTTCTTGTCGACATGGATCTGGACGAAGGCACCGAGCATCGCGCCATTGTAGAGCAGCAGGACGACGCTCGGCACGCAGAAGACGATGCCGAGGGCGAAGGCGAACAAGGCGACCTTCGTATTGTGGGAGAAGAGATAGGTGGCGAAGGCGCCGAGTTCCCCGAGCGGCTGGTCGTCCTCGCCATAGATCACCCGCCGCAGCGCCTCGGCGCTGGCGCCCGGCCCGCGTCCGGCGGCGAGGTCGCCCGGCACGAAGGCGTAGAACCAGCCGGGGTCCCGTGCGGTCAGGAGATAGGCGGCCACCGCCCCTGCGGCCATCAGCAGGAAGGCGAGCGCGATCGGCACCGCCGACCGGCGCACCGCCTGCGGCGCCGAGCGCGCGAAGAAGCGGGAAAAGAGGCCAGACAGGCTCTCGCGCGGGGCATAAACGACGAGATGGGCCCTCGCGCAGAGGCTTTCGAGATAGCGGACCACGGCGAGATCGAGGGAGATCTCCCGGGCGACCGACAGCGAGTTGGTGGCCTGGCGGTAGAGCAGGACGAGGTCGCGCGCGTCGTCGAAGGACAGGCGCGACAGGCCCCGTTTCTCGGCCGCCTCGACGATCGCCCCGAGGCGCTTCCAGTCGGCCTCGCGCTCGTCGCGAAAGCGTGTCGAGCGGATGGCAGGTGGGCTCATATCAGCTCCCGCGCCTTGATGGTGAGATAGGTGGAGACGAGCCGCGCGGTGATCCCACCGGGATCGGTGTCGACCACGAAGACGCCGAGCCGGGCGAGCCGTTCCAGCACCAGCCGGCGCTCCCGCTCCAGCCCGGCGGCGGCGACGGCGCCCGCCACGTCCCCGAGGTTTCCGGCCGCCCGGTGCCGGTAGCCGGCGAGCAGCGGATCGCGGATGGAGACGAAGACCATCACGTGGTGGCGGTTCAGGACCGCGACATTCTCCACCAGCAGCTCGGCGGTGGTGGTGTCGACGAAATCGGAAAACACCACCACGAGGCAGCGCCGCGACAGCCGCTGGCCGAGATGGGTCATGGCGAGGGTGTGGTTGGTCTCGATCGCCCGGTAGGACAATCCGGCTGCCCTGGCACGCAGCTGCGCGAAGGCCCGGCGCCCGCCATTCGGTGGCAGATAGAGGCGCGGCCGCGCGTCGAAGGCGTAGAGGCCGACGAGGTCGCCGCCCTGGATGCCGGCCCAGCCGAGCGCCAGCGCGGCGTTGATCATGTGGTCGATCTTCGCCAGCCCGGCGATCTCCTCGCGCATCAGATGGCCGTTGTCGAGGGCGAGCACGATGTTGTGGTTCTTCTCCGCCCGCATCTCCCGGGCGACCAGCGCACCGTGCCGTGCCGAGCGCTTGTAATCGATGGTGCGGCTGTCCATGCCGGCGACGAAGTCGCGCAGCTGGTGGAACTCGGACCCCTCTCCGCGGACCAGCGCGGCGCGGCTGCCGAAGGCCTCGGTGGCGATCTGGACGTCGATCTCCCCCGAGGTGATCGCCCGGACATTCGGCACCACGACCAGCCGGGTCGGGCAGGGATAGGCGGCGACGATGTCGAGGAGGCGCAGCCGGCTCCGGCGCATCACCGCCGCCTCGCCCAGCGCAAAGTCGCCGCGCCGGCGGGCCTCCACCGTCACCTGCGCCGACGAGACATGTCCTCCGGGATGGAGCACGAATTGCGGCGGCCCGGCGAGGCCGGCGGGCCAGGCGATCCGCACGACCGACGAACCGGGCCCCCGCCCCGTTCCCTTCGTCGCGGCAAGGCGGAAGTCCAGTGTCGCGGCGTCGCCGACGAACATCTCCCGCGTCGCCGGCGCCTCGAGAATGAACCGGCGGCGGCCGGGCGTCAGCACGGCGTCGGCGAGAACGGCAAGCCCCAGAGCCGCCCACACCGCCGGTATGACCTCCGCCGGCGCGCCCGGCAGCACCACCAGCGCCAGCGATGCCAGCGCGATCAGGCCGGCGATCAGGAGCAGGAGGCGGGAGGGCCGCATCAGCGCGGCGCCGGGATCTGTTCGAGGATGGCGGCGAGCACCTTGTCGGGGCTGCGGCCCTCGATCTCGGCGGTCGGCGAGAGGACGACGCGGTGGCGCATCGTCGGCCTGAACAAGAGCTTCACGTCGTCCGGAATGGCATAGTCGCGGCCGTCGAGGGCCGCCCGGGCTCTGACCGCGCCGCAGAGCCCGTCGGCCGCCCGGGTGGAGACGCCATAGGCGATGTCGACGTCGGCGCGGGTCGCCCGGCAGAGGCCGAGGACGTAGCGCAGGATCTCGTCGTCGAGGCGGATCGCATCGACCAGCGCCTGGCCGGCGCGAATCTCCGACAGCCCGGCGACCGGCGCGATGGCGGCCTTGCGCGCATCATGGTCGAGGGGCTGGCCGGCGTGCCGCCGCAGGATCGCGAATTCGGCATCCTCACCGGGAAAGTCGATCTCGAGCTTGAACAGGAACCGGTCGAGCTGGGCTTCGGGAAGCGGATAGGTGCCCTGCTGCTCGATCGGGTTCTGGGTGGCGACGACGAAGAAGACGCTGCCGACCGCATGGTCGGTGCCGTCGATCGTCACCCGGCGCTCGTTCATCACCTGCAGGAGCGCCGCCTGGGTCTTCGGCGGAGCGCGGTTGATCTCGTCCGACAGGAGGATATCGGTGAAGATCGGCCCGCGCACCAGTTCGAACTGCCGCGAACCGAAGTCGTAGATGTTCGAGCCGATGACGTCCCCGGGCATCAGGTCGGGCGTGAACTGGATGCGCTTGAAATCGAGGGAGAGCGCGGCCGCCAGCGACTGGGCGAGCAGGGTCTTCGCCGTGCCCGGCGGCCCCTCGATCAGGCAGTGCCCGCGGGCGAACAGCGAGACGAGCAGCAGCTCGACGATCGCCTCCTGCCCCTGCACCGCCTTTTCGATCTCAGCGGCGATCCTGTCGCGCAGGGCCCGCAACTCGTCCAAATTCATGCCAGATCTCCTGAATGACGGCCTCGAAGGCGCCGAGCGCTTCGAGGCGGGAGCGTTCCGTGAGGCGCTCGTCGGTAACAGTGGCGTAGGCGCCTGCGAATCGTTCGCCGAGTTGCGGCGCGCGCCGCGACAGGAAGCGCGTGAGCGCCGCCGCGTCGCCGCCCGTCTGCCCGCGTGCCGCACCAAAGAGGCCGCTGGCCAGCCCCTCGACGCGATCCTTCACATGCCGGTCGACCAACGCTTCGTCGGCCCGCGCCAGCATGAGGATGCGGCGGGACGCTTCGATGGTGCGGCGCTTGGATGCCTCGGCCGGTTCCTCGTCCGCCTGGGGGCGGCCGAAGCGCCGGCTGCCACGCCACAGCGCGAGGCCGGAGACGAGCACCAGCCCGATCCAGAAAGTGGAGAAGGGATAGACGAAGAAGCGGTCGAGATCGGCCAGCGTCCGTTGACGCGGATCGTCCCCGTCGGTCTGCGACGGCGCCAAGGCCGGGTCCGGGCCACGGGTCGTGTCGGTCTCGACGAAGACCTTGGCATTGCCGGCGAAGCTATCGACGAGGGACAGCGCGAGCGCGGCATTGTCGCCATTCGCGAGCCCGGCATTGGTGAAGACGTCGGGATCGGACAGGACGAAGAGGGCGTTGTTCGATCGCACGAGCGATGCGCCCGTGCAGTCGGCGAGGAGCGTGCCGAGGTCGCGGCCGCCGTCGTCCCGCAGGACCAGGACGGGGCGGCACTTCTCGTCGAGGGACCGGCTCAGCACCTGGCCGGAATAGAGCGTCGCGGCTTGCGGCAGCACTTCGTCATTGTCGGCATCGTAGACCAGCAGACGGGAAAGCCCCCGCTCCGGCAGTCGCGCCACCGGCGGCTCGCCGAAGAATGCCATCGCATGCGACGGCACGAGAAGGTCCGGATGCGCGACGCCGCGGCTGACGATGCCGCCCCGCCATTTCGGCAGCACCGCCAGCACGGGCCCCGCCCGCGCCCGCGCGGCGAATTCGGCCTCAGACAGCGGCCGCGGCGCCAGCGAGCCGCGTTCGTCCTCGGCCCCGTCCTCTTGCCGCGCTCCCTCGCCGAGGAGCCTCGGATCGTAGATCGGCAGGATGCGCAGGGTGCCGGCCGCCGTGGCGTCGCCGATGGCAGATACGGTCGGCACGCCTTTTTCGCCGAGCCACCGCTCCAGCCCCGCAAGACCGATCGCGCTGTGTTCCAGGGGTCGCCGCGCGCCGAGGGCGATCAGCAGCGCGACCACGGCTATCACCACGGCGAGGATTGCCGCCATCCTGACGGTCTCGCCACGTCCATCTGCCGACTTCGGCGAGGTCTCGGATGCGGCGCCCGTCATGCCACGGTCCTGCGCAGGAAGGGCGCCGCGACGTCGAGGCAGCGGTGGTAGCTGGCGATGTCCATCTCGCGGCCGCCGAACAGGACGAGTTCGGTCTGGCGGGCGAGGCTTTCGAGTTCGGCGCGATGCGACCAGCTGCCGGGCAGGCGCTGCACCAGTTCGCGGGTGGTCAGCGACCGCTTGAGGACGATCGCATTGTCCTCTGCGGCGAGTTCCAGGAAGCGCTCGAGCACTTGTCGCAGGCCCTGGCGCGGGTCGCCCTCGCGGCGCAGCCGGGCGATCAGGTCGTGATCGAGTTCGCCGTCCGGCCGATGGATGACGGTCGCGCCGGCAGGTCCGAGGCGCCGGTCGCGGGGCCCCATCAGGTCGGCAAGCTGGCCCCGGCCCAGCCACAGAAGGAGGACGAGCAAAAGAACCATGAGGACGAGAACGGCCTTGCTGCCCCATTCGAGCCGCGCGAGGATCGCGCCGGGATCGGCGTCCAGTTGGCGTCGACTGGCATCTTCGGCCGCATCGAGATCGGCATCGGGCGAAAGATAGCGGATCTCCGTCTGCAGACGCAGGCCCTCCACCGCTCCCAGATAGGCCTTGCCGGCATCGGTGAGCTGCGGTTGAGCTGGCAGTACGGCCGCGGTGCCCTCGTCGGCGAGGACCGGTGCGGGAATGGCGAGCAGAATCGCGGCGACCGCGCAGGCGGACAGCCACCGGCGATGGCGGCCCGGTCCGCGTCGCTCGCCGGCATGAATGGCAGCAAATCCCGCGCGAATGAGGCACCCCCGAACGATGCCCAGGCCGGACACGGGCGGGCTGCCCGATGTCCGATACGGACGATCGCATCCAAGCTATCGGTCCCGACGCTCCTGGCCAATGCAACAGGTATCGTTCGCCGAAGGCATCGACCGCGCCCTGCCGCAGCAACGGTGGCGTGGCCTCTGGCGGCATCGGGCGGGCCCGGTGTCGCCCGCCCGTTCACGCGCTGCAAGAGCGAACGGCTGCGTTGCTGTTCCGCCCGCATGCGGCCGGAGAGCCGTCAGCGCCGGCGGCGGCCCGTCGACCGAACCGTCCACCGGCATGTCCGGGCGGCGCCCGCCTGCGACTACTTCTTCGGGGCGTTGAAGCGGATCATCGCCTCGTTGAAGACGTCGAGCGCCCGCTTCGAGACCGTCCGCTCCAGCACCTTTCGGACCCGGTGGACCACCATCGGGCCGAGCTGCGAGGTCCAGGGCAGAAGAATGCCGTCGCAGAAGATCCTCTCGAAAGTCGCGTCGTCGATATCGAGCGAGACGGAGAAGATGTTCGACGCGCCGCCTTCGCCGCGCTGGCGGGCGGACTCCGGAAACTGGTCCCAGACATATTTCGGGCCGATGCCGAGCACCACCCGCTGTTTGGCGAAGAGTTCGAGGTCGTGATGGATGACGGTCTTCGATCCCGCCATGTGCGGGCGCACGAAGAGCGTGTCGAGCAGCGGCCAGGGATGGGGGTGCGCCGCGTCGATGAAGGCCATCTCGAACGGTCCGAGATCGAGGTCGTCGAGATCGATGCTGCGCTTGAACTTGTGCTTGTGCACCTTGACGCGGCTGCCGGTGTAGACCTCGTCGATGAGGAAGCCGTTCGGCTTGGTCTTGTCGCCGAAGAAGGTGTCGTCATGGTCGATCGTGTGGACGACGCCGTCGATGCCTGCGTCGTCCATCGCCTTGGCGATCAGCGCGCATGACATTCCCGACGCCATGCCGAGTTCGACGAAGCTCTTCGGCTTGTGGCGATCGATGAGATCGCGGATGAACAGGGTTTCATCCACGGAGACCGAGCCCCAGTTGGGCTTGTGGTACTTCGCGAAGATGGATTCGATCTCGGTGGGTGTCATCAGGTTGCCTTCAATCTGCTGCCGTATTTACCGATGGAACTTGCGGTGTTCGTCGCTCGCGCATCCTGATCACGCGGCGGACTTCAGCGCCGTGCGCCCGACCGGCCGCACGAGGAACGCTCTAGCACGATAAGCCGACGCATCGTCACCTCCGAAAAGCGATCCCGTCGCCATGGCTCCCCACTCACGCATCCCGGCCCGTTCCAAGCCATAAACTGCTTCGTCGGCATGCGCGTGACTGTGCCGCGCCACTGCCCCGCTTGCCAAGTCGTCATCGCGCATTTTTTGGCCGCGAGTCACCACCGTCCGCCGCAGCAGCTTCGGGACGCCGACGCCCTGCTGCGTCGACCATGACCGGTCTCTGAATCCCGCAACGTCGAGCATCGAGCAGGGCACCAGAGCGGCGAACTCCCCGCCTCGCGCCTTGACGGGGGCGACGGCATGCGCTTCGTCCGGCCGCAACAGACCCTGCCCCTTTGCCTTCTCGACATGTCGAAGGATCCCGAATGGACTTCTCCCTTCCCACCGACCCTGCCGGCTGGCTGCCCTTCGCAGCTGCCTGTGTCGCCGCCCTCCTTGGGCTTGCCGCCCTGTTCGCGCCGCGCCTGATGCTGTCGGCGATCGGGCTGGCGCCCAGCGCCGGCAGCTCCGACGCCCTCGGCGGATCGCGGGCCAGCCTCGCCGGCTTCTGGCTGGGCGTCGGGCTGGTCGGCGCGGCCCTCTACGATCAACCCTTCGTTCAACTGGCGCTCGGCGCCGGCTGGCTGTTCTCCGCCTTCGGCCGGCTGGTATCGCTGCTCACCGATGGCGCCACCTTCCGCGCGCTCTTCTACTTTGTCCTGGAAATCGTGCTTGCAGCGGCGGCCCTCGCCCCGGCCTTCGGCTTCATTTCCTCCTGAGCGGACTTCGCCCGCCCGGCGATATGGTCGAGGCCACCGCGCCTCAGCAGCGGAAGCGCCGTGAATAACCCTCAAAAGCCGTCCGATTGCCTGCCCGAAGCGTGTTGTCGCGGTCAAATCCCTATGCTAGACGGACGCAGCCTGAAGGGGGAGGGCCGGCATCTCGTTGGCAATCCGCTTGGCATCCAACCAACGGTTTCAAGACCTTGCGGCGCGGGGACAATCCGGTGCGGCAGGGAGTTGAAGAACGCGAAAGAGAAACGGTCGTCCGTGGCACAATCATCCTCTCCCGTTTCGGGGGTCGCAGACCGCTACGCCCAGTCCCTGTTCGAACTCGCACTCGATGAGAATTCGCTCGAGACGGTCGAGTCCGAGCTCGATTCCTTCGAAGGCCTGATCCGTGACAATGCCGATTTCCGCCGTCTGGTGGAAAGCCCGGCCTTCTCATCGGACGAGCAGCTCCGTGCCATCGCGGCGATCGTCGTCGAAGTCGGCGCGAGCCCGCTCACCAGCAATTTCCTGAAGGTCGTCGCGGCGAATCGGCGGTTGTTCGTTCTCCCCAGCATGATCCGGCGGTTCCGCGAGCTCACGGCCGAGCACCGCGGCGAGGTCGAGGTCGAGGTGACGAGCGCCCATCCGCTCGACGAGGGGCAGCGCAGCGCCCTCTCGGAGGCGGTGTCGTCTTACGCCGGAAAGACCGTGACGATGCGCGAGACCGTCGACTCGGCGATCCTCGGTGGACTGATCGTGAAGATCGGCTCGCGCCAGATCGACACCTCGCTCCGCTCCAAACTCAATTCGCTCAAGCTTGCACTGAAAGAGGTCGGCTGATGGACATCCGCGCCGCGGAAATTTCCGCGATCCTGAAGAACCAGATCAAGAACTTCGGCAACGAGGCGGAAGTCTCGGAAGTCGGCCAGGTTCTGTCGGTCGGTGACGGCATCGCCCGCGTCTACGGCCTCGACAACTGCCAGGCCGGCGAGATGGTCGAGTTCCCCGGCGGCATCCAGGGCATGGCCCTCAACCTCGAGGCCGACAATGTCGGCGTCGTGATCTTCGGTTCCGACCGGGAGATCAAGGAAGGCGACACCGTCAAGCGCACCGGCGCGATCGTCGAGGTGCCCGTCGGCCGGGGCCTGCTCGGCCGCGTCGTCGACGGTCTCGGCAATCCGATCGACGGCAAGGGCCCGATCGAGAGCACCGAGCGCCGCCGCGTCGACGTCAAGGCGCCGGGCATCATCCCGCGCAAGTCGGTGCACGAGCCGATGTCGACGGGCCTCAAGGCCATCGACGCGCTGATCCCGATCGGACGCGGCCAGCGCGAGCTGGTCATCGGCGACCGCCAGACCGGCAAGACCGCGATCCTCCTGGACACCTTCCTGAACCAGAAGCCGGCCCACGACGAGAACCGCGAGAGCGACAAGCTCTACTGCATCTACGTCGCCGTCGGGCAGAAGCGCTCCACCGTCGCCCAGTTCGTGCGCACGCTGGAAGAGCGCGGCGCGATGGAATACTCCATCGTCATCGCCGCGACGGCCTCCGAGCCGGCGCCGCTGCAGTACATCGCGCCCTTCACCGGCTGCGCCATGGGCGAGTATTTCCGCGACAACGGCATGCATGCGGTGATCGGCTATGACGACCTGTCCAAGCAGGCCGTGTCCTATCGCCAGATGTCGCTGCTGTTGCGCCGCCCGCCGGGCCGCGAAGCTTATCCGGGCGACGTCTTCTACCTGCATTCTCGCCTGCTCGAGCGTGCCGCCAAAATGGGCGACGATCATGGCGCCGGCTCGCTCACCGCGCTGCCGGTCATCGAGACCCAGGCCGGCGACGTCTCGGCCTACATCCCGACCAACGTGATCTCGATCACCGACGGCCAGATCTTCCTCGAGACCAACCTGTTCTACCAGGGCATCCGCCCGGCGGTGAACGTCGGCCTCTCGGTCTCGCGCGTCGGCTCGGCCGCCCAGGTCAAGGCGATGAAACAGGTCGCCGGCTCGATCAAGGGCGAACTCGCCCAGTATCGCGAGATGGCCGCCTTCGCCCAGTTCGGCTCGGATCTCGACGCCGCCACCCAGCGCCTGCTCAACCGCGGCGCCAGGCTGACGGAGCTGCTGAAGCAGCCGCAGTTCTCGCCGCTGAAGACCGAGGAGCAGGTGGTGGTGATCTTCGCCGGCACCCAGGGCTATCTCGACAAGCTCCGCGTCGACCAGGTCGGCGACTTCGAGGAAGGCCTGCTCGGCGCCATGCGCTCGGAGCACAAGGACGTCCTCGACCAGATCGCCAAGGAGAAGGCTCTCTCGGACGAGCTCCGAGGGAAGCTGAAATCGGCGATCGACTCCTTCGCCAAGACCTTCGCCTGATCCGGAAAACGAGGCTGAAGGCCTTGCCCTGAGGGGCAAGGCCGAGCCAGCGGGAGACTGCGCCAGACCATGGCATCACTGAAGGACCTTCGAAACCGCATCGCGTCGGTCAAATCCACGCAGAAGATCACCAAGGCCATGCAGATGGTCGCGGCGGCCAAGCTGCGTCGGGCCGAGGACGCGGCGGCCGCGGCGAGGCCCTATGCCGACCGCATGGCCTCGGTTCTCGCCAACATCGCCGGCGCCGTCGAAGGCGACGGCCCGCCGCTGATGGTCGGTACCGGCAAGGACGACGTGCACCTGCTCGTCGTCTTCACCGCCGAGCGCGGCCTCTGCGGTGGCTTCAACGCCTCGATCATCAAGCACGCGCGCCAGCATCAGCGCCGGCTCGAGGCCGAGGGCAAGACCGTCAAGTTTTTCGCCGTCGGCAAGAAGGCGTGGGACATGATGCGCCGCGACCTGTCCGGCAAGATCGTCGAGCGGATCGACTTCCGCGAGGTCAAGCAGATCGGCTTCGATCAGGCGGACACGCTCGGCGACAAGATCATGGAGCTCTTCGCCAAGGGCGAGTTCGACGTCTGCACGATCTTCTACTCGGCGTTCCAGAACGTCATCACCCAGGTGCCGACGGGCCAGCAGGTGATCCCGGCCGATCTCTCGGGGGCCGGGCACGACAACGGCAGCGCGAGCGTCGCCGCGGTCTATGAATACGAGCCGGAACCGGCCGCCATTCTCGACGCGCTGATCCCGCGCAACATCAAGGTCCAGATCCTCCACGCCATGCTCGAGAACGCAGCCTCCGAACAGGGTGCGCGGATGAGCGCCATGGACAACGCGACGCGCAACGCCGGCGAAATGATCGACAAGCTGTCGGTCTCCTACAACCGCCAGCGCCAGGCGCAGATCACGACGGAACTGGTCGAAATCATTTCGGGCGCCGAAGCGCTCTGACACCTATCGAGAGGAGGCCTTTCAAATATGGCTGACAAGAACGTAGGCCGCGTCCATCAGGTGATCGGCGCCGTCGTCGACGTCGAGTTCGACGGCAATCTGCCGCAGATCCTGAACGCGCTCGAATGCGACAATCACGGCATCCGCCTGGTTCTCGAGGTGGCCCAGCATCTCGGCGAGAACACGGTGCGCTGCATCGCCATGGACCTGACCGAGGGCCTCGTGCGCGGCCAGGAAGTCGTCGACACCGGCGAGCCGATCATGGTTCCGGTCGGCGACGGAACGCTCGGCCGCATCATGAACGTCATCGGCGAGCCGATCGACGAGGTCGGCCCGATCTCCTACGAATCGAAGCGCGCCATCCACCAGTCCGCTCCGCCCTATGTCGAGCAGTCGCCGGAAAGCCAGATCCTCGTCACCGGCATCAAGGTCATCGATCTCCTGGCGCCCTATGCCCGCGGCGGCAAGATCGGCCTGTTCGGCGGCGCCGGCGTCGGCAAGACGGTGCTGATCCAGGAACTGATCAACAACGTCGCCAAGGCCCATGGCGGCTATTCGGTCTTCGCCGGCGTCGGCGAGCGTACCCGCGAGGGCAACGATCTCTACCACGAGATGATCGAATCGGGCGTCAACAAGAACCCCCACGAGCATGACGGCTCGGCCGAGGGCTCCAAGGCGGCGCTCGTCTACGGCCAGATGAACGAGCCTCCGGGCGCCCGTGCCCGCGTCGCGCTCACCGGCCTAACCATCGCGGAGCATTTCCGCGACCAGGGCCAGGACGTCCTGTTCTTCGTCGACAACATCTTCCGCTTCACCCAGGCGGGCTCGGAAGTGTCGGCGCTGCTCGGCCGCATCCCCTCGGCGGTGGGCTACCAGCCGACGCTGGCCACCGACATGGGTCAGATGCAGGAGCGCATCACCACGACGACCAAGGGCTCGATCACCTCGGTGCAGGCCATCTACGTGCCGGCCGACGATCTGACCGACCCGGCGCCGGCCACCTCCTTCGCCCATCTGGACGCGACCACGGTTCTCAACCGTGCGATCTCCGAGAAGGGCATCTATCCGGCGGTCGACCCGCTCGACTCCACGTCGCGCATGCTCTCCCCGATGATCATCGGCGAAGAGCACTACGACGTGGCCCGCAAGGTCCAGCAGATCCTGCAGAAGTACAAGTCGCTGCAGGACATCATCGCCATTCTCGGCATGGACGAGCTGTCCGAGGAGGACAAGCTGACGGTGGCGCGCGCCCGCAAGATCGAGCGCTTCCTGTCGCAGCCCTTCTTCGTCGCCGAGGTCTTCACCGGCGCGCCCGGGCAGCTGGTGCCCCTGGAGGACACGATCAAGTCCTTCAAGGGCCTCGTCGAGGGCGAATACGACCATCTTCCCGAAGCTGCCTTCTACATGGTCGGCTCCATCGAGATGGCCGTCGAGAAAGCCAAGAAGCTGGCTCAGGACGCCGCCTGATGCGAAACGATCGCGGCCTTCGCCTGGAGGACGCGATCAACGAGACCTGCCCGTGGTCGGGAAATCCGATCGCGGGCGATTCTCTGACGACTTACAACGACGCGGTCGTCGGCTTCTGCAATCCCGGCTGCCGCGACAAGTTCGAAACGGCGGTTCGGCATTTCGAGGCCGCCGCGAAGGAACCAAAGACCGATGGCCGACAGCTTCCAGTTTGAACTCGTCTCCCCGGAAAAGCTCCTGATGTCGGAGGCCGTCACGGCGGTCTCTGTACCGGGAACAGAGGGCTTCTTCACCGTGATGGCCAACCACGCACCGGTGATGACGACACTGAAGCCCGGG
The DNA here is from genome assembly GCF_002088275.1 of Aurantimonas sp. 22II-16-19i. Classification (GTDB taxonomy): domain Bacteria; phylum Pseudomonadota; class Alphaproteobacteria; order Rhizobiales; family Rhizobiaceae; genus Jiella. The sequence goes on from NZ_AQQS01000007.1 coordinate 160,650, forward strand.
ATCGTCGTTGTGACGCCCGAAGGCGGAGCGGAGCGCCGCATCTTCGTGCGCGGTGGTTTCGCCGACGTCAACGAGAGCGGCCTTACGCTCCTCGCCGAACATGCCGAGCCTGCCGAGAAGGTCGACATGAAGGCTCTCGACCAGAGCATCCGGGACGCCGAGGAAGACGTCGCCGATGCGGAGACGGCCGAGGCGAAGACCAGTGCCCAGCACAGGCTCGACCAGCTGAAGGAAGCCCGGGCGGCTCTGGCCGGCTGACGGCGACCTCCTCGGTCCGCTCCTTGCGGAATTGCTGGCCCGGCGCAAACGCGATCCGGGCCTTTTCTTTGCGTGAGTGACTGAATCGACGTCCGTCGACACAGGTGAGACCGACAAGACGTTTGGCCGAGCCTCCTCATTGAGCGAGGGCCTCGGCCTCATTGAGCGAGGGCCTCGGCGCTTTACCAGGACGGCATCGGCACGGAACTCGTGCACCCCATCCCTCCGTTACGACGAGACCCGTTCGGCGCCCTCTATACGGTTTCCTTACGCAAGGGAGCCAGCATCGATCCATGGTCGGTCTGGAGTGGCGGCGGTGTCTCGATTTTTCAGCTTTCACGGGCGTATCGGCCGAGCGACCTGGTGGCTCGGCCTGCTCTTCAGCGCGGGCCTCGTCGGCCTGGGCTTCGCTGCGCTGCTCCTGGCGGCGAACCAGAGCGGGGAAAGCCTGCTGATCGCGGTCTTCGGCGTCCTCCTCATCGTCGCACAGTTCTGGATCGGAGCGGCGACGACGGTCTGCCGGCTCCACGACTTGGACTATAGCGGCTTCGTCGCGCTGCTCTGCCTCGTGCCGGTCGCCGGGACGGTGATCATGATCCTGTGTGCGTTCAAGGCCGGCACGCCCGGATGGAACGAATACGGGCCGTCACGCGATCGCAGCGGCTACGGAGATCTCGGCGAGGCGCTGGAAGCCTTCGACGAGCCGGCGGCGGCGGCGGGCGGGTCGCCGCGGCTCGCCTGGCCGACCGACACGGGCAGGCCCCAGGTGAGGATGCATCCCGGCCAGAAACGCGCCAAGCCCACCGGGCTGGCTCAGCGTCCCGTCGGGGCGATGACGAGAGCATGCCGCGGCCGGCCTTCGGGCGGCGCGGCTATTCGGCCTGATAGCGCACAGCCTCGCCCGGCGCGCCGCCCGCCACCCCCGTCCCCCCGCCAACGCCGGGTGACGCGGCGGCTTCAGACGGTCATCCCGACGTTCGCCCAGCACCCTGTCCCGGCGGGTCGAGAGCATCTGCGACAAGATAGACCACCTGGCTCCGGAACATGCGAGCACGCACTGCCGTTTCACCTGCATCGGTCACCCCGTCTGCGGTGGCACTGTTGGAGCAATGACAATGGTTGACAAGAACGAGATCTCGGGCGCGGCCAAGGAACTGGGCGGCAAGGTCAAGGAAGTCGCCGGCAAGGCCACCGGCAACGGCCGCATGGAGGCCGATGGCAAGATGGATCAGGTCGAAGGCAAGACCGAGAAGAACTACGGCAAGGTCAAGGATGCCGTGAAGGACCAGACCGGCACGCACTGACCGCGACCGTGATCGTTCGAGCATGATTCGGCGGCCGTCCCGGCATAGGGCGGCCGCTTTTGCGTTGCGGCCGATGGCGAGGCTGCCCCTCCCCTGCACGGTCGGTCCGCGCCTCGTTTTCTTCGACAGGACTGGCGTCGTCCGGTCAGATTTCCCCTTTTGGCCCTTGGTTGTTGCGAGCGGCGGCGCTGCCTGCGCAAGGGCGTTCGAGGCACCTCCGCCTGAAGGGGCGCGTTCATCGGCCACCACCGAATCCTTCACCCGCACCACTTGCGATGTGCGTTCAACCGTTTAGTTTAGAGTGGATCAAATCAGGGCAGGCAGGTTCGCGCGCAGGCGGATGAGTCCGCACGTGAGTCGGACGCCCGTCTGAACGAGCGACCAGGAGACGAACGTGGTCACCTTCACTCTCAACGGCACGGAAACTTCGTTTGACGGCGATCCGGACACGCCCCTCCTCTGGGTGATCCGAGACGCGGCGCGACTGACCGGCACGAAATACGGCTGCGGCATCGCCCAGTGCGGTGCCTGCACCGTGCATGTCGACGGTTCGACCCGGCGCTCCTGCGTCACCCCCATCTCCACCCTCGAGGGATCGAGCGTGACGACGATCGAGGGGGTCGAGGGCACCGAAGCAGAGGCCGTCCAGGCGGCCTGGCGGGCGATCGACGTGCCGCAATGCGGCTACTGCCAGTCGGGCCAGATCATGTCGGCGATCTCGCTCCTGCAGTTCACGCCCAACCCAACCGACGACGACATCGACGGCGCGATGGCCGGCAACATCTGTCGCTGCGCCACCTATCAGCGCATCCGCCAGGCGATCCACGACGCCGCCAAGACGATGGAGGGCTGAGCCATGGGCATCCAGACCATTCGGCCGACACGCCGCGCCTTTCTCGCCGGGACCGGGCTCGTCATCGGCCTCACCCTCGTCGGTCGCCAGGCCGGCGCCGCGCTGATCCGGGGTGCGCCCCAGGACGCCCAGGGACCGCATGCCGATCTCAACGCCTTCGTGCGCGTCGCGCCCGACGGAACGGTGACGGTGCTCTCCAAGCATCTCGAAATGGGCCAGGGTCCCTATACCGGGCTGACGACCATCGTCGCCGAGGAGCTCGACGCCGACTGGTCGCAGATGCGCGCCGCGGCAGCGCCTGCCGACGACGACGTCTACAAGAACCTCGCCTTCGGGCTGCAGGGGACCGGTGGCTCGACCTCCATCGCCAATTCCTACGAGCAGCTCCGAAAGGCCGGCGCCACGGCGCGGGCGATGCTGGTCGCCGCGGCGGCGCAGGAGTGGGGCGTTACGGCGAGCGAGATCACCGTCGCCGCCGGCCGCATCCGGCACGAAGGATCCGGCAAGGAGGCTGGCTTCGGCGAATTCGCCGACAAGGCCGCCGCCATGGATCCGCCCGGCGACGTCAAGCTGAAGGACCCCAAGGACTTCGTGCTGATCGGCAAGGACCGGCACAAGCTCGACACGGACGAGAAGACCAACGGCAAGGCGGTCTTCACCCTCGACGTCCTCGCCGACGACATGCTGATCGCCATGGTCGCCCACTCGGCCCATTTCGGCGCGACGGTGAAGGGCTTCGACGACGGCGAGGCGCGCCGGATCAAGGGCGTCGTCGACGTCAGGCAGGTGCCCCAGGGCGTCGCCGTCTACGCCGAGGATACCTACACCGCACTGAAGGCCCGCGCGGCCCTGAAGATCGAGTGGGACCTCTCCAAGGCCGAGACCCGGTCCAGCCAGCGGATCTACGAAGACTATCGCGCGGAGATGAAGGCCGGCGCCCTCGAGGCGGGCAACAAGGGCGACGTCGAAGGCGCCTTCTCCGCCGAGGGCATCACCTCGATGGATGCGGAGATCGTCTTTCCGTTCCTCGCCCACGCGCCGATGGAACCGCTCGACGCGGTGCTGATGATGGCCGAGGACGGCTCGATCGACTGCTACAACGGCTCGCAGTTTCCCGGCCAGGACAAGGCGGCGATCGCCGAAATCTGCGGCGTCGATCCCGCCAAGGTGCGCGTCAACGTGCAGCTCGCCGGCGGCTCCTTCGGCCGCCGGGCCCAGTTCGGCTCGCCCTACATGCGCGAGGCGGCAGCCGTCTTCAAAGCCTCGGGCATGAAGCGGCCGGTCAAGCACATGTGGACCCGCGAGGACGACATCCGCGGCGGCTTCTACCGGCCGATCTACCTGCATTCGATCCGGGGAGCGATCGACCGGGACGGCAACGTCTCCGGCTGGGATCATACGATCGTCGGCCAGTCGATCATGAACAAGGACGAGCTCGACGGCACCACCGTCGAGGGCACTGCCGACATGGCCTACGCCATCCCGAATCTGCGGGTGGTGGCGCATCAGCCGAGGCTCGGAGTTCCGGTGCTGTGGTGGCGCTCGGTCGGCCACACCCACACCGCCTTCGCCGTCGAGACCTTCCTCGACCGGCTGCTCGATCGGGCGGGCAAGGATCCCGTCGAAGGTCGGCTGGCGCTCCTGAAGGACGCGCCGCGCCATGCGGGTGTCCTGAAGAGGGTCGCCGAGATCGCCGACTGGGGCTCGCCCGTCCCGGAGGGGCGTCGGCGCGGCGTCGCCGTCCACAAGAGCTTCGACACCTATGTCGCCGAGATCGCCGAGGTCTCGATCGGCGAAGGGGGCGTGCCGAAGGTCCACAAGGTCTGGTGCGCCGTCGATTGCGGCGTCGCCATCAATCCCAACGTCATCCGCGCCCAGATGGAAGGCGGCATCGGCTACGGCCTCGGGGCGATCCTGTTCGATTCGATCGATCTCGGCGAGGGCGGCGGGGTGGTGCAGTCGAACTTCGACGACTACCGCTCGCTGCGCATCAACGAGATGCCCGAGGTCGAGGTGGCGATCATCGATTCGACCGAGCCGCCCACCGGCGTCGGTGAACCGGGCGTGCCGCCGATCGGCCCGGCCGTTGCCAATGCCTGGCGCCAGCTGACCGGGCAGCCCGTCCAGCGGCTGCCCCTGGCCAGCGGCCCCATCGCCTGACGGCGAGCAGCCCGCGCCTCGCGGGCCGGCGCCATGGCGAAACACCCGTATCGGGAGGCGTGTGAAGTGGCTCCCGGATCGATGGCAGGATTTCCCGGGGGCGCTGGGGCCTCGTGCGAGACGTCTCGCCGCACACGACCGGTCGAGACGTTCGCGTCCCCTTCCGCCGCGATCCTCTCGACGTCGCCGACACGATCCTGCCGCCTGCCGCGGCGAGTATGCGAAGACAACGAACAGATCAGGACCACGATGCGCAACAAGATACGGGCCGGACTTCTTGCCGCGCTCATTTTCGCTCCGGCCTTCGCGCTTTCCCCGGCGAGCCATGCCCAGGATCGCGCCCCCGAGGCACCGGCGCCCTCGACCCCGGCGCTGCCGCCGGTCGACAGGGCCGACGAGAAGAGCCTGAAGAGCGTCGCCGACTTCGACGACATCGCCGATCAGAAGGAACGCTCGATCGCGATCTTCCAGGAGACCGGCAAGGTTCTCCTGCATCCGCGCTGCGTCAACTGCCATCCGGCCGGCGACCGGCCGCTGCAGGGCATGGACATGCATCTGCATCAGCCGCCGGTCCGGCGCGGCGACGCCAATTTCGGCGAGCCGGGCATGATGTGCAACACCTGCCACGGCCCGGCCAACGTACCGGTGGTCGCCCAGAGCGAGAACATCCAGTCGATCCCGGGCAATCCGAACTGGCATCTGGCGCCGATCGAGATGGCGTGGCAGGGCCGCTCGCTGGGCGACATCTGCCGGCAGATCAAGGACGAGGACCGCAACGGCGGCAAGACGCTCGCCGAACTCGTCGATCACATGGCCGACGACGATCTCGTCGGCTGGGGCTGGCATCCGGGCAAAGGCCGCGAGCCGGTTCCAGGCACCCAGAAGCAGTTCGGCGAACTCTACAAGGCATGGGCCGCGACCGGCGCGCACTGCCCGGACAGCTGATGGCGTCGGCCCCGGTCTTCGACCGGCGCCAAGCGCATAAGCTCACCCGTCGGCTCTTCCGGGCTCACCCCTCGATGAGCCGGCGGGCCTGCTCGATCCAGCGCTCTTCGCCGAGGCGCCCCGGAAAGCCGAGTTCCTGCTCGAGCCAGACCACCTGATGGGGTTCCAGCCCGGCGATCTGATCGAAGTGATAGATCCCCCGGTCGAAGAGCAGCCGTTCGATCGCGGTTCCGACCCCTTCGATGCGAGTCAGGTCGTCGGGATTGCCGTGGCGGGGCGCGGGCAGTCCCTGGGGCGCGCTGGCCGCGACGGGCGGCCCCTTGTCGGCCGGGCTAGCACCCGCCGCTCCCCCGTCCTCGGCGATGGTCTGCAGCGGCGCCTGGGCGCCGGTGGTGCGGAAGGCGGCGGGCTGCGTCTCTCCGGATTGCGAGGCGCCCGCTGCCGGGCGGTCGTCCACGAGGCTCTCCTTGTCGAGGATGCCGTCGGGCTCGATCCCCGGCATGCGCGAAGGCGCCGCGGCCTTCTTGCCGAGGCGGCGATAGTCGAGCGTGCGGAAGTCCTTGTCGAACTTCTCGGCCTTGTGCTTTTCCGCCAGAGGGTCGGGCGGCAGCCGCCTCTCCTCCTTGGCCGGCGTCGGGCCATCGGGATGGGAGAAGGCCATCTTCGCCCGCCGTTCGGCATGGACGGTCCGCGGCTTCTCCGGCTTTGCCGGCGGCGCGCCCGGCGCCAGCGTCGGCATCATGTCCGGCACCCGCTCGCTGCTACGCCCGCGCACGACCTCGGCCGACACCATGCTCCCGCCGAAGGCGGCGAACTGGGCATGCTGGACCGGCTCCGGCGCTGCCCGGCGGGCGCCCGACGGGGTCGGATGCCAGGACGATTGATCGCGCCGCAGCCTCTGACGCTCGCGTTCGCGGGCCGCCTCGTCTTCCGTGAGATGGGAATAGTCGAGCGTCCGGAAGTCGCGGTCGAAGGCCGCCGCCTTGTGCTTGTCGGCCAGCGGATCCGCGATCGTCTTGCCGGGCAGCGCCTCCCTGCGCCCCTTCAGCCGCTCGCTGCATTCGAGGGAGGCCGCGACCGGGTGGTCCGTCTCGAGACCGTCGGCAGTCGCCTTGGGATCGTTTGCGCTCATGGTCGTTGGCCCGTCGTTTGTCGGTGTCGGGGTTGCTGCAGGAGCGGCCCGGTCGACGGGACCACTTCCGGCGGAATCTCGGCGGACATGGCGCATGGCGGCAGCCGCAGCGTCGCTCCCCTCGCCAGCGGCACGCCCGCCGGCGCGGCGCGTCGACGGGCTGGAGCCCGGGGCCCGGGCGGCGTCACCACCTGCGGAGCGCCTGCGGCCGGGCGCGAATGCGAGCGCCGCTCCAGCCGCCAGTAGAAGCAGTCGTGCTGCCTTGGCCCACACCCGTGACCTCCCGAGGATTGAAACGTGTCCGGTGGAAGCTAGTCGGGCGCTCGTCCGCCGACAACCACCCGCCCGCCGAAAAGCTCACTGAAATTCAGGCCCGTCGGGAAGGTCTCGGGGAACGAGCGGGCCGCGGCCCGAAATCATCCCGGCGCAGACCGGATGGGCCCCGCCAGGACTTGCCGCGAAGATCCGCCGGGGACAGCTCGCAGAAAAATAAAAGATGGCCTCGCCTTGCGCTGGCCACAAACCGGATGCATATTCAGCCTATCGATCTTGCTTGTAAAATTTCGGTTCCGCGCCAGCCGCTTCGGCATCAGGTGTTTCGCAACACCCGTATCGGACAGAGGCGCACCGGCTGATCTTCTCTTCAATATCGAAAGCGAAGGACTGGGCACTCGGCCCGATCCTCATCAATATGTCGATACGAAGGAGATCGTCATGCCAGTTGGTACCGTCAAGTTTTTCAACACCCAGAAGGGTTTCGGCTTCATCGCTCCGGAAGGCGGCGCAACGGACGTTTTCGTCCACGCCACGGCCGTAGAGCGGGCTGGCCTCGGCACCATCGTCGAGGGCCAGAAGCTGCAGTTCGAGGTGGTCACCGACCGCCGCACCGGCCGTTCGTCGGCCGACAATCTGCAGGCCGTCTGAGCCATTTGCTCCGAACCGCTGACCACGGATGTACTGGCAGCGCGGATGAGCAGAAGAGGAAGGTCGGGTTCGCCCGGCCTTTTTTGTTTTTGGAGGTCCGGCCACGGCCGCCTCGCCGGAAGATCCGGCACGCGGGCCATTGGCCCTCCGCGTCCGACCGGTGCGCAGACAGCGGTCGCGTGACCGGCAGTGCGGCTGTCCGGGAGACCGTGACGCCCTATGTCGCCTTGCAAAGAAGCAGTCCTTCGCCGCAGATTTCGGATGAGACGGATCCGGCGATTCCAGGGGCCCGACGCGTCCCGGCCCTTCATACGGACGCAGGTGGCTTTGGCCGCCCGACCACGAGTGAGACAAAGATGAACGAAAAAGTTCTGGCACGCGCCGAACGCGTCTTCGGTGCGCCCGCCGATCGCCATGAAAAAGGCTCGGCGATGACGCTGATCCGGCAGGATGCCGACGCGACCCGCGAGAAGTCCGCCAAGCTGAAGGCCATGCGCCTGGCTCGCGAGGCAGAGGAGCCGGACGCGCCGGCCGCTCCGACCCGGGCCGCGCCGAAGAAGAAGGTCAAGCGCGGACGCACCTGACAAACAAGGCTTCCGGGTGCTTGCGACAAGGCGTTCGGTTGGATCCGGCCGGACGTGCCCCAGAGATTCGAAACCCTCGGCGAAGGCGAGAGCCGTCCACGGCACGTGCCAGGCATGACCTGCCTGCACTCGGCGAGGCCCGGTCGACGCCGTGCTGCCCGCAGCCGCGCGCAACGCGCCATCTGAGGCAACGAACCCGGTCGCAACTGTGCCCCTTCCCGATGCGGCGACGGTGGCAGGGCTGACGAAGCCGCCGACACGACAGTGCGCGTTCCGCGCGGTTTTGCTGGTGCTGCCCCGGAGGCGGCGCTCGACCAGGGGCGCCATCGCCCTCCTTGCACGAATCTTCTCCCCAGACGCCCCGCGTCGGAAATCTGTTTCCCTCCCTTTCCCCATAAGGCAATCGCCTGCGGTGATCCTTGCGCCGATCCGGCCTATCTAGAATGGGACCAGACTGGCCGATGCGTCCAATCCGAAGACGGATGCGTTGGCCGGCCGGCATCGCGGCGACGGAGAGGCAAGCATGGCGAAGGATCACCGGGCAGGATCGAAGGTGCGCGGCGAGAAGCTGCCGGCGATCCTGATGGCGAGCCACCTTCTGGAGGGCGACACCGTCTTCAAGGCCGATGCGGGCTGGACCCGCGATCCGTCGGCGGCCAAGATCGCCCATGACGCCGAGACGGCCGCCGCGATGGAAGCCGAGGGCAAGGCGGCCGCAGCCGCCAATCTGGTGATCGATCCCTATCTCGTTCCCGTCGACCTGACCGACAGCGGCCTGCCGGTCGCCAAGCACTTCCGCGACGTGATGCGCCAGAAGGGCCCGTCGATCCATCCCGACATGGGCAAGCAGGCCGAGTTTCCGCCGCTTCGCTGACATCCGACAACGCGCCACCTTGAGGCGCCGGCCCGCGCGGCGAGACAGACGACAAAGGACGCTTGAATGTACCGCTACGACGAATTCGACGAGCGCTTCGTGCGCGAACGCGTCGCCCAGTTCCGCGGCCAGGTGGAGCGGCGGCTCGACGGGTCGCTGTCGGAGGACGAGTTCAAGCCGCTGCGGCTGAAGAACGGCCTCTATCTCCAGCTCCACGCCTACATGCTGCGCATCGCCGTGCCCTATGGCACGCTGAATTCGCGGCAGCTGCGCATGCTCGCCCATATCGCCGAGACCTACGACAAGGGCTACGGCCACTTCACCACGCGCCAGAACCTGCAGTTCAACTGGCCGAAGCTGAAGGACGTGCCGACCATCCTCGAGCTCCTTGCCGATGTCGAGATGCATTGCATCCAGACGAGCGGCAACTGCATCCGCAACGTCACCTCCGACCAGTTCGCCGGCGTCGCCAAGGACGAGGTCGAGGACCCGCGCCCGACGGCCGAGCTGATCCGCCAGTGGTCGAGCCTCCACCCGGAATTCGTCTGGCTGCCGAGGAAGTTCAAGATCGCCGTCACCGGCGCCGAGCACGACCGCGCGGCGATCAAGGTCCACGACATCGGCCTGAAGCTGAAGCGCAACGCCGCCGGCGACGTCGGCTACGAGGTCATCGTCGGCGGCGGTCTCGGCCGCACCCCGATGATCGGCAAGGTCGTGCGCGACTTCCTGCCGAAGGACGAGCTCCTCGCCTATCTCGAGGCGGTGATGCGGGTCTACAATTCGGAAGGCCGGCGCGACAACAAGTTCAAGGCACGGGTGAAGATCCTCGTCCACGAGACCGGCGAGGAGGAATTCCGCGCGCGGGTCGAAGAGGAATACGCCAGGCTCGACGGCCCGACGATCAACGCGCCCGAGGAAGAGGTCGAGCGGATCGCCGCCTATTTCGCGCCGCCGACCTATGAGAGCCTGCCCGAGACGTCGCAGGTGCTGGAACAGGCGCGGGCGATCGACCCCGAGCTCGACCGCTTCGTCGAGCAGAATTCCTTCGAGCACAAGCAGCCGGGCTACATCGCCTTGACCATCGCGCTGAAGGAGATCGGCGCGGTGCCCGGCGACATGAGCGCCGAGCAGATGCGGGCCTTTGCCGATATCGCCGAGCGCTATTCCTTCGACGAGTTCCGCGTCACCCATTCGCAGAACCTCGTTCTGCCGCATGTGAAGAAGGATGATCTCCCGGCCGTCCATGCGGCCTTGAAGGCGGCGGGTCTCGCCTCGGCCAATGCCGGGCTGATCACCGACATCATCGCCTGCCCGGGCCTCGACTACTGCGCGCTGGCGACGGCAAAGTCGATCCCGATCGCCCAGGCGATCGCCAAGACCTTCGCCGACCAGGAGCGCCAGAAGGCGATCGGCGAGCTGCCGATCAAGATCTCCGGCTGCATCAATGCCTGCGGCCATCATCATGTCGGCGCGATCGGCATTCTCGGCCTCGAAAAGGGCGGCCGCGAAAACTACCAGATCACCGTCGGCGGCGACGCGACGGAGCATGCGGCCCTCGGCGAGCGGCTCGGCCCCGGCATCGACGCCGAGGACGTGCCGGCGGCGATCGAGGCGATCGTCGAGACCTATCTGGCCGAGAAGCAGGGCGGCGAGAGCTTCATCGAGACGGTGCGGCGCACCGGGCCGGAGCCCTTCAAGACCGGCTTCACGGCCTTTATCGAAAGCCGGGCGGTCGAGAGCGAGGCGGCGGAATAATGACGCTGATCAGAGAAGACGGAGCGGTCGCGGATCGCTTCACCCGCGCCGACACGATCGATGCGGCGCTGGCCGTGGACGGGCCCGTGCTGATCCCGCTGGCGATCGCGGGAGACTTCGAGAAAGCCCGGCCGGGCGCGGAATTCGGCGTCTCCCTCCCCGGGTCGACGCCGATCGAGGACGTGAAGCCGCAACTCGGCAACGCCTCGCTCGTCGCCATCGAGTTCCCGGCCTTTGCCGACGGCCGCGGCTTCTCTTTGGCGAAGAAGATCGTCCGCGAGGGTTTTTCGGGGACGCTGCGCGCCTCGGGCCCGCTGATCGCCGACGAGTTCGCCGATGCGCTCGCCTGCGGCTTCACCGAGGTGGAACTGCCGGAGACCATGGCGAACCGCCAGCCGGTGCAGCAGTGGCTGGCCGCCAAGGACACCATGACCGAGCATTATCAGACCGGATACGGGCGCGGCCCGAGCATCCTTCAAAAACGCCTCGCCGCACGCAAAGGGGCATGACCATGATCCAGGAACCCAATCTCCTCGCCGAGACGCTGAATGCGGAATTTGCTGCCCTCTCGCCGCTCGAGCGCCTGCAGAGCCTGCGGGACAAGGTGAAGGGCCGCATCGTCTTCACCACCAGCCTCGGCCTCGAAGACCAGATGCTCACTCATTTGATCTTCAAGAACAACATCAAGATCGAGGTCGTCACCCTCGACACCGGCCGGCTGTTTCCCGAGACCTATCATCTCTGGCAGGCGACCGAGGAGAAGTACGGCAAGCGCATCCATGCCAAATATCCGAAATCGGAAGCGCTGGAGAACCTCATCGAGGAACAGGGCATCGACGGCTTCTACTATGCCAAGGAGTTCCGGCTGAACTGCTGCGGCATCCGCAAGATCGAGCCGCTCGGGCGGGCGCTGGAAGGTGCGAGCGCCTGGGTGACGGGACTTCGCGGCGACCAGTCGCAGAACCGCCTCGGCATGGCCTTCGCCAGCTACGAGACGCAGAAGAAGCTGATCAAGGTCAATCCGCTGCTCGATCTGTCGCGCGAGAAGATCGCCCATTTCAACGACGACCACGGCGTGCCGATCAACGCGCTGCATGCCAAGGGCTTCCTCTCCATCGGCTGCGCCCCCTGCACCCGCGCCATCCAGCCCGGCGAGCCGGAGCGCGCCGGCCGCTGGTGGTGGGAAGACGACACCAAGCGCGAATGCGGCCTGCATGTGCCGGATCGCACGACGGTGGCGGAAGGCGCGGGGATCTGAGGGCGAGGCCGCCCTCGTCCTTCGAGGCTCGCTCCGCTCGCACCTCACCCTTCGAGGCCGCCTGCGGCGGCACCTCAGGATGAGGGGGCGACAGTGCTGGCTAGCGGCTCGTTCGAAAGTCCGAGGCCGGAAGTTCCGGAAGGGCAGAAAGCGGGCCGAACGACGAGCGGAACCTGCACAGTGCTGATCTGAGTTCTTCGAGCGGAAGCAGTCTCGGCGCGGCATCCCAGTAGCCCCTCATCCTGAGGTGCGAGCGCAGCGAGCCTCGAAGGGCGAGGGGCGCTCGGCACCAACCGGTCCAACGTAATGCCACTCAAGGCAGCCAAGTCCTGCCCGCGAAAGCTCCCTCGCCCTTCGAGGCTCCCCCGGCCTTGCCGGGCTCGCACCTCAGGATGAGGGAGCTTTCACTCCGCCGACGCATTTCACGACCCGGAACGAGCCGCCCTCGAAACCCTGACTGACAGACGACACTCCCCTCTGCGGCCCCCCTGCCGCCGCCCGAAACGAGAAGGCTTCGACCATGAAGCACATGACCCATCTGCGAAGGCTCGAAGCCGAGTCGATCTTCATCATCCGCGAGGCGGCGGCGAGCGCCGAGAACCCGGTGATGCTCTATTCCATCGGCAAGGATTCGGCGGTGATGCTGCATCTCGCCATGAAGGCCTTCAAGCCGGGCAAGCCGCCGTTTCCGCTCCTGCATGTCGACACCACCTGGAAGTTCCGGGAGATGATCGCGTTTCGCGACCAGCGGGCGAAGGATCTCGGGGTCGACCTGATCGTCCATACCAACCAGGAGGGCGTAAGGGCCGGGATCAACCCGTTCGCGTCAGGATCGCGCGTCCACACCGACGTGATGAAGACCGAGGCGCTGAAGCAGGCGCTCGACAAGTACAAGTTCGACATGGCCTTCGGCGGCGCAAGGCGCGACGAGGAGAAGAGCCGCGCCAAGGAGCGGGTCTTCTCGCTGCGCACCCCGGAACATCGCTGGGATGCCAAGAACCAGCGGCCGGAGCCTTGGCGGCTGTTCAACACCCGCAAGAAGAAGGGCGAGAGCTTTCGCGTCTTCCCGCTGTCCAACTGGACCGAGCAGGACGTCTGGGACTACATCGCCATCGAGGCCATCCCCGTCGTGCCGCTGTATTTCGCCGCGCCGCGCCCGATCGTGAAGCGCGACGGCGCGCTGATCATGAAGGACGACGAGCGCATGGAGCTGAAGCCCGGCGAGAGTGTCGAGACGATGATGGTGCGCTTCCGCACCCTCGGCTGCTACCCGCTGACGGGAGCGGTGGAATCCACCGCGGCGAACCTCGACGACGTCATCGCTGAAATGCGCGGCTCGCGCGTTTCGGAGCGCCAGGGCCGGGTCATCGACCAGGACTCCGGCGCCTCGATGGAAGAGAAGAAGCAGGAAGGCTATTTCTGATGACCAGCCCGACACAGGCCCGCCGCCTTCCCGACGAGGCCGACCTCGCCCAACGCTCGGCCCCCGCCGCCCTCGAAGACGAGACCTTCGCCGGGCCGGCGCCGGATGGCGTCGCAGATGACGCCGCGGTGGTCGATCCCCAGGCCGGCATGCAGCCCCTCGTCTCCCCCGCCGCCTCGCTCCTGCGCTTCATCACCTGCGGCTCCGTCGACGACGGCAAGTCGACGCTGATCGGCCGTCTGCTCTTCGAGACCAATTCGGTCTTCGACGACCAGATGGACGCGCTGAAGCGCGATTCGAAGAAATTCGGCACCACCGGCGAGGATCTCGACTTCGCGCTCCTCGTCGACGGGCTGTCGGCCGAGCGCGAGCAGGGCATCACCATCGACGTCGCCTATCGCTACTTCTCGACCGCGGGCCGCGCCTTCATCATCGCCGACACGCCGGGCCACGAGCAGTACACCCGCAACATGGCCACCGGCGCCTCCCAGGCCGAACTGGCGGTGATCCTCGTCGACGCGCGGAAAGGCATTTTGCCCCAGACCCGGCGGCACTCCTTCATCACCTCGCTGGTCGGCATCAAGTCCGTGATCGTGGCCATCAACAAGATGGACCTCGTCGACTATAGCCAAGAGCGCTTCGAGGAGATCCGGCGCGGCTACGAGGCGATCCTTCCGGCGCTGGGCTTCACCGACGTGACCTTCATCCCGGTCTCGGCGAAGGCCGGCGACAACATCGTCACGCGCTCGCCGAAGACGCCCTGGTACCGGGGCGAGACGCTGCTCGAGCGCCTCGAGACCGTCGAGCCGGAGACCTTCGACGCCGGCGCCGAGCCGTTCCGCCTGCCGGTCCAGTGGGTCAACCGCCCCAATCTCGACTTCCGCGGCTTTTCCGGCTCGATCGTCGGCGGCAAGGTGACGAAGGGCGACGCCGTCGTCGCGCTTCCGTCGGGCGGCAGAAGCCGGGTCAAGGGCGTCCATGGTCCGGACGGCGAAGTGGACAGCGCCGAGGCCGGCGAGGCGGTGACGATCACCCTCACCGACGAGATCGACGTCTCGCGCGGCGACGTGCTGGTGTCCGAGGCGGTCGCGGCCGGCGTGTCGCGGAGCTTTTCGGGCGATCTCCTCTGGATGGCCAACCGGCCGCTGATCCAGGGCGGCCGGCTGATCCTGAAGATCGCCAGCGCCCAGACGCCGGCGACGCTGACCACCCTCGATGCCGCGATCGACATCCATTCCTACGAGGCGAAGCCCGCCGACGCGCTCTCGATGAACGAGATCGGCCGGGTGACGCTGACGGCGGAGCGGCCGGTGGTCGCGCTGCCCTATGGCGAGAACCGCGATCTCGGCGCCTTCATCCTGATCGATCCGGTCAGCAACGAGACGGTGGCGCTCGGCGTCGTGCGCAGCGTCGGCGAAGCGGAGAGCCCGCGCAAGGTCGCTCCCGCCGAGACGCGGACGGGCCTCGCCCGCCTGGCCGACCTCTGGCTCGGCGAGGCCGCGCGCGGCGATGAGAAGCACCGCGCGGCGAAGATCCGCGCGCGGATCGCCGGCTCGGTGCTGGTGGGCTTCCTGGCGCTGATCTTCCAGATGCCGCTCGCTTGGGTGCCGGTGCTGGCGATCCTCGACTTCGTGCTGCGGCCGTTCCTCGCCGTCGCCTTCGGCGCCGACCGGCTGCCGGAATCGGCGAGCGTCGACCCGACGGTCGTCGACGACGGGGGCGGCATATGACCGCCTGCTGCGTCGACGAGGCCCTTGGCCAGGTCGGCGATGGCGACGGCTTCCGCCCGATCGGCGGCGAGCGGCGACGCTACCGCCGGCGGGCACCCGTCGTCGAGCTCATCCAGCTCGCCGGGGCCGTCCTCCTCTGCGGCGCCGTGATCTGCGGCGTCTTCGGCTGAAGCGGCGCGGACCAACGGCCGCAGGTGGCGCGGTATCGACGCCCTTGCCGCCGATACCGGTATCGGCGACAAGCTGACGCCATGCCCGACATCGTCCTCATCGGCGGCGGCCACGCCCATCTCTTCGTCCTCGAAGCCTTCGCAAACGCGCCGCTCACCGGCGCCCGGCTGACGCTGATCACCCGGGAGGCCTTCGCGCCCTATTCGGGCATGCTGCCCGGGCGCGTCTCCGGGCAGTACGCGATCGATTCCGGCGAGGTCGACCTGAAGCGCATGGCTGAGCGGGCTGGCGCGCGCTTCATCCACGCCTCGGCGACGGCGATCGACCGGGCTGCGCGCCATGTCGTCATCGAGGGTGACGCGCCGGTTCCCTACGATCTCCTCTCCCTCGACATCGGCATCGTGCCGGATGTGGCGTCGATCCCGGGCGCCGCGGAGAACGCCCTGATCGTCAAGCCGATCTCCACCTTTCGCCGCAAGCTCGACGGGCTCCTCGCCGACCTCGGTGACGGACGTGTCCGCGACCTCGTCGTCGTCGGCGGGGGACCGGCCGGGTTCGAACTCGCCCATGCCCTGCGTCGACGCGCCGACAGGATGCCCGTCAGCCCGGGTGGCATCCGCGTCACCCTGGCTGCCGGCCGCAGACTTCTCGGGGGCGTGCCGGAGCGCGGTCGACGCCTGGCGCGCCGGTCCCTCGCCGAGGCCGGGGTCGATCTCGTCGAAGGTACCCGGGCGGTGCGGATCGATCCCGATGCGGTGATTCTCGACGACGGAAGGTCGCTCGGCGCGCAGGCAGCGATCGTGACGACCCGGGCCGCCGCACCGGAGATGCTGGGCCGGTCCGGTCTCGCCGTCGACGGGAGCGGCTTCCTGAAGGTGCGCCCGACGCTGCAGGCCGAGGACGACGACAGGCTGTTCGCCGCCGGGGACTGCGTCACCCTCCTCGGCCAGGAGCGACCGAAGGCCGGCGTCTTTGCCGTGCGCCAGGGGCCGGTCCTGGCGGAGAACCTCCGCCGCGCCGCGCAGGGCCGCGCGCTCAGGCCTTATCGGGCGCAGAGGCACTATCTGATGCTGCTCGCCGATTCGCGCGGCAAGGCCATCGCCCTGCGCAACGGTCTGGCGATCCGCTCGCGCCTCGCCTTCTGGCTGAAGGATCGCATCGACCGCGGCTTCGTCGACCGATTCGACGACGGCAGTTGATCCGCCTCGCCTCCGGTTGACCGTCGGCCACCAGACGGCTGTGCGAAACCCCTCGCATCCGAATTGGGACGCCGCCGGATGTCCAGCCTTGATGTCGACACCGGGACGGCACCTGCGCGCCGTGCCCCGTCGGCATCGAACGCGCAGATTGGCTCCGCCTGCCTTTACTGATCCAGCCGGATCGCGGCGATGGTCGCGGCGCTGACGGTGCTGGCGGCGGGGGAGACGATGCCGTTGAAGGCGTCG
>NZ_AQQS01000070.1 GCF_002088275.1 Aurantimonas sp. 22II-16-19i
GGGCCGGCAGCACGAACAGAATCGGCAGACGTTTGGTCATGATCACCGTGGACACGCGCCCATATCGCTTGGCAGCCATAGGTAGCACAAGCAGGTAAATGCTTTTTGTGCAGGGACTTAGCTAGCGACACGGTCAGCGGGTCGAGAGCGATTAAGGAAGCGGCTGGCTGATCGTCGGCGAGAACTTCGCTGGACACCTGCGACGAAGGGCCCGTCGTGCGACGGTAAGTCCGAGAGCAATGAAAGGCTCTTTGTCGTCGTCACGGGATCGTTGAGCGCCCACACTGATCCGGAGTACCCCTTCAGCTGCGACACCGGGTCGGTCTTGCTCCGGGCAGAACTGAGCCAATCTACAGCTATCGAGAGCAGCAGGTGACACGGGAGGCGCCACATGGCCTTTGTCGTGAAGGCACGGCGGCACGGAGATACCGTTCTTGAGAGCTTCGCCAGTCGGCGGGACGCTACTGCCCACTGCGAGGCCCTCTGGCGCGACTGGCGCAGTGAGCCGGATTGGACGGTTGCGGTCTACGAATGCCCCCATCTGAGTGACCTCGACGCCGCGATCGCGCGGGTCCAGGCGGGCGGCGGACTGATCCTCGCTCACCGCGATCGGCGGGCGGACGACAAAGCAGGCCAAGCGCCGCAATGGATCCTTGATAGGAAGCCGTGAGCGACGGGACGACCATCAAGCCCCTCGGCGATCTCCGGGACCACGCAAGACGCTGTCCTGGTACTGCGCGAACGACCGCTGCGCTCGGCGCCTCGGCCTGACCATGGTCCGTGCAGTCGAGCTCTTCGGCGCCGAATAAACCTACACAACTGGCGGCCGTCGGGCATCAAATGCTCCGGCTGCGGCTGCCGCGAGACGAAGATGATCGTCCAGGCCGAACCGCCGGGCTATCTGCGGGCAAGTGTCGATCCTGGTTGAGGCGCTGAGCGGATGAAGTCGGCCGCGGCGCGGACCGCGGATAGCGGAAGATGGCGGACCGGATAGCTCAAAGGTCATCGATCAATATCCATCGATACTTCCTATACGGAAGATTCCACAATTTCGACACGGTTCGGGAAGCCATCTAGGCGACCGCTCGGGAGGCTGCGGCACGTCCCCCACTCCGCCTCTTCAGGAACACTTCGATGCCTACCGTCATCGCCAGCAGCTCGGTCACCGGCCTTGTCATCGATGATGCCAATGTCGGGAACGGCCCCTTCTACGTTCTGCCCTACGTCTTCATCCAGTCGGATGCCAATTCGAGCTTTGACGCGATCCGCGTCAATGCGACGGCGGCGAACGCCGTCATCAATGTCGCCGGCATGCTGATCGCCGACGACGACGGCGTGCAGGTCAACGGCGGTGATCGCGTCGTCCTCACGAGCGCAGGTTCCATCTTCAGCAGCTACGGTCTGTACGCGACCACAGATGGAGGAAACCAGTTCGTCGTCGATGGAATCATCGATGCCACGTTCACGGGCGTCCTGCTCAACAACTCGGCCAACAGCGTCACGATCGGCGGGCATGTCTCAGGTGAGACCGGCATCTATGACGGTGGCGCCAACACCACCCACATCACGGCGGGCGGCATTCTCCAAGGCTCGGACTATGCCTACCAGCTGGTCGGCGCGTCCCTCGACCCTTCGACCCTCGTCAATGGCGGCACGATCATCGGCGGGGCTTCCGGCGCAGTTTTCGGCTCCGGGTCCCAAGCCCTCGCCTTTACCAATTCTGGCACGACAAACGGCAATGTCACCCTTGGCGACGGCGCCGACATCATCGTCAATTCCGGCACGATATTCGGGGCCGTCGATCTCGGCGGCGGTGTCGACACGTTCACCATGCTTGGCTCCGGCACCGTTTCCGGAGACATCACGGGCGGTGCCGGCAACGACACCTTCCGCGGCGGCTCGCTGTCCGATCGCTTCCTCGGCGGCGCCGACAACGACACCTTCTATGGCGGCGGCGGCAACGACCTGCTCTACGGCGAGGCCGGCAACGATCGCTTCTTCGCCGATACCGACGCCATCGCCGACACCTACAATGGCGGCGACGGCATCGACACTGTCTCCTACATCCTCTCATCGGCGGGAATTCGCCTGAACTTTGGCTTGAACTACGCCAGCGGCTCTGAAATCGGCGTTGACCGCATCTTCGAAATGGAAGTTGCGAACGGCGGCACTGGTGACGATAGCCTCACCGGCTCAGACACTACAGTAGGCCTTTATGGGAACGCCGGAAACGACACACTTTTGGGAGGTACCGGAAACAATACCCTCGAAGGCGGCGACGGAGAAGATGTGATCCGCGGCTTTGCAGGCTTCGACAAGATCACCGGCGGCGCCGGCGACGACACGCTCACCGGCGACTTCAACGCCGACACTTTCATCTTCGCCAACGGCTTCGGCAAGGACACGATCACCGACTTCGACGAGTTCAACAATTCCGAGAAGATCAACCTCAGCGCCGTTACCAACATCATCAATTTCACCGACCTACAACTCAACCACCTGACGCAGGCCGGTGCCAACGCGGTGATCACCGACGGTGCCAACACCATCACGCTGCTCAATGTCAGCCTCAACGATCTCGACGTGAACGACTTCATCTTTTAGGTCGAGGACGCGGGGATGCTGGGAAGTGGCTGACCATGGTGCAGTGACGCGTCCCGCTCCTGTTGCCGGCCAGCGAAGGGCCCTTGCGCAGAACAGCGCAAGGGCCCTCGGCCAGCATCAGCCGCTCAACCGGCAGTCGGAGCGCTATGCCCGCGAGGGGATCGACCTCAGCCTGTCGACGCTCGCCGACCAGGTCGGCGCCTGCGTCCATGCTCTTCGCCCGCTTCACGATCTGATCGAGCGCCACGTCCTTGCCGCTGAACGTCTGCACGGCGATGACACCACGGTTCCGATCCTGGCCAAGGGCAGGACAGTGACCGGCCGGGTCTGGGTCTATGTCCGCGATGATCGACCGTTCGGCGGCACCGCGCCGCCGGCAGCCCTGTTCTACGCCTCCCGCGACCGGACGGCCGATCATCCGGAGCGCCATCTCGCCGGCTATGGCGGGATCCTCCAGGCCGACGCCTATGCGGGCTATGGCCGCCTGTACGCCATGGATCGAAGTCCGGGACCGGTGACCGAGGCGCTGTGCTGGGCCCATTCACGCCGCAAGTTCTTCGAGCTCGCCGACATCGCCAGGAGTGCCCGGCGGGGAAAGAACGCGGCACCGATCTCGCCGCTGGCGCTGGAGGCGGTGAAACGGATCGACGTCCTGTTCGACATCGAGCGCGAGGTGAACGGTCGCTCGGCCGAAGAGCGTCTCGCCGCCCGGCAGGAGCGGAGCGTGCCCGTTCTCGCCGACCTGGAGGACTGGATGCGCACCGAGCGGGCGCGCCTGTCGCGTCATGCTCCGGTCGCCAAGGCCATGGATTACATGCTTACGCACTGGGAGGGCTTCGCCCGCTTCACCACCGACGGCCGGATCTGCCTCAGCAACAATACGGCGGAGCGGGCGATCCGCAGCCTGGCTCTCGGCCGAAAGTCGTGGCTCTTCGCCGGCTCCGATCGCGGGGCCGTCCGCTGCGCCTTCATGCTGACGCAAATCGCCACCGCCAAGCTCAACGACATCGACCCGCAGGCGTGGCTCGCCGACGTCCTTGCCCGCATCGCCGATACGCCGCAGACCCGCCTCGGGGAACTTCTGCCCTGGAACTGGTCGGCCAGTCACCGGAACGAGCGGGCAGCGGCCTAGCCGATACTCAGGACCCGCCGCCGCGGTCCAGGCCGGATGGTTACGACACTAGTCCGCCGCCGACGGCGAGTGACAGGCGACGGGGTTGCGTCATTCCAAAGCCAGGCGATTGCCCGGGCCGAAGTTCACGGCTATTGCCAACGATGAGGTAATCTGCGGAACGCGATGGAAATGAACCTCAGCGAACTCGTCATGGTCCGATGGACCGACGCCGGCCTGTCGCTCCTGAAACGGGCTATGAATGATGCCCAGGTGGTGGAAATTGCCTCTGAGCAGATCGCACAAGCTTCCAAGTCGGACGGCTGGTGCGACATTCAACTGTGGGCGCTGATGAGACTGATCGGGCCTCACCTCCAGCTCGGGAGCCAGGCACCCTTCATCGAAGAGAACGAAGTGCAGGTCGGACTGCTTTCGGCTGCCGGCGCAAGCACAAACAAGCCCACCGCTCCATGAGGAGCGGCGAGGAATTTGGCTTGCGCTGAAGCGACTCAGAAGATGAAGTCGGTCGCGTCGAGATCGCCGATGGCGACACCATTCAG
>NZ_AQQS01000071.1 GCF_002088275.1 Aurantimonas sp. 22II-16-19i
TCATTCCGGCCGGGATGGAGATCTTATTCGAGAAGGTCGAAGGGCAGCACGGCGCCGGCGTCTTCGGTGGCCTGATCGACTATGTCGACAAGCAGGTCTCCAAGCTCGTCCTCGGTCAGACGATGACCTCGGACAACGGATCGTCGAAGGCTCAGGCGACGGTCCATAACGACGTCCGCCTCGACATCCAGGCGGCTGATGGCAAGCAACTGGGCCAGACGATCACGCGCGACCTGGTCGTGCCGTTCGTCGCGATGAACTTCGGGCCGCAACAGCTCTATCCGCGCGCCACCTACCAGGTCGCAGCGCCTGAGGATCTCGGTGGTCTGACGAACGCCGTCTCCGTCCTCGTGCCGCTCGGGCTGAAGGTTTCGCAGCGGGAGATGCGCGAGCGGGTGGGGCTTTCGGAACCCGAGAAAGACGAGGAGCTGCTCGGTGTGCCGACGGCGACGGCGCCAGGCAGCAAGCCGGACGACAAGAGCGCCAAGGGGCCCAAGCCTTCAGAGACCGAGAAGGTGGATCCAGCCGGGCCACCGGCGAGCCTGGCGGCGCGCGCGGTTCGCAGCGGGGATGCGATCGACCGGGCGGTCGACGAGATCCTGGGCGACTGGGAGCCGCTGGTGGCGCCGATGATCGCGGGGCTCGAGGCGAAGCTCTCGGCCGCCAGCGACGAGGCGGAGGCGCGGGCGATCCTGACGGCGCATCTTGCCGCGATGGACCGGAGCGACCTGGCGGAAAAGCTGACCCAGGCGGTGTTCGCCGCCCGCCTCGCCGGCGAGACGGGCGAGCTGCTGACGGACGAGGCCTGATCCGGTGGCCTTCGAGCTTGAGGCACTGCCCTTCACCGAGGCGATCGCCGCTCTCGATCGGCGCGGCCAGAACCAAAAAACTCAGTTCTCCCACCTCGACGATTTTCAGGCCGATCACGCGACGATGTTCACCGTCGCCAAGTCGACCGGCTTCGACATCGTCGGCGACTTGGCCGACGGGTTCGGGGAGATCTTCGCGCAGGGGCGAACGTCCCGCGATTTCGTCAAGGAGATGACGCCGATCCTGCAGGCGAAGGGGTGGTGGGGGCGACAGCGCGTCACCGATCCGGTCACCGGGGAAGAGGTCATCGCGCAGCTCGGCTCGGTGCGGCGCCTCCAGCTCATCTTCGACACCAACATGCGGGTGTCCTATGCAGCGGGGCATTGGGCGAGCTTCGAGCGCAACAAGGCCACCCGGCCGTTCCTGCGCTACGTTCATCTGGAGGGGCAGGAGAATCCGCGCCTGCAGCATCAGGCCTGGCACAATACCGTTCTGCCGGTAGACCATCCCTGGTGGAACACTCATGCCTGCCCGAACGGCTTCCGCTGTAAATGCACCCTCCAAAGCCTCTCACAGCGCGATGTCGACCGGCTCCTCGCCAGGGGCGTCCCGCTGCGGTTCGACGCGCCGGCGATCACGATGCGCGATTGGCTGAACAAGCGCACGGGCGAGATCACCAAGGTTCCCGACGGCATCGATCCTGGCTGGGCCTACAATCCCGGCAAGGCGGGGTTCGAAGCCCAGCGAGCGACGGTCGCGGCCAAGTTCGCCGGTTCGGCCGAGACGGTCGCCGCAAAGCTGTCCGGTCCCAACGAGGCGCCGGCGATCGCCGCCGAGGCGCGGATCCGCCACGCCGCGGAGCTGGTGCGCGAGCCCGCCTTCGGATCGCTCCTCGAGGCGGCCAAGACCTTCGACCACACGGACCGCTCCGAAGCCTCGTCGCGGGCCGGACGCCGCGCCGTTCCGATCGCGATCCTCTCCGACGAGCAACGCAAGGAGATGGGCGCCGAGACGAACAGTGTCGTCCTGTCGCTTCACACGGCCGCGAAACAGATCGAGCACCATCCGGATGTCTCGCGCGACGATTACCAGCTGGTCCAGCGTTTGATCGAGACGGCGGAGGTCAGCGTCGACGAAGGAGAGCGCGAGCGTGCCTATGGCGGCTTCGTGGATGGAAGCGCCTGGTGGGCCGTTCTGAAATCGGTCGGGGCGACGGCGGAGTTGTTCCTGCAGTCGTTCCGCCGGATGAGCCGACGGCAGATCCGCATGAAAGGTTTGAAGGGGAAGGATGGACCTGGGGGGTCGTAAGTCCCCCGCGGCTCATGGCCGGCTGTACAGTATGGCTCAGGTCCGATCACAAGATAGTCGATCTGGATTGCAGCGACAACCGCCGAGGGCTCCTCTAGATTGGCCGTCGGCGAACCGTTCTGCCATGGACGGCCCGCCGCCATGCCGGAGATCATCATGTCCGACCCTTCGTCGAAGCTCCCGCTCAAGCTTCAATGGCGACGCTCTCCTCTCGGACATCCCTCCGAAGACTATGTCGCGCTTTGGGAGGGAACGGAGGTCGGGCGGTTCTACCGCTACGACGGGTCGTCTGAGAACAAAGGGCTGTGGCTGGGGACGGTGTTTGCGTATCACCGCTCGCCCACCGCCGAAAGCGGACCGACCGGAGGCTTTGTGAAAGGATCGGCACGCGAGGCGGCCTTCGTGGTGGAAGAAGCGTTCGAACGCGCAAGGGCGGTCTGGGGCACCCCGGATGTCGTGAGGTTCAAAGAGCCGGGGGGCCGTGGATGTTCATCTGCCCACAGCGGATCCTCGCACAGAAGCCCGCTGAGGCGCGCCGGCCCCTCCCGATGCGCCGTCGCCCGTGCCAGCCCCCCGAATCGCGCTGGTGCCCTTTGAAGCCCCTTTGACGGCGATCCTCGTACGGGTCATTGTCTGCCGTCGGCACTGACCGAGCCGATTCCCCGATCATCGCCCCCTGCCACCGCCTTCACCGGGACATGTCCCGACTGATCAGCTGTGTTGCGGACTGCGATGGTCCGCTCATGACGAGCACCGCTTCCACCCCTCATTCATCCGACGCACCGGTCAGCACCGGCATGGCCGTGTCGACCGGCGACGTCGTCGTCGCGCTGGCCGCTGGCATCGGGGCAGCTCCGGCCCAGGAGTGGATCAAGATCGCGCCGCGCGGCCGGGTCGGCACCCGCGACGGACGCTCCTACGCCTTCGATCCTGAAATGCTCGCCGCCCGGTTCAACAGCGACGACGTCAAGGTGCCGGTCGATTTCGAGCATGGCACCGTCTACCTCGCGTCGAAGGGGCAGCGCAGCGACGCCATCGGGTGGATCGAGGAGCTGGTGGCGCGAGACGACGGGCTCTATGGCCGGGTCGAGTGGCTCGATGCCGGCAAGACAGCGCTCCGCGCCCGCACCCATCGTTACGTCTCGCCGACCTTCCCGCACGACGCGGAGGGGAACGCCGTCTTCCTGCATTCGGTGGCGCTGGTGACAGCGCCGGCGCTTGCGAACATGCCGGCGCTTGCCGGCGCAAATCCCCAGCAACCATCCACGGACAGCGCCATGAGCGACAAGATCGCGGCCGCCCTCGGGCTTGCCGCCGGAACCAGCGAGGCCGCCATTCTGGCCGCCATCCCGGGCCTGTTAAAGAAACTCGACGAGGGCAAGGTCGTCACGGCCCTCGGCCTTCCGGCCAGTGCCGATGAAACCGCAGTTCTGTCGGCGATCGCCGATCTGAAGAAGAAGCCGGAGGGCGACCTCGCGAGCCTTCGAGCGGAGCTTTCAACGACGCAGACCGAACTGGCCGCCCTGCAGGCGACGACGCGCAAGGGCGTGGTCGACACGCTGCTCGATACGGCGCTGAAGGAGAAGCGCATCTATCCGGCCCAGCGTGAGAGCTACGCGTCGCTCTGCGCGACCGATGCCGGCCTGACGCAGGTCTCGGTCCTCCTGGCGGCGACGCCGCCGGCGCTGGGCGCCTCCGGCCTCGACGGCAAGCTGCCCGGCGAAGGCGGGATGAAGGCGATCGACCCGGTGGCGCTTGCCGCCAAGGCCAACGCCTATCTCTCGGCCCAGACCACCGCCGGGAACCCCATCAGCTACATCGACGCCTTCGCCCATGTGCAGGCCGAAGCCGAGAAGGAGGCCGGCAAGTGAGCTACGCCCTCAATCGCGACATCCGCTCCTTCGAAGCCGCAAGCGCGATCGGCGGCTACCTGATCGTCGCCGCCTCCGGGACGGCGGGCAAGATCGCCGCGGCCGTCGCCCGGCAGGGCCTCGGTGTTGCCGAGCGTGTCGGCTCCGAGGCCGCCCAGATGTGCGACGTCACCGTC
>NZ_AQQS01000072.1 GCF_002088275.1 Aurantimonas sp. 22II-16-19i
GGCTCAGGCGACGGTCCATAACGACGTCCGCCTCGACATCCAGGCGGCTGACGGCAAGCAACTGGGCCTGACGATCACGCGCGACCTGGTCGTGCCGTTCGTCGCGATGAACTTCGGGCCGCAACAGCTCTATCCGCGCGCCACCTATCAGGTCGCAGCGCCCGAGGATCTCGGTGGGCTGACGAACGCCGTCTCCGTCCTCGTGCCGCTCGGGCTGAAGGTTTCGCAGCGGGAGATGCGCGAGCGGGTGGGGCTTTCGGAGCCCGAGAAAGACGAGGAGCTGCTCAGTGTGCCGCAAGCGCCGACGGCGCCGGCGCCAGGCAGCAAGCCGGACGACAAGAGCGCCAAGAGGGCCAAGCCTTCAGAGACCGAGAAGGTGGACCCAGCCGGGGCTCCGGCGAGCCTGGCGGCGCGCGCGGTTCGCAGCGGGGATGCGATCGACCGGGCGGTCGACGAGATCCTGGGCGACTGGGAACCGCTGGTGGCGCCGATGATCGCGGGGCTTGAGGCGAAGCTCTCGGCCGCCAGCAACGAGGCGGAGGCGCGGACGATCCTGACGGCGCATCTTGCCGCCATGGACCCGAGCGCCTTGGCGGAAAAGCTGACGCAAGCCGTCTTTGCGGCGCGGCTCGCCGGCGAGGCGGGCGAGCTGCTGACGGACGAGGCGTGAGGGCGTGGCGATCGAGCTTCAGGCGCTGCCCTTCACCGAGGCGATCGCCGCGCTGGAACGGCGCGGCGCGACGCTCAAGCCGCAATTCTCCTGGCTCGACGACTGGCAGGCCGATCACGCGACGATGTTCACCGTGGCGAAGTCCGCCGGCTTCGACGTCCTTGGCGATATCTTCGAAGCCTATTCGAAGGCGCTTTCCGAGGGGCGGACGTTTCGGGACTTCTCGAGAGAACTGACGCCGGCCCTGCAGGCCAAGGGCTGGTGGGGCCGGCAGCTGGTGACCGATCCGCTCACCGGCGAGCAGACGATCGCCCATCTCGGGTCGACCCGGCGCCTGGCGACGATCTTCGACGCCAACATGCGGGTGTCTTACGCCGCTGGACACTGGTCGAGCTTCGCGCGCAACAAGGCGGCCAGGCCGTTCCTGCGCTACGTCCACCTGGAAGGCCAGGAGAACCCGCGCCTGCAGCACCAGGCCTGGCACAACACCGTTCTGCTGGTCGATGATCCCTGGTGGAACACTCACGCCTGCCCGAATGGCTGGGGCTGCAAATGCACGCTGCAAAGCCTCTCACAGCGTGATGTCGACCGGCTCCTGTCTCAGGGCGTGCCGCTCAAGTTCGAAGCGCCGGTGGGCGGCAGCCGCGAGTGGCTGAACAAGCGCACCGGCGAGATCCAGCGCGTTCCCGACGGCATCGATCCTGGCTGGGCCTACAATCCCGGCAAGGCCGGCTTCGAGGCGCAGCGGACGATCGGCGCCGAGAAGCTCGCCCGCTCGGCCGAGGGGGCGGCCAAGCTCGCCGATTCGGGGGATGGACCGGCGATCGCCGCCGAGGCGCGGATCCGCCACGCGGCCGAGCTCGTGCGCGAACCGGCCCTTGGATCGCTCCTTGAGGCGGCCAAGACCTTCGACCACACCGACCGATCCGAAGCCTCGTCCAAGGCCGGGCGCCGCGCCGTCCCGCTCGCCATCCTCTCCGACGAGCAACGCCAGGAGATCGGCGCCGGGACGAACAGCGTTGTCCTCTCGCTCCACACGGCCGCGAAGCAGATCGCGCATCATCCGGAGGTGACGCGGGAGGACTACGGGCTTGTTCAGCAGCTGATAGAGACGGCGCCCGTGCGCATCGAGGAGAGCGATCGCGAGCATGCCTTTGGTGGCGTCGTCAACGGGACGGCGTGGTGGGCCGTCGTAAAGAGCATCCGCGAGAGCGCCGAGGTGTTTCTTACCTCGCTGCGCCGGATGAGCCGGCGGCAGATCAGGAAGTTCGGACTGAACGGAGAGAAGAGGAAGGGTGGACCTGGAGGGTCGTAAGTCCCTCGCGGCTCATGGCCGGCTTTACAGTATGGCTCAGGTCCGATCACAAGATAGTCGATCTGGAATGGGGCGACAAGAAGAGGGGGCTCCCTAGCTTAGGTCCCGTAGAATCGTCCTGCCAAGGTCGCCCTGCTGCCACGCCGGAGATCCTCATGTCCGACCCTCCGCCGAAGCTCCCGCTCAAGCTTCAATGGCGACGCTCTCCTCTCGGACATCCCCCCGAAGACTATGTCGCGCTTTGGGAGGGAACGGAGGTCGGGCGGTTCTACCGCTACGACGGGTCGTCTGAGAACAAAGGGCTGTGGCTGTGGACGGTGTTTGCGTATCACCGCTCGCCCACCGCCGAAAGCGGACCTACCGGAGACTTTGTGAAAGGAGCGGCACGCGAGGCGGCCTTCGTGGTGGAAGAAGCGTTCGAACGCGCAAGGGCGGTCTGGGGCACCCCGGATGTCGTGAGGTTCAAAGAGCCGGGGGGCCGTTGATGCTCATCTGCCCACAGCGGATCCTCGCACAGAAGCCCGCTGGCGCGCGACGGCCCCTCTCAATGCGCCGTCGCCCGTGCCAGCCCCTCGAATCGCGCTGGTGCCCTTTGAAGCCCCTTTGACGGCGATCCTCGTCCGGGTCATTGTCTGCCATCGGCACTGACCGAGCCGACTCTCCGATCATCGCCTCCTGCCGCCGCCGTCACCGGGACATGTCCCGACTGATCAGCCGCATCGCGGACTGCGATGGTCCGCTCATGACGAGCACCGCTTCCACCCCTCATTCATCCGAAGCACCGGTCAGCACCGGCATGGCCGTGTCGACCGGCGACGTCGTCGTCGCGCTGGCCGCCGGCGCCGGCGGCGAGGCGACCCGGGCACCGGAGTGGATCAAGATCGCGCCCCGCGGCCGCACCGCGACCCGCGACGGCCGGTCCTACGCCTTCGACCCGGAGGCGCTGGCCGCCCGCTTCAACGCCGACGACGTCAAGGTGCCCGTCGATTTCGAGCACGGCACCATCCACCTCGCGGCCAAGGGGCAGCGGACCGACGCCATCGGTTGGGTCGAGGAACTCGCTGCCCGGGGCGACGGTCTCTATGGCCGCGTCGACTGGCTCGACGCCGGCAGGGCGGCGCTCGCCGCCCGCACCCATCGCTACGTCTCCCCGACCTTTCCGCATGATGCCGGCGGCAACGCCGTCTTCCTCCATTCGGTCGCGCTGGTGACGGCGCCAGCGCTCTCGAACATGCCGGCGCTTGCCGGCGCCCATTCCCAGCAACCGACACCGGACATTGCCATGAGCGACAAGATCGCGGCCGCCCTCGGGCTTGCCGCCGGAACCAGCGAGGCCGCGCTTCTGTCGGCGATCATCGACCTCGCCAAGAAGGCCGATGATGGCGGCGACGTCGCCAGCCTCCAGGCGGCGCTTTCGACGACGCAGACCGAACTGGCCGCCCTGCAGGCCGCGATGCGCAAGGGCGTCGTCGACACGCTGCTCGACACGGCGCTGAAGGAGAAGCGCATCGTGCCGGCCCAGCGCGAGAGCTACGCGTCGCTCTGCGCGACCGATGCCGGCCTAACGCAGGTCTCGGCCCTCCTGGCGGCGACGCCGCCTGCGCTGGGCGCCTCCGGCCTCGACGGCAAGCTGCCCGGCGAAGGCGGGGTGAAGGCGATCGACCCGGTGGCGCTTGCCGCCAAGGCCAACGCCTATCTCT
>NZ_AQQS01000073.1 GCF_002088275.1 Aurantimonas sp. 22II-16-19i
CTCAACCGCGAGAATCTGGAGACGGTGCTCGCGCGCCACGGAGTAGACGTCCGGCAGGTTCCGGAAGCCGAACTAGCCGACCTGAACCTCGCCTGGGAGAGGCTCGACCCTTGGCCGGACAGCGTCGAGGGTCTGGCGCGCCTGAAGCGCCGCTTCGCGATCGGCCCCATTTCGAATGGACACATGGCGGGCATGATGAACCTTGCGCGGTTCGGCGGGCTTCCCTGGGACGTCATCGTCGGCGCCGAGGTGGCGAGAAGCTATAAGCCGCAGCCCGAGGCCTACCTCAGATCGGCCGCGGCCGTCGGCCTTCCGCCCGAGCGCATCGCCATGGTCGCCGCGCACAACGCGGACCTTGCTGCGGCGCGGGCGCTCGGCTTTCGCACGATTTTCGTGCGACGCCCGCGGGAGCACGGGCCGGACCAGACCACCGATCTCGAGCCTCGGTCGAACTGGGATGGGATCGCCGACTCCTTGCTGGAGGTCGCCGACGCCCTTGGCTGTGCGTGACGAGGGGAAGACCCATGCGCTTTTCGCCGGCACTCCGACCTGCCCCCATTGTTTCTGACAGAGATCAACGGCTCACCTCGCCGATCGGCGCTGCGGCCCGAGGCCTCGTCTCAGGGAGAAAACGAAAGTTCTCCGCAGCAGGCGGTAAAAGAACAGGCTTCCTTGAGAACGGGACCCCTCTGGCTCAAATACGTCCCAACCAGTCCGACCAGGAAAGAATTTCATGAAGAAGCAATTCCTCGCCCTCGTCTCGCTCGCGATCGTCGCCGCGGCACCGGCATCCGCTGGCAGCCTCGAGGATATCAAGCAGTCCGGCGTCTTCCGCGTCGGCACGGAGGGCACCTACGCGCCCTTCACCTACCACGACGCCTCGGGCAAGCTTGTCGGCTTCGACGTCGAGATCGGCGAGGAGGTCGCCAGGCGCCTCGGCGTCGAGCCGCAATTCGTCGAGGGCAAATGGGATGGGCTGATCGCTGGCCTGAGCGCCGACCGCTACGACGCGGTGATCAACCAGGTCGGCATCACCCCCGAGCGCCAGCAGCGCTTCGACTTCTCCGATCCCTACATCGTCTCGAAGGCGGTGCTGATCGTCAAGGACGGCAACGAGGAGATCAAGGGGTTCGAGGACCTGGAGGGCAAGCGCGCCGCCCAGTCGCTGACCTCGAACTACGGCAAGATGGCCGAGAAGGCGGGGGCGACGCTCGTTGCGACCGATGGCTTCGACCAGTCGATCCAGTTGGTCATCACCGGCCGGGCCGACGCGACCGTCAACGACAGCCTCTCCTTCCTCGACTTCAAGAAGCAGCAGCCGGATGCGCCGGTGAACGCGGTCGCGGCGGAAGCGCAAGCCGCCGCCTCCGGCATCATCGTCCAGAAGGGCCATCCGGACCTCGTTGCCTCAATCAACGATGCCCTGAAGGACATCAAGGCAGACGGCACCTACAAGCGGATCTCCGACAAGTATTTCGGTGAGGACGTGTCCCAGTAGGACACCCCTCGGCTCTCATCCGGCGGCACGGCGCGACCTGCCGTCGGATCCCATGACATCCACACCACCTGAGCAAAGAGGCCGTTTTGCCCGACTGGCTGCAATTGATGCTGACGTCGTTCTGGCCGCTTTTGCGTGCCGGGCTCGTCTTCACCGTCCCACTGGCGATCCTGTCGTTCGGTCTCGGGCTTGCGGTCGGACTGCTGACGGCGGTGGTGCGGCTGTTCGCGCCGAAGCCGCTGGCGGCGGTAGCCGGCTTCTACGTCTGGATCATTCGCGGGACACCGCTTCTGGTGCAGCTCTTCGTCATCTTCTACGGACTGCCCAGTGCCGGCATCCTGATCGACGCCTTCCCGGCCGCGCTGATCGGTTTCACCCTGAATGTCGGCGCCTACAGCTCGGAGGTCATCCGCGCGGCATTGACCTCGATCTCGAGAGGCCAATGGGAAGCCGCCTACTCGATCGGCATGACCACGCGCCAGGCGTTGGGCCGGACGATCCTGCCGCAGGCGACGCGTGTCGCCGTGCCGCCGCTCGGCAACACGTTCATCTCTCTCGTGAAGGACACCTCGCTTGCCGCGGCGATCACGGTGCCGGAGCTGTTCCAGCAGGCCCAGCGGATCGTTGCCGTCACCTACGAGCCGCTGATCCTCTATATCGAGGCGGCGCTGATCTATCTCATTTTCTCCTCCATTCTCACGGCGCTGCAGGGCCGGCTGGAAGTCCGCTTCGGGCGTCATGGCGGGTTCATGGAGCGGGCCCGATGATCCGCCTGTCCGGCATCGAGAAGAGCTTTTCGGGAAATCTCGTCCTGAAGGGCGTGAACCTCGCGGTCCAGGAAGGCGCCGTGACGGCCCTCATCGGGCCGTCGGGAAGCGGCAAGAGCACGCTCCTGCGCTGCGCCAACCTGCTCGAGACCCCTGATGCCGGAACCGTGGAGATCGGCGACGTCAGGCTGGAGTTTTCGGGCAAGCGGCGACCATCGCAGTCGGACGTCCTGCGGCTGCGTCGGCGCACCGGCATGATCTTCCAGAACTTCCAGCTCTTTCCGCACCAGCGGGTCGCCGAGAACGTGATGGAGGCGCTGGTGACGGTGCAGAAGTGGCCGAAGGCGAAGGCTCGCGAACGAGCCATGGCGCTCCTCGACCAGGTGGGCATGTCGGAGAAGGCGGAAGCCTGGCCGGCGACGCTGTCGGGCGGTCAGCAGCAGCGCGTGGCGATTGCTCGGGCGCTCGCCCCATCGCCCGCCCTGATCCTCTGTGACGAGCCCACGTCGGCACTCGACCCGGAACTCGCCGAGGAGGTCGTCGACGTTCTGCGGACGCTGGCGAAAGACGGCGCGACGATGCTGATGGCGACGCACGACCTCAGGCTCGCCCGCAGCCTCGCGAGCCACGTCGCCTTTCTCGAGGCCGGCGAAATCGTCGAGGAAGGTGCACCCGATGCGATCTTCGGTGCTCCCACAGAACCGCGCACCATCCGCTTCGT
>NZ_AQQS01000074.1 GCF_002088275.1 Aurantimonas sp. 22II-16-19i
GAAGTCGTAACAAGGTAGCCGTAGGGGAACCTGCGGCTGGATCACCTCCTTTCTAAGGACGATCCCTCACGGCGTCCGGTCCATCAGGCCTTCGGGTCTGGTCCGCCGGACTTCCCGTATCGGATTGTTTTAGAACAAAGGCATCGATAGTCAGTCGATGCCGCTGAAATACCAGGCGCTTATGAAGTTGGTCGACGGACCCTGCCAGTGGCTTGCCACTGGACGGGGCGAGGACGCCAGCCTAGGGCGTTGAGGGCAGAGCACCGCCGCCTTCGTTTCTCTTTCTTGTCAGGATGATGAATATCTGCCGAGCCTATCAGCAGCCGGTCGGTCGCATCTCCGTCATGTCCTCGTGGCATGGTGGATGAGGTCGATCGCCGAAGGTTGCGGACCACACCGGTTCGGGCCCGTAGCTCAGTTGGTTAGAGCGCACCCCTGATAAGGGTGAGGTCGGTAGTTCGAATCTACCCGGGCCCACCATTTTGGTGAGATGCCGGATCGAGGATTGCAGCGTGGTGCCGACCAAAATGGTTGGCCCGGGTAGCATTCCTTCTTTGCGCTTTCTCGGAGCTTCGCTCCTGCGAGAGCGCGGGGCCGGGCCCACCGCGTCGCGGTTGGCAGTAAGAGGCGCCACTTCGGTAGTCCGAATGGACGTCGCCGATGGTTCGGCGCCCTCACGGAGCGCCTCGCGCGTGAGTGAAAATATCGGGGCCTTAGCTCAGCTGGGAGAGCATCTGCTTTGCAAGCAGAGGGTCATCGGTTCGATCCCGATAGGCTCCACCATTCCGGAATGGTCGCCGCAGGCGATCGGTCGCATGGCGATCGAAATGAAGGAATGCCGGAGAGCCTACGGCTCGCAGGCCGGCGCGAACGTCGCGTTCATCATCCAAGACAAGAAGCACAAGTTTGCCGCTTCGCTCCTCGTGAGCCAGGCGGCCTGTTCTCCTACCATCGTGAAGAAGAAGACGGATCTCGAAGGATCGTCGCCAAAGACCCCGCAAGGGGTCTGCCTCCTACTCCGGGGCGCTGCGCAAGCGGCAAGCACGGTTCTGTCGGTGAAGGGTTCTGGAAGAAGGTTCATCGCCTTCGTCCAGGTCATAACATCCTTTGCCATTGATCGGTGTTGCCTGACCGCACACCGTCGGGGTTCGTCTCGAGAAGCTGGTCTTTCGCCAGTTGGGTTTAGCCGCCCGACTGGCAAAATGGCACCGCTGCAGGACGTTCGTTCAGGTTGCACACCTGGCGGATGTTAGCGGTGCCGAACCAAGAATGATCTCAAGTTCAATGATCTCTCTCTTGTTCGTCTGAGTGGCCTTGAATGGCTGACGGATGTGACGCCGAACCGATGACCCGCAAGGGTCTGAGGCAAGGCCGAACGGCCGTCGGTCCTGATGGACCGCGCCCCACGCAGCGCCTCTCGCGTGAGTGGGCAGAGGAATGATGATCATTGGCGATGAGAACGATCAAGTGTCAAAAGGGCATTTGGTGGATGCCTTGGCATGCACAGGCGATGAAGGACGTGATACGCTGCGATAAGTCATGGGGAGCTGCGAATAAGCTTTGATCCGTGAATTTCCGAATGGGGCAACCCACCTTCGATCCCTGTTAAGTCGAAACTGCTGAGCTGGCCGAGCCGACCGTTGTGCGTGTTGTCCGAAAGGGCGCGCGGCAGCCGTAGGCCGACCGGCCGTCGGGCCTTATGGCCCGCCCTCGCGGAGCCGATTGCTGCAAGCAATCCGGCGTGAGCGCTTTCGATTAACAGGGGTCAGTGAAGGTATCTAACCTTGAATACATAGGGGTTAGAAGCGAACTCGGGGAACTGAAACATCTCAGTACCCGAAGGAAAGGACATCAACCGAGACTCCGTCAGTAGCGGCGAGCGAACGCGGACCAGGCCAGTGGCCTCATATGAGAGAAGCCGAACACGTTGGAAAGCGTGGCGAGATTGGGTGATAGCCCCGTAGGCGCAAGGCTCTTTGAGGTCCTCGAGTAGGGCGGGACACGTGAAATCCTGTCTGAACATGGGGCGACCACGCTCCAAGCCTAAGTACTCGTGCATGACCGATAGCGAACCAGTACCGTGAGGGAAAGGTGAAAAGCACCCCGACAAGGGGAGTGAAAGAGAACCTGAAACCGAATGCCTACAAACAGTGGAAGCCCGCAAGGGTGACCGCGTACCTTTTGTATAATGGGTCAGCGACTTAGTCTGGCGAGCGAGCTTAAGCCGATAGGTGTAGGCGCAGCGAAAGCGAGTCTGAACAGGGCGTTCAGTTCGTCGGATTAGACCCGAAACCGAGTGATCTAGCCATGAGCAGGCTGAAGGTGCGGTAACACGCACTGAAGGGCCGAACCCTCATCTGTTGCAATAGATTGGGATGACTTGTGGCTAGGGGTGAAAGGCCAATCAAACTCGGAAATAGCTGGTTCTCCGCGAAATCTATTTAGGTAGAGCGTCGGACTTATTCTCCAGGGGGTAGAGCACTGGATGGGCTATGGGGACTCACCGTCTTACTGATCCTAACCAAACTCCGAATACCTGGAAGAACTATCCGGCAGACACACGGCGGGTGCTAACGTCCGTCGTGAAGAGGGCAACAACCCTGACCACCAGCTAAGGTCCCCAAGTTATGGCTAAGTGGGAAAGGATGTGAAGTTTCCAAAACAACCAGGATGTTGGCTTAGAAGCAGCCATCATTTAAAGAAAGCGTAACAGCTCACTGGTCTAAGTAAGAGACTTTGCGCCGAAAATGTACCGGGGCTCAAGCCATACACCGAAGCTGTGGATTCATCTTTCGAGATGAGTGGTAGCGGAGCGTTCCGTAGGCCTGTGAAGGAGGACCCGTGAGGGCCTCTGGAGG
>NZ_AQQS01000075.1 GCF_002088275.1 Aurantimonas sp. 22II-16-19i
GGACGTGTTCCTCGGCGACGGTGTCACGCCAGGGGAAACCGCTCCCTATGCCGAACCTGCGACGCCGCCGATCTACCTGAACGGGGCCACCGGCGTCACGATCCAGATCCCCTGGCAGTACCCGCAAGCTGACGAGGGCATGGGGCCAACCGACTTCGTGCGCTATCCCAAGCGGCTGATCCAGTTCGGGCCGAACCAGGATCCTTCAGAAGTCCGCGTCATCACCCCCGGCGGGGTCGTCAGCTTCGCCGACGGCAGCGCCTATGGCCCAGACTACCACATCTACAGGAACAGCGCCTCGCCGGCGAACAACGATAATCTCGGCGGCTTCTCGCTGGAGGGCAACAACGCCAGCGGCAACCTCGCCATCTATGCGCGAGACACGGCGATCGCGCTGGATGTGACGGCAGGGGCCCATCGGGGCCGGCGCATCATGTCCACGGCACATCTCGGGGCCCTTGAGAATCAGGGCTGGTGGCAGAGCCCATCCGCTTCGCTGCAGACCGGACTATGGGTGAACACGCTGAACGGCGGAGTTCGCGGCGTGACGCAGGTTTTCCTTGGCAACCAGGTCAAGGGAGCAGCCGGCGCGCGCGTCTTGCAGATCACCCCTTCCGGCGGGGGATCGGAAGCCGGGACCGACGTCGATAAGCTGCTGACCCAGGCGCAGATCCAGGCGTTCACCCAAACGACCTTCCAAGCCTACATGAACACCTGGGCCAACACGCTGCCGACCACAGAGCCAGCCTCTGGGCAATGGTGGCTTAACAACGGTGTACTCACCCGCAAGCCCTGATCTCTCCATCCCTGAAGTCCGAACCGGCCGCCTCTGAGCGGCTTTTCTCGTGCCCGGTCGCTGCGATGCGCCGGGCGTTTTCGTGAGGATCACAGACATGACAGCGCCGATCCCCTTCGGTCAGTGGCTGCAGATGCGGCTCACCGCTCATGGCTTCGCCTGTGGCGGCATCGACGGCATCGTCGGGCCGCTCACCGTGGCCGCCATCAAGGCGTTCGAGGCTTCGCGGGGCCTGCCGGTTGACGGCATGGCGGACGAGGCGGTCGTCAACGCGCTTCGCTCGCCCTCCAGCCGCGTCGACGACGAGACGGCGAAGGCGGTCGAGCACCGCGAACCGTCCGAGGCCGAGATCCAGAAGATCGCACTCGTCGGCAATACCTGGCCGCGCCAGTCGGGCGTGCCGTCCTTCTACGGCGCCGTCGGCACGCGGCAGACCCGGATCGAGATCCCCTTCGACATGTTCCTGGCGTGGGACAAGGGGCACCGCTGCCGGACGGTGACGCTGCACGAGAAGGTGGCGCCGTCGGCCGAGCGGGTGCTGCAGCGCGTGGCGCAGCTCTACTCGGCACAGGAGCGCGCCGACCTCGGCATCAACCTCTTCGCCGGCTCGCTCAACGTGCGGCGGATGCGCGGCGGCTCGTCCTATTCCATGCACTCCTGGGGCATCGCGATCGACTTCGATTCCGAGCGCAATCAGCTGAAGTGGGGCAAGCCGAAGGCGCGCCTGTCGCACGCCGACGCGCTGCCGTTCTGGCAGGCGTGGGAGGTCGAGGGCTGGCTCTCGCTGGGCCGGGCTCGGAACTACGACTGGATGCATGTCCAAGCGGCGAGGCTGTGATCATGGAAACCTTCTGGGACATCATCGCGCCGATCTACGGCGCCGTCATCGCCATCCTCATCCCGCTTGCGCTCGCCTATGCGCTGAAGCTCCTCCGGGACAAGACTGGGATCGAGATCGAGGCCAAGGACCGCGAGGCGCTGCAGTCGGCGCTGCAGAGCGCGGCACTCAGCGTCCTGCGCAAGCAGGGCAACGCGGCACTCACCTCCATGGCCGAGGACACGATCGTCAACTACGTCCGGGACTCGGTGCCGGACGCAGTGCGCCGGCTGGGCAAGGGGACGCCGATTACTGATGCGAAGATCCTGAAGCTCGCCGCGCCGAAGCTGGAGACGGCGGCCAAGGTGGGGGATGCGCCGGCGATCGTTTCCCGGGCGCTGGCGACGCGAAGCGAGAGCTGACGCGATGATCTTCCTCCGCATCCGCCATCGATTTCATCAGCGCGCCTCCGAATGGTTCTGCGCCGCGAACATGCTGCAGTTCGGGCTGACGCTGATGCACAAGAGTCAGACGTTCGACAGCCCGGCCTACACGGCATTCCGATGGCTCGGCGAGGCCTGGACTGGCGCGGCCGTCGGATCTTGCGGGTTCGTCTGGCTCTGCGGGCTCATCGTCAACGGCGCCCGGCAGCGTGTGACGTCGACCATCCGGGCGTGGTGTGCCTTCGTCGGGGCGCTCGTCTACGGGTTGCTCGCCCTCGGCTTTCTCTGGTCGTTCAAGATGACGAACCTGCTGTCCACCGGCATCGGCAACTATGCGTTGGTGTCTGTCCTGGCGCTCTACGCGCTGTTTCATGTGATGCGTGACAAGCGGGAGCAGGGCTAATGGCGGTCGACGCCGTGCCGGAGTGGGTCATCGGCTTGGCCGTCGGTGTCGGGACCGCAATTTCCGTCGTTATTGCCCGGCTCGGCTGGAAATCCGG
>NZ_AQQS01000076.1 GCF_002088275.1 Aurantimonas sp. 22II-16-19i
ATCACGGTGGCCTCCAACGACCTCGCCCAGCGCACCGAACAGCAGGCGGCGTCGCTCGAACAGACCGTCGCGGCGCTCGGCGAGGTGACCGGCGGCGTGAACCGCACGGCCGAGGGCGCCGGCGAGGCCAGAAGAACGGCCGAGGCGGCGAAGGCGAAAGCCGCCAAGGGCGGCGAGATCGTCGCCCAGGCGGTGACGGCGATGAGCGAGATCGAAGGCTCGTCGCAGCAGATCACCCAGATCATCTCGGTGATCGACGAGATCGCCTTCCAGACCAATCTCCTGGCGCTGAATGCCGGCGTCGAGGCGGCGCGCGCCGGCGAGGCGGGCAAGGGTTTTGCCGTCGTCGCCCAGGAAGTGCGAGCCCTCGCCCAGCGCTCGGCGGAGGCGGCGAAGGAGATCAAGGGTCTGATCACCGCCTCGTCGGAGCAGGTGGAGAAGGGCGTCGACCTGGTGACGGCGTCGGGCAAGAGCCTGGACGAGATCGTCGCCGAGGTGGCCGGCATGGCGGAGATCGTCGCCAGGATCGCGGACTCGGCGCGCGAGCAGGCGACGAGCCTGCGCGAAGTGTCGGGCGCGGCCGACCAGATGGACAAGGTGACCCA
This sequence comes from Aurantimonas sp. 22II-16-19i, assembly GCF_002088275.1. Taxonomy (GTDB): domain Bacteria; phylum Pseudomonadota; class Alphaproteobacteria; order Rhizobiales; family Rhizobiaceae; genus Jiella. The sequence goes on from NZ_AQQS01000076.1 coordinate 606, forward strand.
GCAGAACGCTGCGATGGTCGAGCAGTCGACCGCCGCTGCCCAGACGCTGTCGGTCGAGACCGACGGCCTGGCGAGGGCGGTGGAACGCTTCCGGACCGGGCGCGCAGCGTCCGCTCCCGTCGAACGGCCGGCCGCGGAACGGGCCGCGCGCAGTTCCGCCAACAGGAAGGCCGCTCCAAGGCCGGTGCCGCAGCTGCGGACCGCCGGACCGGGCGGCGCGGCCCGCAGGCCGGCGCAGCCCGAGGAGAGCTGGGCCGAATTCTGAGCGATCCGAGAATCGCGCCGATGTGAGAGGAAGACGGCCCGGGGAGCCCAGCCCCGGGCCGAAGTCGTTCGCGGTCGGCGCATTGCGGGCGGTGAACGCCCTGCGCAAGGCTCGTTTCCGCTGGACGGCTTGATCGCCCGCATGAGCTCGCCAGGCCGTCGCCCGCCAGGCATGCGGCCAGACCTTGCGGCAGAGCGTTTCGAAGCTGCAGGACGGCAAGCGTGGCCGGAACCCCTCCCGGCGGGCCGACCCTGTCCCCGAACACACGAGCCCCGGCCGACGCGATCGGTCGTGCGGAGAAGTCACGCATCCTCTCGTGCCGCAGTGGTTTCATCAACTGATATTTCACTTCTCTGATAGTAACCTTCGGCATCATCAGGTCACTCGCACAGGATCGGCCATGTCCCTGACGCTTCCCAAGAAACTTGCCATTTTGATCGCTGCTGCGGGGGTCCTGACGACCATCGTCATGGCGCTCCAGCTCTTCTCGATGAACAGCCAGCTCTGGAGGGACAGGGAGACCCTGATGAAGGGCCAGGTCCAGAGCGCCGTCTCGATCCTGTCCTATTTCGGCGACAAGGCCGCCAAGGGCGAGATGAGCGAAACCGCAGCCAAGTCCATGGCCGCCGGCGTCCTTGCCTCGCTGCGATACGGCAACGACGACTATTTCTTCGCCAACGACTACAACGGGATCGTCGTCGCTCATCCGAAGAGCGAGAAGATCGGCCAGAACCAGTGGGACAATTTCGACAAGGGCACCGAGACCTATCACGTCCGCAACATCATCAATGCCGGCCGCGAGGGCGGCGGTTTCGTGCCCTACATGGCGAGCCGCGTCGGCAGCGAGGAAATGCTCGACAAGCTGTCCTATTCCAAGGCCTACGAGCCCTGGCAGTGGGTTGTCGGGACCGGCCTCTACACCGACGACCTCCATGCGCAGTTCATTCGCGCGCTGTCCGCTTCCGCCGTCTGGCAGATCGCAATCCTGGGTGTTCTGGTGACGGTTGGCTGGTTGATCGCCCGTTCCATCACCCGGCCCTTGGCGGCGATGACTTCGGCAATGCGGCGGTTGGCGTCCGGCGACAAGGCCGTCGAGGTGCCCGGCGTCGGTCGGCATGACGAGATCGGCGAGATGGCCGGGGCGGTGCAGGTGTTCAAGGAGCAGGCGATCGAGCGCGAACGGCTGCAGAAGGAAGCCGAGGCGGCCCGTGTCGACCAGGAGGAGGCCAAGCGTCGTCAGGCCGATCTCGAACACGCCAAGGCCGAGGACCTGCGCGAGTTCATGGGCGTCGTCGACACGAGCTTC
>NZ_AQQS01000077.1 GCF_002088275.1 Aurantimonas sp. 22II-16-19i
ATGGTGGGTGATGTAGGGATCGAACCTACGACCCGCTGATTAAGAGAAGCCGATTCTCTCGCTGGTCAATTGCAGTACAAGGGAACCCGTTTCCAACGGAGCGGGAGGACCCACTGGAAAGGGCTGGAACATACCATGAATTGAGAACCGCCGTCGGCACACCGATGCCCTGCGAATCGCTTCGTCACCGGGCACTTCTGGACCAGTGGGTTGGATGCAGTTCGGACCGTTCCGAGGTTCTACAGGGTCCGGCTCTCGATCCGAGCGAACCAGACAGGCACCATCTTGCCCTCCGCTGTCATTTGGTACTTCGAGGGTTCCATGAATGGCACGATGAAGCGGTCGTCCAAGGGCAGACTTGCAACATCTGGTGCCCGCGCCATCTGATCGACTCAGATCGGAGGAAAGTACATGCGTACAAGAAGCCTTGGCATCGTCGTCATATTGGGGCTCGCGCCTCTCGTGTTTTCGAGCTGCGTCGATGATGGCCGTCGCTATGGGGGCGGGTATAGCACGTCCGGCCCAGTGGTTGTGGATCGCGACATTCGTCGGCCAGCTTCGCGTTTTGGCGATCGTGACTTCCGCGACCGAGGCCGCAACGACTTCCGTCGAGATCAACGCGCAGACAGAGACGGGCGTGACCATCGGCGAGACGGCAGAGGCAGACCTGATCGCCGGGATCATTCCGGCCGCGACGGCCCCGATCGCGACCAGGTGCGCGATCGAGACGATGATCGCGATCGTGGGAGTATCGCGGCATTCTGTCGGGAGAACCCGCGATCTGCGCGGTGTGACCGCGAGCGCAGCGGAGATGGCCGCAGATCCTGATTGGAGGAGCTTCTAAGGGGAACCCGACAGTGCACGTTTTGATGACTCGTCCGCAACAAGTTGAAACGTCGGATGACTGATCATTATCCGCCCATCAACCATCCGGGATCGGAGTCGCCCTCGCCCTGAAAAGCTTGGATTGCATCTCGGCATATCTTCCTGCTTACCTTGCAGAAAAAGGAAGTGTCGGGCTTGTCATGACAGTGCCAGAGTTGAAGGGAACGGAGTGGGATACGCTTTGCAAGATGGTGGTTGGTGATGCCGTCGCTTGGATCATTCCTGACGTCATCGCAGATGAACTTCTGCGGCACCGCCTCGTTGAAAAACTCGGCGCCACCTATGCCCCGACCTTGCTGGGTCGGCAGGTCATCGGGGAGCGACTTGCCGCGTCGAACCAGGCGACGCGCAAGTGCAGTGCTCGTCCCGTTCATCCAGGCGAATGCCCCCGCATACTTGCGCACTGCGCAGATAGTCATCTAACCTGTCCTTCAGGCGAGCGACCGGCTCATCAGCTTCAGAGCCGGCACATCGGGGGACGGGGAATGCCGCGCAATAGAACGTTGCGAAGGTCGGACAAAGACCATCCAGAGTCGCTTTTCGATCATGCCATCCTGCTGGCGTTCATCGGCGTATCGATCGCGATCGTGTTCGCAGGGTTCTGCGCCAAGTCGGCCGAAGCGTCACTGCTCGCCAACTTCTGGTGACAGCATCAGGTCATGGCCAGGACGACTACGAGCATTCCGACCACGCTGAGAGCGAAGACGGCCAACCCGATCTCGGTGTCGCGTGATGAGTTCGAATAGCGCTTGTTCATCGGGCAAGAGTATCATCGAAACCGGGGCAAATGCCGCGACGAATTGCCCTATGCGAACAGCGCGTTCCTTTAAAGCAGACGCTTAGAAAGCAATCTGTACGAGAGGTGAACCTACTATCGGAGACGCTGGTGCAGGAACGCGACTTTATCGGAACGCGCGGCAGCCAGAGCCGCATTATTGCGCTGGCGAGACTTTCCGTTGGCAGACGTTCTTCGCGCGATGCCCTCGATGCGCAGAGCAATAGTGGCAGGAACTCAGCTGATGGCCACCGCAATCTGAATGCTTTCGCGCGTCATGCGCTCCTCGAATACGAGGAAGCCGCTGCGGCCGGAATTCTTGACACGGTAGAGCGCCAGGTCCGCCCGCCGGACCAGATCGGCGTGGTTCACTCCGCCCTTGACGGCAATGGCGACGCCGATCGATACGCCGATGACAACTGGCTGCTGCATCAGCACGAACGGATGGGTGATCGCTTCCAGGATAGCCTTGGCAA
>NZ_AQQS01000078.1 GCF_002088275.1 Aurantimonas sp. 22II-16-19i
GGACGCCGGCATGGCCATGATCTCGTCGGCGACGTCTCCGCAGACCTTGTAGGCGGTGTCGAAGGCCGCCTCCAGTTCGTCGCACGTATTGCCGTGGCCGTGCGCCTCTATGGCGTTGCACGTCTCCCGTTCCCGTGCCCAGGCCTCGTCTAGGCATTGGCCGAGTTCGAGGAACCGTGCATCGCGGGCGACCACCGCCTCCAGATCCGCGCGAAGCTCATCGAGGATGTCGCCATCCTCCAGCACGCCGTCGGCGACCTTCAGCTTCAGCAGCATGCCGGCCGGCGTCTCGGCACGAGTGGCGGCGATCTGATCGACGATCGCGTCCGCCTCGTCGAGCAAGGCATACATTCGGCGCTCGGTCTCGTCGACGCCGTGCTCCTGCTTCAGCCGCGCCAGTTCCGCCTCATAGGCTTCGCGCTGGGCTTCACGCGCGGCATAATGCGCCGCCCTCTCGATGTTCACAGGATGGCTGCGGTCCGACAGTTCGGCGATCGTCATCGCCTTGAATCGCTCGATCAGATCATCCGGCAGAACATCCGCAGGCAACTTCGGACTTGCGGCGAAATAGCGGGTCTCCGCCGCACTGTGAGCCGTCGCGGCGGCTTCGTAGCGGGCGTAGATGCTGCGGTGCCGACTTTCCAGGTCGAAGATGCTCGGCTGAGGCCTCGCACCGCTGGCGCCGCTCTGACGGCTCCTGAGAAAATCCACGACCTCCGTGCCCGCGTGACGTGGTCCGAACGCGGCCATCAGATCCACGGCCCGGCGATCCCATGCTTCGGGAAGCGGCGCTTCGGGCTCTATCCGGGCGAGATACTCGGTGCCGTCCTTGCGCGTCATGACTTCAAAGGCGAAGCCGAGGACCTCAAGGCCCTCGACATAGTCGGCGGCGGTGATCGTCTCTGCGGTGGGCCGGAGGGTTTCGAGGCGGTCTGCCGCCGCGCCCCAGATCTGGCCGTTGCTGACCACCGGAACGAAGTCGCCGCTCGTGCGGCACAACTCGATGAGATCGAAGCGGAGGTGATCCTCGTCCGGCCTCGCAGCCGCGATGGCAATCGGGCTGCTGGAAGTCTGGCTTATCTGCGTTATGGCGTTCATGGCTTTGCTCCCGTCGCGCTGCGGGAAGGCTTCCCGTCAAGCACTTTAAACGGTAGCGGCAGAATTACCGCATGTCAAACTGTGAGCGGTATATTTACCGATAGTAGTAGAATGAAACGGCCGTCACGCCGAACCCGTACCCTGGCTTTGCATATGCTGTGCGGGGAAAACCGCCCGCTCCCGCGAATGAAAAACCCCGCCGGAGCGGGGTTATGAAAAAGCCGGTGTAACTTCTAACAGGTCTTCGAAACGAATTCTGGCGGCAGTGGCCCACCAGGATCAACACCCGTAAGTTCGCTGAATCGGAGCCAAGCCGAGAAATGCTCAGCCTTCTCCTGCAGATCCTTAACCTCAGCATCGAGTTTTTCGAAGCGGTCGGCGATTTCACGGCTCTTGGCCTGCATTGCGCGCCCATAGGTGCCGGGCTTGGGAACCTCCCTTCCTAGCTTCTCATACGTGTCGATCCACTCGCTATAAGCATCGCGCAGATTGGCTAACGCCTCTTCCGGACTCTCGCCATCAGACATGCAACCCTGCAGATCAGGAATATAGGCGACATAACCACCTCCGTCCGCTTCGGTAAGCGGTGCGATCATGATTTGGTACTGGTTCAATCTACGCCTCCTTGTCCGCGCTGGGCTCGGTCATGCGCCTTCACCAAGGCTACAAACTGACGAATGTACGTTGGCTTAATGGGGCGCCTGCTCGGAATGGGCAAAACGCCCTGTAGCAACAGACTGTATGCTTTGAAATGGCTTCCGCTAGTGGGCGAGTCAAGCTCTAATCCGTGCTGAGAGCACACCGCGCCTATGTCACGAATGGTCCAATCGCCCTGTGGATTCGCCTCCATTCGCTGGAGGATCTTATCTTTTTTTGGCAAGCGAGAACCTCGGGGCCTTCGAGCTAGTGGATTAACCGAGACAAAAGCATCCCTTTGGGGATTC
>NZ_AQQS01000079.1 GCF_002088275.1 Aurantimonas sp. 22II-16-19i
GCGCTCGGCGAGCTTGCGCACCTCCGAGGCCACCACCGCGAACCCGCGACCATGCTCGCCGGCCCGGGCGGCTTCGACCGCCGCGTTGAGGGCGAGAAGATCGGTCTGGCGGGCGATCTCCTGGACGATCAGGATCTTCTCGGCGATCGTCTCCATGGCCCTGACGGCCTTGCCGACAGCCTCGCCGCTGGCCTGGGCGTCGCGGGCCGACTGGCGGGCGATCGCCTCGGTCTGCTGGGCGTTCTCGGCGTTCTGCTTGATGTTCGAGGCCATCTCTTCCATCGACGAGGAGGCTTCCTCGGTCGACGAGGCCTGCTCCGTCGCGCCCTGCGAGAGTTCTTCGGAGCTTGCCGAGAGCTGCTGGCTGCCCGAAGAGACGTTATGCGCGGCGGACAGCGCGTCGGCGATGATCCCGCGCAGACGTTCGACCATGCTTTCCAGGGCGAGACCGAGCGTGTCCTCGTCCGACAGCGGCTTCACCTTCACCGTCAGGTCGCCGCGGGCGATCTGGTCGGCAACATTGGCCGTCGTCGTGAGATTGTCGGTCATGGCCGACATGTTGGCGGCAACGTCATCGGTGAGCCCACCGTAATTGCGGGTCAGCTTCTTCGAAAGATCGCCATGGGAAATCGCCTTCAGAACGGCCGAGATGTCGTTGAACGCCCCTTCGACCGCCTGGGCGGAACCCTGCATGCGGCCGATCTCGTCACGACGTCCGGTATCCAAGGGTGTGGCGAGTTTGGCCAATGCCGCGGCGACACCTGCGATCGGCCAGGCGATCGTCTTGGTCATCAGGAAGCCGATGCCGAACGCGATCAGGACGCTGGCGATCATCCCCCCGAAGATGACCTCGTTGATGACGTCGAACGCGTTGTTTTGTGCATCCTGGCGAACGGTGAGCAGTTGCTGCTCCGCCGCGATGAGGTCCGTGGCGACCTGGCGGAGCCCATCCATTTCGCCCTTGCCCGCGCCGCTGGACTCGATTCGCCGGGCGGCCTCGCGGGTCAGCGGATCCTGCATGAGACCGATGGCCTTTTCGGCGACGGAACTATGCCATTTGTCAGCGTATCTCTGAATTTCGTCCAGGCGTGCTTGCTGCGCCGGGTTGTCCGACGTCAGGGTCTTGGCTTCGTTCCACGACTTGGTGAAAGACTTCAGGCCTGCGCGGTAGGGATCGAGGAACGTGTCGTCAGCCGAAATGAGGTAGCCGCGATAGCCCGTCTCCTGATTGACCATGCTGGTGACGATCGAGTTGGTCGCGTTGATCACCTTCAAGGTGTGATCGTTCCAGAACGTCGCGTCCTTGACCTCACCGGACTTGACGAAAATGACCGCGTTCACCGCCAAGGAGGTCAGGATGATCAGGCCGAGAGAGATGATGAGTTTCTTTGGGATCGACATGTTGTTGAGGAAGGTCATGAGTGTTCTCCTTTGGCGCGTTCGTGTGTCAGGCGGCTTCGAGCGCCGCTCGCCGGTATTGACTGCTGTGACTGTCGGGCGGTCGCTAAGGCGAGAGGCGGGCCGTCAGGCACTCATGGGCTGCTTGCAGGTCGCTACCCGGCCGTTGAAGGGATCGGGTGGTCATTCGAAGTCGCACTAACCGAAGGACTGCTTAGTGAACTTTGCGAGCCTGAACTGAAACTTCGAGCCGGCACCGTGCCCGCATCGCGGGCCCGGATACCGGATCCGATTCGCTAGGCGGCGCGACCGCTGCGCGAGAAGCGGCTGTCGAGATCGTCGCCGAGATCGTCCATGTCGAGCTCGAAGCCGCCGCCCTTCCTGGCGGCGCTGCGGCTCCCCGACATCGCGGGTGCCGCGACGCGGATGGCATTCTGCATGTCGGCGACGGAGTGACCGGTCGTCCTGGCGAAGCCGCCCGCACGCTTGACCGGCATTTCGGCGACGCCCGACTGCTGGAGCCGGAAGTAGGAGATCGCCTGCTGGAGCTGATCGGCCTGGCTGGCCAGCTCTTCCGACGTCGAGGCCATCTCCTCGGCGGCGGAGGTGTTCTGCTGGGTCACCTTGTCGAGCTGCTGGATC
>NZ_AQQS01000008.1 GCF_002088275.1 Aurantimonas sp. 22II-16-19i
CGGCGCTCGGACGGAGCCGCCGCCCGCCGGCTCGAAGGTCACGGCCGGCGCCGTCACCTGCAGGCGAACTTCGCAGTCGCGCAGGCGCCGAGCCGCCTTGTCGATGGCATCGAGCGCCTTGCGATCGATGGCGATGACGTCCAGCCGCGCGCCGAGGTCCGCGATCTGCTCGCTCAGCCCGCCGGCGGCCTCGACGACGGCCAGCAGCCGGTCCCGTGTCGCGCTCTCGCGGGTAAGATCCGACCGGCGGCGATGCGCCTCGTGGCGCGCCTCGGCCGATTTCAGTGCGGTGCGGGCGGTCTCCTGTGCCATGACCGCGACGCCCACGGCTTCGGCGGCCGCGCGGGCGGCGGCATCGATCTCGGCGAAATCGGCGGCGGCGGCTTCGAAGGCCTGGCGCGCCGACGCCGCCTCCTTCGCCTGACTCTCCCGCCGCTTGAGCGCTTCGGCGGCGCCGGCCCGGACCGCCTCGGCCTGCTTCAGCGCGGCGTCCGCCGCCTGCCATTCGCGGTCCCGCTCCTCGGCGCGGCGCAGGCCCGCCTCGGCGGCGCGCAGGGCCTCGCCCGCCTTCTCGACGGTCCGCGCCTCGTCATAGCCCTTCAGCGAGCGGCGGCGATCCTCCAGCTTCTTCAGCTTCTGCTCGAGTTCGGCATGGGCAGCGCGCTTCTGGACGAGCTCGGCGCGCAGCACGGCGAGCTCGTCGTCGATCGCCTTCAGGGGGGCGTTGGCGCCGATGCGGCCGGTGGCGGTGAAATGCCGGTCGTTCAGCCCCTTGGCGGCGGCGATCAGCGAGCGGCCGCGCTCGCCGCCGAGAATGGTGCCGACCTCGCCCTCCAGCGACGCCGTCACCGCGTCGCGGCCCGCGCCGATGTCGAGGCCGGTGTTCGAGCGCCCCTGCTCGACCCAGAGCAGGCCGAAGGCCCCCTGATGTTCGGAAAGCTTCGAATCGCCCCGGCCGGGATGGGTGAAGCCGAGAAGCTCGGCGAGCTTTTCCTCCACCGCATCGCCGGCGATCGGCGATGCCCACGGCCCCTCCAGCTCCGCTGCGGCCCGGGTGAGGAAGCTCTTGGTCAGCCGGTAGTCGGCGCCGGCATGGGAAAAGCCGACGGAGACCGTCGGCCGCCGCCCCTCGCCGCCATAAGGCAGGAATGCCTCGACCGCCTCGCCCCGGCCCCGATATTTCTGGAAGAACGCCGCGCGCAGCGCCCTGAGCAGCGTCGACTTGCCGGCCTCGTTGTCGCCGACGACGACGTTGAGTCCGGGATCGAAGCCCTCCAGGTCGGCGTGGAGGATGCTGGCGAATTCGCTGACGCGAAGCGATTTCAGATACATGTCACACGCACCTTCAGCGCTCGCCGGCCGTCAGCCGGCGGTGCTCGACATAGGCCATGCGGATGGCCAGCCGGGCGGCCTCCCGCCCCGGATCGGCCGGATCGGCAGCCTTCGTCCGCAAGGTCTCGATCGCCGTCCGCACGAAGCCCGACACGTCGATGCGGTCGAGATCGTCCTCGTCCGGCTCATCGAAGAGATCGTCGTCGCGACTGCCGAGATGGAAGAAGCGGTCGCGCCAGTGGGCGAGGATCTCTTCCAGGCGGACCCTTTCGCGCAGCGGCAGGCTGCCGGCGAGGGTGAGCCGGAGGAGCGTGCGTCCCGGCTCGGCGAAGGCGGCGAGCAGGCTCTCGACGTCACCGGCCTCGCCATCGAGGCGCAGGACTCGCGCCGCCCATACATAATGTGCGACCGCCACCCGCTCGATGCGCGGCGCCTCGCCCGGCCCGTCGATCTCGACGATCGCGACGAATCCCGGCTCGTTGGCGGGATAGCGATCCGGCTCGGGGGTTCCGGCATAGACCGTCTTCGGCGCGATGCCGCCCAGGAAGCCGTGCCAGTCGCCGAGGGCGAGATAGTCGAGCCTGGCCGTAGCGGCGCGGCCTTCGGCAATCGGATTGCCGGCGTCGGCGCCCTCCGGCAGGCGGTTTTCCAGCGCCCCATGGGCAAGGCCCAGCCGGACAGCACTCGCCGGCGTCTCGGCATGGTCGAACCACTGGGTCAGATCGGCGCCTTCGTGCCGGCGCACCAGCGGTGCCGGCAGGACGGCGAGCCGCCCTTCGCACATTACGATCGGCTCCGGCTCGTCGGCGACGACGACATTGGCGAGCCCGCGCCGCTCCGCCAGCCCGCGCATGCGGCTCCAGACGCTGCCGGTGGTCGCCGCGTCGTGATTGCCGGGCAGGAAGACCCAGGGGCCGGAGAACGCCGCCATCGCGTCGAGCACGCGGTTGACGTCGCGGTCATGCACCGTGTTGTCGTCGAAGGCATCGCCGGCGACGAGCACCGCCGCGACGTCGCGGGCGGCGGCAAGAACGGCGATGCGCCCGACGGCGGCAAAGCGGGCGGCGCGCAGTTCGGCCCGCCGCTCCTCGTCGAAGCCGCCGAAGGGCTTGCCGATCTGCCAGTCCGCCGTGTGGAGAAGCCGGATCATTGCGCGGGCCTTCCGATCACTTCCGATGCGCCGAATTCGCGCGGACGGTGCCTCCGCATGAAGGGAGGCGCAAGGCCGGCAGGCCCGAGCCCCGTCTTTTCAACGGCTTTCTGGGCTTCCGCGCGCTGGAGCATGCGCCCCAAGGGTGCCGTCCCCCAGACACGGGCCACTTCGCCCCTCCCTTGACCCCTCGCCCGGCCTTCGCGCAAGTTCGCCCGCGCAACCAGCAGCAAGGGAGGACGGCCATGCCGGTCTATCAACTCGGCGAGGATCGCCCGCAGATCGGCGAGGACGTCTTCATCGCCCCGAACGCCCAGGTGATCGGCCGGGTGCGCCTCGGCGACGGCGCCAGCGTCTGGTTCGGCGCGGTGATCCGCGGCGACAACGAGTGGATCTCGATCGGCGAGGCGACCAACATCCAGGACAATGCCGTCCTTCACAGCGACATGGGCATGCCGCTGACCATCGGCGCCGGCTGCACGATCGGCCACGCGGCGATCGTCCATGGCTGCACGGTGGAGGAGAACGTCCTCATCGGCATGGGCGCCACGATCCTCAACGGCGCCCGGATCGGCCGCAACTCCATCGTCGGGGCGGGCGCGCTCGTCACCGAGGGCAAGGAGTTTCCCGACAACTCGCTGATCGTCGGCGCCCCGGCCAAGGCGGTGCGCAGCCTCGACGCGGCGACGGCGGAAAAGCTGAAGGAATCGGCCCGCCACTATCGCTCCAACGGCGCGCGCTTCGCGGCCGGGCTGACGCGCGTCGAAGGCTGAGCGGGACGGCATCTTCGCGCGGGCCTCTTTTCCCGTTGGGAAACTGCGCGTAAGACGCCTCACCTCTTGCCAGGGATAGCCCCTCGTCCGGCGCAGCGTCGCCGGCCGCCGAACGCCGGAACGACCGATGCTCTTCACCGAACTCGCCCGCTCGCTGCCCGCCACCGTTCCCTTCGTCGGCCCGGAGGCGCTGGAGCGCCGCATGGGGATGACGTTCCGCGCCCGCCTCGGCGCCAACGAAAGCGTCTTCGGGCCCTCTCCGATGGCTGTCGAGGCGATGGCGAAGGCGGCGCGGGACAGCTGGGCTTACGGCGATCCGGAGCAATACGAGCTCAAGCAGGCGATCGCCGCCCATCACGGCATCGCGATGGAAAGCGTCGCCGTCGGGGAAGGCATCGACGGGCTGCTCGGCCATCTCGTCCATCTGGCGACGGATCCGGGCGATACGGTGGTCACCTCCTACGGCGCCTATCCGACCTTCAACTACCATGTCGCGGGCCATGGCGCCCGGCTCGACTTCGTCCCCTATCGCTGCGACGACCACGAGGATCCGGAGGCACTGATCGAACGGGCACGGGCGGTGCGGCCGAAGCTCCTCTATTTCGCCAATCCCGACAATCCGACCGGCAGCTTCCACGACGCGGCGACGGTCGAGCGGCTGATCGACGCGGTGCCGGAAGAGACCATCCTCGTCCTCGACGAGGCCTACAGCGATCTCGCACCGCTGGGCAGCCTGCCGCCGATCACGCTGATGCGGCCCAATCTCCTGCGCTTTCGAACCTTCTCGAAAGCCTATGGCATGGCCGGTGTGCGCGTCGCCTATGTCGTCGGCGAGCCGCACGCGATCGCCCAGTTCGACAAGGTGCGCAATCATTTCGGCGTGTCGCGGATCGGCCAGGCGGGCGCGCTGGCGGCTCTCGCCGACCAGGCCTATCTGCAGGACGCGGTAAAGAGGATCGCGGGCGCGCGCGCGGAACTCGCCGCCATCGCGGGGCGGGCGAAAATGACGCCGCTCGCCTCGGCCACCAACTTCGTCGCCATCGACTGCGGCGGCGACGGTGCCTATGCGCGGGCGCTGCTGGCCGCGGTCTTGAAGCGCGGCGTCTTCATCCGCATGCCGGGCGTCTCACCCCTTGACCGGATGATCCGCGTCTCGGCTGGCCGGCCGGACGACCTGGCGCTGTTCGAGGACGCGCTGGCGGGCGCGATCGACGAGGTCGGCCGTCCCGAGGCCGGCTGAAGCCGGCACTTGCCCAATAGGCTGCCGAGTGGCGCGATGTCTGGGTCAGTGCAGTGTCAGAAAGGTCCGCGCCGCACGCAGTGCCCGCGCGATCTCGGCCCTCGACATGTCGCCCGCGACGTCCCGGCGCTGCGCCGCCGCGCCTTCGACGCCCCGTTCGGCGGCGAGATTGAAGTACATGTGGGCGGCGACGAGATCGGCCGCGCCGTTGCGGCCGAGCGCTGCGGCGAGGCCCAGCTCCATCAGGAGGGCGCCGTCGAGGAGGGCGGCACCGCTGGCGGCGGTCCGGTCGAAAGCGGTGAGGTCGATATGTGCCATGATCCCTGTCCCGTTTTTCGTTTCTTCTGGGACCGATCATCGTGCCGTCGCTTGAAGAGGCGCTTAAAATTTGCGCTTAATTCGCGCTGAATCGGCTTTGCTGCCGTTGCGGTAAATAGACTCCGACCTGACGATGCTGGCAGCCGTTCAGCCCGGATTCATCCAGCGACAGCAAAATGACACGGTCGGCAGCTCCCACGCCGCCGCAGGACCACGCGGTGGCTGGAGGTCTCCGGGCGCAACAGTCATCACATTTGGGCGAGTAGGCTTCCACTCGCATGCTCACAGAGCCAGATCGCCTCCCAACGGAGCGATACCGCGATCGTCGCGCATCGCCTGATCGAGCCGGCGCCGCCCGGTCCGAGAGCCGGACCGGAGATCCCGCCCTTCGCAGGGCCGGGACGAGCACCGGATGGCTGCGCCGGCGACAGGCCACACCGGCAACGCCGATGCGGCCGACCGGAGGCTGCTCGCGCGCAAGATGATCCGGCAGGCGCATTCGGCCTGCCTCGACGAAACGAAGGACATGAATTGATGAAATCCCTGCTTCTTGCAGCCGTTCTCGCAGTCTCCGCCGCCAGCCCGGCGCTTTCCGCAGACCCGATCCTCGGCAAGTGGCGCGCGCCCGGCGGCGGCATTGTCGAGGTCACCTCCTGCGGCGGAAACTATTGCGCCACCGTCATCACCGGCCAGCACAAGGGCAAGTCGGTCGGCCGGATGAGCGGATCCGAAGGCAACTACACCGGCGAAGTCACCGATCCGCGCGACGACCGCACCTATTCCGGATCGGCGAGCGTCAGCGCGACCCAGCTGGAGCTCACCGGCTGCGCCCTGAAGGTGTTCTGCAAGACGCAGGTCTGGGTCCGGATTTGACCGCAGCTTAGGCCTCGCGGCAGCGCCTTGCGAAAGCCGGCGCTGCGCCCGCGTTGCCGCGCGGTCTGACCCGGGGATCCGATGCCTGGACTGATCGCGAGGCAGCGGGCTTTCCATCGGCTGAATTTCCGTTTACGTTTACGTAAACAGCCGGAAGAACCGATCAACGGTCTGGCTGCCGTCCAGGGAGGAAATTGCCATGCCGAAACTCGCCGTGATGCTCGCCGCCACCATCCTTGCCGCGGGGATCTCCGCCGCGCCTGCGGCCGAGCCGATCGTCGGCAGCTGGCGCACCGCCAGCGGCGAGACCGCGAAGATTTCGCCCTGCGGCAAGGCCTATTGCACCACGATCGTGACCGGCCAGCACAAGGGCAAGCGGATCGGCCAGATGGGCGGCTCGGGCGCCAGCTATTCCGGTCAGATCACCGATCCGGCGAACGGCAAGACCTATGAGGGAACCGCCCGGGTCAGCGGCAAATCGATGAAGCTCACCGGCTGCGCGCTGAAGATCTTCTGCAAGTCGCAGACCTGGACGCGGCAGTAGGCCGCGCCCATCCGTTTCACCGCAGATCGGCGGGGGCGACCGATCCTGCGGCGAAGACGCCGGCGCTGCCCGAGACACCGGGCGGCGCCGGCGTCATCTGCGGCAGAGTCTCCGGACGGGTTCGCGATCGGGTCGTTGACCGACTTCGTCGACCGGCTTGCCGCGCTGCCGCAGACCGGCAGCGCGGCGCGGCTAGCATTTGCCGCCACAATCGGCTATATGCCGCGCCAGCGCTCCCCTGCATCGCAGGCGGGCGCCTTCATGGCCCGTGCTGGACGACATCCCGGCAAAGGGCGTCACGACCCCACGAAAAGCAAAAGAAAGGGTATCGCGATGTCGATCACCGCAGAGCGCAAGGCTGCGCTCCTCACCGACTATGCGACCAAGGAGGGCGACACCGGTTCGCCCGAGGTTCAGGTCGCGATCCTCACCGAGCGGATCAACAACCTGACCGAACACTTCAAGTCGCACAAGAAGGACAACCACTCCCGCCGCGGCCTTCTCAAGATGGTCTCGCAGCGCCGGCGCCTTCTCGACTATCTGAAGTCCCGCGAGGAAGCCCGCTACCAGACGCTGATCGAGCGTCTCGGCCTGCGTCGCTGACGCAAACTCCGGCGGGGCTTCGACGACCTCGAAGGCCCGCCGACCCGATCTGCGGCCGCACAGTCTGCGGCCACGCCTGACCCTGCAGCCCCGCCACGAACAAGGGCGCGGTCGCGGACCACTGAACGGTCACGGGGCAGGATTGCCGGATGCTTCCGGATGGCCGCAAGGCCGGGCGCCCGAGACCGGGCGCCGCGCGAAGCCTCCCGCCGTCTTGCCCGTGGCGCGTTTCGACGACGACACACGTGAAAGATCCCGCGCGATCCGCCGATGAGCGGCTTCGGCGCGGCGACGAAAGGCAAACCGAATGTTCAAATCCCACAAGGTGGAAATCGACTGGGCCGGCCGCCCGCTCACCCTCGAGACCGGCAAGATCGCCCGCCAGGCCGACGGCGCGGTGCTCGCGACCTACGGCGAGACCTGCGTCCTCGCCACCGTCGTCTCCGAGAAGCAGCCGAAGGCCGGCTTCGACTTCTTCCCGCTGACCGTCAACTATCAGGAAAAGACCTTCGCGGCCGGCAAGATCCCCGGCGGCTTCTTCAAGCGCGAGGGCCGGCCGAGCGAGAAGGAGGTCCTGACCTCCCGCCTCATCGACCGCCCGATCCGCCCGCTCTTTGCCGAGGGCTACAAGAACGACACCCAGGTCGTCCTGACCGTCCTGCAGCATGACCTCGAGAACGATCCGGACGTCGTCGCCATGATCGCGGCCTCCGCTGCCCTGACCCTGTCGGGCGTGCCCTTCATGGGCCCGATCGGCGCCGCCCGCGTCGGCTATATCGGCGGCCAGTACAAGCTCAACCCGCATGTCGACGAGATGGACGAGTCCTCGCTCGACCTCGTCGTCGCCGGCACCGACGCCGCCGTGCTGATGGTCGAGTCCGAGGCGAACGAGCTGTCGGAAGACATCATGCTCGGCGCCGTGATGCACGGCCACAAGGGCTTCCAGCCGGTGATCGATGCGATCATCAAGCTCGCCGAGGTCGCCGCCAAGGAGCCGCGCGAGCACGTCGCGCCGGATCACTCGGCCCTCGAGGGCGAAATGCTGCAACTGGCCGAGGGCGATCTGCGCGAGGCCTACAAGAACACCGACAAGATGGCCCGCTATGCCGCCGTCGACGTCGTCAAGAAGAAGGTGATGGCGCACTTCCTGCCGGAAGGCATCGAAGAGACGAAATATTCCAAGGAAGAGGTCGGCGCGGTCTTCAAGTCGCTGCAGGCCAAGATCGTCCGCTGGAACATCCTCGACACCTCCTCGCGCATCGACGGCCGCGCGCTCGACACCGTTCGCCAGATCGTCTCGGAAGTCGGCCTCTTGCCGCGCACCCACGGCTCGGCGCTGTTCACCCGCGGCGAGACCCAGGCGCTGGTCGTCGCCACTCTCGGCACCGGTGAGGACGAGCAGTTCATCGACGCCCTGACCGGGACCTACAAGGAGAACTTCCTCCTTCACTACAACTTCCCGCCCTATTCGGTGGGTGAAACCGGCCGCATGGGCTCGCCCGGCCGCCGCGAGATCGGCCATGGCAAGCTCGCCTGGCGGGCGATCCACCCGATGCTGCCGGAGCCCGAGCAGTTCCCCTACACGCTGCGCGTCGTCTCGGAGATCACCGAGTCCAACGGTTCCTCCTCGATGGCGACCGTCTGCGGCACCTCGCTGGCGCTGATGGATGCGGGCGTCCCGCTGAAGGCACCGGTGGCCGGCATCGCCATGGGCCTGATCAAGGAAGGCGAGCGCTTCGCGGTCCTGTCCGACATTCTCGGCGACGAGGATCATCTCGGCGACATGGACTTCAAGGTCGCCGGCACGGCCAACGGCATCACCTCGCTGCAGATGGACATCAAGATCCAGGGCATCACCGAGGAGATCATGAAGATCGCCCTCGGCCAGGCCAAGGGCGGCCGGGACCACATCCTGGCGGAGATGTCGAAGGCTCTGTCGGAAGGCCGCGCCGAGCTCGGCGAGTTCGCCCCGCGCATCGAGGTCATGCAGATCCCGACCGACAAGATCCGCGACGTCATCGGCTCGGGCGGCAAGATCATCCGCGAGATCGTCGAGAAGACCGGCGCCAAGATCAACATCGACGACGACGGCACGATCAAGATCGCCTCGGCCTCGGGCAAGGAGATCGAGGCCGCCAAGAAGTGGATCCACTCGATCGTCGCCGAGCCGGAAGTCGGCGAGATCTACGAGGGCACGGTGGTGAAGACCGTCGAGTTCGGCGCCTTCGTCAACTTCTTCGGCTCGCGCGACGGCCTCGTCCACATCTCCCAGCTCGGCGCCGGCCGGGTCGCCAAGACGACCGACGTCGTCAAGGAAGGCCAGAAGGTCTGGGTCAAGCTGATGGGCTTCGACGAGCGCGGCAAGGTCCGCCTGTCGATGAAGGTCGTCGACCAGGCGACGGGCGAAGAGCTCTCCAAGGAAGCGATGGAAGAGCAGGCGTAAGCCTCGGCGCTTTTCAGGGGCGAGAGCCTCGACGGACATGACACGCGCGCTCGGGGAAACCCGGGCGCGTTTTTTATCGACGAAGCGCTGTCCGCGCATCGTTCGAGGCAGGAACGGCGGGTCGCGATATGTCTGGAGACAGCGGCACGGACATGTACGCCAGCGCCCCGATCCTCGCCTGTCCCGCAGCCGACTTTCCCTGATCACATCCTCTCACACCGCCATCTCGACTTTCCCGCTTCCCGATCCGATGCTAAGCGACGGTGAGCCCTCCGGCGCGGCGACCGATGTGGCAACGGTCGTTCGACGCGCATCACCCGTCCTTCGAAAGCCCCACCCCATGCTCGACCTCACCCGCCTGCGCCGCGAAGCCGTGGAGGCGCCGGAAAGCGGCATCGTCGCCGTCGTCAATCATGCCCGCGGGCGCGAGGGGATCATCCCCATGTGGGCCGGCGAGGGGGATCTCTCGACGCCGAAATTCATCGCCGATGCCGCGGCGCAGAGCCTTTCCGAGGGCGAGACCTTCTACACCTGGCAGCGCGGGCTGCCGGAGCTGCGCGAGGCGCTGAGCGCCTATTCGAGCCGGCTCTATGGCCAGAATCTGGAGCCCGAGCGCTTCTTCGTCACCGGCTCGGGCATGCATGCGATCCAGATCGCGCTGATGGCGCTGGCGGGCGCCGGCGACGAGGTGGTGTTCATCGGCCCGGTCTGGCCGAATTTTTCCGCCGCGGCGGGGCTGATGGGGGCGAGCCGGCGGGAGGTGAGCCTCGACTTCGAAGCCGGGCGCTGGAGCCTCGATCTCGGCAAGCTGAAGGCCGCGATCACCGACAAGACCCGCGTCCTCTTCGTCAACACGCCGTCGAACCCCACCGGCTGGACCGCCGACCGGGAGACGCTGGCCGCCATCCTCGCCATCGCCCGGGAGGCCGGCATCGCCGTCATCGCCGACGAGATCTATGCGCGCTTCTACTATGACGGCCCCCGCGCGCCGTCCTTCCACGACGTGATGGCCGCCCACGACGCCATCCTCTTCGTCAATTCCTTTTCCAAGAACTGGGCGATGACCGGCTGGCGCATCGGCTGGATCGAGGCCAGCCCCGCGCTCGGCCAGATCGTCGAGAACCTCATCCAGTATTCCAATTCCGGCGTCGCCGCCTTCATGCAGCGGGGCGCGGTCGCGGCCGTGACCCGCGGCGAGGACTTCGTCGAGAACCAGATCGCCCGGGCCGAGACCGCCCGCGACATCTTCTGCGACATCCTGACGGCGACCAACCGGGTGGAGCTGACGCCGCCGGACGGCGCCTTCTACGCCTTCTTCAAGATCGACGGTGTCACCGACACCAGAGCCGCCGCCTTCCGGATCGTCGACGAGGCCAAGGTGGCGATCGCGCCGGGCACGGCCTTCGGGCCGAACGGCGCGCCCTTCTTCCGGGCCTGCTTCCATCGGCGGATCGACGAGGTGGAGGCCGCCGCGCACCGGCTGGCGGAATGGATCGGATACCAGGTGTGACGGACGACAGACGGGCGGCGGCGCTTCGCCTGCGGGACCTTGCGATCACCGTCGCGGCGGCGCTTCTCGGCGGCCTTGCCGCCGTCGCCCTCGCCCTGCCGGTCGCCTGGCTGCTCGGCCCGGTCGTCGCCACGACGGTCTGCAGCCTCGCCGGCCTCGACACGCGGCCGCCGGAGTTCCTGAAGACCTTCGCCTTCTTCGTCCTCGGCGTCCAGGCCGGCTCCGGCGTCTCGCCGGAGGTGGCGAGCCAGATCGCCCTGTGGCCGCTGTCGTTCCTGATCCAGCTCGTCGGCGTGCTCCTCGCGGTCGTCCTCTGCTACGCCTATCTCAGGCGCGCCCTCGGCTGGGATCATGCCTCCTCGCTCTTCGCCTCGCTGCCGGGCGCCCTCTCCTTCGTCGTTGCGGCAGCGTCCGAGACGAAGGCCGACATGGGCCGGGTGGTGATCATCCAGTCGATCCGCCTGCTCATGCTGATCGCGGCGCTGGTGCCGCTGCTCGGTGCCCTCGAGGGCGGTGGCACGATGGGTTCCTCGATCCGCCCGGGCGGCGAGGGCGGGCTGTTCGACTACGGGCTGATGTTTGCGGGCTGCGCCGTGACGGCATTCCTGGCGGCGAGGCTCAACGTTCCGGGCGGCATGATGCTCGGCGCCCTGATCGGCAGCGCGGTGCTGCACGGGGCGAACGTCGTCACCGTCTCCCTGCCGGCCTTCCTCGCCTTGCCGAGCCTCGTCCTTCTCGGCATCATCGTCGGCGCCCGGCTGAGCGGCATCGACGCCAGGGCCTTCGGCAAGCTGCTGGTGCCGTCCCTCGGCTGCTTCGCCCTCAGCCTCCTCGGCACCGGCCTCGCCGGCATCGCCGCGGTGGTGTTCGTCGACCTGCCGGCGCCGAACGTCGCGCTGGCCTATGCGCCGGGGGCCCTGGAGGCGCTGACGGTGCTGGCCTTCCAGTTCGACATCGATCCCGCCTATGTCGCGGCCCATCACGTCGTGCGCTTCTTCGCCATCGCCATGGCCGTGCCGTTCCTCGCCAAACGAGTATCGCGGCGCGAGGCGCGCGACGACGGCCGAACGGCCGGTGCACCGGGCGAATAGGCGACCGGAGGAAGCTGCCGGCAGGTGCGGAAGCGTCGGCGTCAGGCGTCGATGGCGGCGAAGACGGAGGGGTTCGGCGATTCGGCTTCGCCGCCCTCCGGGCCCCAGAAGATCACCCAGGTGGCGAAGTCGTCCGAAACGTCCTCGAAGCGGTGGGTTTCACCGGCCGAGACGAACAGCGCGTCGCCGACCTTCGCCTCCGTCCGCTCGCCCTCGTGCAGGAAGCCGCTGCGGCCGGAGATGACGATGTAGAGCACGTCCTGGCTGTGGGGGGCTCGCCGGTCCTCGCCGCGGGGGGCGAAGAGCTGCAGCGACATGGTGCCGTGCGCCAAAGCCTCGACGTGGAAGCGGCCCTCGGGCCACTCGGCGGTGGCCGGCAGCGGCAGTCGCGACTTCAGATCGGCGAGGGTGGCTTTCATCGGCGGATCCTCCTGGGGTGGCAAGACCCGCCTCTCTCCTCTCCGCGACGCCGGCCGGGCAGCCTCAGCCGCCGGCTTGCGACACGACCAGCGGGGTCACCTTCTCCGAACGTTCGAGGCTCGCCGGCCGTTCCGCGGCGAAGGGAATGCCGATTGCATGCCAGGTCTCGACGAGGGCGTCGCGCAGCGCCTCGATCAGCGCGTCGTCGTGCAGCGGCGTCGGCGTGATGCGCAGCCGCTCGGTGCCCCGCGGTACGGTCGGGTAGTTGATCGGCTGGATGTAGATGCCGTGCTCGGCGAGCAGGCGGTCGCTGGCCTTCTTGCACAGCTCCGGATCGCCCACCGCCACCGGCACGATGTGGGTATCGGACGCCATCACCGGCAGGCCGGCCGAGGCGAAGATCTGCTTGGCGCGGGCGGCCTGGCGCTGCTGGGCGTCGCGCTCGTCCTGCGAGGTCTTCAGATGGCGGATCGAGGCGGTCGCCGCGGCAGCCAGCGCCGGCGGCAGCGCGGTGGTGAAGATGAAGCCCGGGGCGTAGGAACGGACGGCATCGATCAGCGCCTTCGAGCCGGTGATGTAGCCGCCGAGAACGCCGAAGGCCTTCGCCAGCGTGCCCTCGATCACGTCGATCCGGCCGGCCACGCCGTCACGCTCGGAAATGCCGCCACCGCGCGGGCCGTACATGCCCACCGCATGGACCTCGTCGATGTAGGTCATGGCGTTGTACTTGTCGGCGAGATCGCAGATTTCGGCGATCGGCGCGACGTCGCCGTCCATCGAATAGACGCTCTCGAAGACGATCAGCTTCGGCCGCTCCGGCTCGGCGGCCGCCAGCAGCTCTTCCAGATGGGCGACGTCGTTGTGGCGGAACACCTGCTTCTTGGCGCCGGACTTGCGCACGCCCTCGATCATCGAGGCGTGGTTCAACTCGTCGGAGAGGATCAGGCAGCTCGGCAAGAGCTTGGCGATGGTGGAGATCGACGCCTCGTTGGAGACGAAGCCCGAGGTGAAGACCAGCGCCGCTTCCTTGCCGTGGAGATCGGCGAGTTCCAGCTCCAGCTCGACCAGCGGATGGGTGGTGCCGGAGATGTTGCGGGTGCCGCCGGCGCCCGAGCCCATCGCGCCCGTCGCCTTCGTCATTGCGGCGATCACATCGGGATGCTGGCCCATGCCGAGATAGTCGTTCGAGCACCAGACGGTGATCTCGCGAGCCTCGCCGTCATGGCGCCAGATCGCCTTCGGAAACCGTCCGGCGATCCGCTCGAGATCGGCGAACACCCGATATCTGCGCTCCGCATGCAAGGCTTCGATCGCCGCGGCGAAATGGCGCTGGTAATCAATCATCGTGCACTCCTCATCGGAACGGTTCTAAGTCCGCTGAGCCGCGTTGTCCACATTCGCAACAGACGAACCAGCCGATAACTGTCCAAACAATATGACACACATTCCAGCGCGAATGACAACAGAAATTGACACTCGGCTGGATCATCTCCAAAGTCTAGGACGAAGGCGTTGATTTAGGACAAAGGCGTCGCCGATTTTGCAGAACCGCCCGGCGATGCAGCCAGGGAGGCAGCGAGCGTCTGCGGGGTTTTCTGCTCCGCTCACCGCTCCTCGCCTTCCGGAGATGCTCCGGCTTCTCCCGCACGCGCCTGCGGCGAGACGGCCCCGGCCAGCGTCTCGTCCGTTGCGCCGCTCGGCTCCGGGACACCCTCGCCCGGCTCGCCGTCGCGGCGCGCCCGGGCCTGGATCTTGCGGCGCGCCAGATTCGCCCGCAGCGCCTGCTGCAGCCGCTTCTCGCGGTTCGACTTGTTCTCGTTCGACGGCTTCTTCGTCATGGAGGCGATGTATCGATTCCAAAGTGGAAATGCCAGATCGATCGGGTCGCGGCCACGATCACACTCGCGCAAACGCCGCCGCCACCGAAGGCGCCGGGTGACAAGACCCCGCCGGAACGGATAGATCGGCGCTCGATACCACTTGCCGGCGGCGTCCCCGCCAAACGCGGCAACCCGCCCTGGGAATGAAGATCATGATCGACCGCATCGGCTTCGCCGCCGAGCTCGCCGCCTACACGCAGACCCGCGGCCCGGTGACCATCGGGCTTGCCGGCGCCGGGCAGATGGGCACCGACATCGTCGTCCAGACCGCATTGATGACCGGGGTGCGGGTCGGCGCGATCGCCGCCAACGGCCCGCGTCGGCCGATGGAGGCCATCGCGATGGCCGGTTACGACGAAGACCATGGGGTTGTCGCGAGTTCTCCCGCCGCCATCGACGCGGCGATCGAGAGCGGCCGGATCGCCGTGACCGACGACATCGAGGCGCTCTGCGCCAGCGGCCGGGTGGACGTCATCGTCGACGCCACCGGCAGCCCGGAAGTCGGCACGCGGCTCGCCCTCCTCGCCATCGAGAACGGCAAGCACATCGTCATGCTGAACGTCGAGGCGGACATTACGGTCGGGCGCCTGCTCGCCCGCAAGGCCAAGGCGGCGGGCGTCGTCTATACCGGCTCGGCGGGGGACGAACCCGCCGCGACGCTGGAATTGATCTCCTTCGCCCAGTCGCTGGGAATGGACGTCGTCGCCGCCGGCAAGGGCAAGAACAATCCCCTGCGCCACGACGCCGTGCCCGAGGAATACGAGGAGGAAGCCCGGGCGCGGAACATGAACGCCCGCATGCTGGTCGAGTTCATCGACGGGTCGAAGACGATGGTGGAGATGACGGCGATCGGCAACTGCACCGGCCTCGTGCCGGACGTTCCGGGCATGCACGGCCCGGAGGCGACCCTCGACAACCTCGCCCAGATCCTCTGCTGCGAGGAAGACGGCGGGGTTCTCTCGAAGCCCGGCCGCGTCGACTACACGATCGGCAAGGGCGTCGCGCCGGGGGTGTTCTGCGTGGTCAAGCCGCGCCATCCCCGCGCGATCGAGCGGATGGCCGACCTGAAGGTCGGGCCCGGCCCGTGCTTCTCCCTGGTCCGGCCCTTCCATCTCACCAGCCTCGAGACGCCGCTCTCGGCGGCGCGAGTGGTGATGTACCGCCGGCCGGACATGGTGCCGGTCGATCGCCCCGTCGCCGAATGTGGCGCGCGCGCCAAGCGGTCGCTCGAGCCCGGCACGACGCTGGGGCGCATCGGCACCGCCGACTATCGCGGCTATGCCATGGAGTGGTGCCATGCGCGGGGCGAGAACGCCCTGCCCCTGGGGCTGGCCGAACATGCGCGGGTCACCCGCCCGGTCGCGGTCGGCGAGCTGCTCACCTATGAGAACTGCACGCCGGACGCCTCGCTTCTCGTGACACGCATGCGCCGCGAGCTCGATGCCGCGGACGAGCGGGATTTTCAGTAATCCGCCGTCCGATCGATCCGATCGGACCGGTCACCGGAAATGCGCGGCGTTCGATCGTGGCTGCATGGAGCGTCTCTCCATCGCCCTCGCGGGCAGCCCGCCGGCGGCCCGGTTCAGACCCGTCCCGTCGCGGTCCTGGTGGCATCGATGGCGGTTTCGAGCCCTTTGGCCAGAACGCTGCGCTCATAGGTGGAGAGGTCTTCCAGAGCCTTGCGGATCGAGGCGAGCGGATCGCGCTTGAGGAGCTGGCTGCCTTTTTCGGTCAATTCGAGGCGCTCGGCGCGGCCGCGGCCGATCGTCCCCATCTTCGTCACCAGCCCCTTTTCGATGAGTGTGCGAACCGTCCGCGCGACGGCGCCGGATGCGAGCCCCTGATGGCGCGCAAGGTCTATCGCGGTGCGGCGATCCGCTTCGGCCTGGTGGATGTAGCGCAAGGCCGACCATTGGGCCGGGAAAAGATGCGCGGCATAGCCGTTGGAATGCAAGCGGCGCGCCACCTGCTCGAGCAGCCCGGTCAGGGCCTCAGTGGAATCAGTCTCCGTCATTTCCAGTCAAGTCGCCCCATTCATCACTGCGACCACGCGAAGCAGTCACAAGCACTATAGGAGGTGAGGTCGGGTTCCGCGACTACGGAAAGATTGCAAAATATATCGGACGCCGGAACGGCAGCTGCCGTCTGGAACGGTTCCACTTCAGTTTCCGCCCTCCAGCCAGTAGATGCGGAGCGGCTGGACGAGCTTGAAGTGGTCGCCATCCTGTTGAGACTGTAAGCGAAAGTGAGTTTCGATTTCGTCATGGAGCCGCTCGGCGGCGCCCGCACGGGACGCGTCGACGGACACCAGGCGAGACAGGAATTCGTCCACGTTTTTGAAACGCACCGTTTCCCTGAAGACGACATTTCCCCGCAGCCGGAAGCGGCCCTCGCGCACCGCGTCGGCGATGGCAACGCCGGCCGCGTGGCGGATCGCCGTCTCGTCCTCGATCAGCCGCATGGTCTCGAAATAGCTGCCTTCGGCGAGCGGCTCGACGATCAGGATGGCCCCATCCTCGCGGGTGACCCGTCTCGTCTCGTCGAGCGCCTTGCCCATCTCGTCTACCGGCACGTGGTGAAGCGAGTTGAGGAAGACGGCAGCCTCGAAGCTCTCTGCCTCGAAGGGCAGCGACTGGGCACCTGACACCGCAAAATGCGCGGCCGGCGTCTTGTTGCGGGCCGCTTCGACGGCGGGCGCATGCGGATCGACGCCCGCTGCCACAAAACCCTCCGCGCTCAGCCGGGCGACCAGCGCCCCGCCCCCGCAGCCGATGTCGAGGACGGACCGTGCCCCGGCCATGCGCAGGCTCTCGACGACGACGTTGTGGGAGTTGCCGGAGACGAAGGCGGCATTGAGCGCTTCGGGTGTCTGCATCGGATGGGCTCCTGTGTCGAATGAAGGCATGTCCACCGATAACTCCGATCCTGCCGGCGCGACAGCAATCTCGACCTGTTGTTCCGGCAAATTCTCGAGCCGGCGCTGGCGCCCCGCACGCGCACGCGGGAGGTCCCGTCTTCATCAATCGCTGCGGACCTGCCAGAACAAGGATCATGACGAAGGCGCGATTCGAATGGCCGTCGGCTGAGGCAGGTGGCGCTCTCCGCGCGGAGCGGCCTCGCCTCGCCTTGCCGGCCGGCGGAGACATGCCGCGCAGCGGCGAGAAAGGCGAGCGATGACCGGCCAGACGATCCCAACCAGCGGCAGCGGCGTGATCATTGCCGGCGGCGGCCAGGCCGGCTTCCAGGTCGCTGCGAGCCTTCGCCAGGGCGGCTATGCCGGCCCCGTCACCATCGTCTCGAAGGAGGCGCGGCTGCCCTACCAGCGCCCGCCTCTGTCGAAGACCTACATCAAGACCGACGTGGCCTTCGACAGCCTGCTGCTCAAGCCCGAGAGCTTCTTCGAGAAGAACGCCATCGGCTTTCGCTCCGGCGCATGGGTCGAGGCGATCGACCGGGAGGCCGGGACGGTTCGCCTCGGGGACGGTGAGCACCTCGCCTATGATCACCTCGTGCTGGCAACCGGTGCGGCGAACCGCGTCCTGCCGATCGAGGGCAAGCACCTTGCGGGCGTCCATCAGCTGCGCACCGCCGAGGACGCCGAAGAGCTGCGGGCGGGCCTTGCCGACGCCCGGCGGATCGTCATCGCAGGCGGCGGTTTCATCGGCCTCGAGGTCGCCGCGGCACTGCGATCGCTGGAGAAGGACGTCACGGTACTTGAGGCGGCGGATCGCCTGATGGGCCGGACCGTGTCGCGCGAGGTCTCGGCCTTCTTTCTGGGCGAGCACCGGCGGATGGGCACCGACATCCGCCTCGGCACCGCGCTCGGCGCCATCGTCGGCGACGTCGCCGGGGACGGCCGTGCCCGCGCCGTGAGGCTGTCGGACGGCACCGAGCTGCCGGCCGACCTCGTCCTGATCGCCGCGGGCGTCCTGCCGAACGACCAGCTGGCGGCCGATGCCGGCCTTGCCACCGACAACGGAATCCTCGTCGATTCCCACATGACGACGGCGGATCCGCGCATCTTCGCGATCGGCGACTGCGCCGCCTTCCATTCGCCCTTCGCCGAGCGGATCGTCCGGCTGGAATCGGTGCAGAACGCCGTCGACCAGGCCAAGCTGGTCGCCCGGAAGATCATCGCCGGCGACGAGGCAGCCGACACCATCGAGCCCTACCGGGCGGTGCCCTGGTTCTGGAGCGACCAGGGGCCGTTCAAGCTCCAGATCGTCGGGCTGACGGCCGGCGCCGACCATATGGAGATCGCCAGCCTCGGCGAGGCCGGCAAGCTCGTCGCCTACTGCTTCAAGGGCGACCGGCTGATCGGCATCGAGACGGTGAACCGGCCGGGCGAGCACATGCTGGGCCGGCGCATCCTCGCCGAGGATCTCGCCGTCGCCCGCGCCGAGGCGGCGTGCGACGGCTTCGACCTCAAGGCCCATGTCGCGGCGCTGCAGGCCAGGGGCTGACCTCCCGGTGCCGGCTGCAGGGGCCCGCACCAGCCGAAAACCATTGCGGGCGCGGCGCGGCATCACCATGTTTTTCATCGTGGCCGGACGACCGGCCGGCGACGATTTTCCGGAGGATGAAACGAGTGACCGAGACCACGCTGAACACGACGCGCATGGACAGCCTGGATGCGCCGCGCGCCTATAGCGGCGTGCGCACCCGGCGGATGCTGTCCTTCGTCTTCGACTACACGATCGTCCTTCTGTTGTCGGTGCCGGTGGCGATCGTCGTCTTCCTGCTCGGCATCGTGACCTTCGGCCTCGCCTGGGGGCTCTATGCCGTGCTGCTGCCGGTGATCGCGATTGTCTACCTGGCCTTCACCATGGGCGGCTCCAGCCAGGCGACGCCGGGCATGCGCATGGCGGGCGTGCGCGTCGCGCGGCTCGACGGCGGCATCGTCGATCCGCCGCTGGCGGTCCTTCACGGCGTGCTCTTCTGGGCGTCCAACGCCGTGCTGACGCCCCTGGTGCTCCTCGTCGGCCTGTTCACCCGCCGCAAGCAGCTGCTGCACGACCTGCTCCTCGGCACCGTCGTAGTGCGCGACCGGGATCACTGAGGCGTCTTCCGGGGCGTTGTCCCGGTCAGCATCGGCCGCAGAGCAACCGGCCGTTGCGCCGACGACCGGTTGCGTCTCGCCGCGAAGGGCGGTTGCGGCATCCGATGGCGTCCGCGAACGGCACCCGGCAAACGATTCGTGAGCAGCCGGGTTGTCAGCCGGCCTTCCGCCGGAGATAACGTCGCGGGGACAACAGCTCGCGACGTTTCATGGAATTCTTGCACATCTGGCTCACCTATCTGCTGATCGTGGTGAGCATCGTGGGCTATGCGTTGGAGCGCTGGCCCATCGAGGCGGTCGCGGCTGCCTCTCTCGGCGCCTTTCTCCTCGTCTTTTCGATCTTTCCCTATACCGATACCGCCGGTCAGGCGGTGACCAGCGCCGACCTTTTGTCGGGCTTCGCCAATCCCGCGCTGATCACCGTGATGGCGTTGCTGATCGTCGGCCAGGGCCTGTTCGCCACCGATGCGATGGCGCGGCCGACGGCCTGGCTGACGCGGCTCGGCGGCAATGTCGGGGCCGGGGCGGTGGCCATCGTGCTGATCTCGGCGGCGACGCTCTCGGCCTTCCTCAACAACACCCCCGTCGTCGTCATCTTCATTCCGATCCTGACGATGCTGGCGACCCAGCGCGGCATCTCGCCGAACCACGTCTTCATGCCGCTGTCCTTCCTGTCGATCCTCGGCGGCATGACGACGCTGATCGGCTCCTCGACCAACCTCCTCGTCGCCGGCGTTGCCGAGCGATCCGGGATCACCCTCAACTTCTTCGACATCACCGTGCCGGGGCTGATGATCGCCGTGGTCGGCGCGATCTACGTGATCCGCTTCATGCCCCGCATCCTCACCCCGCGCGAGGCGCAGGACGGCCGCGTCGTCGATCCCGGCGGCAAGCAGTTTCTCGGCGAGATCGACATCACGGAGGGCCATGCCTTTCTCGGCTTCCGGGCCCGCTCCGGGCTGTTTCCCGGACTTGGCGACCTGACGCCCCGGATGATCATCCGCAACGACCAGACGATCCTGCCGCCCTTCGACGACATCGAGCTCGGCGTCGGCGACCGGCTGATCGTCACGGCGACGCGGCGCGCCTTCTCGCGGGCGCTGTCGCGCGGCAATCTGAAAGTGAAGACGCTCGATCCATCGGGTGGGGAGAGCGCCGGGCGCGCCAACAAGATCGGCCCCGACATGGTGATGGCCGAGGCGGTCGTCGCGCCGGGCTCGCGCTATGCCGGCCGCACCATGCAGTTCTCGGGCCTCAGGACCCAGTTCGGCATCACCCTCTTCGGCCTGCAGAGGAAGAGCCGGATGGCCAGAGCGGCGCTGTCGGAAATCCGGCTGGAGCCGGGCGACACGCTGCTCCTGTGCGGGCGCGAGGCGAATCTCTCGGCCCTGCGCGGCAACCACGACCTCCTGCTCCTCGAATATTCCGCGCAACCCATCCCGCAATCGGCCAAGGCGCTGCTCGCCACGCTGATCTTCATCACCATCGTCTCCTTGTCGGCGTCCGGCATCCTGCCGATCGAGGTCCTGGCGGTATGCGGCGCAGTCGCCATGGTCGCGACGGGCTGCCTCACCATCGGCGAGGCAGCCCGCTCCATCGACCGGTCGATCTTCATGCTGGTCGGCGCCTCGATCGCCGCGGCGACGGCGCTGGAGCGCACCGGCGGCGCCCATCTCATCGCCGAGAGCGCGCTCTCCGCCCTCGACGGCGCCTCGCCGATCGTCCTGTTGTCGGGCCTCTTCCTGGTCGTGGCGATCTTCACCAACTTCCTGTCGAACAACGCGACGGCGGTCCTCTTCACCCCGATCGCCCTCGACATCTCCCGGCGCCTCGGTGTGCCCCCGGAGCCATGGCTCGCCTGCGTGATCTTCGGGGCCAACGCCTCCTTCGCGACGCCGATCGGCTACCAGACCAATCTTCTCGTGATGGGGCCGGGCCGCTATCGTTTCTTCGACTTCGTGAAAGCCGGTGTTCCCCTCGTGCTTCTGGTGTGGTTAACTTTCACGATCGTCGCACCATGGTATTACGGGCTTTGACGCATTTCCGGGACAGCACGTGACCGTCCATCACCCGCAGACGCCGCAGTTCTTCCTGACCTCGCCCTCGCCATGCCCCTATCTGCCGGGGCGGTCGGAGCGGAAGGTGTTCACCCATCTCGTCGGCGAGCGGGCGCCCGGCCTGCTCGACCTCCTTAGCCAGGGCGGCTTCCGCCGCAGCCAGAACATCGCCTATCGGCCGGCCTGCGAACGCTGCCGCGCCTGCGTCTCCGTGCGCATCCTCGTCGACGAGTTCCGACCGGGCAAGTCGATGCGGCGCATCCTTGCGAGGAACAGCGACCTGGTCGCGCGCATGTCGCCGGCGAGCCCGACCAGCGAGCAGTATGCCCTCTTTCGGCGCTACATCGATCACCGGCATGCCCATGGCGGCATGGCCGAGATGAGCGTCCTCGACTATGCGATGATGGTGGAGGACAGCCAGGTCGACACGCGGATGATCGAATACCGCATCAAGGGGCCGGATTCGCGCTTCACCGCCACCTCGGACGGCGACCTCGTCGCCGTCGCCCTGTCGGACGTCATGGCCGACGGCATGTCGATGGTCTATTCCTTCTTCGACCCGGACGCGGACCAGCGCAGCCTCGGCTCGCTGATGATCCTCGACCACATCGAGCGCACCCGCAAGCTCGGCCTCGCCTATCTCTATCTCGGCTACTGGGTGGATGGATCGAAGAAGATGGCCTACAAGATCCGCTTCCAGCCCCAGGAGCACCTGACGCCGAAGGGCTGGGAGAGATACGGGGGGTGAACCGCGCGATCGCGGACCACCCTGCCCGGCAGGCGCCCGATGCCCGGCAGCGCCTCCAAGACTGACCCTTTCCGGATCTTCATGCCCCTTCCCTCATCCCTGGCCGGCCCCAAGGCCGACGACGCCGCCCGCTACGCGGCAGGGCTCTCGCTGATCTTCTTCGGCGGCCTCGTCCTCTCCATCGACATCCCCCTCATCCGGCTTTCAGAGAGCGGCTTTGCCACGGTCGTCTTCGTGCGGGGCGCCCTGTCCTTCCTCGTCGCCGTGCTGCTCTGGGCGCTGCTCGGCCGGGGCGGCCGCGCGCCCCTGATCGCCGGCCGGCTCGGGCTTGCGGTCACCGCGCTCTACGCGCTGGCGACTCTGACCTTCCTCGTGGCGGTCTTCATGACCAAGGCCGCCAACCTCGTCTTCATCCTCGCCCTCAACCCGATGTTCGCGGCCATGCTCTCCTGGGCGATCGCCGGCGAGAGACCGTCGCGCGCGACGCTCCTCGCCATTCCCGCGACGCTGCTCGGCGTGTTTCTCATCGTCGGGGCGGGGCTGGAGGGCAGCGCCTGGCTCGGCGATCTCGCCGCCCTGGCGACGGCGTTCCTGATCGCCCTCGCCCTCACTCTCGCGCGCCGCAGCCGCCAGGACATGCGCTACGCCTCGGCGATCGCGGCGATCGTCCCGGCGCTCCTCGCGCTTCCCTTCGTGATCGCCGGCGGCGGTCTTCAATCGGAAGCCATCGGCTGGCTCGTCCTCAACGGCGGCATCGTCATGCCCCTCGCCCTGATCTGCCTTGCCGCCGGGCCGATGTTCGTGCCCTCGCCGGTCGTCTCCATGGGCTATCTCGTCGAGACCGTGCTGGCGCCGGTCTGGATGTGGATGATCTTCTTCGAGCGGCCCTCGGCCCTGTCGCTCATGGGCGGCGGGCTGATCGTGGTGACGCTGCTCGTCCACGCGCTGGTCGAGCTGAGGGACAGGCGCGCGCCGCAAAGGGCTTCGTAAGCCTGCGACCGACTGGGCGGAGACGCCCTCCAGCTCCACGTTCCGTCAAGCCGGGGCGGAGCGTATCGGCTCGCATGCAGGAAATGGATGACGGATGGTGAGCTGCGCCGCTGCTTAGCCGGCAAACCTGTTGTTCTTCGGAAAACCCTTCGGCACCAGGCGGCCGGCCTGGGCGCGGTCGCCGCGCCATTCCAGCAGTTCCTCTTCCCGGCGCAGGAAGGCGCGGCCGGCGGAATCCGACCACGACAGGCCCTCCGCCAGCTTGAACACCTTCACGTCGGAAACGCCGCCATCCTTGTAGCGCTGCAGCCGGACGCCCTTGCCGCGCACCATCTGCGGCACCTGGGAGAGCGGGAAGACGAGCAGCTTGCGGTTCTCGCCGACGATCGCGACCGTATCGCCGCCCACCACCGTGACGGCGAAGCCGAGTCGGGCCGGCTCCGAGACATTGACCAGCTGCTTGCCCTTGCGGGTGGAGGACAGCATGTCGGCCTCGCCGACGACGAAGCCTGAGCCGTCGGTGGAGACCATCAGCCGCTGGCGATCGGGATCGGCGACAAAGGCGACGGCGATGTCGTCGTCGTCCTCCATCTCGATGGCAAGGCGGATCGGCTCGCCCTGGCCGCGGCCAGAGGGCAGCTTGTCGGCCGACAGCGTGAAGGCCCGTCCCCGCGTCGACAGGAAGAGAAGCTTGTCCGTCGTCATGGCGTGGAAGGCGAATTTCAGCTTGTCGCCTTCCTTGAAGCTCAGGGCCGAGGCATCGGCGATATGGCCCTTCATGCCGCGCAGGAAGCCCTTCTGCGACAGGACGATCGTCACCGGCTCCTTCTCGATCAGCGCGACGGTGATGTCGTCGAGATTGTGGCTGGGGGCATCGGCGAACCGCGTCCGTCGCCGACCGAGCCTGGTCTTCTTGGAGAAGGTCTCGCGGACCTCGCGGACCTCGCCGGCGATCGCCGCCCACTGCTTCTCGTCCGAGCCGAGCAGTGCTTCCTTCTCGGCCTTTTCCGCCGTCAGTCCCTCGAACTCGCGCCGTAGCTCGAATTCCTCCAGCTTGCGCAGGGAGCGCAGCCGCATGTTGAGGATGGCCTCGGCCTGATTGTCGGTCAGCTCGAAGGTGCGCATCAGCTCCTTCTTCGGCTCGTCCTCCTCGCGGATGATCCGGATCACCTCGTCGACATTGAGGAAGACGACGAGATAGCCGGAGACGATCTCCAGCCGCCGCTCGATCTGGCCGAGGCGAAAGCGCGTGCGCCGCTGCAGGACGTCGCGCTGGTGGGCGAGCCATTCGGCCAGCACCTCCTTCAGCGACAGGACCTTCGGCACCTTGCCGCCGGAGAGCACGTTCATGTTGAGCGGGAAGCGGCTCTCGAAGTCCGTCAGCCGGAACAAGGATTCCATCAACAGCTCGGGATCCACCGCCCGGCTCTTCGGCTCGAGCACGATCCGCACGTCCTCGGCGGATTCGTCGCGGATGTCGGCGAGCAGCGGCAGTTTGCGCGCCTGCAGGAGTTCGGCGATCTTCTCGATCAGCCGCGACTTCTGCACCTGATAGGGGATCTCGGTGACGACGACGACGTAGTTGCCGCGACCGGCATCCTCCTTCTCCCAGCGCGAGCGCACCCGGAAACCGCCGCGCCCGGTCTCGTAAGCCTCGCGGATCTGCGCCTGGCTGTCGATGATGACGCCGCCGGTCGGAAAGTCCGGCCCCTGCACGAAGCGCAGCAGCGCCTCCGTCGGCGCCTCCGGGTCCTCGATCAGCTTCAGCGCGGCGTCGCAGAGCTCGGCGGCGTTGTGGGGCGGGATCGAGGTCGCCATGCCGACGGCGATGCCCGACGAGCCGTTGGCGAGGAGGTTCGGGAAGGCGCCGGGAAGGACGACCGGCTCGGTGTCTTCCTCGTTGTAGGTCGGGCGAAAATCGACCGCGTCCTCGCCGATGCCGCGCAGCAGCAGCGTCGCGACCTCGGTCATGCGGGCTTCGGTGTAGCGCATGGCGGCGGCGCTATCGCCGTCGACATTGCCGAAATTGCCCTGGCCGTCGATCAGCGGATAGCGGACGGAAAAATCCTGGGCGAGGCGCACCAGCGCGTCGTAGATCGCCGCATCGCCATGGGGGTGGAACTTGCCCATCACGTCGCCGACGATGCGGGCGCATTTCTTGTAGCCCTCGCCCGGATCGAGCTTGAGAATGCGCATGGCGTGGACGATGCGTCGGTGCACCGGCTTCAGCCCGTCGCGCACGTCGGGCAGCGCCCGGCCCATGATGGTGGACAGCGCATAGGCGAGATAGCGCTCCTCGAGCGCCGCCTTCAGGTCGATCGGTTCGATGTCGCCGCCGCCGCCCGGCGGTTCCGCAGCCTTGCCCATGGCACGCGTCTATCGAAGGTCAAGGGATGGAACAAGACCGGAACGGATTGATCCTCAGCTTTTTGTGACGCGATGGAGCCCGGAATTTCCCGTTCCTCGGGCACCCGGAGGCGATGCCGTCTTCTCGCCGCCGGATTTGTCCGTAGATTGGCGGCCATGATCGCGCTAATCCTCGCGCGGGGCATGACCGGACGGCGCAGGGCGCCCCGGGTCCAAACTCGAAAGAAGGTAATTCATGTTCGCCAAGACTTCCGTGTCACTGACAACGATCGCCGTCGCGCTGATGGGCTCGACCGCGGCCTTCGCCGCCGACGCGAACGCCTTCGGCGAACGCCTGAAGGCCGTCGCCGCCGAGCAGAACATGACCGTCGGCTACGGCAGCGCCACCTCCGAGGGCGACGACGTCATCCTGAAAGCCATGACCTTCTCGCCCAAGGGCGAGGAGCCGGCGCAACTCGGCGACATCACCTTCGAGGACGTGACCGGCTCGACCGAGGAGGGCTGGAAGGTCGCGCGGGTGCCGATCGCCGACATCGACGTCACCGAGGGCGACAGCCACACCGTGGCCACCGGGATGTCGATCGAGGGCGTCGAGCTGCTGCCGGCCGATCGCAGCTCCCAGCCGCCGGCCAAGCAGTTCTCGGCCTTCTATTTCGACAAGGCGGGGATCGAGAAGCTGACCGTCGAGAAAGCCGGCGCCAAGGTCTTCGCCCTGTCCAACGCCTCGGTCGATAACACCGTCAACGACGACGACACCTTCTCCTCGGACTTCAACTTCGGCACCTTCGACGCCGACTTCACCAAGGCCGATCCCGAGACCGCCAAGACCATGACCGATCTCGGCTATGGCACGCTCGGCGGCGCCATCGAGGGCAGCGCCAGCTGGGACCCCAAGACCGGGACGCTGTCGCTGGACCCCTTCGACATCAATGTCGAGAATGCCGGCAACCTGTCCTTCACCTACGAGATGGCGGGCTATACCCCGAACTTCATCCAGTCGATGCAGCAGATCTCCCAGCAGATGGCCGACAATCCGGAGGCCAACCAGAATGCCGGCATGGCGATGATGGGGCTGATGTCGCAGCTGTCGCTCGGCTCCGCCGACATCACCTTCACCGACGATTCGCTGACCGGCAAGCTGCTCGACTACTACTCCAAGCAGCAGGGGATGACGCCGCAGCAGCTGATCAGCCAAGTCGAGGCGATGGTGCCGGCCGCGCTCGCCCAGTTGCAGAACCCGGAGTTCCAGAAGCAGGCGACGGATGCGGTCTCGACCTTCCTGAAGGATCCGAAGTCGCTGTCGGTGTCGATCGATCCGGAGACCCCGGTCCCGGCGATGCAGATCATGGGCGCGGCGATGGGCGCCCCGCAGACCCTGCCGCAGGTGCTGTCGCTGCAGGTGACGGCGAACGACGCCACCGAGGACTGAGGCTTCGGCCGACGGCGTGACCAGCAAGGCCGGCAGCCGGACTCCGGACCCGCCGGGGTGAGACGGTCCAGCGTCGGGGCGGGCGAGGACGGGGCCGGATGTTCCGCGTCTTCGGACACGTGGCCGCACAACCATTCTTGCGCCGGCCGGGCCTAACAGCGCCCGGCCGGCGTTTTATGTTCAGGCAGACAGTCCAGAGCCCCGCGCGCAGCGCCGTCACGGGGCACCAGCGCCGCGGTGCGGGAATCCACCGAAGATCCGAAGGAGATCGCCATTTTCGGCCTGCCTCCCGTTCCCGACGCCATCCTCGGCGGCATCCTTCTGGCCGCCATCGCGCTGTCCGCCGTGATCGTCCTCGCACGGACCATCGGCCTCCGGTCCTTTTCGAAGATGACCGCCTTCGACTTCATCATCACGCTGGCCACGGGTTCGTTGGTGGCGACCGCCGCCTCGGCCGCCGACTGGTCGGCCTTCCTGAAGGCCGTCGTGGCGATCACGGCACTGATGAGCATCCAGGTCGTCCTCGCCTTTGGCCGGCGCAACAGCCGGGCGGTGACGTCGCTGGTCGACAACGAGCCGCTGCTCCTGATGCGCGACGGCGTCTTCATCGACGCCGCGATGGCTGAAAGCCGGGTCTCGCCCGGCGACGTCTATTCCAAGCTGCGCGGCGCCAACATCCAGGCGATGAGCGAGGTGCGCGCCGTGGTTCTGGAGACCACCGGCGACATCTCGGTGCTGCACGGCCACGGCTTCGCGCCGGAACTGTTGCGGCACGTGCGCGGGGCGGAGCCCGGACAACATCGTCAGGACCAAGAGGCCGAGAGCGCCAGTCGCAAGGCCTGAAGGCAGGAGAAGAGCTCCACCGGTCTTCGGACTGCCTGTCGCGTCTCACTCGTGCATCCACCGTAGCGACGAGTTTCCACGGGGGACGCCGTGACGCACTGTGCCGGGATGCACCGCGCGCCACTTGTCGGACCGATCGCACCAACGCCTCGGAGCCGCCCGATGGCCGCCCCACCGCTCATCCTGACGCTTGGCCTCGACGCGGCAAGCTTCGCGCGCCTCGACACCATGCGCCGGCGGCACTTTCCGCCCGAGCGCAATTTCATCCCGGCGCATCTGACGCTGTTTCACCATCTGCCCGGCGAGAAGGAGCAAGACGTCGCCGCGACGCTTCGCGCCGTCACCCGCGACGCTGCGCCGATCCCGCTCACCGTCACGGGCCTGCGCTTCCTCGGCCGCGGCACGGCCTGCGAGATCGAGGCCCCTCCCCTCGCTGCACTCAGGCGCGACCTGGCGGCACACTGGCGGGACGACTTGACGCCCCAGGACGCGCAAGGGTTTCGTCCGCATGTGACGATCCAGAATAAGGTGCCGGCACACGAGGCGCGGGCCAACTTCGAAACGCTGCGCGCAGCGTTCATCCCCTTCGAGGCGGTCGGGACCGGCCTCCTCCTCTGGCGCTATCGCGGCGGCCCCTGGGAAGAGGCGGGGACGTTCCCCTTTGCCCGAGCGGGCGTGGCGGCGGCTCTCGGCGACCGGACCCATTGACGTTCCGCCCCCATTGGTTGTCTCATACGGCGAAAAGAGCAACCCCTGAGAGCACCATGCCGACCGGCCCGGCCGCCCGCCGCCTCGATCCCGTCGCACACAAGGTCCCCGGCAGGCTGATGCCGGGGCCGGGCAGTCCAGACGTCCTCATCGGTGGCATGCCGGCGTGGCGTGCCCGCGTGGACAGGCACGAATGCCGGCACGGCACGGGGGTCGTGATCGACGGCTCGCCGACGGTGCTGATCAACGGCCAACCGGCCTGCCGTTTGGGCGACGGCGTCATCGAAGGACGGGAGCAAAACCGCATTACCGGCGGATGCATGTCTGTCATCATAGGAGACCGCTCCGCGGCCGCCCCCCTGCGACCGCCGCTTCCGTCGCACCAGCCTGGAGCGCGAGAAAGCCGAAAGGCCGATTTCGCAGTCGCATTCGAGAAAGCCACGGGAATGACGATCGCAGATTCCCAGCAGCGTTATTCCGAAGCGACTGGCAGACGGGTGTCACAAGAAACGATCGAGTTGCTCTTCACGGACGCTGAGGCTGCCTCCCGTATCCTGATCAAGGACAATGACCTCAATCATGCCTATCGCCGCATCCTCAACAGCAATGTGCCGCAACACGAACGCGATGCGCTGCCGCCGGCGTGGCGCAAGATGCCTTTCTACGCCTCGATCTACCACAGCGACGACTACGGCCTGAATCCGCTTGCGGCCAGGAACAGCAAATATGTGTCTGCCGATGGACATCGCGAGGTGGTTTTCGACCCGAACGGATCGATCATCGAAAACCACGTCTACGAAGGGACCTTCAACTTCTTTCCGGGCCCGGAGGACTTCAAGCTCACCCCCGCCCCCAAAAGAGCTGGCTTTATAGAGCGGTTCGTCCATCACCTCGATCAACGCCAGACAGAAACCCGGCGCTATCTGAGGGAATTCCGACAGCACCAGGCGGCTGACATCGAGCCGTTCAACAAGCACAAAGACGAGAATTACTTCTGACCAGCTCGCGGAAGAAAGCTGTTTCTCGATCCTTGTGAACCAGTGCTGTCAGCCCTTCTTCTCCACCGGAGCCACCCGCAGCCCCAGCTCCCGCAACTGCGCCGGGCTCGCCTCCGCCGGCGCCCCCATCAACAAATCAAACGCCTGCTGGTTCATCGGGAAGAGCGCGATCTCGCGGAGGTTCTTCGCCCCGCAGAGCAGCATGACGATGCGGTCGATGCCGGCGGCCATGCCGCCATGGGGCGGCGCGCCATACTGGAACGCACGGTAGAGGCCGCCGAAGCGCTCCTCGACGTCGGCCCTGGAATAGCCGGCGATCTCGAACGCTTTCACCATGGTCTCGGGCAGCTGGTTGCGGATGCCGCCGGACGCGATCTCGTAGCCGTTGCAGACGATGTCGTACTGGAACGCCTTGATCGACAGGGGCTCCTCACTCTCCAGCGCCTCGATGCCGCCCTGGGGCATCGAGAACGGGTTGTGGGCGAAATCGACCTTCTTGTTGTCCTCGTCCCATTCGTAGAACGGGAAGTCGATGATCCAGGCGAGTTCGTAGGCGTCGCGGTCGAGGAGGTTCAACTCCTCGCCGACGCGGGTGCGGGCAGCCCCCGCGAACTGGACGAACTTCTCCGGCCGGCCGGCCACGAAGAAGCAGGCGTCGCCGGCTTCGAGGCCGAGCTGGGTGCGCACCGCCTCGGTGCGCTCCTCGCCGATGTTTTTCGCCAGCGGCCCGGCGCCGGAGACGGCGCCTGCCTCCTCGCGCCAGAAGATGTAGCCGAGGCCCGGCTGGCCCTCGCCCTGCGCCCAGGAGTTCATCCGGTCGCAGAAGGCGCGCGACCCGCCGGTCTTGGCCGGGATCGCCCAGACCTCGACCTTGTCGTCATTGGCGATCATGTTCGCGAAGACCTTGAAGCCCGAGCCGGCGAAGTGCTCGGTGACGGCCTGCATCTCGATCGGGTTTCTGAGGTCCGGCTTGTCGGAGCCGTACTTCTTCATGGACTCGGCATAGGGGATGCGCCGGAACGTCTCCGACACGCGCTTGCCGTCGGCGAAGGTCGAAAAGACCTCGCGGATCACCGGCTCCATGGTCTGGAAGATGTCTTCCTGCTCGACGAAGCTCATCTCGACGTCGAGCTGGTAGAACTCGCCATAGAAGCGGTCGGCGCGCGGATCCTCGTCGCGAAAGCAGGGCGCGATCTGAAAATAGCGGTCGAAGCCCGACATCATCAGAAGCTGCTTGTACTGCTGCGGCGCCTGCGGCAGGGCGTAGAACATGCCGTTGTGAAGCCGCGACGGGACGAGAAAGTCGCGCGCGCCTTCCGGGCTCGACGCGGTCAGGATCGGCGTCTGGAATTCGGTGAAGGCCGCGTTCTGCATCAGCGAGCGGATCTTGGCGATGATCTGCGTGCGCCGCATGATGTTCTTGTGCAGCGTCTCGCGGCGCAGATCGAGGAAGCGGTATTTGAGGCGGATGTCCTCGGGGTATTCCGGCTCGCCGAACACCGGCAGCGGCAGTTCCTTGGCCGGCGACAGGACCTCGATCTCGCGGGCGAAGACCTCGATCGCCCCGGTCGGCAGCTTGGCGTTCACCGTCTCGTCGGAGCGGGCCTTCACCTCGCCGTCGACGCGGATCACCCATTCGCCGCGCACCGTCTCCGCGGCCTTGAAGGCCGGCGAATCCGGATCGACCACCACCTGGGTCAGGCCGTAGTGATCGCGCAGGTCGATGAAGAGGAGGCCGCCATGGTCGCGGATGCGATGCGCCCAGCCGGACAGGCGCACGGTCTCGCCGACGTTCTCCTTGGTCAGGGCGGCGCAGCTGTGGGTGCGGTAACGGTGCATGGCGGGTCTCGTCGCAGGTTCATGGCGCAGCGCTTCGCCGGGAGACGAAAGCATGCGGAAAACGTCTTGGAACAGGTGGCGGACAAGCGCATGGCCGTCCCGCGATGTCAAGATCGCGGGGCCCGACGCAAGCGCTCGCCCCGCAGCCGGCCCGCCTCGCGACGGCCGCATCGAAGGCGCATCGGGACGGCTCGCCGGAGGGCTCGCGCGGCACGGCCCCGACCGGTTCGATCGGTGGCACGGGCGACGCGGGCGGATGATCCGTGAGATCGCCGGGCGATGGCCGCCCGGTAGCCGTTCAGGGGGCCGCGCCGGGCTTGCTGTGGCAGGTCAGGCGGCAGGTCAGGCGGCCAGCACCGAGTCCATCTTCACCTCGAGATCGCTGGTCCAGCGCCGGGTGATGTCGGCGATGACGCGCGGCAACTCTTCCTTGGGCTGCGGCGTCGAGAAGAAATAGCCCTGCATCTCGTGGCAGCCTTCGGCCAGCAGCGCCCGCATCTGGTCCTCGGTCTCGATGCCCTCGGCGATCACCTGCATCTTCAGGGATTTCGACAGGCCGATCACCGAGCGCACGATGGCGATGTTCTCGGCCCTGCCCATGTCCCGGACGAAGGACTGGTCGATCTTGATCTTGTTGAAGGAGAAGCGGCTGAGATAGCCGAGCGAGGAATAGCCGGTGCCGAAATCGTCCATCGAGACGGTCAGGCCGCGATTGCGCATCTGCTTCAGGATGTCGAGCACGCGGGCGCTCTCGTCGAGGAACAACGATTCCGTCACCTCGATCTGCAGCCGGCTCGCCGAGAGGCCGGAATTCGCCAGCGCCCGGTCGATGTCGGCCAGAAGCGTGTCGCTCTTGAACTGCATGGCCGAGAGATTGACCGATATCGTCATCGTCTCCGGCCAGCCGGCGGCCTCGGCGCAGGCGGTGTTCAGGCACCAGATCCCCAACCGCTCGATCAGTCCGGCCTCCTCGGCGAGCGGGATGAAGTGGCCCGGCGAGATCATGCCCTTTTCCGGATGATTCCAGCGCAGCAGCGCCTCGAAGCCGCTGACGCGCTTGTCGGCAATGTCGACGAAGGGCTGGTAGTAGAGCTCGAACTCGCCGGCGTCGAGCGCGGCCTTGAGGTCG
This sequence comes from Aurantimonas sp. 22II-16-19i, assembly GCF_002088275.1. GTDB lineage: Bacteria > Pseudomonadota > Alphaproteobacteria > Rhizobiales > Rhizobiaceae > Jiella. The sequence continues at coordinate 32,345 of NZ_AQQS01000008.1, forward strand.
AGCTCCATCTCGCGGCGCTGCTTCAGCCGCGAGCGCATGGCCGGCTCGAAGAGCTGGGAGGCACCCTTGCCCGAGCGATCCTCCTTGGCCTTGTAGAGCGCGAGGTCGCAGTTCTGCAGGAGGATGTCGGCGCTGACCGGCTCGCCCGCGTCGACGCTCGGATCATGGGCGACGATGCCGACGCTGGCGGTTGCGAAGATCCGCCGGCCGTCGATCTCGAAGGGCTGCTCGAAGGCCTCGAGGATCTTCTCGCCCAGCACCGTTGCGTCCACACCCTTCTTGGACTGCGGCGCGATGACGCCGAATTCGTCGCCTCCCAGCCGGGCGATGCTGGACTTGGCGTCGATCAGGCCGGCGAGACGTTCGCCGCAGGATTTCAGCAGCGCATCGCCGATCGGATGACCATAGGTGTCGTTGATCGACTTGAAGTTGCGGATGTCGACGACGATGACGGAGAAGGGCTTCTTGGCGGTCTTCAGAAGCTGGTCCAGTTCCTCGCCGAACTGGCGTCGATTGGGCAGGTCGGTGAGTTGGTCGTGGCCCGCCAGGAAGTGCAGCCGCTGGGAGATCTGCTCGCGCTCGGTGATGTCTTCGAAGGTGATCAGCAGCCCCTTGCCGGACATGCCGCGGCGCTTGACCTCGAGGATCGTGCCGTCGGGCATGGTCATCTGCAGGGAATCGTTCTCGTTCTCCTTGAGGGCGCTGGTGAGCGCGGGCTCGGTGAAGAACTTCTTGGCGGGGGTGAGGATGTCGAACTCGCCGAAGCGCTCGTTGAAGACGCCGTTGGTCAGAAGGAGGCGCCGCTGGCCGTCCAGCATGCACAGCGCCTGGCTCATGTTGTCGAGCGCCGCCTGCAGCTGGCCCTTCTGGGACTCGATCTTGTCGGACAGCATGTTGGTCTTGGCGTCGAGATCGGTCTTCAGGAACTGGCAGCGATCCTGCATTTGCGCGAGGGCGGCGGTCGCCTCGCGCACCTCCTTAGGACCGATCGGATGGATCTTGATGTCTTCCTCGTCGGCCACCAGCGCACGAGCCGTCTGGGTCAGGCGTTTCAGGGGCGTCGAGACGGAGCGGATCAGAAAGACGAGAAGCCCGACCATGGCGAGGAGCACCGCGCCGAGACCGATCTCGGTCTGCAACGTCAGGCTGGCGAAGGCGCGGTCGGCGTCTTCGCCGCGCTCGTCGAGATCGGAGCGGATGAGGCGGACGGCCGATTGCAGGCCGACGGTCACCTTTTCCAGTTCGCGCGCGACCGTCGACTTGGAAATGGAGGCATAGCCCGTCTCGATCAGACCCAGCGAATAGACCAGTCCGCGGAGCGCCGTCTTGGCCTCCGGGGCGATGTCCGTCTCAAGTACCACGGCGACGACCCTGCGGACCTCGACCACGGACGTCAGCACATCCTCGAGGTCACGGCCGCCGAGGGCGCTGCGCCTGGCGGCTTCGCCCTCCACCTGAACCTTGCTGTCGATGCCGCTGAGCACGTCGTTCATGTTGACGAGGCTGGTCTGCAGCTGCGTCAGCGGCTCGACGCCGACGCCGATGAAGGCGCTCATCTTCTCGATCGAATCGAGCTGGCCGCGATAAGACAGGAAGCCGAAGGCCACCGTCAGTCCCGCAAACAGCAAACAGCCCAGGATGAGCCTCACCTTGATCGACATGACGCGTCTTTCTCGGCACCAGAACCACTCTACTCGGCGTCAGATCGTCCCGAAGACCTCGCCACTGGCGCACTATGACGACCCAAAGTTACTCTGCCGTTACGGATTCACGTTCACGTGATTCTGGTTCTTCAGACGGGTCGCTTCGGTCATCGGAGCGGCCCTTCGCGCAGGAGACGGACCAGGGCAAAAGGCCTGCGTCGTCAGAGGCTTCGCGGCGCGCCATGCAGCCGGCGAGGAACCTCGCATCGTCGGCACGCGGGGAGCCGCCCCCGCCCTGCGCATCCGGCAGGCGCCCGGCGTGTCGCCACCCTCGGCCGCCTCTTCACGCCATCCGGCATATCCCGACATCACAGGCGCTCCGGATCGACGCCGGACCCGGACGGCAGGACGATCCGGCGGTGGCCGAACCGGTCCGCCGGCGCGACGAAACCGCCCCCCGCCTTGCGCCTACTCCGCAGCGTCCGGCAGCGTCACGGGCTCCGGCGCGTGCTGGATCTTCTCCCTGGCCATCGGATTGTTCGGATGAGTCGTCCAGTTGCCGTATTCGTCCGGGATCGGCCGCCTGGTGCGCGGATCGGTGCCGGTGATGCGCTCCATGGTGATGCAGTCCTCGACCGGGCAGACATTGACGCAGAGATTGCAGCCGACGCATTCTTCGTCGATCACCTCGAAATGCCGGCGGCCGTCGACCATGCTGGTGATCGCCTGGTGCGAGGTGTCCTCGCAGGCGATGTGGCAGCGGCCGCAGGAGATGCACTTGTCCTGGTCGATCCGTGCCTTGGTGACGTAGTTGAGGTTGAGATACTGCCAGTCGGTGACGTTCGGCACCGCGCGGCCGCGGAAATCCTCGATGGTGGCGTAGCCCTTCTCGTCCATCCAGTCGGACAGGCCCGACGCCATCTCCTTCACGATCTTGAAGCCGTAGGTCATCGCCGCGGTACAGACCTGCACCGTGCCGCAGCCGAGCGCGATGAATTCCGCAGCGTCCCGCCAGGTGGTGATGCCGCCGATCCCGGAGATCGGCATGCCGCGGGTCTGCGCGTCGCGGGCGATCTCGGCGACCATGTTGAGGGCCATGGGCTTGACCGCCGGGCCGCACATGCCGCCATGGGAGCCCTTGCCGTCGATGGTGGGCGTCGGGGCGAAATTGTCGAGGTCGATCGACATGATCGCCGACACCGTGTTGATCAGCGACACGGCATCGGCGCCGCCCTTCCTCGCCGCCCGGGCCGGATGGCGGATGTCGGTGATGTTCGGCGTCAGCTTGACGATCACCGGCAGCTTCGAATGCAGCTTGCACCAGCGGGCGACCATCTCGATATATTCCGGCACCTGGCCGACCGCCGAGCCCATGCCGCGCTCGCTCATCCCGTGCGGGCAGCCGAAATTCAGCTCCACCCCGTCGGCACCGGTCTGTTCGACCAAGCCAAGGATCTTCTGCCAGGGTGCTTCCTCGCAGGGCACCATCAGCGAGACGATCATCGCCCGGTCCGGCCAGTTGCGCTTGACCCGGGCGATTTCTTCCAGGTTCGTGTCGAGCGCCCGGTCGGTGATCAGCTCGATGTTGTTGAGGGCGAGGAGCCGCCGGTCCGGCCCCCAGATCGCGCCGTAGCGCGGGCCGTTGACGTTGACGACCGGCGGATCCTCGCCCAGCGTCTTCCAGACGACGCCGCCCCAGCCCTGCTCGAAGGCGCGCTGGACGTTGTACTCCTTGTCGGTCGGCGGGGCCGAGGCGAGCCAGAACGGGTTCGGCGAAGAGATGCCGAGGAAGCTTGTCGTCAGGTCGGCCATGGCTCACGCTCCGTGTGCTGGCGAAACTATATCTGGGTTCAGCCCGGCATCGCTTAATCGAAGACGCGCGGCTGCAATCGTCTGATCGTCGAATTCCTGCGGATGGCGCAGCACCACAGCTTCGAAAGTAAGCTCTGGATAGCCCCGCTGGACAAGATCGTAAAAGCCATCGGAAGGTGTTGCCTTCAGCGCAAGGTCAGAGACCGTCCTCCTCTCCCCGTCGCGGCTGATTTTTTGCCTGGTTCTGCTCAGCCGAACGGTCTTTCCCCGTTCACCACTGATCATCTCTTCCAAGGCAAAGATTGATTGCCAGACGTCGTGCTCAAGCGATCCCGGCAATGCAGTGGGCTGAACTTCGCACAGACGAGAGAACGCAGCCTTCATCACCCGCTCCGAGCCCAAACGTCGAGCATTTGCGATGAGGTTACGAAGCACTTTGGGGTCGCTGGCTTTGTTGATAGCCGCCAATGCGGCGCGCTCGGCCTCAGTCGGATCGGCCATGCTTTTCACTCCGCCGCAACCTTTCTTTCTCCTTCGGCCATCAGCGCCGCGTGGATGTCCATGGCCGCGATCTTGCCGTCCTCGACGGCGACGACGGTGAGGTCCTCGCCCCCCGCGATGCAGTCGCCGCCGGCCCAGACTCCCTCCAGTGATGTGCGGCGCGCGGCATCGACCCGAATGCGGCTGCGCTCCAGCGCGATGCCTGCCGCCTCGTCTTCTGTCCCCTCGGGCACGAAAGCCTGGCCGATTGCCTTGAACACCTGGTCGGCCTCGATGATGACGGTCTCGCCGGTGAGCACCAGCCGGCCCGCATCGATGCGGGTGCGTTCGAATTCTATGCCGATCACATGGCCGCCCTCGGCCAGGATCTTCTTCGGCTGCAGGTTGAAGCGCAGATGGACGCCGCGCGTCGCCGCCACCTCCTGTTCATAGGGGCTTGCGTTCATCGCGTCGCGTCCCCGGCGGTAGGCGAGCGTCACCTCCTCGGCACCGAGGGCCCTCGCCTGCACGGCCGCGTCGATCGCCGTCATGCCGCCGCCGATGACCACCACCCGCCGGCCGACGGCAAGCTGCGAGAGATCCGCCGTCTGGCGCAGATCGGCGATCCAGGCCACGGCATCGTGGCAGCCGCCGGCCGATTCACCGTCGGTCCCCAGGGCGTTGACACCGGCAAGGCCGAGCCCGAGGAACACCGCGTCGTAATCCCGGCGCAGCTCCGCCAGATGGATGTCGCGGCCGAGCGCACGGCCTGTCTGAACGGTGATGCCGCCGATCTTGAGCAGGAAGTCGACTTCCCGCTGCGCGAAGTCGTCCGTCGCCTTGTAGGCGGCGATGCCATATTCGTTGAGCCCACCCGGCTTCTCGCGCGCGTCGAAGATGGTCACGTCATGGCCGAGCATGGCGAGACGGTGGGCCGCGGACAGCCCGGCCGGCCCGGCCCCGACGACGGCGACCGTCCGCCCGGTCGGCGCCGCCCGCTGAAAGGGATGGCGCCCCGTCTCCATCAGCGCGTCGGTGGCATGGCGCTGGAGGAGCCCGATCCGCACCGGCTTGCCCTCGGCGACCTCGCGCACGCAGACCTCCTCGCACAAGGTCTCGGTGGGGCAGACCCTCGCGCACATGCCGCCGAGGATGTTCGCCGAAAGGATCGTCTTGGCCGCGCCGATCGGATTGCCGGCCTGGATCTCGCGGATGAACAGGGGGATGTCGATGGAGGTCGGGCAGGCGGTCATGCAGGGGGCGTCGTGGCAGAAGTAGCAGCGGTCCGCTTCGACCAGCGCCTCGTGCCGCTCCAGCGCCGGGTGGAGGTCGCCGAAGCCTTGCGCCAGCGCCTCGGCGGGCAGCCGGCCGGCGGCGATGTCAGGGCGGCGTGTCAGCGGATCGGACATGACGAACATTTTCCTCTGGCTGGCCCTCTCGGTGGCGCCCCGCCGGCCGCGGCGAGCACGACGGGCAGGGAAGATCAGAATGATTCCATTTTTGCGATCCGTCAATTTTTTTATCGTTTGGTCAAAAACCGGACCTGCTGCGCAGCGGGGCTCGATGCGCAGCAGCAGTCGAATCAGCGGAGTTGCGCGCGGGCGGGACGTCGCCCGTGCGGCGTGCCCGGCCGGGCGATCAGGCCTGGTCGCCTTGACCTTCCAGTTGCTGGAATACCCATCTGTCGGGTTCGATACGCCGCGGCACGCCAGCCGCCGCAGGACCCACACGACGACGGAACGAACCCATGAACCTGATGTCCCCCAGTCGCGACACCACGAAGAAGGCCGTCCTCTACCGGATGGTGATGGAAGCGCACGTCTGCCCCTACGGGCTGAAGTCCAAGGATCTGCTCGAGCGCGAGGGCTTCACGGTCGAGGATCACTGGCTGGAGACCCGCGAGGCGACCGACGCCTTCAAGGCCGAGCACGACGTCGCGACGACGCCCCAGACCTTCATCGATGGTGCGCGGGTCGGCGGCTACACGGAGCTGCGCGAGCATTTCGGCAGAGCGGTGACGTCGAAGGACGAGACCACCTACCAGCCGGTGATCGCGATCTTCTCCGTCGCAGCGCTGATGGCCCTCGCCTTCGGCTATGCCGCCGAGGGCACCGTCCTCACCGGCCGGGCGATCGAGTGGTTCTTCGCCATCTCCATGTGCCTTCTCGGGATTCAGAAGCTGCAGGACGTCGAGAGCTTTTCGACCATGTTCCTGAACTACGATCTCCTGGCCAAGCGCTGGGTGCGATACGGCAAGATCTATCCCTTCGCCGAGACACTCGCCGGCGTCCTGATGATCGCCGGAGCCCTGACGTGGCTGTCGGCTCCCATCGCGCTGGTCATCGGCACGATCGGCGCGGTCTCGGTGTTCACCGCGGTCTACGTCCAGAAGCGCGAGCTGAAATGCGCCTGTGTCGGCGGCGGCTCGAACGTGCCGCTGGGCTTCGTCTCGCTGACGGAGAATCTCGTGATGATCGGCATGGGCCTGTGGATGCCGATCCGCATGATGGTCTGGGGCGGCTGAATCGGGCTGCAGGCGGTCTTCTCACCGACCCGCTGGGCCGCCCGGCAGTCGCGTTGCGGGCGCCCGGCCCGCTCGGCCTATTCGTCCGGCCGCGGCTCCGGCTCGCGCTTTTCCAGCGGCCGGCCCGCCTCGCTCCAGCCGTCGGTGCCGTCGGGATACCAGTAGACGGACGTATAGCCGCCGGCGACCGCACGCTTGGCGGCATTGTAGCTCATCCAGCAGTCGCGCTTGCAATAGAAGAGAATCCGAGCGGCCTTGTCTCCCCCGGTCGCCCTTTCGATCCCGTCGAAGAGGTAACGCTCCATGACCGGCGCCAGTTCGCCATAACCGGTGTCGACGAGCCAGATCGAGCCGGGAATGTTCTGTCGCGGCTCGGGCCGCCAGAGTGTGCCCTTGGGCAGGTTCTTCGGCTTCGGCACCCGGGGCAGGACGTCGATGAAGGGCACGCCGTCATCGTGGAGGCGCACGGCCTCTGCCGTATCGACCACGGTCGCGCCGGAAAGCGTTGCCGGCACGGGAGCGCGGTAGTCGTCCATGCGGTAGCCGTCGGGCTCCGGAACGCCCGCTCGGGCCTGATCCGGCTGCGCCGTCCCCGGCTCGGCTCCCCCCGCAGCCAGCACAGGAAGCGTCACGCCCGCACCGGCCATCGCGAGGACGAAGCCGGCAACGAGCCGAAGCCGGCCCGGGCGATTGCGGGCCGGGCACATGTCAGCCTTTCGGGCCGACCGCGGGAACATTCGCCTTGGCTGCATCATCGGTTCCGCCTGAAGCCGCCGCCTTGCCGGAAGGCGCGATCGGCCGGTTCTCCTCGTCGAGCAGCGGCACGCCGTAGGACAGGAGAATGTCGTTGATTTCGCTCTGGTTCTCGGCAATGGCGCGATTGAGGGTGCGCTTCCATTCCTGGTCGGCCGGGCGAACGCCCATGGTGATCCGGTAGGCCATCGCCGGACCCTTCTCCTCATGAACCAGCGGCACGACGGCGAGGTCCTCGCCGGCCTTTTTGGCGTAATAGCCGGCCATCGGGCCCCACAGCACCGCCGCGTCGATCTCGCCTTTCGCAAGGTCGGCCATCATCGACTGGGCGGAATTCTCGATCCGGGTGTCGATGACCAGCGGATAGGCCTTCGCCGTGGCCATCAGCCCGGCCTTGGCCATGTAGGTGCCGGGCGGAGTGCCCGCGACGATGCCGACGCGCTTGCCCGCCAGCTTGGGATCCTCGAGCCGCGTGACGCCCTCGAGCTCGCCGTCCTTCGGATAGACCAGCGCATAGGCCGTCCGGTAATAGGCGTTGGTGTTCTGGACCAGTTCGTCGCCCTGCGGATAGCTCATGATGATGTCGCACAGGTTCGAGCCGAGCGTCATCCGCACGAAGCCGGTCGCCTGCGGGAAGTAGGAATAGGTGACGTCGCTGCGGCCGAGCTTCTTCGCCAGCAGTTGCGCCACCTCCTGCTCGAAGCCCTCCCCGGCCTGGTTGGAGAAGGGCATGTTGTTCGGATCGGCGCAGACCCGGAGGACGTCCGGATCCACCAGTTCGACCTCGCTGCCGAATTCGCGGTCCTGTGCCAGGGCGGCGCCGGGAAGCGCTGCCATGGCGAGGAGAGCCAAGGCGAGACGCCGCAGCCCTCGCCTTGCCCGGTCTCTCGGCACTTCAAGCCCCGCAGGGGCCGTCGATCTGGCGGTTGCCGTCATCGTTCAAAATCCCAGGCAGCTGTATTCTTCTTCCTGCGCCGGCTTGTTGTTGGCGATCCGCTTGGGTTCGCCACGTCCGACGACACCGTCGGCCCGAGCCCGCAGGTAGATGTAGATCGCGTCCATCGAGCACATGACGTTCGGATCCTCGCCCCAGGCCGGCATGATGGAATTGCCGCTGGGGTTCCACTTGTTCTGCTGACCGCTGACGATGATGCCGGCGAAGTCGTAGTAGGAGAGGTCCTGCAGCTGGTCGACGAGGTTGGGCGCGAAGGACGAGCCGAGGCCATCCGGACCATGGCACTGCATGCAGTTGGCCATGTACTTCTTGTAGCCGCGCCAGGTGTACCAGTCGGCCTTGCCGTCCGCGCCGACGATGTAGGTCGGGTTTCCGGCCGAGTCGACATATTTGCCGAGATCGCCTTCGGTCGCGGTATTGCCCTCGGTCGCGGTATCCTTGGAGGGATGCGCGTCGGGCTTCATCTTTTCGGGATCCGCGGCCTCGGCCATCTGGGCGCCGCCGGACTGGTCGGCCGACGGGGCTGCCGGTTCGGCGGCGTTTCCGCTCGAAGCCGCGGATGCATCCGCGCTGCCGCCGGCTGGTGCCGCCGCCGCCGCCGGCGCGGACGCGCCGCCGGAGCTCTCAGCTGCGGCGTTCTGGCCCCCGGCCGCCTGGCCTTGCGAAGCCTGGCCCTGCGCGTTCTGGCTTGCGGCATCCTGGCCCTGGGGCACGATGGTGGTGCCGGAATTCTGGGCGAGGGCGAAGCCGGAGACCGAGAGAACCAGGGCGCCGGCAAGGGCAATCATCTTCGTCGTCATACATGTCCTCAACTACTGGCGCTGAAAGCGCATCGCCATGTCGGCCCACCTGCGGTCCGCCTGCCGGGCGGGAGACACGAGGGGTTCGCGACCCGGCCACTCATGAACGTTCGTCGCTGCGGCTTCGCTCCGATCGACCGGCGCAATCCAATGCATCGGTGGAGAAACGTCCGACGCCGCGGCACGGCGGACCGGTCCGCCGGATGCTGGTTTATTCGGGAAGAAGTCCCAGTTGCCGGACCCCCTCAGCGAACGAGCCCCGCGATTGCTTCGCGGGGCTCGTCCAGATCACGCCGTGTCGGCTGTTACTTCGAGGCGGTCTGGTCGGGGACCGTGAAGACCGTCAGCTGACCGCCGAGAGCGGTGTACTTCGACAGGGCGGCGTAGCCGCCGACCGCGCCGAGACCGGCATTCGGGTCGGTGAGGCCTGCCGCCAGGCCGATGCCGGCCCAGCCGCCGATGCCCGACAGGATGCCGACCATCTGCTTGCCGTCCTGCTCGTAGGTCATCACGTTGCCGATGATGCCCGACGGGGTCTTGTAGCGGTAGAGTTCCTCGCCGGTCTGGGCGTCGACGGCCTTCAGATAGCCCTCGAGCGTGCCGTAGAAGACGATGCCGCCCTTGGTGGCGAGAGCGCCGGACCACACCGAGAACTGCTCGGGCAGCGACCAGACGATCTCACCCTTGCCGGCGTCCCAGGCGATGAAGTTGCCCATGCCGCCATGGCTGTTCGGGGCCGGATACATCGACAGCGTCGCGCCGACGTAAGGCTGGCCGGCGGTGTAGGCGACGCGGAAGGGCTCGTAGTCCATGCAGACGTGGTTGGTCGGCACGTAGAACAGCTTGGTGTCCGGCGAATAGGCCGCCGGCTGCTGGTCCTTGGTGCCGAGCGCGGCCGGGCAGATGCCGGTCGAGTTCACGTCTTCGCCATTGTGCTCGGTCGAGTACTGGTCGACGACCAGCGGACGGCCGTAGGTCTCGGAGCTCTTGTCCATGTCGACCTTGGTGGCCCAGTTCACCGCCGGATCGTACTTCTCGGCGACGAGCAGCTCGCCGCTCTCGCGGTCGAGGGTGTAGGCGAAGCCGTTGCGGTCGAAGTGGACGAGCGCCTTGTGGTCCGTGCCGTCGACGGTGACGTCGGCGAGGATCATCTCGTTGACGCCGTCATAGTCCCACTCGTCATGCGGGGTCATCTGATAGACCCACTTCGCCTCGCCGGTGTCGGCGTCGCGAGCGTTGATCGTCATCGACCACTTGTTGTCGCCCGGGCGCTGCGCCGGGTTCCAGGTGGAGGGATTGCCGGTGCCGTAATAGACGAGGTTCAGCTCGGGGTCATAGGAGAGCCATCCCCAGGTGGCGCCGCCACCGATCTGCCACTGATCGCCTTCCCAGGTCTTCAGCGAGGAGTCCTTGCCGACCGGCTTGCCGAGTTCGGTGGTCTTCTCCGGGTTCATCAGCATTTCGTTGTCCGGGCCCGTCGAATAGGCCTTCCAGACTTCCTTGCCGTCGGCGAGGCTATAGGCGGTCATGCGGCCACGGACGCCGAACTCGCCGCCCGAGATGCCGACCAGAACCTTGTCGTTGATGACCTGCGGCGCCATCGTGCCGGTTTCGCCCTTGGCCGGATCGCCGTTCTTCACCGACCAGACGACTTCGCCGGTTTCGGCATTGAGCGCGACCAGCGTGGTGTCGGCCTGGTCGAGGATCACGAGGGCCGGACGGTCACCTTCGGCCGGAGCGTAGGCGACGCCGCGGTTGACGGTGTCGCAGCACATCACCGGAATGACGTTCGGATCCTGCTTCGGCTCGTACTTCCACTTGATCGTGGCGTCGTCCGCCAGGTCGAGGGCATAGACGATGTTCGGGAACGGCGTGTGCACGTACATCGTGCTGCCGATCACGAGCGGGCTGCCTTCATGGCCGCGCAGAACGCCGGTCGAGAACGACCAGGCGGGGACCATCTTGGAGACGTTGTCCTTGTTGATCTTGTCGAGGGACGAGTAGCGGGTGTTGGCGTAATCGCCGGTCGGCATGACCCACTGGCTGGCATCCTTCGCCAGCTCGTGCAGGGCTTCGGAGGCAACGGCGACGCCGCCAAGCCCCATCAGAAGGCTCGAGGCGAGCGCAGCTTTGGTAATCGTTTTCAGCATGAATTGTCCTCCCAAGGAACCGAGTTCACTTGCCGACCCGCGATGGGCCGCCAACGTGATGTCAGCGATGTATGGGGAAGGCTTCCGGCAGCGTGTCACGACCTCCAATAGGGGTCTTGGTGGGCACCGTTGATCATTACCCTACCAGTGGCCTTCGAGATTCGGGGCGCTCCCAACACCGCCGATCTTGAAGCCGGAAACCATGGATCACACCCTAATGCGGGAATTTTTCCTGTGCAAGCACTGATATTGGGAATTTCTTGGTGCACTGCACAAAGATAACGGATTAATATATCTTTCCGGAGTGGTTCCCTTGGGTCGCCCTTGCCGAGATTGCGATCTCCACTCGTCGCGCCGAAGAGATCTCAAAGGATACCCGATCGTGAATGCCTCTTTTTGGGCCTGGTTCGCCCGACCAGGACTTTCCTCACGTCGCGCATGATCGAAATTTCCCCACAGATGCGGTTTCGTGGCGGACTTCCCCGGCAGAGGAGACAGTAGAACGGCGGATAGGGGCGAGCGGGACGGGAAAGATGTCCTTGCGGTCCTTGATGTTGCACTGCAGCATTCCCTCGGTCATCTTGCCGCAGGCAGCGCCGGGTCGTTCCAAACCGGCGGCCGATCAGCCATCCTGCCGGCCGGCGGTCCGCCCGAGACCGAGAGGCGGTCAACCGGCGGCTGGCGAGGGCCGCAGAATCCAGGGCCAGAAGGACGTACGGGATGTCGAAGCGCGGTTGGTCTCTTGCCGTCGTCTTGGTGGCGCTGGCATTCGCCTGGCCCGCGCCTGCTGGCGCCACCCCGGCCGGCGATTTCGTCGAGATCGCGCCGGGCGTCCATGTCCGCCACGGCGCCGTCGCCGCGACAACCCCGGAAAACCGCGGCGCCATCGCCAATCTCGGCTTCATCGTCGGGACGAGGGCCGTCGCTATGATCGACTCGGGCGGCAGCGTGGCGGATGGCGAGGCGGCGCTGGCGGCGATTCGGCAGGTCACCGACAAGCCGGTCGAGTGGCTGATCGACACCCACATGCACCCCGACCACGTCTTCGGCAATCAGGTCTTCGAGGCCGCCGGCGCCACCATCCTCGGCCATCGCCGGCTGCCGGCCGCCCTCGCAGCCCGCGCTGATTTCTACAAGCAGTCGATGCGCGAGCAGCTGGGGCCGGCGCTGGACGACGCGGTGACGGTGACCCTGCCGGACGACACGGTGGCGGACGAACGGCGGATCGACCTCGGCGGCCGGACGATCCTGGTGAAGGCCTGGGACACCGCCCATACCGACAACGACCTCACCGTCTATGACGAGGCGACCCGCACCCTGTTTGCCGGCGACCTCCTGTTCATGGAGCATTGCCCGGTCGTCGACGGCTCGATCCTCGGCTGGCTGGCGCAGCTGCCGGCCCTGAAGGCGATCCGCGCCGAGCGCGTCGTGCCCGGCCACGGGCCGGTCAGCGCCCCCTGGCCCGAGGCGATCGAGGCGCAGGCGCATTATCTCGAAACGCTGGCCGCGGACATCCGCAAGGCCATCGCGGAGGGCGTGCCCATGGCCGAGGCCGTGCCGCAGGCGGCGGCGAGCGAGCGGGAGAAATGGCGGCTCTTCGACGACTACAATCCCCGCAACGCCACTGCCGCCTATGCCGAGCTCGAGTGGGAATGAGCTTTCGGCCAGGCAGCAACCGGCGAGATCGAGCTCCGCGGGGTGGCGCGGGCCCCGCGTGATGGAGTGGCTGGCTGAAGACAGTTCATCCCTCCCACTTATCCCGCCGACGTGAAGAGCCGCGCTCTTGCGGCCGCGGCGACCGCGGGCAAAATGCAGGCAGGAATGCGCCGGGGCGAAACGGGAGTTCGCCGGACCGGCGCTGTCTCACGGGAGGAAACGACATGGCCGCAACCGAATGCCCCTGCATGGGCGCCCGCCGCAGGGCCGCCCTTGCCCTCGCCGTCTCGTTCGCCATGGTGCTCGGGGCCGCCGGCCCGGGCCTTGCCGAGACGGCGACCTCGCCGGAACAGGCGGCTGCCGAGGCGGCAGGCGCATGGACGGAGCTGAGGCCGGATCTCTTCGGCGACAGGGAGCTGATCGAAGGCACCGGCACCATCGCCATCGACGCGCCGAAGCGCGCGACCGACCCTGCCGTCGTGCCGGTGACGCTCAGCTTCGATCCGAAGATGGACGTGCGCAAGGTGACGCTCGTCATCGACGAGAATCCCTCGCCCGTCGCCGCCACCTTCGAGTTCGCGCAAGGCGCCGACATCCGCGAGCTTTCGACGCGGGTGCGGGTCAACGCCTATACCGACATCCACGCCGTCGCCGAGACGGGCGACGGCAAGCTCTATGTCACCAAGGCCTTCGTCAAGGCGGCGGGCGGCTGCGCCGCGCCGGCGGCGAAGGATCCGGAAGTCGCGGCCCGCGAGATGGGCAAGATGAAGATCCGCGCCTTCGAGACCGACGATCCGGCGATGCATGAGGCGCAGCTGATGATCCGCCACCCCAACAATTCCGGTCTGCAGAAGGACCAGGTGACGCTCCTGTACATTCCCGCCCATTTCATCACCGACCTTCAGGTCGACAAGGGCGGCAAGACGCTGTTCACCATGACCGGCGGCATCTCGATCTCGGAAGATCCGAGCTTCCGCTTCCGCTATGGCGCGAGCGATGCCGGGCCCTTCCACGCCAAGGCGTCCGACACCGAGGGCAAGACGTTCGAAAAGACCTTCGACGGCGGGCAGTCCTGACGGCGGCGCCGGCCTCGCGCCGGCTCAGCGCCCGTCGGCGCTGATGCATTCCCGCGGACGGAGCGCGGCGACGGCAAATCCTCTTCCCGTCGCCGGATCCCTTCCGCCCCTACTCGAAGCAGCGGATCTCGGCCTCCGCCTGGGCGCGGCGCAGGTCGCCGATCGCCGCCTTCGATTCGGCCGACTCCCTAAAGATGCTGCCCTTCTCGCCGGTGACCTGGCCCATGGAGAGCCAGGTCGAGGCCTCGACGTAGCGCTGGTAGGGTACGATCGAGGCGACGACGTCGAAGGAGCAGGAACACTGCTGCAGCGCCGTGCGCGTCTCGCCATTGGTGGCCATGCAGGCGAAGACGTAGTCGGCGATCGCGGTCGTCGGATAGTCGGTGCGCGTGACCGAGGCCGCCTCGCCGGCATCCGTCGGAAAGCGCACCGCCCCCGCCCCCTCGCCGGTGAGCGTGCTGGCTGCCCCGGGACTTGCGGCGGCATTGCCGGTTGCGCCGGCGCCGCCTGCCGCGCCTGCCCCAACAGCCGGCGACGCCGCGCCGGGCGCCGTCTGCGCCAGGCTCCCAGGTGTCGCCGCCAGAAGCATCGGAACCGCGAGCAGCGCCGCTCCGATCGCCCGCTGCATCGTCGCGCGCCCGTTTGAAATGGTCATGCTGATCCTCCCGAAACCGCGCCCTGGGGCGGCGGCTTCCTCTAGCGTTCCACCGGCCGGCCGGCGCCATTTTCCGCAGATCGCGGCGGGAATGGTTCCCGATCTTCGCCGCGGCCCTCCGGCATCACTTGCCTGCGCCGATGCCGGCTCCGGCCCCGGCCTCGCTCCCAGCCGTCGGCGCGGCGCGCACGAATTCCCCGAACGCCCGCGGCCCATCCGGAACGTCGACGCTGGCGATCTCCTCGAGGGTCGCCGCATCGAGCTTCACCAGCGTGTTGGCGAACCAGTTGGCGACATAGACGAACCGGCCGTCGCTGCCGGCGGCGATCCCCTCGGGATAGTCGCAGCAATCCAGTTGCGCGAGGCGCTCGCCGTCATCGGGATCGAACACGGTGACGGTACCGCCATACTGGTCGGTGACGAAGACCTTTCCCTTCGTCTCGACCGCGTCATAAGGGTGCGAGCCGACGGGGACCGTGCGGATGACGAAATGGCCCCGGGCGTCGACGACGCTGACGCTGTTCGAGCCGACATTGGCGGCATAGACACGGGTGCCGTCCTCGGAAAAGGAGACGCCGAACGGCCGCTCCCCGACGACGACCCTGGCGATCACCTCGCCCGTCCTGGCGGCAAAGAACGACAGCTGGTTGGAATCCCGGTCGGCCGTCACCACAACCGATCCATCGTCCGACACCGCGATGCCGGAGGGCGACTGGCCGGTCTCGAACGTTCCGACCACCGCCCGCTTGTCCGGATCGACCAGCAGCAGCGAATGGGAATACCAGTCGGCGACATAGACCGGCGAGCCGGACGGATGCACGGCGATGCCCAGAGGCCCGCCCCCGACCTTCACCTCGCCGATCACTTCCCGCTTCACCGTATCGACGATGGCGATCTGCCGGGATTCCGGCTGCGACACATAGGCGCGGGTCCCGTCGCGGCTCACCGCGATGCCGGCCGGCTTGCCGGGCACCGCGATGGTCTTTTCCACGGTCATCGCGTCGAGGTCGACGAAGGAGAGCGCTCCCGCCTCCTGGCTGGTCACATAGCCGACGTCGCCCGCGGCCGCGTCGGACGCGGTGACGAGCGAGAGGGCCGTGGTCAGGGACACGGCGGTCAGGCAGACGGCGGCCAGACGGGCGGCGGTCGCCGCCATCCGGCCGGCGGAGGTCCCGCTCACGAGCCCGATTCGACCTTCTTCTTCAGGTTCTCGAGGCCCTCGGTGATGAACGCTGTCACCCCGTTCACCGCCGCCTCGTCGTTGAGTTCGGCCGGGGGATCGTTGTTCGGATAGCCCCGATAGAAGGCCGCGCGCCACGTCACCTCGGACTTCGCCCCGCCATTGGCCGGCTTCACGGCGATCGTCGAGGAGTAGTTCGTCGCCGGCAGGAGATCGGTGTCCACATGGCCGATGAAGGTCGAGTAGCTCATCTTGGCAGCGTCGTATTTGGAGAGTTCCTCCTCCATCATGCCGCCCGAGGTGAAACCGAGGGTGCGAACGGAGCCCTTTTCGTTGCCCTTGCTCGCGTCGGCGATGGCGATCCGCGGATGCCAGGACATGTCTCCGAAATTCTGGATCACCGCCCAGACCTTGTCCGGCGCGGCATCGATGGTGACAGTCTCGCTGGCCTTCTGGCGCGTCGGACCATGCGCCGCGGCAAGCCCCGGCAGGATCATGAGCGCGACGACCAGTGCCGCCAGCTTGGTGAAGATCCGATATGTGAACAAGGCCCGTCTCCTCTTCCGATTCGGTGCCCACCCGAACCACGGCCGGTGCGGACCCTAGTCACAACCGGCGCTGAGGGAAAGTCTCATCTTTTCCGCGACAAGGGGAGGTCCGGAGCCGAGTTTTCCGAATTTACTCTTACGTTCGCGTCAATTATGATTGCTCGCGAAATGCGTCGGCCGCCTGCCGGCCCGGCGCGGAAGCTGCGCGTGACGACGGCCGGCGGTTCCGGCCGAGGCCTTGAGCCGCCGGACAGAAGGCGCACAGTCTGACGGGTACAGTCGGATGACGAGCGCCGCGGCGGCGGTCTCGCCCTCCGGCGCGACGCGACAAACGATCGGGAGGACGATCCATGGACCTGACATTCACGGCCGAGGAAGCCGCATTCCGCCAGGAAGTGCGCGCCTTCATCACCAGCAACGTGCCGAGGGACGTCCACGAGACGCTGCTCGCCGGCCGTCACGTCTCCAAGGACGGGCTGGTGCGCTGGACCCGCATTCTCAACGAGAAGGGCTGGTCGGTCCCGCACTGGCCGGTGGAACATGGCGGCACCGGCTGGGACCCGATCCGGCAGTACATCTTCCAGGACGAAATGCAGCGGGCGCCTGCCCCGCAGATGCTGCCCTTCGGCCATTCGATGGTCGGCCCGGTGATCTACACCTTCGGCTCCGAGGCGCAGAAAGCTCGCTTCCTGCCGCGCATCGCCAATCTCGACGACTGGTGGTGCCAGGGCTTCTCCGAGCCCGGCGCCGGCTCGGATCTGGCCGGCCTGTCGACCCGCGCGATCCGCGAGGGCGATCACTATGTGGTCAACGGCCAGAAGACCTGGACCACCCTCGGCCAGTATGCCGACTGGATCTTCTGCCTGGTGCGCACCGATCCGGCCGCGCCGAAGAAGCAGATGGGCATCTCCTTCCTGCTGATCGACATGACGACGCCCGGCATCACGGTGCGCCCGATCCGCACCATCGAGGGCGGCCACGAGGTCAACGAGGTGTTCTTCACCGATGTGAAGGTGCCGGTGGAGAACCTCGTCGGCGAGGAGAACAAGGGCTGGGACTACGCGAAATTCCTGCTCGGCAACGAACGCACGGGGATCGCCGGCGTCGGCGCCACCAGAGAGCGCATCCGCCGCCTGAAGGAGATCGCCAGGGCCGAGCCGTCCGGCGCCGGCGTCGTCTGGGACGATCCGCGCTTCCGCGAGAAGGTCGCCGCCGTCGAGATCGAACTGAAGGCGCTGGAGATGACCCAGCTGCGCGTCGTCTCGGCCGAGGCGCGGCGCGGCCACGGCAAGCCCGATCCGGCCTCCTCGATCCTGAAGATCAAGGGCACCGAATTGCAGCAGGCGGCGACCGAACTCCTGATGGAGGCGATCGGCCCCTTCGCCCTGCCCTACGAGGCCGAAGACCGGGAGGGCCGCAACGAGCCGCCCGTCGGCCCCGACTACGCCGCCCCGATCGCGCCGAACTACTTCAATTATCGCAAGGTCTCGATCTACGGCGGCTCCAACGAGATCCAGAAGAACATCATCGCCAAGGCGATCCTCGGGCTTTGAAGGGTCGTCACTCGCTCAGTTGGTATTGGCGCGCGGATACCCCCCTCTGGCTTGCCAGCCGTCTCCCCCCAGGGGGAGATCGATCTCGCGCAGAGGGCAGCGCCAATCTCGACCGTCGCAACCGGCATCAGCGTTGACGATGGGGCGGCAGCAACAAAGCGAATGATCTCCCCCTTGTGGGGGGAGCGTCCGGCAGGACAGAGGCGGGCGCCTGGCGCCACCATTTCAACAATACGGGCATCTGCACCGCCGACGGCTGAAGGCTCGCGGGTCGATCGCTCAAAAGGTTTTGGGAGGAACCCCATGGATTTCGAACTTTCCGAGGAACAGAGCCTTATCAAGGACTCGGTCACGCGCCTCCTGCGCGCCGAATACGGCTTCGAGGCCCGCGAAAAGCACCGGGCCGGGCCGCTCGGCTTCTCCGAGACGATCTGGCAGTCCTTTGCCGAGCTCGGCCTTCTCGCCATCCCCTTCAGCGAGGAGGATGGCGGCCTCGGTGCCGGGCCGGTCGAGACGATGATCGTGATGGAGGCCTTCGGCCGCGCCCTCGTCGTCGAGCCCTATCTCGCCTCGGTCGTCATGGCCGGCGCGGCGCTGCGCCATGCCGCATCGCCCGAGCAGCGCGCCGCCATCGTGCCGGGCGTCGCCGACGGCAGCAGCCGGCTCGCCTACGCCTTCGCCGAACGCGGCACCCGCTACGACGTCTCACGCATCGCCATGGAAGCGAAGCGCGAGGGCGAAGGCTTCCGTCTTGCGGGCGAGAAGACGCTGGTGCTGGCCGGCGATGCGGCGACCGGCTTCGTCGTCGCCGCCCGCACCGCCGGCGCGCCGGGCGATGCCTCCGGCCTCGGCCTGTTCCACGTCCCGGCCGATGCCGAGGGGCTGACCCGCCGCGGCTATCCGACGCAGGACGGCATGCGCGCCGCGGATCTGACCTTTGCCGGCGTCTTCGTGCCCGCCGAGGCCGTTCTCGGGGACCCGGAAGGCGCCGCGCCGACGCTGACGCGGATCGAGGCAGAGGCGATCGCGGCGCTCTGTGCCGAGGCGGTCGGCTCGATGGAGCGGATGGTCGGCCTGACGACGGCCTACATCAAGGAGCGCAAGCAGTTCGGTGTGCCGATCGCCGCCTTCCAGGCGCTGCAGCACCGGGCGGCGGAAATGTACATGGCGCTCGAACAGGCCCGCTCGATGATGTATCTCGCCGCGATGAACGTGGCGAGCGACGACGCGGCGGCGCGGCGCGCCGCGATGTCGGCCGCGAAGGTCCAGATCGGCCGCTCCGGCCGCTTCGTCGGCCAGAACGCGGTGCAGCTCCACGGCGGCGTCGGCGTCACCATGGAGTACGAGATCGCCCACCACTTCAAGCGCCAGACGATGATCGACCTCTTCCTCGGCGACGCCGATCACCATCTCCAGGTGGTCGCGGCGGAGGGGGGTCTCGACGAGGTGTAGGGCGGGACCAGGCCCTCACCCACATCGCCGCGACCGCTCCCCTGACACCCTTCGTTACACATCGAAATCCCGCGCACATGGAAGCGGCCGGGGCGAATTGTTATCTTCGCACCAGTCGAAACGATGAATTCTGGCGTGTGGACATCGATGAAGATCTTGGCGAAGACCGGACGATTGGCCGCTCTGTTTGCAACAGCTGCGCTGATCATCGTCGCATGCCAGTTCGGTCTCGCCGGGTCGAACCGGGATAGCGGCGTCTCGCCGCGCGCCGCCGCGAGCGACACCGCCCAGACCGTCGATGCCCCGGATGCCGCCGCAGAGCCCGCCAGCCTCACCGTCACGACGGATACGGTGCGCAAGGCGCGGATCGCCGCCTCGATCGTCGCCAACGGTGTCGTCGCGGCCCATCGCGAGGTGATCATCGGGGCGGAATCGAGCGGCCTCAGGCTGATCGAGGTCGCGGTGACGCAGGGCGACACCGTCGAGGCCGGCCAGGTCCTCGCGCGGCTCGACGATTCCCTCCTGAAGGCCCAGCTCGCCGAACAGGACGCGGCCATCGACAGCGCCCGGGCGACGCTCGCCAACGCGGTTGCGACCAGCGAGCGCAGCCAGCGGCTGGTGAAGTCCGGCACCGTGTCGAAGGAAACCGCCGAGGCCAACGCCACCACCGTCGCCACGGCGCGGGCCGCCCTCGCCCAGGCCGAAGCCGCGAGGAAGACGCTCGAGGTCCAGCTGGCGCGCACGATCATCCGCGCGCCCTTCGCCGGCGTCGTCTCGGCGCGGCCGGCGGTTCCCGGCATCATCGTCCAGGCCTCCAGCGAGCTCGTTCGCATCCAGGAGAACGGTGCGCTGGAGGCCCGGGTCGACGTTCCCGAACACGCCGTGTCCGCGCTCGCGCCGGGTGCCGTCGCCACGGTCACGGCACCCGATGGCCGCACGATCGACGCCGCGCTCGCCTCGCTCGACGAGGTCGTCGACACCGACACCCATCTCGCTTTGGCGGTGATCCCGCTTCCCCAGAACTCCGGCCTCAAGGCCGGCATGTTCGTCACCGCCCGGATCGAGACCGGCGGAACCGACAGCCTGACCGTCGCCGACAAGGCACTGACCTGGCAGGAGGGCCAGACCGCCGTCTTCCGGATCGCCGCCGACGACACCGTCGCCGCCGTTCCGGTCGCGGTCGGGGTGCGCAGCGAGGGCCGCGTCGCCGTGTCCGGCGAGCTGGCCATCGGCGACCGGGTGGTCACCAGCGGCGCCGGCTTCCTGCAGGACGGCAACAGGGTCCGCCTCGTCACCGAGCAGGCGTCGAGCGAGGGGGAGCCGCAGTGAAGAACATCTCCGCCTGGGCGATCCGTCATCCGCTGCCGACGATCATCCTGTTCCTGACGCTGGCGATCGCCGGCATCTGGGGCTTCACGCAGCTGCGCGTGAACAACATGCCGGACATCGACTTTCCGATGGTCCGGGTGACGATCACCCAGGCCGGCGCCTCGCCGACGGAGATCGAGACGCAGGTGACCGATCTCATCGAGAACGCCGTCGGGACCATCTCCGGCGTCGAGAGCGTGACCTCGCAGGTCAGCGAGGGCGCCTCCGTGACGGCCATCGAGTTCGAGCTCGACACCAACCTGATCGAGGCGACCGACGACGTCCAGAACGCCATCGACGGCATCGCCGGCCAGCTGCCCGACGCGGTCGACACCCCGATCGTCTCGCGGGTCGAGGTGGGCGACTTCGCGATCCTGACCTATGTGGTCGAGGCGCCGCAGATGCAGCCGGATGCGCTCTCCTGGTATGTCGACGAGGACGTCTCCAAGGCCCTGCTCGCCGTCGACGGCGTCTCCAAGATCACCCGCTCGGGCGGCGTCGACCGGGCCATCCTCGTCAAGCTCGACCCCGCGCGGATCGACGCCTATGGCACGACGGTGGGGGCGGTCACCAACGCGCTCGCAGCCCAGAACCTCAACCAGGCCGGCGGGCGCACCGTCATCGGCGGCACCGAGCAGACCGTCCGCACGCTGGGCAGCGCCGGATCGATCGCCGAACTCGAGAACACCCCGATCCCGGTCGGCCTCGGCAAGTCCGTGCGGCTCGCCGATCTCGGGCAGGTCGTCGACGGCTGGGAAGAGCCGAGGAGCCGGGCAAGGCTGAACGGCAGCGAGGTCGTCGCCTTCTCCGTCTACAGCGCCAAGGGATCGAGCCAGATCGCCGTCACCGAGGCCGCGCGGGCCGAGGTCAAGGCGATCGACGCCAACAACCCGGACGTCGGCTTCACCGAGGTCACCTCCTCGTCGGACTTCGTCGAGGAGAGCTACGATGCCGCGATCGAGGCGCTCTGGCTGGGCGCGCTGCTCGCCGTCGTCGTCGTCTTCCTGTTCCTGCGCGACATCCGTGCCACCATCGTCGCGGCGACCGCCCTGCCCCTGTCCCTGATCCCGACCTTCGCGGTGATGGCCTGGCTCGACATGTCGCTGAACAACATCACGCTGCTCGCTCTGTCGCTGGTCGTCGGCATCCTCGTCGACGATGCCATCGTCGAGATCGAGAACATCGTCCGGCACATGCGCCAGAGCGGCAAGAGCGCCTACGAGGCGGCGATCGAGGCGGCCGACGAAATCGGCCTCGCCGTCGTCGCCACCACCGCGACGATCATCGCCGTCTTCGTGCCCGTCGCCTTCATGCCCGGCATTCCCGGCAAGCTGTTCGTCAGCTTCGCCGTGGCCGTCTGCGTCTCCGTCACCTTCTCGCTCGTCGTCGCGCGGCTCCTGACGCCGCTGATGGGCGCCTATCTGGTCAAGGCCGGTGGCGGCGACGCCAAGGAAGACACGCCCGCATGGGTGTCGGCCTATCTCGCGATCCTGCGCCAGGCGCTGCGGTTCCGCTGGCTGACGACGGTTCTCGGCATCGCCTTCTTCGCCGGCTCGGTCTATGTGGCCATCGGCCTGCCGACCGAGTTCATGCCGTCCTCCGACCGCGGCCGGGCGCTCGCCTCGATCGAGCTCGTTCCCGGCTCGACGCTGGAGGAGACCGACGCGGTGGTGAAGGCCGTCAGCGCGATCCTCTCCAAGCAACCCGAAGTCGCCAGCGTCTTCGCCTCGATCGGGACGGCGTCGGAAGGCGGCGGCGGGCCCCAGCGCAACACCACGGCCAGCGTCAACTCGGCGACGGTGACCGCCAATCTCGTCCCCCGCGGCGACCGCGAGGCGACCCAGCAGGAGTTCGAGAAGCGGCTCGCCGGCGCCTTCGACGGGATTGCCGGCGCGAGGGTGCAGTTCGGCGCCGACAACCAGTCGGGCTCGAAGGTCAAGATCACGCTGGCCGGCGCCGACAGCGAAAAGCTCACCGAGACCGCCAACGACCTCGCCGCCCAGATGCGCGATGTGCCCGGGCTGCTCAATCCGATCTCGGATGCCGCCGCCGCCAAGCCGGAGCTGGTCGTTACGCCGGACAAGCAGCGCATGGCGCGCTTCGGCATCACCGCCAGCGACGTCGCGAGGCTCCTGTCCGTCGCGACCATCGGCGCCAACGACGCGGCCCTGGCGAAGTACAGCCTCGGCGACCGGCAGGTCTACATCGTCCCCACCCTCACCGACGACGCGCGCGGCGATCTCGAACGGATCAAGGCGCTGAAGATCGCCGGAACGTCGCAGACGGTTCCGCTCGGCTCGATCGCCAGCTTCAGCTTCGGCGCCGGCCCGACGACGATCACCCATTATGACGGCGAGCGGACGGCGAGCGTCGAGGCGGAGTTGTCCGGCCTCACCCTCGGCGAGGCGCGCGAGGCGATCGCCACCCTGCCGGTGATGAAGGACATGCCGGCGGGGATTTCCGAGAAGGCGCAGGGTGACGCCAAGCGGATGAACGAGATGTTCTCCGGCTTCACCGTGGCAATGGCGACGGGCGTTCTGTTGATGTTCGCGACGCTGGCGCTGTTGTTCAACTCGTTCCTGCAGCCGATCACCATCCTCACCGCCCTGCCTTTGTCCATCGGCGGCGCCTTCGGCTTCCTGTGGCTGACGGGCTCGGCGGTGGCGATCTCGGTGCTGATCGGTGTCCTCCTCCTGATGGGCATCGCGGCGAAGAACTCGATCCTCCTCGTCGAATACGCCATCGTTGCCCGGCGCGGCGGCCAGGACCGCTACGGCGCCCTGATGGACGCGGCGCGAAAGCGCGCCCGGCCGATCGTCATGACCTCGATCGCCATGGCGGCAGGCATGGCGCCGCTGGCGCTCGGCCTCGGCGCCGATGCGGAAACCCGGGCGCCGATGGCGATCGCGGTGATCGGCGGGCTGGTCTCCTCGACGCTGTTGTCCCTCGTCTACGTGCCGGTGGTCTACACGCTCGTCGACGACCTGGAGCGAGTGCTGGGACGCTGGCTGGGCAGGCTCTTGCCGAAGGACGCGCAACGAACGACACGCGGTGAGGCGCAGGCGACGCCCGCGGAGTGAAGTTCGTCGTCGCGAGACCGCTTCCGCCCGCGCCCCCCGGCCCTAGCTTCCTCCCGACAACCCGTGAAGGAGCCGCCCGTGACGCCCATTCGCTCGATGCTCGCCGCCGTTCTCGCCGGCTTCGTCTTCGGAACCCCCGCCCTCGCCCAGCAGGCGGCGGACCGGGTTCAGCCCGAGGCGGCGACGTCGCTGAAGCCGGTTTCCGCCGAGCCGGTGCGGGCCAAGCGGTTCATGGTCGCCGCGGCCAATCCTCTCGCCACCGAAGCCGGCCGCGACATCTTGCGGAAAGGCGGCAACGCCATCGACGCGATGGTGACGACCCAGCTCGTCCTCAACCTCGTCGAGCCGCAATCCTCCGGCATCGGCGGCGGGGCGTTCCTGGTCTTCTTCGACGCCAAGGCGGGACGGCTGACCACCTTCGACGGCCGTGAGACCGCGCCCGCCGCGGCCGATCCGACGCTGTTCCTCGACGAGGCCGGCGATCCTTTGACCTTCTACGACGCGGTCGTCGGCGGCC
Organism: Aurantimonas sp. 22II-16-19i; assembly: GCF_002088275.1. Taxonomy (GTDB): domain Bacteria; phylum Pseudomonadota; class Alphaproteobacteria; order Rhizobiales; family Rhizobiaceae; genus Jiella. The sequence continues at coordinate 56,547 of NZ_AQQS01000008.1, forward strand.
GCTCGGTCGGAACGCCCGGCACGCTGCGGCTCCTCTTCGACACCCACGAACGCTTCGGCGCCCTCGACTGGAAGAGCGTCGTCCAGCCGGCGATCGATCTCGCGAAGGCAGGCTTCGAGGTATCGCCGCGGCTCAGCCAGTCGATCGCCGGCGACGGCGAGCGGCTGAAGCGCTTTGCCGGCACGCGCGAATACTTCTTCGATGCGAACGGCGAGCCGCTGCAGCCGGGCACGCTCCTGAAGAACGAGGCCTTCGCACGAACCCTCCAGACCATCGCCGACGCGGGCGCCGCCGGCTTCTACGAGGGCGCGCTCGCCGAGGCGATCGTCGCCACCGTCCAGAATGCCGAGGGCAATCCCGGCCGCCTGGCGCTCTCCGACCTTGCGAACTACCGCATCGTCGAGCGCGAGCCGGTCTGCATCACCTACCGGGTCCAGGAGGTCTGCGGCATGGGCCCGCCCTCCTCCGGCGCGCTCACCGTCGGCCAGATCCTCGGCCTGATCGAGCCCTTCGACATCGAGGCTCTGGGCCCCGGGAGCCCGCAGGCCTGGCGCTTGATCGGCGACGCCTCGCGCCTCGCCTTCGCCGACCGGGGCCGCTACATGGCCGACATCGATTTCGTGCCGATGCCGCTGAAGGGCCTCCTCGACAAGGACTATCTCGCCTCCCGGGCCGAGCTGCTGAAAGGCGAGAAAGCGCTCGCCGAGGATCAGGTCCAGCCGGGCTCGCCGCCCTGGGACCACGCCATGCTGCTCGGCGACGACACCGCCATCGAGCTGCCCTCGACCAGCCATTTCGCCATCGCCGACGCGGCCGGCAACGTCGTCTCGATGACAACGACGATCGAGAACGGCTTCGGCTCGCGGCTGATGGTGGAGGGCTTCCTCCTCAACAACGAGCTCACCGACTTTTCCTTCGCCACCCATGACGACGATGGCCACACGATTGCCAACGCCGTCGCGCCGGGCAAGCGGCCGCGCTCCTCGATGGCGCCGACCATCGTGATGAGGGACGGCAAGCCGGTGCTCGCCATCGGCTCGCCCGGCGGCAGCCAGATCATCGGCTATGTCGCCCAGGCCCTGATCGCCATTCTCGACTGGGACATGAACGTCCAGCAGGCTGTGGCGCTTCCCCATCTCGTCAACCGCTTCGGGGCGTTCGAGATCGAGGCCGGCACCAGCGCGACGCAGCAGTCGGCGGCGCTCCGGGACATGGGCTTCGAGGTCAAGGAAAGCGACCTCAATTCCGGCCTCCACGCCATCTCGATCACGCCCGACGGGCTCGAAGGCGGCGCCGATCCACGTCGCGAGGGTGTCGCTGCCGGAGAATGACTGCCCCGCCAATTGTTTGAACTTGCAACTTTTTCCTTGGCCATGGCGTCGCTGCCGGGCGGAGCCCGTACCCGCCTTAACAACTGTCCGTCGGCCAGAGACCATTCCTTAACCAAGAGGGCTCATTCACCACCGTACTGGGCAACCTTTGCAGGCGAACGATGCTTTCGACCTCGGGACACCAGAGGTGGGCGGCAATGGACAACGTTCTGACGGACAAGACCTTTCCGACCCTGCAAGGGGCACAGGCGCACGACGCGCCCTCCCCGCCTGCGGCACTGGCGGAATTCGGCCTCGACGGCACGCTGCTCTCGGCCAACGCCGAGTTTCTCCAGTTGCTGCACTACGAGGAGGAGGCGCTGGTCGGCCGCCACCATAGCCTCCTGCTGTTTCCCGAGGACCGGGACGACCCGCAATATCAGGCGCTGTGGGACCTGCTGCGAGCGGGCGAAACCGTCCAGCGGGAGTTTCGTCGCCTTGCAGGCAACGGCCAGGAGATCTGGCTCCAGGCGAGCTACAGTCCGATCCTCGCCGACGACGGCACCCTCAAGGGCATCCGCAAGATCGCCACAGACATCACCGCCAGGAGGCGCCAGGCCGCCAATCACGAGAACATCCTGGCCGCCATCTCCCGCTCGACGGCGATGGTGGAGTTCGCCATGGACGGCACGATCATCGCCGCCAACGCCAACTTCGCCGCCCTGATGGGCTACGACGTCGGCGAACTGCTCGGCCGCAACCATGCGGAATTCGTTCCCGCCGAGATCGCCGAAAGCCCCGCCTATGCGGCCTTGTGGAATCGCTTGCGGTCGGGCGAGTTCATCCAGGCGGAATTGTCCCGCATCGCCCGGTGCGGCAGAACCGTCTGGCTGCAGGCGAGCTATAGTCCCGTCGTCGATGCGGCCGGCCGCACGGTCAAGGTGATGAAGATCGCGACCGACATCACCGAGCGGATGATGCAGAGCGCCGAGGCCGAGCGCCTCGCTTTGCTCGACCCGCTGACCGGAATCTCCAACCGCCGCGGCTTCGACCTGGCGCTCGCCGCGGCGCTGGAGGACTTCCGCAAGGGCGCCGAGCCGATCTCGCTGGTTCTCCTCGACGTCGATCACTTCAAGGCCTTCAACGACATCTACGGCCATCAGATCGGCGATCGCTGCCTGCGCAAGGTGGCAAAGGCGCTGGAGCGGAGCGTCGGTCGCCCTGAAAGCCTGGTGGCGCGCTATGGCGGCGAGGAATTCGCGGTGCTGCTTCCCAACACGACGCGACTGGAGGCGGGAAGGGTCGCGGAGGCCGCGCGGGCCGCCATCCAGACACTCGGCATCGACCATCCCGGCAATGCCGGCTGGGGCACCGTCACCGCCAGCCTCGGGCACGTCACCTTCGAGGCTGGCCGCGACGAGCGCTTCCACACCGCGACCGAACTCGTCACGGCCGCCGACAGGGCGCTCTATACGGCCAAGCGGCTGGGCCGCAACCACGTCGCCGATGCCGTCGATCCGCATTCGAGGGACAGCCCGGCGATCCTCCAGATCGGGCCCGCCGACGATCCCGCAGGCCCGGAACCCGACGCCGTCAGATCAGGAGGTCCGCGACGATCTGGTCTTCGGTGATGTCCTGGTAGCGGATGCCGCCAGCCTCGAACCGCGCCAGAAGCGCCGGAAAGTTTGCCGGATCCTTGGTCTCGATGCCGAGCAGGATCGAGCCGAAGTCGCGGGCCGACTTCTTCAGATATTCAAACCTGGCGATGTCGTCCTCCGGCCCGAGGAGGTTGAGGAAGTCCTTCAGCGCGCCGGGCCGCTGGGCGAGCCGCAGGATGAAATACTTCTTCAGGCCGGTGTAGCGCAGCGCCCGCTCCTTCACGTCCGGCAGGCGCTCGAAGTCGAAATTGCCCCCCGAGACGACGAGGACGACCGTCTTGCCGCGCACCTCGTCCTTCAGGCTCTCGAGCGCGTCGATCGCCAGGGCGCCGGCCGGCTCGAGCACGATGCCCTCGACATTCAGCATCTCCAGCATGGTGTTGCAGAGCCGTCCCTCCGGCGCGAGAATTACGTCCTCTGGGGCGAAGCGCGTCAACGTCTCGAAGGGGATCTCGCCGATCCGGGCGACGGCGGCGCCGTCGACGAAGCCGTCGATCTGCGGCATGCGGGTGAGGCTGCCGTTCTTCAGGCTGGAATGGAGGCTGGGCGCGCCGAGCGGCTCGACGAAGCGAAGCGCCGGCGGCGCGCCTGCCTCCCCATCGAAATAGCGCGTCATGCCCGAGGCGAGCCCGCCGCCGCCGACCGGCATCACCACGAGATCGAGCACTTCCTCGCAGAGCTGCTCGCGGATTTCCCGGGCGACGCTCGCCTGGCCCTCGACGATGTCCTCGTGATCGAAAGGCGGCACGAATTCGGCATCTTCGGCGGCCGAATAGATCTTGGCGGCCGCGTAGCAGTCATCGAAGAAATCGCCGGTCAGCTCGATCTCGATCGCCTCGCCACCGAAGACGCGGGTCTTTTCGATCTTCTGCTGCGGCGTCGTCACCGGCATGAACACCCGGCCCTTCACCCCGAAATGCTTGCAGGCGAAGGCGAAGCCCTGGGCGTGGTTGCCGGCCGAGGCGCAGCAGAATTTGCCGCCGGCGCCGCCCGCAGCCATCTTCTTGCGCATGAAGTTGAAGGCGCCGCGGATCTTGTAGGAGCGGACCGGCGTCAGGTCCTCGCGCTTCAGGAAGATGCGGGCGCCGTACTTGCCGGAGAGATGTTCGTTCAGTTGCAGGGGCGTCGCGGGGAAGAGATCGCGCAGCGCATCCTGCGCGGCTTCGACACGGGCATTGAAGGTCGGTTCGGTCATGGTCGTCGCATGTCTCGTCTGCTCCGGCCGGAGCGGCTGCATCCCTGCCCGCCGGGCCTTCGCCGCGACGGGCGCGGCGTGCCGCCGCAGTCTCGAACCGGATGTGAGCCGCGCCGGGCGCGGCGAAAGAGTCCTGGCGGATCGTCGATGCGGATCGTCCGCGATGGCGCGAGGCGGCGCCCCGCTGGACGGCCGGTCGCGGCCGGGGCGTCAGTCCCCGAGGGAACCGTGGCCCCGCGCGGCGCCGGCGCCGGTAATCGAGACCACGGCGCATCCGGCGACGACGATCTGCAGCGAAACCGCCGTCGCAAATCGATCGATCGTCATCGTATGCGCTCCCCTTCTCAAGATCAGGCCGATCATTCGCCGCGTTTGATGCGCCAGACGGCGGGTTTTGTCAAAGCCGGCGTCCTCGCCGAACTCGCTCGGCGGGCCGGGCCGGCGGGCACTCCACCTCGTCGCTGCTGCCGGCATGGGCGGCAGTCCGCCGGCTACGGGGCAGGCCCCGGCGCGTTTCCAGCGACGCGATCGCGCCCGACACCATCGTCTGCACAGCCCGGGCGAAGGTTACGGAAGACCGTCGGCTTGCCGGCTTACCCCGGGAGTGCGGCGGGTCTCCCTCCCCGATCGGGGAGAAGCAGCGGCGAAATAATATGTCATTTTTGTTGATGAATAGAAATCTTTGCCGAAATGGTGACGAAACATTGGCGAGTCCGGGACGCCATTCCCATGAAACATAGCCCGACTAACCTTCGGGACATCGCAGCCAAGACATCCCGGACGATGTCTCCAAGAGACCGAACAGGCTGCACAAATCTACCCGGACCGCATGCCGCTGCGCCCGGGATGGACGGCTCCGACGATCAACGCCCCAAATCGTCGGAGCCGCCGCCTTTGTTTCTTTCCCCTCGATGCTCCCCGTCTCGCACCGCCCTTACGCCCGGCGCTCGACCCCGCAGGCGAAACCGTCAGACGAACAGGTCGACGATCTTGAAATCGGCGCTGTCGACGATCCCCTTGTCGGAAATTCGCAAGGCCGGGATGACCACGAGCGCCAGCAGCGAGTGCTGCATGTAGGCGTTGTTGAGCGTGCAGCCGGCCGCGCGCATCGCGGCGATGAGCCCGTCGGCCTTTTCCGCGACGATCTCGGCGCGCTCGTTCGACATGAGGCCCGCAATCGGCATCTCGATCAGCGCCATTTCCTTCCCGTCCGAGAAGAACACGACGCCGCCGCCGACCTCGCCGAGGCGATTGGCGGCGAGCGCCATGTCGGTCTCGCTCGTCCCGACCACGATCATGTGGTGGCTGTCGTGGGCGACCGTCGATGCCATGGCACAGCGGTCGCGATAGCCGAAGCCGGAGACGAAGCCGTTGGTGACGCCGCCGCTCGCCCGGTGCCGCTCGACGAGGGCGATGCGGCAGACGTCGTTGTCCGGATCGGCCAGAGCGATGCCGTCCACGACCGGCACCCGCGCCGTCAGCGCCTTCGTCGGCGCCTGGTTCTCGACGACGCCGATCACCCGCACCTCGGCGTCGTCGCCCGAGCCCTCCGGCGCCTTCACCCGGAAGTCGTCGGCGACGAGCGCCCGTCCGAGCCGGACCGTGTCGACCGCGCTCGCCGGATAGGCATGGGCCGGCATGTCGGCCTCGAGCTTGCCGGCCGAGGCAAGCCGCACGCCGCGGCCGTAGACCGCGTCGATCGCAAGGTCGCAGAGGTCGGACACGATGAGGAAATCGGCCCGCCGCCCCGGCGTCACCGAGCCGATCTCGCGCTCCAGTTTGAAGTGCTCGGCAGTGTTGATCGTCGCCATCTGGATCGCCGTCATCGGCTTCAGGCCTTGCGCGATGGCATGGCGCACCACCCGGTCCATGTGGCCGTCGCGGACCAGCGTGCCGGAGTGGCAGTCGTCGGTGCACAGGATGAAATGGCGCGAATCGAGACCCATCTCGGTGATCGCCCGGACCTGCGCGGCGACGTCGTACCAGGCCGAGCCGAGCCGCAGCATCGCCTTCATGCCCTGGCGCACTCTCGCGGCGGCATCTTCCATCCGCGTGCCCTCGTGGTCGTCCTCCGCCCCGCCGGCGACGTAGCCGTGGAAGGCGAGGCCGAGATCGGCCGAGGCGTAGTGACCGCCGACGGTCTTGCCGGCCCTGCGCGTCGCGGCGATCTCGCCGACCATGGCGGGATCGTTGGCGGCGACGCCGGGAAAGTTCATCACCTCGCCGAGGCCGATGATCGCCGGCCAGCCCATCGCCTCGGCGACCTCCTTCGGCCCCAGCACCGCACCGCCCTCTTCCAGGCCCGGCGCCGAGGGAACGCAGGACGGCATCTGGACCCAGACGTTCACCGGCTGGACGAGCGCCTCGTCATGCATCAGCCGCACGCCGGGAAGCCCGAGCACATTGGCGATCTCGTGCGGGTCGATGAACATCGAGGTGGTGCCGTGGGGAATCACGGCGCGGCAGAACTCGGTCACCGTCACCATGCCGCTTTCCACATGCATGTGGGCGTCGCACAGCCCCGGCACGACATAGCGGCCCGCCGCGTCGACGACCGCCGTGTCCGGCCCGATCGCGTGGGAGGCGTCGGGCCCGCAATAGGCGAAGCGGCCGGCCGCGACGGCGATGTCCGTCGCCGGGATGATCTCGCCGGAATGGACGTTGACCCAGCGCGCGTTCCTGACCACCAGATCGGCCTTGGCGCGCCCCATGGCGACGTCGACCAGCCGCGCCGCCACCGCCTCGAAGGGCTGGACGGCGGGGCTGTGTTCGGTCTCAGTCATGGCGGCGCTCCGAGCGTTGTGATTGTCGGGAGAACGAGGTCGCCGGGCAAGTCCGGCGGTGGCCAGGATATGTCGCCCGTCCCGGAAGCCTCAAAGGGTTTATGCAGAGCCGCGCGCATTTTGTCGCAGCCGCGAGAACCGGCGAAGGCGAGACCGTCTCGAAGACGCCAGCGCCGGCGCCCCTGCGCCCCCGCTCGGCGCAGCGTCCACGATGACGGATTCGTCAGATGTTACGGGATGGTACGGGCGGCGGGACTCGAACCCGCATGACCGAGGCCCAGGGATTTTAAGTCCCTTGCGTCTACCATTCCGCCACGCCCGCGCCCGGCGCGACCTGAGCGTCTGCGCAGCCGGCTGTCAAGTTTTGTTGAGCCGAAGCAACATCGCCAAGAAAAGCGCTTAGCAACCGCCCCGAAGTGGGATATGGTCTCCCCATGCCTTGGAAGTGCCGGATTCTTCGATTTCGGACAGGAGGGAACGCCGTGGCATCGAGGGGTGACAGCCGGATAGAGCAGTTCGCAGGGATCGGATGGTCCTTCGTCGATGCTCCCGATGTGTCTGAAGACGAAGGTCTTTTGATGCGTCTGCGGGCCAACAACGATGCACTCGAAAGCTTGCGTCAGGCACTCGACGAAGAAAGCCAGATTTTCGCCAGATTCATCCGTCGCGACCCGGATGAGGCGACGGAGGAGACGGCCGAAAGCGTCGTTTTCTGACCGATTGCTGCGGGCGAATCACGCCGCCCGCACGAGATTTCCCCGACTATCTCCACCAAACCGTAGCGGCGGGAATGCCGCCTTACTGCATGTCGACCTTACTCGGACGAACGATGTCGGTGTCGATCGATGTCGCCGGCTGGGTGCTATCTCGCTTTATCTCGCTTCGGCTGCCCGCGACGAGGTAGGATTCCATGTCTTGAGAGGCTCAGACGAGACGAAAGATTCGACAACTCGTTCGCCGGGCCAGCGGCCGGCGCCTGCCATGGCGCCTTTCACGGATCGACCACCAGGCGCCCAGCCAGTCCAAGGTGGCATCGCCATCCACGGGGACAGCACCCCCAGACGAGCACGGCGCGTCAGATGGGCCCCGGGCTGCTGCTTGGCGCGCGAGGCGAGGCGTTACAGGCTGCAAACAACTTTGACAGGACTTCCCGAAATACCATGCTGGGTGCCTCGGGGACGACGGATTGCCGCTCCCCCGGGCGCTTCGTTACTCTCGGGCCCCGTCCATACAAGATGCAGACATTTCAGAGGGGCTTCGTTTGCAGGCCGATGCCAAGCGGCGTCTCCGTGGACGAATGTTGGCGAACCATCGCGGGCTCGTCATTCTCGGGCCCCGTCCCGAGAATCCAGGGGCATCGCTCCAAACGGCTGATCCTGCTGGCGAAAACGCCCCACCGCAACGTCGCATCTGGTTACCGCGCCGGCCCGAGAAAGACGACAACGTCGGGCATGGCACCATCAGAACTGCACCCCGGCACTGGCAGCCCGCCTCAGAACCCGCGGTCCTGAAACGACCCTTCGCGTCCTGTGAACGCGGCAGGTACGCGGCCCGGGGATGGCCGGACGAAGCCCGCCCCGGAGCCGGCCAGGCTCAGATGCGCCGCTCGACCATCATCTTCTTGATCTCGGCGATCGCCTTCGCCGGATTGAGGCCCTTCGGGCAGGCCTGGGTGCAGTTCATGATCGTGTGGCAGCGATAGAGCTTGAAGGGATCCTCCAGGGCATCCAGCCGGTCGCCCGTCGCCTCGTCGCGGGAATCGATCAGCCAGCGATAGGCCTGCAGGAGCACGGCCGGGCCGAGATAGCGCTCGCCGTTCCACCAGTAGGACGGACACGACGTCTGGCAGCAGAAGCACAGGATGCATTCGTAGAGGCCGTCGAGCTTTTCCCGGTCCGCATGGCTCTGGCGCCATTCCTTCTCGGGCTGCGGCGTCTCGGTCTTCAGCCACGGCTCGATCGAACGCAACTGCGCATAGGGCAGGGTCAGGTCGGGGATCAGGTCCTTGATCACCGGCATGTGCGGCAAGGGATAGATGGCGATGTCGCCCTCGATCTCGTCCATGCCCTTGGTGCAGGCGAGCGTGTTCGAGCCGTCGATGTTCATCGCGCAGGAGCCGCAGATCCCCTCGCGGCAGGATCGCCGCAGCGCCAGCGTGGAATCGACCTTGTTCTTGATCCACAGAAGCGCGTCGAGCACCATGGGGCCGCAATCGGCCGTGTCGACATAGAAGGTGTCGATGCGCGGGTTCTTGCCGTCGTCGGGCGACCAGCGATAGATCCGAAACTCGCGAACCTCCTTGGCGCCCGCCGGCTTGTCCCAGACCTTGCCCTCGGTGAGTCTCGAGTTTTTCGGAAGCGCGAGTTCGACCATCGTCTTTCCATCCGGTGCCTGATTGGAATCGTTCGCACCATAGTGTTTGCGGTGCAAAACGGAAGAGCCGTTCTGGACCGCCATCTGCTTCTAATCGGTTGAAGGATGCCGGAAAAATCGTCGCATGCCGCCGCTGGCGTCCAAAAGCCGGATCATCCCCCGACGGCCGCCTGAAAAGCGCGGATCTCAGCCCTCTCCGTGCCGCTCCTCGATCGCCTTGCGGACCGATTCGACATCGTCCGCATCGATCAGCCCCATCTCGTGCGCGCTCGCCGCCGCCTCGAACAGCGTCTCGGCATTGGTCACGGCGATGCCCATCTGCCGCAAGGCCGCAAGGCCCTCGCCCGCATGGTCCGTCAGGATCCCGCGCGTCACGTCGCGGATGTGGACGGCGAGCACCCGCCCCTCGTGGCGGCGCGCGGCCTCGGCATAGATCGCCGCGTCGCGCTGGCCGGAATCGCCGATCAGCACGAAGGACAGGTCCGGATGGGCGTCCATGATCCGTTCGATCATCTCGAGCTTGTGGCCGTCGTGGCCGCCGGTCAGCCACTTGTCCCTGTCGAGGCCGAAATCCTTCAGGAACATCGGCCCATGCGGGATCTTGCGCAGGGCCAGGAAGCTCTCGAACAGGTCGTAGAGGTTCCACGGGCTCGACGAGACGTAGAAGATCGGGTTGGTCTCCGGGCCCTCGCCGCCCTTCGCCAGGGCCCGATAGAGATGCGAGACGCCGGGAAAGGCCGTGCGGCTGCGCGCCGAATTGGCGACGACGGTGCGCCAGTGCTTGAGGAAGTTGGTCGCCCCGGTCTTCACGATGGTGTCGTCGATGTCGGAGATGACGCCGAAGCGGGCCGACCGGCCGTGCCTGCGGACCTTCATCTCCGCCCCGAGCGGCTTGACCTCGTGGAACGGCGCCGACAGGAGCTCGAGTTCCACGCAGAACCACGGCGCCGTCTCCGGTCCCGGGTGCAGCGGCAGGACGGCGTCGAAATAGCCCTCCCCGTCGCTGACGAGTTCGCCGGACTGCCCCAGCGCCCGCCATGCGATGCGCGCGCCCTTGATCTCGTCGGTCTCGTAGCGCTTGAGGGTCAGCCAGACGTTCCGCAGCGTCGAATCGCTGTGGGGCGCCGTCGTCACCCCCTCGTCCTCCAGCACCCGGCCGCGGATCCAGACGCCCTGCGGGGTCGCCATGCCGCGATAGGGCACGAGGAGCGGCGTGCCGATCAGGCCGGTCCGCCGCTTGAAGGCCCAGCGAGCCCGGTCGAAGCCGCCCTCGGCCTTGTGCAGCAGCGTGCGGAGCCGCGTGGTCACGGGCATCGGATCAACGGCCTTTCCCGGAAGGGTCTGCCGCCGGCGGCAGGCCGGCATTCACGAAGGGGCGAGGCGTCCTCCGGCAAGCCGGTCCCGGAAGGACCGGCGCCGGAAGCCTCACGCCGAGCGCGCCTCTAGCCGCCGGACTTCGGCGCGGCGTCCGCATCGGGCTTCACATAGGTCCCCGACTTGCAGGCGTTGGAGGTGGCGTCGAGGAAGGCGAAGATCGTCTTCTGGTCGTCGATCGTGACGGTGCCTCGCCGCAGGAGCTGGTCGGCGGTCGGCGGCGCGACGACGCTGGCGATCAGATAGTCGCGCTGGGGCGAGGAGAGCTGTTCCATCGCCTGGCCGGCAAGGCAGGTGCACGCGGCCGGCGACATGTCGCGGATCTGGATGCCGCAGAGATCGGTGATGATCGCGGTCTGGTTCTCGGGCGTCAGATGCGGCATCTGGAACTTGTCGCCGACGGCATTGCGCGGCTGCCCGTCGCTCGCGGCCGCGCCGCTCTGACCGGCGGCCGGCGCCGCCTCCTGGCCGCTCCCCCCGGCAGGCGTCTCCGTCGGCGCGGCGCCGAGCGGCGCGCCGCTCCCGGTGGCATCGCTCGCCTCGCCGCCGGCGGCCGCCGGCTCTTGCGGCGTCTCCGTCTCGGCCGGCGACATCGGCGTCGGGGCCGCATCCGGCGGCAGCACGGGGTTCTGCTGGTTCGTCTCCCCGCTGGGCGTGCCGCCCGCTGCGGACCCACCCGACGATTCGCCCGACTGCGCCGCCGCAGCTCCCATCCACAGCCCCAGCGCCGTCGCCAGAATCGCCGTCCGCATAACGATTTGCATTCAAGAACCTCCCATCGGTCTGACGAGGACGCACCTCGCCGAAACGTGCCCGAGGGCGATCATCTAGGGCATTTCGCCGACCTTGGCGAACCGCGCCGCCACGGCTGCTGTCATCGCAGGATCATCAGTCAGGAATAGCAATCGCCTCATGGCCCGTGACCCGCCCGCAAGGCGATGTCCGGCAGAACCTGTGGGCGGTCCCGGCCGCCCACGTCGTCACAGAGGAAGAGAGACCATGCAGCGAATCCCTCACCTGGCAGCCACGGCGCTTCTCGTCGCCGGGGCGATCGTCCCGGCCCTCGCCGGCGAGCCGGCCGAGATGCAGTCCGAGACCGTCGCCACCTACACCATCCCCGAAGCCAACCAGGCGGTCGGTGTGGACGCCACGCATTTCTATGCGATCGACAACCGCACCATCGCCAAATACGACAAGGCGACCCAGACGCTGGTGAAGACGTTCGAGCGGCCGAAAGGTGGAGCGGTCAAGCATTTCGACAGCGCCTCGGTGGTCGACGGCAAGATCTACGTCGCCCATTCGAACTATCCGGAATGGCCGATGACCTCATCGCTGGAGATCTTCGACGCCGAAACGCTCGACCATGTCGAAAGCCACTCCTTCGGCATCCAGCTCGGCTCGTTCACCTGGGTGGACAAGGGCCCCGACGGCGCCTGGTACGGCGCCTTCGCCAACTACAATCGCGTCTTCGGCAAGAGCCCGCTCGCCTACGGCAACAAGTACAACACCCAGGTCGTCAAGTTCGACGCGGACTGGCAGCCGAGCCAGGCCTGGATCTTCCCCGACGCGATCGTCGACACCTTCGACGACATGTCGAATTCCGGCGGCTCCTTCGGGCCCGACGGCAACCTCTACATCAGCGGCCACGACGAGCCGGAAGCCTATGTCATGGCGCTGCCGGAATTCGGCTCCGTCCTCGAATGGAAGGCGACGGTGCCCCTCGCCAACCGCGGCCAGGGCATCGCCTGGGACCGCTCCACCGGCGACACGATCTACGCGATCATCCGCGGCAAGGGCGAAGAGGAAAACAAGGTGACGGTCAACCGCGTGATGTTCGAACAGCCCGCGAAGGAGGCCGGTGCATCATCATCGGACGAGGCCGCGGAGACCGCCCCGGCGAAGTAGCGCCATCGCACGCCGCCATGGGTCCGGGACGGGGGCGGCGGCGATTCCACCCCCATCCCGGCGCCGCCTGGACCCGTCGAAGAAGCGCTGGCGACCGTGTCCTGCCTCGGCGGCGGGTCCTCAGGCCGGCCGCTGCGCGATGAAGAGATGGCCCGGCGCCGGCTGGCCCTCCTGCATGCGCACGGTGATCGGCTCGGCGGACAGGATCGTCAGGCCGGCCCGTTCGAGTTCGCGCCGCACATAGGCCTCGCCATGGTGGAAGCGGTGGTCGCGGCCGACGGCGAAATCGCGCGCCGGGCCGGCGGACCCGTCGGCGGCACCATTCGCACCATCATGGGCAGTCGCCGCATCGCCGCCCGCCAGCGACTCCGTCGAGGCGGCGAACACGCCCGCCGGCGCAAGCCTTGCGGCCACCGCCGCAAACAGCGGCGACAGGTCGCCGAGATAGGGAAGCACGTCGGCGGCGACGATGAGGTCGAACGGCTCGGCCTCGTCGAAGTCTTCCAGGAAACCCAGCGCCTCGCCGATATAGAGATGGTCGTAGGAGCCGGAATCGAAGGCGATCTCGACCATCTTCTCCGACAGGTCGACCCCCAGCATCTCGTCCGCCCGGCCGTCGAGAACCGTGCCGACGAGACCGGTGCCGCAGCCGAGATCGAGCCCCCGGTCGAAGTGGTGGAGGCCGAGCTGCGTCAGCCCCTGCGCGATCAGCTCCGGCACGCCGTAGCCGAGCTGGCGCACGAGGATGTCCTCGAACATCTCGGCCTGCTGGTCGAACAGGGTGGCCACATAGGCCTCGCCCGCCGATGCCGGCGTCTCGCCGAGCCCGAGCGCTGCCAGCCGCAGCCGCGCGCCGACATGGTCGTCGGGATCGATGTCGAGACAGGCCCGGTAGGCGGCGGCGGCCGCCTCGGCCCGTCCCGCCTTCTCCTCGGCCAGCGCCTTGCTGTAGACGGCGTCGAGCGCGTCCTCGTCGAATGGGCGGGCGGTCATGTCGGAAACATCCTTCAGGCTGTCGGCTCGGCCTGTCTGCCGGCCGCGGCCTCCATTTGCAAGAGCGCCAGCGCGGCGGCCTTCAGCCGCGCGATCGGCAGGCTCATGAAGACCTCCGGCAGCGGCGGGTGGGCGAGCAGCTCGGCCACGGTCTCGTCGGCGGACGGCAGGTGGAAGAAGCCGAAGCGCTCGACCCCGAGCCCTCCGGCGGCAAGGGCGAGGCGATAGAGCGTGTCGTTGCAGAGATAGGACCCGGCATTGCTCGACCATTCGAAGTCGACGCCCGCGCCCCGCAGCGCCGCGGCGACGGACGCCCAGTCCAGCCGGCAGGGCAGGAGCTGCGGCCCGTCGCCGATGGAGGGGCCGGCGGCGAACGCGCCGAGAGCGTCGGCCCGGCCGAGTTCGCGGTGATTGCGGGCCTGGAGCTCGACCCGGAAGCGCTCGGCGCGCAGATGGGCGCCGAACATCAGCACCATCTTCGGCCGGTGCGTCTCGATCACCGCCTTCAGCTGCGGCCAGGTCTCGTCCCAGGCGACGGGGAGCACCACTCCGGCCGCCCCCAGCGACGCCAATTGCGGCCCTAGGGCGTCGACGAGATCTTGCGAGGGGTTCCGGGCAACGCCCGGGAAGGCGGCAAAGCCAACGACGAGAACCGACATAGTCTAACGAATTCCGCTGCTTGCTGGAGAGGGAGATGCCGGCACGGAAGCTGTCCCGCAATGAAACGTGAATTTGGTCAGAAATCTTTCACTTGCAATGACCCTGGGAAATTAGCATTCTTCCCCGCGTTCGGGCAAATTCGCGAACACGGGTAATGGACGAATTGCGTATCGGGAGCGCCTCTCCCGGGTGGGTCACAGACCCACGATGTGTCGGTTCCTAATCCTAATCAAGACTTGCCTGCCGCCGCCCCCAGGGGCGCCCATACATGCCAGGATGAGGACTCCGATAATGGCACAGACCGGCACGGTCAAATTCTTCAACACCGAAAAGGGATTCGGTTTCATCAAGCCGGACAATGGCGGGGCGGACATCTTCGTCCACATCTCTGCCGTTCAGGCATCGGGCCTTCCCGGCCTCGAGGAAAACCAGAAGGTCTCCTTCGACACCGAGCCCGACAAGCGCGGCAAGGGCCCGAAGGCCGTCAACCTGCAGCCGGCCTGATCCGGCCCGGTCATCCCGCCATCTCACGCCATCGCCTGTCGCGGGCCGAGAGCATCGCATGCTCGCCCGCGGCAACGTTCGTTTCCGTTGCGTGACCGCGCCCAAGACCGCGGCGTGCTTGATGACGCATCGCGGCGCCAGTGATCGCTTGCCGCGCGCCCGGGGCGATCTTGTGCCGCGCGCCCGGGGCGAGGATGCGGCGAGATCGTTGCCGCAAGACCGACATCGCCTGACCATCTCCGCCAGCCGGGCGCCGCCGCCGGATCGGCGCCGCAGGATCCGGTTTCACGCCGCCGGGGGCCGCAGTGCCATGCGCTCCCGCACCAGCCGGCGCAACTCGTCGATCGGCTTCAACTGGCCCTCGTCCTCGACATGCCAGAAGGTCCAGCCGTTGCAGGCGGACAGGCCCTGCACCTTCGCCCCCACCCGGTGGATCGATGCGGCCTCTCCGGCGACGGAGACGGTGCCATCGGCCCGCACATGGGCGACATGGCGGCGTCCGGCATCGGTGAGCTCGGCGCCCGGCTCGATCAGCCCCGCCTCGATCAGGCTGGCGAAGGGGACGCGCGGCTCGGACCGCTTGCCCGCCTGGATCGTCAGGCTTTCGGCCGACAGCGGCTCGACGGCGGCGATCCGCCGCTCCGCCGCCTCGATATAGGCCTCCTCCCGCTCGATACCGACGAAGTGCCGCCCGAGCTTCCGTGCGACGGCGCCCGTCGTGCCGGTGCCGAAGAACGGGTCGAGCACGATGTCGCCGGGCTTTGTCGAAGCGAGCAGGATGCGGGCGATGAGGGCCTCGGGCTTCTGGGTCGGATGCAGCTTGTGGCCGTCCTCGTCCTTCAGCCGCTCGCCTCCGGTGCAGATCGGGAACAGCCAGTCGGAGCGCATCTGGACGTCGTCGTTCGCTGCCTTCAGCGAATCGTAGTTGAAGGTGTAGCCCTTGGCGTTCTGGTCTCGCGAGGCCCAGATCAGCGTCTCGTGGGCGTTCTGGAACCGGCGTCCGCGAAAATTCGGCATCGGGTTGGACTTGCGCCAGACGACGTCGTTGAGCAGCCAGTAGCCGAGATCCTGCATGGAGGCGCCGACCCGGAAGATGTTGTGATAGGAGCCGATCACCCAGATCGTGCCGTTCGGCTTCAGCACCCTGCGGGCGGCGAGCAGCCAGGCCCTGGTGAAGGCGTCATAGGCCTGGAAGCTCTCGAACTGGTCCCAGGCGTCGTCGACGGCGTCGACCTTCGACTGGTCCGGCCGGTGCAGGTCTCCGGCGAGCTGGAGATTGTAGGGTGGGTCGGCGAAGACGACGTCCACAGAGCCGGCCGGCAACGCCTCCATGCGGGTGACGCAGTGGCCCTGGAAGATCCTGTCCTTGAAGGTGAAAGCCGGGTCGATCGGCCGTTGCAGAAGTGCGGAGCGGGAAAGAGCCATGACAAAACACCGATTACGCCGGAAACAGGGACGAACCTCATGGTTACCGAACGGGGTAAACAATCGATAAAACTGCCGGACGATTTCGGCCGGAACTGCCGCCGGTTTCCGGATCGGCTGCTGCATGGCCGCCCGTCGCGCGCCCCGGATGGCACCCGGGCGTTTGCGAAGACGCCGCGCCGTGCTACCGCACGCCCGGGACGCCGCCCGCCGGCCCCCAAGCCGTTTCATGTCATCCAAGAGGACGCAGCCGGGAAATGCCACAGCCACAGCTCCTGATCTTCGACTGCGACGGTGTCCTCATCGATTCCGAGGTGATTGCGGCGAGGGTTCAGTGCGAGATGCTGCGCGAGGAGGGGATCGAACTCGACGCGGCCGACCTTGCGGCGCGGTTTGCCGGCCTCACCTGGCCGGCGATCGTCGAGCGCCTGTCGGACGAGACCGGCCAGCGCTTCAGCCAGGCTTTCATGAAGCTCGTCGACGACGAGATCGACCGCCGGCTCGGCACCGAGGCCGAGGAGATCGCCGGCGCCCACGAGATGCTCGACCGGCTGGTCCTGCCCCGCTGCATCTGCTCGAACTCCAGCGCCGCCCGCCTCGAGCTCGAGCTCGAGCATGTCGGCCTGTGGGACAGGTTCCGGCCCTATGTGTTCAGCGCCGCGGACTTCGGCAGGCCGAAGCCTGCTCCCGACGTCTTCCTGCATGCGCTGAAGGTCTTCGAAGTCACGGGAGACCAGGCCGTCGTCATCGAGGATTCGGTGCATGGCGTCAGCGCCGCTCGGGCCGCCGGCTGCCGCGTCGTCGGCTTCACCGGGGCCGGCCACAGCTATGCCGGTCACGCCGATGCCTTGACCGAGGCCGGCGCCGAGACGGTGATCAGCCGGCTCGCCGATTATCCGGCCGTCATCGAGGTCTTCGCCGACTGGCAGGAGACGTAAGGGCACGCTTTACAGCTCCGGAAAATGCCACGGAGCGTGATAGATCGACAATATTACTGATCAGATTACCTCGATGACTTTGGGTAATCAGTATTCTTGGAATTTGTAATCCAATCTTAGGTTATTGTATTTGGCGCGTGAGCCTGCGAAAATTCTTCCTTAATAGGTTTCTGAGCAGATGGTGAAGTGAAGAGCTTCCATGCCTACCGGCTCAAGACCGAAGTCATCCATCGGCAAACCCAGACATGGACTCGAAGATCCGACTCACCTCTTTGAGAGCGCACCATGTCTAACATTTTCCGACGCAGCCAGATGGTCAAGCACAAGATCGCGGCACTCGACGCGCTCCGTACCAACGTCATGCTGGCCGACGCCAAGCTGAACATCACCTATCTCAATCCGGAGCTCGACCGTCTGCTGCGCCAGGCCGAGCCGGAGCTGAAGCAGGAGCTGTCACGCTTCAACGTCGATACGCTGGTCGGCAGCAACATCGACATCTTCCACAAGAATCCCAGCCACCAGCGCAACATGCTGGCGACGCTGCAGCGCCCGCACAACGCCTCGATCAAGGTCGGCAGCCGGGTGTTCGACCTCCTGGTGACCCCGCTGCGCGAGGGCACCACGACCGTCGGCTTCGTCGTCGAATGGGCCGACGCCCGGGAGCGCCTGCTCAACCTCGACTATTCCGGCCAGATGCAGGCGGTCGGACGCTCCCAGGCGGTGATCGAGTTCGCGACCGACGGCACGATCATCACCGCCAACGAGAACTTTCTCACGACGATGGGCTACCAGCTGTCGGAAGTCGCCGGCAGGAACCATTCGATGTTCGTCGAGGCCAGCTACCGCGACAGCGCCGAGTACCGTGAATTCTGGGAGGCCCTGCGCAACGGCAAGTATCAGGCCGCCGAGTTCCGTCGTTTGGGCAAGGCTGGCAGGGAGGTCTTCATCCAGGGCTCCTACAACCCGATCTTCGATGCCAACGGCAAGGTCACCAAGGTCGTCAAATACGCCACCGACGTCACCGCGCGCGTCAGGGCCGTGGCCGAGGTCGGCGCCGCCCTTTCAGACCTCGCCGACGGCAAGCTCGGCCGCCGGATCGAGAAGCCGCTGACGCCGGAGCTCGACCAGCTGCGGGTCGACTACAACCAGGCGCTCGAGGGGCTGGAAGCTGCCATGGGCCAGGTCAAGGGCGCGACCTCGACCATCGGTGAAGGGATGAGCGAGATCGCCACTGCGGCCAATGATCTCTCCCAGCGCACCGAGCAGCAGGCGGCCAGCCTCGAGGAAACGGTCGCCGCCCTGTCGGAGATCACCCGCGGGATCAACGGCACCGCCGCCGACGCCGTCAAGGCCAACCAGGCGACGGCGACGGCCCTGCGCGATGCCGAGAATGGCGGCACGGTCGTTTCCAAGGCGGTCGATGCGATGAGCAAGATCGAGGCGTCGTCCCAGCAGATCTCCCAGATCATCGGCGTCATCGACGAGATCGCCTTCCAGACCAATCTCCTCGCGCTCAACGCCGGCGTCGAGGCGGCCCGCGCCGGCGAGGCCGGCAAGGGCTTTGCCGTCGTCGCCCAGGAAGTGCGGGCCCTCGCCCAGCGCTCGGCGGAGGCAGCAAAGGAGATCAAGGCGCTGATCTCGACGTCCTCCGAGCAGGTGGAGAGCGGCGTGGAACTCGCCAGAGCCTCCGGCAAGTCGCTCGAGGAGATCGTCGCCCGTGTCCAGGAGGTCAGCCACCTGGTCTCGGCGATCGCCCGCAGTGCCGACCAGCAGGCCTCGACGCTGCGGGAAGTCTCCGGAGCTGCCGACCAGATGGACAAGGTGACCCAGCAGAACGCCGCCATGGTCGAGGAGACCACCGCGGCCGCCAAGAACCTCAGCGTCGAGACCGAGCAGCTCGCGACCCTGATGCAGCGCTTCACCACCGCCGCGGACGCCAAGGCCGGCGCCAGCCGCAGGCCGCAGGCCAGGGCCGCACAGCCGGCACAGCCGGCCGCACGCCAGCGCTCGGCCAGCCAGCCCCGCCATCAGAGCGCCGGCAACACCGCGCTGAAGTCCGCGCCCCGCGAGGAAAGCTGGGCGGAGTTCTGATCGCCGCATCGAGGATGGGGACCGCGACGGCACCGACCGCGCGGCCCGGTGTCCCCTGAATGACGATCACCCGGAACCCGCCTTGGCGTGGTTCCGGGTGATCGCGTTTTCCGCGCCCGCGCCGGTCATCGCGGCGCGATACGGTGACGCACCGCCGGGCTGTGCCGAGGGATCGCGCCGGACGGACGCCGATCAGATGAATGCCGGGCCGGCAGCCTCTTGCGGCGGATGGCGGCTTCGGCTCAGCCCCCCTGCTTCGGCGGCCCTTCGTCGAAGCCGGTATAGACGATGATCCCGCCCATCACCGGCGCGATCAGGATCTTGTCGTCGATGAAGCGGAAGGCACGCGAGGTGCCGCCCTTCTCGACCGGGATGGAAACCTTGGCGAGATTGGAATAGATGACGCCGTCCTGACCGACCACGGCAACGCGAATCGGCAGTTCGACCGTGCGGTTCTTGGCCGCCCGGCCCGGCATCAGCCGGCCCTCGACCCCGACGGTGATCTTCAGCTTGCCGTCGACGATGCGGCAGTCACGCTTTGCATCGACGATCACCGCCTGATAGTCGAGCGCTTCGCCGTCCTGCTTGGAGATGGTGGCCGTGCCCTCGCGGATCGAGGCCTGCGGGCAGAAGCGCGCTTCGGTGCCGAGGGCCTGTGCGGCCTCGGCCGGAGCGGCGGCGGCTTCGGCGGAAGTGGCGGGCGGGGGTCCGAGATCGGTGTTTTCGACGCTGCTTCCCGTCGTACAGGCTGCAAGGCTCGCCGCGAGCGCTGCGACGATGAGGTTCCGGGTGGCCGGCACGGTATGCATCGCTGGGTTCTTCCCTTACTGTGACGGGCCGTTCTATATCAGCCCCGTCCCGGATAGGCGACACGGCCTTGGGGCGGCAAGACCGGCCGCCGACTTTCCGGCGCTGGTCCGGCAGGGAGTTTGGAAGACGTGAGGTATGTGAGTACGCGCGGCGAGGCCGAGATCCTCGGCTTTGCCGATGCCCTCCTGAAGGGGCTGGCGGCGGATGGCGGTCTTTATGTCCCCGAAACCTGGCCGCAGTTTTCGCAAAGCGAGATCGAGGCCTTCGCCGGCCGTCCCTATGCCGACGTTGCGGAGGCGATCTTCCGCCCCTTCGTCGGGGACGACATCGCGCCGCAGGCCCTTCGGGCGATGATCGACGAGGCCTATGGCAGCTTCGCCCATCCCGCCGTGGCGCCGCTCGTCCAGATCGGCCCGAAGCATTTCGTGCTCGAACTCTTCCATGGCCCGACGCTCGCCTTCAAGGACGTCGCCATGCAGCTGATCGCCCGGCTGATGGACCATCTCCTGAAGGAGCGCGGCCAGCGCGCCACCATCGTCGGCGCCACCTCGGGCGACACCGGCGGCGCGGCGATCGCCGCCTTCGCCGGCAGCGAGCGGACCGATCTGTTCATCCTCTTTCCGCACGGCCGGGTGTCGCCGGTGCAGCAGCGCCAGATGACGACGTCGGGCAAGGACAACGTCCATGCCGTCGCCGTCGACGGGCATTTCGACGACTGCCAGGCGCTGGTGAAGGCGATGTTCGCCGATACCCGCTTCAATCGTGAAGTCGGGCTTTCCGGGGTGAATTCGATCAACTGGGGCCGGATCATGGCCCAGATCGTCTACTACTTCACCGCCGCCGCCAGCCTCGGCGCGCCGAAACGCAAGATCGCCTTCACCGTCCCGACCGGCAATTTCGGCGACATCTTCGCCGGCTATGCCGCCATGCGCATGGGTCTGCCGGTCGAGAAGCTGGTGATCGCCACCAATGCCAACGACATTCTCGCCCGCACGCTTGCCACCGGCCGCTACGAGACCGGAACCGTCAGCGCCACCATGTCGCCGTCGATGGACATCCAGGTCTCGTCGAATTTCGAGCGGCTGATCTTCGAGGCCAGTGGCCGCGACGCGGGTCTGGTGCGCCGGCTGATGAACGGGCTGTCCCAGTCCGGCAGCTTCGAACTGCCGCAGGACGTGCTGGCCACGATCCGCGCGACCTTCGCCGCCGCCGCGACCGGCGAGGCGGCCACCGCCGAGACGATCCGCCGCGTCCTCGGCGAGACCGCCTATCTCCTCGATCCGCACACGGCGGTCGGCGTCGCCGTCGCCGAGACGATGCTCGCCAGGACATCGGATGCAGCGGGGGGCGAAGCGGAGATCGACGCGGCGATGATCACCCTCGGCACCGCCCATCCGGCGAAATTCCCCGACGCCGTCATGAAGGCCTCGGGCACCGAGCCGGCCCTCCCGCCGGCCCATGCCGGGCTGATGGAGCGCGCCGAGCGCTTCGACCGGCTGCCGGCCGAGCTTGCCGCGGTCGAGGACTACATCAGGGCGCGAACCAGAGCCGAAACGGCGGGAGACAGGGCATGAGCGTCGAGATCACCCGGCTCGCCAACGGCCTCACCATCGCCACCGAGACCATGCCGACGCTGGAGAGCGCCGCGCTCGGGATCTGGGTCAAGGCGGGCGCCCGCGACGAGATGGCGAACGAGCACGGCATCGCCCATCTCCTCGAACACATGGCCTTCAAGGGCACCTCCCGGCGGACCGCCCGCCAGATCGCCGAACAGATCGAGGATGTCGGCGGCGACCTCAACGCCGCCACCAGCGTCGAGACCACCTCCTACTACGCCCGCGTGCTGAAGAACGACGTGCCGCTGGCGATCGACATCCTCACCGACATCCTGATCGATTCGCGCTTCGACGAGGCCGAGCTCGAGCGCGAGCAGCAGGTCATCCTGCAGGAGATCGGCGCCGCCGAGGATACGCCCGACGACATCGTTTTCGATCATTTCCAGGAAGCCGCCTTCAAGAGCCAGATCATCGGCCGGCCGATCCTCGGCACGCGCCAGACGGTGAAGTCCTTCACCCCGGACAATCTGAGGGCCTATCTTTCCCGCCACTACGGCCCGGACCGCATGGTCGTCGCGGCGGCCGGCGCGGTGTCCCACAAGGCCGTCGTCGAACAGGTCTCGGCCGCGCTCGGCTCGGGCGCGACGCCTGCGCCGGCGGCGAACGGGACGCGCCAGGGCGCCACCTATGTCGGCGGCGAATTTCGCCAGAGCCGCGATCTCGCCGATGCCCAGATGGTGCTCGGCTTCGAGGGCCGGCCCTACTATGCGCGGGATTTCTACGCCTCCCAGGTGCTGTCGCTGATTCTGGGCGGCGGCATGTCGTCGCGGCTCTTCCAGGAGGTGCGCGAGCGCCGCGGCCTCTGCTATGCGATCTACGCCTTCCACTGGAGCTTCTCCGACACCGGCATCTTCGGCATCCACGCCGCGACCGGCGAGGAGGAACTCGCCGAGCTCGCACCTGTGATCGTCGACGAGCTGCTCGAGGCGGCGAGCGGGATCTCCGAGGCCGAGGTGACACGGGCCAGGGCGCAGATGCGCGCGAGCCTCCTGATGTCGCAGGAGAGCCCGGCCTCGCGCGCCGGCCAGATCGCCCGGCAGCTGATGTTCAACGGCGAGGTCATCCCCAACGAGGAGCTGATCGCCCGGCTGGACGCTATCACCGCGCCGCGCCTCGCCGATCTCGCCGGCCGGATCTTCAGCGGATCGCGGCCGACGCTCGCCGCCATCGGCCCGTTGTCGCGGCTGCCGGACCTCGACGACATCTGCGGCCGCCTCGCGGCGACGCCGCAGGCCAAGGTGGCGGCCGGTCGATGAGAAGGGCCTTCGTCCGGCCGACGCATCCGCGTCTCGGCTGACCGCGCACCGACCTTGCGACACCGGGCTTTGAAACCTCTCACGCCATGGGCCTGATCGACAACCTCAGCCGGCCGAACGTCCCCGTCCTGACCGGCGACGGCGTCGTCCTGCGCCTGCCGCGCCGATCGGACTATCCCGCCTGGCGCGCACTGCGCGAGGAGAGCCGCGCCTTCCTGACGCCGTGGGAGCCGGTCTGGACCGACGACGAGCTCTCCTGGCCGGCCTTTCGCCGCCGCATCGCCCGCTACAATCACGAGGCCCGGGAGGCCTGCGGCTACTCGTTCTTCGTCTTCGACCGCGCGGGAACCACCCTTCTCGGCGGCATCACCGTCGGCCACATCCGCCGCGGCGTTGCCCAGTCGGCAACGCTCGGCTACTGGATGGGCGAGCGGTATGCCGGCCAGGGCCATATGCGCCGCGCCGTCGAGGCGGTGAAACTCTTCGCCTTCGAGATCGAGGGGCTGCACCGGATCGAGGCGGCGTGCCTGCCGAGCAACCAGCGCTCGATCCGGCTGCTCGAGCGCTGCGGCTTTTCGCGCGAGGGCCGCCTGCGCGGTTACCTCAAGATCGCCGGGAAATGGGAAGACCATTGCCTCTATGCGCTGCTTGTCGAAGAATGGTCGCGATCGGCCGCTACAGCACCGGCGCGCAGGCCGGCGGCGATCTTCGGTCGGCAGGATGGGTAGTCCCGCAGCGTTCGAGCGTCCTTCTACCGTCGCTCCCGGATGCAGGGCGCCCCGGCGCTGCGGCGCGCCGGACGCGCCCGGCCGAAGACGTTGCATCGTGCGGCTGATCGCGGCTTCACCAACCTGCCGAAAGCTGCGACAATCCACCGCGGCCGACGACCGGGGCAACCGGGGCGGGCGGGCGCGGCGGGTCGCAGGCAGGCGTTAGTGAAACATCCCGGTCCGGGCGTACGGCGCCCGGCCGGTTACGGCCGGGATACGGCCAGCAGGTCCGAAAGGGCCAGAAGGAAAGCGCCGGGGGGCATGCGGTTCATCATTCAGCGTTGGCTGATCATCATTCTCGCCTTCGCCTCGCTTGCCGGGCTGGTCTCGCCCGCTCTCGCGCTCGAGCCGGTCGGCGTCTCGCGCGAAGACGTCGCCATCGACCTCGAGCCCGCCACCGACGTCTATTACGGCCAGGGGCGCAACTTCCAGGTCACCACCGTGCCCGGCGCCGACGGCATCGTCCGGCGCATCGAGGTCGAGGCGAAGTCGCCGAGCGCCTCGGGCAACTGGGCGGTCTTCGCGCTCGCCAACAACACCGACGAACAGCTGGACCGGCTCGTCGTCGCCTCGCATTTCCGCCTGGTCGGCTCCGGCATCCTGTCGCCCGATCTCGGCTCCCAGCGCATCGCCTCGATCACCCCCAGCCAGGGCTTCGCGCTGGAGCGGCAATCCAGCACCGATGCCGACGTCTTCCTCGTCACCCTCGACCCCGGCTCGGTCGTCACCTTCGTCGCCGAGCTGACGAGCCCCAAGCTTCCCGAGCTGCGGCTGTGGGAGCCGAACGGCTACAAGGACACGATCAACGCCTTCACCCTCTATCGCGGCATCGTGCTCGGCATCGCCGGCCTTCTCGCCGTGTTCCTGACGATCCTCTTCGTGGTCAAGGGCTCGGCGATGTTCCCCGCCGCTGCGGCCCTCGCCTGGGCGGTGCTCGGCTATATCTGCATCGACTTCGATTTCTGGCAGAAGCTGCTGCCGCTGGCGCCGGGGCAGGAACGGGTCTGGCGCGCCGGCACCGAGGTCGCCCTCGCCTTCACTTTGGCGATGTTCCTGTTCGCCTATCTCAACCTCAATCGCTGGCACCGGGCGCTGTCGATCACCCTCCTCGTCTGGCTGGCGCTGCTTGCCGGGCTCGGGGCGCTGGCAGCCTTCGAGCCGGTGGTCGCCTCCGGCATCGCGCGGCTTTCCCTCGCCGCCACCGCCGGCATCGGCCTCGCCCTCATCGTCGGCCTCTCCTTCCACGGCTTCGACCGGGCGGTGATGCTGATCCCGACCTGGTGCCTCATCATCCTCTGGCTGGTGGCCAGCTGGATGACCGTCTCCGGGCGTATCGACAACGACATCATCCAGCCGGCGCTCGGCGGCGGCCTCGTGCTGATCGTGCTCTTGATCGGCTTCACGGTGATGCAGCACGCCTTCGCCGGCGGCAGCTTCGCCCAGGGGCTCTTGTCCGACATGGAGCGGCGCTCGCTGGCTCTCGCAGGCGCCGGCGACGCGGTGTTCGACTGGGACGTGCCGCGCGACCGCATCTTCGTCGGCGCCGACGGCGACACGCTCTCCGGCATGCCGATCGGCGCAATGAACGGCGCCGCACGCGACTGGCTGCCGATCCTCCATCCCGACGACCGCGACCGCTTCAAGCTGACCTTCGACACGGTGATCGAGCATCGCCGCGGCCGCATCGTGCAGGAGTTCCGGGTTACGGACGAGGACGGCCACTATCACTGGATGCAGCTGCGCGCCCGGCCGGTGCTCGGCTCCGACGGCGAGGTGGCGCGCTGCGTCGGCACGCTGCAGGACGTGACCGAGCAGAAGAAGGCCGAGGAACGGCTGCTCCACGATGCGCTGCACGACCAGCTGACCGGGCTTCCCAACCGCGAGCTGTTCGGCGACCGGCTGGAGGCGATCGGCGTTCTCGCGGCGACAAGGGACGACGTGCGCCCGACCATCTTCGTCATCGACGTCGACCGGTTCAAGCAGGTGAACGACGATTTCGGCCTCGCCGTCGGCGACACCATCCTCCTCACCGTCGGCCGTCGGCTGAAGCGCATCCTGAAACCCCAGGATTCGCTGGCCCGGCTCGGCAGTGACCAGTTCGGCCTGATCCTCGTCTCCGAAAGCGACGTCGCCGCCGTCGCCGCCTTCGCCGAATCCCTGCGCGAGGCGATCAAGGCGCCGATCTCCCTCGCCGGCCGGGAGATCGTTCTGACCGGCTCGATCGGCCTGTCGGGCTGGGCGGAGGGGGCGACCAGCGAGGAGACGCTGAAGGAGGCCGAGCTCGCCATGTATCAGGCGAAACGCTTCGGCGGCGACCGGATCGAGCCCTTCCGCCCGGCCTACAAGACCATCGGCTCCGGCCGGCTGCAGCTGGAATCCGACCTTCGCCGCGCCTTCGAGCGCTCGGAACTCTCCCTCGCCTTCCAGCCGATCGTCGATCTGGAATCGGAGAAGGTCGCAGGCTTCGAGGCGCTGATGCGCTGGGAGCATCCGCGCCGCGGGGCGATCTCGCCCGCCGAATTCGTGCCGATCGCCGAGAACACCGGGCTGATCGTCACCCTCGGCCAGTTCGCCCTCGAGGAAGCCGCCAAGCGCCTCTGCGACCTCCACCGGGCGACCGGCGACGACAGCTTCTTCATGTCGGTGAACATTTCCAGCCGCCAGCTGATCCGCCAGGACCTCATCGCCGACGTCAGGAGCGTCCTCGACCGCTACAAGCTCGCGCCGCGCTGCCTGAAGCTGGAGCTGACCGAATCCATGGTCATGGACAATCCCGAGCGCTCGGCGAAGCTCCTCGCCAAGCTGCGCGACCTCGGCGTCGGCCTGTCCCTCGACGACTTCGGCACCGGCCACTCCTCCCTCGCCTATCTGATGCGCTTCCCCTTCGACACGCTGAAGATCGACCAGTCCTTCCTCCGGAACAACGACCAGCCGCAGCGGCCGATCATCCTCCACTCGATCGTCACCATGGCCCACGACCTCGATCTCAAGGTCGTCGCCGAGGGGGTCGAGAGCGAGAGCGACATCGTCCAGCTGCGCCAGCTCGGCTGCGAATACGCCCAGAGCTTCGCCTTCTCGCCGCCGATCAACTTCGAGATGGCGCGCAGGCTGCTGGTCGATCGTTCGGCGAGTTTGAAGCGGGCGAGTTGAGAGGCGGATTTGGGGGCGCGCATTGCACGGTTCATGCTCGCAGCGCTTGTCGCCACATGATCCGCCTACCCGCCCGGCCGCTCCTTCAGAACGTCATGTCCCGTGAGATTGGGGGAGAGTGGTCGCTGAAGTCTACGCTTCGTCATCCTGGGCTTGACCCGGGATGACGAGGTTTTCATGCCTTCACCCCTCTGCAGCACACCCCGTCGCATTCCTAAAAGCCAAGAGCAGTCGGCCGGATGGGGCGCTGCGGCTATCGGCGGCCGTCGGATATGCTGCCGCCCCCATCGCCCCTCAGGCGTGCCCCGCCTCGACCGCCAGGAACGCCGGCTCGATGCCGAGAAGGCCCAGCGCCCGCTTGTATTTGGCGTCGAGGTCGGTGTCGAAGACGATGCCGAGATCGGCCTTGCAGGTCAGCCAGCCATTGGCGGCGATCTCCTCTTCCAGCTGCCCCGGCGCCCAGCCGGAATAGCCGAGCGCCATGATCGCCGTGCGCGGCCCCATCCCCTCCGAAATCGCCCGCAGGATGTCGACCGTCGGCGTCAGGGCGATGTTCTCCGCCACATGGACGGTGGATTCGGAATCGTAGTCGTCCGAATGGAGGACGAAGCCGCGCCCCTTCTCCACCGGGCCGCCGACGCAGACCGAGACCTCGCGCCCGCCCGACGGCAGCCGGATGGCGTCCTCGCTCTCGACGACGCCGAGCTGGGTGAGCAGCGCCGGGAAGCTCATCGGCTGCGACTTGTTGATGATGAAGCCCATTGCCCCGTTGGGCGAATGGGCGCAGACATAGACGACCGTACGGGCGAAGGGCTCGTCGCTGATCGCGGGCATGGCGATCAGGAAGTGCCCCTCCAGGGAGTTCGCGACGTCGCCATCGACGGAATCGAGATCGATATCGAGCTTCATTCTACCTCACCGCATGGTTTGCGACAGCGGGCCTTTCGTCGACGCGACGTCTTGGCGGCCGCAGCCGGGCGGACCCGCTGGACAGCGCCGCCGGGCCGCACAACGGTCGCTCCGCCGAGCCGGCGTCGATGACCGAACATGAAAACCATTCCTGCTGCAACAAAGGTGGCATCGGCTTCGAAGAATGACCAGAGCAGATTTGTCACGAGCTTCCCGAAAACGACAAAATGCCGTTATCTGGCTTCTGGAAACCAGCGAAGAAACCGAGTATGCAGCGCCTCAATCGTCTCTCCGCCGCCTGTCGCCGCCCCTGCCGCAAACCGCGCCTCACAGTGCCCGGCAGCGGCGAGCCCGCTGATGCCGGCCGCCTGATCAAGCGTCTTCTCCTTCTCGCTTTCGTTGCGGCCACCGTCCCCACCCCCCCTGCCTCTGCCGCCGGCAGCGACCCGAGCGTCTTCTCCAATGGCGAGGTGAGCCTGCGGCTCGTGCGCGCGTCGGAGCCCGTGGATGGTGCCGTGCGGGCCGCGCTGATCGTCGATCTGGCGCCCGGCTGGAAGACCTACTGGCTCGACCCCGGCGCCTCGGGCGTTCCGCCGCAGATCGACCTGTCGAAGACGGAGGGCTTCCAGACGATCCGCGCCCGTTTTCCGGCGCCGCATCGCTTCGGCGAGGCCGAAACCCGCGCCAACGGCTACAAGGGCGACGTCGCCTTCGCTCTCGAGCTCGACGTCGAGCCGGGCGAGACCATCGGGACCATCGAGGCATCGGTGTTCATGGGCGTCTGCCAGGACATCTGCATTCCCGTGCAGGCCACCCTCGCGACCTCAGCCACCGGCCCCGAGGCGGATACAGCCGTCGCGCAGGCCTTCGCGGCGCTGCCGCAGGAGGCCGGGGACGAGACGTTCACGGTGTCCGCCGACGCGGCGTCGCTGCGCGTCACGGTCGCGGATCCGGGCCCGGCCTCGGGCAGCGGTGCGCCGGATCTCTTCGTCACCTCGCGTGACGGCTGGTATTTCGACGAGCCGACGCAAGTGTCGACGCAGGGCGGCATCAGCGTCTTCGCCGTGCCGGTCGCCGAAGCCCCCTCCGGCGCCAG
Organism: Aurantimonas sp. 22II-16-19i; assembly: GCF_002088275.1. Lineage (GTDB taxonomy): Bacteria > Pseudomonadota > Alphaproteobacteria > Rhizobiales > Rhizobiaceae > Jiella. Next base: position 85,363 of record NZ_AQQS01000008.1, read on the forward strand.
CGGGCCGCCGGAGATGGTCGATCTCGTCTATACCCGCGACGGCGCGGCGCTCGAGGCGACCGCCGTCCCCGTCGCGCCGCAGGACTGAGGCCGCCGCCCCAGGCCGGGAAAGCGGCCCGGCTATCTGCAAAATGCGTCGCCATTGCCGCAGGGTCGCTGGACAAGCGGGCCACGGGCGCCAGATCGTGATCGGCGAACGGCGGATCGAACGATGCCGCCGCGTTTTCCATTGATAGCGGAGTTTTCGACATGACCATCGCCGTCGGCGACAAAATCCCGAACGCCACCGTCAAGACCCGCACCGAGGACGGGCCGGCCGATCTTTCGACCGAGTCGATCTTCTCCGGCAAGACGGTGGTGCTCTTCGGCGTTCCCGGTGCCTTCACGCCGACCTGCTCGATGAACCACCTGCCGGGCTTCCTGACCCACAACGACGAGTTCCGCCAGAAGGGCGTCGACACCATCGCCGTCGTCGCGGTCAACGACATCTTCGTGATGGGCGCCTGGGAGAAGTCCACCGAGGCGTCGGGCAAGATCCTCTTCCTCTCCGACGGCAACGGGGAGTTCACCAAGGCTCTCGGCCTCGACATCGACCTGTCCGTCGCCGGCCTCGGCACGCGCTCCAAGCGCTATTCGATGCTGGTCGAGGACGGCGTGGTGAAGCAGCTCAACATCGAGGAGAGCCCCGGCCAGGCGGACAAGTCCAGCGCCGAGGCCCTGCTCGAGCAGATGTAAGGGACGGTCGGGCGGCACTGCCGACCGTCATCCCTTCGCGTGGTTCGAGCGCGTGATCATCCGGGCGCTCGGTCATTCGGGCGCTCGGTCTTTCGGGCGATACGGCCGGAATGGTCGCGGCCCGCGCCGGCCGGGCGGTTGGCTGGCGGTGCGGGCCGACGCCGTCAATGCGCGGCGACGAACGCCGTGAGGATCTCGCGGGCCGCCTGAAGGTCGCGCTTGTCGATCATCTCGGCGACGGTGTGAATGTAGCGCGTGCCGACGACGATGCCGATCGCCCTTGCGCCGATGCCCGCCTGCTGCGCCGCCGCGCCGTCCTGGCCGCCCTTGGCGAGGATCGTGCGCTGGCAGGCGATGCCCTTCTCCTTCGCCAGCGCCTCGATCTCCTTGACCAGCGCGTAGTCGGCGATGAAGGATCCGTCCTTCATGTGCAGCCCGAAGCCAGCGCCATGAACCGTCGTGCGGTCCTTCTCCGGCACGCCCGGCGTGTCGCAGGCAAGCGTCGTGTCGACGCCGATGGCGATGTCCGGCGCCACGCCGTAGGAAGCGGTCTTGGCGCCGCGCAGGCCGACCTCCTCCTGGGCGGTGAAGGCGATGGTCAGCTCGCAGTCGTGGGACAGGCCGTCCTCGACGAGCTTTCGGACGCATTCCAGGCCGAGCCAGCAGGCGATGCGGTTGTCGAGGGCCTTGGAGACGATCTTCTCGCCCATCTCCTCGAAGGGCTCGTTCATCACGACATAGTCGCCGACCCGGATCGCCTCCTTCGCCGCCGCGCCGAGGCCGGTGTCGACGACGAACTCGTTCGGCTCCGGCATCTTCTTGCGCTCTTCGGGCGACTGGATGTGGATCGGCTTGCCCTCGGCGTTCATCACGCCCTTGATGTCGCCCTCGTCGGTGCAGACGAGGACGCGGCGCGAGAACAGGTTGCGCGGGTCGAAGCCGCCCACCGGATCGACATGGACGAAGCCCTTGTCGGTGACATGGGAGACGAGGAAGCCGATCTCGTCCATGTGGCAGAGGAGCAGCAGCTTCTCCGGCTTGTCGCCCCTGCCCTTGCGGGTGCAGATCAGCGAGCCGAGGGCGTCGGTGCGGATCTCATCGAAGAGGCCCTTCGCCTCTGCCTCGATCAGCGCCCGCACGCGGGTCTCGCGGCCGGGCACGCCGGGGGTCTCGCAGAGGCGCTTGAGAAGGTCGAGATTCATGGGGTGGTCCTGTGACTTGCGTGACGAGGCGCTGGTATGCGTCGCCGTTGGCGGGTTGGTTCGCTTCCAGAGAAAGACGATGAAATGGCACTCCGGCATGTCGAAGTGACAATGCCAGTCTAACAGGGGAAGGGAATGATGAAGGAGGCCATTGGCCGAATCGTCATCCGAGTCAAATCGACGGCGCTAGATGGAAGACGCCGGCTTTCCTTGCGAACCAGTTGGAAGGCGTCGCCCCTGCGCCATCCCTGAAATCTCGGGATCGTGCTGTGGCTGAAAGTCAGGTGCGGATGAAGAAATCGGCGAGCCAGGCGCTGCCCTCAGCAGCGCACGGAGAGACTTCAGCGCGAACTGCTGGCGAAGTACACCGTGACGAGAGCCAGAGCCAGCATTCCGAACGGCGTCAAAAGCATCAGCAGAAATTCTGGATCGGTCATTTCCGCAGCTCCCTTTTGATGTAGGCACGCGCGATCCAATGTATGGCTGCGGAAAGCAAGAAGCAAATCGTGCTGACGGCGCCGAGTTTGGCAGTTTCGATCGAGGCGTCGCGTGCTGCGTACATCGCATTGAAGATCGGTGCGAAGCTTCCGACCGCTGCCAATGAAACGGCGACCCCGTTCAGGAACGTCGCGGTGAGCTTCGCGGCCTCGACTTCGGCATCGACCGGCTGCTTCCGCTCTCCTTTCCCCAGCCCTTCGTTCGTCGGCAGCGTCATCTCGCCCGCCTCCCTCAGCCGGCGCGCTTCCTCTTGAACGGCTCCATGCCGGCCCTCGCCAGCTCGTCGGCGCGTTCGTTCTCGGCATGGCCGGCATGGCCGCGGACCCAGTGGAAGGTGACGTCGTGGCGGCCCTTCTCGGCTTCCAGCTGCTGCCAGAGCTCGACGTTCTTCACCGGCTTGCCGTCGGCGGTCCGCCAACCCTTCTTCTTCCAGCCGAAGATCCACTTGGTGATGCCGTCGCGCAGATAGTTCGAGTCGGAATAAAGATCGACGGCGCAGGCCCGGTTCAGGGCCTTCAGCGCGGAGATCGCCGCCAAGAGCTCCATGCGGTTGTTGGTGGTGTCCGGCTCGCCGCCCTTCAACTCCTTCTCCTGGCCGCGATAGCGCAGGATCGCGCCCCAGCCGCCGGGCCCGGGATTGCCCGAACAGGCCCCGTCGGTGAAGATCTCGACGCGTTCGCCGCTCTCGCTCATGCCATGTCCCTCGTCACCGCCGCCTTCTCCAGCCCGTATTCCGAGGCATCGCGCACGCCGCGGTGAAAGCGCAGTTTCTTCAGATATTCGCGCGGATCCTTCTTGGTGACGAAGCTATCGTCCGGCACGTTCAGCCAGTCATAGAGCCGCGTCAGCATGAAGCGCATGGCCGCGCCCCGGCAGAGCAGCGGCAGGCTGTCATATTCGGCCGCTTCGAGCGGCCGCACCGAGGCATAGCCCGAGATCAGCGCCCGACCCTTGGTGACGTTGTAGCTGCCGTCCTGCTCGAAACACCAGGCCGAGAGCGTGATGGCGAGGTCGTAGGCGAGGAGGTCGTTGCAGGCGAAGTAGAAGTCGATGAGGCCCGACAGCTGCCCGGACAGGAAGAACACGTTGTCGGGAAAGAGGTCGGCATGGATGACGCCGGCGGGAAGCCCGGCCGGCCACCGCGCCTCAAAATGCGAGAGTTCCGCCTCGATCTCGGCCGACAGCCCCGGCTCGACCTCATCGGCCCGCCCGCCGCAGCTCTCGTAGAGCGGGCGCCAGTCGGCCGGCGACAGGCCGTTGCGCCGCGTCAGCTCAAAGTCCGCGGCGCTGTCGTGCATGCGGGCGAGCGCCACGCCGACGGCGCGGCAGTGATCGGGGCTCGGGCGCCGCGTCCACATGCCGTCGAGAAAGGTGAAGACCGCCGCGGGCCGCCCCGCCAGTTCGCCCAGCGCGTTGCCGTCGCGGTCGTGGACCGGCAGCGGGCAGGACAGGCCGCGCTCGGCCAGATGCTCCATCAGCCCGACGAAGAACGGCAGGTCGCCGCGATTCACCCGCTTCTCGTAGAGGGTGAGGATGTAGGTGCCGCCGGTGGTGCGCAGCAGGAAGTTGGAATTCTCCACTCCCTCGGCGATCCCCTTGTAGCTGGCGAGGGCGCCGAGATCGTAGCGATCGAGGAAGGCGGCGAGCTGCGGCTCGGTGACGTCGGTGTAGACGGCCAAGGTTCTCAGGCTCCGCCGTTGACGAAGGCCATGTCGGCGCTCGTCAGGGGAACGTCGCGCAGGGAGCGCATCACCGGGAAGTTCTCGTTCTCCTCGGCGGTCTGCACCAGCTCGACCGAAACCTCGTAGCGATCGCGAAGCGCCGAAATGATCGCATCGACCAGGATCTCCGGCGCCGAGGCCCCGGCCGACATGCCGACCACCGGCGCGTCGCCGGCAATCAGGTCAAACGGGATCTCCTGCGGCCCCTGGACGAGCGCGCCCCTCGCCGATCCCGCTTTTTCGGCCACCTCGACGAGGCGCTTGGAATTGGAGGAATTCGGCGCCCCGACGATCAGGAAGAGGTTCGTGCCCGGCGCCGAGGCTTTCACCGCCTCCTGGCGGTTGGTGGTGGCGTAGCAGATCGATTCCGACGAGGGCGCCGTCATCGCCGGGAACTTCGCCTGGAGCGCCGCAACGATGTCCGCCGTGTCGTCCAGCGACAGCGTCGTCTGGGTCACGAAACCGAGCGCCTGCGGATCCTCGGGCTCGAAGGCCGCCACGTCCGCGACCGTCTCGATCAGGCTGACGGTCCCGGGGGCAAGCTGGCCCATGGTGCCGATCACTTCGGGATGGCCGCGATGGCCGATCAGGACGACATGGCGGCCGCGCTTCACATGCAGCATCGCCTGCTTGTGGACCTTCGAGACCAGCGGGCAGGTGGCGTCGAGATAGAGCATCTCGCGGTCGGCTGCCGCCGCCGGCACCGATTTCGGCACGCCGTGCGCGGAGAACACCACCGGCTGGCCGTCGTCGGGGATGTCGTCGAGCTCCTTGACGAAGATCGCGCCCATGTCGCGCAGGCCGTCGACGACGTATTTGTTATGGACGATCTCGTGCCGGACATAGACCGGCGCGCCGTATTTCTTCAGCGCCAAGACGACGATCTGTATCGCCCGGTCGACGCCCGCGCAGAAGCCGCGCGGCTCGCACAGTCGCAGGGTCAGCTTCGGCTTCGTCGGCTCCAGAAGGGACACGGATTCTCCAACGCGGGTCGGTGGTCTGTCGGCGGGTGATCTGTCGGCGGTTCGGCGGTCGGCGGCTTTTCAGTCGGCCATCCACGCCGTTTCGATGGCCTGACCGACGGCCCGAATGAAGGCATCCCGCCCCGCCCTGTCAAGCGCGGCCGCGATATCGCCGCACGATCATCATCGCGGTCATCACCACCAGGACGAGGCAGATGCCGTACCATGTGACGACATATTGCAGGTGATTGTTGGGAAGCGACACCACCGTCGTGCCGCCGACCGGCCAGCCGCCCTCGGCGCGCCCGGGCCCGGCGGCGACCAGGAAGGGGACCAGCCGTGCGCCCTGGCCGAGCGGCACCCCCTCGGCCATGGCCGGGAGATCCTGCCAGAAGAACGTGTCCTTGGCCGGTTCGTTCTCCGGGGTGAAGTAACCGGGCTTCTCGGTCGGCGCCGCCCGCGCGAGGCCGATGAGCGTCACCTCCCCTTCCGGCTGGCCGGCGCGCCGCCTGTCCGGGTCGCGCATGTCGTAGGGCACGAAGCCGCGATTGACGAAGACGACGTCGCCGCCTGCGAGCCTCAGCGGCGCGTAGACGTTCCAGCCCGCCTGGCCCTCGAAGGTCGAGAGGAAGTAGCGCTCATGGTCGTTGAGGAACCGTCCCGTCACGGTGACGGGCGTGTAGTCGATCGGCTCGCCCGCTGCGAAGCGGGCCTCCAGGGTCGCGAGATCGACGGGCTCGGCGTGAATGCGGCTGTCGATCTCGGCGATCAGCGCCTCCTTCCAGTGGAGGCGCTCGAGCTGCCAGGAGCCGAGGGCGAAGAGGATCGCGATGCCGACGAGACAGAAGCCCAGCGCCAAGGCGAATCGCCCGCGGCCCATGCGCGGCTCGCCGGTGGCGGGGACGTCGCCGCCGGGTCGGCCGTGCCCGGCGCCGGCGTCGGCAGGTCCGGCGTCATCCCGCGGGCCGCCCTCGCGGCCCTCGCTCCGGGTCGAAGCTCCCTTGCTCATCGATGCCTCACTCGCTTCGCTCGCCCGCATCCTCGAGCCGGCCCTCGGCGGCGCGGTTGCGGTATTGCAGGCCGATCATCGTGCCCTTGAGGAGGCGCAGGAGCGGCAGGGCGAGGATGAGCGTCAGCGGCAGCCAGAGGAGGAAATGCACCCAGAGCGGCGGCGCGACGCTGACCTCCATCCACAGAGCAAGGCCGCAGACGACGAAGCCGATGATCAGGATGACGAACACCGCCGGCCCGTCGCCGGAATCGGCGAAGGCAAAATCGAGGCCGCAGTGGCTGCAGCGCTTGCGCAGCGACAGGAAGCCCGCGAACAGCCGGCCCTCGCCGCAGCGCGGACAGCGCCCGCGCGTCGCCGCCTTCACCGGATCGGCCTCGGCGTGGAATGCCCTGTCCTCGGCCATTGCGATATCCCTTCAAACGAAGAAGGCGGCGGGAGAGGCCGCGCCGCCTTCATGATCGTCACTGGTGCTGGCGGATCGAGCCGTCAGCCTGCCTTTCGGCCTCAGGCGTCGAAGACCGGCGCGCCCCAGCCGCCCCAGACATAGACGGCGAAAAACAGGAACAGCCAGACGACGTCGACGAAGTGCCAGTACCAGGCGGCGGCCTCGAAGCCGAAATGCTTCTGCGGCGTGAACTGCCCGGCCATGGCGCGGATCAGGCAGACCGTGAGGAAGATCGTCCCGATGAGGACGTGGAACCCGTGGAAGCCCGTCGCCATGAAGAAGGTCGAGCCGTAGATCGAGCCCGCGAAGGCAAACGGCGCGTGGGCGTATTCGATGTACTGGACGTAGGAGAAGATGACGCCGAGCACCACGGTCAGGGCAAGGCCGAGCTTCAGGCTCTTGCGGTCGTTGTGCAGCAGGGCGTGGTGGGCCCAGGTCACCGTCGTGCCGGAGAGCAGCAGCGTGATCGTGTTGAACAGCGGCAGGTGCAGCGGGTCGAGCACCTCGATGCCGACCGGCGGCCACTGCCCGCCGAGGACCTGCATCCGCTCCGCCTGGATCGCCTCGTTGGGAAACAGGCTGGCGTCGAAGAAGGCCCAGAACCAGGCGACGAAGAACATCACCTCGGAGGCGATGAACATGATCATGCCGTAGCGCAGATGCAGCGACACGACGCGGGTATGAGCGCCTTCCTGGCCCTCCTTGATCGTATCGGACCACCACGCATACATGACGTAGAGCACGATCGCGAGGCCGAGGAGGAAGATCCAGGGCGTGGCGAGATTGAGGCCGAAGAGAACGAACTCGGTCCCGCTGTTCCAGCGCATCAGGGAGACGGCGCCGATCATCATGATCAGCGCGCCGACCGACGCTACGAACGGCCAGGGGCTCGGATCGATGATGTGATAGTCGTGTTTCTTTGCGTGCGCGTCCGCCATGGCTCTCCCCGCTGTCTCCCACTCACCTGCCGGAACCGTCTCTACCCCAGCGGACCGAACGATTCCAGCATTCTCGTCGCGCCGCCCCGGCGGGACAGCGCCATCGTCAACTAACCGTTCCCTGCGCCCACCGGAGCCGGCGTCGGCGCCGCCACCACCGGTGCCGGGTCGTCCACCGGAAAGAAGGTGTAGGACAGGGTAATCGCCTGCAGGCTCTTCAACTCTTCGGTGTCCGCCATGTCCGGATCGACATAGAAGACGATCGGCATCTCGACCTTCTCGCCCGGCTGCAGGGTCTGGTTCGAGAAGCAGAAGCAGGCGATCTTGTTGAAGTAGAGCCCGGCCGCCTCCGGCGTCACGTTGAACAGCGCCTGCCCGGTGATCGCCCGGTCGGAGGTGTTCTCGACATGGTAGCTGACCGTCGACTGGGCCCCGAGATTGACCCGGACCTCGCGCTGGTTCGGACGGAATGTCCAGGGCAGCCCCTCGGCGACGTTGCCGTCGAAGCGCACCGTGACCTGCTTCTCGCTCACCGCCGCCGGCGCGGCTTCCGCCCGCTGGGTGGTGCCGCCATAGCCGGTGACCTGACAGAACAGCCGGTAGAGCGGCACCGAAGCAAAGGCTGCGCCGAGCATGCCGAAGGCGAAGGCCGCGCAGGCGACGGCGATGACGATGCCGCTCGCCCCGGCGTTGCGTCTTGGTGCCCCGTTCGTCCGCTCGTCGCTCATGATGCCATCTTCGCGAGTGAAACCAGGTAGAAGATCACGACGAGCGCGACGAGGACGACGCCGATGGCGATCGACCGGTTGCGCCGCGCCTTCTGCTCCGCTTCCGTCAGCTTGACCCTGTCCGGCTCTGCCAATGTCACGCTCCGCCCTGGAGGAACGACATGATCGCCGCGTCGACGAGCAGCATGGCGAAGAGGCCGAAGAGATAGAGGATCGAGAAGCCGAAGAGCTTCTTGGCCGGGAGCATCGCCACGTCACCGTCGGCCATCTTCAGGACGGCGAAGGCGTGGCGCAGGAAGTTGAGCCCGAGGAGGATCGACACGGCGCCATAGGCCGGGCCGGCATAGCCGAGCAGGAAGGGCGCCGCGCCAACCGGCGCCAGCACCAGCGAATAGGCGAAGATCTGGATGCGCGTCGTTCGCTCGCCGGAGACGTTCGGCAGCATCGGTACGCCCGCCGAGCCGTAGTCGCGCAGCTTGAAGAGGGCGAGGGCCCAGAAGTGCGGCGGCGTCCACAGGAAGATGATCAGGAAGAGGATCGTGCTCTCCACCGATACCGAACCGGTGGCCGCGGCATAGCCGATCATCGGCGGGAAGGCGCCGGCGGCGCCGCCGATGACGATGTTCTGCGGCGTCGAACGCTTCAGCCCCATCGTGTAGATGACGGCATAGAAGAAGATGGTGAAGGCGAGGAAGCCGGCGGCGACCCAGTTGGAGGCCAGACCGAGCAGGCAGACCGACAGGAGCGACAGCGACAGGCCGAAGGTCAGCGCCGCCTCCCCGCTCACCCGGCCGGTCGGGACCGGGCGCTGGGCCGTGCGGCTCATCATCGCGTCGATGTCGGCGTCGTACCACATGTTGAGGGCGCCCGCAGCGCCGGCCCCGATGGCAATGGCGAGGATCGAGATCACCGCCAGCATCGGGTTCATCTGTCCGGGCGCCACGACGAGGCCGCTCACCGCCGTCAGGATCACCAGCGACATGACCCGCGGCTTCAACAGCTCGATGAAGTCCCTCGGCTCGGCGAGGCTGACGGCCTCGCGTGTCGCGATGGATGGGTTCACGTCTACCAGGGTCACTTCACTCAACCTCGATCGTCGCCGGCCGGATCGTCGTCTTCCGGTCGGTTGTGTCGCCTGCCTTCAGGCGGAGGAGACGCCGCATTCCCATGCCGGCGCCGGCCCATCCGGGGATGGTCGCAACGCTGCGACCCATGATCGCCGCGCCTCATGCCCGCACTCGGTCTCGATCGCGCCAACTCCGGCGGCGAGTTCCGGCGCCAGGATAACCGGCGGGCGCTTGACTTGGCAAAGGCGCGCCCGTCGAAGGCGCGCCTGCCCATTCTCTTTGTCGCGTGCCCGGCTCAGCGGATGCGCGGCAGCTCTTCCCACTGATGGTAGGGCGGCGGGGACGGCAGCTGCCATTCCAGCGTGGTCGCGCCCTCGCCCCAGGGATTGGCGCCGGCGACCCGGCGCTTCGAGAACGCTTCGAAGACGCCATAGAGGAAGACCAGCACGGCGACGCCGGAGATGTAGGAACCGATGGACGAGATGAAGTTCCAGCCGGCATAGGCGTCGGGATAGTCGACATAGCGGCGGGGCATGCCGGCAGCGCCCAGGAAGTGCTGCGGGAAGAAGACGAGGTTCACGCCGACGAAGGTGAGCCAGAAGTGAATCTGCCCGATCCGTTCGTTGTACATGTAGCCGCTCATCTTCGGGAACCAGTAGTACCACGCCGCGAAGATGGCGAAGACCGCGCCCAGCGACAGGACATAATGGAAGTGGGCGACCACGTAGTAGGTATCGTGCAGCACCCGGTCCATGCCGGCATTGGCGAGCTTGACGCCCGTCACGCCGCCGACGGTGAACAGGAAGATGAAGCCGACCGCCCAGAGCATCGGGACCCGGAAGGAGATCGAGCCGCCCCACATCGTCGCGATCCAGGAGAAGATCTTGATGCCGGTCGGCACCGCGATGACCATGGTGGCGAAGACGAAGTAGCGCTGCGTGTTGAGCGACAGGCCGGTGGTGTACATGTGGTGGGCCCACACGACGAAGCCGACGACGCCGATCGCGACCATGGCGTAGGCCATGCCGAGATAGCCGAACACCGGCTTCTTGGAGAAGGTCGAGATGATGTGGCTGATGATGCCGAAGGCCGGCAGGATCAGGATGTAGACCTCGGGATGGCCGAAGAACCAGAACAGGTGCTGGAACAGGATCGGGTCGCCGCCACCGGCCGGCGCGAAGAAGGTCGTGCCGAAATTGCGGTCGGTCAGCAGCATGGTGATCGCACCGGCGAGGACCGGCAGCGACAGAAGCAGGAGGAACGCCGTCACCAGCACCGACCAGGCAAACAGCGGCATCTTGTGCAGCGTCATGCCCGGCGCGCGCATGTTGAGGATCGTGGTGATGAAGTTGATCGCACCGAGGATCGACGAGGCGCCGGCGATGTGCAGCGAGAAGATCGCGAGATCCACCGCCGGGCCCGGATGGCCGGAGGTCGACAGGGGCGGATACATCGTCCAGCCGGTACCGACGCCGTTGGAGCCCGGCGCACCCTCGACGAACATCGACAGCATGAGCAGCGGGAAGGCGGCGGCGAGCAGCCAGAACGAGATGTTGTTCAACCGCGGGAACGCCATGTCCGGCGCGCCGATCATGATCGGCACCATCCAGTTGGCGAAGCCGCCGATCAGCGCCGGCATGACCATGAAGAAGATCATGATCAGGCCGTGACCGGTGGTGAAGACGTTGTAGAGTTGCGGGTCGCCGAAGATCTGCATCCCCGGCTCCTGCAGCTCCATCCGCATCGCGACCGACAGGGCGCCGCCGATGACGCCGGCGCAGATCGCGAAGATCAGATAGAGCGTGCCGATGTCCTTGTGATTGGTCGAATAGACCCAACGCGTCCAGCCATGCGGCTTGTGATCGTCGTGGGCCTCGTGGGCGGCACCATATGCCATGATCGTTTCCCTCTAACCCGAAATCTTCAGCGCGACGCGACCGTGGCGCCGCGCTTGGCGGCGATCGCTGCGGTCAGCGCCTGGTTGGCGCCGTCGAGATCGCTGCCGGCGGCCTTATACCAGTTGGCGAACTCTTCCTTGGAGACGACCCGCAGCCCGATCGGCATGTTGGCATGGTTCTGCCCGCAAAGCTCCGAGCACTGGCCGTAGAAGATGCCTTCGCGCTTGGCCTCGAACCAGTATTCGTTCAGCCGGCCGGGCACCGCGTCGACCTTCACGCCCATCGACGGCAGCGCGAAGGAGTGGATCACGTCGCCCGAGGTCGACAGGATGCGGATGACGGTGTCGACGGGCACCACCATCTCGTTGTCGACGGCGAGCAGGCGCGGATACACCGAAAGATCGCCCTTGGCCGAGGTGGCCGCATCCTGGTCGGCGAGCGAATCGGTCAGCTGCGCCAAAGGATAGGAATCGAACGACACCGGCTCGGCCTGCGCCTCCTGCGAGGTGTCGCCCGGCTGGTATTCGTAGCCCCAGTACCACTGGTAGCCGGTCGCCTTGACCGTCAGCTCCGGCTCGCTCGGCGGATTGTACTGGGCGGTGAGCAGCTGGAAGGAGGGAATCGCCAGGAACAACAGCACGATCACCGGCGCCAGCGTCCAGATCACCTCGATCGTGGTGTTGTGGCTGGTGCGGGACGGCGTCGGGTTGCGGCTGGCGTTGTAGCGATAGATGCACCAGCCGAGCAGGGCGGCGACGAGGATCGTGATCGGGATGATGAAGGCCAGCGTGTAGTCGCTGAACCAGTGGATCTGCTCCTCGATCGGCGACAGCGCTTCCTGCAGGTTGATCTGCCAGTCATGCGGCTGGCCCGGCAGGACTTCGGCCGCATCCTGGGCCATCGCGGCACTCGCCGACGAGAGCACAGACGCCGCGGCAATGGTCGATCGTCTCACTCGCATGTTCTCCCTCACACGCACGCCGAAAACCGGATGGAGCACCCCAAGACTCCGCCCATACTGGCGCAGTTCCAGCGTAGAATCGTCCCAAACTCCGGAAACTCCGACGCTTCAAATCACGAAACCCGCCCGACCGCAACTCCATATCCCGCCTCGCCGGTTGCGGCAAATGTGCAGGCTGGAAATGTGCCGATCGCTGCCGTTCGACCTTTCGGCTCGCCGGGCCGCGCCTTCGCTGGCCGCCGCCGCGGAACGCCCGGGGCTTCCGCCCCGGCCGCTGGCGTCGTAAGTTCGCCGTCTGCGGGACGGAACCAGTCGCCTGCCGGCCAGCGCCGGGGCGAAACCTCGCCCGATGCCCCGAACCGCGGGGTGGCCCCTTGCAACTGATTCGGATGTTGAAATGACAAAAGCGCCGAGATCGCTCGCCATCGCCGTCTCGCTCGCGGTGGCCCTTGCCGGCGGCCTGTTTTCGGCGGGCGAGGCGGCCGCACAGGCCGGCGCGACCGGTACCGTGAAGTCGCGGCATGGCGCCTGGGCCGTCGTCTGCGACAATCCGGCCGGCGCCAGCGACGAGCAGTGCGCGCTGCTCCAGAACGTCGTGTCCGACAATCGGCCGGAGCTCAGCCTCTCGGTCGTGGCGCTGAAGACCGCCGACGGCAAGGCGCGCATCCTCAGGGTGCTGGCCCCCCTCGGCGTTCTCCTGCCGTTGCCGGACTACGGACTCGGCCTGATCATCGACGGCAAGAGCGTCGGCCGGACCCAGTTCACCCGCTGCTTCGCCGATGGCTGCTATGCCGAGGTGCCGCTCGACGACACGCTCCTCAATCTCCTGTCGACCGGCAAGGAGGCGGTGTTCACCTTTTTCCAGTCGGCCGAGCCGAATGGCGGCGTCGGCATCTCGGTCGACCTGGCCGGCTTCCAGGAAGGCTTCGGCGCCCTCTAGGCGCGCGGCACGGCGCCCGGCGTGGCATCGCCGAAGCCGAGACCCTATCTTGAGGCTCAATCTCGAGGCTCAACGGCCACCGGGCGCCGTCACGGCCCCGGCCTCGACGGACCCTCCACGTCAATGCGGCTTCGACCGCGAGGAAGAACAGCCCATGTCCATCTCCCTTCTCGAGCGCTTCGACCTCTCCCGCGAAGGCGTTGAGGCCGTGCTCGCCGACACGCTGAACGGCGCCGATGACGGCGAGCTGTTTCTCGAATATCGCGAATCGGAATCGCTGGCCTTCGACAATGGCCGGCTGAAGTCCGGCAACTTCTCGATCGACCAGGGGTTTGGCCTGCGCGCCGTCGCCGGCGAGGCGGTCGGCTACGCCCATGCGGGCGATTTTTCGGTCAGCGCCCTGAAGCGCGCCGCCGACGCCGTCGCCGCGGTCAAGACGGGGCACACCGGCACCGTCGCCGAACCGCCGGCGGGCACCAACGCGAAGCTATACGGCGACGAGAACCCGATCCCCTCCCCCGGCTTCGAGGCCAAGGTGAAGCTCCTCACGGAAATCGACGCCTATCTGCGGGCCAGGGGCGAGGACGTGCGCCAGGTCTCCGCCACCCTCGGCGCCACCTGGCAGACGGTCGAGATCCTGCGCGCCGACGGGCGGCTGGTGAAGGACGTGCGGCCGCTGGTCCGGATCAACGTCTCGGTGGTCTGCGGCAAGGGCGACCGCCAGGAGACAGGCTCCTACGGGGCCGGCGGACGCCGCGGCTTCGGCGAATTCCTCGCCGACGGATCCTGGCAGCACATCGCCGACGAGGCGCTGCGCCAGGCGCGGGTCAATCTCGAGGCGGTGCCGGCGCCGGCCGGCAGCTTCGACATCGTGCTCGGCGCCGGCTGGCCGGGCGTCATGCTGCACGAGGCGGTGGGCCACGGGCTCGAGGGCGACTTCAACCGGAAGAAGACCTCCGCCTTCGCCGGCCTGATGGGCAGCCAAGTTGCGGCGAAGGGCGTCACCGTCGTCGACGACGGCACCATCGCCGAGCGCCGCGGATCCCTGACCATCGACGACGAGGGCACGCCCACAAACCGCACCGTGCTCATCGAGGACGGCAAGCTGGTCGGCTACATGCAGGACCGGCAGAACGCCCGGCTGATGGGCATGGCCGCCACCGGCAACGGCCGGCGCCAGTCCTACGCCCATGTCCCGATGCCGCGCATGACCAACACCATGATGCTGGAAGGCCCGCACAGCTCCGAGGAGATCATCGCCTCGGTGAAGGACGGCATCTACGCCGTCTCCTTCGGCGGCGGCCAGGTCGACATCACCTCCGGAAAATTCGTCTTCGGCTGCACCGAGGCCTACCGGATCCGCAACGGAAAGATCGCCGAGCCCCTGAAGGGCGCCATGCTGATCGGCAACGGGCCGGAGGCCATGCACCGGGTCTCGATGGTCGGCAACGACGTGGCGCTCGACACCGGCATCGGCATGTGCGGCAAGCAGGGCCAGGGCGTGCCGGTCGGCGTCGGCCAGCCGCATCTGAGGATGAACCAGGTGACCGTGGGCGGAACTGAGGCGGCGTGACCCTGCCTTCGATCGTCCCGCATTCGGCCGAATCGGCGTCTACCGCAGCTACGGCCCGACGATTCCTGCCGAGAGCGCGATGTGGGTCAATAGCGCGTCGGTCGGGGCCGAAAGCTTGGCCCTGATCCGGTAATGGTTGTTCTGAACGGTCTTCAGGCTGAGGCAGAGGCTGTCGGCGATCGTCTCGTCGGTCAGGCCGAGCGCGATCAGCCTGAGGATCTCCGTCTCGCGTGGGCTGAGCCCGGCAAGCGGGTTGCGGCCGCAGTCGAGCCGGTCGCCGGCCAGCGCCAGCGAGATGTCGGCGCTGAGCGCCCGTCCGCCCGCAGCCACGGTTTCCAGCGCCCGGAGCAGCTCGCCCGGATCGCTGCTCTTCGTCACATAGCCCGCCGCGCCCGCCTCGAAGGCCTTCAGCGCATAAGCCGGGTTCTGATGCATGGTGAAGACCAGGAGCTTCGCCGCCGGGTCGAACTGGCGGATGTGGCGGATCGCGTCGAGCCCGCCCGGGCCCGGTAGCGACAGATCCACCACTGCAAGGTTCGGTTCATGGAGGCGATAGAGGCGATAGGCCTCGCCCGCCGTATCTGCCTCGGCGACGACCCGGAAGCGGCTGCGGCTCTCGATCAGCCGGCAATAGCCCTCGCGCACCACCGGATGATCGTCGACGAGGAGCACTGTCGCCTCACTCATGGCCTCTCATCCTTCTCCCATCGTTCCAGCGGTATCGTCGCTGCGATCCGCGTCCCGGTCTTCGCCGAGCGGATCGCCAGCCAGCCATCGAGGGCGGCGACCCGCTCGCGGATGCCGATGAGGCCACTGCCGCCCGTGTCGAAATTGCCGCCTCCGACCCCGTCGTCGGCCACGACGATTTCCAGCCTTGGCGAGAGGTCGGGCGATTCGATCCGAACGTCGATGTCCACATGCCGGGCATCGGCATGTTTGGCGGCGTTGGTCAGTCCTTCCTGGACGATCCGGTATGCGGTCGTGGCGATCTCTTCCGGCAGCGTGTCGACGATGGCCGGGCTCTCGATGCGGATCGCCGTGCGCCCGGCGAGCCCGGCATTCCATTCGCGCACCAGCGAACCAAGGCAGGCCCGGATTCCGAGTTCTGCGATATCGGGGGGTCGCAGGGTCGAAAAGGCGCTCCGCAGCGAAATCATCATGCGCTGGTGGATCCGCGCGAGGGTGCGGGCATCTTCCGCAAGACGGGGGCGTTCGTTTCCCGCCTCGCCTTCGATCGACGCCGTGATTGCCGTTGCCGCCGCCAGGCACTGGCCGAACTCGTCGTGCAGGTCGCGGGCGAGCCGCCGCCGTTCCTCTTCCTGGACGGCGAAGAGCCGCTTCATCAGCCCCTTGCGTTCCGTCAGCGACATCTCGAGCTGCGAGGCGAGATCGTCGATCGCGGCCGCGATCCGGTCGAATTCGCGCGTTCCCGAGCGGGGCAGGCGCCGCGACAACTCGCCTGCCTCAATGCGCCTGAGCGCTGCTACCAGCGCCGCCACCGGCTTGAGCGCTCGCGCCACGGCGACGGCCGAGAGAATCGCGATCAGGCCGGCCAATCCCGCCGCGAGCCCGCTGGCGATGCGCACCTGTTGCCAGATCCGCGTCGCCGCCGCCACGGGATCGATGATCGTCTGCAGCCGGTAGTCCGCCCCGCCATGGATCGGCACGGCCTGGTCGATCCGCGCGAACGGGCCGATCGTCGCAGCGAGCATCTTTCGGAACCAGCCGGGCGAAACCTCCCCGAAGACATTCCAGCCGGCGCAAAGCCGCCGATCGACGATGCCGGAGGCCTGGCGGGAGAAGATCACGCAGGTCCCTGGCGCCATGACGAGGACGATCTCGATGGCGTTCTGCGGTGACAGGGCAGGCGAAGGCGGCCCGCTGCCGAGGCGATGCATGCGCTCCAGCTGATAGGAGACGCGGGCTTGGGTCGCGGAAAGATCGGCCCGTATCGCCGCGCGCGTGTCGACGAGAATCCAGATGACGGCGGCGAGGAAGCTCACAAGCGCAACCAGCACCAGGCGGGAGACCAGCTTCACTTCGAGGCTCACCGGCGACCCTTCCTTTTCCCCTCGCCGCAACTCTTTGTCGCGCCGTCCCCGTCGCGCAGTCATTGGCGCCGAGGCGGTGCGGGTCCGCAAGGGCCGCCTGTGTCGCTCGGGCAAATTGCCCTGGCACGAACGGGCATTCTCATTTTCCTTACGCGGTTTCGGCGTGATAGTGCTTCCTCCCGTCGCGTGGGGGTCCGGCACCGCCCACCGCGCGGCGACAGGGAGGCATGATTGGATCATTCGCTCATCGAGGAGCGTGTGCCGTCCGAGGCGCCGGAGGGGGCGTCCGGCAGCTTCGACGCCGCAACGCCGCTCGCCAGCCTGCGCGCGAGCGTCGAAGCCGGGCTGATCGGCCGCACGTCGCTGGTCGAGCGGCTGATGATCGCGCTGCTCACCGGCGGTCACCTGCTCGTCGAGGGCCCGCCCGGCCTTGCCAAGACACGGGCCGTGAAGCTCCTCGCCGGCGGTCTCGAGGCCTCCTTCTCGCGCATCCAGTGCACGCCCGACCTGATGCCCGCGGACCTGACGGGCACCCAGGTGTTCCGCCCCGAGGCCGGCCGGTTCGAATTCGTGGAAGGGCCGATCTTCCACTCCCTCGTCCTCGTCGACGAGATCAACCGTGCGCCGCCCAAGGTCCAGTCGGCGCTGCTCGAGGCGATGGGCGAGGCGCAGGTGACCGCCGGCGGCGTCACCTACAGGCTGCCGCAGCCCTTCATGGTGGTGGCGACCCAGAACTCGATCGAGCACGAGGGCACCTTTCCCCTACCCGAGGCGCAGCTCGACCGCTTCCTGATGCATGTCCTCGTCGAGCTGCCGGATGCCGCCTCGGAGCTGGCGATCCTCGACCTCGTCGAACGCGAGGCCGCCGGCGAAACGCCGCCGCAGGCGGCGCCGCTGGAGACCAGCGCCCTCCTCGAGGCGCGGCGCCGGGTCGCCGCGATCCATCTCGCGCCGGCGCTGAAGGACTATGTCGTGCGCCTCGTCATGGCGACCCGCGACACCTCGTCCATCCCGGAGCTGAAGGGGCGGATCGAGCACGCCGTCTCGCCGCGCGGCTCCCTGGCCCTCGCTGCCGCCGCAAGGGCCCGCGCCTTCCTCGCGGGACGCGACTATGCCGTGCCGGAGGACGTGTCCGAGCTCGCCCCCGACATCCTCGCCCACCGGGTCATCCCGACCTGGCGGGCCAGCGCCGAGGGCGTTACCGGCCGCAGCCTCGTTCGCAGCCTCCTCGCCGCCGTCGAGCCGCTCTGATGCTGGCCCCGCTGCCGGATCCCGACGGCGATGCGGTCCGGGTGGATGCGGCCAAGCTCTTCGCCATGCGCCACATCGTCCGCCACGTTCCCGAGCGGGCGCTGGCGCCCACCGGCCGGCCGGGCGGCTTTGCCGGAAGGCGGCGCGGCAACGGCCTCGAGATCGTCGACGTCCGGCAGTTCTGCGACGGCGACGACATGCGCCACATCGATGCCGCGGCGACGGCGCGCACCGCCAGGACCCACGTGCGCACTTTTCGCGACGAGCGCGACCGGGCCGCCCTGCTGATCGCCGACTTCCGGGCGCCGATGTATTTCGGCACCCGCGTCCGGCTGCGCTCGGTCGCGGCGGCCGGCGCCCTGGCGCTGGCCGGCTGGCGCGTCGTCGAGGCGGGCGGGCGCGTCGGCCTCCTTTCGGCGGCGGCCGGCGAAACCCGCTTTCTGCCGCCGCGGCCGCGGGAGCGGGCGATGGCCGCCATCGCCGGCGACCTCGAAAGCGCCCACGCGGCGGGGGCGGAAGCTCTGGGCGCGGGGTTGCACCGGCGCGAGCCGAGCCTTGCCGAGCTTCTGGAGGAGGCCGTCGGCCGGGCCTCTCCCGGCACGAGCCTCCTCGTCGCCACCGGGCTCGACGATGCCGGAGAGGATTTCTACCGGCTTGCCGGCGCCGCCTGCCGGCGGTTCTCCCTGACGGTGCTCCTGGTGCGCGACCGCTTCGAGACCGCGCCGCCCGAAGGCGCCTATCCCTATCGCATCGCCGGCGAAGCCGGCGCCGGGCCGATGGGCTGGGCCGTCGTCGCCCGGAGCCGGGGCAGGGGCAGGGGCAAAAACGATGCCGGAACGCCCGGCGCCACCGGCGCGAGCGGCGAGCGTCCCAGCGACCATCCCGACGAGCGCGTCGAACGGCTCGCATCCGCCGGCGTGACGGTGCGCCGGGTTGCATCCGATGGCGGCTGGGAGGCGATCGCCGCCGATCTGGAGGGGGTCGATGGCCGCCGATCCTGATCTCGTCGCGCAGCTGCGGCCCGTCCGCCTGCCGCCGGACTTCACCGCCTACGACTGGCATGGCGGGCTGGCGATCTTCGCCCTGGCGCTGGTCGCCGGCCTTGCCCTGGCCTTCGTCCTGCGCGTCTTCACGAGGCCGAGTATCTCGGCGAAAGCGGCCGCGGCGCGGGAGCTCGCGCTCGCCCGCAGCCTCGCCCCGGATCAGCGGCTCGTGCGCCAGTCGCGGCTCGTCGCCTCCCTGAGACAGCGGGCGGAGGGGAACGGCCGCCACACCGAGGCGGCGCGCCGGCAGCTCGCGGAGATCCGCGCGGCGATCGACGCCGAACTCTACCGGCCGAGCCCGAGCCTCGATCCGGACGCCCTCGACGCGGCGATCCTGCAGACCTTCGGCAGGAGGGGAGGACGATGATCGGCTTCGCGCTCCCCCTCGCCTTCCTTCTCCTGCCGCTGCCGCTGCTGGCGATGCGCCTCCTGCCCGGCCGCGAGGCGGCGACCGGCGCCCTCGTGCTGCCAGACAGCCTCGCCCGGGCGCTGCCGTCCGCCGCGCAGGGCGGCGTCCGCGTCAGGGCCCGGCGGGCGGTGCCCCTGCTCCTCTGGCTCTGTCTCGTCACGGCGCTCGCCGGCCCGCAGCGGCTGGAGGCGGTGGCCGCGCTGCCGGTCTCCGGCCGCGACCTGATGCTGGCCATCGACCTGTCGGGCTCGATGGAGCAGGAAGACTTCACCCTCGACGGCGTCACCGTCTCCCGGCTCGAGGCGGTGAAGGCGGTGGGCAGGCGCTTCGTCTCGGGGCGCGGCGGCGACCGGGTCGGCCTCGTGCTGTTTGCCGAGAAGGCCTATGTCGCAACGCCCCTGACCTTCGACGTCGCGGCGGTCTCGCGGGCGGTGGACGAGGCGGCGATCGGCATTTCGGGACGCTCGACCTCGATCGCCGGCGGCCTCGGCATCGCGCTGAAGCGGCTGGAAAAGGGCGACGCCCGCTCGCGCGTCGTCATCCTTCTCTCCGACGGTGCCGACACCTCCGGCAATGTCCTACCGGCCGACGTCGCCAAGCTGGCGAAGCGCCTCGGCATCCGGGTCTACACCATCGCCCTCGGCCCGGAAGACCAGGAGACCCGCCCCAACGATCCCGATGCGGTCGACAGCGCGACCCTCAGGCTGATCGCCGAGGAGAGCGGCGGCCGGACGTTCCGGGTCAGGGACACCGCCGACCTCGAGGCCGTCACCACGGCGATCGACCGGCTCGAGGCGAGCGGCCTCGACCGGCCGCCGGCGACGGTGCGGCGCGACCTGTGGATCTATCCGGCATTCGCGGCCTTCGCCTGTTCGCTGTTCCTCGTCGTCAGCCGGCGGGCGCTGTGATGGCGACGCTCGGCTCCCTCGTCCTGCTGCGCCCGCTCTGGCTGCTAGCCCTGCCGGCGCTCGCCGCCCTCGCCTACCTCGCGCTGCGCCGCGCCCGCGGCCTCGGCGCCTGGGAGCAGGCGGTGGATCCGGCCCTGATGCGGGCGATGGTCCGTTTCGGCCGGGTCGTTCCCGGCCGCGGCCGCAGGCTCTTGGTTCCCGCCGCCATCGCCGCGCTGGTGGCGCTCGCCTTGTCCGGGCCGGCGCGGCGGATCGCCGACCCGGAGACGTTCCGCAATCTCGACGGCATCGTCCTCGCCATCGATCTGTCGCGCTCGATCGTCGAGGGAGACGGCCTCGCCGACGCGGCGGCCGCCGGTCAGCTCGTCCTGCAGCGCGCCGCCGGACGCCCCGTCGCGATGATCGTCTATGCCGGCGAGGCCTATGTGGCGAGCGCCTTCACCTCCGATGCCACGGCCCTGTCGCCGCTCCTCGCCGTCCTCGACGGCGAAGTCGTGCCCAATCCCGGCTCGCGCACCGACCGGGCGCTGGCGCTGGCGGCCCGCATGTTCGCCGAAGCCGACGTCCTGAAGGGCGACGTCGTCCTCGTCACCGACGGCGACAATCTCTCGCCCGACGCCTTCCAGGCGGCCCGCGACCTTGCCGGGCGCGGCATCCATGTGGACGCCTATCTGGTGCGGCCGAGCGCCGAGAACGGCGACCTGCCGCCGCCCGACGGCGCCGCCTTGCAACGGCTGGCCGAGGCGGGCGACGGCAGCTTCGGCGAGGCCAGCGATCCCTTCGCGCTTGCCGACGCGGTCGGCCGGCGCAGCGCGAGCGAACTCGCCAAAGGCGACACCGCCGCCCTCTTCTTTGCCGATTTCGGCCGGTATCTCCTGGTGCTGGCGCTGTTTCCGGCGCTGCTATTGTTTCGCAAGGCCAATTGAGATGCGCCTCGTCCTCGCTCTCGTCTGCCTCACCGCCGCCGGCGCCGCGGCGCTCGCCGCCGGGCCGGAGGCCTTCGGCAGGCTGGCGCTCGATCTCGGCGCACCGAAGCTGGCGCTGCCGCTTCTCGGCGACCCCCATGCCCGCGGCGTCGCGCTCTATGCGGCCGGCGACTATGCCGGGGCGGACCGCGCCTTCGCCGAGGCCGGCCGGGCGGCCACCTACGACCGCGGCCTGACCCTTGCGGCGACCGGCGAATACGCCCTCGCGCTCGCCTATTTCGAGGCGGTGCTCTTCGTCGACCCGGCCGACGCCGACGCCCGCTTCAACCGCGATCTGGTCGCCGCGAAGGTGCCCGACGTCGTCGGCGAGTCCAACGCGATCGACGGGGTCGCCGCCAATGCGGTGGCCGACGGACCATCGGAAGCCGCCGCCTCGGAGCGCGACCTGATCCAGGCCAAGAGCATCGCCATCCAGCTGAGCGTCCTCGACCCGCGGGTGAAGAGCATGACGGCGGCGAGCGAGAGCTGGCTGGCGACGCTGGAGGACGAGCCGGCGCTCTATCTCAAGCGCCGGATCAAGGCGGAGTATCAGCGCCGCCAGGATCTCGGTCTCGCCAATCCCCCGGAGGACACGGCATGGTAGGCCGGCTGACCGTCACGCTTCTCTGGCTCGTCTTCATCGCCGTCGCTGCGGCGTCCAAACCTGCCGCGGCAGCGGATCTGACGCTGACGGCGACGATCGAGGCGGACGCGCCCGAGCCCTATGTCGGCGAGATGGTGCTGGTGACCCTCAAGGGCGACTACGACGCCTTCATCACGCTGGAGCGCTTCGAGGGCATCCAGCTGGCGAACTTCACCTGGCTGCAGCTCGGCCGCGACACCTGGTCGAAGGGCCGCAAGAACGGCCGCGAATATACCAGCGTCGAGCGCCGGCTCGCGCTCTATCCGGAAAAGGCCGGGACGCTCGCGATCGGCCCGTTCCGCCACCACCTGACCATCGACGACGGCAAGGGCCGGCGCAGCGAGACCGTCGTCGTCTCCAATGCCGCCAGCCTCACCGTCCGGCCGAAGCCCGCGACCATCGCCGACTGGTGGCTGCCGGCGCGCAACATCACCATCGACGACCGCTTCGACATGGACACGGCAAGGCTCGCCGACGGCGCGACGGCGACGCGGACCGTGACGATCACCGCCACCGGCCAGACGGCCGGCGCCCTGCCGCCGCCGCCGAAGGTGGTGGCGCCCTGGCTGATCGCCTTCATCGCCCCGGAGGTCCGCTCGACGCAGATCACCCGCGACGGCCCGGTCGCCACGGTGCGCTGGCAGTGGCGGATGCGCCCCTCCAAGGCCGAGCCGGGACGCCTGCCGGCCTACGACATTCCCTGGTTCGACACGAAGAGCCGGCAGATGCGCAACGTGGTGATGAAGTCGCGCCGCTTCGCCTATGCGACGATCACCGCGCCCGAGGGGGAAGTCGCCCGCACCGGCCTTGCCGCCTGGCTGGTGCCGCTCGGTCTCGGCCTCGCTTTGCCCGTCGCCGCCGGGCTCGCCGGACGCCGGCCGCTGCGACCGCGCGAGATTCTCGCCCGGCTGCGGGCGCGGCTGCCCGAGCGCGATGCCCTGTCGATGCGGGCCGCGCTCCTGCGCGGCGACGCGCGCGCCTATCGGACGATCGCGGCCCGGCGCCTTTCGCGGCGCGGCCTGTCGCCGGAGAGCGAGCTCGCGGCGCTGGATGCGGCCTTGTTCCGGCCCGCAGCGGACACGCCGGAGGATTGCGGGCCGGTCGACCTGAAGTCGCTCCACCGCCGGCTGCGCAGGCGGTTCGCCGAGGCTGGCGCGGCGGGAGCATAGAGCATGATCCCGAAACGTGGGAACCGGTTTTCGGAACCGATCATGCGACAACAAGAGGAGTGAGCGGGATGTCGATCGAAGCCGATCTCATCGCGCTCTAGCATCCGACCTTCGGACAGGAGGCGAGAGCGTCGGCACGATCGCGGGATCGCCGCCCGCTGCCCGAGCCAGAGTGTCGGCGGCGCGACACCGGTGCTCGGCCGGGAGCATGGGCCGGACGGCAGCCCTCCAACGCCGACCACGCCCGCGGGGCTTGCGCTCCGGGGCGGGTGGCGACGGTTCGGTGAGGTCAGGCAGCCGAGCCGATCAGAGGCGATAGAGGATCTGGTCGTTCCAGAACCGGTCGAGACGCTGCAGCGCCTTGTTCATCTTGGAGAACTCCTGCTCGTCGAGACCGCCGACCTTGTCGATCGAGCCGATGTGGCGGTCGTAGAGTTCGGCGACGACCCGGGCGATCTCCATGCCGCTCTCGGTGAGCGACACCCGCACGGCGCGGCGGTCGACGCGGGACTTCTGGTGGTCGATGAAGCCGAGTTCGACGAGCTTCTTCAGATTGTAGGAGACGTTCGATCCGAGATAGAAGCCGCGGCTGCGCAGCTCGCCGGCGGTCAGCACCGAATCGCCGATGTTGAACAGGAGGAGAGCCTGCACGGCGTTGATGTCGGTGCGACCGGCCCGGTCGAACTCGTCCTTGATCACGTCCAGGAGCCGGCGGTGCAGCCGCTCGACCAGTTGCAGGGTCTCCAGATAGAGCGACTTCAGTTCCGTCTTCTCTTCCTGGACGGGAACCATCTGCGTCTTGTTGGTCGTGACCATGATCTTGCTCCGCTGTTGAAGTGATGGATTATTGTTTTTTCTATCCATCTTGGAGACCAATCTACGCGGCGCATCTAAAATTCGACTTAAACCTCAGACTTAACACGATCTTACGGCGATCGAACGAATTTCTTGCTTAACGATTTTCGCCCTCCCCGCATCCTCGCGAGCCCTCACCGGCCCGTCCGCCGGCTGTCCTCGCGCCAGGCGACGACCCGCAGGGCGGCCAGCATGCCGAGGCCCCAGGCGTGGGCGGCGAGGCCGAGGAGGTTCTCGCCGAAGAGAGCCGGGAAGCCCAGATGCATCACCGCCTCGATGATGGCGATGAGCACCCAGATCACCCCGCCCCAGCCCGCCGTCATCCACAGTCCGATGCCGGCGACGGGATAGAGCACCGCCAGCGCGGGGGCCGCGATGCGCCACCAGATCGGCATCAGGTCGAAGCGGCCGAGATGGACGGGGTCGATCCCGATCAGCCGGGCCCAGTAGAACACGCCGACGCCGAACAGCAGCAGCCCGGCCAGCCGGCAGAGCCAGACCGTCAGTCGGCGATTGAGGCTGGTTGCCGGGGTCTCGCCCGCAAGCTCGATGGTCATGGATGGCCTCGCCTCGGGAACCGGCACGCTGGGACCAGGCGGCTCGGCTCCGGTTCCGGCCCGTCCGCCGGGTCGCGGACCTTAGTTCCCGGCAATGGCCAAGGTCAATCTTGCGGCAATCGCCGCGAGGGCATACGCAGAAAAGCGCAACGACCTCTCCGCGCTTCGCTCATCGCGCGGCCGCACGCGCCGGACGAGCGCGTTCGCAACAACGGACAGCCGCCATGACGAATCACTTTGTTTCGATCACCGACCGCATCGACACCGCGACGGGAGGCATGCGCCTGCGCCGCCTGCGCCAGGCCGACTGGAGCCGCCGGCTGGTCCGCGAGAAGGTGCTGTCGCCCGCCGACCTGATCTGGCCGATCTTCGTGCGCGAGGGCTCCGGCGAGCCGCAGCCCGTCGCCTCGATGCCGGGCGTCTCGCGCCTGTCGGTCGAGGATTGCGTCGAGGCGGCGAAGCGGGCCCGCGATCTCGCAATCCCCGTCGTCGCGCTGTTTCCCTATACCGACCCCAGCCTGCGCGACGAGACCGGCAGCCAGGCGCTCAACCCCGACAACCTGATCTGCCGGGCGACCCGGGCGATCAAGCAGGCGGTCCCCGAGGTCGGCATCATGTGCGACGTCGCCCTCGACCCCTATACCAGCCACGGCCATGACGGGGTGATGGCGGGAGACCGCATCCTCAACGACGAGTCCGTCGAGATCCTCTGCCGCCAGGCGGTCGTCCAGGCCGAGGCGGGCTGCGACATCATCGGCCCATCGGACATGATGGACGGACGTGTCGCCTGCATCCGGAGCGCGCTCGACGAGGCCGGCTGCCGCGACGCGATGATCATGGCCTACAGCGCCAAATACGCCTCCGCCTTCTATGGCCCGTTCCGCGAGGCGGTCGGCTCCGGCGGCATGCTGAAGGGCGACAAGCGCACCTACCAGATGGACTACGGCAACAGCGATGAGGCTGTGCGCGAGGCGGCCCAGGATCTCGCCGAGGGCGCCGACATGATCATGGTCAAACCCGGCCTGCCCTATCTCGACGTCCTCGCCCGCCTCGCCCGGGAGTTCGGCGTGCCGACCTTCGCCTACCAGACCTCCGGCGAATATTCGATGATCATGGCGGCGGTCCAGAACGGCTGGCTCGACGGCGACAAGGCGATGGTCGAGACGCTGACCGCCTACAAGCGCGCCGGCGCTTCCGGCATCCTCACCTACTTCTCGCCGAAGATCGCCGAGATGATGCGGGGATGAGGGATGCGGGGGTAGCTCCGCCTCTGACGCTCGCACGATGACGCGGGATCGTTTCAGCGTCGTCATCCAGGGCTTGCCCCCGGATCCATGCCTCTGCGCCCGACCCGCCTGATCCTTGCAGAAGGGCCGTTCTGTCGGCCACCGTCGCCTCAGCTTCCGCGATCTGGAATGGGTCCCGGGTCAAGCCCGGGATGACGAGGCGGTGATAGCTCCGCCCGTTCTGCGACGTCGATCCGCCGGGCAGGCTGGCGGCGGTCACGCCTGAAAAGAGACGTACAAAATGCGGATCGGGTCGTCGGTGAGAAGCGGCTCACCAGCGGCAGATGCCCGGAACGCCCCCTCCCGTCGTCCTCTCCGCCCCGAGACACGCCGGGCACCCCGCCGTCGCATCCCACCCTTGACCTTTTCCAGTCTCCCGGCGACGGTGGGCAATGCCCGCATCCGATGCGCCGCGTTCAGCCGGAAGAGACCTGCCATAAGCGCTTCGCCGCCCATCGCCGCACCCTATGCCGGCATCGGTTCGTCCGGGCCGGTCGCCCGCTTCGTCAGGCGCCGCGCCCAGGGCCGCACCATTCCCGTTCTGGCGGTCACGCTCGCCATCATCGCCGTCTGGTATCTTGCCGCGATCGGCGTCAACTGGGCGACGGAGACCGACAAGCTCGCCCGGGCCGGCGGCTACACCAGCCTCGACGTCGTGGCCGCGACTTGGTCCGCCCAGCGCCCGGTGCTTCCCGCCCCGCATCAGATCGTCGCGGAAGTCTGGAAGACCACGGTGGAGGTCAGCCCGACCTCGCCGCGCTCGCTCATCTTCCATAGCTGGGTGACGCTCTCCTCCACCCTGCTCGGCTTCGTCTTCGGCTCCCTGCTGGGGATCCTCATCGCCGTCGGAATCCTGTTTTCCAGGACACTCGACAAGACCCTGATGCCCTGGGTGGTGATCTCCCAGACGATCCCGATCCTCGCCATCGCGCCGATGATCATCGTGGTGCTGAATTCCATCGGCATCCAGGGGCTTCTGCCGAAGGCCTTCATCTCCACCTATCTCTCCTTCTTTCCCGTCACCGTCGGCATGGTGAAGGGCCTGCGCGCCCCCGACCACATGCTCACCGACCTGATGCGGACCTATTCGGCGAGCCCGCTGCAGACGCTTCTCAAGCTGCGCTTCCCGGCGTCGCTGCCGTTTCTGTTCACGTCGATGAAGGTGGCGGTTGCGGCGAGCCTCGTCGGGGCGATCGTCGGCGAGCTGCCGACCGGCGCCGTCGCCGGCCTCGGCGCGCGGCTTCTCGCCGGCTCCTATTACGGCCAGACCATCCAGATCTGGTCGGCGCTGGTCATGGCCTCCCTGATGGCGGCCGTGCTGGTCTGGCTGGTCGGGCTCTGCGAGCAGGCGGCCCTGAAGCGCCAGGGAGCGCGGCCATGAGCCCCGCCCGCCTCGCCCCGGCCCTTGCCCAGCCCTCGGATGGCAAGGCACCGCCCGCCGGCCGGATCGGCGCCCTGGCGCTCCTCGCCGGCCTCTTCGCCCTCGCCGCCCTTGCCCTCCTGCCGGACGGCGGATGGCTGCTCGTCCTGACGTCGCTCGCCTTCTGGGCCTCGGCCTCGGCGCTCACCGCCGCGATGGCGCGCCTCGAGCCTAAAACGACCATCGGGCGTCGGGCGCTTCTGCTCCTCATCCCGCTGGTCTTCGGCCTGACCCTTCTCCTCCTCTGGGAGTTCGCGGTGCGCGGGCTCGCCGTGCCCTCGGTCCTGCTGCCGCCGCCGTCCGCCATCGCCGCAACGATCGCCGCCTCGGCCCACCTCCTCTGGGCGGACTTCGTCCAGACCTTCCTCAAGGCCGTCCTCGCCGGCTATGCGATCGGCTGCGGCGCCGGCTTCCTTGCCGCGCTCCTCGTCGATCGCTCGCCCTTCCTGAAGCGCGGCCTCCTGCCCATCGGCAATCTCGTCTCGGCGCTCCCCATCGTCGGCGTCGCGCCGATCATGGTCATGTGGTTCGGCTTCGACTGGCCCTCCAAGGCGGCCGTCGTCGTCGTCATGACCTTCTTCCCGATGCTGGTGAACACTGTGGCGGGGCTGAACGCTTCCAGCGCCATGGAACGCGACCTGATGCGCACCTATGCCGCAAGCCACGGCCAGACGCTGATGAAGCTGCGGCTGCCAGCGGCACTGCCCTTCATCTTCAACGCCCTGAAGATCAACGCCACCCTCGCCCTCATCGGCGCCATCGTCGCGGAGTTCTTCGGGACGCCCATCGTCGGCATGGGCTTTCGCATCTCCGCCGAGATCGGCCGCATGAACACGCCGATGGTCTGGGCCGAGATCGCCATGGCCGCCCTCGTCGGCTCGCTGTCCTACGGCCTCGTGGCGCTGATCGAGCGGCGCGCGACCTTCTGGCATCCGTCGATCCGCAAGGGATAGGCGCGCCGTCACCGCAACCAGCAACAGGGAAACATCGCCATGAAAGCATCACTGATCGGTGCGGCCGTCCTTCTCGGCGCCGCCAGTCTCGCCGGCTCCGCCAGCGCCGCCGACCCTTTGACCCTGCAGCTGAAATGGGTCACGCAAGGCCAGTTCGCCGGCTATTACGTCGCCAAGGAGAAGGGCTATTACGACGAGGCCGGCCTCGACGTGACGATCAAGCCCGGCGGCCCGGACATCGCGCCCGAGCAGGTGATCGCCGGCGGCGGCGCCGACGTCATCGTCGACTGGATGCCGGCCGCGCTCGCCGCCAGGGAGAAGGGACTGCCGCTGGTCAACATCGCCCAACCCTTCGCCAAGTCCGGCATGGAGCTGACCTGCCGCAAGGACACCGGCATCGCGAGCCCCGAGGACTTCAAGGGCAAGACCCTCGGCGTCTGGTTCTCCGGCAACGAATATCCGTTCCTGTCCTGGATGTCGAAGCTCGGCCTTTCCACCGAAGGCGGGCCGGACGGCGTCACCGTCATCAAGCAGGGCTTCAACGTCGACCCGCTGATCCAGAAGCAGGCCGACTGCATCTCGACCATGACCTACAACGAATACTGGCAGGTCATCGACGCCGGCATCCCCGAGGACGAGGTGACGGTGTTCAAATACGAGGACCAGGGCGTCGCCACGCTGGAAGACGGCCTCTACGTCCTCGAGGACAGCCTCGCCGACCCCGCGACCGTCGACAAGCTCGCCCGCTTCGTCGAGGCCTCGATGAAGGGCTGGGCCTACGCCGCCGAGAACCCCGACGAGGCGGCCGGGATCGTCCTCGACAACGACATGACCGGCGCCCAGACGGAAGAGCACCAGAAACGCATGGTCCGCGAGATCAACAAGCTGGTGGGCGGCTCCGACGGCACCCTCGACACCGCCGCCGCCGAGACCACCGTCTCCGTCCTGATGGGCGGCGGCTCCGACCCGGTGATCACCCGCAAGCCGGAGGGCGCCTGGACGTCGAAGGTGACCGACAAGATGAAGGAAATGTGAGGACGGCGGCGCGCGGCCTTCGCGCCTCGGGGATCCTGCCTCGGCCGTCATCGACCACGGCCGGACGACCGTTCGGCCGGCGCTCGGCCAAGGCGGCTCGGGCTCGACCGCAGCCCGCGCCGCGCCGATGCAGGATATGCGCGCTTCGCTGGCGGTCCGTTTTCGGGCAACCAGCGCCGCGTCCAAAACCCCACCAGGGCCGGCGCGCGATCGCCGGCCTTCGCCGTCCCGTCACCTTCGGTGTTGATTGTTGGCCGACGATTCCGTATCAGGCCCCCTGTCACGGACACATCGTCCGGCGCGGGCGCGTAGCTCAGTTGGTAGAGCAACGGACTTTTAATCTGTAGGTCTTGGGTTCGAGTCCCAACGCGCCCACCAAAAACTTCAAGAAAATCAGAACTTTACCACACATCGGAACCTGATATTTTCGGCTGAGATGCCGTTGGGTTCCAAATGGGTTCCAGTTCTCACTCTTCCGCGGCTTTGCCGAACAGCAGGCCCGCGTCACCGTCTGGCCTGACGATCCGCAGCTCCTGCCCATCGTCGCACCGGAAGTGACCATCTAAGTGGAGGAGGTCGGACTTATCGTAGGTGTGCAGTGTCGCGATGTTCCAGCGGAGCGCAGACGCAATGTGCGCAGCGTCCCACTTCTTCTGGAGGTTGGGGGTCTCACGCACAATGCAGCGGGCACGGGTCGCAATGTCGAAGTCCAGCGGCACCAGTTTTACGAAACGCTGGAGGAGGACATCATCGATGATCCGCAGCCACGCCTTATCCAAGGGCTTCGGGTCTTGCATCTCTGTGCCGAGACGATTGATCTCCACGATCGCTATCGTCGATGTCCAGAGCTCTATTTCGCCACGTCGCGCTTTCCCATACAGGTGCTCAAGAGGCTCTTTCTTGTCGTCATCGCCGTTTATCAAGCCGAGCCACGCGCAACTGTCCCAGTAAAATTGGTCAGGCCTTGCCGCCATCTTTCCCCCAGAACTGCTCCACGTGTTCGCGGGCGGTTCGACCGTTCAGTATGTTGATCGTCCGCAACTTCGACAGAGGCACGTCCGTCCAGCTCATCTCGGACATCCGGTCCGCGTCGATCCGTTTCAGACGCCCATCAGAAGCGTATTGGAGCGCTCCTCCAATCAGGACGCGCCGCCCATCCCAAGCCTCAGACCACGCGTGCCCCGGACCAAGATCGTCAGCAAGCGCGTTCGAGAGCACGCACGTGACGCGATCTCCAGAAAGGCGCTCTTTAAGCAAGATCGCTGGTCGATCATGCCACCGGGTAAGCCCAACAACTTCTCCCTCAGCAGATCCGTATTCGGTGCGCTGCAGGTCGACATCGTCAATCTGCGATTCGGCAAGGATCTGGTCCAAGGTGTTCTTGGCACGCAGCGCGTCAGCACGAGTGATGCGGATTTCTGGTTCCCCCTCTGGGGAAACCAGGGTCTCTCCGACGCCATTCAAATTCCGATCAAATACACGACGCAGGTGTTGCGCCGCTTCCACTTCGAACCTCGCGGGCCGCCGGCCAGACATCAGTGCCGACAGGGCGGTTGAGAAGGCGTGCACCATGTGCGACGCCTCAGCTGCGATTGATGCGGTCGCATCTAAAGCGAACGCGGTTGCCTCGACGGTGAACGGCGGCGAATTCGTGTGAGCCTCAGTCAGACGCCAAATGACGACGTTTTTCCCGCCTCCATTCGCATTCGCAGCAACAACTGACTCCACGAGATCCAGCACTTGGCGCAACGCGTCCTCGACACTGAGAAACTCGCTTCCCAGCGTTGACGGATAGACGGTAATGGTGAGGCGCTTGCTCACTTCTTGTGGCTCCTGATCACTGCCATCCTAACCAGCCGAGAATGAACAGTCGATTGCCTTGCATCACGCGATGTAGGGCGACTGAGTCGCGCCGTGTCCGCCGCTGCCATAGAGGTCCGGCAAATTCGCTCTGAAGCGCGCGACGATTGGCGAACGTGTAAGTGCCATGTCAGCATCCGTGCTGGCCAGCTTATTTCCTGCCTTGCTGCCTTGCAGGCGTTCCCGGTAGGCTCGGCAGATCCAAGTGACATGGATGTGACATCAGCGTTTTGATGGTGACCGGAGCACGCCATGACCGTGGAAGAGTTCGGCTCTATCATCCGCCTCATCGAGCGCATCGACGGCATGGACCCGATGACGAGGGAGCGCGAGATCACACTCCGCGCGAAGCTCCGCGAGCGTTGGATAAACGGCCTGACAGAGAATGGACTCGTCCGATCCGGAGACGCCGCTGAAGCGCACCCCATGTACCGGTTACCGGAGACGGAATTCCGTCAATTCTTGCGAAGAACCGACAACGACCCTGACGAGCAGGCGGCCATCCTCAACCATCATCTCGACGGCTACGAACGCTATGGAGAGTTCGTTCCGCCTTATCCCGCTTGGCGAATCGTGGTCATTCTACGTCGGGCAAAGCGGCGTGATCTTGAGGCGAGGTTCCTTGTTTCCTGGCTTCGCTGTTTCTACGCCGGCATCGGAACTCGCTACGACGAGCTTGAGCTGCGCGCTCGGAAGCTCGGAGTTGACCTTTCGTCCCTCCCCCCTCGTCCAATAAGGACGCCGAGGGCTCCGCACGACGTCTGCAACCTTTCCATGCGGGTGAAATCGGTTACCCCACAAGATACCGATGGAACCTCCTACTATTTTGATTTTGACTATCACTGTACGGAGTGTGGCAGCTACCGCCTTTCCTATGATGACGGCATCGACCTAACCTACGATACCGCTATGTACTGCGGTGAGTGCAAAGTTCCGTTCGGTCGGTACGGCGCGATACAGGATCTTTGCCGAGCGATCGGGAAGGCAGAATTGACGCGGCGCGGCTTATAGCTTTTGGAACATCCAAAGCTGTGCAGGAAACCGTTCAATGGTCGTTCTGACGAAATTGCGATGTTATCCCACTGTCATTTTTCTCGCGTCTTGATACAACCAAGTATATGAGCACTGTGCTATTTCCATTAAAATAGAGACCCACATGAAAATTGTCCAGGATTTTCAGGCTGTTGATCTAGAACATGTCGCTCTAAGCAGCCTTATCGAATTCGATCATGGCGACGGTCTGGCGTTAGGAGTGCCGGTTTACCGAGACGCCATGAACGACCTGTTCACAGTCGCTGTCTTTGGAGTCAGAGGCTCCAATGTCAGGCCGTTCGTCACAAATCTCGCGGCTTACGGCTATTGCCTGTCCTACGGGACTGAATGGGCAGTCGAACTTCGCGGCACAGATAGTTTCACTGGAGATAGATCAGCCGGGTTAATCTATATTGATGCCAATGCCCCAGTTCTACGCTTCGGTGCCGCCCCGGTCGGCGGAATTCATCGGGGCCCTCTTCATCTTAATCTGGCGACAATGAAACCGACAGGCACCGAAGGTTCGGGCATTCCGATTTCTCATTGGGCGATTTGGGCGCGTCAGGAACATATCGGCCAGCCTCATCGAGAGCCGCTCTTCGTCTTCAACACCAACGAATCGAAATCGGCTTCTCAATGACCGACGGGTTTAGCGTTGCTCTGTCTCGGGTGTTGCCGGCGCGGTAGCGGGCGCCCTAGCATCGCCAACCGGAATTCTCGCGGCTTAGTGATGGGTCGCCGTGTCGCGCTCCGGATCGGCAAAGAAGCTGGCAAATGCGGCAATGAACCGCTCTCGATCGGCCGCAAGATCGACTAGGTATTCATCGCGCCATGCCTCGATTTCAGCCTCGGTTGCGCCGCGATCGACGAGCATGATCTCGCCGCGCGTCACTGCGATCTGAAGGGCTTCTTCCCAGAGCGCCAAAGCGCGATTGAGGGTCGGCTTATTTCGAGTCCTTCCGCCATCCATTAGGCCACCCTCCATGTATCCAAGTCCTCGCCCGGAACATCGCCCACTGCAGCCGCTTGCGCAGCCTTCCAGCGCCTTCCTTCGAACGTGACGGTGGCGCCTTTCTGATAGCTACAGCCGGCGTCATAGGCGCCTTTGTAAGCCGCGTGCTCGGCTTCAATCGCGTCCATGCGCCGATTCATCTCCCGAACTTCGCGAGCGAGATAGTCCTTGACGACTTGCGTCAGTTCGAGGCCGAAAGCCTCGCCGTCAAATGGCTTCATGATCGCCCCCATCAGCTTGCGGGCCCTCCCCAGGCGACATCAGTCAGGACGGCGAGCGCGTCGTCTCTCAGCCGCTTGACGTTGAAATAGGCGACTGCCCGAAGACAGGTCGAATGGTTCTGAAACATCGAGACGAGCTGCACCGCAGTGGGGTTGACCGAACTGCCGCTCGTCGAGTCGACCATCTCAATCGCAGCGGCTTCGGAGAAGTCGATCTCGACTTCGCCAATCGTCGCGCCGATGCCGTTGCCATCGATCAGCATCACGGAATCGGCCGCGATGGATGACGAAACCAAAGCCGGCGCGTTCAAGACCTCGCCGCCCCTGCTCGACATCGCAGGGAAGACGAACTGCCCCGCTTCATAGAGGGTCGCCGCTGCCTTCGCCGCCGTCGTTCCGAAAATGAAATAAGGCTTGGAATCGCCTTCGTTCGAGACCGACATGACAAGCGCCCGGAGGTCGGCCGCCGCCGACGTCGCGTCATTGCCACTCGACACAAACGACGGGGTGCCGCTGTCGACTAACTCCGCGACAGTGGACCCGTCGATGGCGTCAGCCACTGCCGCCGCCAGTTCGCGATTGAACAGCGCCTGACCTTCCGAAGACATCGCCCGCGCCAATTCGTTCGACGCAACGATCAAAGCCATGGCTTTGCGCAGCTCGGTTTCTTCCTTCCCGATCTGCAGCTTGCTGACCGGCACCGCCCTGCCTTCGCTGACATCGAAACCAGCGAAGCCGACAGACGAAATCGCAATCTGCGTATTGTTCGGAATCGGCCGCAGCGCCCGATCTTCGGCCATCCTCATCAGGAAGCTTCGGTTCTGAAGACTGGCCAGGAAAGCCCTGCTGGTCGAGGAAGGCGCACCCGAGAGATTGCCGGAGCCGGCTGCGTCATCAGTCGTCGCCGCCGTGACGGTCGCCTTCGAGATCAACGCGAGAGCACGATCAGAGGCGCGATAGGATTTGGCGAAGTTCACTGCCTCGCCGGGTTGATCGCGGCCGACGAGCTTCGCCCTCGCGGCGAGGTAAAAATCCGTTAGAGGCGGGGTTTCCATTGGCATTCGTCAGCATCCATTCGTTTCGATGCTTGGACGATGCCCGATGAAACGCGAGGCCCAAAGGCCCGTAATCTCGCGTTTGGGTCGATAATCTCGCGTTTGATCCGATCGTGTACATTGTACACGGTCGGTTTATAAAACCGTGTCTTGCTCGGCCTTTCGGCTTACATGCTTTCGCAGTTCGGCGACGTTGACCATCCACCTGCCGCCAATGCGCGTTCCGATCTTTTTCTCACGGCAGAGCCAGCGAACACTATCCGGTGCCAGACCGAAGCGCGACGAGGCCGAGGCCGTGTCGATCAGGACCGGTTCGACTACCTCATCGACTACCTCGTCGACTGCCTTCTCGTCGGCCGCCACGAGCGCCGCTTTTAGTGCCAGAAGATCGCTCACCAGCCGGTCTATCGTGGCAACATCGAGGGTCGGGCCGGGCATGGGCAAGCCTCTATTCGTCGGCCGCAATGGCGAGGTCTCGCCAGAGCGCCAATGCTTCGGGCTTGGCCATGTAGTTCCGTGATCCGTTCGGATCTTCAAGGCATGGCCATTCCCACGGCTTCGCCGCGATCTCGCTATGAAGCTCGCCATGGATTGCCCACCATGCGGCATCAGATGGCGCCGCCTGCAGCTCGCGAAACAGCTCGACAGCGCGAGGTGTAATTCTGCGCCGCCTATGATGATTGATCGGTCGTCTCGTCGTTGCCATCGTCAGCCCTTCCATCCGCCTAGACCCGGCCGCCCGACCGGCCGCACCGCCTCTACATTCAGCCCGAGGCGAGCGATGGCCCGCGTCACAAATGCTCGGTTCGCCAGCTCGTGCTTCAGCGCCGGGTGATCCTTCAGCCCGGCCTTCGTCCGCAGCACCGCGCCGTCCGCCTCGATCATCGCGCGCAAGCCCTCGGCCCTGTCGATCGCTTCGGACGCGAGGAGGAGGAGTTCCCGACCACCAGGATCATCGACTTGATAGTCGGATTGAACCGCGTTCCAGAACGCTAGGCCGGAAGCCCCGAGATCGCGGGAAGGCAACGGTATTGCCTCGTCGAAAGGTGGCGGTTGGACGACAGTCAGTCCGGGATTTTTCGTCATGCGGTTTAGCCCCTAATGAAAACCTCAGTATCCACGACAGGAAGGTGACCAGCCGGTTCCGCCCCTTGCCGGCCCAGAGAGGCGATTGGCCCCCCCGGACGCCCAGGTTTTCCCTTCAATTTCGCGACGCTGCGCACGAAGGGACCGGACCGGGCCGCGCCCCTGACGCCGTCCGCCGGCAGACTTCCCCCCCTCATGCCGCGTCGCCGCCCGGACGCGACCGCTGCCCTGCATAAGATCGCCGCGTCATCTCGTGTTGGACGGCATCGAAGAAGCTGCGCAACTCCGCGTCAATCCGGCAGGACGCAATGCCCGCGCGCTCCATCTGCTTTCGAAGATCCGAAACGGTTCGTCGCCAATAGGCTTCGGCACCTCGATCAGTGTTTGCCTCGATCATCACAGCAGCACGCCGAACCTTTGCGATCCGATAACGGCACGGGAAGGGGATGACATCGGCTTTGACATCGACGAAAGCGAACAGCGGCAAGTCGGAATGCATGTCGATCAACATCCTCTTGAAGCCCTCAGATAGTCTTCGCGTGTGAAGCTCTTAGAGGGTGTTCCTTCTTCAGAGCCTAATCCTGATACGGGTGTTCTCTTCAGGTGTTTGTCTTCAGATTTTGGGGGGACATCCTCCCATTTATTAGGGGGACAGGGTGTGTGCGCGATTTCAGATTTTAGGGGGACACGAGCACTCTCTGTCCTCCTAATATTTAGGGGGACATCGCCAGCAACGCGACGACGAGCACGATCCTTGCGCTTCCGATCTGCGTCCATTTCTCTGAGCTTTTCCTGAGCCGCCATCACGTGTTCGTCGACAAGGTTCTGTCGAGCGTTGACGACTTCGAAAACTTCAATGCCGGTCCTCGTAGTCCCATGGGGAACTAGATATCCAAGCTCGACGAGACGCCGGCGCCGCGCCGTGATCGTGTCCGTCGATTTGAT
This sequence comes from Aurantimonas sp. 22II-16-19i, assembly GCF_002088275.1. GTDB lineage: Bacteria > Pseudomonadota > Alphaproteobacteria > Rhizobiales > Rhizobiaceae > Jiella. The sequence goes on from NZ_AQQS01000008.1 coordinate 121,799, forward strand.
CCCGGTCCTAATGCGGATAGCCAGAGCCGACAGGTAGGCCGTGCGGCTCTTGGCTCGTGTGAAGTGCAAGTAGGCTTCCATAATCGCGAGATCCGCCGGGCTTGTCTTCGGGTCCGCATTGACGGTTTCGAGAAGGTCGAATTTCCACGACGAGAAGGATCGGATCTCGGCTTCCGAAACCTCCTCGTCCTCGTTCATCGTGGTGCTGGTCTTGTGTTTCTTCACATGGCCCTCGCTTTGATCAAGTTCGCCTCGCGAAGGGCTTGGCAAGCCTCGGTTGGTGACAGGCCGAACCGGCGCCGAAGCGCCGGAATGATGGGAGATGGTGGGTTGCGTTCGGACGCGAGCCACGCGGCAGCCTCGTCGATTGACGCGCTGCTTTCGTGGTCGAGGCCGGTAGTGCCGCCGACGGGAACCTCGCTCATTGGCGCCCCCGCAGTTCCGGCGCCGCGATGCTCGCGCCCTTAAGGGAAAGACGGGAAACCCTGATCAGCACCCACGCGAGTGAGAATCGAGCGAGATCGAAACACTGGTGAAGGAAGGTCATGGCGGCCCCCTTCAATTCATCACCGCCGGCCGCTCGTCATGGACGAGCGGGACGGGCTGCGACGAGGCGACAGCAACGATGTCAGGAAGGGCGCCTTTCGGCAGGACGAGCCGGGCTTGCACCGCCCGTTGCGCCTCGCCGGTAAAAGGGCATCGCTGCAGCGAGAAAAACGTCAACCTGACGACGCCGCCGCCGATGTCGTCGCAAGCGACGATGCCAGAGCAAAACGTATCGACTACAGCCACGGTTTCGACGATTGGAGGAAGGGCGCCGCTCATTGCGTCACCTGCGATGTATGGAACTCGAATTCTTCGAATGACTCCTGCGCCGCGCCAGCGAGGGTTTCGCAGTGCCGCGACGCAAAGCTGAGAACATCAGCCGCCTCGTCGTTGATGAAGAAGCCGCCGCCGAATTCCTTCGACTCGACGCGACCGTCAATGACCTTGTCGACAATGAACGCGACGACGCGAGCCATACAAACCGCGTTGTAAACGTCCAGTCCTGCCTTGCGGATTGCGGCATTGTGGCCGCCCATGGTATCCGTTTTGCCGTTCATCGGCGTTCCTTTTAGGGGGATGGTAGGTGTTCCGTGCCCGGCAGGATGGCAGTCTTGGCCGGGCATTTTCGTTTCCGAGTGCGCAGACATCACGCCACCTCGCGGTCACGCTCGGCGACGCGGCCGGCGATCCAAGCCGTGACTTCGGATTCGACGAAGGCTTTACGGATGCCGTCCCCAAGAGGAACCGGCTTCGGAAACTTGCCGTCGCGGACTTTGCGCCAAAGGCTCGTCCGGGACAGACTTGTCCGCTCGCAAGTGCTTTTGATTGATATGAATTTGTCCATCGCGACCACCTCGTTTGAGACAGCCGCAATGTGTTTCAAACCACCGAACGAAGTCAGCGGGAGTTAAATCCGTATTTAGATTCCCCATTTGCGGCGGTGGCGCATGGCCTCGTCAACTTGGTTAGGCTTCGCCAGGGTCTTGCCGCCTATCCACCGTTCGACATAGCCGATTGCCTTTGCGATAGCCTGCTCACGGACCGCGACCGTGTGGCCGGCGCGATTGACATAGGTTCTGCGTCCGCCCCGCCTTTCCCTCCACGCCTCCACAAGTAGGAGCGCGTGCTGAGCTGCTATTTTCACCTCAAAGTCCTGGTACCGATGCTGACCTATCCTCCTGTTCTTTGGGCGACCGCGCTTTCTCTTGATCTTTCCTTCCATATATTTTGCAATGACTGGATAGAGGTCCGGACTAATCTCAGATCCGGCCTTAAGTAGGCATATCAGAAGTTCAGGATCGCCAGCGAGTGCCTCTCGTTTTGCTTGTTCATGTGTCGCTTTGCGGATGTCGGACAATTTCATGACGTGCGCTCCACCATCGGAACGACGACTGCCTTCCGGCCCGTGACGATGGCGTCGAGATGGTCAGCCCACATATCGAGCGCCCGCCGCTTCTCCGGCTCATATCGAGTCCGGTTGTAGACACCTGCCACGCCAGCCCTGAACCCGCTGATGTGGTTCAGCACAGCCTCGACGACATGCGGCAGGATGCCAATGTCGCCCATCATGGTTGCGACTGTGCGGCGGATGTCATGGGGCGTCCAGCGCTCGTCGAGGATCTGAAGTTTCAACTTCGCCGCTTTGGCGATGGCGTTGCTCTCGATCGGCTCGCCGGTGCGGCTGAATAGCGGTGCGCCGGCTTCTTCGTCGGCCCGCCGCAATGCCCTTTCGACTATGACGAGAGCGGCCGGCGACAGCGGGACGACATGCGTCAGTCCGTTCTTCGTCCGCTCGCCGGGTATCGTCCAGAGCGCAGCGTCGAGATCAATTTCCCCTCGTCGCATGCCGCAGACTTCGCCGCTCCGTTGCCCGGTCAGAAACAGGAGCTGGAAAACGTCGATCGTGATCGGCCTCAGCGGGGCGTCAGGAAGCGCCGTCCAGATGGCGCGGACCTCCGCAGCAGAAAGGACACGATCACGCTTCACGGCCTTGGCGCGAGGCCGGATGCCGACAGCCGGCGAGACTTCGAGGTAATCCTCGTCGACTGCCCAGCCGAACATCTTCCGAACGACCGCCAGGATGTGCGTCGACTGAGTCAGTTTCCCGGCTTCGGCCTTGGCGTCGATGATGTCGAGGACGTCGCGGCGCTTCACTGCCACGGCCTTGGTGCGGCCGATCGCCGGCAGCACGTCCACCCGGAGGACTCGTTCGTCTTCCGCCCAGCTGCGCTTGTTCCGCTTGGCGTAGCGCTCGATGTAGAGGCCGGCCAACTCCTCCACCGTCATCGCCTCTCGCCGAGCCCGCCGATCGCCGGAAGGGTCGGCGCCATCGGAAACGGCTGTGACGGCATCAAGGGCTTTACGACGCGCCTTCTCCAATGTCAGCGCGGGAAACTTTCCGATCGACAGACGGCAACGCTCGCCGTCCGACTCCCGCCGATAAACGAAGTTCCATACCTTTCGTCCGGTGGGGGAAACCCGCAGGACAAGACCACGGACAGCCTCGTCCCAAAAGTCGGTTCGGTCCTCGACCTTGACGCTTTCGACGAAGCGGCTCGTCAGGTTCTTGCTCGGCATGGCGGACCTACTGTTCGATTATCGGTTTCCGCCGTTTGGGTTCCATATGGGTTCCAAAATGGCGGAACTCGCCGAAACGGCATGGAACGATATACAACACGCAAATGACTGCAGAGCAAGGGTCACAGCCATTTCAGGCTGTTTCAGATGTTCCTATCATGTTCGATTTCAGCCGACTTTTAATCTGTAGGTCTTGGGTTCGAGTCCCAACGCGCCCACCAACCCAAAATATGATAGAATTGATCTATTTGGCATTGTGCCGCGCTTTCCAGGCGCCCGATGGCCGGCTGCTGACACCGCCGCCTGTCCGAGGGAGCGACGTCCACCCTCCCGTGCCTGCACGTTCCGCGGCGATGCTCGACGGACCGGAGATCGTTGCAGCCGCGGCAATCTCTAGCTGGCCGGATACTTCTGCCCCGCTGCCTCGTACAGTGCGAGGTCGACGGCGTTTTCCGCCAGGACGCGTTCGCGAACCTCCGCGCCGAGTTCGGCCAGCGCCCGCTCGAGCTTGTCGGCGACGCTCGCATGCGAGGCGTCCGTCGCATTGGCTCGGATCTCGAAGGCTTCGAAGCTCGGAAAGTCCTGCTTGAGATAGGTCTCCATGCGCTGGCTGGCGCCGGCGAAGTCTTCCACCAGCCCGACGAAGGGCAAGCGCTCCAGCGCCCGGAACGCCGCCGATCGGACGTCGGTGTAGGTGCGGTCCTCGAAGGCCGCGAAGCGCCGCGCCTGGTAATTTCGGAAGGCCAGGTCGCCGGGGATGTCGAGACGCGCCTTCACATAGCCGGAAAAGTCATGCTGCTTTGCCAGCCTCGCCCCCAGCGTGTCGGCGTCCTGGCGGCGTTCGAAGGCATAGGCCGAGCGGATCCGCAGGATCGGATGACGCAGGAAGACGATCGGACGAACCGACAGGGCGGCGTCGTCGTGGCCCAGCCACCAGTCCCCGGTATGGGTGGAGACGGCGTCGTACTGGTCGAAGGTGCGAATGAAGCTGTGGGTGAGGTCGGCGTTGGAAAAGCCGCCCCGCCCGGGAAACTCCACCTCCGTCCAGCGCTTGCCGAAGTTGCGTTTCAGCAGCTCGTCGACCGAGGAACCGGCGTTCTTGAAGATGTGGCAGTGAAGCACGACGGTTCGCTGCCGCCGCGTGATGACGTTGAACGTCGGGACGCTTCTCGCCTGCGCGAGCAGATAGGTTCGGCCGGTCAGCTGCTTCTGGTCGCCGCGTTCCTTCAGACATCGCCCAGCGAGCGAGATCGCCTCCTGTGGCACCGCTGCGCCGTGGGCTGAAGACAGGAGTGCGTCGCATTCGCGCAGGAATTCCGGCATGAACGGTGGCGGCACCACCCCGAGAGATGCCGTCTGCGCAGATGGTCGGACGAGTTTGCGCAGCGTCTCGGGCGTTCCCGCGGCGAGGCCGAGCCCTTCGAGGGTGGCGACCGGGTCGGCGCAGAAGCGCTCCCAACCGATCACGCGGGCATCGGCCGGCGCGCGGCACAGCATTTCAGCCCAGTAGTCGGCGAGAAGATCCGCCGCCCGTGCGAAGGAAAGGCCATGGTGGCGAGACAGCGAAGCCATGACCGCCACGGGCTTTCGATGGACCAGCAGGACCTGCGGCGCGTATCCCCTCGACGACGCGAGCTGCGACCACATCGGCAGCGTCAGGGCAAGCCGTGGATCATGGCAGACGACGTCGTCCTCGCTGCCGGCGAAGGCCTCGTCCCAGACCCTGCCCGCCGCGTCGCCGATGAACCCGGCACACCAGGCGGCGAAATCGACTCGGGAAAAATCTTCCCACTGCAGCCAGAGCGGAATCTTGTCCCAACGGCCGCCCGCCAGTTGGAGCAGCCGGTCGTTGAGACGCATGACCGCCGCCGCCGGGTCGAAGACCCCATCCGCCGCATCCCGGGCGAGCGGCGAGGCTTCTCCAGGCTGCGATCGGCCGAAGCGCAGGGCGCCAGCCACGACGGACGTTCCCGATCGGTGCATCCCGATCACGAAGAATGCTCTGCGCGTCATACCCGCCTTTCGGATCAGTGGCTCGTCGGACGCTCGCCTTCTAGCAGCACCAGGATGTGCTTCAAACGCGGCGGGGCGGGAAGAACGCGGCGGCGGGTTTTCGACGATGACGTCCGCTCCCGCTCCGCCCCTACAGCGTGAAGTAGATATCCGCTGCCTGGAAGGCCTTTCGCATGATCTGTTGTCCCCGCTGCACCGAGAAGCTCTCCTTCACGAAGTCCCGTCCATTGGTGGAGAGCTTCATCCAGAGCTCGTCTTTGGTGAGCAGGCTGACGATATGCTCGGCCCACATGGAAGGATCCTCCGCGATCAGGCAGTCATAGCCGTTTCGCAGCCCCGTTCCCTCGGCCGCCACCGGCGAGAGGACGCAGGGAACGCCCCTCGCCAGTGCGCCGAGCACCTTGCCCTTGATGCCGGCGCCGCTGCGCAGCGGCGCGATGAAGACGCGGTGGCGATCGTAGACGTCGGCGAGATCCTCGGCAAAGCCATGGGCCGTGACGTTGTCGCTTTCCAGCGCCCGGATATTCGCGCCCATGGCGCTGCCGTAGATGTGGAACACCTCGCCCGGCCGCTGGCTGAGGACGAGCGGCAGCACCGCTTCCGTGAACCACTCGACCGCCTGGACGTTCGGCGGATGCCCGTAGCTGCCGAGAAACGAGAAGCCCTCCCGCCCGGCGAGCGGAGCGATCGTCTCGCTCGCCCGGACGACCCAGGGCGCCCGAACGACTTTGACGGCGTTCAATGCGTGGGACACGATCACGCTGTGCTCGACATCGTTGTAGGACAATGTCACGTCCGCCTTGCGCATGACCGCCAGTTCGTCGTCGCGAATCCTGGCGACCCCGGCCATCCTCGTGTCGTCCTTGGACTCGATCGCCGAGCGCAGCTCGCGCAGGAAGTGCAGGTCGGCGTTCATGAACAGGATTTTCGCGCGTGGCGCCAGCCGGCGAATCATGTCGATGTATTTCGCCGCGATCTGATATCGGGTGATGTAGAAGACGTCGAACTCGGCGGCGCGCTTCTCGAGAAAATCCGCCACCGAGATCGCGAAGGGGGCATGGATGGTCTCCACCCCCTGTCGCGACAGCTCGTCGGTGTAGTGACCGAGATAGGTGACGTTGTCGGGGACGAAGGTGACCTTGAAGCCCAGCGACTGCACCAGCTTGATCTCTTCGATCGCAGCGTAGCTTCCCGCATCGCGGTCCGGCCGCGGCGTGGCGTAGTCGATGAAGGCGACGCGGCCGACGATGCCGCGGTCCTTCTCGATGTCGACGTTCTGGCCCTCTTCCCCGGCCGATCGATAGGCCGACGCCCAGCGCTGCTTGAACTTCGGTCGATTGACCTCCTGGTACCGCTTCATGCCGGAGATGATCTCGGTGCCGCTGGTCCCGCCCTCGTAGTGATAGACGAGGGACAGTGGCGCGAACATCGTCTTGTATCCCGCGGCGCGAACCTTGAAGGCGAAGTCCGTATCCTCGAAATACATCGGCTCGAGATAGCTCGACAGGCCGCCGATCTCGTCCCAGACGGACTTGCGGACCATCATCGCCGCGCCGGAAAGATAGTCTGCCTGGCGCGTATAGGAGAAGCGCGGCTCGAAGGGGTTGGCGCCGCGGCCGTAATTCCAGGGATTGCCGGACCGCCAGACGATGCCGCCGGCATCCTGCAGGCGGCCGTCGGGATAGACCAGCTTGGAGCCGGTCAGGCCGACATCGTCGAAGCGCTTGAAGGGCTCGATCAGTTCGTCGAGCCAGCCTGCCGTCGGTTCCGTATCGTTGTTCAACAGAACGACATATTCGCCGCGGCAGGCGGCGACCCCTTCGTTGCAGGCGCGGATGAAACGCTGGGGCATCTCGTTGTGGATCACGGTGATCCCGCTGACGAGGTCGCCGAGCCGGGCGGTCTCGTCGGACGAACCGTCGTCGACGACGACGACCTCGAACGTCGCCTCGTTCGCGGCGAGAAGCAGCGCGCAGAGGCAGGAATAGGTGATGTTGAACTTGTTGTGGGCGGGAATGACGATGGAGACTAGCGGGGCGGTGTAGGACTTGAACGCCAGCGGGCGATAGTCCCGCTTCGTCAGGAAACCGACCCCCTTGGTCACCACGTCGTGGGCATGGGCGAGCTGCTCGGCCTCGCCCTTGTCAGAGATCTTCGCGACGGCCCGGCCGAGCGATGTGTAGCGGTGCGAGGCCTGCTGGGCCAGGCGATAGGGAAGCGGCGAGCGGGTTTCCCGACAGATGATGTCGTAGCTCGTCATCACCGCCGGGAAGGCTTCGTAGGTTTCGTAGAGGACGAAGAGGCCGTGCCTGTCACGGATCGCCACGTGGTGGATCCCGCCGTCGAGCAGGAACTCCGGCAGCAGCACGCTTCCCCGGCCGATCCCCAGATGGGCATCCGAGACATAGGCCCCGTCGACATAGAGCGTGTAGACGCCGTCCTCGGTGGCGTTCACATGGAGCGACCTGCCGCTGAAGGTCGGATCGGAAAATCCGGCGCGGGGCCGCTCGGGCAGCGTGATGATCTGATCCTTGACGACGACGCTGCTCGCTCCGACGACATAGGGGTTCAACTTCGCCATGAATTCCTGCGTGCCTGCCTGGCTGGCCCCCAGCACGTAGGGCGCCGGGCCTTCGCTCTGCGTCGTCGGATGGAGCTGCGGGTTGCTGATGAACAGATAGGGCGGGACCACCGATGCTTCGTCGGCGCGGTCGATCTCGACTGACACGGTCAGCGTCGCTGCATCGGCCGCGCGGGCGAACGTGGCCAGCAACGGCTTGTGGAGGGAGACGTCGCGTCCGCCGGGATGGTCCGGCGTGATGTAGTCTTCGCTGGACTGAACGACGCCACCGGCCGCGTCGCGCAGTTCGATCGTGATCTTGGCCGACATGCGGTGCGCGGCGAGCAGCGCTCGGAAGACGAGAGCGTCCGAGCACGACTGGAGGATCCGTTTCCGCCCCAGTGTCAGCTCGAACCTGTCGCCGGCCCGCGCGCCGTCGAGGCGCAGCATCAACGTCGTCCCCTTGGGCACGGTCCAGTCCGGCAGGCTGTTGATCGTGAGAAAGGGGACCTGGCCGACACGCGAAACGATCTGCGACTGCTCGATGTCGTGACCGGAGATGAGGTCGATGCGCGACCGGTCGCCAAACGGGGGGACCGTCGTGACCGGCTTTTCGTCGTTCGCCTCGAAGAGTTTGAGATCGGCCTCCGTGAAAGCGGCGTCCGTCGACAACCAGACGGCTCCTTCGCAGGCGACGAGTCGGCGGACGCCAAGGGGAAGTTGCGGTTTCACTCTTTTATCCTGTTGAAATCGCTGCCGAGTTACAGACAGAACTGCGCCTGGCCCGCATCGGCGGGTAGGGACGTCCGGGTTCGATAACCATTTCTGACCATCAATATCTAGAACGGAAATCGGATCTCCGATACCGGCCTGATTCGGACACCGCTGACGCCACTATTACCCCCATTCGGGGACCCCCGAAATGGGAGGAAGGCGCGAAGATCGCGAGGCCGCGCGGCCAGGGCGAGCCTGCAATCCTGCCGCCTCGAACCGCAGTGGCAGAGCGCGGCCGGGCCCGGAAGATCGACGAAAACTGCCCTATTGGAAAGCCCTTCCGGTGAAGCCACTCCGGGCAGCAAGGCAAGCCTCGACGGCTTCGAGGCCGACGTCGTCCTGCCGCAACCCCGATCAGCCACGTCCACGCCTGCCATCACCGCCTCGTTGATCTCCCGCCCCCTGCCGTACCGCCCTCTGCCGTGCCCGACGTGTCGAGGCGACCTCGCGGCCGAGGCGGAGGCAGCCTTCGGGCTTGCGCCACAGGGCGACGCCGCTTAGGCAGGGTCGTCACATCCCACCATTTCAATGCGCTGGAAGTTGCCTTTGACAGAGCTGCGGCCGAACGCGTCGGCTGAGGAGCGCGACGCCTCGATCGACCTGCGGGCTGCCGACCAGCTGCGGGAACGCGGTGACTTCGTCGCAGCGAAGGCGGCCTACGAAGCTCTCCTCGCCCATGGTGAGCGCGCGGTCCTCCGCTGCCGCCTCGGCGACATCGCGCTTCGGGACGGCGAGCTCGAAACGGCAAAGACGCACTTCGCCGCCGCCATCGCAGCGGACGCACGATTTGTCTGGGGACATTTCGGCCGCGCCCGCGCCTCGGCGAGACTCGGCCGCACCGACGAGGCGATCGCCGCTTGCGCGACCGCCGTCGCCCTCGAACCCGATCGACGGGCCCTGACGGATTTCCTGACGACGCTCTTGGGGCAACGCGATCCGGCCACGGATTCGCAGGCAAGGGCCGGACCGGACACCGAGGCCTTTCGGCAGCTGCAGTTCCGCCTCGCGGACGAACTGGCGAATGCGCGGAAATTCACCGAGGCGGCCAGTCTTCTCGTCGAGATGAAGGGCCTTTACGGCGCGTCGCCGGCGCTCTTGTGCAAGCTCGGCAACGCGCTGACCGGGGGCGGCAAGCCGCTCGAGGCGCTGGAGTGTTTTGCACAGGCGCAGGCCCTCTCGAAAGACTTCGTCTGGACCTATGTCGGCCGCGCCGAGGCGCTCAAGGCCCTGCTGCGCCATGACGAGGCCCTGGTCGCCTTGGACGAGGCGCACCGCCTGCTGCCGGGTTCGCAGCCCATCGGGCAGCGCCGGGCCGAGTTGCAGCTCAGTCTCCGCAATGCCCCGAAGGACGACAAAGGCCCGACGCTGCGTTGCTGGCCGGCAGAGGGCGAGCGAACCGACGCCCCGCCCGGCAGGCCGCGCATCAACGTGATCGCCTGGGATCTCGGCCACAATCCCGTCGGCCGCGCCGCAGTGCTCGCCGAGATCGCCGCCGGTGCCGGCGCGGTGGAACTGGTCGGCCCTCTCTTCCCGCGCTACGGGGGAGATCTCTGGCCACCGCTCGCAGGGTCCACCCGGAAACACCCGATCCGCGGCTTTGCCTGCGGCGATCTCGCCAGCTTCGTCAATGGCGCCCTGCGCCTCGTGATGGAGCACCCCTGCGACATCGCCTGGATCTCCAAGGCGCGGTTCCCGAGCCTGTTCATCGGCCTCCTCTACAAGCTCGTGCATGGGGCGCGGCTCATTCTCGACATCGACGACGACGAACTGGCCTTCGTCGACGCGGCCGAGCCTCTGGGGATCGCCGAATTCGTCGAAACCGCCGAAGCCGCCGACTGGGACGCCCCCTACGGCCGCCGCTGGACACAGCTCGCGGCGGGCCTCATTGGCGACGTCGATTACGTGACGACCTGCAATCCCGTGCTGCAGGCGCGCCACGGCGGCAGCCTCGTGCGCCACGCGCGGGATGAGCAGCTCTTCGCCGACGCGGCAGCGGCGCGCGCGGGTATCCGCCACCAGTTCGCCCTTCATCCCGAAGACAAGGTCGTCCTGTTTCTCGGCACGCCGCGCCGCCACAAGGGGCTGCTGGAGATCGCTTCGGCGCTGGAAATGATCGCCGATCCACGGTTGGTCCTCTGCGTCATCGGCAGCTTCACCGAGGCCGACCTCGAAAAGGAGCTGCGCGCCCGACCTCGCCTGCGCCTCATCCTCTTGCCGGACCAGCCGATGGACAAGGTCGCCGAGTTCAACGCCATGGCCGACATCGTCTGCCTGCTGCAGGACCCGGAAAGCCGCATCGCGGCCTCCCAGACCCCGGCCAAGCTGACCGACGCTCTCGCCAGCGGCACCCAGGTGATCGCGACCGCCGTGGCGCCGATCGCCGATCTCGTGGAGCCCGGCCATATCATCACGGTGCCGGACGGCAGGGACATCCCGGCGCTTGCCGCCGCGATCCGCCAGGCCTGTGCAGCGGACGATGCGGCGAAGGGCGCGGCGAGGCAGGCCTTCTTCCGGCAGGCCCTGTCGGTCCAGTCCCACGTTCCGGCGATGAAGGCACTCGTCGACCGCCTGTCGGAGGCAGAGCCGACGACCGGCGACCTTCTCGCGCCGCTTCTTTCCCACATCCGCGACGCCATGCCGGGGACCCTATCACCCGCCTGGCACGCCCGCATGTCCCGCAGCGACGGCTGGCAGCCGAAGGTTCGCCCGTTGCGGCGGCTGGACGAGGGTGTCAACCTCGTCTTCTTCTGGAAGCAGAACGACACCGGGCTCTACGGCCGGCGCCACGACATGCTGCTCGCCGAACTCGCCCGCATGCCCTCCATCCGCCGCATCCTGCAGATCGACGCGCCGATCTCCGTCGATGTGGTTCAGCGACAGCTGGAGGCGGCACGTGCCAATCCCCTCAACGGCGCGCGCCATGTCGTCGGCGAAACCGTCCAACGATTCCTGCAGAACCGGGACACGGCCAAGGTCTTCCGGCGCAGCTTCATCCATGCCGGACAGACGAAGGACCTGCTCGGCCAGTCACTTCCCGATTCCCGGGATTTCCCCCGTCACGTCGAGCGCTGGATCGCCGAACTCGGCATGCGGGACAATGCCCTCGCCTGGGTCTGCCCCGTCGTCCCGCAGTTTCCGCAAGTGCAGGAACATATCGGCTTCTCCTTCGTCGTCAGCGACGTCATCGACGACCAGCGCGAATGGCCGGTGTCGCCGGAGCAGCGCCAGGCCCTGCAGGACAACTACGACCGCACCTTCGCGGCGACGGACGTCGCCCTCGCCAATTGCCAGGCCGTTGCCGACTGGCTGCGCCTTGAGGGCCTTGCGACGCGAATGGTGCCGAACGGCGCCGACAGCTTTCCCGGCGTGCTCGACTGGGAGATCCCGGACGCTCTTGTCCGCCTGCCGCGACCGATCATCGGCTATTCGGGCAATCTCGGCGACCGGATCGACTGGGATCTGATCGCCGCGGTTGCCGATGCGCGGCCGGACTGGTCGATCGTTCTGATCGGCGCCATACCGAGAATGGCCGAGGCCGGCCCCGTGCTCGCCCGGCGAAACGTCGCGGCTCTCGGCGTCGTGCCCTATGAGCAGGCGGTCCGGCACATCGCAGCCTTCGACGCGGCGATGATCCCGCATCGCGACAGCGGCCTGACGCAGCGGATGAACCCGCTGAAGCTCTATGTCTACCGGGCGCTCGGCGTTCCCGTCGTCACCACCGCCATCGCCAATATCGACGATCTCTCGAACGACGTCCTGATCGGCCGGGACCCGGCGGATTTCATCGCCAGGCTCGACACGGCTCTCATCCGGCGCGCCGAGCACGGGCGCGACCTTCCCGATCCGGCAAAGTTCGAATCCCTGCAGTGGCCGCAGCGCATGCGCGAGATCATGGCTCACGTCACCGAGGTCTTTGAATCCTCGCGCACCGACACGAAGGTGACGCCGGCGATGTGATCGTCGCCGCCCGCGACGTGCCGGACCGCCCGGGTCGGCAGGCCGATCTCCGCCAGCAGCCGGCCGATGTCACGGCCGAAATCCGTATAGACCAGCGACAGCCCGTCCGTGCCCGAGCCGTGATAGACCGGCGGCAGGATCATCCGGTCTTCCGGGCCGGAGGTGTCGACGCGCGACCGGGTCTCGCCCGGCGGCGGCATGCCGATCGGGACGGTCCAGACATGCAGCCCGCCCGGCTTCAGGATGCGGCGGATCTCCGCGAAGGCCGGGAACGGCTTGCGGACATGCTCGAAGATGTCCGAGGTCACGACGAGGTCGAAGCCCGCATCGGGAAAGGCGGTCGCCATGAGGTCCTGATAGACGAGCCCGTCGGCGCCCAGCGTCCCGCTCGGCTGGTCCGGGTCGTAGATCGACTGCTCGTATCGTCCGGCCTGACAGAGGAAGGGCCTGAGCGGCCCGGTGATGCCGGGCTCGTAGATCGCGAGTTCGGACAAGCCGCCCCCCGCCGCGAGAGCGGCAAGCGTCGCGAAACGGCCCGCGCCGATTTCCCGGCAGATCACCTCGGCCTGGCCGCGATAGCGCAGGGTGGCGCGGCAGTTGCCGCAGGCCAGCGTCTCGCGTTCGCTTCGGTGCGTGCGCTGGAAGCGTCCCTGCCAGCCGCAAAGGCTGCAGGTGCCGCTCACCTCATAGAACCGGAAGCCGGGCCCGCCCGCATCGCCGACACGCCGAAGCAGCGCCTCGGTGACGGGCGATGGGGGCGTCTCGCCATCATCGAAGGCCTGATTTTCCGTCAGGATCGTATTACCGGCGGGCGTCTGGCCGCCCCCCACCATCATGCCGTCCGGCAGCGCCCCGCCCGCCTCCGCTCCGGGCCAGGCCAGCACCACGGCGGCGTCTTGCAGACCGAAGGCGCCGTTGATCTTCAAGGCGGGCGTTTCGGCGACGTCCGGCATTGCGAGATGGAACGACACCCTCTCGACATTCGAGAGAAGCAGCGCCGCCTCCGACCAGTCCCGTGCCCGGATATGGCCAGAGAGCCCGGAGGCCGGCGCATCGCGGCGACCCAGCACCGTGAGGGCCCGCTGCATCCCCTGCGCGCGCAGTTCGATCCGGCCCGCCATCGGCGAGGATCGGCCCTGCGCCTCCTCGATGGTGACGGCACTGCCCGAAACGCCCGCGACCTCGGCATCGACGTCGAAGCCCTCGCAGTCGACCAGGCGGATGGCGGCCGCCGCGACCCGTCGGCCGATGTCCCGCGCAACCAGCGACAGGCTCAGGCCGCGGCAGCCCGTGGCGACCACCGCCTCCTGCCCCAGCTCCTGCAGCACCAGCCCCTTCGCCGACACCTCGTGGCATCGCTCGAACAAAATGCCGGCGCCCTGCGCGCGCAGGAGCGTCAGTGCCGAGAGGCTGCAGCCGTCGGCGGCAATCCGCAGCAGGGCCGTGCCGCGATGGCCGCTGGCGGTGAAGGCGAGGTTTTCGAGCCCACAGCCCACGGCCGCGACGGAAAGGTCGCAGCGACCATCGGCGAAGACCAGCAGCGGCGGGGCATCCGGATCGCGACCGAAAAGCGTCAGCCGCCGGGTGAGTTCGAGACGTTCGGTGATCCTGTAGAGCGGCGCGTCGAGACCGATCACCGCCCCCTCCGGCGCCGTGCGCAATGCCTTCGCGAGGTCTTCGGCAGAGGATACGGTCAACACTGGCGAGCGCTCAGCGCTTGCGATAGGCGCGGCGATGCTCGACGTCGAGATAGCCGAGGGGCACGGCCTCGAAGGCGGGATCGACGTCGAGCAGCAGGCTGCAGATCATCTCGACATGCGACAGCTCGATCTGCGTCTCGGTGTAGTCGAGCAGGATCGAGGGGTTTTCCGACGGGCGCATGGTCGGCGACTTGGCGATGGTCCAGTCGTAGTCGTCGACGAGGAGATAGCCGCCGGACTTCAGCAGTTCCTTGCAGCACACCGCGGCCAGCGTGTCGTACTGGTAGACGTGGCCGCCGTCGAGATAGATGAAGTCGAACATGCCCTCCGGCGCGCGTTCGCGCGCCTGGCGCGTCAGCATCGCGAGCGTCCAGCCATAGCTGTCGAAGGTGCGGCGCGAATTGCCGACGATCTCGACGTTCCGGTAGCCGAGTTCGCGCAGATCCGCATGCAGCTCGTTCACCCGGTTGTCGAAATCGAACAGCCAGAGCGAGCCGCGATGATCGAGCGCCCGGCAGAGCGCCACGGAGGTGGCCCCGATGCCGATGCCGACTTCCGCGAAGACCGGGTTCCCGTTGGTCGACAGGACACGCTCGGCCAGCATGCCCGCCTCCTTGCAGGGCGTCGAGATCGCCTTGAAACGCGGGTCGCTGAGCCGCTCCAGCATGATGCCGCACACCTTTACTAACAGGGGGAGTTTGGTTACCAGACCGATACTCCCGGGCAGCGCGGCAGGGCAAGGGAGCCAGGCTGATTAGGGTGTGATGGTTCAGAGTCTCGAAGCGGAACGCACGCATCCCCCCGACTTGCGGGCCCGCGGGCCGAACCTTTCGGTCTACGGCACCTTCGACGTCCTGAATTACGGCGACCTGCTGTTCCCGCTGCTCCTGCGCGACCGGCTGGGCGTCAGCGAAGAGCGAATGCGCGCCTTTTCCCCGGTCGGCGGAGCTCTTGCCTGGGATGACGCCGTCACGGCCCTGCCGATCGACACCGCGGCCGATTTCGCGGCCGACCTGCATGTCGTCGGCGGCGGCAACATCCTGCACGACAGGGTCACCAGCCTGTCCGACTATGCGAACGGTCGCTTCGGGCAGCGCGGCGCCTATGCGGCGCTCTGGCTCGGCGCCGGGCTGATCGCGGCAGGGCAGGAGAAGCCGCTCGCCTGGAACGCGCCCGGCGTGCCCTATCCGATGGAGCCGGGCCCTGCCCAGGTTTTGCGGGACCGCATCCTCGCCGCCAGCCCCTCAGTGACGCTGCGCGACGACGCCAGCCGGGAACTCTGGGGCGTCGGGGCCCGGCCCGGCATCGACACCCTGCCCGACACCGCGCTCGATCTTCCCGCCCTCTGGCCCGCCGAGACGCTGCGCGCCCCTGCCGCAGCCGCCTTCGCCCGCCATGGCCTGACCGTGCCGGAACGCTGGCTCGCGCTGCATGTCAACGACCGCTATCTGGATGGCGACGTGGCGCTCCAGGCCCGGCAGATCGAGGCGCTGGCCGGGCGGACGAACGCACTGCCGGTGCTGATCGCCATCGGCCCCTGCCATGGCGACCACAGGCTCGCGGTGGCGCTGCGCTCGGAGCTGACGATCCCCGCCCTCGTCCTCGTCCAGCCACGCGGCCTGCGCGAGATCGCCGGGCTGATCGCCCATGCCACCGGCTATGTCGGCTCGTCGATGCACGGGCTGATCACCGCCCTTGCCTATGGCCGGCCGGCGATCGCCGTCGCCCGCCCGCGGATGATCAAGTTCGCCGGCTTCCTCGACCATCTCGGCATGCCGGAGCGGCTGGTCCGGTCCTGGGCGGAGGCCGTCGAGGCAGCGGCCCTGCTCGAGCCGCTACCGGCCGAGGGGCTGCAGGCGATCCGCAGCGCGCGCGATCGCATCGATGCCCATTGGGCCAGGCTTCGCGGCCTTTTCGGCGCCCCTTTGCCGGACACCTGCCAGGCTGCGACGCAGGAGCTTCGGCTCTGGATGGAGCGGCAGCCCGCCCCGCCGCGGGACTGGCGCGCCTTCACCACCGTCCTTCAGGTTCCGGCGTCGAGCAGCGCCGCGCCGGCGGACAAGCCCTTTCACTGCTCGATCTGCGGCGGCACCACCATGCGGCCCGACCGCCGCCTGGCGGACAGTCTGCAGGGCCACGGCCAGCGCTGCGCCTCCTGCAATTCCACCGCCCGCCACCGCGCCATGCACCAGGTGCTCGACCAGCTGCGCAAGGAACCGACGCTGCGCGCCAGCGGCCTGCAATATGGGCGCCACCGGGTCGCGGCCGGCGGCTGGTTCGCCGATTTCGCCCTGCTCCATCCGGCTCACGAGGACGGCCGCCTCGCGCCGCCCCCGGCGGATCGGCGCTTTGCCATGGTGATCTGCCTCGACGTCCTGGAGGATGTCCGCGATCCCGGCGCCGCGCTTGCGGCGCTCGCCGCGGCGACGGCCGAGGAGGGCGTGCTGCTGCTCTCCTTCCGCACCGTCCCGGGCCGCGGCCAGACCCTCGATTGGGGCTTTGCGCGGGGCGACGAGCCGGGCTGTCGCCGAGCCTTCGGCGAGGACGTGGTCGAGACGCTGAAACGCCATCTGCCGGACGCGCATCTGACCGTGCTGCGCCCGGCCGACCCCCATGCCGGCAGCGAGACGATGCTGTGCCTCATCACATGGTCGGCCGCCCGCCACGCCTGGATCGCCGCCCAGGGCCTGCCGGGCGCACCGATGCCCGCAGCCACATGATCGAACCATGAGCGAAACCCGGAAAGCCGTCCTCCCGGCTGCGGCGGAGCTTTCCGCTTCCATCGCGGCGATCGACGCGGGATTGAAATCCGGCGATACCGACGCGTGCGGCGCGATGATCGCCGAGGCTCGGGCCCGCTGGCCGAAGGAGCTTCGCCTCGTCCTCTTCGAGGGCGCCCATCTCGCGGCGACCGGGCAGACCGCCGCAGCGGAAGCCTGCTTCCGGGCCGCGATGGCCAGCCATCCTTCCAATCCCTGGCCCGCGATCCGGCTGCTCGAACTGCTTCTCGCCGGGAAGAGGATCGGCGAAGCCGCGGCCCTCTTCGCGGCGACGGTCTGGCCCGGCCCTGCCCCGGCGCAGACGCGGCTTCCCTTCCTCTCGCGCATCACCAGCGCGATCGGGGATCTTTCCGAGCGACGGCGCTTCCTCGACACGCTGATGCGGGACACCCCGGAGGATCGCTTCGTCCTCGCCAAACGCGCCGCCCTCAGCATCAGGCAGCGCGACCGGGCCGAGGCGGAGGCGCTGCTCGACCGGGCCCGCGCCCTCGGCCCCCTGCCGGACGACGCGCAGGTCCTCGCCCTCGAGATCATGATCACGGCGACGCGCTTCGAGGAGGCCCTGGCGCTGGCCAACGAGTTGCGGGTCCGCTTTCCGGACCGTGCGGATTTCGTCCGCCGGGCCATCCAGGCGGCCCATTTCCTCGGCCGGCGCGAGGAAATGGTGGCGCTGCTGCACGAGGCGCTGGAGCGCTGGCCGGGCGACTGGCTGATGGTCTTCCGATACAACCGTTGCACCGTGCCGATGGCGGACGACCGGCGGCTTTTTGCCCGTCTTGCCGCCCATCGGCCGGCGATGGGCGAAAACCAGCGCTGGCTGTTTCAGTATGTCGTCGCCTGCCTGCGCCACGGCCGGACGGCGGAAGCACTGGAGGCGCTTGCTCTGGTGCAGGACACGGGGCCGGCAGGCTCGATGGCCGCCCCGCTGCGCGCGGCCCTCGCCCGGCTGCCGGCAGCCGATTGGCGGTCGACCCGAGGCATCGTCAACGATCCGGCGCGGGAGGTTCAGCTCGTCACCCGGCCCGGCGCGCGTGCCACGCTGGTGCTCCTCGCCGGGGTGCAGGGCGGGCTCGGCTATCTGCCGATGGATCACACCGACGCCCTGATGGCCCGGCAGCCCGTCAATGTCGTCTATCTGCGCGATCTCGACCATCGTGGCTTCACCGGTGGAATGCGCGGGCTCGGACCCGGCCCGGCGGACATGATCGCCGGGCTTCGCCGGATCACCGAGCCCTTTGGCCTGCCGGTCGTCACCTTCGGCTCCTCGATCGGCGGGGTCGCCGCGATCCGCACCGCCCTCGATCTCGGCGCCCATGCCGCGATCTCCTTCGCCGGGCCGATCCATCTCGGCGCCATGAGTGAGGAGGAGGAGGACCAGCCCGGCGGCGATGCCAGGAGCACGATCTTCGGCCAGTTCGCCGCCGCCGATCTCAGCCTCGTCGAGCGGGTGCGCCAGCAACCGGACGTCCTCGTCTACCAATGCTACGGCGCCGACTTCGCACCCGACGTCGCCGATGCGGAGCTGCTGCGCGGCCTGCCCAATGCCGTTCTCGTTCCCGTGCCCAGCTGCGCCGACCATTTCGCCATTGAGCACATGATCGCCGACGGCAGCTTCTTTACCATCATCGAACGCGCGGTCGCGGGCAGGCGGTCATGAGCGAACGCACGATCCTGATGACCGGCATGTTCGACATGGACAATTACGGGGATCTGCTGTTTCCCCTGGTCGCCGCCCACCGGCTGCAGCCTGCGGGCTTCCGCGTCCAGCCGGTGGCTCCGAGCGCCAGCCGCCCGGCCTTCACCGATGCGCTGTCCCCCATCGCGACGAAGGACATGCTCGCGGGCGAGACGGAGGCCGCGGGCATCCTCGTCGGCGGCGGCTACATCATCCATGCCGGCTCCACCGATTTCCTCGATCACTACCGGGCATCCGATGTCGGCGCCTCGGCCGGGGTGGGGCTCTGGCTGGGCGCGGCTCTCGCCGGCGTCCTCCAAGGCCTGCCGGTGGCCTGGAACGCGCCCGGCGTGCCGCATCCCTTCACCAGCCGCCAGGCGCGCCTCATCGGGCCGATGCTGGCGAGCCTTGCCTATCGCTCGGTCCGCGATGCCGGCAGCGCGCGCCTCCTCGGGGCGCCGGCCGATCTGCCGCTCGCCGTCGTGCCGGACCCGATCATCGATCTGCCACGGCTCTGGCCGCGAGCCGGCCTCGCTGATGATTTCCGCTCTCTCCTCGCGCGCAACGGCCTTTCGGGAGATACCCGGCTCCTCGCCGTGCATGTGCGCAACCGCTCCATGAAGGGGTTGGAGCCGGCATGGCTCGGCGCCGAGATCGGCCGCTTTTCCGCCGAGCGAGGCCTCACCCCGATGCTGATCGGCATCGGCGCCAGCCATGACGATCCCGCCGTCGCCCGCAGCCTCGCCCCCTTCCTCGGGGTGCCGCACCTGCTCTTGGACGAGGCGGAGAGCTTGCGTGAGATCACCGCTGCCCTCGCCCATAGCCGCCTCAATCTCGGCGCCTCGCTGCACGGCTACATCGTCAGCACCGCCTATGGCGTGCCGGCCGTTTTGGTGGGGCGTCCCGCCTATCACAAGTTCTCCGGCTTTCTCGCCCATACCGGCCGCCTGGGCGATCTCGCCGGAAGCTGGCAGGAGGCCCTCGAGATCGCCGCGGCGCTTGGGCCCGAGACCGATCCCCGCCCGCCGGCCGCCGCCCATGCGGCGCTCGACGCCCATTGGCAGGCCATCGTCGCCGCCTTCGATGCGCCGGCACCGCCGGGCGGTGTCCTCGATGGGCCTTCGCCGCCGGGCGGCGACTTCGCCCTCGCCCTCCTCAAGTCGGGGCTCGCCTCCGAGGGGCCGGGCTGGGCGTTGACCCCCTTCCTCAATCGCCGTATGCGCGCCGATCCGGGCGCTGAAGGAGAGCCGAGACATGGACGCTGGTAGCCGCCTGCCCTGCGATCGCGCGCAGCTGCGCAGCTGGATGATCGACTACATCACGGCCGTGCTGGCGATCCCGGTCGAGACCATCGACGCGAATGCCACCTTCGACAGCTACGGCTTCGATTCCGTCGAGGCCGTCGTCATGGCCGGCGTGATGGAGGAAGAGTTCGGCGTGCCCGTCGATCCCATCCAGCTGTTCGAACATCCGACCATCGCCGATTTTTCCGCGCGCTACGCCCGCGAAGAGACGCCGGCGACGGTATCGCCGCCCGCGTCATGACCGCTCCCGAGGTCTCGCTCGTCGTCGTCAGCCATGAGATCGCGCGCGAGTTACCCCGCACGCTGCATTCGCTCGCCCGTCCCTATCAGCGCGACTGCCCGCGCGGACGCTGCGAGATCATCGTGGTCGACAACGGCTCTGCCCGGCCGCCGGAAGCGGCCGCCTTCGCAGACCTCGACGCCGACCTGCGCGTGCTGCACCAGGAAAACCCCACCGTCTCCCCCGTGGCGGCCGTCAACACCGGCCTCGCCGCGGCGAGGGCGCCGCTCGTCGGCGTCTTCATCGACGGCGCGCGGCTCGCCTCGCCCGGCCTGGTCGCGGGCGCCTTGGCAGCGGCGGCGCTGCATCCGCGGCCGGTCGTCGCCAGCTTGAACTACCAACTCGGGCCCGCCCTGCACTACGAGGCGGCAAGCCACGGCTACGACCAGGCGGCGGAGGACCGGCTGCTTTCCGAGATCGGCTGGCCGGCGGAGGGCGACCGGCTCTTCGACGTCTCGACGCCGGAATTTCGCGCCGGCGAGGCCGGGCCCATCCTGGAGAGCAACGGCCTCTTCCTGCCGCGCGCCCTGTGGGACGAGCTCGGCGGCTACGACACCGCCTTCACCGAGCCGGGCGGCGGGGTGGTCAACGCGGACACCCTGCTGCGGGCCTGCGCACTGCCCGACACCCAGCTGATCCGCCTCCTCGGCGAAGGCACGTTCCACCAGTTCCACGGCGGGCTCTCCACGAGTACTCCCGACAAGGCGATCGCGGTGCTGAAGCGCGGCGCCCAGGCCTATCAGCGACGCCGCGGTATACCACTGCGTACGACCCGCACGCCGGGTTGGCTCTTCGATGCACGGACCGGCCGCAGGAGATGGGAATGACCCTCGATCCCGACGACATCGCCCGCTATCGCCGCGAGGGTTTCCTGTCGCCCCTCCGCGTGATGACGGAAAGCGACATGGCCGTCCGTCTCCGCGCGCTGGAGGAGATCGAGCAGTCGCGGGCCGGGCGCCTAGCCCCGCAGCACAACATCAAGGCCCATCTCCTCATCCCCTGGGTCTGGGACCTCGTGCATCACCCCGAAATCGTCGAGCCGGTCCGCGCGCTGCTCGGACCCGACATCCTCTGCTGGGCGGCCGGCTTCTTCGACAAGCGGCCGGGGGACCAGAAATACGTCTCCTGGCATCAGGACTCGACATATTGGGGCCTTTCCGAGCCCGAGGGGCTGACCGCCTGGGTGGCGCTCACGCCCTCCCTGCCCGAAAACGGCTGCATGCGGGTAAGCCCGCGCACCCACCATAGCCCGCTCGCCCATGCCGACACCGGTGACCGGTCCAACATGCTGCCCGGCCGGGAAATCGTCGTCGCCGAGGTGGACGAGGCGGCAGCGATCGACATCCGCCTGTCGCCGGGCGAGATGTCCCTCCACCACGCCCTGCTGATCCATGGCTCGCAGCCCAATACCTCCGGGCAACGCCGCTGCGGCCTCGCCATTCGCTACATCCCCGGCCACGTGACCCGCCGAAGCGGCGAAGCGGGAAGCGCGACCTTCGTCGCGGGTCGCGACCACGGCCATTTCACCCTGGAACAGCCGCCCGAAGCAGCCTTCCATCCCGACGCCCTCGCCCGCTACGCCGTGATCCAACGGCAATGGATGCGGGACGTCTTCAGCGAGTTTTCCCGCGGCACGGCTTCATGACGGGCGGCCTTTCCCAGCGGCTCGCCGCCCATGCCGCGGCCACCCCCGACAAGATCGCCGTGCGCTTCCTCGAAAAGGGCGAAGGGGAGACGCAAAGCCTCACCTATGCCGAACTCGCAGCCGGGACGGCGCGGCTTGCCGGCGTGCTTCGCGCCCGCGGCCTTGCCGGTCGTCCGGTGATCCTCGCGATACCGGCCGGCACCGCCTTCGTCACGGCGCTCCTCGCCGTCATCTCGGCCGGCGCCATCGCCGTGCCGGTGCCGTTTCCTCCGCTCGGCGAGGGGCGCAACCGTTTTCGCGCGATCGTCAGCGGCCTCCCGGGCGCGGCGATCCTCGCTGCGACGCCCGGCATCGTGGAAGCCGGTGATCCGGCGCTCGGCGAACGCCTCCTGGACCTCGGCGCGCTCACTCAAGCCTCCAAAGGGGCCTCCGAGGGGCCGGCAACCCCGCCGGTCCAGCCCGAGCCCGACGCTCCCGCCGTCATCCAGTTCAGCTCGGGCTCGACCGCGCAGCCGCGCGGCATCGTCGTCACCCATGGCAACATCGCCGCCAATGTCGCGATGATGGCGGAGGGTTTCGCGCTCGACCGGACCAGCGTCTGCGTCCACTGGCTGCCGCCGCATCACGACATGGGGCTGTTCGGCGCCATTCTCGCACCGCTCTGGTTCGGGGCGGAGACGGTGCTGATGCCGGCCTTCGCCTTCCTGCAGAAGCCGCTGCGCTGGCTCGGCGCCATCTCCGCTCATGGCGGCACCATCACCGGCGGTCCCAATTTTGCCTACGAGCTCTCTCTGCGCCGGATCGGCGCGGCCGAACTCGCTCGCCTCGACCTGTCGCACCTCAGCGTCGCCTATTGCGGGGCGGAACCCGTCCGTGCCGCGAGCCTTGCCGCCTTCGCGGCGCATACCGCCTGCGCGGGTCTCCGGGCCGAGGCGCTGCTGCCCTGTTACGGCCTTGCGGAGGCGACCCTCCTCGTCAGCGGCACCGCCGGCCTCGGCCTGCGGACCGCGCGCACCACGGTCTTCGGGCGCAAGGCGGAACGCGCGGTCTGCGGCACGCCGCCGCCGGGCTGCACCGTCACGATCCGAGACCCGCAGAGCGGCGCGCTGCTCGTGCCCGGCGAAACGGGAGAGATCTGCGTCTCGGGCACCCATGTCGCAGCCGGAGAATGGCAGAGCGGCCGCATCGTCCCGCTTGCCAATGCCGCATCGTCTCGGGACGGCGAGCGCTACCTGCGCACCGGCGATCTCGGCTTCGAGGCGCCGGAAGGCCTCGTCGTCGTCGACCGCATCAAGGACATGATCTGCCTTCAGGGCCGCAACATCCATGCGGTCGATGTGGAGAGCGCCGCGGTCGCGGCCGGCGGCGGCGTGATCGCCGCGGCCGCTGCCTTCGCGGTGGACGATGACGCACGAGAGCGTATCGTCCTCCTCTGCGAGGTGCCGGCGCGGGAACGCGCCTCCCTCGACCCGGCCCTCGAAAGCCGGCTCGCGACCGCGATCGGCGCCGATTGCGGCGTGCGGCCGCAAATCGTATGGATGCGGCATGGGGCGCTGCCGCGCACCACCAGCGGCAAGATCCGCCGCCAGGCGGCCCGACAAGAGTTCCTGGAAGGGCGGGTCCTCTCCCTCGCCATCGAGATGCGCCATGCCGAAACGTCTGACTGACGCCGAGATCGCCCGCTTCCGGGCGGACGGGTTGCTCTTCCCGCTGCGCGCCCTGCCGGAGGCCGAGATCGCCGAACGCCGCGCCGCGCTCGAAGCGATCGAGGCCGCGCGGGCCGGGCGGATTCCGCCGACGCTCAACGCCAAGATCCACCTCCTCCTGCCCTGGGCCTGGTCGCTCGTCCATGCCCCCGCGATCGTCGATCCGGTCGAGGATCTGCTGGGTCCGGACATTCTGTGCTGGGGCACGAGCTTCATCATCAAGAACCCCCGCGCCGACCGCTATGTCACATGGCATCAGGACGCCACCCACTGGCGCCTCACCGGCGTGCGCGCCGTCACCGCCTGGCTCGCCTTCACGCCCAGCACGCCGGAGAATGGCGGGGTCCGCATGCTGCCCGGCACCAACCACACCGTGCTCGAGCACCGCGACAATGGCGATGCGCGCAACATGCTCGGCCGCCGGGAGGAAGTGGTCGCGTCGGTGGATGAAGCCGAAGCCGTGGACGTGACCCTCGCCCCCGGCGAGATGTCGCTGCACGACCCGCTGATCGTCCATGGCTCCAATGCCAACATGTCGGACGGGCGGCGCATCGGCTTCGCCATCCGCTACATCGCCGGCGACATCGGCCAGCGGGCCGGCCTGCGCAATTCGGCGACCCTGGTGCGCGGCCGCGACCATGGTCTCTTCGATCTCGAAACGGCGCCGGAAGCCGACTTCCACCCCGCGGCCCTCCGCCGCCATGCCCGGGCCCTCCGCCAGGGCATCGACGTCATCTTCAAGGGCGATGCGGTCTCTGCCGCGGATGGGGGCAATGTCTCCGACCCCGGCTGAAAGCGACGTTCCCGCAGCACCCGAGCCCCCCCTCTGGTCGGTGCGCGACCAGGCGTGGATCATCAGCGACCACGCCACCGCAGCGGCGTTGCTGGGGGATCCCCAATGCGAGGCCATCCAGCCCGCCCTCGCCCTGCGCCGCGTCGCGTCGCGGCTCGGCCGGGACTTCGCCGATCTCGACGCCGTCCTGGCCGGCATGCCGATCTTCCAGGCCGGTCCGATGCATGCCGGGACCCGGCGCGTGGTGCGCGCGTTCCATGCCCGGATGAAGACGCGGTTCCCGAAGGCACGCCTCGACGAGGAGGCCCGGCGTCTGACCGAGGGGCTTCGGGCGGGCGAGATCGAGGCCGTCTCCGCCCTTGCCGACGCGTTGCCCCTGGCGGTCTTTGCCGAAAGCCTGGCGCTGGACGCAGGGACGATCCGCCTGCTGCGCGAGACCGGACGGGCGCTGAGAGCGCTGTGGCGCCCCATGCCGCCGCTGAGCCTCTATGCCGAACTGGACGCTGCGTGCCGAACGGCGCGCCTGGCGATCGCCGGCCAGGACGGCTTCGGCGATCTTCGAGCGGAGGCGGATGTCGACCCGGACTATCCGCTCCAGGATCTCGTGATCTTCCTTGTCAGTCCGGTGGACAGCATCGCCGGGACCATCGCCGGGGCGCTCGAACTTCTGGCGACCGACCCGGCCACGCAGGCTTTCCTGCGCTGCCAGCCGTCCAGGCTGACGGGCTTCGTCGCCGAGGCGCTGCGTCTGCAGGGACCCAACCGCCGGCTGCACCGCATCCTGAACGAAGCGAGGGTCTTCTCCGGCGTCAGCCTGCCGAAAGGCGCCAATCTCGCGATCGACCTCGACAGGGTGCACCGCGACCCGTCGGTCTACGGCGATCCCGAACGGATCGTGCTCGATCGACGCCAGAAGGGCAGCTTCGGCTTCGGCGCGGGCGCCCATGCCTGCCAGGGAACCAGCATGGGGATGCTCCAGGCCGTCAGCCTCATCGAAGCCCTCCTCTCCGCCTGGCAGATCGCGCCCGCCGCGTCGCCACCGAGGCTGACCCTCGACCCCAACCTGCGCAGCTACGAACGGCTGCCCCTCAGTGTGTCTCCGGTTCATCCCGAAGGGCATCGAAAGTGAGACACGGCTCGCTGCTTCCCCGAACCGCGCTCACCGGATCGTAACCCGGCTACGCTATTTCCCTGGCAAGTCTCGTCAAGCGCCGTGAGGAGGAGCACAAGCCGGTGCCGATACCGTTCGAGGAATTCCTGTTCGCTCTGGTCAACAATCTCGGCGTCTTCGCCCTCCTGACCATGGGCTACGGCACTCTTCTGCGGTATCTCTCCCGCGGCCCGCTGCGGTTTGCCGGCATCGGCTGCCTGTTCGGGGCCGGCGCGAGCTTCGCCATGGCGGGCGGCGTCGAGTTTCCCAATGGCAACATCATCGATGCCCGCGGCGTCATGCTGGCCCTTTCCGGCGCGTTCGGCGGCCCCATCGCGGCCGCCGTCACCGCCCTCATCGCCTCCCTCGTCCGTCTGCTGCTGGGCGGCGCCAGCATGCTGCAGGGGGTCGCGCTGATCTGGATCACGGCCGCCACCAGCCTCGTCTTCGCCCGGATCGTCGCCCCCGGCGGGCGTCCGACGAGGACGCTCCACTTCTTCCAGCTCGGCCTTCTCGCCTGCCTGCCGGCGACGGTGCTTCTGTGCAGTGCGCCGATCGCGGATCTGCCGCAGATCGCGCTCTACGTCCTCCTGCCCCTCGGTGCCGCGAAGATCTTCGGCGTCGTCGTCCTGGGGCGGTTCCTCAGCTCCGCCCGGGAGTTTCTCATCACCACCCAGGCGCTCGAGCGCCAGGCGATGCTCGATCCTTTGACCGGCCTGCCCAACCGCCGCAGCCTCGAGCGCAACAGCACCGCGATCATCGACAAGGCCCGGCGCCGCGACGAATGCGTCGCCGCCCTGGTCATCGACATCGACCACTTCAAGCGCATGAACGACCGCTATGGACACGACGTCGGCGACGAGGTCCTGAAGCAGGTCGCCGCGACCATCGTCACCCACCTGCGGGCCGGCGACGCCGCCGCCCGCTATGGCGGCGAGGAGATCGTCGTGCTCCTGCCCCGCACCGGGCTCGCCGAGGCGTCGCGGGTCGCCGAACGCATCCGCGAGGCGATCGGCCGCAAGGTCTTCGTCGTCAATGGCGACAGCTGCGGTGTCACCGTCAGCATCGGGGTCGCCGATCATCGCGGCGAGGAGCTGAACTTCAAGAGCCTGTTCAAGGCCGCCGACGAGGCGCTCTACCGGGCGAAGGACGGCGGCCGCGACCAGGTGGTGGTGGCCGAGGCGCCCCGCGACGCGGGCGCAAGTCTCCGTGACGGACGGGCCGCCCTCGTGGGCGCTTCCTGACGGCACATTCCCAGAAAGTGCCGGCACCCGGCATGCCTGAGCGATGCGGGTCGATGCCGGATCGCGGATGTCGCGGGCCCGGCGTCGGCCGCGCCGCGGCACCGGCGCTCGGCCGGCACCCGGTTGCCGGCCACAAGGGGCCTCTGCGCTGCTTCGCCCCTTCGTGCAGCGCCCTCTGCGGCCGAGGATGGCGCATCGGCCGCGAGTGATGCGCCTCTGGCGCTTCCACTGCGAAGGAGTCAGCCAAGCCCGACAGAGGATCACGCTCATGGCTCCGCTCGTTCAGATCGCCTTCGCCAAGCGCTATCTCATCACCCTGCCGGCGCCGCGAAGGCCGTGAGATCGCCCGGCCATGGCCGTGAGCAGCGCCGGAGGCCGTCGATGCTGCAGCCGGCCGCCGCGAACCGACCCGGCGAGAGCATGATCCCGAATAGTGGGAACCGGCTTTCGGAAGAGATCATGCGGCAACAGGCGGATCGGGCACGATGCCGATCGAAGCGGGTCTCATCCCGCTTTAAAGGCCGAGAGCCGCGATCAGCGCATGGATGACGCTGGCGCCGCCGATCGGCGCGATCACCAGCGAAACCAGGAAGACGCCCACCGACCAGAGCACGATCCGCTCGTCGCGGTCCGTGAGACGCGGCGCCGGCGCGGACGGCTTCGGCGGGCGCCACTGGTTCTTCTCGTCGAGATACATGGCGACCTCCACAGGCAGGCGAAAGCCTGCATCCGAGCAGGATAGCGCGCTCGCGGCGGCAGGAAAGCAGCCCGAAGGGCTGCTGGCGGTGGCCGGGAGCGGCGACGCCGCCCTCCGGACCGAGCGCCGCCTCGAGCATGATCGCGAAAAGTGGGAACCGGTTTTCGGGAAAGATTATGCGGCAAGAAGAAGATAGAGCGGGATGTCGATCGAAGCTGATCTCATCCCGATCTAGATCTCGTCTTCGGTCGGCACCAGGATTTCGCGCTTGCCGGCGTGATTGGCGGGCCCGACGATGCCCTCCTTTTCCATCTTCTCGATGATCGAGGCGGCGCGGTTGTAGCCGATGCCGAGACGACGCTGGATGTAGGAGGTGGACGCCTTGCCGTCGCGAAGCACGACTGCGACAGCCTGATCATAGGGATCGTCGCTGTCGTCGCCGCCGGCCGAGCCGCCGCCCCCACTGGAGGAACCGCCGCCGGAGGACCCTCCATCCTCGTCCTCGTCCTCGAGGATCGAGTCGAGATAGTCCGGTACGCCCTGAGCCTTCAGATGCGCGACGATCGCCTCGACCTCCGGGTCGTCGACGAAGGGGCCGTGGACGCGCTGGATGCGCCCGCCGCCGGCCATGAACAGCATGTCGCCCATGCCGAGCAGCTGCTCGGCGCCCTGTTCCTGCAGGATCGTGCGCGAATCGATCTTCGAGGTCACCTGGAAGGAGATACGGGTCGGGAAGTTGGCCTTGATCGTGCCGGTGATGACGTCCACCGAGGGGCGCTGGGTGGCCATGATCACGTGGATGCCGGCGGCACGGGCCATCTGGGCGAGGCGCTGGACGGTGCCTTCGATCTCCTTGCCGGCGACCATCATCAGGTCGGCCATCTCGTCGATGATGACGACGATGTACGGCAACGGCTCGAGGTCGAACTGCTCGGTCTCGAAGATCGGCTCGCCGGTCTCCCGGTCGAAGCCGGTCTGGACCGTGCGCGACATGGTCTCGCCACGGTCCATCGCCTGGCGCACGCGGCTGTTGAAGCCGTCGATGTTGCGCACGCCCACCTTCGACATCTTCCGGTAGCGATCCTCCATCTCGCGGACCGTCCATTTCAGCGCGACGACGGCCTTCTTGGGGTCGGTGACGACCGGCGAGAGAAGATGCGGGATGCCGTCATAGATCGACAGCTCCAGCATCTTCGGATCGATCATGATCATCCGGCATTCGGCCGGCGTCATGCGGTAGAGCAGCGACAGGATCATCGTGTTGATCGACACCGACTTGCCCGAGCCGGTGGTGCCGGCGACGAGCAGATGCGGCATCTTGGCGAGATCGGCGATGACGGCCTCGCCGCCGATCGTCTTGCCGAGGGCGAGCGCCAGCTTGCTCTTGCTGTTGGTGAAGGCTTCCGAGCCGATCATCTCGCGGAAATAGACGGTCTCGCGGCGCTGGTTCGGCAATTCGATGCCGATGGCGTTCTTGCCGGGAATGACGGCGACGCGGGCGGCGATCGCCGACATCGAGCGGGCGATGTCGTCGGCAAGGCCGATGACGCGCGACGACTTGATGCCGGGGGCGGGCTCGAGTTCATAGAGCGTGACGACCGGCCCGGGGCGCACCTCGATGATCTCGCCCTTGACGCCGAAATCTTCCAGCACGCCCTCGAGCAGCCGGGCGTTCTCCTGCAGCGCCTCGGGCGACATCGAGGAATCGCGCCCCGTCGCCTTGGGCGGCGACAGGAAGTCGATCAGGGGCAGTTCGAAGCTCGCCGGATCGGCCACCGTCATCGACTGCGGCTTCATCGCCACGGCGCGGCCCGAGCCGGTGCGCAGCCGCTGCTGGTCGGCCGTCACCGTGCGCTGGGCGACGACGCGGACCGGCGCATCGCCGGCGCCGTCTCTGGCCGGCATGGTCGGGGCCGGCGCAGGCTGTGTCGGGGAATGCGGGGCCGGGGAGGTCGGGGCCGGGCGAGAAGCGGCGGCTGCCTCGCGGCCGCTCGTCGCGGCGGGCGCCGGGTCGGTGCGCTGCTTCTGCTGGCTGGCCTTGCGGCCGGGAAAGGCGACGATGTTGCCCGACAGGAGCCCGCGCCAGCCGCCCTCGCCTTCGCGTTCCTCGCCGCGGCCGGCGACCCGGTCGTCGGCCGTCATCGACATGGCATCGTCGGTGCCGGCGGCGGACATCGCCGCGGGTGCTGCGGCGGCGGCCCGGATCTCCGCCTCGAAGGCGTCGCCCCCGAAATCATGGCTGTCCCAGTTCTGGCCCCGATCCCGAGCAGAGTCCTGGCCGCGATCCTGGCCGAACGCGTTGCCGCGATCCTCGTCCTGCCAGCCGGCGGTGTCGTCGGCGGCCCAGGCGGCGACGCTGTCGTCGTCCTCGTCCTCGTCCTGCCAGTCGGTCGGGTCGACGAAGCTCTGGCCGTCATTGGCGGGCATCGACACCTTGATCGAGCGACCGGCCGGCTCGACCAGCGCCGGCTGCGGCGGCGCGAAGACGATGTCGTCCTCGTCGCGCCAATGGTCGAAGCGCTCGCCGAATTCCGGTTCGCGGACCGTGCGGCGCTGTTCGCTGCGGCGCTGCCAGGCGGCCCTTGCGGAAAACAGCATGTGGGCGGCGGCGCCGATGAGGAGCGACAGGCGTCCCTCGCCGTCGTCCTCGTCGAGAGCCCGCTTTTCGGCCTTGCTGGCGTAGCGTCCGATCACTGCGGCGCCGTTGAGATAGAGCCAGCCGGCGGGGGCCGCGAGCAGCGCCGCCAGCGGCAGCGCCCAGATGCCGCTCGGATAGCCGCCGAACAGGCCCGCCGGGATCTTCAGGAGGAGGTCGCCCGCGACGCCGCCGATGCCGATCGGCAACGGCCAGCTCTGGGGCGCATCGAGGCAGCTGAGGGCGGCGCAGGCGAGAACGACGCCGCCGACGGCGAACCAGCCGCGCTTCCAGATGTGGTCGACGCTCCGCCCGCTGATCAGCCGCAGGGCCCAGATCACCGGCAGGCCGATGACCAGCGCCGCGCCGATGCCGAAGATCTGCATCATCAGGTCGGCGACGATCGCGCCGGTCGCGCCGGCGGCGTTTTCGATCATGTTCTGGTTGGACTGGCTGAGCGACGGATCGGTGACCGACCAGGTGGCACAGGCCAGGCAAAGATAGGCCGCAAGGCACAGGAGCAGCCCCGCGCCCGCCACCTCGATCCCGCGCCGAAAGAGGGAATTCTGCTGTTCGCCGACCGCTAAGTACGCCATTACTCGACCTGTCACGACATTTCCAAGACGGAGCCGGCCATGCATCGGCCGACCTTCCCCTACCTGCCGGAATCGATACGCCAGCGAGGTTAAGGCGCGCTTAAGATTAAGAGCCCGTTAGCAAAATCCGGCAAGAGCGCGGCATCCTGTTGCCGATTTCCCGCGCTGTGGCCGGCTCTATGCGACCCTTGGAAGCGGGTCGGCGAAGCCGGGCGTCGGGGCGCCCCGCCGCGGCTCGGCGATCACCATCAGCTTGCCCGCCGGGCGCAGCGTCACCCGGTGCAGCGGCCGTGGCTCCGCTTCGCCCGACGACGCGAACCGGACATGCTGCAGGAGGGTGGCGAGACCCGCCGTCATCTCCGTCATCGCCAGCTGGGCGCCGACACAGATCTTCGGTCCCGCGCCGAAGGGCATGTAGACGGTGCGCGCCGGCCGCCCGGCGGCGGGCGTCATGAAGCGGTCGAGATCGAAGACGTCCGGGCGCTCCCAATAGGCGGGATGGCGGTGGATCAGATGGATCGGCACCAGCACCGCCGCACCGGCCTCTATGGCGACGCCGGAGAGCGTCTCGGCCTTGCGGGCGGTGCGCGACAGGGACGGGGCGGGCGGGAACAGCCGCATGGTCTCCTCGACGAAGGCGCGCACCGCGGCGAGATGCGGCAGATGCTCGTTCCCGATCGGCGCACCGCCGGCGGCGGCGTCGATCTCGGCGACGAGACGCTCCTGGACGGCGGGCATCCTTGTGAGCAGGTGGATTGCCCAGGACAGGGCGTTGGCCGAGGTCTCGTGGCCGGCGGACTGCAGGGTCAGCAGCATGTCGACCATGTCGCCGTCGGACAGGGTGCGCCCGGTCTCCGGATCGCTGGCGGTGATCAGCCGGTTGCAGAGATCGTCGACGGCAAGGTCGCCGGCCCGGCGCCGCGCCACGAAATCGGCAAGCAGCGCCCGGACCGCGACCCTTGCCCGCTCGAGCTTGCCGCGGCCGGGAAAGGGCGTCGCGCCGGGAAGGCCGAAGAGAGCGTAGGCGACCATCCAGGAGGCCGGCGCGAGATAGTCGTCGACATGGCCCTTGATCCGTTCCGGATCGATCTCCCGCTCCGCCCCGAAGAGCAGCCGGTCGATGACCGCCAGCGTCGCCGACTTCATCGCATCCATGGCGTCGACCGGACGGCCGTTCGCTGCCCGAAAGGCCGCGGCCGTCTCGGCGAAGGGGGCGACGACGCCCGGCATGAAGCGCTTCATCGCGGCGGGCGAGAAGACCGGCGCCGCCAGCCGGCGCTTCCAGCGCCAGTCGGCGCCTTCCGCCAGAAGCAGACCATCGTTGAAGATCGGCCGCAGGATGCGCTCGTCGATGCGTCCCTTGGGAAAATCGTCCGGTCGCTCGACGAAGATGGTCTCGAGGACGTCGGCGTCGGCGACATAGACGAGCTTGCCCTGGGCGAATCGCGGCGAGAACACCCTCGTCTCGCGCAGTTCGGCCGGTGCCGCGGTGGCGGGATTGGACAGGAGCCGGCGCACGAAGGTCAGGCGCCCGGCGCCCCGGGGCATTTCGCTGAGCTTCACCGGTTCGAAGTCCATGGCATCCTCCCGCCCGCGCCGACAGGTCCGGCGCCGCCTGCGGCGAGACTAGCCGCAGATATCGGGCAATTCCACGTCGCCGCCGGCAGCTCGCCGGATCGGGTCTTGGCGCATGGCGCACTCGTGCCGGATCCGCCGGATCGCTTCGCGATGTCGGACTGGCTTTCCGCGCCGTGAAGGCTCGATCCACCGTCCGACCCGATCGACCCGACGCCGATCAGCCATGCAGTTTCAGCTGCGCGCCCTTGGCCGGCGAGAGCCAGTCGGCAAAGATCGCGACACCGCCCCGCAAGGGACCGAGCAGCGTCCACTGGTGGCGACGCTGCAGGCTCTTGTAGGCGGCGTTGGCGAAGCGGCCCTTGACCAGGAGATCGTTCCTGCGGCCAAAGCCGATCTGGCCGACCGAGCCGGCGCGCGCCAGCGAGAGCAGACGGCCGCGGTCGTCGTAGACGAAGGGCTCGGGCTCCTTGCCGGCGAGGAGCAGAGGGATGGCGGCGGCGAGATAGTCGGCCTGCTGGCTGGCGCATTGCGCCGTCGGCGGCAACGGCGCGCCGGCGCCTTCCGGCGTGAAGGACGCGGCATCGCCGAACGCCTGGATCCGCGGATCGAGCCCGCTCCGAAGCCGGGAATCGACGACGATGCGACCCTTGTTGTCGAGGTCGAAGGCGGCGAGCCTCGCCAGCACCGGATTGCCGACGAGCCCCGCCGCCCAGACCGAGATGTCGGCCGGATAGCGGGTGCCGTCGGCCGCGATGACGCCGTCGGCGGTGATCTCCGCGATCTTGGCGCCGGTCAGCGTGTCGATCTCGAGGTCGTCCAGCCGCGAACGGACCGCCCCGCGCAACGTCTCCTCGGCGCCCGGCATGAGCTGGGGCGCGGCTTCCGCGATCAGGACCTGCAGCATGTCGCGCGGCGCCTTGCCCTCGCCCCGGAAGAAGCCGGCCTCGACCTGGCGCAGATTGGCGGCAAGCTCCGTGCCGGTGGCGCCGGAGCCGACGATGACGACGCGCGCCGCCGTGCCGGTCTGACGGGCGTCGATCATCGCCGCGACGAAGCGCGCGCGGAAGCGATCGGCGTCCGCACGCTCGTCGAGGCGCACGGCGTATGCGTCGACACCCTTGGTGCCGAAGTCCGGCGTCACGCCGCCCAGCGCCACGACGAGATGGTCGAACGCCAGTTCGCGCGGCCGTGCGTCGTCGCCGTCGGGAGCCTTCGGCCCGGACAGGCGGACGATGCGCCGGGCCGGATCGACGGCCTCGACCTCGCCCTGCTGGAACTCGAAACCGCGCATGCGGGCGAGCATGTAGTAGCTGAGCTCCGACAGGGTCGAATCGATCGTGCCCGCGGCGAATTCATGCAGCCGCGGCTTCCACAGGTGGGAGGCGTGGCGATCGACCAGGGTCACCCGGAGGTCGTCGCGAACGCCGAGCCGGGCGGCGAGTTCGGAGCCGCCGGCCCCGCCGCCGAGGATCAGGATCTGGGGGCGGCTGGTCAAGGCTCACCCTCCGCCGGGAAGGTTGATCAGGCCGGGAAACAGGCCCATCAGGCCGACGACGATCAGATAGACGGCAACGATGATGTTCAGGAGCCGCGGCACGATCAGGATGAGGATCCCGGCGACCAGCGCGACGAGCGGTTGAATGGCAATGATTTCCATGACGACCTCCGTAGGAGGGCGTTAGCTAGTGCGCGGCACCGGCGGTCAAAGAGCCCGGCTGCGCGAGGGCGAAGGCGGCGCGACGGGATCGGCCGCCCGGAACGCCGGCGACCAGACGACGAAGGGAAGGAACTGCGGCTCCTTCCCTTGCCTCTCCCCCACGATCTCTCCCCTGGACAGGATCGTCGGCGCGATCGCTTTGCTCGCCGGCGGCCGTCCCGTCAGAACTCGGTCCAGCCCTCAGCGACGGGCGCCGGCTTCCTCGCCGCCCCGCCGGATCCGGTGGCCCGCATCTGCGGCACCGGCTTCTTCGCCGCCGGCCTGGCGTCGCGCCTCGCCGCCTCGGCGCCGGATCTGGCAACGGGCCGGGCGACGGGCGCTGTGGCGCCGGCGAGCGCCTTCACCTTGAACCGCGCGACGGTCCGCGCGAGGTCGTCGGTCTCGGATGCCAGCGTCTGGGCGGCAGCGGTCGCTTCCTCCACCATTGCGGCATTCTGCTGGGTCACCTTGTCCATCTGGTCGGCCGCGCTGGAGACCTCGCGCAGGTTGATCGCCTGCTCGCGGGCCGAGTCGGCGATCTTGGCCACCACATCGGCCATGCTGGCGACGACGGTGACGATCTCGTCCAGGCTCTTGCCCGACGCCGTCACCAGGTCGACGCCGCGTTCCACCTGCTCCGACGAGGCGGTGATCAGGTCCTTGATCTCCTTTGCCGCCTCGGCCGAGCGCTGGGCCAGCGCCCGCACTTCCTGAGCGACGACGGCGAAGCCCTTGCCGGCCTCGCCGGCCCGAGCCGCTTCCACCCCGGCGTTCAGGGCGAGGAGATTGGTCTGGAAGGCGATCTCGTCGATCACCCCGATGATCTGCGAGATCTTCTGGGACGAGCCCTCGATCTCGCTCATCGCCGTCACCGCCTGGGCGACGATCTCGCCGCCCTTCTCGGCCTTCACCCTCGCCAATGTCGCGGTCTCGCGCGCCTCGACGGCTCCGTCGGCCGACTGGTTGACGGCGCTCGACACCTGGCTGATCGCCGCGACGGTCTCTTCGAGGCTCGCCGCCTGCTGCTCGGTGCGGTGGGCGAGGTCGTTGGAGGCGACGGTGATCTCGGCGAGCCCGGTGCGGATCACGCCGACGGTGCCGACGACGCTGCCGATGGCGGTTTCCAGCGCTTCGACCGAGGCATTGAACTTCGCCTTGATCGGCTCGAATTCCGGCGCCACCTCGCCCGACATGCGCACCGTGAGGTCGCCGCCCGACAGCCGGTCGAAGCCGGCATCGACGACGCCCATGAAGGTCCTCAGATCGCCCGCCTTGGCGTGTTCCAGCTCGGCCTGCCGCTGCTTGGCTTCCGCCTCGGAGACGCGGGCGGCCGCCGCCTCGCGCTGGAACGCCTCCTGCTTCAGCGCGGCTTCCTTGAACACCCGCACCGCTGCCGCCATCTCGCCGATCTCGTCGCTGCGGCCGAGATCGGGGATGTCGACGGATTTGTCGCCCTGCGCCAGGGCCGACATGACGGCGGTGACCTCGCGGATCGGCCCGGTCACGCTGCGCTTCAGAAAGAAGGCGACGGTCGCGACGACGAGGCCGGCGATGATCAGGCCGACGGCGATGGCCATGGTCATCTGCCCTGCCATCGCCGTGCTGACGGTCGAGGTATCGGTCGCGGTGACGAGCACCCCGACAGGTTGATCCCCCTTGCCGATGGGAATGGCGACGACGATGTGGCCGTCGGTCCACTGGCTCTGCGTTCCGGTCACGGCCGTGGCGAAGGCTTCGAGACTGCCCGCCGAGGCGAGGGTCGCCGAGGTGTAGGTCGTCAGCGGCTTGCCGTTCCGGTCGACGACCAGGATGTCCGACAGGGCGTTGCCGGCGTCCTCGACCAGATCGGCATAGACGCTCTCGACGACTTCGACCTTGCCCCACTTGACGCCGCCGGCCATCTGGTCGGCCATCAGCCTGGTTTCGATCGTCGCCTTTTCCCTCGCCTCGTCATGCAGCATCGACTGCAGCTGCTGCAGTTCGATGCCGACGAGGGCGACCATGCCGAGCACGACGGGGATCGCGGTGACGAGCGCGGCCTTGAGGCTGAGGGAGATGCGTCTGCGACCGGAATTCTGATGGTGAGCCATGGGCAAGTCCTTCTTTCGTGGACGGCTCAGAGTTCGAGCATGTCGAGATTGATGCCGACGGTCGCGGCGCCGATCGGCTGGCCCGTCTCTGGATCGACGATCGTGAACGAGGCCTGCGACTGCAGCATCTGGGTCGACTCGTCCTGTTCGACGCCATCGACGAAGACGGCTTCGCCGCCGCTGCCATAGGTCTTCTGCCACTTGGCCTCGTCGCCCTGCCAGTAGTCGGACGTCGGGTCGCTCTGGGCGACGTTCAGTCCGTGGGCGTCCATGACGAAGACCTCGGTGATCATGCCGCCCGCCTCGTCGCGGAACGTCTTGAGATACTCGGAGGCCGGCGAGTTGAGGCCCTTGTCGACCATCTCGCCGCCGCCTGCCTCGACCTCGGAACGCCACTGCTTGTCGCGGGCGTCGATGTCGGCCTGGGTGATCGCCGCGTTCGCCGCGTTCTGGGCATTGATGGCGGCGACGATCGCCGGGTTGCTCAACCCCTGCTTGAGCTTGGTGTTGACGAGTTCAGTGATCGGCGCGACATGCGCTTCTTGCGCAACGACAGGCGAGACCCATAGGCAGCCGGCGATGGCAAACGGAAGAACACGCGCAAGGATGTACGCTTTATGCATCTCGATTTCGCTCCCACTTCTGATGCTGAGAAGATGGCCCCGCCGCAATGATCGCAGTGGTGCGCCGATTTCTATTGCAGACCATCGCCGCAGGAGATGAATATATCTTTTAAATGGTCGATATAACCGGGTATCGTCGATCGATACTTTGATACATGACCTTATTGTATACTATCTATATTATCATCCCCCCGACATGCGCCGGCCACGCCGATGCCTCCCGGAGGGTTGCTGCCACGATCGTTCGGTCAGCCGAGCAGGCTCAGGTGCCGGAGAGCGCTTCGATCGCGCCCGACCAACGAAAAACCCCGCCGCTGGCGAGCGACGGGGTTTCGTGGATCACAGGTTCGGCAGTCCGGCATCGCCGCTGCCGCGCAAGACGGGCATGTCCGCCGCGAGCCCCTCGTCATTGCCGCCCCGCCCGGAGGGGGCGGGCCGGCGCGCCGGAGCGATCGGGCGAGGCGCGATCAGGCCATGTACCAGCCGTGGCTCGGCACGATCGACTGGCCGGTCAGGGCGTTCGACTTGAAGCTCGCCAGGAACAGCGCCACCTCGGCGACATCCTCCATGGTGGTGAAGGTCTGGTCGACCGTCTCTCCCAGCATGATCTTGTTGACGACCTCGTCCTCGGAGATGCCGAGGCTCTGCGCCTGTTCCGGGATCTGCTTTTCCACCAGCGGCGTCTTCACGAAGCCCGGGCAGATGGTGTTCGACCGGACGCCATGCTTGGCGCCCTCCTTGGCCATCACCCGGGCAAGGCCCAGAATGCCGTGCTTGGCGGCCACATAGGCGGTCTTCAGCGCCGAGGGCTCGTGGCTGTGGACCGAGCCCATGTAGATCAGCGATCCGGACTTCTGCGGATACATGTATTTGACGCAGGCCTTGGTGAGCAGGAACGAGCCGTCCAGGTGGATCGTCACCAGCTTGCGGAATTCCGAGTAGGGAAACTCCTCGATCGGGTGGACGATCTGGATGCCGGCGTTGGAGACCATCGTGTCGATGCGTCCGTAGCGCTCGGCCACCTGGTCGACGCCGCCGTTCACCGCGTCCTCGTCGGTCACGTCCATGGCCACGGCCATCGCCTCGCCGCCCGAGGCCCGGATTTCGGCCGCGACCTTTTCGGCCCCGTCCATGTTGATGTCGCAGATCGCGACCTTGCCGCCTTCGCGCACGAACGTCTCGGCGATCACCCGGCCGATCCCCGAGCTCGCACCGGTGACGACGGCGACGTTACCTTCCATCTGCATTGACTCGATCCCTTGCTGTTCGCTCCTGCAGCAAATGGACGGGAGCCGCTGCACAGCAAGGCGGTCGGGCCACATGACGAAAGTTTAAGTCGCCGCGCCGGGGACCGCCCCGAGCCTCGCACGGGCTCGCGGTCGCCGAACCGGCAGGACGCGCGAAAGCGGGGACGGCCTCGCCATCCCCGCCGTTTTCAACGGGCGCTGCCGGACCGGGCCGGGGCGGATTGGGTCGGACCGGATCGCGTCGTGTCTTCCGGGCCGCTCCTGCGAGCGGCGGACCTCGATCCCGCGTCAGAACTCGGCCCAGCTCTCCTCGGCCTGCGCCGGCCTGCGGGCCGCGCCGCCGGCTCCGGTGCTGCGCATCTGGGCGACCGGCCGGGGCGACGCCGCCGGCCGCTGGGCCGTCTTTGCCGCCGCGGGCCGAACCGCCGCCGCGCCGCCGCCGATCCTGAAGCGCCCGACGGTGGTGGCGAGGCCTTCGGTCTCCGCCGTGAGCGTCTGTGCGGCGGCGGTGGACTGCTCGACCATCGCGGCGTTCTGCTGGGTCACCTTGTCCATCTGGTCGGCCGCGCCCGAAACTTCGCGAAGGCTCGTCGCCTGCTCGCGCGCCGAGTCCGCGATCCTGGCCACCGATTCCGCCATCCCGGCCACCTCGGCGACGATCTCGTCGAGGCTCTTGCCCGACGCCGTCACAAGCGCCACGCCCTTCTCCACCTGTTCCGACGAGGTCGAGATCAGCCCCTTGATCTCCTTTGCCGCCTCGGCCGAACGCTGGGCCAGCGCCCGGACTTCCTGGGCGACCACCGCAAAGCCCTTGCCCGCCTCGCCGGCGCGCGCCGCCTCGACCCCGGCGTTGAGCGCGAGGAGGTTGGTCTGGAAGGCGATCTCGTCGATTACCGAGATGATCTGGGTGATCTGCTGGGACGAAGCTTCGATGCCGTTCATCGCCGTCACCGCCTGGGCGACGATCTCGCCGCCCTTCGACGCCTTCGCCCGCGCCGCCACGGCGCTCTGGCGCGCCTGGCTGGCGCCCTCGGCGGTCTGGTTCACCGCGCTCGTCACCTGGCTCAGCGCCGCCACCGTCTCTTCCAGGCTCGCGGCCTGCTGTTCGGTGCGCTGGGCGAGATCGTTGGAGGCCACCGTGATCTCGTTCAGGCCCGTGCGGATCGTGCCGACGGCCCCGATCACCTGCCCGATCGCGGCTTCCAGCTCTTCCACCGAGGCGTTGAACTTCGCCTTGATCGGCTCGAATTCTGGCGCCACCTGGCCCGACATGCGCACCGTCAGGTCGCCCGAGGAGAGCCGGTCGAAGCTCGCGTCGACGACGCCCATGAACGCCCGCAGATCCTCCGACTTGGCGTGTTCGAGATTCGCCTGGCGCTGCTTGGCCTCCTCCTGGTCGACACGGGCCGCCTCGGCCTCCCTCTCCAGCCGGTCCTGTGCGAGGGCGGATTCCTTGAACACCTGCAGGGCGCCGGCCATCGCACCGATCTCGTCACCGCGCTGGCGGCCCGGGATCTCGATCGCCTTGTCGCCGGAGGCGAGCCGTCGCATGGCGTTGCCGAGCAGGGAGAGCCCGCCCACGATCGAACGGCTCGTTGCCAGGGTGAACGCCCCGACCGCAACGATCGCGAGCAGAGTGGCCACGAGTTGGCTGTACAAGGAGAACTCGACGTCGGCCTGCGTCACCGACAGCGTCTCGGCCAGTTCGCGGTGGGCGCGCACCTTGAGGTCGTCCAGCGCCGTGGCCACCCGCTCGCCGGCATCGTCGATCGTGTCGTCGATCGCGGCGAAGGCGGTGATGTCGGCGCGCTGTGCGATCAGCCGGGGCAGGGTCACACCGATCGCCTCGTTGACGGCGGCGATGTCCTTGCCGAGGCTCGCAACGGCGCCGCCGGCTCCGAGCCTTCTTGCGAGCACCTCGGCCGCCGCGACGTTATCGCGCAGCAAGGCGGAGTTCTTCTCGATCACGGCCATCCGCTCGGCGTTGATCCTGCCCTCGTCCCGATCGATGATCGAGTCCATGGCCATGAGGACCAGCTCAAGGCTGGCCAGCCGCATGTCGGCCGCAACGTCGAGGTCGATCCTCACCGCCTCGGCCTCCGCCATGTCGGCTCGCACGGACTTGCCGGACAAGAAGGCGATCGTTCCCACGACCGTGAAGGCGGCAATGGTGATCACCAGCGTCGCGCGGAGCTTTCCTGCGAT
The DNA here is from genome assembly GCF_002088275.1 of Aurantimonas sp. 22II-16-19i. GTDB lineage: Bacteria > Pseudomonadota > Alphaproteobacteria > Rhizobiales > Rhizobiaceae > Jiella. The sequence continues at coordinate 161,870 of NZ_AQQS01000008.1, forward strand.
GCTCATGGTGAACCGGGCGGCTTGTGTCATGGTCGTCTCGCTTGGTTCGAACGGGGGTGGCTGCTGTCAATTCGGGAAGTCGCGCCGACTCGCGGGAGAAGTTTCGTGCCACAACGGCGGCAACTGTGGCGCAAGAGACGCTTCCGCTGTCGTGCATGACGCGGTTTCCGCCCGACGATCGATAGACAGAAAAGGTAAAAAAACCGATATTGCTTGCTAATCGTCACTGACGATGAGGTGAGTCAGACGAATCCGCGCCATGGCCGGAGCGGCGAGATTGGTAGATCCATCAACTCTTGGATGAATGCGTCCCTCACCTACGGAGGGCGACGTCAATCCTGCAGGAAGACGCGGCGCGATCTTGATGTAACTTGCAACTACATCGTCAAACGATCCATCCGCCGTCCATAGGACGCGCTGCAGCCTCTCGTTGCGGCGGCTGGGTTCGCAGCGAAGGACCACGCGCCGACGTCGAGCGTCCGGCAGAGCGTCGGGCCCGACCCGTCGCCCGCAATGCGCCGACCTCGAACGACTTCGGCCCGGGGCTGGGCTCCCCGGGCCGTCTTCCTCTCACATCGGCGCGAGTCTCGGATCGCTCAGAATTCGGCCCAGCTCTCCTCGGGCTGCGCCGGCCTGCGGGCCGCGCCGCCCGGTCCGGCGGTCCGCAGCTGCGGCACCGGCCTTGGAGCAGCCTTGCTGTTGGCGGAGCTGCGCGCGGCCCGTTCCGCGGCCGGCCGTTCGACGGGAGCGGACGCTGCGCGCCCGGTCCGGAACCGTTCCACCGCCCTCGCCAGGCCGTCGGTCTCGACCGACAGCGTCTGTGCGGCGGCGGTCGACTGCTCGACCATCGCGGCGTTCTGCTGGGTCACCTTGTCCATCTGGTCGGCCGCGCCCGACACTTCGCGAAGGCTCGTCGCCTGCTCGCGCGCCGAGTCCGCGATCCTGGCCACCGATTCCGCCATGCCGGCGACCTCGGCGACGATCTCGTCGAGGCTCTTGCCCGACGCCGTCACAAGCGCCACGCCCTTCTCCACCTGTTCCGACGAGGTCGAGATCAGCCCCTTGATCTCCTTCGCCGCCTCCGCCGAGCGCTGGGCCAGCGCCCGCACTTCCTGGGCGACCACCGCAAAGCCCTTGCCCGCCTCGCCGGCGCGCGCCGCCTCGACCCCGGCATTGAGCGCGAGGAGGTTGGTCTGGAAGGCGATCTCGTCGATGACGCCGATGATCTGGGTGATCTGCTGGGAGGAAGCTTCGATGCCGTTCATCGCCGTCACCGCCTGGGCGACGATCTCGCCG
>NZ_AQQS01000081.1 GCF_002088275.1 Aurantimonas sp. 22II-16-19i
TGAAATCATTGCTGCTAGAAATCGCGGGTTCCAAGCGTTGGAGTCAAACCAGTAGACGCTTTGTAGCAGACAGGTCGACGCCAACCGCCGGCATCGCTTGCGCGTCTTAGCGATCACCGGGTCGGCCGGAAGCGCAATCGCAATCCCGTTCGTGCGCTGGAGAGGTCGGGCATGCGCACGGACTACCTCTGAAAGACGGCTCCACTCGCCCGCACCAAGTGGGCAGTGTTCCGAACAGAAGATCGCCGCGGGTTGGTGGTCGAGCGAGCGCCGGAGCAGTGTCCAGAGCTTAAGTTCGAGACGCTGAACTCGGCGCAGCATCCACAATCGAGCAAGATCCCTGGCGCCCATGAATACGGCCTTCTCCACCGAATTCTACAACCTCAATCGCCCGGCTGCGGATCTGCGACCCCAGTTTGAAGCGTCGGTTGCGAAAGTTCTGCGGCTGATCTGGACCCGCAGGCTCCTCCTGGCCTTCGTGTTTCTGGGTGTGCTTGCATCTACGATCGCGGCGAGTTTCCTCCTCGCGAAGACCTACACGGGCATTGCCCTCATCCAATTGAAATTCGATGCCCTGGGTGCCGGATCCCCAGCCACAGGTGCGGCGATACCCGTCTCGATCGACGCAAACGCCATCGTCGAAGGCGAGGCCGAGATTATTAGATCGCGAGCCGTAGCCCGCCGCGTCTTCGACAGGCTCGCCAAAACCTCGACGCCAGGGACGGCGTCGTCTCCGAATGACCAAGCCGCCCGGACGACAGCGCAACCTGCGCCAGCCGACGAGGATCCCATCGATTCTATCCTCGCCCTCCAGAAAGGTCTGTCGGTGCAGAACGACGGGAAGTCCTACCTCATTCGCGTCACTTACCTCGCCGATCAACCGGAGCGGGCGGCCCATCTCGCCAACATGTTCGCAGAAGAATACCTGCAAAGCCGAGTCGAGAGCAGCTTCACGAACGCCAAGCGTACGAGCAACTGGCTTTCCTCCCAGGTCGCCAACGCTCGCGCGGAGGCCGAACGGGCGAGCGAGCGAGTACGCGCGTTTCGAGAGGCATCCGCTGGCCTCTTGGCAGGCGGCGGCAATGGCTCGACTGCCGAGCAGCAACTGCGCAACGTCGTCACTCAACTCTCCGATGCCCGGCTCGAACGGCTCAAGCTCAGCAACACGCTCGACCGCCTGAAAGATACCGCTGCGAGCGACCGGGTTCCGTCGGCCGCCGATCTCGCCGGCACCGGTTCTGCGCAACAACTGATCGACGCCGAAGTCAAGGCCCGAGCAGACGTCGATCGGATCGCCGCGTCCGTCGGTTTGAAGCACCCCCTGTACATCAAGGCGACTAGCGCCCTTGAAGACGTTCACGAACGTCTCACCGACGCGGTTAAGAATGCGGTGGACATCACGACGGCCGACCTTGTCAGTGCGCAGCAGGCCGAAAAAAGTCTGGAATCACAACTCGAGCAAATGAAGCAGACCGCCTTATCCAGCCAAGACGCGGCGAAGGGCTTGGTGGAAGTCGAAAAAAACGCGGCAAACGCGAAGGCAAATCTCGACCGTCTGCAGGAGAGCTATCGTCAGGCCTCGGCTCTCGCCGATCTGAAGCCGATACCGGCCGAGTTGGTCAGTTCGGCAGAGCCGCTCAACGTTCCTGCCGGCCCGAAGAAGCCACTGTTCGCCGTGCTGGGAGCAGTAGCAGGCCTTGCGGCTGCGCTTGCGACGGTTTTCGTGCTGGAAATCCGTGACACAGGTTTTGCTACAGCAAACGAGGTGGTGAGCGAACTCGGCATTGCTTGTTTCGGCATGGTGCCGAGCCTTGGCGTGCGACCTCGCCAGGCCCAGTGCCAGATCCGCGAAAGATCCCTGAAGCTTCTGGCGGTCTGAACCGCCCCGGGTTTGCCGGAGGCCGTTTGGTTTAAGTTACGCTGCTAT
>NZ_AQQS01000083.1 GCF_002088275.1 Aurantimonas sp. 22II-16-19i
TGAACCGCCCCGGGTTTGCCGGAGGCCGTTTGGTTTAAGTTACGCTGCTATGTCTGGCTGCTCCAGCATGGCGTAGTAGCGTTCCTCGGCTTCCGCCGGCGGGATGTTGCCGATGGGCTCCAGCAGCCGGCGATTGTTGAACCAGTCGACCCAGGTCAAGGTGGCGAATTCGACCGCCTCGAAGCTGCGCCATGGTCCGCGTCGATGGATGACCTCAGCCTTGTAGAGGCCGTTGATCGTCTCAGCGAGAGCGTTGTCATAGGAGTCTCCGACGCTGCCGACGGAGGGCTCGATGCCGGCTTCGGCGAGGCGTTCGCTGTAGCGAATGCTGACATATTGCGATCCGCGGTCCGAATGGTGCACGAGTCCGCCTCGATGGACGGGCCGCCGTTCATGCAGGGCCTGTTCGAGAGCATCAAGGACGAAGCTCGCATGGGCTGTCCGGCTCACCCGCCAGCCGACGATGCGACGGGCATAGGCATCGATGACGAAGGCCACGTAGACGAAGCCCGACCAGGTGCTGACATAGGTAAAGTCCGAAAGCCACAGCATGTTCGGAGCCGGGGCATGGAAGACCCGGTTCACATGGTCGCGTGGACATGGCACGGCCTTGTCATGCACCGTGGTGCGGATCGGCTTGCCGCGAATGACGCCGCAAAGGCCGAGGTTGGCCATCAGCCGCTCGACCGTGCAACGCGCGACATTGAAGCCCTCGCGCACCATCTGCCGCCAAACCTTCCTTGCACCATAGACCTCGAAATTCTCCGCGAAGACGCGCTCGATCTCCGGCTTGAGCTCCAGATCCCTCTTTGCCCGCCCCGACAGCTTCTCGGGATCGGCGCGCTTGGCGAGGTGGTCGCGGTAGGTCGACGGGGCGATCGGCAGCACCTTGCAGATCGGCTCGACCCCATGGACCTCGCGGTGATCGTCGATGAACGCGATCATCGTTTGAACGGGCGGTCGAGCTCCGCCTGGGCAAAATAAGCAGAAGCCTTGCGCAGGATCTCGTTGGCCTGCCGAAGTTCCCGGTTCTCCCGCTCGAGAGCCTTCATCTTCTCGGCTGTATCCGTTGGCAAACCCACCCGCTTGCCGGCATCGACCTCGGCCTTCTTCACCCAATCCAGAAGCGTGTGCGCTGAGCAGCCGATCTTTGCCGAGATCGACTGGCAGGCCGTCCAACGGGAGGAATGATCACCCTCGTGATCCAGCACCAACCGCACCGCGCGATCGCGCACCTCAGGAGAAAACTTGTTCGTCGTTTTGCTCGTCATGGCTCCATCCTATTTGGAAGTTGGAGCCTCCGGCAAACCCGGGGCGGTTCAC
>NZ_AQQS01000084.1 GCF_002088275.1 Aurantimonas sp. 22II-16-19i
CGGAGGGGCAGGCCCTCACCTACGAGATCGATACCGCCGGCACGGTCGGCAACGTCACCCTGAACGCCAATGGCACCTTCACCTATGACGCGACGGGCGAGTTCGACTCCCTCGCGGCGGGCGAATTCGCCACGGACAGCTTCACCTACACCGTCTCCGACGGCAATGGCGGCGAGGACACCGAGACGGTGACGGTCACGGTGACCGGCACCAACGACGCGCCGGTGTTCAACTTCGTCCAGTCCTTCGAGACCGGCACCGACGGCGTCTTCGGCGGCGGCGGCTACGGCACGGTCACGCAGGCCGCATCCGGCACGGGCGGCATCGTTTCGCCGGACGGCACCTCCCATGCGGTCGTCACCGAAGCCGGCACCGGCCCGTTCACCCGCCTCGGCGGCTATACCTCCGAATTCGTCGACGGCATGACCACCGAGGTCATGGTCTATCTCGACACCGCCTGGGCCACGGGCGAGGGCTTCGAATGGTCCGTCGCCGCCAATGGCTCGGACGGCAATCACCAGCGCGACTTCATCTTCCAGGTGACGCAGGACGAGAGCACCGGCAACCTTCTCGTCGGCGCCGCCAACGGCACCAACTTCACGCCGAGCCAGAATCTGGAAACCGGCACCCACGGCGTCATCGAGACCACCGGCTGGTACACGCTGCAGCACGTCTTCAACGAGGTCGGCGGCCAGCTTTCCGTCACCATGAACGTTCTCGACGCCTCGGGCGCCGTCGTCTTCACCGAGACCCTCAGCAACCCCGCGGACACCATCGGTGCCGGCGGTGAAGTGGGCGGCGTGCGCTATGGCTGGTTCACCGATGTCACGGTCACCGGCGGGCTGCATGTCGACCGGCTGGAACTCGGCACCCGCGACGGCGCCGTCACCGAGATCGTCGACGGCGCGGACGGCGAGAATGACACCGCGCTGACGGCCACCGGCGTCATCGCCTTCGTCGATCCCGACGCCACCGACACCCACACCGCCACGTTCGAGCCTGGCGATACCGACTATCTCGGCACCTTCGAACTCCTGGGCACCGACGGCATCGCCGACGACAGCACCGGAGCCGGCGACGGCGAAGGCCATGTCCGCTGGAGCTTCTCCGTCGACGACGCAGCCGTCGACTTCCTCGGCGCG
>NZ_AQQS01000085.1 GCF_002088275.1 Aurantimonas sp. 22II-16-19i
GGGAGTATACCGGAGACGGTATCGAGGGTTCGAATCCCTTCCTCTCCGCCAGAACAAGGCTTTCCGGCAAAATCTCGAAGACGTCTCGCGACGCCCCGGAGCGGAACGAAACCGGAAGCTCCCGATCGATGCGGGGGAAAGACGGGGGAATGCGTTCCGTCCCCGTTCCGCCATCCACCGTTTTCGTCACCTGTGGAAAAGCCGGTCATCAGAAGACCCCATGATTCGCACCGCAGCCGTCGAAGCCCTCAGTCAGATGACGGATGCCGCTCCTTGCGAGGCGAAGCTGTCGCGGACTTTAGACATTGGCGACGACTATCGTGAGCTGCACGAAGCGCATCCAGCATTTTTGCCTCATGTTTCGCTGTCGAAATGGAACGCACCGATTGAAATTCGCAGCAAGAAAGCGCTACCGCTTTGGCTACAGGGTGATCCTTCCGATCGGCCACATCAAAATGCGAATTTACGAGGAAGCGATTGTTTGTCCCGATAAGTGATCATCACGCGATCCAAGAAGTCGTCTTCGCACTCACGTTCAAGCGGCAGTTTCCTCTGGGTCTCCTGGAGCAGCTCACGTCTATCCATAAAGAAATCAAGCGCGAGTTGCCGCGAATGGAGAGGCCGCAGGTGTTCCAGTTCGCGATCGGTGGCGGCCCCGTCGCGCCCCCACAACAGGCGCCAAGTCCAGTTTCCTTTGAGGCCTATAAGCGCGACGGATCACTTGACTGGCGGATGATGGCAGATGGCAACACGCTGGTGGTAAACTGTTTAACATACACCAACTGGGCCGACGTATCGAAACGCTCTCTTTCTCTGATCCACAACGCATGCAACGTTATTATGCAGCAGGGCACGAATGACATATCTCACATAGCACTACAGTATGTTGACGTATTCAAGTGGGGTTTAAAATCCGAAGATTATGACATTTCGCTTTTATTAGATAGCAATAGCGAAAATATACCTAAATCATTATTCCGAAATGTTGACGGCCCGCTATGGCATCATCACCAAGGCTGGTTTCGACCATTTGCAGGCTCGATGGAAGGCAATCTCCTCCAGCGTACACATCTGGATGCGATGAATGAAGG
>NZ_AQQS01000086.1 GCF_002088275.1 Aurantimonas sp. 22II-16-19i
CCATCGTGTTGAACGCCCATTCGGGCCACGGCACCCATGGTTCGCCGCCAGGCACCTTCTCCGTGAAAGAGACAGGATTGGTCTTGGAGTAGCCGCGGGGAATGCCCCAGCCGATCAGGCGGGACAGGCACGCGCGAAACTGATTGGCCGTCGCCGGTGTCTCGGCGAGCGCATCGATCGCCTCCTGCGCATCCGGCGTGCTCAGATCGGCCGGCAGATCGTCGCCCCAGATGTCGCGGATCAGCCGCAGCGACCTTTGATAGCCTCGCCGCGTCGAATGAGACAGTGAGGACCACGACGCATTGTCGACGGCTTCGAACGCATCGCAGAGCGCCGTGAAGTCCTTGCGCTCGTCATGCACACGCTTCTGTGCGGCTCTGTAGGCCTTCTGGGCGGCCTGCCAGAAATCGGCGTCCTTGTGGCCGGGAAGACGCTTCCCGCCGATGGTGAAGCCGTCCTTGTCGCGGTGCAGGGCCGCGCAGATCGCGTGGCGCTCGGCGAACTCCGGTTCGAACGGATCGGGGAGGGCGATGGACGGCCAAGCATGGACGGTATTTCGCCCCCGGGTGTAGAAATAGTAGCTGATGGCAGTGCGGCCGGCTCGGCGCTTGATGACGCGGTGCACGTGCCGGGGAAGCTCAACCACCCCGGTCTTGCCGGATCTTTTCACGGAAACGCGCTCCCATGCTGGTTGCTGCCTCCTCAGCGAGGCCGAGTGCTCGATCGAGGTCCGATCGATACCAGAAGCGTCGGCGCCGACTTTGCTCCACGCGCGGGTGAGGGTAGTCCTTTCCGACGCGCTGGAGGAAGTCCTCGACGTGCTTCTCGCCGCAGTAGCCGGCGGCAAGCTCCGCCGGCATCCTGGGCGGCCAACTTCCCGCTGGAATGGAGGATGGCCGGCGCATCGGCTCAGTAAGCGCCGTCGCTGCTGGACTCGGTTGCTCGGCTTGAGCAGCCAAGATCGCGAAGGATGGACGCGACCAGCCGCATGTCGGTGG
>NZ_AQQS01000087.1 GCF_002088275.1 Aurantimonas sp. 22II-16-19i
TTGGGGTTCAGCCCGCCGACCTGGGCGAGCGCCTCGGCCAGCGACATCTCGTAGCCCTGCAGCGGCAGCTGGTCGCTCTTGCCGGTGGCCCCCAGCGCCACGTAGGTGCGCGGCTGGCGGGTGAGCAGAACCACGTCGCCGGGGCGCACATAGACGTCCTCGGACGGGTCGCTGACCAGCTCGGAGAACGGCATCTGCACCGTGCGGCCGTTGCGGGTGAGCGAGACGGCGGTCTCGTAGATCGGCGCCTTCGGCCCGCCGACCCTTGCGATCAGGTCGAGCAGCTTCAGCCCGGAGGTCGGGATCGGCACCGAGGCGCCGGTGACCGCGTCGCCGGTGACCGTCACCGCCGTCGAATTGCCCTGCGCCACCGCGACCACCGCCTGGGGCTCGATCGCCCGGTCCCGGAGCGCGGCGACGATACGGCTCTCGACGGCCGAGGCGGTGGAGCCGGCGACGCGGATGCGACCGGCATAGGGAATGGTGATCGACCCGTCGCGGGCGACCTGCTGCTCGGGCAGGTGCACCGAGGAGGAGCCCTGGCCGCCGGCATTCAGCGAGGAGAACAGCCCGCCGACGCCGGCCTCGAACAGGGTCACCTGGACGACGTCGCCGACGCCGATGCCGGTGTCGTTCGGCAGCGACCGGCTGGCGATGCCGCGAAAGCTCGGCCGCGCCTCTTCCTGCTGATAGGCGAGGACGGAATTGTCGACCGGGATCAGCAGATAGCCGTCGCGATACTGCACGGCCGTCTCGTCGACATCGCCGACGAAGGCTCCCGCCGTCGGCCCGGCCGCCGGCAAAAGCGCGCAGCCCGACAACAGCCCGCTCATCACGACGCCGAGGACGGCCCCCTTGCGCAGCCGGAAAACCCCCGTCCCCCCCTGCCCCGCCGCGCCGCAAGGCAAGGTCGTCCGGCAGGTTTCGGTTTGCGCCAG
>NZ_AQQS01000088.1 GCF_002088275.1 Aurantimonas sp. 22II-16-19i
TTCGGACTGCCGCCGGCGAGGGACGCCAACCGCCTTCACCACGACCTGACGTGGCGCTCCACCCGTTGCGGGCGCTGTGAGCTGCGGTCGGCGGAGGCGGTCAATGGCCAGCCCGGATATTCGCCGGGCAGACGGATTCTTTCGAAAGCGTTCGTGCCAGGTCGATGATGGCCGCCCGGAGCCAGCTATGCGCCGGGTCATGGCGATAGCGCACATGCCAGGCCATCTCGACGGGAAAGGTCCCGAGATCGACGGGAGGCTGGAGCACCTTCAGGCGGGGATCGCGCTGGAGGCCCCGGCAGATGAGGATGGGCAGCGTCGCGCAATAGTCGGTGACGGCGATCATCTCCGGAACCGCGAGGAAATGCGTGACGGAAACCGCGACGTCCCGCTTGAGCTTCTGCTGCTCGAGCGCCTGGAAGACGCCGGCCCGAATGCGGCCGGGCGGCAGGACGTTGACGTGCTTCAGGCTCTGATACTGGTCGCGGGACAGGGTCTCGCCGACGTCCGGATGATCGGCGCGCAGGATGCAGGCGAGCCCGTCGTCCATCAGATGCTGAACCACAAGATTGTCGGGGGGATCGACGACCCGCCCGAGGGCCATCGCCGTCGAGCCCGAGACGACGCCGGTCTCGGCGACGTCGTTGCCGAACGGCGTCATGCGAAGCTTGATGCCGGGCGCCTGTTCCCGCAGCCGCGCCACCAGCGCCGGCATCAGCACCAGTTCGACGTAGCTGTTGGGCGCGATCAGGAACAATCGCTCCGCCCTGGCCGGGTCGAATTCCTGCTGCTGGACGATCACCTCGTCCAGCTGCGCCAGCGC
>NZ_AQQS01000089.1 GCF_002088275.1 Aurantimonas sp. 22II-16-19i
TTTGCTCCCGGCAACGACAAGAAGGCAATCACCGTTTCCCGCAGAGCAACGCCGTAGGATTTTAATTCCTATCAAATCAGTATGAATTGAATTAGGCTTCCGTCATCGCGACTCGACGGGAGCCTTGCATGAACGACTTCCTGCTTTTCCTTCTCGTCGGCGGGCTCGCGCAGCTCGTCGACGGCGCCCTCGGCATGGCCTATGGCGTCGTCTCCTCCACGGTTCTCATGTCTTTCGGGGTCCCGCCGGCCACGGCCTCGGCTTCGGTTCACGCGGCAGAACTCTTCACCACCGCGGCCTCGGGCACCGCCCATGCCATTCATCGCAACATCGACTGGAAGCTGTTCTGGCGTCTTGTGCCGTTCGGGATCGTCGGCGGCGTCGCCGGGACCTACGTGCTGACGAGCTTTCCCGGCAACATCATGAAACCCTATGTCGCCGCCTATTTGGCGATCATCGGTATCTATCTGCTGATTCGCTCCTTCCGAAAGATCCCGAGCCGCCCGGTCCCCGCCGCGGTCGCCCCTCCCCTCGCGCTCACCGGTGGCTTTCTTGATTCCGTCGGCGGCGGTGGCTGGGGCCCTGTGGTGACGACAGGGCTGCTCGGAGCCGGCGGCGCGCCGCGCTACGTGATCGGCACGGTCAGCACGGCGGAATTTCTCGTCACGCTGTCGGTCTCCCTCACCTTCCTTTTCGCCCTCCTGACCGGCCATTGGGAAGAGGCTGGCGATCTGAGCGAACACGGCCTCGCAATCCT
>NZ_AQQS01000009.1 GCF_002088275.1 Aurantimonas sp. 22II-16-19i
ACCGGCGATGGGGGGGAGTATGGCGAGGGGGTGTGGGGCGGGGATGAGAATTTTTGCGGGGCGAGGGGAATCAAGGGGTTGGGGGAAATCGGTCCCGAGATATCTGCGGGGGACAGGATGGGGCGCCCTCTCTCCCCTTGAGGGAGAGAAAGCGATTTCATCGTCTTGGCGCAGCCAAGCGATAGAAATCGCAAGAGAGGGGTGCCCCCTGTCCGGACGCGCGAACACAGCAGACACCGCGAGTCTCGGGACCGGCGGCGGCGGGTGAGGCGGTGGATCCCCTCTCTTGTCATTCTCAAGGTTTGGACCTCGGCAAGCCGAGGCCCAATTCCTTGGAATGACTTTCTCTCCCTCACGGGGAGAGAGGGCGCCCGCTTCGTCTGCGCCGGCGATGCCCCCGACGTTGAGGAAAAAGGACCCTCGTCGGGGATCTCGATACCGTGCTTGCGAAGGTCCTCGCCGTCACTCGCTTGCGGCAACAAAGGTGCGACGTCGCAGACCGGGCGCCCTCTCTCCCCTTGAGGGAATCGCAAGAGAGGGGTAGCACCCTGTCCGGACGGGCGAACGGAGCAGACATCGGCATTCTCGGCACCTGTAGCGGCGGGTGAGGCGGTGGTTCCCCCTCTCTTGCCTTTTCTGCGGCTTGGACCTCGGCAAGCCGAGGCCCAAGACCGCGAAAAGGCTTTCTCTCCCTCAAGGGGAGAGAGGGCGCCCGCTTCGTCGGCATTTCGGCCAGATGATCGTCGCCGGAATTTCGACGCCGTCTTTGCGGAAGTCCTCGCCGTTGCTTCCTCGCCGATCGAATGGGGCGACGTCACAGACCGGGCGCCCTCTCTCCCCTTGAGGGAGAGAAAGCAATTTCATCGTCTTGGCGAAGCCAAGCGAGTGAAATTGCAAGAGAGGGGTGGCACCGGATCAGGACGGGCGAACGGAGCAGACATCGGCACTTCAGGTACCGCCGGCGGCGGGTGAAGCGGGGGCACCCCTCTCTTGTCATTCTCAAGGTTTGGACCTCGGCGAGCCGAGGCCCAATTCCTTGGAATGACTTTCTCTCCCTCAAGGGGAGAGAGGGCGCCCGTGCCGGCGGCGCCGCGACAGGGAGCGTCGGCGATGGGCCACGCCGCCGCCGGCGCTTCGTCATCCTCGGCCCGCAGGGTCGGGGATCCATGCCGCTGCGGTTCTGCTATCGGTCGGTTTCAGGAGTAGTGCCTCTCCAGCACCGGATGGCCGCGTAGGTGCTCCCGGCATGGATCCCCGTACTTACGCACGAAGATGACGACCGGGAGGGGGAACGGCGCCCATCCGTCCTGCGGGCGAGCCGGAGCGAACCTTCGGCTCAGACCTCGACGAAGCTTGCCCGAGCGATCGGTTCCGGTGCCGCGATGCCGTCCTCGGCGAGGCCGTCCAGGTGAAAGCGGATGGCCGCGGCAATCTCGCGCTCGGTCTCCGCGACGCTTGCACCGGTCGCGATGCAGCCGGGCAGGTCGGGAACGTAGGCCGAATAGTTGTCGCCGGCTTCTTCGATGACGATGGCGTAGCGCATGTCCTCAATCCTTCAGTCGGGCCTGCTTCAGGATGCTGTTGAGCGTTCCGGGCGAAACGGAGTCCGACAGTTTTCCGGCGATTGTGACGCGCCCCGATTTCGCCGGGTGCTTCTATTGGCGGGGGCTTTCCCTGGTGTCGACGAGGAACCAGCCGTCGGCCTCTATGACGCGGATGATTTCCCTGACGGTCCAACGGGGTGGCATCGACATATCCTTGAACATGAAAAAGTGGCCCGGAAAAATGTCTCCGGGCCACGCGCGTCATGTTTCCGATGGTCGAAACCTCAGCTACACCCGCTCGTCGACCCACACGTGTCGCACTTCAGGCACGTCCCATTCCGCACCATCGTGAAATTCCCGCATTCCGAGCAGCTCTCGCCGGTGTAGCCCTTCATCATCGCGATGGAGCGGCGTTCGGCGCTGGTGGCCTTGGGAGCCTGCGAGACGTTGGCGTTGTCTTTCGCCGTCGCCTCAAAGGCCAGCGGCTGGTCGAACAGGCCCTGGGCCGGCGAGGTGTCGGCGACCGGGGCCGGGGTGTCCAGCGGCTCGATGTCGAGGGGCGAGGGCGCCGTCTCGTAATCGCGCTTGAACGCCGCCGCCTGGGAGCCGCCGAGTGCCGTGACGGTGGCGCGGGCGGCGGTCGCCGGCTTGGCCGGCGCGTTGGCGGCTGCCGGCCGCGCCGTCGCCGTCATCGTCGTTGTCACCGGGGCCGGCTTGATCGGGGCCTCGGCCTTGGCCGAGCCGACGGGGTCGCTCGAGGAGACGAGGCGGAACTTCGCCGTCTGGCCGCGCACCATGCCCGACGAGATCGGCAGCGGCGCCGGCTTGTCGCCGGCCACCCCGCGGCCGATGGACGAGGCGCCGAAATCCTCCGGCTGGACATGGGCGAGATCGTGCCGGTCGAGATAGGAGACCGCCAGCTCGCGAAAGACGTAGTCGAGGATCGAGGTGGCGTTCTTGATCGCCTCGTTGCCCTGCACCATGCCCGCCGGCTCGAACCGCGTGAAGGTGAAGGCGTCGACATATTCCTCCAGCGGCACGCCGAACTGCAGGCCGAGCGAGATCGCGATGGCGAAGTTGTTCATCATCGCGCGGAAGGCGGCGCCTTCCTTGTGCATGTCGATGAAGATCTCGCCGAGGCGGCCGTCGTCGAACTCGCCGGTGCGCAAGTAAACCTTGTGCCCGCCGACGATGGCCTTCTGGGTGTAGCCCTTGCGCCGGTTCGGCAGCTTTTCGCGATCCCGGATGACCTTCTCGACGATCCGCTCGACGATCCGTTCGGCCACCTGCGTCGCCTGGGCGGCGGGCGGCGAGGCCATCAGCGCGGCGGCGACCTCCTCGACGCTCTCGTCCTCGTCCTCGTCGTCGGCGATCAGCGAGGCGTTGAGCGGCTGGGAGAGCTTCGAGCCGTCGCGGTAGAGCGCGTTGGCCTTCAGCGCGAGCTTCCAGGACAGCATGTAGGCGGCGGTGCAATCTTCCACCGTCGCGTCGTTCGGCATGTTGATGGTCTTGGAGATCGCCCCGGAGATGAAGGGCTGCGCCGCCGCCATCATGCGGATGTGGCTGTCGACCGAGAGATAGCGCTTGCCGATCCGCCCGCACGGATTGGCGCAGTCGAACACCGGCAGATGCTCGTCCTTCAGGAACGGCGCGCCCTCCAGCGTCATCGCCCCGCAGACATGGATGTTGGCGGCGTCGATGTCTTTCCGCGAAAAGCCGAGCGCCGGGAGCATCTCGAAGGTGAAGTCGTTCAGCTGCGCGTCGGTGAAGCCGAGGACGTCGCGGCAGAAGTCCTCGCCGAGGGTGAACTTGTTGAACACGAACTTGATGTCGAAGGCCGATGTCAGCGCGGCGTTGAGCGTCGCGATGATCTCGTCGGTGAAGCCCTTGGCCTTCAGCGAGGAGGGGTTGATCGCCGGGGCCTGGTTGAGATTGCCGTGACCGACCGCATAGGCCTCGATCTCGGCGATCTGGCTTTCCGAATATCCGAGCGTACGCAGCGCGTCCGGCACCGCGCGGTTGATGATCTTGAAGTAGCCGCCGCCGGCGAGCTTCTTGAACTTCACCAGCGCGAAGTCGGGCTCGATGCCGGTGGTGTCGCAGTCCATGACGAGGCCGATCGTGCCGGTGGGCGCGATGACCGAGACCTGGGCGTTGCGGAAGCCGTTCTTGGAGCCGAGCTCGACGGCCTCGGTCCAGGCGACCTTGGCCCGGCCGGACAGGCGCTTGTCCTTCAGCGAGGCGTGGTCGAGCGGCACCGGATCGACGGCCAGCGCCTCGTAGCCATTGGCGATGCCATGGGCGGCGCGGGCATGGTTGCGCATGACGCGCAGCATCGCTTCGGCATTGCGCTCGTAGTCCGGGAAGGGCGACAGGACGCCGGCCATCTCGGCCGAGGTCTTGTAGGCGACACCCGTCATCAGCGCCGAGATCGCGCCGCAGATCGCCCGGCCTTCCTTCGAATCATAGGGAATGCCCGACATCATCAACAGGCCGCCGATATTGGCGAAGCCGAGGCCGAGGGTGCGGTAGTCGTAGGAGCGCTGGGCGATCTCCTTGGACGGGAACTGCGCCATCAGGACGGAGATCTCGAGCACCACGGTCCAGATGCGGACGGCATGCTCGAAGGCGGCCGTGTCGAAGCGCCGGACCTCCTTGCCGTCCTTGCCGCCCTCGCCCTTCACGCTCTCCTGGAACTGGATGAGGTTGAGCGAGGCGAGATTGCAGGCCGTGTCGTCGAGGAACATGTATTCCGAGCACGGGTTCGAGGCCCGGATCGAGCCGGCCTCGGGGCAGGTGTGCCAGTCGTTCATCGTGGTGTTGAAGTGCAGGCCCGGATCGGCGGAGGCCCAGGCGGCATAGCCGATCTGCTCCCACAATTCGCGCGCCTTCAACGTCTTGTGGACCTTGCCGTCGGTGCGGCGCACGAGGTTCCATTCCTCGTCGTTCTCGACGGCGCGCAGGAAGTCGTCCGTCAGGGAGACGGAGTTGTTGGAGTTCTGCCCCGATACGGTGAGGTATGCCTCCGAGTCCCAGTCGGTATCGAACACCGGAAACTCGATCTGGGTGTAGCCCTGGCGCGCGAACTGGATGACGCGCTTGGCGTAGTTCTCGGGCACCTGCGCCTTCTTGGCGTCGCGCACGGCGCGCTTCAGCGCCGGGTTCTTCATCGGGTCGAAGCAGTCGCCGTCGGGCCCGTCGCAGTTCACGCAGGCCGACAGGATCGCCTTCATGTGCTTGGCCACGGTCTTCGAACCGGTGACGAGGGCGGCGACCTTCTCCTCCTCGCGGACCTTCCAGTTGATGTAGGCCTCGATGTCGGGGTGGTCGATGTCGACGACGACCATCTTGGCCGCGCGCCGGGTCGTGCCGCCGGACTTGATGGCGCCCGCCGCCCGGTCGCCGATCTTCAGGAAGCTCATCAGGCCCGACGACTTGCCGCCGCCGGCGAGCTTTTCCCCTTCACCGCGCAGGTGGGAAAAATTCGAGCCGGTGCCGGAGCCGTATTTGAACAGCCGCGCCTCGCGCACCCACAGATCCATGATGCCGCCGTCATTGACGAGGTCGTCGGCGACGGACTGGATGAAGCAGGCGTGGGGCTGCGGGTGCTCGTAGGACGTGGCCGAGCGGGTCAGCTGGCCGGAGCGGTAGTCGACATAATAGTGGCCCTGGCTCGGGCCGTCGATGCCATAGGCCCAATGCAGACCCGTGTTGAACCACTGCGGCGAGTTCGGCGCGACCTTCTGGGTGGCGAGCATGAAGACGAGTTCGTCGCGGAAGGCCGAGGCGTCCTCTTCCGTTTCGAAATAGCCGCCCTTCCAGCCCCAATAGGTCCAGGTGCCGGCGAGCCGGTCGAAGACCTGGCGTCCGTCCATCTCCGAGCCGAAACGCTCGTCCTCGGGAAGCTTGGCGAGGGCCTTCTCGTCGGCGACCGAGCGCCAGAGGAAGGAGGGCACGTCGTGCTCCTCGAGCTTCTTCAGCTTCGCCGGCACGCCCGCCTTGCGGAAATATTTCTGCGCCAGGATGTCCGAGGCCACCTGGCTGAACTGCTCGGGGACGTCGATCCCCTCCAGCCGGAAGACGATCGAGCCGTCCGGGTTCTTGATCTCGCTCGTCGCCTTGCGAAAGGCGATGGCGGCGTAGGGGCTCTCGCCGGCCTTGGTGTAGCGGCGCTCGAACTTCATGCCCATCTCAAACCCATCCTCGACTGATTGTCTCAAACCCGTGTCACGGAGGGGCCGGCGTCAGCCGACGCATCATCCCCGGACACTGCTAGAATATGAACCCGGCCCGCATCTAGTGGCGTCTGCCCCGGGTAACCCCATATATAGTGGCTTGCGAGGGTTACGCGAAGCTTAAAATCTTGGATTTTACCGAACAGCGTGAGTTATCAACGGGATTCACCGGCGCCCCCTGGAGCGGCCTGATTCGCGGTGGCCGGCAACGCCATCTCCGGTCCCCCGGTCGATGGTCGCGAGGGTAGGGTGAGTCCGCCGGGGCGGTCAATCGCGCTTCGGCCCGCGCGGTCCGGCAAGGGACAAACTGTGTACAAGCTGCCGCGGCGTGGGCGCGATCCCTTGAAAACCCGGGACTGCGCGCCTTACGTTGATTTTTATGGAATTTGCCGGACCAGCGGTCCAGCGGCGCGCGCCGCTGGTGAACCGAGGCGGTTCGATTCCACGTGTCTTGGAAGGACCGTGATTGTCTCGGCCTGAGAATTCGAGCTGGAACCTGTCCGTCGCGGACATCACCGCGACCGGGCCGGAGGAGTCGATCGATCGCATCACCCGGATGGCGACGCGGCTTCTGGGCGTTCCGGCGGGCTTCCTGGTGATCGCCGAGGGCGAAACGCTGGTGTTCAAGAGCGAGATCGGCCTTCCCCCCGCAGCGACGCTCACCGGGAGCGGATTGCGGGTCGCCGCCCGGTACGGCGCGCTCCTGCGCCATGTGGCGGGCGGGCACGCGCTGCAGATCGACGACGTCGCGGCAGACGGGCGATTCGCGCCGTCAGGTCTTGCCGAAGAACTCGGGATCGGTGCCTTCATAGGGCTCCCGGTGGGCCTTCCCTGCGGATCCCTCGCCGGGGCGTTCTGCGTCGCCGACGCCCGCCCCCGCGCCTGGTCGGCCATCGACCGCCAGCGTTTCGACGAGGTGCAGGCGGTGCTTGCCGGCGAACTCGCGCTGCGCCAGGAGGTCAAGCTGCGCATGCAGCTCGAGCAGCGGGCCTTCCTGATGTCGCGGGAGATGGAGCACCGGATCAAGAACTCCCTGTCGACGGTCCAGGCGATCATCCTGTTGTCGGTGCGCGACGGCCAGAGCGCGTCGGAGATCCGGGCCGACCTTCTGGAGCGGGTCGCGTCGCTGGCCAAGACCCAGTCGCTGCTTGCCGACCGGGACGGCAAGGGGGCGCTGTTCGCCGACATCGTCGCCGCCGAGCTCCAGCATTACGGGATCGGCACCAATGTCTGGGTCGACGGGCCGGAGGTCCTCGTCGGCAAGGACGACGCGGTCTCGCTGTCGATGATCATCCACGAGCTGGCGACCAACGCCGCCAAGCATGGGGCTCTCGCCCTGCGCACCAAGGGCGGCGTCGCGATGCGCTGGGAGCCGTCCGAACGCGACAGGCAGCCGGCGCTGACCTTCCATTGGGAAGAGTGGTTCGAGGGCGGACCGCCGAAGCTCGCCGGCGCCGGCACCAACGGTTTCGGCTTCGGCACCGAACTGCTCGAGACGCTCGTCCTGCGTCAGATGCGCGGCGAGATGTCCCGCGAGCTGACGCCGGGCGGCCTGATGTTCACCGCCAGCGTCCGGCTGAGCCAGGCGGCGTGATCCGGGGACGGCTCGGGCCGCGCCGCGATCGAGGATCGCCGGGCACCCGGCGGCCCTGCTGACTGGCCATGATCGTCGAGTCGCCCGGCTGGCGTGCCGCCAGCCTGTCGTCGAGCGCGCCGGCCTTCGTTCGGGGCGCCCGCCCGTCGTTCAGCCCGGCTGTCCCTTGCCGATCGGCGCCTGGAAGGACAGGCCGAGATCCCAGGGAAAGAAGATCCAGGTGTCCTGGCTGACCTCGGTGATGAAGGTGTCGACCATCGGACGGCCCTTCGGCTTGGCATAGACCGCGGCGAAATGCGCCTTCGGCAGCATCGCGCGCACGACGCCGGCGGTCTTGCCGGTATCGGTGAGGTCGTCGACGATCAGCACGCCCTCGCCGTCGTCGGTGAGGAGCTCGGGGCTGATCTCCTTCAGGACCCGCAGTTCGCCCTGTTCGCTGTATTCGTGATAGGAGGCGACGCAGACCGTCTCGATCAGTCGGATGCCCAGCTCGCGCGAGATCACCGCCGCGGGCACCAGCCCGCCGCGGGTGATGCAGACGATCGCGCGCCACTCGGTGCCGATCCCGGCGAGCCGCCAGGCCAGCGCCCGGGCATCGCGATGAAACTGATCCCACGAGACCGGAAACGACTTTTCCACCATCGACATCGCGCTCGATCCTTCCGCCCCGGCAAATGACGGGTCGGGATAGATCGAATCGAAGCGTCAAGGCAAGCACTGAGCAGATCCTGCCCACCACAGGCGCGCTCGCCGCGGCGACGGGGGCTGGCAAGACGGGCGATCCTCAGTCAACCTTGCCTTGGTGGATTCAGATGGCAGGCTTCGCTATCGATCGGCACCACCTCCCGTAGAAGAGAGAGCAAGCACGATGAATCTCGACCGCTATCAACCCTACGCCCTGGGACTGCTTCGCATCGTCACCGGATTGATCTTCATGGCCCACGGAACGCAGAAGCTTCTGTCCTTTCCGGCGGGCGAACGGGCCGGCGTCGAGCTCCTGTCGCTGTCGGGCATCGCCGGCGCCATCGAGCTCGTCGGCGGCTTCCTGATCGTCATCGGCCTGTTCACCCGGATCGTCGCCTTCATCTGTTCCGGCGAGATGGCCGTCGCCTACTGGATGGCCCACGCGCCGCAGAACTTCTTCCCGGTGAACAACGGCGGCGATTCGGCGATCCTCTACTGCTTCGTCTTCCTGTTCCTGGTGTTCGCCGGGGCAGGGGCATGGAGCGTCGACGCCGCGCGAAGCCGGTAGCGGCGTCGACGGCCTCGCCGCTCGCGCAATACGAGCGACGAGGCCGGTTTCGCCGTCGTCACGGGACGGGCAGGCGCTGGCGCGCCGCCCGTCGCAAGACGTCAGGCGCCGAAGCCGCCGTCGATCGTGTGCATCGCGCCGGTGACCATCGCCGCCTCCGGCCCGACGAGATAGGCGACCATTCCGGCGACTTCCGCAGGCTTGGCGTGCCGCTTGATCGCCATGAACGAGTGCATCAGATCCTTCATCGGACCGTCGGCCGGATTCATGTCCGTATCGACCGGGCCCGGCTGGACGACGTTGACCGTGATCTCGCGATCGCCGAAATCGCGGGCAAAGCCGCGTGCCATTCCCTGCAGGGCCGACTTGGTCATGGCGTAGCCGGCGCCCCCGGCAAAGGGGATGCGGTCGCCGTTGACCGAGCCGATCACGACGATCCGTCCACCGCGGTTCATCGTCCGGGCAGCAGTGACGATCGCGTGATAGGGGCTGCGGACATTGACGTCGAGCATCCGGTCGATGGCATCCGCTTCGTGCTCCAGCGGATCGCCGAGAATCCCGATACCCGCATTGATCACGAGAATGTCGAGCGGCCCCTCTGCCGCGACGGTGGCGATCGTCTGGCCACGGTCGGCGGAGTCCGCCCGGATCGCCGCTGCCCCGGTCTTCTCCGCAAGGGCGTGCGCGGCCGCTTCGGATCCGGCATAAGTGAAGCGCGTATCGGCGCCGTCCGCCCGCAGCCGCTCGACGACGGCGGCTCCGATGCCGCGGCTGCCGCCGAGGACGAGAGCCTTCTTGCCCGAAAGGGTGGTCATGGATTGTCTCCGCTGGTTTATGTAGCGGACGATACATATATCCCTGGGGTGGGAGCGCAAGGAATATTGTAGTGCCCGATACAAAAAAATCCGGACGGGGCCGTCCCCGCGCGTTCTGCGCCGAAACCGCGCTGGCTGCCGCCACGGAGCTGTTTCGGCAAAAGGGCTACGACGCGGTCACCATCGCCGAACTCTGCGACGCGACCGGTCTGAAACCGCCGAGCCTCTATGCCGCCTTCGGCGCCAAGCGCGACCTGTTCGAACGGGCGGTGGGCCTGTCCGTCGCCACGACCGGCCATCAACTGATCGACAGTTTCACCGGCGAGCCGGACATCGGCCGGGCGATCGCGGCGGTCTTCCGCCAGGCGGCGGAACTCTATGCCCGGGACCGGGGTGGCCAGGCCTGCCTGGTGATGGAGGGCACCATCAACTGCTCCGATCCGGCCGTCAGCGACATGACGGCGCGGTTGCGGCGCGAGATGCGCGATGTCGTCGCCGCTCGGATCGCCGCGGTCGCTCCCGACGATGCCGATACGCTCGCCGATTTCGTCATGCTGGGCGTTGCGGGCATTTCCGCCGCGGCACGCGAGGGCGTCGAGGAGGCCGCATTGCAGGAGAGCGCGAAGATTCTCGCCGATGGCGCGCGGCAGCGGCTCGCTGCCGGCCGGGCGGGGAACGGCGGGGGCGCGTGAACCGGGCTTTCCTCGCCGTGATTCAGACGGCTTTGGCCCGCTCAATTTCCACCAGCATCGCCTCGACGGCCTTGGCCGCGGTGTCGATCGCTGCCTCGTCCCGGGACCGGATGACGATCTCGGTGGAATAGCGGGCGCCGTCGAACTTCGGATAGGAGCCGATCACGACGTTCGGATGCTCCTTGGCGATCTGCCTCAAGGGATCGCCGATGTCGCCTTCGCCGAACGGGCAGGCGACGGCGCGGCTCTTCAGCGGCACGCCGACCGGCAGGGCCGGCAGCAGCGACGCCAGCATCGCCTGGAAGACGCTCGGCACGCCGGCCATCACGAAGACGTTGTCGATCCGGAAGCCCGGCGCCACGGACACCGGATTGTCGATCAGCGTCGCACCCTGGGGCGTGCGGGTCATGCGGCGCCGGGCCGGGGTGAACTCCATCCCGCGGGAGGCATAGTTTGCCTCCAGCCGCGCGACCGCCTCGGGATGCTCGATCACCGCCAGCCCGAAGGCGGCCGCCACGGCATCGGCGGTGATGTCGTCATGGGTCGGCCCGATGCCGCCGGAGGTGAAGACGAAGTCGTAGCTGCGGCGCAGCGTGTTCAGCGTGTCGGCGATCATGTGCGGCTCGTCGCCGACGATGCGCACTTCCTTCAGGTCGATGCCGGCGATCGTCATCACCTCGGCGAGATGGCCGATGTTCTTGTCCTTCGTCCGGCCGGACAGAAGTTCGTCGCCGATGGCGAGCATCGCGGCCGTGACAGGTTCACGCGGCATTGGGGTCTTCTCCTGCGGGACATCGTCCCGAGTAAGTGTGAGAGCCCGCCGGAAAGCAAGAGGGCGCCCCGAACGCCGCCCCGAACGCCATTGCCGCACGCTGTGCACGCCTTGCCTATTGTCGCGCGACGCGTGACGGTGCGTCGCGGGAATTCTTCAAGCCAGATCGGCGGCGCTCGCCTATGTCGTTCCTGCAGCCCCCGAATGGTCGGGGTTTCGAACCACGAAAGGAGCTTCAGCGATGGCGAAGGTTCTCGTCCTCTATTATTCCAGCTACGGCCACATCGAGACGATGGCGAAGGCTGTCGCCGAAGGTGCCGAAAGCGCCGGTGCCAGCGTCGACATCAAGCGCGTGCCCGAGACCGCGCCGGCCGAGGTCGTCGCGGCCGCCCACTTCAAGACCGATCATCCCTATCCGGTTTGCGAGGTCGAGGAGCTGAAGAATTACGACGCCATCATCATCGGCGTGCCGACCCGCTACGGCAACATGTCGTCGCAGATGCAGTCCTTCTGGGACCGGACGGGTCCGCTCTGGGCGACGGGCGCTCTCGTCGGCAAGGTCGGCGGCGCCTTCACCTCGACGGCGTCCCAGCACGGCGGCAACGAGACCACGCTGATCTCGGCGATGAAGGTCCTGCTGCATCACGGCCTGATGGTCGTCGGCCTGCCCTACGCCTATCCGGGTCTCGTCGAGCTCGGCGAGATTGCCGGCGGCACGCCCTATGGCGCGTCGACCATCGCCGGCGGCGACGGCTCGCGCCAGCCGAGCGAGAACGAACTCGGCGGCGCCAGATTCCAGGGCAAGCACATCGCCGAGATCGCTGCCAAGGTCGCCGCCTGAGCCACGCTCCGCCCCTGCGGCGGATGCGTCCGAATCCTGCGAAAGGCCGCCGCGTGCGGCCTTTTTGCGTTCCGCGCCGTCGCTGGCCGCCGCTGCGACCTATCGGCCGGGCGGCGGGCCTGCTAGACGATTTTTGAAAAAGGCGAAAGGATCGAGCGGGATGGCCAGTGCGGAGGAATTGAAGCGGGCGGCCGGAGAGGCGGCGGTCGGGCTCGTCGAGGACGGGATGTGCCTCGGCATCGGCACGGGATCGACGGCGGAGGCCTTCATCCGGGCGTTGGCCGAAAAGGTCCGGGGCGGGCTGAAGATCACCGGCGTCGCGACCTCCGAGCGCACCGAGCGGCTCTGCCAGGAACTGGCGATCCCGATGGCGACGCTGGAGACCCTGCCGCAGCTCGACCTGACCGTCGACGGCGCCGACGAGATCGACAGGGAGCTGCGCCTCGTCAAGGGCGGCGGCGGCGCGCTGCTGCGCGAGAAGATCGTCGCGGCGGCCTCCAAGCGCATGCTGGTGGTCGCCGACGAGACCAAGCTGGTCGAGACGCTCGGCGCCTTTCCGCTGCCGATCGAGATCAACGGCTTCGGCATGATCGCCACCTATCTCGCCATCCAGGCGGCGGCCAAGGGCCTTGGCCTTTCCTGCGAGCTGACCCTGCGGCGCAGCGGCGAGGCGCCGTTCATCACCGACAGCGGCCACCTCATCCTCGATGCATCCTTTGGCCGCATTCCGGATCCACAAGCGCTGTCCCGCGCCCTGCACGATGTGCCCGGCGTCGTCGAGCACGGGCTGTTCCTGGGCCTTGCCACGGAGGCCCTGGTGGCGACGTCCGATGGCATCCGGCACCTTCGCGCCTGAGCCCGCGCGCCTGGCCGCCGGCTTGCAGGATCCGGCCGAAGCCGGTACTTCGCGCCGGTGACGAACCGGACGGCCGGGCGAGACGGTCATCCGGAACGGGTGCCGAGGATCGGCCCGGGGCGCAGATCGATCAACGCAGTCCCTACGGAGTCAATGAACCGATGATCTTCAGTCAGTCGATGCGCCGCGGCGTCGTTGCCGCCGCCACCGCGATGCTGCTCCTGCCGGCCGCCGCCAGCGCCCAGCAGGCGAACGATGCGCAGCAGACCAGCCAGCCGGCCCAGGACATCAGCGAGAGCCACCTCGCGGCGGCCCGCGCGGCGGTCACGGCGATCCGGGCCACCGACCAGTTCGACGAGATCCTCCCGAACGCCGCGACCCAGATCAAGTCGGAGCTGATCAACAACCGGCCCGACATGGAGCAGCAGATCTCCGACATGGTGGACGACGCGGCGATCGCCCTGGCGCCGCGCCGTGCCGATCTCGAGACCGAGGTGGCGCGCATCTATGCCCGGATCTTCAGCGAGGACGAGCTGAAGAGCATTGCGAGCTTCTACAGCTCCGGAGCCGGCGAGAAGCTGCTCGCCCAGGGCCCCCAGGCGACCCGCGGCATGCTGCAGGCGGCCGAACTGTGGAGCCGCGGCATCGTCCGGGATCTGCGCCAGGCGGCGTTCGACGAATTCCGCGCCATGAATGGCGGCGCCGCGCCGCAGGCCGAGGGCGCCGCGACCGGCGCCAACTAGGGGCGACGGCGACGGGAGCCGGCAGGGGCGCCGGATCGGCAGAGCCGCTTGCGGCCGCACCCGGCTCGCGATGCGGCCGGAACGGACCGGCACATGCCGCCGGGCCCTCGGCTCCCGCGGCTCCGGAACGGGCCTGCCGCTGCGGCCGCCCTTCGAAGATTTGACGCGACGGCGCGAAACAAACCGCTCCGCCGCGCCGTATCGTGCGACGAGCCGCCCCGAAGGCGGGGCCGGCGGACCCGCACGACGGGACGGGCTCAACCAGCGGGACGACTAGCCATGGCTGCATACGACTACGATCTCTTCGTCATCGGGGGCGGCTCCGGCGGCGTTCGCGCCGCGCGTGTCGCGGCATCGCTGGGCAAGCGGGTCGCGATCGCCGAGGAATACCGCTACGGCGGGACCTGCGTGATCCGCGGCTGCGTGCCGAAGAAGCTCTTCGTCTATGCCTCGCAGTTCTCCGAGGCCTTCGAGGATGCCGAGGGCTACGGCTGGAGCGTCGGCGAGACGCGCTTCGACTGGTCGAAACTGATGGCCGCCAAGGACAAGGAGATCGAGCGGCTCGAGGGGATCTACCAGACCAATGCCCTCAAGGCTGGCGCCGAGGTCATCACCGACCGCGCGGTGCTGGAAGGCCCGCACGCGGTCCGGCTGATCGGCGCGGACCGGCACGTGACCGCCGAGACGATCCTGATCGCCACCGGCGGGCGGCCCAACCGCCACCCGGCGATGCCCGGCGCCGAGCACTGCATCACCTCCGAGGAGGCGTTCCATCTGAAGGAGCTGCCGAAGCGCATCGCGGTCCTCGGCGGCGGCTATATCGCGGTGGAATTCGCCAACATCTTCCACGGCCTCGGCGTCGACACGACGCTGGTCTATCGCGGCAAGGAGATCCTGCAGGGCTTCGACGACGACCTGCGCCACGAGCTCCACGAGGCGATGGACAGGAAGGGTCTCCAGGTCCATTGCTGCGACACCTTCGAGCGGGTCGACATGCGCGGCGACGGCACGCTTGCGGCGACGATGAAGAGCGGCGAGGTGCTGATCGTCGACCAGGTGATGCTGGCGATCGGCCGCAACGCCAACACCGAGAATCTCGGCTGCGAGACGGCCGGCGTCGAACTCGACGAGCGCGGCGCGGTGAAGGTCGACGAGTATTCGCGCACCAGCGCAGAGAACATCTACGCCATCGGCGACGTCACCCACCGGGTCCAGCTGACGCCGGTGGCGATCCACGAGGCCATGTGCCTCATCGACACGCTCTATCGCGGCAAGCCGACGTCGCCCGACTACGACAGCATCGCCACGGCGGTGTTCTCGCAGCCGGAACTCGGCGTCGTCGGCCTCACCGAACAGGAGGCATGCCGGCGCTTTGCCGAGATCGAGATCTTCAAGGCGACGTTCCGGCCGATGAAGAACACCCTCACCGGGCGCGAGGGCCGGATGATCATGAAGCTCGTCGTCGATGCGGCGACCCGCCGCGTCCTCGGCGCCCACGTCCTCGGCCACGATGCCGGCGAGCTCGCCCAGATCCTCGCCATCGCCGTCAAGGCCGGCCTCACCAAGGACCAGTTCGACGCCACCATGGCCGTCCACCCGACGGCGGCGGAAGAACTGGTGACCATGTACCAGCCGAGCTACCGTGTGAAGAACGGCGAGCGGGTCTGAGGTGCGGAGACGGGGAGGGGCCTCGGCGGGGCCGCTCCGCCGTCTGCTGCCGCTCGCTCCTTCAGCTGTCTGCGCACCGGCAGACGCATTTCGAAGCGCCTCGTGCGGCGACGGCGGTCGATCCACGGAACATGCCCGGCACGATTTTGACCTCCCATGCGGTCCCGTCGGCAGTCCTCCATGCCAGCCACCATCGGCATGGAAGAACGGTCGCAGAGCTGAAACGTCGTCATCCCGGCCCCCGAGCCGGCATGAGGAAGCGGTTGCAGCTGACCCCCACAACCTCATGCGGTTCGCCGGCATGTTCGGCACGAATGCCGCATCCATGCCGAGCAATCCGGCAATAGGGGCCAATCCGGCAGGACCGAGCTTCGAGATCCGCTGCGCGGCTCGCACCCGCTTCCCGACGGCGCCCCGCCTCCCGGCAGAGCGGCCGCGTCCCCTACAGCGCCGCCATGTAGGTCGGCAGTTCGTCGAGGCTTTTCACGACGATCATCTTCTTGATCTTGCCGCGCTTGAAGGCGGCGAGGAAGCGGTCGTAGTTCTTGAAGACGATGCAGCCGTTCGACTGGGAGCGGTCGCCGCCGCCGACATACATGTAGGAATGGGCGAGGAGACCGTCGCGATTGTACTTCTTGCGCCCGTCCGCCGGCAGCAGCCGGATGGCCTCGACGCCGTGGAACAGCGCCTCGCGCATCCGCAGGTTATAGACGTTGGGCGGCGTCGGCCCGCGCATCTTCTGGGCGACGTAGCGCGGATTGTCCTGCATGTGTCCGAGGCCGGAATGGGCCTCCAGCTTGCCGTCGCCGGGCAGATAGACCGTCTGGGCCGAGATGTCGTAGACGGCGACGCCGAGATGGGCTGGGGGCAGCTTGGCCGAGCTGCCCCGGCTGAACAGCCGTTCGAAGAAGCTGCCGCCGCGGTCGGAATCCTGGCCGGGAACGTTCGGCCGTGTGCTGGCGACGGCCGGGGCGGGCTGCGGGGCACGGCGCTGCGCAGGCTGCTGCCGGGCCGGCTCGGGTTGCGGGCTGGCGACCACCGGCGGCTGGTAGTTCGGCCGGCGCTCGGGCAACGGCACGACGAGCGCGGTCATCTCTTCGGTCACGGTGCCGAGCGGACCGGGAAGCCCTTCCGGCTCGAGGCTCGCCACCTGCACCTCTTTGCCGGCAGCCTCCGTCTCGGGGCGGGAAGCGGGCAGGGGAACCGACGACAGCACCGATGCGTCTGCCGGCTCGCCGGCCTCGACCCCTGCCTCGGCTGTGATCTCGGTGCCGATCGCGGCATCGATCTGCGGGCGGAAGGACGGGCGGGAAAAGTCGCCGGGCGACTGGTAGGCGGCGACCGCCATGCCGGAGAGCCCCGGCCGCAGCGAGGGCTGCGGGTCGAAGGCCGCGAGCCGGGCGAGGGCGCCGGTGCTCGGCGGCCTGGTCCCGACTGCCGACGAGCTGCCCGTCGGGGCCTCCGCGGCGACCTTGGCCTCGAGGCTCTTCGGAATGCTGCGAAGGATGTCCCGGGCAAGTTCCGGACGCCGGCTGGTCAGCGAAGCGACGAGGAGATCCGCGTCGATCCCGTGATCCGGCAGGGCCGCCGCGACCATCGCACGGCCCGCTGCTTCGTGCCGGATACCCGTCCGGGACGACGCCGTGTTGCCGGCCGTCCGGTTGTCGCCGGCCCTCGGCTCGGCCGGGTGGAAGACGCGGCCGCCCCGTTGCGCCAGCTCGTGGCCGGCAAGGTCGAAACCGCCGGCCGCCGCCGGGGCGGCGTCCAGAAATCCGTTGCCCGCGATGCGGGCCGAGAGGTCGCCCGGGTTATCGCCCAAGCTGGTGACTGAGCTGCTGGCCGCGATGCGAAACCTGCGATCGCCCTGCGGCGAGTGCGCCGCGGCGCGGCCATCGAGCGCGGCCAGCTTCACCGGGGCGTCGCCTGCGGCCTGCGCCAAAGCCTCGGCCGGCAGGGCTGCGCTCCGGGCGGCCGGGCCGCTTCCGGCATGGGTGTCGGTCAAAAAGGCGAACGAGCCGGCGACGATCACGGCCGCTGCCGAGACCGCCACCACGGTGCCCGTCCACACCGCGCCACGGCTGGCGCGTGGCGTTCCGCGCTGTGGTCTGCGCCCGTTCGGGCGCACCCCCTCGAAGCTGTCTGCGGTCAAGCGCTTCCCCTCGCTTCAGTCACGGTGATCGGCGATAGGCCCCTGTTTCCCGCCGGCCTTGCAGCCGGTCCGTCGATCCTGGCCTTGCGTCGATCCCGGCCTTCATTGTCGGCGAAACGTGGTAACCAATTCGTTTCGCATGCAGATGTTTTCTTCACCATGGTCGCCGAAGCTGCGACGACGGGAAGGTGGGCAGTTGCCCCGACAGGGCATCCGCGGACGCGAAGCTGGCGTCCGGACGATGTCCGGCCGGCATGTCGAGGCCGCAAGGCAGCGACTGCCCAGGCCTTCGGCGGCGATCATGGCGTGTTGGCTGAACCCCTCCAGCAACAGTCAAGCAGAATAACCCGAGACAAGCGGCGCAATTGCGGCAAATGCCGCGGATTTCGCGCCCGTGGCCGCGACGCCGTGACCCGCGGCCCCGCGCCTCAGTCGGCCAGCTGCTCCCGCAGCCAGTCGACGAGGGCGCTGTTCTTCGACGAACTGCCGGGCTGGATGGGGATGGTCGGCATTGCGCTGATCGGCGGCGCCGGCGCGATGGCGGTCTGGCGGCCCGCCGGGGAGCCGCCCGTCAGGCCGGAAGAGGAGGCGAGGCCGCGATGACCGCTTCGGTCTGTTGCGACAGGCGCTGCCGCGCCGGCAGCCGGTGAGCCGCCCGCCGCCCCCGCCTGCGTCTCAGTCCGCCGCGCTCGGACGCTCGCCGCCCAGCAGGAAGCGTGTCGCCACGGGCCAGAGCGTTCCCCGCATCTCGCGGCGGAAGAAGCCCATATGGCCGATCGCGCCGCCGGCCTCGTCGGGGCCGAGCCAGATTTCCTCGACATCGGCCGCCGCGAAGCGGTCGAGCAGCGCCGACACCGCCTTGCGGGTGCCCCAGCGGTCGTCGGTGAGGCCGATCGACAGGAGCGGCAAAGCGACCCCGGCGAAGCGTTCCGATTCGGGGACGGCCGGGTCCGAGAAGAAGAAGTCCGGCGTGCGGCACCAGCGCGCCCAGTCGCGGAAGATCGGTCCGGCCAGCGCCGTGCCGAGGCCGACGGAGGCCGGGATGTAGCCGAGAAGCCGGGTCGCCGGGACGCCGGCGAGATTCATCCGGGCAAACACCGACAAAGGCTCGGCGGTGCGGCCGTAATAGCCGTTGAGCGAGGCGACGAGACCGTAGCGCTCGAAACGCTCCGCGGCGCCGCAAAGGCCGAGGGCGACGCCGCCGAAGGAATGGCCGATGCCGACCAGCGGGCCGGGGCCGGCAGCGCTCTCGAGGGCGGCCAGCGCCGCCGGCAGGTCGAGGACGCCCCAGTCCTTCATCCGGTAGCGGCTCGCCGCCCGTCCCTTGGCCGCCGCGCCGACGCCGCGATAGTCGTAGGTGAGGACGGCGCGCGCGCCCTGTTCCACGAGATGGTTGGCGAAGGCCCGGTAGAACCGGCGCTCGACGGCGGCGGCGGCCGAAACCAGCACGGCCGGGCCGCGGCCCTCGCCGGAAAACAGCGTCGCCGGCAGGACGACGCCGTCCGCGGTCTCGGCGGTGACCTCGCGGGCCGTGACCGGGAAGAAGGCCGCTTCGGCGGCGGCGGCGGAATGAGGCGTGAAATCTGGCACAGGGCGAAATTGGTGGACGCTTACGTTCACGTCAAGCCACGACACCCAAAGTGGCGCACTCGTCGGCGCATCGCGCCGCAGGAGCCGGTTCCGGCCGATCCGGGTCGCGCCGGCGCGGCGGCTTTGCTAGGACGCTCTCGTTCGTCCGCCTTCGACGGGGCCGGCACCGATCGCCCGAACCGTCCGCATGAATGGAGCGCCGCCCGATGGCCGCCCGCCTGTTTCTCCTCCTCGCCGTCCTCCTCGGCCCCGGCCTCGGCTTCGGCGCTTCGGCCGGCGCCGAAAGCCGCGACCTTGACGCCCTGATCGCCGATCCCGCCGAGTGGCCGATCCAGACCGGCGACTACCAGAACACCCGCTATTCGAGGCTCGACGAGATCGACACGGCGAATGTCGGCAAGCTGCGCCCGGTCTGGAGCTTTTCGACCGGCGTCCTGCGCGGCCACGAGGGCGGGCCGCTGGTGGTCGGCGACATCATGTATGTCCACACGCCGTTTCCCAACACGGTCTATGCGCTCGATCTCTCCAGGGACGCCGAGATCGTCTGGAAATACGAGCCCCGGCAGGATCCCTCGGTCATCGAGGTGATGTGCTGCGACACCGTCTATCGCGGCCTCGCCTATGACGACGGCATGGTCTTTCTGCACCAGGCCGACACCACCGTCGTCGCCCTCGACGCCGCGACCGGCGCGGTGAGGTGGCAGGCAAAGAACGGCGATCCGGCGACGGGCATGGTCAATACCGCGACCGTCCTGCCGGCGAAGGGCCGGCTGATCGTCGGCACGGCCGGCGGCGAGTTCGGCGTGCGCTGCCATCTGACCGCCTATGACGAGACAACCGGCCAGCGCCTCTGGCGCGCCTACGCCACCGGCCCGGACGCGGACATGCTGATCGATCCGGGTAAGACCACCGTGCTCGGCAGGCCCGTCGGCGCCGATAGCGGGCTTTCGAGCTGGGAGGGCGACCAGTGGAAGATCGGCGGCGCCTGCCCGTGGGGCTGGTTCGCCTACGATCCGGAGCTCGACCTCGTCTATTATGGCACCGGCAACCCGGCGAGCTGGAACCCGGTGCAGCGGCCGGGCGACAACAAGTGGTCGAACAGCATCGTCGCCCGCGATCTTGCGACCGGCAAGGCGCGCTGGATCTACCAGATGACGCCCCATGACGAGTGGGACTATGACGGCGTCAACGAGATGATCCTCACCGACCAGACGGTCGATGGAACACCGCGAAAGCTCCTCACCCATTTCGATCGCAACGGCTTCGGCTACACGCTGGACCGGGAGAGCGGCGAGCTGCTTGTCGCGGAAAAGTTCGATCCGGCGGTGAACTGGGCGAAAAGCATCGACACGGATCCGGCGAGCGCGACCTATGGCGAGCCGGTCCGCGACCCGGCCTATTCGACCGATCAGGACGGCGACGGCGAGGATGTGACCACCGAGGGCATCTGCCCCGGCGCGCTCGGCGCCAAAAACGAGCAGCCCGCCGCCTTCTCGCCGAAGACCCGGCTCTTCTACGTGCCGACCAACCACGTCTGCATGGACTACGAGCCGTTCCGCGTCGCCTATACCGCCGGCCAGCCCTATGTCGGGGCCACCCTGCGGCTCTATCCGGCGCCGGCCGGCCAGGGGTTCGAGGCGGAGGGTGTGATGGGCTCGCTCACCGCCTGGGACAATCTCGCGGGCGAGATCATTTGGGCGCTGCCGGAGCGCTTCTCGGTCTGGTCCGGCGTTCTGGCGACCGCCGGCGACCTCGTCTTCTACGGCACGCTGGAAGGCACCCTGAAGGCCGTCGATGCGCGGACCGGCGAGGCGCTCTATCGCTACAAGACGCCGTCGGGCATCGTCGGCAACGTCACCACCTATGCCCATGAGGGCCGGCAATATGTCGCCGTCCTGTCGGGCATCGGCGGCTGGGCGGGGATCGGGCTGGCGGCCGGGCTGACCAATCCGGACGACGGCTCCGGCGCGGTCGGCGCCTATCAGAGCCTGTCGCGTTACACCGCGGCGGGCGGCGTGCTGACGGTCTTCGCCCTGCCCGAATGAAGCCGCAGAGAACGCGGCCGACGCCATGGCCGACGACCAGACCGACGCCCTGACTGAACACTTGCCCGGTGAGACCGACGATGCAGCATCCCCCGCTCCACGAAGACCATCCGGACCTTCAAGCGCTCGCGGCCGAGGGCCGCGTCGTCGCCTATTTCGGCTACGGCTCGCTGGTCAACCCACGCACCCTGCGCACGAAGTTTCTCGGCATCCGCCGCGCCGAGGCGGCCGGCTGGCGGCGCACCTGGCTGCCGAGGGAGGCCGGCGAGGAGATGTCGCTGCTCTCGGTCAAGCGCGACGAGGCGGCGGGCGTCCACGGCGTCGTCGTCTACGACCTCGTCGACCACCTGCCGGCGGTCGACGAGCGCGAGGCCGGCTATGCCCGCCGCATCGTCGATCTGTCCCGCCTCACCGTCGAGACGCCGCCGCTCTCCGACATTCCCGTCTACATCTACGAGGCCCATCCCGCCGCGCCGACCGCCGAGGACCGCCAGTCGGCGATCCTCCAGAGCTATCTCGACGCGGTCATGCAGGGCTTCCGCATGCTCTATGGCGACGACGGCCTGAGGCGCTTCGTCGAGGAGACCCACGGCTTCGAGACGTGGCGCCTGGCCGACCGCGCCGCGCCGCTCTATCCCCGTTCGGTGACGCTGGACCACGGCGAGGCGGAACTGTTCGACAGGCTTCTCGCCCTGCGCGGCCTGCGTGACATCTCCGAATAGCGAATAGCGAATAGCGAGTGGTGAGTAACGAGGGCGAGGGCCGCGACCGGGCGAGGCGGGCACTGTCCGGCTCGCCTTGACCGGACAGGCGAGCCCGCCCCGCGTCTCTTCAGGCATCACGAGGAATTTTGTTTACACGTCCACCGTGCTCCTGGCAGATGTTCCGCAGGGTCAGGTGGTTGCCGGGTCTTCGCCCGCTGGCCGGCGAGGTGTCTGCCTCTGCGGTGCTGGCCAGAGGTTTCTGGCGGGACTTGCCGGGCCGGGATGTCGTGGCTCGACGTTCCCCGCGCCGAGCTTTGGTGGCAGGTCCGGGCGCAGATCGTCGTAGCGGAGTTCGGGCATGGCTTCGGCATGGTGCCGTGCGGTTGCAAGTGAACGGCTCGTCCGGGTCCTGATCGCGGGCCTGGCGCTCGCCTCGGCACTGGCCGCTCCGGCGGTCGCCCAGGTGCCGGACCACGTGCCGGGCACCATCTGCTTCACCGAGCGGTTCTGGTGTTGGGCACTACCCCCCGGAACGCCGGGAGCCGATTGCGTCTGCCAGTCCGTCGCCGGGCCCCAGAAGGGCAAGCTCGGCTAGGGCATGATCCCGAAAAGTGGGAACCGGTTTTCGGGAAAGACCATGCGGCAAGAAGACAAGAAGAGGAGTGAGCGCGATCGAAGCTGATCTCATCCCGCTCTAGGCCCGACACGGGCCACGCCGGACCCTGTTCCGGCGGAAGCATGCGGGGGGGCGAAGCGATCGAGCTGGATCGCGATCGGGGTGATGCCATCCCGCACCGGAAGCGGATCCGGGACGGCCGGAGCAGGTGCCGCGCGAGAGCATGCGAGGTCGGGCTTGTGCCGCGTGAGCCGAGGCCGGCTCATCGCGCTCCGCATGCGGCCGGGAGGATGCCGTGGAATATCTTCGTCATCTGCAGCAGGATGCGCTCCTCGTCGTCAATTTCGGCCTGAAGAGCGGCAAGCTCGACGATGACGGCCTGTCGACCGCCATCGCGAAGGTGGCGGCCAGGCCCGATATCGATCTCGCCGCGCCCGAGGCCCTCGCCCTGCAGCACGAGTTTCGGTTGGCGCTGCAGAAGATCCAGCCGGTGACGCTGATCGACCTGCAGAGAGGGTTCGACCCCTTTGCCCGGTCGAGCGACGGCAAGCCGGTCCCCGTGGCCCGCACACGCTTCGCCTTCGTCAGCAAGACCGCCTTCATCGTCGGTGCGCTGCTTCTGGCGTTTCTGTGCGCCTACTATACCAGCTGGCAGCGGGAGGCCGACAAGCTGTTCGCCGCGATGGCCGAACTGGAGGGGGAGCGGGCGACGGCGATCCTCGACGAGATCGTCTTCACCGCCCATGGCGCGAAGAATCTGTTCGACCTCGATGCCGCCGATGCCGGCCAGAATTCGGCGGTCGCCGCGCTGAACGAGCGGATCGAGGCATTGCGCCGCTATGATTCGGTGGTGGGAGCCGCGGCCGCCAAGTCCGCCAGCCTGATGCAGGATTTCAACGTCTTCCAGCGCGTGAGCTATTCGGTGATGTCGCTCGCCCGGCTGTTCGGGGACGATGGGAGGCTCTCCCTGCCACAGGGAGATTGCGGGCTGTTCACCGCGCCCGCGGCCGGCCGGGTGATCGAGATCGCGGCGAAGAGCAGCATCGAGGTCTTTGCCGACGGCATCGACAAGATGAAATACGCGCGATATCTCATCCGCTGCAAGATCGGCCTCGCTGCCTCGGACAGCCAGTATTCCCTGATCCAGAGCTTCATCACCGGCAACGTCGATTCGATCCGCGCGCTCTATCCGGTCGTCGCCCAGTGGATCCTGCCGGCGCTCTACGGCTCCTTCGGCGCCATCATGTATTTCATGCGGATCTTCATCGCGCCGACCTATCCGGACCCTGCTGCGAGCGTCGTCGTCTTCCGCGTCATTCTCGCCGCCTTCACCGGTATCTTCGTCGTCTGGTTCATGACGCCGTCGGTGCTGGGTGATGCGGGGATCGTCAGCCTGTCCTTCGGCTCGCTGTTCCTCGCCTTCATCTTCGGCTTCAGCATCGACATCTTCTACGACATCCTCGACAAGCTCGCCCGCACCGCCGGCCATGCGGTCGGCCAGCTCGGCTCGGGGGGCAAGCCGGCCGGCTAGAGCATGATCCCGAAAAGTGGGAACCGGTTTTCGGAAAAGATCATGTGGCACTCGGAGCATGATCCCGAAAAGTGGGAACCAGTTTTCGGAAAAGATCATGTGGCACTCGGAGCATGATCCCGAAAAGTGGGAACCGGTTTTCGGACAAGATCATGCGGCACTCGGAGAATGGAGCGGGATGCCGATCGAAGCTGATCTCATCCCGCTCTGGACGCTCAGCCGCCCGTACTTTCGCCCTATCGTCATTTTCGTCCGGCTCTGTCATGGTCGCTCGAAGTCATGAACGTGGCGTCGGCCGGCCATTGTCGTCCGGCTGCCGAGACCGACAGCCATTCTCCAGTCGGGCGCCTGCCCGGGAAAGCGTTGCAGCGATGCGGATTCACCTCGGTTGCCGGCTCACCTACGAGTTCCCCGCGCCGACGCCGATGATCGTCATCCTCAACGTCCATTATTCCCGCGTCGGCCGGCTGGAGCGGCCGGATCACCTGCAGACCACCCCGCATGTGCCGGTCGAGAGCTATCGCGACAGTTTCGGCAACTGGTGCAACCGGCTGGTGGCCCCCGCCGGCACCTTCGTGATGGGCACGGATACGGTGATCGGCGACGACGGCCTTGCCGACGAGCAGGGTTTTGGCGCCATGCAGCACCGGGTCGAGGACCTGCCGGCCGAGACCATCCTGTTCCTCCTGCCGAGCCGCTATTGCGAGAGCGACCTCCTTTCGAACGAGGCCTGGCGGCTGTTCGGCCACACGCCCGAGGGCTGGGCGCGGGTGCAGGCGATCTGCGACTTCGTCCACAACCACGTCACCTTCGGCTACGAATTCTCGCGGCCCACCAAGACCGCCGCCGAGGCCTATTCGGAAGCCCGCGGCGTCTGCCGCGACTTCACCCATCTCGCCGTCGCCTTCTGCCGGGCGATGAACATCCCGACCCGCTACTGCACCGGCTATATCAGCGACATCGGCGAGACGCCGCCTCACGGCGAGATGGATTTCGCCGCCTGGATGGAGGTCTATCTCGGCGGGCGCTGGTGGACCTTCGATCCGCGCAACAACAAGCCGCGCATCGGCCGCATCCTGATCGCCCAGGGGCGCGACGCCGCCGACGTGCCGCTGACCCACACCTTCGGCCAGAACACCCTGACCGGCTTCAAGGTCTGGACCGACGAGATCGTCGGCTGACGTAGAGGGCGCGGCGGCTCTGGCCCGTTTCGATCGGCCGATTTGCCTGGCGCATCCGGCAAACGCTGCGCCGGCGTCATCCATGATGACAAACTGGTCGATAAGTGCTTAAACGCCGCCCACGTGTCGAGCGCGGCGTGATCAGGTCCGGTTCCACACGCACAAACCCACGAAGACACAGAGGCGAGGAACGACCGGCTGGCCCGGTCAGGAGACATTGTGATGGCGAAGGATTGGACACCGTCGAGCTGGCGCGCAAAGCCCGTCATGCAGATGCCCGACTATCCGGATCCCGAAGCGCTCGCGGCGACCGAGAAGCGTCTCGCCAGCTATCCGCCGCTGGTTTTTGCCGGTGAGGCGCGCAAGCTGACGCGCTCTCTGGCCGAAGTCGCAGACGGCCGCGCGTTCCTCCTCCAGGGCGGCGACTGCGCCGAGAGCTTCGCCGAGCACGGCGCCGACAACATCCGCGACTTCTTCCGCGCCTTCCTGCAGATGGCCATCGTCCTCACCTTCGCCGGCGCCCAGCCGGTGGTGAAGGTCGGCCGCATCGCCGGACAGTTCGCCAAGCCGCGTTCGTCGGGCTCCGAAACCAAGGACGGCCAGACCCTGCCGGCCTATCGCGGCGACATCGTCAACGGCATCGAGTTCGACGCGGCCTCCCGCATTCCGAACCCGGAGCGCCAGATCATGGCTTACCGGCAGTCGGCGGCGACGCTGAACCTTTTGCGCGCCTTCGCGCAGGGCGGCTACGCCAATCTCGACAACGTCCACCAGTGGATGCTCGGCTTCGTCGCCGGCAGCCCCGAGGCGGACCGCTACCGGGCGCTGGCCGACAAGATCTCCGAGACCATGGCCTTCATGCGGGCGATCGGCATCGACGCCGAGAACCACCCGTCGCTGCGCGAGACCGATTTCTTCACCAGCCACGAGGCGCTGCTGCTCGGCTACGAGGAGGCGATGACCCGCGTCGATTCGACCTCCGGCGACTGGTATGCCACCTCCGGCCACATGATCTGGATCGGCGACCGCACCCGCCAGCTCGACCACGCCCACATCGAGTTCTGCCGCGGCATCAAGAATCCGCTCGGCCTGAAATGCGGCCCGACCTCCGATCCCGACGATCTGATCCGCCTGATCGACCGGCTCAACCCGGAGAACAAGGCCGGCCGGCTGACGCTGATCACCCGCTTCGGCCACGAGCGCGTGGAAGAGTGCCTGCCGCGGCTGATCCGCGCCGTCGAGCGCGAGGGCAGGAAGGTCGTCTGGTCCTGCGACCCGATGCATGGCAACACGATCACGCTGAACCACTACAAGACCCGGCCCTTCGAGCGCATCCTCGCCGAGGTGGAGGCCTTCTTCGCGGTGCATCGGGCGGAAGGCACCCATCCGGGCGGCATCCACATCGAGATGACCGGCAAGGACGTGACGGAGTGTACCGGCGGCGCCCGGCCGATCCTCGCCGAGGACCTGTCGGACCGCTACCACACCCATTGCGATCCGAGGCTCAACGCCAACCAGGCGCTGGAACTCGCCTTCCTCGTCGCCGAGCTCCTGAAGAAGGACCACGCGGCGGCGGAGCAGAAGGTCAAGGCGGCGGGGTAAGCGCTCGCCGCGGCATCTCCTTCGCGATCCACCTTAAACGGTGAACGATGCGTCGGGCCTTCTCGGGCCTGACGCGGTCACCTCAAGCGCATAGTCTCCGGAAGGTTCGTTTCCGGAGACCCACCATGCTGCCGACCCTGTTCCTCTCCCACGGCTCGCCCGACATCGCGGTGGCCGAGACGCCGGCGACGGCGTTCCTGCGGGATCTGGCGGCGAGCCTGCCGCGGCCGCGGGCGATCGTCGTCGCCAGCGCCCATTTCGAGGCGACGGGCCGCGTCCTCGTCACCGGCGACGCGCAGCCCGAGACCATCCACGACTTCGGCGGCTTTGCGCCGGAACTCTATGCGATGCGCTATCCGGCGCCGGGAGATCCGGCCCTGGCGCAGGAGATCGCCGCGGGGCTCGGCGCGGCCGGCCTGGCGGCCGGCGTCGCCACCGGGCGGGGCTTCGACCATGGCGCCTGGGTGCCGCTGATCCTGGCATATCCGGCGGCCGACATTCCCGTCCTCGAGGTCTCGGTGGATCCTGCCCGCGATGCCGCCTACCACTACCGGCTCGGCGAGGCGCTGGCGGGTCTTGCGGGGCGGGGCGTCCTCGTCGTCGGGTCCGGCTCCCTGACCCACAATCTGCGCGAGGCGTTCCCCAATCTGCGCGCCGGCCGGCGCCAGGCCGAGGTGCCGGACTGGGTGGAGGCCTTCGCCGCCTGGATGGGCGAGCGGCTGGCCGAAGGCGACGTCGAGGCCCTCCTCGACTACCGCCGGCGGGCGCCCTTTGCCCGCGAAAACCACCCGACCGACGAGCATCTGATGCCGCTCTATGTCGCGCTCGGGGCGAGTTCGGGAATGGGAGCGGGGACTTCGACCATGCTGCATCGAAGCCGCGACTTCGGCGTTCTCGCCATGGAAGCCTTCGCCTTCTCCAGGGCCGCCTGACACCCCGCACGAAACCCCATCTCTCACGCGCGAAAGGACATGATGAGCGAGAGCTTCGATCTCGATGCGCGCCCCGGCCTGCCGGCGGACCTGCGCCATCTCCTGGAAAAATACCCGCGCGAGACATGGCAGGGCCATGCCAACATCGAGGGAACGGCGCGGTTCTGGCTGTCGCGCCACGACATGTTCCGCGAGCTCGGCCGCGCGCTGGCCGAGGCGCTCGAACAGGAGCGGGAAGGGCAGGTGGCGATGGAGCCGTTCAAGCGGTGGTTCGTGCCGCGGCTCGGCTTCTTCCTCAACGAGCTCGAAGGCCACCACCAGATCGAGGACCTGCATTATTTCCCCGCCTATCAACGGGCCGAGCCGCTTCTGGCCCGCGGCTTCGAGCTGCTCGACGCGGATCATGTGACGATCCACCACGATCTCGAGCAGGTGGCGGCGGCGGCGAACGGCTTCCTCGCCGCGACGGCCGCGGCGGAGGCGGGCTCGGATGCCTCGCGAAGGGCCCGCGACGCCTATTCGATGGCGAGCGAGAGGCTCCTGATCCGGCTGCTGCGCCACCTCGAGGACGAGGAGGACCTCGTCATTCCTTTGATCCTTGATCGCGGAGACGCTGCCCTCGAATCATGAGGCGCACGCGGCGCGGCGCGCCGGGGCCGCCCGCATCCTCCTCGTCCGGCCCGCGGCGGGGGCGACGCCACCATGCAGTGACGACCGGGCCCCATTGCCGCCAGCCGAAATAGACGGTGATGAGCACCGCGACGCCGCACAGGACGTAGAGTGCGCCCTGCTCGAATACCTGGAGGTTGGCGAAGACCGACCAGATCGAATAGCCGAAGACGTAGCCGATCGTCGTGAAGATCGAGGCCCACAGCGCCGCGCCGAAGAAGTTGAGGACGGTGAAGCGGGTCAGCGAGATGCGCGACATGCCGAGCGCCACGAGGCCGGGCATGCGCAGCCCGTAGACATAGCGGTTCACGATGACGAAATAGGCCTGGTAGCGCTCCACCAGGGACAGCGCGCTGGCAAAGCGCGGCTTCTCGCGCCAGGCCCGCACCCACCGGTGATTGGACGAGAACCGCGCGAACAGGAAGACCGCCAGATCGCCGCAGAAGGAGCCGGTGAAGGCGAGGGCGATCATCATCTCGAACGGATAGGAGCCGCGATAGGCCAGAAACCCGCCGATGATCGCGAAGACCTCGCCCTCGAAGAATGTCCCGGCAAGAACGATGACCGGGCCGAACTGGGCGATCAGGGACAGGATCTCGTACACGTATTCTCCGAATCCGCTGGCTGTCGTTTCTCGAAGCGGCCCTGGGCGTTGCGGCTAGCCCGGGCCGCGGTCGTCCGCCGCCCGGCGCCGCCTTGTTTCAGAACTTTGCGGCACAAGAAAGTGGCATCCCGTTGCCCGGCCGACAGGGGGGCGAGGCCGCCGCCCGCGCCTCAAGGCGCTTCGCCGCCGCCGCCGCGCCGCTCGAGCCTTTCCAGGCGCTCCGCGATCTCCGCTAGAAGGCGCTTGGTCTCGGAAATTTCAAGATCCCGCAGCCGATCGAGCTTGTCGTGCAGGCCGAGAATCTCGATCTCCGCCTTCAGGTTGACCTCGTAGTCGCGGCTCGCCTCGCGGCGATCGCGGGCCGCCGCGCGATTCTGCGACATCATGATGATCGGTGCCTGGATGGCAGCCAGCATCGACATGACCAGGTTGAGGAAGATGTAGGGGTAGGGGTCGAAGGCCGCGCTGGCGAGAATCACGGTGTTGATCACGGCCCAGGCGAGAAGGAACGCCACGAAGGACACGATGAAGCCCCAGGACCCCCCGATCTCGGCGAGCCTGTCGGCCATCCGGTCGCCGAAGCTCGCGCTCTGGGGCGCCGGAGGCTTCAGCTCCGAGGTGATCGGGCGGCGCAGGCCGATCAGCTCGAGAACCCGCTTCTCCCGCGGTGCGAGGCTGTCCGCGGACTGGCCGAACCAGCGCTCCGCCCCGTCATGCCCGTCATGTCTCGCCATCGTCCTTGTCCGTCCTGCGTGCCGGCGCGGCCCCGATGGCATGGTCGCCCTTGCCAACTCGCCGCTCACCCTGTTTTGAACCGTCCAGAGACATAGAGGATTGGCGCCGTGCCGAGGAGTTGCCTTCGATGCCTGAGTTGACCGATCGTTTCCGGCTCGCCGTCGCCCAGCTCGACCCGGCGGTCGGCGACGTCGCCGGCAATCTCGATCTCGCCCGCAAGGCCCGCGCCGAGGCGGCGGAGGCCGGCGCCGATCTCGTCCTCTTCACCGAACTGTTCATCGCCGGCTATCCGCCGGAGGATCTCGTCCTGAAGCCCGCCTTCGTCGCCGCCTGCATGGAGGCGGTGGAGAGCCTGGCCGAGGAGACCGCC
Source organism: Aurantimonas sp. 22II-16-19i (assembly GCF_002088275.1). Classification (GTDB taxonomy): domain Bacteria; phylum Pseudomonadota; class Alphaproteobacteria; order Rhizobiales; family Rhizobiaceae; genus Jiella. Next base: position 29,741 of record NZ_AQQS01000009.1, read on the forward strand.
GACGGCGGGCCGGGCGTCGTCATCGGCTGCCCGCTGCGCAACGAGGACGGTCTCTTCAACGCCGTCGCCGTCCTCGACGAGGGCAGGGTGCTGACCTGGCGCTCCAAGGTCGACCTGCCGAATTACGGCGAGTTCGACGAGAAGCGGGTGTTCCAGGCTGGCCCGATGCCGGGGCCCCTCAACTATCGCGGCCTGCGGCTCGGCATTCCCGTCTGCGAGGACATCTGGGGCGATCTCGGCGTCTGCGAGACGCTCGCCGAATCCGGCGCCGAAATCCTGCTCGTGCCCAACGGCTCTCCCTTCTATCGCGGCAAGCTCGACGTCCGGCATCAGGTGGTGCTGCGCCAGGTGATCGAGACCGACCTGCCCGTGGTCTATGCCAACAAGGTGGGCGGCCAGGACGAACTCCTGTTCGACGGCGCCTCCTTCGCCTTCAATGCCGACCGCAGCCTCGCCTTCCAGCTGCCGCAGTTCAAGAGCGGGATCTTCCTGTCCGACTGGGTGCAGGACGGCGAGGGCTGGCGCTGCGAGGACGGATCGGTCGCCGCGCTCCCGGGCGACGACGAGGCGGTGTGGCGCGCTTTGGTCCTCGGCCTTGCCGACTACGTCAACAAGAACGGTTTCAGGTCGGTGGTGCTGGGGCTGTCGGGCGGCATCGATTCGGCGATCTGCGCGGCGCTCGCCGTCGATGCGCTGGGCGGCAGCCGCGTCCACTGCGTCATGCTGCCCTATCGCTACACCGCCGAGACGAGCCTCGAAGATGCCGCTGCCTGCGCGAAAGCCCTCGGCGTGCGCTACGACACCGTGCCGATCGCCGAACCCGTGGAGGGCTTCCTGAGCGCGCTCGGCCCGATGTTCGAGGGCACGCCCGCCGGCATCACCGAGGAAAACCTCCAGAGCCGCGCCCGGGGGGTGATCCTGATGGCGATCTCCAACAAGTTCGGCGCGATGGTGGTGACGACCGGCAACAAGAGCGAGATGAGCGTCGGCTATGCGACGCTCTACGGCGACATGAATGGCGGCTTCAACCCGATCAAGGACCTCTACAAGACCGAAGTCGTCCGGCTCGCCCGCTGGCGCAACCGGAACCATCCGGACGATCTCCTCGGCCCGGCCGGCGAAGTGGTGCCCGAGCGGATCATCGTGAAGCCCCCCTCGGCCGAACTGCGCGAGGACCAGAAGGACGACGATTCGCTGCCGCCCTACGACGTGCTGGACGCGATCCTCGAGCATCTGGTGGAGCATGACGGCGGGGTGGACGAGCTGGTAGCGCGGGGCTTCGACCGGGACACCGTCACCCATATCGAGCGGCTGCTCTACATCGCGGAATACAAGCGCCGGCAGTCGGCGCCGGGGACGAAGGTGACGAAGAAGAATTTCGGGCGGGACAGGCGGTATCCGATCACGAACCGGTTTCGGGAGGGGGCATGAGGGGCGTCACGTGCCTCTGGCCGGGCCGGCATCGGCTCTCGAGCCTGAGAGGCTTGTGATCTCGGCGCGCTGGTGGAGCTGGGGAGAACGCGCGAGAGGCCGAAACCTGATCCCGGGTTCCGGGACACCGAGACGGCTTGCGATCCGTCCAGGCTCGTCAGGGCGCTGCCCGCCCTTGCCGCGAGCGAATCCGGTCCCGTCGATGCGATCGCGATCCTACGAGCGCCGCTTCGCAGCAACGGGGCGATAGAACAGCACTTTCCCCGTTGGCCGGATCTGCAGGAGAATGTCGAACTCCGCGGCATTGGCCGTCAGGAGCGCCAGCCCCAGCTTCTCGGCCTGGAGAAACAGGGTGCAGTCGTGCAGTGCCCGCATCCTGTCGTCCCTCGTATAGCCCTGCGTCCTCCCGAGGATGCCGGCATAGACCGCAGCCCTGCCGAGGACATCGGCATCCGGCACGAATTGCCGGTGCGCGGGCATCGCTCGCACGAGCCGCTCGATCGCCGCCTCCGCGGCGGCGGAGCGCGGGTCGTCCCTGCGCAGCGCCCCGATGGCGAACATCAGCTCCTGGATCGCCACCATGCTGTGATTGACGATGCGGATGTCCACCAGCCGTTCGACGACCTCGGGGGCCGAGCCCTTCATCTGGTCGATGTAAACGCAGGTATCGAGCAGGATGCCGCCCCCGGCGACCGCCTCGTCGCCGAGATAAGGCAACTCCTCGTCGGGACGTCGGCTGAGCGTTCTCCCGGGATCGTGCCGCCGGACGCGCTCGGCCGCGCCGAAGTCGAAGGCCATGTCAGAAGCCGAGATCGAGATCGGGGTCGACGGATCCCTTGGTCTTGCGAAAGGCCTTCGCGAAATCGTCTTGGAGCGCCACGGTCGCCAGAGCGAATTCGACGAGCTCGGTATCGGACATGAGACCCGTCCGCGCCTTTGCCTCGGCAATCAGCGCGCTGCTGACCCGGCCCGCGATGCGCGCGTCCTTGGCCCGCGTCAGCCCCTTGTCGGCGGCACCGCGCATCACGGCTTCCACCATCCCGTGGCCCTCGCGTGTCCGAACGACCCGGCGACCAGGAGAACCCGGTTTGCCGTCCTCGCGCACGCCTTCGGTCGGGTTCGGCTGTGCGGTCCCGGTGCCAGCCCTGCGAGGCTTCTCGAAGCCCGCGGTGGCCAGACTGCCGGCTCCCGCCGAGCGGCTCTTCTTTGCCATCTGGTGCCTCGTTCAACGGAACAGGAATTTGTTGAACATAGCGGGTTCCGCCGGAAGATCAATCTGCGGCCCCGAAGGCTGCCTATTCGACCGCGACACCCCTCATCCTGAGGTGCTCGGCCGGTCGAAGGCCGGGCGAGCCTCGAAGGGCGAGGGGGATGCCTCCGCAGCGGATCCTCGAACCATCGCGAAACAACCGGTGAGCGGCGGTCGCCCCTCGTCCTTCGAGGCCGCCTGCGGCGGCACCTCAGGATGAGGGGCTTGCGGTTTGCGGCAGCCGCTTCCTATCGATGACCGGCGCCCGCGCCCGTTTACCCTCTCACCCATCCAATGCTAAGCAACCCGATCCTCTCCTGACGGCGACGCCTTTTTCCGCCCCACCGGATTCATCATGGACTTCCTCACCTTCATGGGCCGGAATGCCCGCTGGCTGGCCGGCGGATTCCTGCTCTGCTTCTTCTCGTCCTTCGGGCAGACCTTCTACATCTCGCTCTCCAACGGCGACATCCGCCGGGAATTCGATCTGTCGAACGGCGATTTCGGGCTGATCTACATGGCGGCGACGCTGGCGAGCGCGGCGACGCTCCCCGCTCTCGGCTGGACGCTCGACCGCTTCAAGGCCTGGCAGGTGGCGGTCGTCACCGTCCTCTGCCTGGCGCTGGCGACCGCGGTGATGTCGTTCGCCGCCAGCCTGCCCTTGCTCCTCCTGTCGCTCTATCTCCTGCGCCTCTTCGGTCAGGGGATGATGACCGAGACGGCGATGACCGCCACCGGCCGCTGGTTCGCGGCCAACCGGGGCCGGGCGATGGCGATCATCTCGCTGGGCTTCCATGTCGGCACCGGGCTGTTTCCGCTGGTCTTCGTCCTCGTCGCGGGCGCCCTCGGCTGGCGCGGCACCTGGCTTGCCTGCGGCGCGTTTCTCCTCGTCGTCGCCCTGCCGGTCGTCGCCTTCACGATGCTGAAGGACCGCGACCCGCAGTCCGAGCCGCAGTCGAAGCGCCGGCCGGACGTGCCTGACTGGACGCTGGCCGAGGTGGTGCGTTCGCCGACCTTCTGGCTGGTCTCCACCGCCGTCCTGGCGCCGCCCTTCATCGGCACGACGCTGTTCTTCCACCAGGTCTATCTGACGGAGCTGCGCGGCTGGTCGATCGAGGTCTTCGCGGCGGGGTTTGCCGTCATGTCGGCGACCACCGTGGTCTTCGCGCTGGTCTGCGGCGGGCTGGTGGATCGCTTCTCGGCGGTGCGGCTCCTGCCGTTCTTCCTGGTCCCGATGGCGCTTGCCTGCTTCGTCGTCTTCGGCGTCACCGCGACGGCGTCGATCTTCGTCTTCATGGTCCTGCTCGGCATTTCCAACGGCTTTTCCTCGACCCTCCTCGGTGCGCTCTGGCCGGAGCTCTACGGCACCAAGCATCTCGGCTCGGTGCGCTCGGTGACGGTGGCCCTCATGGTGCTCGCCTCGGCGCTGGGGCCGGGCGTCACCGGTGTCCTGATCGACCGCGGCGTCTCCTATCCGCTGCAGATCGGCGCGATGGGGCTCTATTGCGTGGCGATCTCGGTGGTGATGGCGATGGTCGCGCTGCGCCATCGGGCGGCGGTTTCCCGGGCGCAGGGGCTGCACGACCACGCCGGCGTTCCGACCGAGCGCGGCATCGACCGCGTCGATCCGCAGCCGCGGGAACGGTGAGGGCACGGGGCGCTCCGTCTCCCGCCGCCGGAACGCGCAAGCGGCAGGGGCCGACATCGAAGCGTCGTCATTCTCGGCCCACGTGCCGAGAATTCCGGGATCGCATCTCCTTTCGAACACGAACGAGCGGCCGCCTGTTCTCCGGTTCGACGTCGCAGAACCGGCCAAAGCAACAGAGCTTCGTCATCCCGGGTCAAGCCCGGGATGACGAAGCTCCAATCTCCACGACCTTCATCAGGCTCCGTTGCCGCCAGCACGAACGGCCGACGAAGACCCCGACAAGATGTGTGAATGCGGTAGGGACGGAGCCCGAGAACGACGACGCGGGGAGCAACGTCGCCCCGACCTTCCGGCCGCTGCCGCTTTGGTGTAGGCCCGAGCCCATGACCGCCATCCTCCGCTTCGCCCCGTCGCCCACCGGCCGGCTCCACATCGGCAACCTGCGCACCGCGCTGTTCAACTGGCTGTTCGCGGTCCGGGAAGAGGGCTCCTTCATCCTGCGCTTCGACGACACCGACAGGGAGCGCTCGAAACGAGAGTTCGCCGATCTGATCGCGACGGACCTCGCCTGGATCGGCATTTCGCCCCACAAGACCATCCGCCAGTCCGACCGCATTCCTCTCTACGACGCCGCGGCCGAGAAGCTGAAGGCCGCCGGCCTTCTCTATCCCTGCTACGAGACGCCGGACGAACTCGACCGCAAGCGCAAGCGCCTTGCCGCCCGCGGCCTGCCGCCGGTCTATGGCCGCGAGGCGCTGAGGCTCTCCCATGCCGAGCGCGCGGCGCTGGAGGCGGAGGGGCGGAGGCCGCACTGGCGCTTCCTCCTGCCGAATTTCGGCGCTGATCCGTTTGCGCCGCAGCGGACCGACATCGTCTTCGACGACCTCATCCGCGGCGAGACGGTGATCGATCTCGCCTCGCTGTCGGATCCGGTGCTGATCCGCGAGGACGGCAGCTATCTCTATACGCTGCCCTCGGTGGTCGACGACGCGGAGACCGGCGTCACCCATGTCATCCGCGGCGACGACCACGTGACCAACACGGCCGTGCAGGCGGCGATCTTCTCGGCTCTCGCGGCGAGCGTCCCGCGCTTCGGCCACCACAATCTCCTGACCACCGTCGGCGGGGAGGGGCTGTCGAAGCGCTCAGGCGCGCTGTCGCTGGAGACGCTGCGCGAGGAGGGCTACGAGCCGATGGCGGTCGCCTCCCTCGCCGTCCTCGTCGGCATGTCCGGCTCGATCGAGCCGATGGCCGATCTGGGTGCCCTCGGCGCGCGACTGGATTTTGCGGCCGTCTCCCCGTCCGCCTCGAAATTCGATCCCGCCGAGCTCGACCGGCTGAACCGCGAGATCGTCCATGGGCTGCCCTGCGAGGCCGTTCGCGGCCGGCTGGCGGCGATGGGGGGGCGCGACGAGGATGCCGAAACCTTCTGGCAGGCCGTCCGTGCCAACTGCGACAAGGTGGCGGACGCGAAGGGTTGGGCCGAGATCGTCTTCGGCGACATGGTGGTTCCGGCACCGGAAGACGCGGCGGAGGCCGCGTTCCGCGCCGCGGCGCTCCGGCTCCTGCCGGATGGCGAGATCGGGCCGGAGACGTTCAGGACGTGGACCGCCGCGATCAAGGCCGAGACCGGCGCCAAGGGCAAGGCGCTGTTCCTGCCGCTGCGCCGGGCGATCACCGGCCTCGATCACGGCCCGGAGCTCGGCCCCCTCTTGCCGCTGATCGGCCGGGAGCGGCTTCTCCGGCGTCTGATATAGCAGAAATCTTCAACACGGCAGCAGCAACAAAGGCCAACTTAGCGTAGCGTCATGCTGGGCCGCCCCGAGGCTGCGGCTTCGATCCCCTGTGTTGCCTCGCGAGGACGCCTCCGTGACCACCGTCATCTCCAACAGCCAGACCCGCGGCCTGGCCATCACCGACGCCACTATCGGGAATGGATCGTTCATCGTCCTGCCGAACGTGTACATCCAATCCGATATCGGGTCGTCCGGTGACGCGATCTACGTGAGCGCGACGATAGACAATGCCGTGATCACTGTCGGCGGCTGGCTGATCGCCGATGACGACGGCGTGCTGGTCAATGGCGGTGACCGTGTCGTCCTGACGAGCACCGGCTCGATCGTCAGCAATTACGGGCTGTATGCGTCCGGCACCGGCGGGGGAAACCACTTCATCGTCGCCGGAACCATCGCCGCCGACTATGAGGGCATCCTGTTCGCAAGCTCGAACAACACCGCGACGATCAGCGGTCATGTCTCGGCTCAGTACGGCATAGCCGACGGGGCGTCCAACTCTGTGCACATCACGGCGGGCGGCGTCGTCCAGGGGTGGGACATCGGATATCGTCTCGTCGGCCTGTCGAGCGACACCTCGACCCTCGTGAATGACGGCACTTTGGTCGGAGGTTCGACCGGCGCCATTGCGGGTCCCCCAGGTTCATCTCTCGTGTTCACCAATTCGGGCATGACACAGGGCAATGTCACGCTCGTCGACGGCGCCGACAGCATCGTCAACTCCGGGGTCATCTCCGGCAATGTCGGTCTCGCCGGCGGCGCCGACAGCATCGTCAACTCCGGCAAGATCTCCGGCAACGTCGACCTCGGCGCCGGCGCGGACGTGTTCCGGATGCTCGGCTCCGGCACCGTCACCGGCGACATTGCCGGCGGCGCCGGCAACGACGTCTTTCGCGGCGCCGATGTGTCCGATCGCTTCCTCGGCGGCGACGACAACGACACCTTCTATGGCGGCGGCGGCAACGACCTGCTCTTCGGCGAGGCCGGCAACGATCGCTTCTTCGCCGATACCGACGCCATCGCCGACACCTACAATGGCGGCGACGGCAACGACACCGTCAACTATCTCCTCGCCTCGGCCGGGATCAGGCTGAACTTCGCCCTGAACTACGCGCTCGGCGCCGATATCGGCGTCGACCGGCTGTTCTCGATCGAGAACGCCGCCGGCGGGGCCGGCAACGACAGCCTCACCGGCTCCGACACGACCATCGCGCTCGGTGGCGGCGCCGGCGACGACACGCTGCTCGGCGGCACCGGCAACAACACTCTCGACGGCGGCGACGGCGCCGACGTGATCCGCGGCTTTGCCGGCTTCGACAAGATCACCGGCGGGGCCGGCGACGATACGCTCACCGGCGACTTCAACGCCGACACCTTCATCTTCGCCGACGGCTTCGGCAAGGACACGATCACCGACTTCGACGAGTTCAACAACGCCGAGAAGATCAACCTCGCCGGCGTGACCTCCATCACCGACTTCGCCGACCTGGCGGCCAGCCACATAACCCAGGTGAGCGCCGACGCCATCATCATTGACGGCGCCAACACCATCACCCTCCTCAACGTCAATCTCGCCGATCTCGACGCCAACGACTTCATCTTCTGAGACATCGATGCGGACCGAGAGCCAAGGAGGCCGGCGGATCGCCGGCCTCCCCGACTGTGTGCGGATCCGTCACCAGTCCTGTCGTTCCGGCCGTGGCATCCATGGGCTTGAGCAACAGCTGCTGGGATGGTGCCGTGATGGCGAGGTCGGTTTCGCTGCTCGGCCCCCCTGCTGCCGCTGATGGGGCGGGAGCGGCTGGTCGCCCGGCTCGCCGCAGGCGGTTGAATCCCTCGACTGCCATGTGATCGCCCAGGCTTCGTAAGTCATGGCTTGCGAGGGGCCTGCGAGGGGGGGCTGCGAGGGGGGCCTGCGATCCGTCCGTTCTTGCGTCCGCCCTTCTTGCCGGGGCTGGAAAGGCAAGGGCGGAGATCTGCTCCAGAGACTCTTGCTGCGGGACGGCATATGCGACATGGCAAGCCATTCTATTCGATCAGTGTTTCCCAATATTGTGACTGCATGAGCATCGTGCGGATAAAAGACTCCGGATCGAGTCGATTTGTGGCCACGAGAAAGCCTTACTTTGCGTCAAATACGGCGCGCCGCATGAGGCTGCGGCCCCATCTTCCCTCGCCTCCCAAGGGAAAATCTTCATGACCACCGTCATCTCCACCAGCCAGGCCGTCGGCCTGAACATCACCGATGTCAATGTCGCGAGCGGCCCGTTCTATGTCCTGCCGAACGTTTCCATCCAGTCCGACGCCGGATCGGGCGGCGACGCGATCCGCGTCACGGCGACCACCGGCAATGCCGTCATCAACGTCGCCGGCATGCTGATCGCCGGCGACGACGGCGTTTCGGTCAATGGCGGCGACCGCGTCGTCCTCACGTCGACCGGCTCGATCTTCGGCAGCTACGGGTTCTTCGCCCCGGGCGGGGACGGAAGCAACGTCTTCGTCGTCGACGGTCTCATCGACGCGACGGTCGACGCCATCCTGTTGGGCTCGGGCAATTCGGGCAACAGCGTGACGATCGGCGGCCACGTCATGGGTGGCAGCGCTGGCGTCAACAACAGCAGCGGCAACGACAACACCGTTCGCATCACGGACGGTGGCGTGCTCGAGGGCGCAAGCGTGGCCTATGCGTTCGGTGGAAATCTCGGCACCCAATCGACCCTCGTCAATCACGGGACGATCCTCGGCGGCACGACAGGCGCCGTCGTCAATTCGTCCGGTGATGCGGCGCTCGCCTTCACCAATGCCGGCCTGACGGACGGTGACGTGACCCTCGGCACCGGCGCCGACACGATCGTCAACTCCGGCACGATCCTCGGAGCCGTCGATCTCGGCGGCGGAGTGGATACCTTCACGATGCTCGGCTCCGGCACCGTCACCGGCGACATCGCCGGCGGCGCCGGCAACGACATCTTTCGCGGCGGCGATCTGTCCGATCGCTTCCTCGGCGGCGACGACAACGACACCTTCTATGGTGGCGGCGGCAACGACCTCCTCTTCGGCGAGGCCGGCAACGACCGGTTCTTCGCCGATACCGACGCCATCGCCGACACCTACAATGGCGGCGACGGCAGCGACACCGTCAACTATCTCCTCGCCTCGGGCGACATCCGGCTGAACTTCGGCCTGAACTACGCGCTCGGCGCCGATATCGGCGTCGACCGGCTGTTCGCCATCGAGAACGCCGCCGGCGGCGCCGGCAATGACAGCCTCACCGGCTCCGACACGACGATCACGCTGGCCGGCGGCGCCGGCGACGACACGCTCTTCGGCGGCACCGGCAACAACATCCTCGACGGCGGCGACGGCGCCGACGTGATCCGCGGCTTCGCCGGCTTCGACAAGATCACCGGCGGGGCCGGCGACGACTCGCTCACCGGCGACTTCAACGCCGACACCTTCATCTTCGCCGACGGCTTCGGCAAGGACACGATCACCGACTTCGACGAGCTCAACAACGCCGAGAAGATCAACCTCGCCGGCGTCACCGCCATCACCGACTTCACCGACCTCCAGCTCAACCACCTGACCCAGGTGGGGGCCAACGCCGTCATCACCGACGGCGTCAACACCATCACCCTCCTCAACGTCAACCTCGCCGACCTCGACGCCAACGACTTCATCATCTGAATTGCGGAAACTGGTCCCGGGGGATGGCGGCCCAGACGATGTAGCCGCAATGCTTCGGGCTCCCGTTGCTGACCAATGGAGGACCCTGTGCAAAATTGCGCAAGGGCCCTCCGATCCGGATCAAGTCGTCAACAGGCCACACGACGTCGCGTTGGTTCCCTCCTGAAGCATCCGCCACACCGGGAAGGTTTGTTCTACGGCTTGTCGGAAATCCTTAGACCGGCATCGCCGGCTCGCTCATCACTATCTTCGTGACAGGTTGCTGAACGCCAGCGGCCCCCCGGCGACGATGGATCAGTGACGGGCATTGGTCATGCCAGGGTCGACAGGTTGCCCGCGCGGCGCTTCAGAGCGATCTCCGCGATAGGGTAATCAATTCAAGCACTGAGCGTGGATCTCAGCCCACTCGTCACAATCCGATGGACCGACGCCGGCCTGTCGCTCCTGAAGCAGGCGTCGAATCATCCCCCGCCAGGTGGGATCGCGTCTGAGCAGATCGCGCCGCCCCCCACCTCAGCGCTCGCTGCAGCATCTGCTTTCGGTTCTCATGCGCCATGCGGGCGCTCAACTGTATGACAGCTGCCTCCTGCCCCTGATCGAGGGCGCCGACATGCACCGCGGTGCCCTATAGACTGCGCTGCGGTATGAAGCACTCGTTTCCGTAAGGGAGCAATCCAAATTTCCGCCAGAATTCCGAAGATCGATTGTGCGACCGCCCAGGAGGCTGCGGTCATTCCCCCACCTCGCCTCTTCAGGAACGCCCCATGACAACCATTGTTTCAAGCAGCCAGAGTGTCGGCCTTGTCATCAGTGATGCCAACGTCGTGAACGGCCCATTCTTCGTCCTCCCTTACGTATACATCGAATCCGACGGCAACTCGTTCAACGACGCCATCCGCGTCACAGCAACCAATGCCAACGCTGTCATCAACGTTGCTGGAATGCTCATCGCGGAGAACAACGACGGCGTACAAGTCAACGGCGATGACCGTGTCGTTCTGACGAACACGGGGTCGATCTTCGGCAGCTATGGATTCTATGCGCCGGCGGGCGCGAATGGCAATCGGTTTGTCGTCGACGGTCTCATCGACGCAAACCTGTTAGGACTCCAACTCGGCGGGTCGGGTAACAGCTCGACAATCGGCGGACATGTGAACGCCGGAGGTACGGGGATCTACGACAGCGGATCGAACACCATTAACGTCATCGCCGGCGGCACGTTGCAGGGCGCAAACTTGGCATACAGCTTTGACGGAGCACCGTCAGATGTCTCGACTCTCATCAACGACGGCACGATTCTCGGCGGCACATCCGGTGCCGTCCTGGGATACACCTCCCATGCCCTTGCCTTCACCAACTCCGGCACGACGAAAGGCAATGTCACCCTCGGCACCGGCGCCGACACGATCGTCAACTCCGGCACGATCCTCGGGGTCGTCGATCTCGGCGGCGGTGCCGACACCTTCACGATGCTCGGCTCCGGCACCGTCTCCGGCGACATCGCCGGCGGCGCCGGCAACGACATCTTTCGCGGCGGCTCGCTGTCCGATCGCTTCCTCGGCGGCGACGACCACGACACCTTCTATGGCGGCGGCGGCAACGACCTCATCTTCGGCGAGGCCGGCAACGATCGCTTCTTCGCCGATACCGACGCCATCGCCGACACCTACAATGGCGGCGCCGGCAACGATACCGTCAACTACCTCCTCGCCTCGGGCGACATCCGGCTGAACTTCGGCCTGAACTACGCGCTCGGCACGGAGATCGGCCTTGACCGGCTGTTCTCGATCGAGAACGCCACCGGCGGCGGCGGCAATGACAGCCTCACCGGCTCCGAAACGACTATCGGGCTCAATGGTGGCGCCGGCGACGACACGCTCTTCGGCGGCGGCGGCGGCAACACCTTGGACGGCGGCACCGGCGCCGACGTGATCCGCGGCTTTGCCGGCTTCGACAAGATCACCGGCGGGGCCGGCGACGATACGCTCACCGGCGACTTTAACGCCGACACCTTCATCTTCGCCGACGGCTTCGGCAAGGACACGATCACCGATTTCGACGAGTTCAACAATGCCGAGAAGATCAGCCTCGTGGCGGTGACGGCCATCACCAGCTTTGCCGACCTGACGGCGAACCATCTCACCCAGGTGGGGGCGAATGCGGTGATCACCGACGGCGCCAACACCATCACCATCCTGTCCGCCAACATCGCCGATCTCGACGCCAACGACTTCATCTTCTGAGGCCGGACAGACGGGGAGGCTGGCCAGCCTCGGATCTGCCAATCGGCCCGTTGCGGGAGGAAGGGGACAAAAAAGCCCGGCGTTTCGGCCGGGCTTTTCGCAGATGCTGCCGGAGGAGGATCGCCGCCGCCGGCTATTCCTTCATCGCCCCCGGACCGGGCGTCGCGCCGGCCGGGCACTTGCCGAGGATGATCATGCCGAGCACTTCGTCCTTGGTGACGTCCTCGGTCCTCGCGGTGCCGACGACCTGGCCGTTCTTCATCACCACCACCCGGTCCGACAGGTCGAAGACGTCGTGGATGTCGTGGCTGATCAGGAAGATGCCGATGTCTTCCTTCTTCAACTCCTTGATCAGCTCGGCGACCTGCGCCGTCTCCTGCGGGCCGAGCGCGGCGGTCGGCTCGTCCATGATCAGGATCTTGGCGTTGAAGAGGATCGCCCGGGCGATCGCCACCGACTGGCGCTGGCCACCGGAGAGCGCCTTCACCGGCTCCTTAAAGCGGCGGAAGTTGGGGTTCAGCCGCCCCATCACCTTGCGGGCTTCCGCCTCCATCGCCGCGTCGTCCAGCGTGCCCCAGGCGGTCAGGATCTCGCGGCCGAGGAACAGGTTGGCGGCGGCGTCGACATTGTCCGCCAGAGCCAGCGTCTGGTAGATCGTCTCGATCCCGTAGGCTTTCGCGTCGCGCGGATTGGCGATCGCGGCCTTCTCGCCGCGCACGAAGATCTCGCCCGAGTCGCGCTTGTAGGCGCCGGACAGGATCTTGATCAGCGTCGACTTGCCGGCGCCGTTATGGCCGAGCAGGGCGACGACCTCGCCGGGAAAGAGATCGATCGAGGCCTGGTCGACGGCATGGATGCCGCCGAAGGCGATCGAGATCTCGCGCATGTCGATGAGCGGCGTGCCCGAGCGGTCGACGGTGGAATGGTGATGCGCCGGGCCGTGGTCGGTGATGGCGTCCATCGTGGTGCTCATGCCGCCCTCCTGCGGTAGATGGTGTCGAGCCAGACGGCGACGACGAGGACCGCGCCGACGACGATGTTCTGCAGCGGCGTGTCCATGCCGAGGAGCACCATGCCCGACTGCAGGCTCTGCATGACCAGGGCGCCGAGCATGGCGCCGAAGATCGTGCCGGCGCCGCCGGCGAGCGAGGTGCCGCCAATGACCGCGGCGGCGATGGTGTAGAGCTCGTCCAGCGTGCCCTGGGCGTTGGTCGCCGAGGACAGCCGTGCGGTGGAGATCGCCGCGGCGATGGCGGCGAGCATGCCCATCAGCATGAACACCATCATGGTGACGCGCTTGGTGTTGATGCCGGCGAGTTCGGCCGCCTCGGGATTGCCGCCGATCGCAAAGACGTAGCGGCCGAAGCGGGTGCGCCGCGAAATGAAGGTCATCACGATGCCGACGCCGATGAACAGGAGCACCGGGATCGCATAGCCGAAGGAGATCTCGAGGCCGCCTTCGGGCACGGTGAGGCCGTTCGCCTCGGCATAGCGGCGGGCGAGCGGGCCTGGCAGGAAATAGGAATTGACGATGACCGTCGCGCCGATGACGGCGACGAGGGCGAGGCCGAGCGTGACGGCTTCCGCCCAGATCGGCTTGATGGCGAAGCGGAACTTCTTGCGCTGCTGGCGCGCGCCATAGGCCGCGGCGAGGAGAAAGAGGATGGCGACCGCTGCGACCACCCAGCTCCAGGTGGCGCCGATCGAACCGTCCGAGCCGCCGCCCAGAAGCTTGAAGTTGTCGTCGGTGAGCGGGATCGTGCGGCCCGACGCAACCCACCAGGCCGCGCCGCGCCAGACCAGGAGGCCGCCCAGCGTGACGATGAAGGCCGGAACGCCGAGATAGGCGATGACATAGCCCTGCAGGCCGCCGATCAGGAGGCCGCAGACGAGGCCGATGGCCAGCGTCGCGATCCAGACCAGGCTGGAATCATAGCCGAGCAACGGCGTGATGTACTGGGTCTGCGCGACCGCCATCACCATGCCGGTGACGCCGAGGATCGAGCCGACCGAAAGATCGATGTTGCGGGTGACGATGACCAGCACCATGCCCGTCGCCATGACGCCCACCGAGGCGGTCTGGACCGACAGGTTCCACAGGTTGCGGGGTGTCAGGAAGGTGCCGCCCGACAGGATGTGGAAGCCCACCCAGATGACCAGCAGCGCGCCGATCATGCCGAGCATGCGCGTGTCGATTTCCGTCGCGCGCAAGAATCCCTTGAAGCCGCCGCCCGCGTTGATCGTCGGTGCGGGCTTGGTCAGGGACGATTCCGAGGTCGCCTCGCTCAATGCCGCCTCCCTTTGCGCAAGCCGTGCGGAGGCGCTCGGCGCCGTCTCGTCGCAGCTTGCGGGGTCGTGTTCTGGTTGAAGCCGGATCGCCGGCTCGTCGGTCGGACCATCGCTGCCTGCCTTGGCGGCAGCATGGCCCAGTTGTTGGCGGCGGTCGAGACCGCCCCGGTCGAAAAATGGCCGCGGCATCGCGCCACGGCCATCGGTCTCGAAAGCCCCTGAGGCTTAGCTGCAGGCCGGAACCGAACCCGGCTCGACGCCCTGGCAGACCGTCTCCTTCGACACCCAGCCGGCGTCGATGATGGTCTGCAGGTTGTCCTTGGTGATCGCCACCGGGGTCAGGAAGATCGACTCCAGCTTCAGGCCGTTCGGGCTCTCGAACTCCTCGGCGCCGGACACCTCGCCCATCGCCTTGCCGGAGGCGAGCTCGAGGGCGATCTCCGCGGCGCGCTTGCCGAGTTCGCGGGAATCCTTCCAGACCGAGACGGTCTGGGTGCCGCGGGCGATGCGGTTCAGCGCCGCCTGGTCGGCGTCCTGGCCGGAGACCGGCACGGTGCCGGCGAGACCCTGGGCTTCCAGCGCCGCGATGGCGCCGCCGGCGGTGCCGTCGTTGGAGGCGACGACCGCGTCGACGTTGTTGTTGTTGGCGGTCAGGATCTGTTCCATGTTCTGCTGGGCGTTGGCCGGCAGCCAGCCGTCCGTATAGGCCTCGCCGACATTCTTGATCTTGCCGCTATCGATGGCGTCCTTCAGGACTTCCATCTGGCCGGAGAACAGGAAATCGGCGTTCGGATCGGACGAGGAGCCCTTGATGAAGGCGTAGTTGCCTTCCGGCTTGACCTTCTGGACCTCGCGGGCCTGGATGCGGCCGACTTCCTTGTTGTCGAAGGTGATGTAGAAGGCGTCCTTGTTCTCGATCAGCCGGTCGTAGCCGACGACCGGGATGCCGTTGTTGACGGCGGTCTGGACGGCCGGGCCGATGGCGGCGGAATCCTGCGCCAGGATGATCAGGGCGGTGGCGCCCTGGCTGATCAGCGACTCGACGTCGGTCAGCTGCTTGGCGGCCGAGGACTGGGCGTCGGCGGAAATGTACTTGGCGCCGGCGGCCTCGAGCGCGGCCTTGATCGCGGCCTCGTCGGTCTTCCAGCGCTCCTCCTGGAAGTTCGACCAGGACACGCCGACCGTGACGTCCTGGGCAATGGCGGCCCCGCTGCTCAGCGCAGCCATCGAGAACATCGCGCCGGCAAGCGCGAATTTCAGCGTCTTCATGAATTTTCCTCCCCTGGCGCCCATGGCGCCCTTGCGTCACGGAGCCCGGCGACGTGGCGCCGGCCGAGACTTTTTCCAAGCCTCGGAAAAAATGGTGACAGCAATTGTGATCCATGTCAACTTGGGTGCGCATGCCACCGAACGTGCCGAAGAGCGCGGAGGTGGCCGGGAGGAGAAACGCATTGAGCATGCTGGCGAAAACCGACGCCGACACGGTGCGTGCGCACAATCGGCTGGCGGTGCTCGATCATCTGAGGCGGGTCGGCGTGACCACCCGCAAGGCGGTGAGCGAGGCGACCGGTCTTTCGGTCTCGGCCTCGTCGGCGATCTCCGGCACGCTGCTCAAGATCGACCTTCTGGAGGAGGTCGAGGAAGACGACCGCTCGATCCGGCGAGGGCGTCCGGGCAAGAGCCTGGCGCTTTGCGGCGGGGCCGCGCATGTGGCGGCCCTGAAGATTGCCGTCGGCGAGATTTCCGGCCGGATCAGCGACTATGCAGGCCGCCCGCTGGCCGAGGTGCGGCACGAGGTCGACATTTCGGGTCGGAGCGGCGAGCAGATGGTCGCCCTTCTGGCCGAGCTTGCCGGCGAACTCGTGGCGCGTGCCGGCATCGGGCGCCGTGCCGACGAAGCCTTCGATCCGGCAAGGGGAAGCGGGCGAGCGCTTCGCCTCGACAAGGTCGTCGTCGCCGTCCAGGGCAAGACCCGCAGCGACCTGTCCGGCATCGTCTGGTCGCCGGCGCTGCGGCATCGCGACATCGAGATCGCCGCGCCGCTGGCCGCCCGCCTTGCGGCCGAGGTCAGCGTCCTCAACGACTGCTCGCTGATGCCGGAAGCGTTTCGCTGGCGGCCGGACTTCACCGGCCTCGATTTTGCGACGCTGTTCGTCGGCTTCGGCGTCGGCATGGGGCTGAGGATCAATGGCGTGACCTTCCAGGGCAAGCATTCCTCGGCGGTCGAATTCGGCCATATCAACCACGTGCCGGGCGGGGCACTCTGCCGCTGCGGCAATCGCGGCTGCGTCGAGGCCTATGCGGGGGATTACGCCATCTGGCGGCGCGCGACGGGCAGCGACCAGATTCCCGCGCACCGGATCCCCGACGCGGACATGGCCCGGCTCGCCGAGGCGGCGCGCCGCGGCGACGCCGCCGCGCGGGTCGCCTTCGCGGAGGCCGGCAACGCCATCGGCTACGGGCTCGGCCGGGTCTTCGCCATGATCGATCCCCTGCCCATCGTCCTCACCGGGTCGGGCGCAAAGGCCATCGACCTGCTCGAGCCGGCCATCCGCCAGGGAATTTTCGAGAGCGCGGTCGAGGGGCTCGGCGCCGACGCCCCGCTGATTCTCATGGAAGATACCGATGCCCTGGTTTTCGACGCGGCGACGGCCCATGCGCTGGCCGCGCTCGACGGGGAGTTTTCACGCTCGACGGCAGACGCGACGGAGGCGGCCTGATGGTGAATGCAACGGCAGTTCTCGGCATTGCGGCAGCCCTTCTTTGCGCCATGCCTGCCATGGCGGCACGGGCCGGCGAGCCGGCCTGGAGCGAGAAGGCGATCAAGCAGCGGATCGACCCCGCCGAGGTGTCGGGACCGATCGCCGGCGCGGCGCTTAAGGAACTGGCGGAGAAGGGCCGCGCGCTGTTCGAGGCGCGGTTCACCGTGCTCGACGGGGCAGGGCGGCCCAACGCCACCCAGGCGATCGTCCCGACCGCCAGCCGCCGCCCGGCCGAGCAGCCCTTCCAGCGGCTGGCGGGGCCGGACGCCAATGCCTGCTCGTCCTGCCACAACGAGCCGGTGACCGGCGGGGCCGGCGGCTTCGTCGCCAATGCCTTCGTCTCGGAAGGCTTCGAGAGCGCGGAGTTCGACACGCTCGACGCCCAGTTTTCCAACGAGCGGGGCACCAACCACCTCTTCGGCGCCGGCCTGATCGAGCTTCTCGCCCGCGAGATGAGCGTCGATCTCGCCGCCCAGCGCCGCGCGGCGCTGCGGCGGGCGCGGGACGAGGGGCGCGAAGTCCGCGCCGGCCTGTCGTCGAAGGGCGTCGACTTCGGCCGCCTCACCGCCTTTCCCGACGGCTCGGTGGACCTGTCCGAACTGTCCGGCGTCGACGACGATCTGGTCCTGCGGCCCTTCACCCAGAAGGGCGTGATGACCTCGCTCCGGCAGTTCACCGTCAACGCCATGAACCAGCATCACGGCATGCAGGCCGACGAGCGCTGGGGCACCCGCTGGACCGGCACGGCCGATTTCGACGGCGACGGCCATGCGGGCGAACTGGGTGCCGGCGAGATCTCGGCGCTGGTCGCCTTCCAGGCGACGCTGGCGCCGCCGCGCGAGGAGGCGCCCGAGGACGAAGCCTGGGCCGCTGCTGCGGAACGCGGGCGAAAAATGTTCGCCGAGCTCGGCTGCGAGAGCTGCCATCGCCCGGCGCTGCCGCTGACGAGCCTCGTCTTCGCCGATCCCGGCTCCTTCGACATGGCGGGAACGCTGCGTGCGGGCGACGTCGCCGCGCCGGCGCACTACGACCTTTCGACGCTGGAATGGGCGAAGCGCCTGCCGCGCAACGAAAAGGGCGAGGTCATGGTGCCGCTGTTCGGCGACCTGAAGCGCCACCGCATCGCCGACAGCCGCACGCCGGCGCTGGGCAACGAGACGCTGGCCCAGCGCTTCGTCGAGCGCGACGTCTTCGTCACCGCCGAGCTCTGGGGCCTCGCCGACACCGCGCCCTACGGCCATCGCGGCGACATGACGACGCTGGACGAGGTGATCCGCGCCCACGGGGCCGAGGCGGAGGAAAGCGGCCGCGGCTACGCCGCGCTCGCCGAGGCCGACCGGTCGGCGCTGATCGCCTTTCTGAAGACGCTGCGGGTGGGGGAGTGAGCGGGATGATGAGACTTTGCCCCGGCGCGCGGATGGATGTGCCGCAGACCCCCTTCGGCCTTCCAGCCAAACTCGCGCGCCCCCTTCTGCACATCCTCGCCGCCCTTTTCCTCGCCACCCCCGCCCTCGCCGAAGACACCGCGTCAAAGCCCTTCGCCGGCGACATCCCCATCCTCCATGAAGAGGCCGAATCCGCCGGCATCGACCACAGCTACACCGGGCCGTGGGAGTTCTTCGTCGGCGGTGGCGGTGCCGCCTTCGACTGCAACGACGACCGCTTCCCGGACGTCTTCCTCGCCGGCGGCAAGAGCGAGGCGACGGTCTACGCCAACCGGTCGCGCGCCGGCGGCCGGCTCGCCTTCGAGATCGTGCCGCAGGATCTCGACCCGAAGGATCTTCAGAACGTCACCGGCGCCTATCCCCTCGACATCGACCAGGACGGGCGGCAGGACCTCGTGCTCTTGCGCGTCGGCGGCAACATCCTCCTGAAGGGCTTGGCCGAGTGCCGGTTCGAGAAGGCGAACTTCGCCTGGAAGTTCGACGGCGGCCGGGCCTGGACGACGGCCTTCTCGGCGATCTTCGAGCCGGGCGGGACCCATCCGACGCTCGCCTTCGGCAACTATGTCGACCGTGCCGCGCCGGGCTCGCCCTGGGGCACCTGCGCCGACAACGTGCTGCTGCGTCCGAGGAAGCCGCAGGCCGGGGAGGGATCGGCGGCCGAGCCTGTTAGAGGTAAGCCCGTCGCGGGCGCCAAAGCCGCGCCGATGGCCGGGCCGGACTATTCCGAGCCCTTCGCGCTGTCGCCCGGCCACTGCGCCCTCTCCATGCTGTTCACCGACTGGAACCGCTCCGGCGAGCCCAGCTTGCGCATCACCAACGACCGGCAATATTACCGCGGCGGCGCGGAGCAGCTCTGGCGCATCGAGCCGGGCCGGGCGCCGCGGCCCTACCGCAAGGCCGACGGCTGGCAGCACCTGTCGATCTGGGGCATGGGCATCGCCGAGGGCGACGTCGACAATGACGGCTATCCCGACTACGCGCTGACCTCCATGGGCGACACCAAGCTGCAGTTCCTCGACCGCGAATTCGAGGACGCGCCGACCTATCGCGACGAGGCCTATGAGCGCGGCGCCACCGCCCATCGGCCCTATGTCAGGGACGCCGGCAAGCCCTCCACCGGCTGGCACGCCGGCTTTGCCGACTTCAACAACGACACCGCCCTCGATCTCTTCATCGCCAAGGGCAATGTCGAGGCAATGCCGGATTTCGCCGCCGACGACCCGGACAATCTCCTGATGGGCGGCTTCGACGGGCGCTTCACCGAGGTCGGGCAGGAAGCGGGCATCGCCCTGCCGACCAAGGGGCGCGGCGCGCTGATCGCCGACTTCAACCTCGACGGCGCGACGGATCTCCTCGTCGTCAATCGCGGCGAAAAGGCGAGCCTGTTCCGCAATCTCGGCGGCCGGTCCGGCTTCGGCACGCGGCCGCTCGGCAACTTCGTCGCGGTGAAGCTGGCGCAGACCGGCGCCAACCGCGACGCCGTCGGCGCCAAGCTCGCCGTCAAGATCGGCGCGAAGACGCTCAACCGCACGATCCGGGTCGGCGGCGGCCATGCGTCGGGCACCTCCGGCTTCGTCCATGTCGGCCTCGGCACCGCCGAGCGGGCGGAGATCCGCGTCCAGTGGCCGGACGGCGAGTGGAGCCATCCCTACCGGGTCTTCGCCGACAACTTCGTCCTGATCGACCGCGGCGCTGATGCCGCGCGCTACTGGTACCCGGACGCCGACCGGCCGGAGCCGCCGGCACCGGAGACCACCGCCGCGAACAGCCCTTCCGCGCAGGACTGACCGCGAGGACTGACGGCAGGATCGACGCCAGCACCGACGGCAGGGGAAAACCGCCGCGATCGCGCCTTTCGTGATGGGCCGGGCGTTGCGTTGGTCGTGCCGCTGTGATGTCGATCACAGAGGATGTGATCTGGAACGTGTAGTCCGGGCCGGTGCACGCCGCATGCCTGCACCTATGTTGCGACACACCTGCAACGTCTGGAGATCCCTTCATGTTCGGCCCGCCATCCGCCCCGGTCACCCCGTATCGGGCGCCTGACGTCGACCGCCCGGCAGAAGCCGGCGGCATGGGCCGACTGCCGGAAGGGGCACCGCAGGCCGGGCTTCCGGTGCCGCTGCGCCGTCTCGTCGTCCTCGCCCTCAATCTCGGCACCATCGCCGGGCTCGCCGCCGCGGTCTGGACGGTGCTCGCCGCCGACGGCTTCGATCGCCTCGACGCCGTGATCTTCGCCGGCTTCCTGCTCGCGACGCCCTGGACCGTTCTGGGCTTCTGGAACGCGGTGATCGGCCTCTGCCTGATCCATCTCGGCCGGCCGGAGAGAAGCGTCTATCCCTATTTCGCCGCGCCCGACATGATGTCCGGCGCAAGGCCGGGCGGCCCCTCGCTGTCCAGCCGCACCGATCTCCTCCTGTTCCTGCGCAACGAGGATCCGGGCCCGATCTTCACCCGGCTCGAAGCCATGCGCCGCAGCCTGGAGGCCACCGGCCGGGCGGCAAGCTTCCGCTTCGCCCTCCTGTCCGACACCTCCGACCCGCTGGTCGCGGCCGAGGAGCGCCGGGAGTTCGACCGCTTCGCCCGCCTCTACGAGCACCGGCCGGAAGAAGAGCGCCCGCTCTATCGCCGCCGCGACGACAATCGCGGCTTCAAGGCCGGCAATCTGCGCGACCATCTGGTCTCGCGCGAGGGCCGGTCCGACTTCTTCCTGCCGCTCGATTCCGACAGCGTCATGGGCGGCGCGGTGATCGTGCGCATGGTCGAGGCGATGGAGGCCAATCCGCGGATCGGCATCCTGCAGAGCCTCGTCGTCGGCATGCCGACCCGGAGCGGCTTCGCCCGGCTGTTCCAGTTCGGCATGCGCCACGGCATGCGCTCCTTCACCATGGGCTCGGCCTGGTGGAGCGCCGATTGCGGCCCCTATTGGGGCCACAACGCCCTGATCCGCACGCAAGCCTTCGTCGAGCATTGCGAATTGCCGGTGCTGCCCGGCGGAGCGCCGCTCGGCGGTCACGTCCTCTCCCACGACCAGCTCGAGGCGGTGTACATGCGCCGGGCCGGCTTTGAGGTTCGGGTGATCCCGGTCGAGACCCGCAGCTACGAGACCAACCCGCCGACGCTGCTCGAATTCCAGAAGCGCGACCTGCGCTGGTGCCAGGGCAACATGCAGTACTTCCGGTTCCTGTTCGAAACGGGCCTGAAGCCGGTCAGCCGCTTCCAGATCCTCCAGGCGATCCTGATGTATGTCGCCCCGCTCGCCTGGATCCTGATGACGGTGGCGGCGACCGCCAAGGCGCTCACCGGCGCCGGCTACGATGCCTCGATGCTGCAACTCGGCATGGGCCTGTTCGCGACGCTCTTCGTCATGTCGGTCGCCCCGAAGATCGCCGGCATCCTCGACGTGGTTCTGACCCGCGGCGCCATGCGGGCCTATGGCGGCGCCCCGCGCTTCCTCGCCTCGGCGCTGGTCGAGCTCGTCGCCTCGATGCTGATGGCGCCGCTGGTCGCCGTCTATGTCTCGGTGTTCCTCGTCGGCCTCATCTTCGGCAAGACGGTGCTCTGGAACGGCCAGAACCGCGACCGCCTCGGCGTGCCCTGGTCGACGGCCGTCGCAGCCCTCGTCCCGCAGACCGTTCTCGGCCTCGGCCTCGCGGCGGCGCTGTACTTCGGCGCCACGCTCTCGGCCGTCGTCCTGGCGCTGCCTTTCCTCGCCGGCCTCGTCCTCGCCGTGCCGTTCACGGTGGCGACGGCCGCCCCGGCCTTCGGCCGGCTGACGGCGCGCTTCGGCCTGTTCGCGATCCCGGAGGAGACCGTGCTGCCGCCGGTGCTGCGCAGCGTCGTCGGCGCCGAGGCGCGGCGCTGGCGCCGGCCGCTGGCCCGCACGGCTGCCCCGGACGATGCCGCCGGTCATGGCGTCGCGCTGGAAGGCGAGCGCCCGTGAACCTGGCGCGCCGGATCGCCCGCTGGCGGGGCATCTGGAAGAGCCTCGTCGTCTATCGCTTCAATGCCGGCCACCGGCGCAGCCTGCGCCGCTTCTACATGCCCTTCGTCGGGCCCGGCGAGACCGTCTTCGACATCGGCGCCCATGTCGGGGACCGCACCGCGGCGTTCCGCGGCGCCGGTGCGGGCCGGGTCATCGCCGTCGAGCCCCAGCCGCATCTCGCCCGCCTGCTGAGATGGCAGTTCGCGGGTCGGGGAGACGCCGTGCGCGTCGTCGCCAAGGCCGTCGGCCGGGCGCCGGGCGAGGTGACGCTGCGCGTCAACACCCAGAATCCCACCGTCGCCAGCGCCTCGTCCGGCTTCGTCGATGCGGCGAGCGCCGGCGCGGCGGGCTGGGAGGGTCAGATCTGGGACGAGACGGTGGTGGTCGACCTGACGACGCTCGATGAGCTGGTCGCCGAATTCGGCCGGCCGGCCTTCGTGAAGATCGACGTCGAGGGTTTCGAGGACGAGGTGCTGGCGGGGCTGTCGCCACAGAACGCCCCGGATGCTTTGTCCTTCGAGTTCGTCACCATCCACCGCGCCCCCGCCTTCCGGGCACTGGAGGAGGCGACGCGGCTCGGCTACACGCGCTTCGACGTGTCGCTCGGCGAGAGCCAGAAGATGATGTTCGGCGAGCCCCAGACTTTGGAGGCGATCGCCGCCTGCCTGCGCGAGCTACCGGACGCCGCCAATTCCGGCGACGTCTATTGCTGGCTGCCGCAGCCGCGTCGGCACGGCTGAGGCCGTCGGCCCTGCCGAGCCGGCTCGACGCTCGGCCCGTCCCATCCCGCATGATCCGCCCGGACGCCCCTCAGCCGGGACGCCGGGCCGGACCCGCCTCAGAACTTCGGCGGCGTAATCCCCGCGGCCCGGCAGGCCGAGCGCAGGGTGTTGGCCATCAGCATGGCGATGGTCATCGGCCCGACGCCGCCCGGCACCGGCGTGATCGCCGCCGCCTTCGCCGCGGCTTCCTCGTAGTTCACGTCGCCGACCAGCCGGGTCTTCGGCGTGCCGTCCTCCTTCAGGCCCTTTTCCGGCGCGTCGATGCGGTTGATGCCGACATCGATCACCACCGCGCCGTCCTTGACGTAGTCGCCGGTCAGCATTTCCGGCCGGCCGACGGCCGCGACGAGGATGTCGGCGCCGCGGCAGACGGCGGCCAGATCCTTCGTGCGGGAATGGGCGATGGTGACGGTGGCGTTGGCGGCGAGCAGCAGCTGCGCCATCGGCTTGCCGACGATGTTCGAGCGGCCGACGATGACGGCATTCTTGCCCGAGAGATCGTCGCCGAGCACCTCGCGGATCAGCAGCATCGAGCCCGCCGGCGTGCAGGGCACGAAGGCGGCGGCGGTGTCGCCGGTCGACAGCCGCCCGACATTGATCAGGTGGAATCCGTCGACATCCTTGTCAGGGTCGATGGTCTGGATGACCTTGGCCTCGTCGATGTGCCCCGGCAGCGGCAGCTGGACGAGAATTCCGTGGACCTGCGGATCCGCATTGAGGTCGCGCACGACCTTCAGAAGCGTCTCCTCGCTGGTCTCGGCCCGCAGCTCGTGCTTGATCGAGGTAAAGCCGCAGTCCTTGGCGGTCTTCGCCTTGGAGCCGACATAGACCTGGCTTGCCGGATCCTCGCCGATGATGACGACGGCGAGGCCGGGAACGGTCCCCGCCGTCTCCTTCAGCGCCGCCGTCCCGGACTTCACCGTCTCGATGATCCGCGCCGCGACGGCCTTGCCGTCGATCCGCTCTGCCTCTGCCATGGCGCTCTCCCTTTGCGACCCGTCTTTTGAACGATCGGTCATAAAGGGGGAGGGGCGCCATGAAAAGGCGGGGTGGATGAAAGGCGCGCGCTGCACCGACGGCGCCGAATCGGCGCAGCCATCGGAACGCCGTTGTCCCGGCCTCCGAGCCGGGACGAAGCCTTGTTGCTTTGACCGGTTCTGCGACGTCGAACGGGAGAACAGCCGGCCGATCGGTCGTGTCCAAAAGGAGATGTGCGAATCTTGTAGGGCCCCGTCCCGAGGATCCAGGGATCGTCGGGCGCGATCGGCTTCAGCTGCGGAAGCGGAAGCGGCAATGTTGCGGCGGCTGCCCCTGGATTCTCGGGACGGGGCCTGAGAATGACGAGGCCGCGAGGTTGCGCCACCATTCGTAAACGAAGACGCCGCTTGCCATTGGCTTGCAACGAAGCCCCTTTGAAGGGGTGAATCTTGTAGGGGTAAGCCCCAGGGCGACGACGCGGTGGGACAAGCGCCCTACAAGATCGCCGTCTCTCTCACACTTTCTCCACATCCCCCCGCGGCGTCCAGATCGTGCTGTCGATCTTGCCCTGCAGCTCCGGGTAGTCGTCATTGTCGAAGCGCGGCTCGAGGCCCGTCGCCTTCTGGCGGAAATAGTCCTTCGTCAGCTTCACCACCGTTCCGGACAAAGCGACGATGGCGATCAGGTTGATCGTCGCCATCAGGCCCATCGAGGCGTCGGCGGTGTTGAACACCGTCATGACCTTCACCAGCGAGCCCCAGATCACCATGGCGAGCACGCCGACCTTGAGGATCGACAGGCCGAGGCGGTTGCCGGCACCGATGAAGGTCATGGCGTTCTCGGCATAGGAGTAGTTGCCGATGATCGAGGTGAAGGCGAAGAAGAAGATCGCCACGGCGACGAAGATCTGGCCCCAGTCGCCGATATGGGCGGTCAGCGCGTTCTGGGTCAGCTCGGTGCCCGTCACTTCCTGGCCCGGCGTATAGACCCCCGACAGGAGGATCATCAGCGCCGTCGCCGTGCAGATGACGATGGTGTCGATGAAGACGCCGAGCCCTTGGACGAGCCCTTGCGACGAAGGGTGATGCGGGTCCGGCGTCGCCACCGCCGCGATGTTCGGTGACGAGCCCATGCCGGCCTCGTTGGAGAACAGGCCGCGCTTGACGCCGTTCAGCAGCGCCGCTGTGATGCCGCCGGCAACCCCCCAGGCCGCTTCCTGATAGCCGAAGGCGCTCTTGACGATCAGCCACAGCATCGCCGGAACCTCGGTGATGTGGACGGCGACGACGTAGAGCGCCACGGCGAGATAGGC
The DNA here is from genome assembly GCF_002088275.1 of Aurantimonas sp. 22II-16-19i. Taxonomy (GTDB): domain Bacteria; phylum Pseudomonadota; class Alphaproteobacteria; order Rhizobiales; family Rhizobiaceae; genus Jiella. The sequence continues at coordinate 55,345 of NZ_AQQS01000009.1, forward strand.
GATGGCCATGAAGGGCACGACGATCTCGGCGACGCTGGCGATCGAGCGGATGCCGCCGAAGATGACGATGGCCGCAAGGACGGCGAGGCCGACGCCGATCCAGATCTTCTCGAAGCCGAAGGCGGCCTCGACAGCGTCGGCGATGGAATTGGCCTGGACGGCGTTGAAGATCAGGCCGAAGGCGAGGATCAGGCTGATCGAGAACAGCCCGCCGAGCCAGGGCAGGCCGAGGCCGCGGGAGATGTAGAAGGCCGGGCCGCCGCGATACTGCCCCTCGGCGTTCTTGATCTTGTAGAGCTGGGCAAGGGTCGATTCCGCATAGGACGTGGCCATGCCGACCAGCGCCACCATCCACATCCAGAAGATCGCGCCCGGCCCGCCCGCCGTCAGCGCCACGGCGACGCCGGCGAGATTGCCGGTGCCGACACGGCTCGCCAGCGACACCGTCAGGGCCTGGAGCGGCGAGATACCGGCCTTGTCGCCGCCGCGGCTGCCCTTGATGACCCGGAAATACTCCGGGAAGTGGCGGATCTGGATGAAGCCGAGGCGGAGCGTGAAGAAGATGCCGACCCCGAGCAGGCCGTAGATGAGGACGTAATCCCAGAAAATCTCGTTCATGAAATCGATGAGATCGATAAAGGCCATGCCGGTCTCCGCTGATGGCCTCGTCGGCCCTTCCTCACGTCAATAGGTTTGATGCACGGGAAGGAAAGAGTCCACCGCGCCAAACGGCTTCTCCCCCGCGCAAAAATCGGGCCGGCGGTGGCTCGGCGGGGCTGCCGCCGCGGCCGGGACCCTCGGCCCCCGCCGCCCCCGGTTCCGACGGGGGCATGATCGCGTGCCGGCTCGCCGGGCGGCGATCGCCGGCTCGGCCGCGGCGGATTTCCGATCGACGTCGCAGAACCGGTCAAAGCAACAAAGCGTCGTCATCCCGGGCTTGACCCGGGATCCATTCCTTTGCCCTGGAACCAGCCAGTCGCTTTAGAAGATTCAACGGCTTCGGATTGGTCTGTCACTGCGGCGTCGATGATTTGGAATGGATCCCGGCTCAGGGGCCGGGATGACGAAGCTTGGATCGTCGCAACATTCTTCCCGCGTCGATGCCGCCAGCAGGAACTGCCGACGAAGAACCGGACAAGATGTGTGAACCTTGTCGATGCTGTCCGGCGGGCGATCGTCGCAGCGTCGTGGAACTCTCTCCGGACGACAGGGATTTGCAGGATGACGCCCCCGGCTCGAACACACGCTTCGGGTTTCGTCTGGCGCCGTCTTTCCCCACGGCCGACCCGGTGGCGATCGGCGCGGTGAGAGACGGGGACCTTGCCGGTGCGTCGACGACGAAGAGAGTGACATGATCGAAAGAAGCCTGCTCGCCCCGCCCATTCCCTTCGCCCCGTCGGTCGAGACCGCCGATCCCGGCGAGGCGGAGACCCACCAGGCCCTGAACGAGGTCTTCGCCGGCATCGTGACCGCGACGCACGAGGATCTCGGCAAGGCCGAGCGCGGCGTCCACGCCAAGAGCCACGCGCTGCTGAGCGGCGAATTACGGGTCGAGGACGATCTCTGGCCGGAGCTCGCGCAAGGCATTTTCGCCGAGCCCGGCCGGACCTACCCGGCGCTGATCCGCCTCTCCTCCATCGCCGGCGATCCGCTGCCCGACCAGGTGCAGCTGCCACGCGGCTTCGCCCTGAAGATCCTCGGCGTCGACGGCGAGCGCCTGCCCGACGCCGAGGGCGACGTGACGCAGGACTTCCTCTTCGCCAACGGTCCCGCCTTCGGCATAGCGGACGCCGAGAGCTTCCTCGGCCAGTTGAAGCTCCTGGAGACGACCACCGACCGGGTGGAATGGGCGAAGAAGGCGCTGTCCGGCGTCCTCGGTCCGGTGGAGAAGTTTCTGGAGATGCTCGGCACCGGCTCGACCACGCTGATGAAGCTCGGCGGCTATCCGCGGCGCCATCCGCTCGGCGACCGCTACTTCACCCAGGTGCCGATCCGCTTCGGCGACTATGTCGCCAAGCTCGACCTCGTCCCCGCCTCGCCGGGTTTCCAGGCGCTCGCGGGCGTCGAGCTCGACTATGCCGGCCGCGCCGACGCGCTGCGCGAGGAAGTCGACCGGACGATCCGCGGCGAGGGCGGCGCGTTCTCGCTGCGGGCCCAGCTGCGGCGGAATGCCGAGACGGATCCGGTCGAGGACGCCTCGGTGGCCTGGCCGGAGGACGACAATCCCTATCTGCCCGTCGCCACCCTGACGATCCCGGCGCAGCCCGGCTGGACCGCCGAGCGCTCGAGGCGCGTCGACGACGCGACCAGCTTCCACCCCTGGCACGGCATCGCCGCCCACCGGCCGCTCGGCAACATCATGCGCGCCCGCCGCGCCGCCTATCCGCTCTCGGCGAAGCTGCGCACCCGGCTGAACGGCTGTCCGCTGCACGAGCCGAAGGCGATGCCCGAACTGGACTGATCCCAAACCAAGCCCGGCCGCCTGCGACCTAGGCGCCGCCGGTGTGCCCTTACGGATCGTCTGGAATTCCTCTAGGAAGCGGGCGATCCGGCCGCCTTTTTCGCGGCCCCCGCGAATCCGAATGGGAACTCTTCATGTACGAAACCCTGGTCAAGGCCCATGGCGGCCTCGCCCTCCTGGCGCTGCTCCTGTCCATCGGCTGGACCGGCGTCGCCATGTCCGCCCCCTCCGGCGTCGTCAGCGCCGTCTCCGGCATGCGCAAGGGCGTCTATGTCGGCGCCGTGGCGCTCACCAGCCTCGTCGGCCTCCTCGGCGTCGTCCTTCTCGCCATGATGCCCGCCTGGGCCGGCCAGGGCTTCACCTGGGTCGGCCTGATCGTCCTCGTCGCCTATCCGATCCTCGGTGCCAGAAGCCGCCGGGCCGTCGCGAGCGGCGACAAGAGCATGGCGATCGGCCTGTCGCTGGCGATGCTCGCCGTCCTCGTCTTCACCTATTGGGTGATGGTCGCCAAGCCGTTCTGAGGCCGGAAGAACCGCTCCACGAAACAGCATCGGCCAAAGAAAAGGGGCGGACCCCCGCGGCGCCGCCCCTTTTTCCGGTCTCAAGATCCGCGCCGGAAACGCGTCAATCCGGCGTTCCGCCGCCTCACGCGGCCAGATCGACCGTCACCGTTTCGCCGTTCACCTTCACCTCGGTCGGCAGGCCCATCTTGCCGAGGAGATCGAGGAAGGGCTTGGGCGGCAGGTCCTCGACATTGACCATCGTCTTCACGTCCCAGGTCCCGTCGGCGATCAGAAGCGCCGCCGCAACCGGCGGCACGCCGGCGGTGTAGGAGATCCCCTGGCTGCCGACCTCGTTGAAGGCGTCCTTGTGGTCCGCGACGTTGTAGATGAAGACCTCGCGGTCCTTGCCGTCCTTCTTCCCCTTGACGAGATCGCCGATGCAGGTCTTGCCCTCGTATTCCGGCGCGAGCTCGGACGGGTTCGGCAGGCACGCCTTGACCACCTTCAGCGGCACGACCTCCTGGCCCTCCGCCGTCGTCACCGGCTGCTCGGACAGGAGCCCGAGATTCTTCAGGACCGTGAACACCTGCACATAGCGCTCGCCGAAGCCCATCCAGAACCGCACGTCGGCGTCCTTATAGCGCGCCGAGAGCGAATGGATCTCGTCATGGCCGGTCATGTAGGTCGGCCGCTTGCCGACCACCGGCAGGTCCCATTCCCGCGGCACCTCGAACATCCGGTTGGTCTGCCAGGCGCCGTTCTGCCAAGAATAGACGACGCCGGTGAACTCGCGGAAATTGATCTCTGGGTCGAAGTTCGTGGCGAACCACTTGCCGTGGCTCCCGGCGTTCACATCGACGATGTCGATCGAGGTGATCTCGTCGAGATACTCGTCCTCGGCAAGCCGCGCATAGGCGTTGACGACGCCGGGGTCGAAGCCGGCGCCGAGGATGGCGGTGATGCCGGCCTTTGCGACCTCGTCGCGCCGCCGCCACTCGTAATTGCCGTACCAGGGCGGCGTCTCGCAGATCTTCAGGGGATCCTCGTGGATCGCCGTGTCGATATAGGCCGCGCCTGTCTCGATGCAGGCCGACAGCACCGACATGTTGACGAAGGCCGAGCCGACATTGATGACGATCCCGGCCTTCACCTTGCGGATCAGCGCCACGGTCGCCGGAATGTCCAGCGCGTCGAGCTCATGCGCCGCGATCACCCCGTCGACCTTCATCGCGCCCTTCTCGTGGACGGATGCGACGATCGCCTCGCATTTCGACCCGGTGCGCGATGCGATGTGGATCTCGCCCAGCCGGTCGTTGTTCTGGGCGCATTTGTGCGCCGCCACCTGCGCCACGCCGCCGGCGCCGATGATCAGGACATTGGTCTTCATCAGATGTCGTTCCCCTTCAGGACGGTCTTCGTTCGGCCTTACGAGAGGCTCTGCTCGTAGTCGTCATAGGTGAAGTCGCGGGCGATGCGGACCGACCCGTCGAGCCCCTTCACCGCAATCGCCGGCATCTTCACCCCGTTGAACCAGTTTTTCTTGACCATGGTGTAACCGGCTGCATCCTGAATGGAGATGCGGTCGCCGATTTCCAAGGGTTTCTCGAAGGAAAACTCCCCGAAGATATCCCCGGCGAGGCACGACTTGCCGCAGATCATCACCCGGTGCGGGCCAGTGTTCGGCTCAAGCTTGGCGCTTTCCCGGTAGATCAAAAGGTCGAGCATGTGCGCCTCGACCGAGGAATCGACGATCGCCAGCTCCTTGCCGTTGGTGAGCCGGTCGAGGACGCTCACCTCCAGCGTCGTCGTCTTGGTGATCGCCGCCTCGCCGGGCTCCAGATACACCTGGACGCCGTATGTCTCGGCGAAGTCCTTCAGCCGCCGGCACAGCGCGTCGACCGGATAGTCCTTGCCGGTGAAATGGATGCCGCCCCCGAGGCTCACCCAGTCCACCTGGCTGAACAGATGGCCGAATTTCGCCTCGACCTTGGCGAGCATCGCGTCGAACAGCGCGAAGTCGCCGTTCTCGCAATTGTTATGGACCATGAAGCCGGAAATCTTCTCCAGCACCGCTTCCACCTTTGCCGAGTCGCCTTCGCCGAGCCGCGAGAACGGCCGGGCCGGATCGGCGAGATCGAAGCTCGACGTCGACACCCCCGGATTGAGCCGCAGCCCGCGCGTCATCCCGGCGCTCTGCGTCTCGAACCGCGTCAGCTGCGAGATCGAATTGAAGATGATCTTGTCGGCATGTTCGATCACCTCGTCGATCTCATGATCGGCATAGGCGACCGAATAGGCATGGGTCTCCCCGCCGAACTTTTTACGCCCGAGCTTCACCTCGTTCAGCGACGACGAGGTCGTCCCATCCATATGCTGCGCCATCAGCGGAAACACCGCCCAGGACGCAAAGCACTTCAGCGCCAGGAGCACCTTCGCCCCGGACTTCTCGCGCACTTCGTCCATGACGCGCATATTGGCGAGGAGCTTTTGCTCGTCGATCAGATAATAGGGGGTCTGCAGCATGGCCCGCCCTGTTCGCTGTGGTTCCGGATGAGCGCCGGTGTTTAGGCGAGGGGGGCGGGGGGTGCAAGGCTTGCCGCACGCGACGTGGCAGAGGTTGGCGCTTGCCTCTCCACTTTGTCATCCGCGGCCCGTGAGGGCCGGGGATCCATGCCCCGCCGTGTCAGGAGCAGTCCGGTTCCGGAGAAACGCGCCCTGAGGTGGCAGATGCCACCACCGTTGCGCTTGTTTCAAATGAAGGCAGCTCCTGCCCGGCATGACGCGGCAAAAGCCACTCCATTCTCGGCACGCCCTTTGCGTGCCGCAGACTGTCCCTGTAAAACGGTTCTGAAGAGGCAGGGAGCAAGGGACATTGCCATGGCCCCGTCGCAGCAGCACGACACAGACTTCTATCGTTGGACGCAGGATCAAGCCGCCCTGTTGCGCGCGTTGCCGCGCAGTTCCAATCTTCTTGACATCGACAACATCGCCGAGGAAATCGAGGACATGGGGCGTGCCGAGATCAAGGAAATCTCGAGCCTGCTCAGACAAACACTCGTTCACCTCGTCAAGATTGCGTGTGATCCCGAGGCTCCATCCGTTGCTCATTGGGTGGGAGAAGCGTCCGGACTTCAGGGCGATGCCGTGCTCGCATATTCACCCGGACTAAGGCAGCGGCTGGACTTACCGAAAATCTGGAGCGTGGCCAAAAGGAATGCGACCGACTCGTTGGCGGAGTACGGCGTCGTGGTTCCGCCGTTGCCGGAGGAATGCCCGCTGACCTTGGACCAACTCCTCGACGCGAATTTCAGTCCGCGAGAGGCGGCCGCCGAAGTTTCAGCGTGCACCCATTCAGACGACACCGATCAGGGTCAAGGTCATCGTCGCTGAGGCTCTTGTGGCTTTTGCTACCGAATGCTGGAGAAGCGGGGAGGGCGGCGTCCCTTCCCGCGATGTGGGCCGAGTGCCGCTGGCGGCATTCGCCAGAGCCTCCGCGCTGCGGGTTCGTCCTGAGGCGTGACCGGCGAGGCGACGGCGCGAGCGCAGGGCTTTGCACCCCGCCGCATCGGCGCCCTCGAAGAAAGATATCCCCACCCCCATCCATCACCCCTACGATCTCCCCGCCGTCTTCCCTAGGGACACGAATGATCGCCGGGATCGTTCGGGAAGGCGGGCGGTGTCCGCGGCGTGGCCCCTTCCGGAGGGGTTCACGGCTCGGACGGGTCTGAGGCTCCGCCGGCCCCTCGCGTACTACGGCGCGGGTGCGGATCGGTCCGCTACAACGGGAGGTCCTGAAAAGGGGGCTCCCGTGAAGCGCCGGCAGCCGGTGAGCGCATTCGGTGCGGCCCTGCGGCGAAAGCTGCTTGTGCCGGGCAGGATGTGGCAAGCCAGAAGGGCCCGAGAAGACACCGTGCGGAACGCCGGAGGCGAGCCGTAACAATACAAAGTTCGGAGGGCTTGCCTCCGGCGTTCCGCTGTCCCTTTCGTTTTGAGGGGCGGCGATCAGATAACGCCCGCGCCCTCGAGGGCCGGGCGGCATGGTCCACACCCTGGGCGCGCCGCGCCGCCGGGCGTTTTCGCACGCCTGCGATGGCCGGCGAGCGGCGGCGGCGGGCGGCGGAACCGACGCTGCGTGACCGCCCGTCAGGAGCGACACGCAACTGTCACCGGCCGGTGCTACGCTGCGTCGCCGCCACAAAGGCGCAACAGATCATTGGCCGCGCCTCCTGCACGGCCCAAGAGGGCTATTGCCATGACAATCCGTCGTTCGATCACCGCGGCTCTCGCCGCGACCCTGTCGCTGTCGACCAGCCTTGCCTTCGCCCAGTCGTCCGGCACGCCGATGTCGATGGACGAGCTCGTCGCGGCCGCCAAGGCCGAAGGCCAGCTGACCACCATTGCGCTGCCCCACGACTGGTGCGGCTATGGCGAGGTCATCGCCGCCTTCAAGGCGAAGTATCCCTTCCTGACGATCAACGAGCTGAACCCCAATGCCGGCTCGGGCGACGAGATCGAGGCGGTCAAGGCCAACAAGGGCAACACCGGCCCGCAGGCCCCCGACGTCCTCGACATCGGCCTGTCCTTCGGCCCGGCCGCCAAGGCCGAGAACCTCTTGATGCCCTACAAGGTCTCGACCTGGGAGACGATCCCGGATTCGGCCAAGGACCCCGAGGGCTACTGGTACGGCGACTATTACGGCGTTCTCGCCATGGGCGTGAACAAGGACATCGTCACGGACGTGCCGACCAGCTTCGCCGACCTGAAGAAGTCCGAATACGCCAATTCCGTCGCCATTCCGGGTGATCCGCGCACCGGCAACTCGACCATGATGACCGTCTATGGTGCCGGCGTTGCCGCCGGGGCCGAGGGCGGCGCCGAGGCGGCCGCTGCCGGCACGGCCTTCTTCAAGGAGCTGAAGGAGAACGGCAACTTCGTTCCGGTCAACGGTTCGGCCCAGAACATGGCGCAGGGCACCACCCCGATCCTGTTCGACTGGGACTACAACGTCCTCGCCATGCGCGACAAGCTCGGCGGCAACCCGCCGATGGAAGTCGTCGTCCCGTCCGACGCCGTCATCGCCGGCGTCTACGTTCAGGCGATCTCGGCCTATGCGCCGCATCCGAACGCCGCCAAGCTGTGGATGGAGTATCTCTATTCGGACGAGGGCCAGCTCGGCTGGCTGAAGGGCTATTGCCACCCGATCCGCTTCAACGATCTGGCCGCCAACAACAAGATCCCGCAGGATCTGCTCGACAAGATGCCGCCGGCCGAGAACTACGCCAAGGCGATCTTCCCGAGCCTCGACGAGCAGTCGGCCGCCAAGGCCGTCGTCGCCGACAGCTGGGGCCGCGAGATGGGCGCGCAGTAAAAAGCGTCACGCGCAATCCGATCCGACGGATGCCGGCCTTGCCCGGCATCCGTTTGTCCGTGTTTCGGCAGCATGGGGCGCTGAACTGTCATGACCACTCAAGAATCGGTCGCAAGGCCGCAGACGCGGCCGATCTTTCCCGGCCAGCTGCCACGCCTGCCCGGCGGCCTCGCCGGCAGCTGGCTCGGCCTGGCGCCGTTCTTCGCCTTCGCGCTTCTGTTCCTGTTCCTGCCGATCCTCTACCTCGTCACCGGCGCCTTCCAGAACGCCGAGGGCGCCTTCACGCTGCAGAACTTCGCCGAACTGACGACGCCGAACATCATGGCGGCCTATTCGCTGTCGATCCGGCTCAGCCTCGTCTCGGCGCTGCTCGGCACCATCGCCGGCGTCCTGCTCGGCTATGCCGTCATCCTCGGCGGCCTGCCGCGCTGGGTGCGGCCGATCTTCATGACGTTCTCCGGCGTCGCCTCGAATTTCGCCGGCATCCCGCTGGCCTTCGCCTTCATCGCGACGCTCGGCCGCATCGGGCTCGTCACCGTCATCCTGCGCGACGTCTTCGGCTTCAACCTCTACGGCGCCGGCTTCAACCTGTTCTCCTTCTGGGGCGTCGCGCTCACCTATCTCTACTTCCAGCTGCCGCTGATGCTGCTCATCGTCGCGCCGGCGCTGGACGGCCTGAAGGCCGAGTGGCGGGAGGCCGCCGAGATCCTCGGCGCCAGCCGCCGGCAATACTGGCTGATGGTGGCGCTGCCCGTGCTGATGCCGTCGATCCTCGGCTGCTTCCTGCTGCTCTTTGCCAACGCCTTCGGCACCCTCGCCACCGTCTATGCGCTGACCGGGTCGCGCTTTGCGGTGGTGCCGATCGTCCTCTTCCAGCAGATCCAGGGCAACGTCCTTTACAACCCCAATCTCGGCTATGCGCTGGCGGTCGGCATGGTGGTGATCATGGCGGTGTCGAACACGATCTATCTCGTCCTTCGCACCCGTGCCGAAAGGTGGCAGAAGTGAAGAAGTCCTTTCCGGTCTTTTCGACGCTGATCGTCGTCCTGACGGCGTCCTACTTCCTGATCCCGCTCTATGCGACCTTCCAGTTCTCGCTGCAGATGATCCGCGGCGAGTGGAGCCTTGCCGCGTATCGCTCGGTCTTCAGCAGCGACATCTTCTTTGCCACGGTGAGCTTTTCGGCGGTCGCCTCGCTCGCCGCCATCGTCGTCGGCGTCCTGATCGTCGTGCCGACCGCCTACTGGGTGCGCCTCAAGCTGCCGAAATGGCGCCCGGTGGTGGAATTCGTCAGCCTGATGCCGCTGATCATCCCGCCTGTCGTCCTCGTCTTCGGCTATATCCGCCTGTTCGGCTCGAGCTCGTTTCTGCCGTTGACCCTGAGCAATGCCGGCACCAACCTCCTGCTCGTCGCTGGCTATGTCGTCCTGTCCCTGCCCTACATGTACCGGTCGGTCGACAACGGCATGGCGGCGATCGACATCAAGACGCTGACCGAGGCCGCCGAAAGCCTCGGTGCCTCCCGTCTTCGCACCATCGGCACCGTGATCTTCCCGAATGTCCGCTCGGCGATCGTCTCGGGCGCCTTCCTGACCTTCTCGATCTCCTTCGGCGAGTTCGTCATCGCCAGCCTTCTGAACCGGCCGGCCTTCGGCCCCTATCTGGTGCAGATCGGCCAGGATCGCGCCTATGAGCCTGCGGCACTCGCCATCATGTCCTTCGCCCTCATCTGGGTCTGCATGGTGCTGATGCAGCTCTTCGCCACCCGCAAGCCCGGCGGGCGCCTGTTCCCCCGCCGCGGCTTCAAGCCAGCAAGGACCGCCACGCCATGAGCTTTCTGAGGATCGAGGCGGTGACGAAGAGCTTCGCCGCCAATACCGTCGTGAAGAATTTCGACCTGTCGATCAGGAAGGGCGAGTTCGTCTCCTTCCTCGGCCCCTCGGGCTGCGGCAAGACGACGATGCTGCGGATGGTGGCGGGCTTCGAGCAGCCGTCGGAAGGCACCATCACCATCGACGGCGAAGACGTCACCGGCCTTCCGGCGAACAAGCGCCGCATCGGCATGGTGTTCCAGGCCTATGCACTGTTCCCCAATCTGTCCGTCCACGACAACGTGGCTTTCGGGCTCAAGGTCGCCGGCAGGCCGAAGCGCGAGATCGGCCCGCGCGTCGAGGAGATGCTGAAGCTGATCGGCCTGCCGCATCTCGGCGACCGCTACCCCTATCAGCTGTCCGGCGGCCAGCAGCAGCGCGTGGCGCTGGCGAGGGCGCTGGCGCCGAGCCCGCGGGTTCTCCTCCTCGACGAGCCGCTCTCGGCTCTCGACGCCAAGATCCGCGTGTCGCTGCGCGAGGAGATCCGGGCGCTGCAGCGCGAGCTCGGCATCACCACGATCTTCGTCACCCACGATCAGGAAGAGGCCCTGTCGATGTCGGACCGGATCGCGGTGATGAGCGGCGGGCGGATCGACCAGTGCGACACGCCCTTCATGATCTACAACCGGCCGAAGACCCGCTTCGTCGCGGGCTTCGTCGGCACTCTGAGCCTTCTGGAAGGCGTGCGCGGCCCCGGTCGCTCGGTGACGGTCGACGGCGCGCCGATCGAGCTCGCCGAGACGCCACAGGTCGCCGAGGGCGACCCGGTGACGCTGACGCTGCGCCCGGAAGCGGCGAAACTCGAGCCTTCGGCGGACCGGACCAATCGTCTGAACGGCGCGGTGGAAGACGCCAATTTCATGGGCTCGGTGGTCCGACTGAGGGTCGCGACCACCGGGGGGACGATCCTGGTCGATACCTTCAATCGCTCGACCACCCCGCCGCCGGCGCGTGGTGAAAGGGTCGACATCTACTTCTCGCCGTCCGACGTTGCGGTGATGGAGGCCGACGGGGCTTCGAGGTGATGCGGCGCCCGGGGTTCCGTGCCGCTGCTGCGGCGGCGCTCAGGAGCCCGGCCCGGCCCGGTTCGAGGGTTGCTGAACGATCGCGCGACGACAGGGGCCCGACCGCTCGAAGAGCGGCCGGGCACCTCGGGATGAGGGCGCTATGCGGTGGCACGTATAGCTGCGGCGGCGTTCAGAACGCCAGCGCCGCCCCGTCGGCGCGGGGGTCGCTGGCGCCTTCGAGGACGCCGGAGGGATGGCGCACCACGGCACCGGCATGGCCGGCAAGATCGGAGAAGGCGGGGATGATCTCGGTCTCGTGGCCGGCGGCGCGCAGCTCTGCGACGAGGCCGGGATCGAAGCGGTCCTCGAGCTTCAGCGTCGTCGTGGCGTCCCCCCAGGTCTTGCCGAGCAGCCAGCGCGGCGCCGTCACCGCTGTCTGGAGATTCTCGCCGAACATGGCATATCTGGTGAACACCGCCGCCTGCGTCTGCGGCTGGCCTTCGCCGCCCATGGTGCCATAGGCCATCACCCGGCCGTCGGTGAGCTCGGCCAGCGCGGGGTTGAGCGTGTGGAACGGCCGCCGGCGCGGGCCGACCTGGTTGGGCCCGGGGGTCAGCGAAAAGCCCGCGCCGCGGTTCTGGAAGAAGACGCCGGTCTGCGGGCATGTCAGCCCCGAGCCGAATTCCCAGAAGACGCTCTGGATGAAGCTCACCACCGTGCCGTCCTTGTCGGCCGCGCCCATCCAGATCGTGTCGCCGGCCTTCGCCACATGCGGCCAGGGCAGGGCGCTCTTGGTATCGATGCGCCGGTGCAGCTCGGCGATGGCCTCTTCGAGGAGCCAGTCGGCCGCCGGCCGGGTCATGAAGTCCGGATCGCCGAGTTCGGCATTCCTGAGGATGAAGGCCTGCTTGGTCGCCTCGATCAGCCCGTGGACATGGTCGAAGCCCTCGGCCCGCGTCACGCCCAGCCGGTCGAACAGGGCGAGGATCATCAGCGACGAGACCCCTTGCGTCGGCGGCACCATGTTGAACAGCCGGCCGGCCGAGATCGTCGCCGACAGCGGCGCGACCGTCTCGGCCTCGTAGCGGTAGAAATCGTCGAGCCGCAGCGGCGAGCCGGCGGCTTCGAGAAAACCGGCATGGGCCTTCGCGATGGACCCGCGATAGGCGGCGTCGAGGCCCTCGGCCACGAGGGTGCGCAGCGTCTTTCCCAGCGCCGGCTGCCGCAGGATCTCGCCCGCCCGGGGCGGGCGGCCGTCGAGGAGGAAGGTCTCGGCAAAACCGGGGACGTCTTGAAGGCCCGCCAGCTTTGCCGCGGTGCAATCGGCCTGGTTGCCGGTCACCACCATGCCGTCTTCGGCATAGCCGATCGCCGTCTGGAGGAGATCTTCGAGGGGCAGCCGGCGGGCCGGATCGACGAGGCCGAGCGCCGCCTGCCAGCCGGCGATCGTGCCGGGCACGGTCAGCGCCGCATGCGCCCCGCGCGCCGGGATCGCCTCGGTGTGGCCCCGTGCCGCATACCACTCGGGCGTCGCCAGCCCCGCCGCCCGGCCGCAGCCGGAGATGCCGACCGGCGTCTCGCCCGGCCGGTGGATGATCCAGAAGCCGTCGCCGCCGATGCCGTTCATGTGCGGGTAGACGACGGCGATGGTCGCGGCCGCCGCCACCATCGCCTCGATGGCGGTGCCGCCCTTGGCGAGGACCTTTTGCCCGGCCAGCGCCGCCGCCGTATGGGGCGCGCTGACGCAGCCATTGAGGCCCCTGGCGCTATTCAGCATGATCGTTCCTCCTCACCATCCGATCGCCTCCGGCAACCATAATGCCAGCTGCGGGAAGAGGTATACCAGAGAAAGTCCGACCAGTTGGACCGCGATGAAGGGCACGACGCCGCGATAGATGTCGCTGGTCCGCAGCTCCGGCGGGGCGACGCCCTTCAGGAAGAACAGTGCCCAGCCGAACGGGGGGGTGAGGAACGAGGTCTGCAGGTTCACCGCGACGAGGATCGCCACCCAGGCGAGATCGACGCCGGACTGGTGCAGGACGGGCAGGAACAAGGGCAGGGCGATGTAGGAGATCTCGATCCATTCGAGGAAGAAGCCGAGCACGAACAGCAGCGCCATCAGGAACAGGAGCTGGCCGTCGATGCCGCCCGGCACGAAGGCGAAGGCGTCCTGCACCAGCCGCTCGCCGCCGAGGCCGCGAAAGGCCAGCGAGAAGACCTGGGCGAAGATCAGGATGAAGAACACCATGGCCGAGGTGACGAAGGAGCCGCGCACCACCTCGGTCATCACCTTGAGATCGAGCCGGCCGGAGAACAGCGCCAGCAGGAAGGCGCCGAAAGCGCCCATGGCCGCCGCCTCCGTCGGCGCGGCGACCCCCCCGATGATCGAGCCGAGGACGAGGAAGATCAGAGCCAGCGGCGGCAGGACCACAGTGAGGAGGCGCCTGCCGAGTTCGCCGCCGGAGACCGCCTGACGTTCTTCCAGCGGAATGGCGGGCACCTTGTGCGGCAGGACGATGCCGAGGCCGATGACGTAGACGATGAACAGGCCGGCGAGCAGCAGGCCGGGGATGAGGGCGGCGGCGAACAGCGTGCCGACGCTCTCGCCCATGATGTCGGCGAGGAGTATCAGGACGAGGCTCGGCGGGATGATCTGGCCGAGGGTGCCGGAGGCGCAGATGACGCCGGCGGCGACGCCCTTGTCGTAGCCCCGGCGGATCAGTGGGTTGAGCGCGATCAGGCCCATCGTCACCACCGTCGCGCCGACGACGCCCGAGGCCGCGCCCATCAGGACGCCGACGAGGATGATGGCGAGCGCCATGCCGCCCTTCAGCCCGCCCATCGCGAGCCCGATGACGTCGAGGAGGTCCTCCGCCATCTTCGAACGCTCGAGCATGATGCCCATGAAGATGAACAGCGGCAAAGCGAGGAGGGTGTAGTTGGTGACGACGCCGAAGATGCGCGCCGGCAAAAGGCCGAAGAGCAGGCCGCCGAAGCCGACATAGCCGAAGACGAGGCCGGTCAAGGCGAGGCAAATCGGCACCGGCAGCCCGCCGAGCAGCAACAGGAAGAAGGCGCCGATCATCGCCAGCGCCAGGATTTCGTTGACCGGCATGAAATCAGCTTTCGGTGGGAGAGGGTGGCCGGTGGCCCGCCAGCGCGGCGATGTCGAAGACGAACCGCGCGAAGGCCTGCAGCCCGAGAAGCAGGAAGGCGGTGGGGATCGCGGCCTTGAGGATCCAGCGATAGGGCAGGCCGCCGGGGTCGGCCGAGCTTTCGCCGAGCGCATGGGACTGGGCGACGAAGCCGAGGGCGAGCCAGGCGATCAGCAGCGAGATGACGCCGAGACAGAGGGCGCCGAAGGCGTCGACCATCCGCTTCGCCCGCGGCGAGAACGAGCCGTAGAGGACGTCGACGCGGACTTCCTCGCCGCGGTTCAGCGCATAGGGCATGCCGAACAGCGCACCGACCGCCATCAGGTGCCATTCCATTTCCTGCAGGCCGACGACCCCGTAGGAGAACAGGTAGCGGGCGATGACGTTGAACGCGATCAGGAGCACCATGGCGAGGGCGGTCCAGGCCATGGCCTCGCCGACGATGCGGACGAGGCGATCGGCCCCGTCCGCAATCTTGAGAAGGACCGTCACGATGCGCTACGACTTGTAGAGGACCGGGAGCAGCGGCTGGGCGGACACGCCGGCCCAGTCGCCATACTGCTTCTTGAAGGCGAAATAGGCCTCGTGGACCTTCTTCGTCCTGGGATCGGCTTCCGCACCTTCGGCAAGCGTCGCGGTGGTCACTTCGCGCAGCTTCTCGACGACGGCGTCGGGCAGCGGCTTGGCGATGACGCCGAAATTCTTGACGAGATCGTCCATCGCCTCGGCATTGGTCGCGTCGCACCAGGCATTGCTCTCGACGTTGCAGGCCATGGCCGCGGTCTGAACGATCGCCTGGAGGTCGGCCGGCAGGGTGTCCCAGGCGGCCTTGTTGATCAGCAGCTCGGTGACGTTGTTCGGCTCGTGCCAGCCGGTGGTGTAATAGTATTTCGCCGCCTTCTGCAGGCCGAGACGGCGATCCTGATAGGGGCCGACGAACTCCGCCGCGTCGATGACGCCGCGCTCCAGCGCCGGGAAGATCTCGCCGCCGGGCAGCAGCTGCACGTTGACGCCGAGCTTGGCATAGACCTTTCCGGCGAGCCCCGGAATGCGCATCTTCAGCCCGTCGAAATCCTCGACCGTGTTGATTTCCTTGCGGAACCAGCCGGTCATCTGGACGCCCGTGTTGCCCATCGGGAAGGCCAGCATCCCGAGCGGCTCGTAGAGCTCGTGCCACAGGTCGATGCCGCCGCCCTCATAGAGCCAGGCATTGGTGCCCTTGACGTCCATGCCGAAGGGGACGGTGGTGAAATACTGGGCGGCGGCGATCTTGCCTGCCCAGAAATAGGCGTTGGCGGCGTTCATCTCGACGATGCCGTTCTGCACGGCGTCGAAGCCCTCGAGCGCCGGGATGAGCTCGCCGGCGGCGAAATGCTGGATCTTCAGCCGGCCGCCCGACATCGCCTCGACCTTCTTGCAGAAGTCGGTCGGGCTGCCCGGTCCCTCGACATAGAAGGGCGAGCCCGGCCCGTAGGCATTGGTCATCTTCCACGAAAAGCTCGTCTGGGCCCGCGCGACGGCAGGTGCCGCAAGGGCGGAAGCGGCGATCGCGGTGCCGGCGAGGAATTGACGTCGTTGCAAGCCGTTTCTCCTTCTGCGTTCGAGGGACGCGTCGGGCGCCCGCTCCGACGCCGAGCAAGGCAACATGCGTGCCATGCGCCGAATGGTTGGAATGGCGCAGTTCCGTTTGCGACGCCGGGTCAGGCATGCACGAAGCAGTGGCGAACTGCGCCTTTCCGCGTCAGTTGCGAGAGGCCGCGGCGCGGCGAGGGCGCCAGGGCCGCCATCGTTCCTGGTCTCCGAAGCGGATGCCGACCGGCGGAAGGTCACGCAGTCTTGTTCGCAGATGCGGCGGAAGCAACCGCGAGTTCACGCTTTGGCCATATTGGCGGAGTTAGGAAAACGCTGAGAGCGGGTTTCTTCCGAGACGGCACCAGTTGCGCCAAGCCGCGGATCGGCTGGACGCCTGCGCCGCGAGGTTTCGATGCGGGCTAGGGGGCCGGCAGAGGGCGGGCGTGTAGGCGCCGTGCGAGGAAAGACGAGCCGAGCTGTGGTTGCCGGAGCGCTTCGTACGCCCGGCGCTGGCCTTGGTGCCGATAGTATCGATAAACGGGGGCATGGATGACGAGAGCGACTGATCGAAAGAGCCAGGCGGCGACGCGGCGGCAGTTTCTTCTGGGCGCTGCGGCGCTTGGTGCCGGACTGGTGCCGGGGGCTGCCTTCGCCCAGAACGCCTTGTCCGAGATCCTCAACGCACCGAGCCGTGGCAACTGGGACGACCAGTTCGACACGCGCGGCTCCAGCGTGCGGCAGGTCGCATCGAACACGCCGATCTTCTCGAATGCCACGCTGGTGTCGACCCAGGCCGCCGTCAACGCCTATCAGGGCATCGTCGCCTCGGGCGGCTGGCCGCAGGTGCCCGAGAACGCAAAGCTGCGGATCGGCGCTGAATCCTCGGCGGTGCCGCTGCTGCGCCAGCGCCTCGCGATCGCCGGCGATCTGTCGGCCGGCGCCGGCTCGTCGACGGTCTTCGACAGCTATGTCGATGCGGCGGTAAAGCGCTTCCAGGCTCGGCACGGCCTGCCGGCGGACGGCGTCGTCGCCGAATATACCTACAAGGCGATGAACGTGCCGGCGCAGCTGCGTCTCAACCAGCTGATCACCAATGTCAGCCGGCTGCAGGAGATGGTCGCCAAGGAACACGGCCATCGCTTCGTGATCGTCAACATTCCTGCCGCTTCGGTCGAGGCGGTCGAGAACGGCCAGGTGGTGCAGCGCCACACCGCGATCGTCGGCAAGATCGACCGCCAGTCGCCGATTCTGGAATCGAAGATCACCAACCTCAATCTCAATCCCTACTGGCACGCGCCGGCCTCGATCGTCCGCAAGGACATCATTCCGCTGATGCGCAAGAACCCGAAATATCTCGCCGAGTCGAACATCCACATCTATGACGGCAAGGGCAACGAGATCCCGCCGGAGACGATCGACTGGAACACCGACGAGGCGGTGAAATACCTGTTCCGCCAGGACCCGGGCAAGAATAACGCGATGGCCTCGGTGAAGATCAACTTCCCGAACCCCCACGCGGTCTACATGCACGACACGCCGCAGCAGGGCCTGTTCTCGAACCTGATGCGGTTCGATTCCTCGGGCTGCGTGCGCGTCCAGAACGTCCGCGACCTGATCGTCTGGATCTCCCGTAACGAGCCGGGCTGGGACCGCCAGCGCATCGAGCAGGTGATCGCCTCGCGCCAGCGCCAGGACATCGACCTCAGCGATCCGGTGCCGGTCTACTTCACCTACATCACCGCCTGGGCGACCGATCCGAACGTCGTGCAGTTCCGCGACGACATCTATCATCGCGACGGCGCCGAGCAGCTGGCGATGAGCGAATTGCAGGCCGCGCCCTACCAGGGCGGCCAGCAGAACCCCTACGCGCAGGGCGACGACCTGTATCAGTAAAGGCTGTCGAAGGGCTCAGGGTCTAGACGCTGACATCACAGGGCGCTCGCGGGAAACTGCGGGCGCCTTTTTTACCGCTCGAATGCGGGCAGGGCGTCGAAAGCCTGCTTCAGCGAGTCCGACCAGCCGCCCGAGATGGTGCGGTAGTATTCGTCCCTCGCGTCGAACCGCCGCCGATAGCCTCTCACGTGGCTGTCCATTTCGTAGAACTGCATGTCGATCGGCAGGCCGACCGAGAGGTTCGACTTGATGGTGGAATCGAAGGACACCAGCAGCAGCTTGGCGCAGTCCTCCAGCGACATCGTCGGCTCGTAGGTGCGGATGATGATCGGGCGGCCGTATTTGTGCTCGCCGATCTGGAAGAAGGGATTGTCGGCGCCGGCCTCGATGAAGTTGCCCTCCGGATAGATCATGAACAGGCGCGGGCGCCCGCCCTTGATCTGGCCGCCGAAGATGAAGGAGGCCGAAAACACCGCATCGGCGCTCTGGCCGCCCTGGGCCGTGCCGCTGATGACTTCCTTGACGGTCTCGCCGATCAGCTTGGCGGTCTGGAACATCGACGGCTGGGTCAGGATGCCCGGCTGGCGATCGGCCGGGGCGACCATGCGCTCGTCGAGCAGCGAGACCGTCGCCTGGGTGGTGGCGAGGTTTCCGGCCGACAGGAGGCATAGGAACCGCTCGCCCGGCACCTCCCAGGTCTTCATCTTGGAAACGACGGAAATGTTGTCGAGGCCGGCATTCGTCCGTGTGTCGGACATGAATACCAGGCCGCGTTCCACCAGAAGTCCGACACAGTAGGTCATCGAAGTCCGCGCCTCTCAAAGGACCGGCAGTATCCCTGCCACGACTCCCGCCGCGATCAATCCGCCAAGATCGGGTCGCAGACAACTACCATGCGCGGCTTGTCCTAAACTTTTTGCGGCGGTGTTGCCGGAATGGGCCGAGCGTCCACAGGCATGGGGGCGGCGAGGCCCGTCGGTGGAGCCTCGACCGATATCCGTCCCGATCGCGCCGTGCGCAGCGCGGTCGACGACGAACAGCATGCCAGCGGGGCCGGCAGTGCCCGGCGATCGGCCTGGCCGCGAGGAGACGGGCAAGTCTCCCCGGGCCAGCATCCTCGCGATGCAGAGGCGCCCGCCGAACGCGATTCGCCCGCTCCGCTTCCCACCGCGGCTCAGGCGCCGGGATAGAAGCGGTAGTTCTGGCCGATCTCCTGGGCGAGGCGGTTGTTGTCGCGGATGAAGGACTCGAGGAACTCGTGCAGTCCGCCGTCGATGATCTGCCGGACGCTCGAGCCGGACAGGCGCTCGTTCAGCGAGGCGGCGGTCTCGAAGCAGGGCTGGCGGACCTCGTAGTTCCGGTCGAGATATTTCAGGCTCTCCTCGATGAAGGTGTAGCAATAGGCCAGCGAGCGCGGCATGCGCCGGTTCAGCATCAGGAAGTCGATGATGTTCACCGCCCGGTACTCGCCGTCATATTCCCAGGCATAGGAGCGGTGGGCCGAGACCGACCTCAGGATCGAGCGCCACTGGAAGTCGTCGAGCGCCGAGCCGACCTGGCTGTGCTCGGGCAGCAGCAGCCAGTACTTGACGTCGAGGATGCGGGCGGTGTTGTCCGCCCGCTCGATGAAGGCGCCGAGATTGCAGAAATCGAAGATCTCGTTGCGCAGCATCGTCGTCTGGAAGGCGCCGCGGATGAGGGCGCCCTGGCGCTTGACGAGATCGATGACGGCGGGCAGCTCGCGCGGGCTGATCTTGCCTGAGAGCCGGCGCTGGATGACCAGCCAGCTCTCGTTGACCGCCTCCCAGACCTCGCGGGTCAGCGCCGTGCGCACCATCCGTCCGTTGGTGCGGGCGGTCTCCAGCGAGGCGCGCACGCTCGACGGGTTGTCCTTGTCGCAGAGCATGAAATCGATGACCCGTTCGGGGTCGAAGTCGTCGTATTTGGCGGTGTAGGCGGCCTCGACCCCGGCCGAGACGAGGACCGATTGCCACTCGTCCGGCTCGGCCGAGAGGTTGGTCAGGGAGATGCGCTGGCCGGCATCCAGCAGTCTTGCCGTGTTCTCCGCCCGCTCGATGTAGCGGAACATCCAGAACAGGCCGTTGGCGGTGCGTCCGAGAAGTGCCATCGCTCAGTCCCTCAAAACCCAGGTGTCCTTGGTGCCGCCGCCCTGGCTGGAATTGACCACCAGGGAGCCCTCCTTGAGGGCGACGCGGGTCAGGCCGCCGGGAATGATGCGGACCTTGTCGGAGACGAGGACGAAGGGGCGCAGATCGACGTGGCGCGGCGCAAGGCCCCCGTCGACGAGGATCGGCACGGTGGAGAGCGCCAGCGTCGGCTGGGCGATGTAGTTGGACGGCCGTTTCTTCAGCTTCTCGGCGAAGATCTCCCGCTCCTCCCGGGTCGAGGTCGGGCCGACCAGCATGCCGTAGCCGCCGGAGCCGTGCACCTCCTTGACCACCAGTTCCTCGAGGTGCTCGAGGACGTATTTGAGGCTGTCCTCCTCGGCGCAGCGCCAGGTCGGGACATTCTGGAGCTTGGCCTTCGTGCCGGTGTAGAACTCGACGATCTCCGGCATGTAGGAATAGATCGCCTTGTCGTCGGAAATCCCGGTGCCGGGGGCGTTGGCGATGGTGATGCCGCCGTTCTTGTAGACTTCCATGATGCCGGGGATGCCGAGCATCGAGGCCGGGTTGAACACCTTGGGGTCGAGGAAGTCGTCGTCGACCCGGCGATAGATCACGTCGATGGGCTTGTAGCCCTCGGTGGTGCGCATCTGGATGCGCCCGTCGATCTCGGCGACGTCGGAGCCCTCGACCAGCTCGACGCCCATCTGGTCGGCGAGGAAGGCGTGTTCGAAGAAGGCGGAATTGTAGATCCCCGGCGTCAGGACGGCGATCGTCGGCGTGCCCTCGCAGGCCGGCGGGGCGACCGCGGCGAGGGAGCGGCGCAGGTGATGCGGATAGGTCTCCACCGGCCGCACGCGGTTCTGCGCGAACAGCTCGGGAAACATCTGCATCATCGTTTCACGGTTCTCGATCATGTAGGAGACGCCGGACGGGGTCCGGGCGTTGTCCTCGAGCACGTAGAACTCGTTCTCGGCGCAGCGCACGATGTCGGTGCCGATGATGTGGGTGTAGACCCCGCCGGGCGGGCGGAAGCCCTGCATCTGGGGGAGATAGGCCTCGTTGCCCTCGATCAGCCGGGCCGGGATCTTGCCGGCCTTGATGATCTCCTGGTCGTGGTAGAGATCGTCGAGAAAGGCGTTGAGCGCGACGACGCGCTGCTCGATTCCCTCGGCGAGATTGTCCCATTCGGCCTTGGCCATGATGCGAGGGACGAGGTCGAAGGGGATCAGCCGTTCGGCGGCCTCCTCCTGGCCATAGACGTTGAAGGTGATGCCGGTCCGCCGGAAGAAGGCTTCCGCCTCGCCGGCCTTCTCGCCCAGCGCCTCCGTGTCCTGCTCCCTGAACCACTCGTGGAACCGGGCATAGGGCTCGCGCACCTCGCCGTTCGCTAGCAACATCTCGTCGAATGAATTCACCGGCGCCCTCCGTCACGTTCCCAACCAAAGAGAAAGCCATTGCGAAGAAAATCAAGCCTGCCGGGCGTTTTGAATTGATTTGCCCAAGAATTGCGCAGGACGCCCAGCCAAAATGACGTTGCGTGCACGCTTCGGTCGCAGCGCGGGGACGCCGGCACCCGTCTGGGTACCGTGACGCCGGGGTGCTGCCGGCACTCTGTCCGGGTATCGTGACGCCGCGGCGCGGAGGATTCGGAGGCGGTTTGCCAGAGGCCGGCTTCTGCCATTAAACAATCCCGGCTGGGAGGACGGGCTGGCGATGGCGAGAACGCGCGACGACGAGACGACGAGGCTGGACGACGCGGCGCGGGCCGGCTGGCTCTACTACGTCGCCGGCAACACCCAGGACCAGATCGCGGCCAAGCTCGGCATCTCGCGCCAGGCAGCCCAGCGGCTGGTCTCCCACTCGGTCTCGGCGGGTCTCGTGCGGGTGCGGATCGACCACCCGATCGCCGCGTGCCTGGAGCGGGCGGAGAGCCTGAAGCAGCGCTTCGCCCTCAGCTATTGCGAGGTGGTGCCGTCCGATCCCGCCTCCGCCTCGACGACCCTCGGCGTCGCCGAGGCCTGCGCGGCGGAGATGGAGCGGCATCTCAAGCGCGAGGCGCCGACGATCCTCGCCGTCGGAACCGGCCGGACCCTGAGGGCGGCGGTCGAGCACCTGCCGCCGATGACGGCGACCCAGCACCGCATCGTCTCGCTCACCGGCAACATCGCGCCGGACGGTTCGGCCTCGGTCTACAACGTGATCTATTCGATGGCCGACCAGGTCAATGCGCGGCACTATCCGATGCCGCTGCCGGTGGTCGTCTCGACGCCGGAGGAGCGCCAACTCCTGCACCAGCAGAAGGTGGTCGAGATGACACTGCAACTCGCCGCCAGGGCCGAGGTGACCTTCGTCGGCGTCGGCGAGATCTCGGCGAGGGCGCCGCTCGTGGTCGACGGCTTCATCACCGCGCAGGAGCAGGAAGACCTGATGCGGCAGGGCGCCGCCGGCGAGATCGTCGGCTGGGTGTTCGACACGTCCGGCAAGTTGATCGATTGCCGCTTCAACGAGCGGGTGGCGAGCGCGCCCATCCCTTCGACCCGGCACGGCGACGTCATCGCCGCGGCCATGGGCCCGGCCAAGACCTCGGCGATCCGCGCCGCCGCCACTGGCGGGCTGATCAACGGCCTGATCACCGACGAGGCGACGGCCGAGAGGCTGTTGGGGTAATGGCGGTGGCGGGAGAGGTGGATATCAACCAGGTGTGACGCCGCCGCAGCTCAGCGACGAGCAGGCGGACCATGTGACGCCGTGCAGGGTCGAATGGGCCGCGTGCTGCGAGGCGCAGGCGAAAGGGGTGCTGCCGCGACGCTCATGGGGTGTCGGTGAATACCGCCTGCCAGTCTTGTGCACCATGAAACACGCGAATGAGTTCGATCCCGTCGCCTTCGGGAAGGGCGCGGTAGATCAGCAGATGATTTCGGCAGGGGAAGACGCGCATGTCGGGATAGTTCGGCAAGCGGGCCGATCCGATGAACGGCAAGACGGCAACACGGCGAATGGTTTCGTCGAGATCCCGCAAATAGGTGCGTGCCGCGTGCGGCGAATCCTTCGCGATGAAGCGAAAAATACCTCGAAGGTCCGCTTTGGCGAGCGGTTTGCGAAGGATGCGTACCATGCTACGCGGGAGGTTCGCGCTCGAATTCCTCGATCAACGCATCGATAGACTCCAGGGGCGCCGACTCGCCGCTGCGCAGACCTTCGTCGACCGCAGCTTCCAGCCGGGCGATGACAGCGCGGCGCTTCTCTTCGCGTTCCTCGAGCATCCGCAAGCCATCGCGCACCACTTCTGAGACGCCATGATAGCGACCGCTTTCGATCAGCGACGACACGAAACGCTGCTGATGATCGGTCAATGAGATGCTTGGATTGCGAGCCATAGTCTTGTTGTAGCATAAGATGCTACATACGCCAAGGTGATCGTGCGGCAGCTTGCCCCGCTTTCAACGGCTCTGGGGGCTTGGCGTCGCGGGTTTCATTGCCACGCGGCGGCGAACTTGATTGTCCAGAACGCGCGAAGGCTGCGCGCCGTCCGGGCGCGGTCTGAGGCGCCCGAGCTCGGCAATGGGGGGACGCTCCCCTGCTGCACTGCCGCATGGAATTCGTTTGACATTGGTGTGCAGACGGTGAAGTTTTGCCCTGCTATTGAACAAATGCTCATCTCAGAGCTGGGAGGCTTTCATGAGATTTTCCATGCTGACGGCGAGCGCGATTGCGCTGATCGCCGTCGCGGCGACGTCCGCTCAGGCGCAGACGACGCTGACGATCGGCACCGTCAACAACTCCGACATGATCCGGATGCAGGGCCTGACGCCCGAATTCGAGAAGGCCCATCCGGACATCAAGGTGAACTGGGTCACGCTGGAGGAGAACATCCTGCGCCAGCGCGTCACCACCGACATCGCCACCGGTGGCGGCCAGTTCGACGTGATGACCATCGGCACCTACGAAGTGCCGATCTGGGCCAAGCAGGAATGGCTGAAGCCGCTCGACGGCCTCGGCGACGACTATGACGTCGACGACCTGATCCCGGCGATCCGCTCGGCGCTGTCCAACGACGACAAGCTCTACGCCGCGCCGTTCTATGCCGAGAGCGTCCTGACGCTCTACCGCAAGGACCTCTTCGAGAAGGCCGGGCTGACCATGCCCGAGAAGCCGACCTGGGACTTCATCGCGGAAGCCGCCGAAAAGGTCACCGACAAGGAAGCCGGCGTCTATGGCATCTGCCTGCGCGGCAAGCCGGGCTGGGGCGAGAACATGGCCTTCCTCGGCAACATGGCCCGCGAATTCGGCGCCAACTATTTCGACGCCGACTGGAAGCCGCAGTTCGAGAGCGAGGGCTGGAAGAAGGCCGTCACCCTCTATGTCGACCTGATGACCAAATACGGCCCTCCGGGCGCCGCCTCCAACGGCTTCAACGAGAACCTGCAGCTGTTCGGACAGGGCAAGTGCGGCATGTGGATGGACGCCTCCGTCGCGGCCTCCTTCGTGACCGATCCCAAGCAGAGCCAGGTGCCCGACCAGGTCGGCTTCGCAGCCGCACCCTGCGGCGTCGAGGGTTGCCCGAACGACGGCTTCAACTGGCTGTGGGCGTGGTCGCTGGCGATCCCGAACTCCTCGCAGAAGGCCGATGCGGCGCAGACCTTCATCTCCTGGGCGACGTCGAAGGAATATCTCGAGCTCGTCGCCGAGAAGGAAGGCTGGGCGAACGTGCCTCCCGGCACCCGGACCTCGCTCTACGAGAACGAGAACTACACCAAGGCGGCGCCCTTCGCCGATGCGACGCTGAACGCCATCCAGCATGCCGATCCCTCGCCGACCGACGACAAGCCCTATTACGGCCTGCAGTTCGCGGCGATCCCCGAGTTCCAGGGTCTGGGCACGGCGGTTGGCCAGCAGATGGCGGCGGCGCTTTCGGGCTCCACCACGGTCGACCAGGCGCTGAGCCAGGCCCAGGCGATCGCCACCCGCGAGATGACCCGCGGCGGCTACATCAAGAACTGATCGCCGAGCGATCATGAGACGGGCACGGGCGGCCGCCAAACGAGCCGCCCGGCCATTCCTGCCGGGAGGAAGACCGGATTCTCGACAAGCCCGGCCGGCGACGGCGGCTCCCGAATTCGTTCCTGAACGACCTTCCTTCCTCCCGATGCTCACGGTCATTCGGCCCGGCCCTGCCGAGCCGCGACGGGCCGTCACGACGACAGGGAAGCGGCCCGGCGCCCATTTTCGGCGGCCCGCTTCGATTGGACCGCCATCATGCCGATGCGCGGCGGCAGAACGGGCAATGCCATGGCCACCTTGCACACCAAGAACGCGGCGCGCACGATGATGGCGCCGGCGGTGATCGTCCTCCTGATCTGGATGATCGTGCCGCTGGCGATGACGCTGTATTTCTCGACGCTGAACTACACGCTCTACAACCCGTTCTCGACGCCCTTCGTCGGCTTCGAGAACTACAGCTACTTCCTCGCCGACCCGACCTTTCTCGCGGCGCTGGCCAACACGCTGGTCCTCGTCCTCGGCGTCCTCGCCATCACGGTGATCGGCGGCATCCTCATCGCGCTCCTGCTCGACCAGGACTTCTACGGCGTCAACATCGTCCGGCTGCTCGTCATCGCGCCGTTCTTCGTCATGCCGACCGTCGCGGCCCTGGTCTGGAAGAACATGATGATGAACCCGGTCTATGGCGTCATCGGCCAGTTGCTGCAGGCGATCGGCATCGCCCCGATCGACTGGATGACCGACGTGCCGCTCCTGTCGATCGTCATCATCGTCGCCTGGCAGTGGCTGCCTTTCGCGACGCTGATCCTCCTCACCGCCCTGCAGTCGCTGTCGACGGACCAGAAGGAAGCCGCGGAGATGGACGGGGCGGGGGCCCTGTCGATCTTCTGGTACATCACGCTTCCCCACATGAGCCGGGCGATCACCGTCGTCATCCTGATCCAGACGATCTTCCTTCTGTCGATCTATGCCGAGATCCTGGTGACCACCCAGGGCGGGCCGGGCTCGCAGTCGACCAACATCACCTATCTCGTGGCCCAGCAGGCGACCTCCTACGGCGACATCGGCGCGGCGTCGGCCGGCGGCATCGTCGCCGTCATCCTCGCCAACATCGTCGCGATCTTCCTCGTCCGCCTCATCGGCAAGAACCTCGACGCCTGAGGGAGGGCACACCATGGCACGCAACGTTTCCACGGGCCGCAAGATCGGCACCACGGTCCTCGCCTGGTTCGTCGGGCTGGTGATCTTCTTCCCGATCCTGTGGACCTTCCTCACCTCGTTCAAGAGCGAGCTGCAGGCGATCTCGATCCCGCCGGTCTTCATCGGCTTCGACTGGACGCTGGAGAACTACCAGACCATCCAGACCCAATCGAACTACCTGCATTTCATGATGAATTCGATCTACCTGTCGCTCGGCTCGACGGCGCTGGGGCTGATCGTCGCCGTTCCGGCCGCCTGGGCGATGGCGTTCTCGCCGACCAAGCGCACCAAGGACGTGCTGCTCTGGATGCTGTCGACCAAGATGCTGCCCGCCGTCGGCGTCCTGATCCCGGTCTATCTGATGTTCATCCGGTTCGGCCTCCTGGACTCCCGGCTGGGGCTGATCGTCGTCCTCTTCCTGATCAACCTGCCGATCATCGTCTGGATGCTCTACACCTACTTCAAGGAGATCCCCGGCGAGATCCTGGAGGCGGCCCGCATGGACGGGGCGAATCTTCGCAAGGAGATCACCCAGGTGCTGGCGCCGATGGCGGTGCCGGGCATCGCCTCGACGATCCTCCTCAACGTCATCCTGTCCTGGAACGAGGCCTTCTGGACGCTGAACCTCACGACGTCGAACGCGGCGCCGCTGACCGCCTTCATCGCGTCCTTCTCCTCGCCCCAGGGCAATTTCTACGCCAAGCTTTCGGCCGCCTCCATGCTCGCCATTGCCCCGATCCTGATCGTCGGCTGGTTCTCGCAGAAGCAGCTGGTGCGCGGCCTCACCTTCGGCGCCGTCAAGTAAGGAATGTTGTCATGGGACAGATCCATCTCGAGAAGGTTCGCAAGGCCTTCGGCGACGTCGTCATCATCCCCGAACTGGACCTCGAGATCGAGGACGGCGAATTCGTCGTCTTCGTCGGCCCGTCCGGCTGCGGCAAGTCCACGCTCCTCCGGCTGATCGCCGGGCTCGAGGACGTCACCGGCGGCAAGATCGTCATCGACGGCAAGGACGCCACCGAGCTGCCGCCGGCCAAGCGCGGCCTTGCCATGGTGTTCCAGTCCTATGCGCTCTATCCGCATATGAGCGTGCGCAAGAACATCGCCTTTCCGCTGAAGATGGCGGGCATGGAGAAGGCCGAGATCGACAAGCGGGTCGACTATGCGGCGAAGACGCTGAACCTCGACAACTACATCGACCGGCGGCCGGCGCAGCTCTCCGGCGGCCAGCGCCAGCGCGTCGCGATCGGCCGGGCGATCGTGCGCGAGCCGGAGGCGTTCCTCTTCGACGAGCCGCTGTCGAATCTCGACGCCGCCTTGCGGGTGGGAATGCGGCTGGAGATCTCCGAGCTGCACCAGCGGCTGAAGACGACGATGGTCTACGTCACCCACGACCAGGTCGAGGCGATGACCATGGCCGACAAGATCGTCGTCCTGCGCGCCGGCAACATCGAGCAGGTCGGCTCGCCGCTGGAACTCTACACGGCGCCGCGCAACACCTTCGTCGCCGGCTTCATCGGCTCGCCGAAGATGAACCTGATCGGCGGCGCCGAGGCCGGAAAATTCAATGCGGCGACCATGGGCATCCGGCCGGAGCATGTGCGGCTGTCGACCAGCGAGGGCGCCTGGAAGGGCACGGTGAAGGTCTCCGAGCATCTCGGCTCGGACACCTTCCTGCATGTCGAATCGCCGGTCCATGACGAGCCGTTGACCGTGCGCGCCGGCGGCGAGTTCCCGGTGCATAGCGGCGACGTCGTCTATCTCACGCCGGAGCCGGACAAGGTCCACCGCTTCGACGCCAACGGCCTCGCTCTGCGCTGACCCGGCGCAGGCCCGAGCCGGAGGGTGAGGGCCCGCGACCGCGAGAGATGACGCAGAGACGGAGCCACGGAGCGGGACGGCGATCGGAGCCGGCCGCGTCACGCTCCCGGACAGGACGCAGCGCGCGTCATGCCGCCAGCCGGCGGATGCGCCGTCGCCGTCCAGACAATACCACCCGCGGCGCAAGGAGCGGCCGCTGGACAACCGACATCCATCAGGAGACCTGCCATGAGCGTTAGGCTTTCCGCCGCCACCCTCGAAGACATCGCCGGCACGGCGGCCGTGCCCGGCTACGATCGCGCGAAGCTTTCCCCCGGCATCCTGCATTTCGGCGTCGGCAACTTCCACCGCGCCCATCAGGCGGTCTATCTCGACGCGCTCTTCGAGACGGGCGAGGGGCACGACTTCGCCATCGTCGGCGCCGGCGTGATGCCCTCGGACGCCGCGATGCGCGACAAGCTCGCCGGCCAGGACTATCTCACCACCGTCGTCGAGCAGGACAACGCCCGCACCAGCGCCCGTGTCACCGGGCCGATGGTGGACATGCTGCCGGTGGGCGATACCGCGGCGATCATCGAAACGCTCGCCGATCCGGCGATCCGGATCGTCTCGCTCACCGTCACCGAGGGCGGCTATTTCATCGATTCCGACGGCGTCTTCGAGCCGAGCCATCCGGCGATCGCCGCCGACGGCGCCAACCCCGACGCGCCGAAGACCGTCTTCGGGCTGATCGGCGCCGGGCTGAAGCTGCGCCGCGAGCGGGGCGTCCAGCCCTTCACCGTGATGTCCTGCGACAACATCCCGCACAATGGCAAGGTCTGCCGGGCGGCCGTCGTCGGCACCATGCGGCTGTCCGATCCCGCCTTCGCCGACTGGATCGACACGGCCGTGTCGTTTCCGAACGGCATGGTCGACCGCATCACGCCGGCGACCAGCCAGCGCGAGATCGACCATTGCCGGGACACCTTCGGCATCGACGACGCCTGGCCGGTCTATTGCGAGGAATTCAAGCAGTGGGTGCTGGAGGACGATTTTCCCGCCGGGCGCCCGGCGCTGGAAAAGGTCGGCGTCCAGTTCGTGCCGGACGTCGCCCCTTACGAGACCATGAAGATCCGCATCCTCAATGGCGGCCATGCGATCATCGCCTATCCGGCCGGACTGATGGACGTGCATTTCGTCCATGAGGCGATGGAGACCGATCTCGTCGCGCGCTTCCTCGACAAGGTCGAGGCCGAGGAGGTGCTGCCGATCGTGCCCCCGGTGCCGGACACCGAGCTTGCCGACTACTATGCCCTGATCAAGCGGCGCTTCGCCAATCCGAAGATCGGCGACACCGTGCGCCGGCTCTGCCTCGACGGGTCGAACCGCCAGCCGAAATTCATCGTCCTGTCGATCCTCGACAATCTGAAGGCGGGTCGCGATCCGATCGGCCTCGCGCTCGAAAGCGCGCTCTGGTGCCGCTATTGCCGCGGCGTGACGGACTCAGGCGCGGTGATCGAGCCGAACGATCCGAACTGGGACCGCCTGACCGAGCGGGCCAGGGCGGCCGAGAACGACCCGATGGCCTGGCTGGCGATGACCGACGTCTACGGCACGCTGAAGGACGAGCCGCGATTCGCGAGGCCCTTCGCCGATTGGCTGGCGATGCTAGCCGAGAAGGGCACGGCGGAAACGCTGCGGGTCTATCTCGGCGACGGCTGACCGCCGGCGGTCTTCCCATTGACGGGCTTCCCGGAAAGGGAGGGCACACCCGGTCCAGCGTGAGCCGGATAGGATAAAACTATCGGAATTTCCTGTCTCTTCTATTAGATCCGATCGCGCCTGCTCTCCAAGTCTTCGTCATGGCGGCTGCCTGCCGCCGGTGAGAGACGATGATGGGAGAGTGCGATGCCGAGACTGACAGCTTCGACCCTGCTTGCGAGCGGCCTTCTTCTGGTCGCGGGGCCGGCCAGCGCGATGGTGAAGGTGACCAACGAGACCGACTCTGCCTGGTCCGTGACCTTCGATCACGGGACGGAAGAGAACCGTCACGAGGTGGAGCCCGGCGCGACGGCGCAAGAGGCCTGCCCGAATGGCTGCGCCGTCCGCTTCCGCGGTCATGACTTCGTCGCCGTGAATGGGGACGAGCTTGCGATTCAGGCGGGAGTCTGGCGACCCGTCAAGACGAACTGACCGCAGGCGGTTCTCCGGAGGGCGGCTGCCGCCGGGCACGTGATGCACCGGCGGGGCCGTCATGCGGGGTTCAAAGGATCGTTGGTGATCCCGCGCCTCAGGACGCTCCGGCGCCGCGCGGGCGAATGACCCTGTCCGACCCGTTCAATGGAGCATCGTCATTCCAGCGTGATGCCGGGACAGCCCTTTCCAGCTATCTCGCGCATCACCGCCGCGAACTTCTCGAAGACCTGGACCTGCCCGGATCGCTCGCGCCACACGAGGCCGATGGATCGCGTGATGGGACGTCCGGCAAGCGGGACGACCACAACGTCGGAGCGGCCGGTCACCTCCGACTGGACGTAGAGGGCGGGCAGGAACGTCAGCCCCATTCCCATCCCGACCATCTGACGCAGGGCGTCCAGACTCGTGCCCTCATATTCGCTCAGGAACCGTGCCCCGTGCTCATCGCAGAGCGCGCGGATCTTGTCATGCAGGTGGAAGCCGCTGCGCATGCCCAGAACCGGGCGTCCGCGCAACTCCTCGGGATCGATGCTGGCGCGTCCGGCGAAGGGATCGTCGGCGGCTACGGCCACATAGAGCCTCTCGCGAAACAAGCGCCTGACGACGAGATCGTCGCCCGAGACCGGGAGCTGGGCGAGGATGACGTCGTGCTTTCCTTCCCGCAGTTCCCGCTCGAGTTCGAGCGGCATCGCATCGCGGATGTAGAGCCGGAGCGAGGCATGGTCGCGGTGCAGATGCGCGACCACCTGAGGAAGGATGTAGGGTCCGAGTGTCGGCTTGGCGCCGAGATGGATCGTGCCGACGACGCCGTCCTGGCAGATCTCGGCGAACTGGGTCATGGCGCGGATCTCCTCCATCACCGTCGCCGCATGCGCCGCGATCCTCCTGCCTGGCGCGGTCAGGACCACGCCGCTGCGGCCGCGCTCGACGAGGCGAATGCCGAGGCCTGCCTCCAGCGCCTGCAACTGCGCGCTCAGCGAGGGCTGGGCCATGCCGCAGCGCTGCGCCGCCTGGCCGAAATGGAGCGTACGGGAGATTTCGAGCAGGCACTGCAACTGGCGCAGACTGGGCAGCTTGCGAGACATCGTCGCTTTCCGATGGATAGGAAAATCCGATCGAACGTAAGATCGGCGCCTTCTCCCATCAATCGCCGGATATGCCCATCTGCCTTTTGTCGATGACGATGAAGGAGGAAGAGATGATCGTCGAACGCAAGGCGCTCAAGTTGCGCGAGCGCATGAACAAGCTGACGGACCGCAAGGCGCAGATCGAACGGCGCATCGTCGAGGAGATGCGGCGTCCCCTGCCGGATTCCGTCCGTCTGGCGACGCTGAAGCGCCTGCGCCTGCGCATGAAGGACGAGGTCGCGGCGATCGGCAGACAGTTGCGTCCGCGCCTGCCGCGCCCTTCGCAGCCGTCCTTCTCGTAAGGCGGCGCGAGCGAGCGGGCGGATTTCCGGTGCCGGCGATCCACAGCGAGATGACCCGCCATGCCGGGCCACCGCCCGGCATAGAGGGCCGCCGGCTTCAGGGCCATCAATGCTCCGCCCGTTGCTTCGCGCCGAAACGTCGGCTGTCTTGCTGTCGATCGCGCCGAGCGATCCACCTTGGGGCGAGATGGTGAGCGAGCCAGGGTGACCGACAGCAATCCCTCGGCCCGGCTGTCGATGACTGCGGTCGACGGCTCGCTGAAGGAAGAGCCGCGCTTTGCCGGGCTTTTTTGCGAGATGGCTGACTATGCGCGCGGAGAAGGGCACCGCGGCGACGCTGCGGGCCTATCTCTGCGAGAATCGGCTTCGCGGCCGCCGGCGCGACGGACGGTGCTCGTCAAAAGACGGGGAGCCACGGCCGGAGCGGCCCGGAGCCTTGGCGTATGCCCATCGCCGCGCGCTCTCACCGGAGAGGTCGCTACAGTCGGATTGCGAGCAGCTCGAAGGCGGCGATGACCGGTCTCGGCGAGGATCCATTTGCCGAAACTTCTTGCGTCGGCGTCTGGAGCACTTATCTCACTGTGATAGGAGCAGAACGGCGCTCGTCCGAGCGACGATCGTTCTGTGCCTGACCATCCTTCGGATTGATCTTCCACCCGCTGCTGACCGTTGCCCCTCGCATCGAGGGACGGCCCCAGACGCCCCAAATTGGACGCCCGCTCTTGACCTCGACCGGAACCCCCGGGACTGCCTCTCACTCCGACGCCAAGGCCTGGACCCGCGTTCTCACCGCTTATCGCAAGCCCGACAACTGGCGCAGCGTGTTCGAGATCGTCGTCACGGCGGTGCCGTTCGTCGCTCTCTGGGCGCTCGCCGCGCTGGCGGTCGTCAATGGCCACTACTGGGGCCTGATCCTGACGATTCCCGCAGCCGGCTTCCTCGTGCGGCTGTTCATGCTGCAGCACGACTGCGGCCACGGGTCGCTGTTCGCCGGGCGCCGCGTCAACGACTGGACGGGCCGAGTGATCGGCGTTTTGACCTTCACGCCCTACGACTACTGGCGGCGCACCCATGCGATCCATCATGCGACGACCGGCAATCTCGACAAGCGGGGCATCGGCGACGTCGACACGCTGACGGTCGGCGAATATCGGGCGCTGTCCGACTGGGGCAGGGCGAAGTACCGGCTCTACCGGCATCCGGCGATCATGTTCGGCTTCGGGCCGGCGTGGCTGTTCATCTGCCAGTACCGGCTGCCCGTCGGGCTCATGCGGGCCGGGCTGTCGCCCTGGACGTCGACGCTGGCCACCAATCTCGCCATCGCCATCCCGGCAGCCCTGCTGATCTGGTTGATGGGCCTGTGGCCGTTCCTCGCCGTGCAGCTGCCGATCACGCTGATGGCGGCGACCGCCGGCGTCTGGCTGTTCTACGTCCAGCACCAATTCGAGGAGACCCACTGGTCCGAGGCCGCGGACTGGAAGTTCCAGCACGCCGCCCTGCACGGCTCGTCGCATTACGATCTTCCGGCGGTGCTGCGCTGGTTCACCGGCAACATCGGCATCCACCACGTGCATCACCTGTCGAGCACGATCCCGTTCTACCGGCTTCCCAAGGTCCTGGACGCCCATCCCGAACTGCGCGCCGTGGGCCGGATCACGATCCGCGACAGCCTGCGCTGCGTCAAGCTCGTCCTGTGGGACGAGACCGCCAAGCGGCTGGTGTCGTTCAAGGAGGCGAGAGCGCAACAGGGCGCGCCCCTGGCCGCGGCCTGAGGTCCGATCTCTCAAGGGCTTGAGAGGCCCAGGGCCTGCCGGGATTGGAGAGTCCAGCCCCGCGCCTGACGCAAGGCAAGCCCGGCTCAAGAGCATCCTGCTACGCATCGGCGACCGTCACCTGGGACCCCAAGCCGATGCCACTCCTGAAACATGCGGCCTTCGGGCTGATCCTGGCGCTCCTTCCCCTCCAGCCCGCTCACGCCGAATGGCAGGAGACGAAGGAGGGCGGCTGGAAGGCCGCCTATTCCTGCGACGCGCGTCAGGAGACCTGCGTCGCCATCACCTGCGAGTTCGGCGAGACGTCGCGGTTCGGCATCTGGTCGAAGCAGTTTTCCACGGTCCCGCCCGAGGCCATGCGGCAGGAGGGACGCTTCGACTTCGACATCGATGGCGCGGCCTCCTCGTTTCCGGTCGAAGACGGCGAATATCTGTTCGACAAGCGGGTCATCTTCTGGAGCATGGAGCGGCAGCTCCTCAGAGAGATCGAGGGCGGCACGACGCTGTCGCTCAGCCGCTGGGGCGATCCGAGGATCGATCTTCGCGACGACGAAGGGTCGGTCGGCCGAACCCTCGAAGGCTGCAGCGTCGTGGATCGGGCGCCGGTTCGCGCGGATTCGGTCGCAGTGAGTCCAGACACCGTGAATCCGGACGCAGCGACTTCGGCCGAAACGGGTTCGGCCGATCGCAGCTCGGGCTGGGGTTCCAGCGCCGACGGGGCAGCCAGATTGTCGCTCCTGAAGGACATCATGCCGAAGGATGCGACCTGCGAGCGCAGCGGCGATGGCGCGTCCTGCCGCCTCGGCGAGCAGGCGGGCTCGGATCTCAACTCGGTCCTGGCGCAGTTCGAGGGCCGCAGCAGCGAGATGATGATCCGCGCGGAGATCGCCCACAGCATCGGCGATCACGAAGCCTATCGGACCCGGCTGTACGACGTTCTCGCGGGCTTCGGCATCCCGCAATCCTTCGCGGACCGATGCCTCGTCCAGGGCGCGGTGACGCTGGATGTCGGGGGATACAGCGTCCGCTGCGACAGCTACACGCCGCCCAGATCGACCATCGCGACGTTCCACATCGCCCGGCGCTGACCGCGCCCGGCGGGGGCCGCTCGGCGGGCCGCATCCGGCAGGTCCCGTCTGCGGCCCCTTTTCTTTGCCGGTAAAATCCGGCTAGGTCGCTCCCAATGAAATTCGGGGAGGCGGCATGGCTGAGGCGTTTCTCGGCGTCGACGTAGGAACGGGCAGCGCCCGGGCGGGGCTGTTCGACCGCGATGGCCGGCTGCTCGCCTCGGCCAAGCGCCCGATCCGTCTGTGGCGCGAGGATCCCGACGTCTTCGAGCAATCCTCGGACGACATCTGGCAGGCGATCTGCGACAGTGTGCGCGAGGCCTTGGCGATCGCCGGGCTGAGCCGGGAAGACGTCAGGGGCCTCGGCTTCGACGCGACCTGTTCGCTCGTGGTGCTGGACGGCGGCTGCCAGCCTCTGACGGTGAGCGCGTCGGGGGACCACACGCGCAACGTCATCGTCTGGATGGACCATCGGGCGCTGGAGCAGACCGCCCGGATCAACGCGACCGGTCATCCGGTGCTGCGCTATGTCGGCGGCAAGATCTCGCCCGAGATGGAAACGCCCAAGCTCCTGTGGCTGAAGGAGAGGCTGCCGCAAACCTATCGCCAAGCCGGGCACTTCTTCGATCTCGCCGATTTCCTTTCCTTCCGCGCCACCGGCAGCCTGGCGCGTTCGGTCTGCACGCTCACCTGCAAATGGACCTATCTCGCCCATGAGCGGCGGTTCGACGCCGACTATTTTCGCGCCATCGGGCTGGACGATCTCGCCGCGGAGGGATTTGCCCGGATCGGCACGCAGGTCGTCGACATCGCGACGCCGCTGGGCGAGGGGCTCACCGAAGCGGCCGCCGCCGAACTCGGCCTCGTGCCCGGGACGCCCGTCGGCGCCTCGCTGATCGACGCCCATGCCGGCGGCGTCGGCACCGTCGGCGGGGCGACCATGACGGGCTCGCACGCCGACCCGACCGAGGAACTCGCCTTCATCATGGGCACCTCCTCCTGCACCATGACGCTGACCCGCGAGCCGGCCTTCGTCGACGGCGTCTGGGGGCCGTATCACGGCGCGATGATCCCCGGCTTCTGGCTGCTCGAAGGGGGGCAGTCGGCCTATGGTGCGGCGCTCGACTATCTCGTGCAGCTCCATCCCGCCTATCCGGCGGCCGGAAAGGCGGCGCAGGCGGCGGGCCTTGCCGTCCTCGACTATCTGGAACGGCGGGCGATCGAGATGGCCGGATCGCTCGAGGAGGCGGCGTTTCTCGGCGCCGATCTCACCGTGGTTCCGGAGTTTCTCGGCAACCGCTCGCCCGAGGCCGATCCGCACGCCCGAGGGGCGATCTGCGGCCTGACGCTCGCCTCCAGCGAGGAGAGCCTCGTGCGCCTCTTCGTCGCGACGCTGTCGGCGCTTTGCTACGGCACCTGCCAGATCGTCGAGGCGAACCGGGCGAAGGGGCTGAAACTCGGGACGATCGTCGCCTCCGGCGGGGCGGCGCGCTCGGCGCTGCTGCGCCGGCTGCTCGCCGACGCCACCGGCCTGTCGGTGGCACTGCCCGAGACGGGCGAGCCGGTGCTCCTCGGCAGCGCCATGGTCGGTGCGGTCGCCGGCGGCGCCTATCGCGACCTCAGGGATGCGGCCGGCAAGATGTGCCGCGCCGGCGACGTCCTGACGCCGGCGCTCGGGGCCGTCGCCGACTTCCATGCCGCCAAGTTCGAGGCGTATCGGCTGCTGCAGCGCTGCGAGCGGGAGACGCGGGCGATCATGGCCCCCTATTCGAGGCGCTAGCGTCGTCCATATCCTAGCGCGACGACACGGCGTCCTGCCCGAGGGCGGCGAAACGAAGTCCGACGTTCGGGCGAACCGGTGATGAAGCCGTGTCCTGCCCGCGGGACGCGCACGAACACGAGGACCGGCCATGGCCAGCAACCACCAAAGCCGCACGATCACAGCGACCGAACCGGCGGAGCCGCCGCCGATCGGCGCGCTCCTGGCCTTCGGGGCGATGCTGCCGATCGCCGCCGGGGCGATCTATCTGTGGATCGGCGGCGAGGCGCAGTCCTTCCTGACGGTCAACATGACCCTCTTGTGGGGCGCGGCGATCCTGACCTTCCTGGCCGGGGCGCGGCGCGGCGTCAGCTTCCGCCAGCCGGGCGGCCCGACGCTGTCCCAGCTTGTCACCATGCTCTGGGTCTTCGGCCTCGGCTTCGGCGCCATCGTCGCCACCGTCTGGGCCTATACGCTGACCGCGACGGCGCTGGAGATCGTCGGCTATCTCAGCCTGGCCGTGCTCGATCCGATCGCTGCGAAGAACGGCGAGGCGCCGCTGTTCTTCGCCTCGCTGCGTCCGATCCAGATGACGATCCCGATCGTCGCGCTCCTCGCCCTCGGCGTCTATGTCTGGCAGAGCCCGCTGTTCGGCTGAGGCGGGCATCGGGAGAATCGGCGCGGGATGCGGGAGATTTTTTGCCGGGAGACTGATACCTTCGGGGGATCGTCGGCGTTGGTGATGAAACCGGCGGCGTTGGTGATGACCGCCTTCTGCGCAACGGCAACCGAAATCTTCCCGAGGCTGCGATGTCGTCGATCCTGAGTTTCCTGGTGTTTTTCGCCATCGTCCTGGCGGTCGCTTCGAGCGGCGCGATGTTCAAGCCGGGGCCGTGGTACCAGAGGCTCGAAAAGCCGAGCTGGACGCCGCCGAACTGGGCGTTTCCGGTGGTCTGGTCGGCACTCTACGTGATGATCGCCATCGCCGGCTGGCGGGTCTACGAGGCGGCGGGCCTCGTCGCCCTGCCGTTCCTCGCCTTTGGGATCCAGCTCGTGCTGAACGCCGCCTGGTCGGCTCTCTTCTTCGGCCTGAAGCGGCCGGCCGTCGCCTTCGCCGACGTCCTCGCGCTGTGGATCGCGGTGGCGGTGAATGCGCTGCTGTTCTACCCGATCGACGCCATCGCCGGGCTCCTGATGATCCCGTATCTGATGTGGGTGACGGCCGCCGCCTGCCTGAACTTTTCCGTCTGGCGCCGCAATCCGGGGGCGTTCCGCGCGGCGGCCGAGGCCGGTTGACCAGAGGTCGGGCGCGTCGCAAAGACGGGTCCGATCCTCAGCCCGCCATCACGGAGACCCACCGCATGCCAGCCTTCGCCATCTATCCCAGCCTTTCGGGCAAGAGCGTCGTCGTCAGCGGCGGCGCCTCCGGCATCGGCGCCGAGATGGTTCGCGCCTTTGCCGCCCAGGGCTCGCGGGTCGGCTTCCTCGACTTCGACGAGGCCGGATCGCGGAAGCTGGCCGAGGAGCTCACTCGGGATGGCGCCCGCGTCGTCCATGAATTCTGCGACCTGCGCGACATCGCGGCGACGCAGGCGGCGATCGAAGCTCTCGCCGCGGCGAACGGGCCGGCGACCGTCCTCGTCAACAATGCCGCCCGCGACGACCGCCACGGCTACGAGAGCGTCACGCCGGACTATTTCGACGAGCGCATCGCCACCAATCTGAAGCACATGTTCTTCGCCATTCAGGCGGTCGCGCCCGGCATGATCGCGGCCGGCGGCGGCGCGATCGTCAACATGGGTTCGAATTCCTGGTGGGAGGCCGGCGGCGGCATGCCGGTCTACACCACCGCCAAGGCGGCCGTGCACGGCATGACGCGCTCCTTTGCCCGGGACCTCGGGCCGCATCGGATCCGGGTCAACACCGTCGTGCCGGGCTGGATCATGACCGAGCGCCAGAAGGAACTCTGGGTCACCGACGATGCGATCGCCAAGCATCGGGACCGCCAGTGCCTGAAGGACCTGATCGACCCGGTCTATGTGGCGCGGATGGTGCTGTTCCTCGCCTCCGACGACGCCGCCATGTGCACCGCCAACAACTACATGGTCGAAGCCGGCTCGATCTGAGCCGGTGGCCGGCCCCCCGACGACGCCACTTAGGGGAGGCGAGGGGGCTGCCTTCCGAATGGCAACGCCAGATACGGCCCCGTTGCCGCGCAGGCGCCCGGCCTGCGGTTCAGTCGTCGGAGAGCAGGCTGCGCATGAAGCGCTCGACGGCGGCGGATTCGTCCGCCGACAGGCCGTCATAGGCGCGCCTGAGCCTGTGGCGCAGGCGGTCGAAATTTGCGAGCAGCGGCTCGACGCGCTCGTTGACGAGCGCGATGATCACGCTTCTGCGATCCGTGGGGTTGCGCTCGCGGACGACGAAACCGTCGCGCTCGAGCCGGTCGATCAGTGCCGTGGTCGCGCCCGTCGACAGATTGACGTGCTCGGCGAGCATCTTGGCCGTCACCGGCTCGTCGCTCTCGAACAGGAATGTCAGGCACATCAGGTCCGTCAAGGCGAGGCCGAAGCCGGCGGCGAGATCGCGGTCGATGGTCACCGCCTCGTGGATCATCTGCTTGAACAGCCACGAAAACGAACGGTAGTCTTTCTCCCCGCTGGGATCGGGACGGGGGGGCACAGGCTGGCCGAGCATTGACGCTTCCTCTTTCATCATATATCACGATGATAAAGCAATTTCATCGGTAAGCAATATGGACGTTCCGAACGGAGACTGTCGATCCTCTCGGCTGGCTGTTCGCAGGAGCCGCTTGATGGCGGCCGTGTCGATCTGCCTGGCGGTATCCGGTTGCAGCGATCAGACCACGCCGGACGCGCCGCCCGAGCCGGTGGTCTTCGTGACGGCCCAGCCGAAGCAGATCTCACGATCGGTGTCGCTCACCGGCGAGATCGTCGCACGCGATTCCTCGACCTATTCCTTCGAGACCAGCGGCCGCGTCACCGACGTCTATGTCGACGTCGCCGATCAGGTCGAACCGGGAACGATCCTGGCGAGGATCGACCCGACCCAGCAGCAGGCGAGCGTCGACGCCGCCCGGGCGGCGGTCGGATCGGCCCAGGCCCAGCTCGACAAGGCGACGTCGGCGTTCAACCGCCAGAAGTCGCTGCTCGCCAGCGGCTTCACCACCCGGACGGAATACGACACGGCCGAGAAGACCCTGTCTGCGGCGCAGAGCGCGCTGGACACCGCCGAGGCCGATCTCACCAATGCCGAGAAGGATCTGAGCGACACGGTCCTGCGGGCCGACGCGCAAGGCGTGATCACCAGCCGCGACGTCGATGTCGGGCAGGTTGTCAGCGCCGCCCAGGCCGCCTTCGGCTTCGCCCGCAGCGGCGCCGAGGACGCGGTGTTCCAGATCCAGGAGCAGCTGCTGATCGGCGACAAGAAGCCCAGGTCGATCGAGGTCTCGCTGGTGAGCGATCCTTCGGTGACGGCGACGGGCTACATCCGCGAGGTGTCGCCATTGATCGATTCCAGCACCGGCACCGTCCAGGTGAAGATCGGCATCGACAACCCGCCGCCGAAGATGAAGCTCGGCTCGGCCGTCGTCGGCCGAGAGGTCACCGGATCGACGAAGGAGGCCATCGGGCTTCCGTGGAACGCGCTGATGGTGAAGGGCGGCAAGCCCGCCGTCTGGGTCGTCGACGAAGCCGGCAAGGCGGTCCTGACGCCGATCGAGGTGAGCGCCTACCAGACCGGCGAAATCCTCGTGGCGGGCGGTATCGAGGCGGGCGACCGCGTCATCACCGAAGGCTCGCAGCTGGTCCTGCCCGACAAGGCCCTGCAGCTGGTGCCGGCGACGCCCGGAAGCGGGAACGGAGAACGCCGATGACGCGGCCTTCCATCCTTCTGCCGATGCTCCTCGGCTTCGGACTGCTTCTTGCCGGCTGCAGCGAATCCGAGGAAGACGAGGCGGCGCCGGTCACGCCGCGGCCGGTGCGCAGCATCGTTCTGTCGCCGACCGATCCGCAGGCCCTCGGCTACAGCGGCACGATCCAGCCGCGTTTCGAGACTTCGCTGGCGTTTCGCACCATGGGCCGCATGATCTCCCGCAGCGTCGATGTCGGGAGCCAGGTGGAAGCGGGCCAGACGCTCGCGGCGATCGATGCCGAGACGCTGAACGCCGATCTCAGGTCAGCCCGGGCGCAACTCGTCAATGCCGAGCTGCAGGCGCGGACCGCCATTGCGAGCGCCGAGCGCACGGCCGAGCTGTTCAGGGAGCGCACCGTCGCCCAGTCCGAGCTCGACGATGCGCGGGAGAGCCGCAGCGCCGCCGAAGCCGATCTCGTCAGCGCCAAGGCACAGGTCGCCAAGGCCGAGGACGCGCTCTCCTACGCCGTTCTCACCGCGCCCTTCGACGGCGTCATCACCGAACGGGATGCCGATGTCGGCCAGGTCGTCTCGACCGGCACGACGGTGATGAAGCTCGCCCGGACCGATCTGCGCGAGGCCGTGGTCGACATCCCCGGTGCGGAGGTCGGCGGCATTTCCGTCGGCTCGCCCTTCGAGGTGGTGCTGCAGGTCGCGCCCACGCTGACGGCAGAGGGCAAGGTGCGCGAGATCGCGCCGCAGGCCGACGCGCTGACCCGGACCTTCAGGGTCAGGATCCTCCTGGACAATCCTCCGGAAGCGTT
This sequence comes from Aurantimonas sp. 22II-16-19i, assembly GCF_002088275.1. Taxonomy (GTDB): domain Bacteria; phylum Pseudomonadota; class Alphaproteobacteria; order Rhizobiales; family Rhizobiaceae; genus Jiella. The sequence goes on from NZ_AQQS01000009.1 coordinate 96,225, forward strand.
CCGGCTCGGCGCCCTGGTGGCGGCCATCCCCGCCGAGCGGGCCGACCAGCCGATCCTCCTCCTGCCGCCGAGCGCCATTCTGGAAGAAGACGGCAAGAGCTTCGTCTGGATCGTCGATCGCGAGGCCGAGACGGTGCATCTGAAAGAGGTGCAGACGGAGCGGGATGCGGGCGGGCGGATCATCCTGCTGTCGGGCGCCGAGCCGGGCGCGATCCTCGTGACGGCGGGCGTCCACAGCCTGAAAGAAGGGCAGAAAGTGTCGCTTTCCAAGGGATTCCAGTCGTGAAGTCGTTCAATCTCTCGGACTGGGCGCTGCACCATCGCTCGATGATCTGGTTCCTGATGATCATCGCCTGTTTCGCCGGCCTGTTCTCCTACATCAATCTGGGGCGCGAGGAGGATCCGAACTTCACGATCAAGACGATGGTGGTCTCGGCCTCGATGCCCGGCGCGACCGTCAAGGAGATGACCGAGCAGGTCACCGACCGGATCGAGAAGAAGCTGCAGGAACTCGACAGCCTCGACTACACCCGCTCGATCACCACCCCCGGCCAGACCGTCATCTTCGTCAATCTCCTGCCCACCACCAAGGCCGCCGACGTGGCCGGCGTCTGGCGCAAGGTGCGCGACAAGATGACGGACATCCGGGCCGACTTTCCCTCGGAATTCCAGGGCTTCGCCTTCAACGACGAGTTCGGCGACGTCTACGGCAACATCTACGCCTTCACCGCCGACGGCATCACCTTCCGGCAGCTCCGGGACTATGTCGAGAGCGTGCGCACCCAGCTCCTGCAACTGGGCGATGCCGGCAAGGTCGATCTGGTCGGTGCGCAGGACGAGGCGATCTATCTGGAATTCTCGCTGCGCAAGGTCGCCGGCCTCGGGCTCGACCAGCAGTCGATCATCAACACGCTGCAGGCGCAGAACGCCATCGCGCCCTCGGGCGTCATCCAGTCCGGTCCCGAGCGGATCATCGTGCGGGTGTCCGGCCAGTACACCTCCGAGGACAGCCTGAAGGCGGTCAATCTCAGGGTCAACGACCGCTTCTTCAAGCTGAGCGACGTCGCCACCATCACCCGCAGCTACCAGGACCCGCCGTCGACGCTGTTCCGCTTCAACGGCGAGCCGGCGATCGGCCTCGCCATCGGCATGCGCACCGGCGGCAACATCGTCGACTTCAGCGAGGAGCTGAAGCACGAGATGTCGCAGATCGTCAGCGAGCTGCCGATCGGCGTCGGCGTCCATCAGGTCGCCGATCAGGGCGCCGTGGTTGAGGAGTCGGTCGGCGGCTTCACCCGGGCGCTGTTCGAGGCGGTGGCGATCGTCCTCGTCGTCAGCTTCATCAGCCTCGGCTTCCGCGCCGGCCTGGTCGTGACGCTGTCGATCCCGCTGGTCCTCGCCATGACCTTCATCGGCATGGAATATGCCGGCCTGACGCTGCAGCGCATCTCGCTCGGCGCGTTGATCATCGCCCTCGGCCTGCTGGTCGACGACGCCATGATCGCCATCGAGACGATGGTCTCTCGGCTGGAGATGGGGGAGAGCCGCGAGAAGGCGGCGAGCTTCGCCTGGACGTCGATCGCCTTCCCGATGCTGTCGGGAACGCTGGTGACGGTCGCCGGCTTCCTGCCGATCGGCTTCAACAATTCGAACGCCGGCGAATACACCTTCTCGCTCTTCGTCGTCATCGCCCTGTCGCTGATCCTGTCCTGGATCGTCGCCGTGCTGTTCACGCCGCTGATCGGCGTGATGATCCTGCCCCAATCGATGCACCGCCACGACGCCAAGCCGGGCATCGTTCGACGCGCCTTCTCGGTCGTGCTGCGCGGGGCGATGCGCTTTCGCTGGATCACCATCATCATCACGGTCGGCCTGTTCGCCGCCTCGATCTACGGGATGGGCTTCGTCCAGCAGCAGTTCTTCCCGACCTCCGACCGGCCGGAACTCGTCGTCGACTTCACGCTCCGCCACAACTCGACCATCGCCGAGACCCGCGCCCAGATGGACAAGCTGGAGGCGACGCTCGCGGACGACGCCGACGTCGACCACTGGAGTTCCTATGTCGGCCAGTCGGCGCAGCGTTTCATCCTGTCCTACGACGTCCAGCCGTCCAACCCGTTCTTCGGCCAGGTGGTGATCGTCAACAAGGATCTCGAAGCCCGCGAGCGGGTGCGGGCGAAGCTGCAGAGATTTGCCCGCGAGAACCTCGTCGGCATCGACGTCTACGTGAAATATCTCGAACTCGGCCCGCCGGTGGGAAGACCGGTGCAGTACCGGCTCGGCGGTCCCGACATCGAGGTCGTCCGCGACAAGGCGCGCGACCTCGCCAACCTGATGGCGGGGGACGACCGGCTGACGTCGATCGTGATGAACTGGAACGAGCCGGCCCGGGTTCTCAAGGTCGAGATCCTGCAGGACAAGGCCCGTCAGCTGGGGATCACGTCTCAGGAGATCTCGTCGCGGCTGAATTCGGTGCTGGACGGGACCACCATCACCAACATACGCGACGGCATCTATCTGGTGCCGGTGATCGCCCGCGGGTCGGGCTCGGACCGCGACTCGATCGAGGCGATCGAGAACCTGCAGCTGACCAGCTCGCAGGGCGACGCGATCCCGCTCGCCAGCCTGGTCAGCTACCAGTACACCTACGAGGATCCGATCATCTACTCGCGCTCGCGCATCCCGACGATCACCGTTAGCGCGGCGGTCAACGGCCCGGCGCAGCCGGCGACGATCGTCCAGCAGCTCGCGCCGAAGATCGCCGAGTTCGAGACGAGCCTGCCGCCGGACTACGACGTCGCCATCGGCGGCGCGGTGGAATCGAGCCAGGAGAGCCAGGGGCCCATCGCCGCCGTCATCCCGGTGATGCTCCTCACCATGCTGACGCTGATCATGATCCAGATGCAGAGCTTTCGGGCGCTGTTCGTGGTGCTCTGCGCAGCGCCCCTCGGCCTCATCGGCGTCGTCGCGGCGCTCCTGCCATCGGGCGCGCCGCTGGGCTTCGTCGCGATCCTCGGCGTCCTCGCTTTGATCGGCATCCTGATCCGCAACTCGATCATCCTCGTCCACCAGATCGACGTCCTGCGGGACGAAGGGATGGAGCCGTGGCAAGCGGTTTTCGAGGCGAGCGAGATGCGGGCCCGGCCGATCGTCCTGACGGCGGCCGCCGCCAGCCTCGCCCTGATCCCGATCTCGCGCGAGATCTTCTGGGGGCCGATGGCCTACGCCATGATGGGCGGCATCATCGCCGGCACGCTGATCACGCTCCTGTTCATACCGGCGCTCTATCTGGTGGTCTTTCGCATCCGCCGACCGAAGGACGGGGATGTGCCCTCGCCCGATCACATGCCGGCGGCACATGGAGGCGATGGCGGCGCCGGATCGACGAACGCTTCCGGCACGGGCGGCACGCAGGCGAGCGACACGCCGGACGGTCGACCCGCACCTGCCTGATCATCTGCCCTGATCATCTGCATGTCGAACGCGCGAAACCTGCCCCGGCCGATGGTCGGGGCATTTTCGTATTCAGGACTGACTGTTTTGCCGGAAGCTCCAATGATACGACCTTCGTCGTGGTTCTGCCTTTGAGGGACTTGCACAATGGAAAAATCCTGCGCAATGGTACGACCATTGCGGATGGGAGGTCCGGCTGAGTCCATGGGTTACGAGCGTTCGACAATCGACGGGGAGCGGTCGAATCGTACCGTTGCGCTCGCTGCCGAATTCGGCCGCATGATCACCTCCGGCGATCTGGTGAGCGGCGATGCCCTGCCGACGGAGAAGGAGATCCAGTCGAACCACGGGGTGTCGCGCACGGTCGTGCGTGAGGCGATCCGCCATCTCGCGGCCAAGGGTCTGGTCAGCGTCGGGCCGAAAGTCGGCACCAAGGTGCGCCCCCGCATCGCCTGGAACATGCTCGATGTCGACGTGATGGCCTGGCATCTGATGGCGCCGGTCCGCCGGCCCTTCATCGAGGCCCTCTACGAGATGCGGCTGATCAACGAGCCGAGCGCGGCGCGGCTGGCGGCCCGGCGCATCGACGAGGCCCAGGGCCAGCGGCTGGTCGCGGCACTCGGCGGCATGCGCGACAACCCGCGCGGCTCGCACGAACTGATCGTCGCCGATCTCGACTTCCACCGCATCATCCTCGAGGCGACCGGCAATCCGCTGCTCGTCTCGCTCGGCTCGCTGATCGAGCGGAGCCTGTCGATCTCCTTCTCCCTGTCCTGGCGGCAGAACCCCCAGGACGAGACGGTGCGCCAGCACGAGCGGGTGATGCAGGCGATCGTCTCCGGCGACGGCGACGCGGCCGAACTGTTCATGCGGCGGCTCATCGAGAGCGCCTTCGACGATGTCATTCATGCCCTCTACGCCCATGGCGAGGGGGAAACGGGTCCGGCCGGCGCGGGCGCCGGTCAGAAGGTCGAGCCCCGCTCCTTCGGCGCGGCTTGAAGAGGAAGGGGCGCCGCAGGGCGCCCGAAACGGTCAGGGAGGTGACGTGACCATGATGATGAAGACAATTCTGGCGGGAGCTGCGGCTGCCGTCGTGGCCCTTTCGGCCCCGATGTCGGCGCATGCCCAGGACAAGGGCACGATCGGCATCGCCATGCCGACCAAGTCCTCGGCGCGCTGGATCGCCGACGGCGACAACATGGTGAAGCAGTTCGAGGCGGCGGGCTACGGCGCCAACCTGCAATATGCCGAGGACGACATCCCGAACCAGGTCAACCAGGTCGAGAACATGATCACCACCGGCGTCAAGGCGCTGGTGATCGCCGCCATCGACGGCACGACCCTGTCGAACACGCTGGCCAATGCGGCGGCCTCGGGCATTCCGGTGATCGCCTACGACCGGCTGATCCGCGATACCGAGAACGTCGACTACTACGCCACCTTCGACAACTTCCAGGTCGGCGTGCAGCAGGCCGAGTCGCTGGTCGACGGGCTGAAGGCGCGCTTCCCCGACGCTGAGGCATGGAACGTCGAGCTCTTCGGCGGCTCGCCGGACGACAACAACGCCTACTTCTTCTACAACGGCGCGATGAGCGTGCTGCAGCCGCTGATCGACGAGGGCAAGATCAAGATCCCCTCGGGCCAGATGGGCATGGACAAGGTCGGCACCCTGCGCTGGGACGGCTCGGTCGCCCAGGCCCGGATGGATAACCTCCTGTCGGCGAACTACACCGGCGACCAGAAGGTCAACGGCGTGCTGTCGCCCTATGACGGCCTGTCGATCGGCATCATCTCCTCGCTGAAGGGCGTCGGCTACGGCTCCGGCGACCTGGAGATGCCGATCATCACCGGCCAGGACGCCGAGGTCCCCTCGGTCAAGGCGATCCTGCGCGGCGACCAGTATTCGACGATCTTCAAGGACACCCGCGAGCTCGCCAAGGTCACCGTCCAGATGGTCGACGCTGTGCTGCAGGGCAACGAGCCCGAGGTCAACGACACCAAGACCTACGACAACGGCGTCAAGGTCGTCCCGTCCTACCTGCTGAAGCCGGTGCTGGTGACCAAGGACAACTGGGAGAAGGTGCTGGTCGAGAGCGGCTACTACACCGCCGACCAGGTCAAGTAAGCCACCCCTCATGCGCGAGGCTTCCTCGCGCCGATGCTCCACGCGGCGCGCCCTGACCGGCGCGCCGCAGCGGCCGGCCCGTCGCCCGCCGCGACGATGACCATGCAAGTCCGGCGGCCGCGGCTTCCTCGCGGCGCGGACGTATCGAGACAAGGCGCCATGGGCAGCATTCTTCAGATGCGGGGCATCACCAAGACCTTTCCGGGGGTGGTGGCGCTCGACAACGTCAATCTCAGCGTCGCGGAGGGCGAGATCCACGCCCTCGTCGGCGAGAACGGCGCCGGCAAGTCCACCCTGATGAAGGTACTGTCCGGGGTCTACCCGCATGGCTCCTATGACGGGGTCATCGAATTCAGGGGCCAGGAGTGCCGCTTCTCCGGCATCGCCGACTCAGAGAAGCGCGGCATCATCATCATCCACCAGGAACTGGCGCTGGTGCCGCTCCTGTCGATCGCCGAGAACATCTTCCTCGGCAACGAGCGGGCGGCCGGCGGCGTCATCGACTGGCACGAGACCTTCGCGCGCACCCGCGAGCTGCTCGCCAAGGTCGGCCTGCGGGAATCGCCGCAGACGCGCGTCACCGAACTCGGCCTCGGCAAGCAGCAGCTGGTCGAGATCGCCAAGGCGCTGTCGAAGGAGGTCAAGCTCCTGATCCTCGACGAGCCGACCTCCAGCCTCAACGAGACCGATTCCGAGGCGCTGCTGCAGCTGCTCCTGGAGTTCAAGGCGGCCGGCATCTCCTCGATCCTGATCTCCCACAAGCTGAACGAGATCTCCAAGGTCGCCGACACCATCACCGTGCTGCGCGACGGTTCGGCGGTCTCCACCCTCGACGCCGATGGCGGTCACGTCAGCGAGGCCGCGATCATCCGCGACATGGTCGGGCGCAGCCTGACCGACCGCTTCCCGCCGCGCGAGCCGAAGATCGGCGAGACGATCTTCGAGGTGAAGAACTGGACGGCGCACCATCCGCAGCATTCCGAGCGCAAGGTCGTCGACGACGTCAGCTTCCACGTGAAGGCCGGCGAGGTGGTGGGCATCGCCGGGCTGATGGGCGCCGGGCGCACCGAACTCGCCATGAGCGTCTTCGGCAAGTCCTACGGCGTCGGGATTTCCGGAGAGGTCCGGATGCACGGGCGGCCGGTGGACGTGTCGACCGTGCAGCGGGCGATCGCCGCCGGCATCTGCTATGCGACCGAGGACCGCAAGTCCTACGGCCTCGTCCTCGACGACACCATCCGCCGCAACATCCCGCTCGCCAACCTTCCCGGCATCGCCAAAGGGATCGTCATCGACGAGGGACGCGAGCTCGATGTGGCGCGGGACTATCGCGAGCGCATCCGGATCAAGTGCTCCTCGACCGCCCAGGAGGTGGTCAACCTGTCCGGCGGCAACCAGCAGAAGGTCGTCCTGGCCAAATGGCTGTTCGCCGGCCCCGAGGTGCTGATCCTCGACGAGCCGACCAGAGGCATCGACGTCGGGGCGAAATACGAAATCTACGCGATCATCGCCGAGCTGGCCAAGACCGGCAAGGCGATCGTCGTCATCTCCTCGGAGATGCCCGAACTGCTCGGCGTCACCGACCGAATCTACGTCATGAACGAAGGCCGCTTCGTCGGCGAAATGCCGACCAGCGACGCCTCGCAGGAGAAGATCATGTCGCTGATCATTCGCTCCGGCCACAGGAACTGAGGAAAACGGGATGTCTCAAGAGGCCATTCACCAGCCGGGCGTGACGAAGCCGGCGACCGGCGGCGCGGCTGGCGGCTCAAGCAGCTTCATCCGCAAGCACATGCGCGAATACGGCATCCTGCTCGCGCTGATCGTCATCATGGCGTTCTTCCAGGTCGTCACCGACGGCATCCTGTTGAAGCCGATCAACCTGACCAACCTGATCCTGCAGAACTCCTACGTCATCATCATGGCGCTGGGCATGCTCCTGGTCATCGTCGCCGGCCACATCGACCTGTCGGTCGGCTCGGTGCTCGGCTTCGTCGGGGCGCTGGCGGCGGTGATGATCGTCCAGTGGGACATGAACTACGTCCTCGCCGGTGTCATCTGCCTCGCCGTCGGCGCCGTCATCGGGGCGATGCAGGGATACTGGATCGCCTACTGGAAGATCCCGTCCTTCATCGTCACGCTGGCCGGCATGCTGGTGTTCAAGGGCCTGACGCTTTGGCTCCTGGCCGGCCAGTCGGTCGGCCCGTTCCCGGCGAACTTCCAGCTGATCTCCTCGGGCTTCCTGCCGGACGTCTTCGGCATCAAGGGCTTCAACCTGTTGTCGATGCTGCTCGGCATCGCCGTCGTCGCCGTGATGCTGTTCTTCGGCCTGAGGTCGCGCTTCCGCAACCGCGCGTCGAGCCATGACGACGAGCCGGCGCTGTTCTTCTTCGCCCGCAACTTCATCCTCGCCGCCGCGATCGTCTATCTGACCTGGGCGCTTTCGACCTTCCGGGGCTTTCCCAACGTCCTCGTGGTGATGGCGCTCCTGATCGCCGTCTACTCCTTCATCACCTCGCGCACGACCATCGGCCGGCGGATCTATGCCGTCGGCGGCAACGAGAAGGCCACGAGGCTGTCGGGCATCAACACCGAACGGCTGGTGTTCCTGACCTTTGCCAACATGGGCATGCTGGCGGCTCTCGCGGGCCTCGTCTTCGCCGCGCGCCTCAACACCGCCACCCCGAAGGCGGGCCTCGGCTTCGAGCTCGATGTCATCGCGGCGGTGTTCATCGGTGGCGCCTCCATGGCCGGCGGCGTCGGCACGATCATCGGCGCGGTGATCGGCGCCTTCATCATGGGCGTGATGAACAACGGCATGTCGATCCTCGGCATCGGCATCGACTACCAGCAGGTGATCAAGGGTCTCGTCCTGCTCGTCGCCGTGATCTTCGACGTCTACAACAAGAACCGGGCGTGAAGCGCATGACACCTGTGAAGCTCGGCCTCGTCGGTATCGGCAAGATCGCCCGCGACCAGCATCTGCCGTCGCTGTCGCGCAGCTCGGGCTTCGAGCTGGTGGCGGCGGCGAGCCGCAATGCCGGCGTCGACGGCATCGCCAACTTCGCCTCCACCGCCGAGATGCTGGAGGCCATGCCCGACATCGCGGCCGTGTCGCTCTGCATGCCGCCCCAGGCGCGGCACGAGGCGGCCGCTGAAGCGTTGCGACATGGCAAGCACGTGATGCTGGAAAAGCCGCCGGGGGCGACCCTGTCGGAGGTCGAGCATCTGGCGGGCCTTGCCGCCTCGCATGGCGTGTCGCTGTTCGCCACCTGGCACTCACGCCATGCGCCCGGCGTCGAGCCGGCGCGGGAATGGCTGAAGTCGCGGCGCATCCGCAAGATGACGGTCGCCTGGAAGGAGGATGTGCGCCACTGGCATCCGGGCCAGGACTGGATCTTCGAGGCGGGCGGGCTCGGCGTCTTCGACCCGGGCATCAACGCCCTGTCGATCGTGACGCGGATCCTGCCCTTCCCGATCTGGCTGACCGGCGCCGAACTGACCTTTCCGGACAACCGCCAGGCGCCGATCGCCGCCGATCTCGCCTTCGCAGGCCCGCAAGGCGAGGCGGTCGAGGCCGCCTTCGACTTCCGCCAGACAGGCCTGCAGACCTGGGACATCGCCGTCGAAACCGACGGCGGCACGCTGACACTGTCCATGGGCGGCGCCAAGCTGTTCGTCGACGGCGAGGAGCGGGATGTCGGGCCGGAGGCCGAATATGACGGGCTCTATGCCCGCTTCGCCGAACTGATCGCGGCGGGACACTCGGACGTCGATCTGGCGCCGCTGCGCCATGTCGCCGACGCCTTCCTGCTCGGGCGGCGGCGGGTCACCGAGCCGTTCTTCTTCGATCCGCTGGCGGGCGCATGAGCGCCTTCGCCGCGCTGGCCGACTGGGGCACGTCGTCGTTCCGCCTCTGGCTGGTCGACGGGGAGGGCGCGGTGCTCGGCGAGCGGCGCAGCAGCGAGGGCATGACGACGGCCGGCGAGGCGGAGGGCGGCTTTGCCGGCGTGCTCGAGCGCCAGTTGGACGCCCTCGGCGTGGCCGGCGACCTGCCGGTGGTCGCCTGCGGCATGGTCGGTGCCAGGCAGGGCTGGGTCGAGGCGACTTACATTGACACGCCCGCCGATCCGGAAAGCCTGGCGGACGGTGCGGTTCGCGTGACCGATACGGGCCGCGCGGTCTTCATCCTGCCCGGCGTCTGCCAGCGCGCCGAGGGCGCCTTCGACGTGATGCGCGGCGAGGAAACCCAGATCCTCGGCCTCGAGGCAGGGGAGGGCCGCCGGCTCGCCTGCCTGCCGGGCACCCATTCCAAATGGGTCGTCCTGGAGGAGGACCGGCTGACCGGCTTCTCGACCTTCATGACCGGCGATCTCTACGCCGCCATCGCGGGCCACACGATCCTGAAGCACTCGGTGAAGCCGCAGGACGAAAGCTTCGACGTGGCGGTCTTCCAGGCGGCGGTGAGGGCGGCGTTCGCCCGACCGGCGGAACTGTCGAACCGGCTGTTTTCCATCCGCGCCGCCGGGCTCCTCGCGCAAGAGGAGGCGCAGCACCCGGCCACCACCCTGTCGGGCCTCCTCATCGGCCTCGAACTCGCCGGCGCGGCGAGCCGCTTCGGCCGGCTCGACGAGACGTCCGTGCGACTGGTGGCGGCGGGGCCGCTCGCCTCGCGGTACCGGGCGGCCTTCGATGCCCTCGACATCGCGGCCCATGAAGAGGACGGCGAGGCGGCGGTGCGACGGGGCCTCCTTGCGGCAGCACGAAAGATCCTGAGATGAGCGAACCCATGACCTCGCGCCTTCCCTGGCCGACGCTGAAGCGCGACATCGTCGCCATCCTGCGCGGCCTGACCCCCGACGATTGCGAAGCCGTCGTCGCCGGCCTGATCGAGGCCGGCATCGAGGCGATCGAGATCCCGCTGAACTCGCCCGATCCGTTCCGTTCCATCGAGATGGCGTCGCTCATCGCGCCGGACGGCGTTCTGATCGGTGCGGGAACGGTGCTCGACGTCGCGTCGGTGGACCGCCTGGCCGATTGCGGCGGTCAGTTGCTGGTGAGCCCGAACGTCGATGCGGCCGTGCTGACGCGCGCCGGCGAACAGGGCCTCGTCACCATGCCCGGCGTCTTCACCGCGACGGAAGCGCTGGCGGCTGCCCGCCTCGGCGCGACGGCGCTGAAGTTCTTTCCGGCCAGCGCGCTCGGCCCCTCGGGCATCAAGGCGATCCGGACCATTCTGCCGCCGGACCTGCCGGTCGGTGCCGTGGGCGGCGTCTCGGAGACCGATTTCGCGCATTATGCGACGGCCGGCATTCGCCATTTCGGCCTCGGCTCGTCGCTCTACCGGCCCGGCGACGATGCCGCGACCGTCAAGGCGCGGGCGCAGAAGGCGGTCGAGGCCTGGGACGGCATCTTCGCGACCTGACCCGCGGCCCGGCTTCGCGCATCGGACCCGAATGCCGATCTTCGGTGCTTCGGCACACCGGTGTTTCGACACATCGGTGTTTCGGCAAGCTGGCGTGCCGAGCGCCGGGAGAAGCGCGATGGCCGGACGAGCCCGGCTTCATCCCGCTCCAGCCGTCTTCGGCAGCGTCAGCGCTGGTCGTCCTCGTCGTCTTCCGGCATCTCGCGGCGCATCGAGGAGAGCTTGGCGAAGACCGCGGCCTCGTCGATCTCCTTCTCCTCGTGCCCGCTCGACGACATCGGCGTCCAGTTCTGGGTCTGGGCGGCCGAGAGCAGCCGCTCCTCTTCCGCCAGTTCCTCGGGCTTGGGCATGCCGCGCGTCGCCTTCTCGACCTCGAGGTCGAGATCGATCTGCGAGCAGAGGCCGAGGGTCACCGGGTCCATCGGCTGCAGATTGGCGGAATTCCAGTGCGTGCGCTCGCGGATCTGCTCGATGGTGTTCTTGGTGGTGCCGACGAGGCGCGAGATCGCGGCGTCCTTCACCTCGGGATGGTTGCGGACCAGCCAGAGGATGGCGTTCGGCCGGTCCTGGCGCTTGGAGACGGGGGTGTAGCGCGGCCCCTTGCGCTTGGATTCGGGCACGCGGACCTTCGGCGGCGCCAGCTTCAGCTTGTGCTTCTCGTCCTTCTCGGCGCGCTCGATCTCGTCGCGCGAGAGCTGTCCGGTCATGATCGGATCGAGACCCTTGATGCCTTGCGCCGATTCGCCGTCCGCGATTGCCTTCACCTCGAGCGGATGCAGCGTGCAGAAGTCGGCGATCTGTTCGAAGGAGAGCGAGGTGTTGTCGACCAGCCAGACGGCAGTCGCCTTCGGCATCAACAATTGCTGGGCCATGGATAAAATCCTCCTGTTCGCCTGCCCCGTGGGGGACAGGCCGTGGATCATCGCTGGATGTCCGGGAATTCGGGGTTCGATATAAATCCTTCCCGCCCTCAGCGCAAGGAAAAGACAGGCGGACTCTGGCCCCGCCTGCCGTCTTGCCGGTGTCACACGAACAGGACGAGGACCGAAAGCCCATAGAGCCCGAAGACGAAGACGCTCTCGAAGCCGATGTTGAAGGCGCCGCTCTTCTCGCGCTTCATCATGCCGAGCAGGACGATGAGCACCATCAGGCCGGCGAAAAGCCCCGTCGCCTGATCGTCGGGCGTCATGTCGCGGTAGATCGACTGGGGCGTGACGAAGTCGGCGAGGCTGAGGAACAGGATCTCGAAGGCGTTGCCGCCGATGATGTCGCCGACCGCGAGACCGACCGCGCCGATCCTGACCGCGGCGATCGCGGTGACGAGTTCGGGCAGGGAGTTGGCGATCGCCGTGAAGGTGGTCCCGAACAGGGTCTGCGAGACGCCGGTGAGCCCGACGAGCGCGATGCTGGCCTCGCCGACCACGTAGCCGGCGAGGGCGGTCAGGGCGGCGTAGACGGCAAAGGTGCCCCACAGCCTGGCGTTGCTGCGCTCGTCGTCGCTTTCGGACGCGTCGGACGTCTCCTCCCGCGTCTCGTCGGTGACGGTCGCCCGCCACATGTCGCTCTGGTGCACGTTCCTCAGAAGCAGGAGACCGAGGACGTAGCCGACGGGCAGGAGGTAGGAGACCGGGTGGACGCCGAACACCTCGATGGCCGGCATCGTCGAGCCGATCAGCGCCGTCGCCAGCAGCGCGACCAGAAGCAGACCCTGCGCCAGGGCGACGGGCGTCGCGGCCGCGTGTTCCAGATTGGCGCGGCGGTAGAACACGTCGGCGACCGCGATGAACAGGGTCTGGGCGGTGAGCCCGCCCAGCGCATTGCCGATCGAGAGCGCGGGGAAGCCCTGCCAGGCGGTGGCCACCGACGTGATCGCGCCCGGCAGCGACGTCGAGGCGCCGACGAAGAGAGCCCCGGCGACGACCTCGCCGAGGCCGGTGCGGTCGGCGAGTTCGTCGGCAAGATGCGAGACCTTGACGCCCGCATAGGTGATCACCGCGGCGGCGGCGATGAAGAAGGCGATGTTGATGGTGAAGCCGAAGCTGGTGAAATCGATCATTCGTGGCCCGTTCCGAAGCAGCGTTCCAGTTTCGTGCCACGATCCGGCAGCACGGCGGGGGTTCGTCGTGGTGGGCCGGTGAACGACCCCAAGGCGCCTAGTCGCCGCCCCTGCCGGTGGTCAGGATGATCTTGCCGATGTGATCGTCGTCCATGTGACGATGGGCATCCGCCGCAGCCTCGAGCGGGTAGGTCTCGTCGATCAGCGGCTTGACCTTGCCGCTTTCGACCAGCGGCAGGACGTGGGTGGAGAGTTCGTCGGCGATCGTCGCCTTGAAGGCGACGGGCCGGTTGCGCAGGGTGGAGCCGGTCAGCGTCAGCCGCTTGCGCATGATCTTGAACAGGTCGAGCTCGGCCTTGGCCCCGCGCTGGACGGCGATCTGGACGATCCGCCCGTCCTCGGCCGCGACGTCGACGTTGCGGGCGGCGTAGTCGCCGCCGATCATGTCGAGGACGAGGTCGATGCCCTTGCCGCCGGTCGCCTCCTTCAGCACCGCGACGAAATCGGCATTCCTGTAGTTGATGCAGGCGTCGGCGCCGAGCCGTTCGGCCGCCCGGCACTTGTCGTCGCTTCCGGCGGTGGCGAACGCCCTTGCGCCGAATTCGCGGGCGAGCTGGAGCGCCGTCGTGCCGATGCCCGACGTGCCGCCATGGACGAGGAACGTCTCGCCGGCCGTGAGGCCGCCGCGCTGGAAGACGTTGTGCCAGACGGTGAAGAAGGTCTCCGGGAAACCGGCCGCCTCGACGAGGCTGAGCGCCCGGGGCGCCATGACCGCGTTGGTCTCGTCGACGGTGACGTATTCGGCATAGCCGCCGCCGGCCACCAGTGCCATCACCCGGTCGCCGACGGCGAAACGCGAAGCCGCGTCCCCGAGTGCCGCGACGGTTCCCGAAACCTCGAGGCCGGGCCACTCGGGCGCGCCGGGAGGCGCCGGATAGAGGCCCTGGCGCTGCATCACGTCCGGCCGGTTGACGCCCGCGGCGGCGACCTCGATCAGGATCTCGCCGCGCGCCGGCTTCGGCACCGGGCGCCTGCCCAGACGCAACGCCTCCGGCCCGCCGGGCTCGCCGATTTCCACCACACGCATCTCGCCGTCCATCGCCATTCCCCCGTGGGTTCCATTGATCTGGCCGCTGCGGCCGTCGCGTCAGCCGAAAGGTAGAGAAAATCTTGCGATGGAAACCACCCGTTAAGGATCAGGTAAGGTTTCGGAGGTATCACTCTAATCAGTCCAGTTCGCTGGATAGGCGGCGCGGTTCTCCGCATCGTCTGACGCCTCCCTGTTGAAACTCCTGAGAGCCGCTCGTTCGGCTCTTTTTTTTGCCTTTCGTTCACCGTTCGGGGTATTAACCGAGGTTAAGGAAAAGCAACCGAGCCGGCTTGCTTTGGCGGCGGACTCGCCGCACCTTGGCGAAGACGACGGCGCTACGGTGTTGCGTTCGTTGTGATTCTGCGAACAGGCTGTCAGGAGTTGGCGCTAGGCGATGGTATCCCAGACGACAGATTCCCGCGACGACGACCGGACCGTCAAGCTGGCCGAGCACCTGGCATTTTCGCGCTCGTTCCAGCCGCTGTTCAATGAAGGCATGGCGATGGTCGACGAGACCGCGGCCTATCTCGACGGCGACGGGCGGACCGACGCCAAGAGCCTGACCCGGGCCGGCGCGACCCTTTATGCCGCCGAATCCATGCGCCTCACCACCCGGCTGATGCAGGTGGCCTCCTGGCTGCTCCTGCAGCGCGCCGCCAACCAGGGCGACATGTCGCGCAGCCAGGTCGAGGCCGAGAAGGTCAAGGTCCGGCTGGAAGGCCTCGGCACCGCGAAGGATTCGCCGGAATATCCCGATCTCCCCGAGCGCTTCCGCGACATCGTCGAGCGGGCGATCAAGCTCGAGCGGCGCATCGCCATGCTGGATCGCGAGATCTACGGCTCGGCGAACGCCGTCGAGGAGCGACCGGAGGCCGCCAATCCGGTCGGCCAGCAGATCGACCTGCTGAGGACCGCCTTCCACGGCTGAAGGCATGACCGAGAGGCGCAGTGCGGCAGCTGCCGCGCTTCAGCCGCCGCAGCGCCGGCGTGCGATTTCCATCAGCCGCTCGACGTCGACCACATCTTCCAGCCGCGCCGCGATCTCGTCGAGAGCCGCTTCGACCGAGCGGCCATAGCCCGTGCCGCTGCCGGCGATCCCGAAGCGGGACAGATAGGCCCGGCGAAACTCGTCGGCACCGAACAGTCCGTGGAGATAGGTTCCGAACACCCGCCCGTCGGCGGAGGTCGCGCCGTCGGGCGCGCCATCCAGCACAGCCACGGGACGGGAGCAGTCCGGCCCGCTGGTTCGTCCGAGGTGGATCTCGTAGCCCTCGAGACGCAGCCCGCCCGGCGTTGCGGCGGTGCTCGGCCGCACGGTCTTTTGCGCTTGCATGACCGTCTCGACGTCGAGGAGGCCGAGGCCGGGCGCTTCCAGCTCCTCGCCCTCGATGCCGTCCGGATCCTCGACCATCCGCCCGAGCATCTGGTAGCCGCCACAGAGGCCGACGACATGGCCGCCGCGGGCGACATGGGCGGCGATGTCGCGGTCCCAGCCATTGGCGCGCAGGCCCTTCAGGTCGCCGATCGTCGACTTGGAGCCGGGCAGGACGATCAGCCCGGCATCGGCGGGGATCGGCTCGCCCGGCCGCACGAAGACCACCGCGACGTCCGGCTCGGCCTTCAACGGGTCGAGGTCGTCGAAATTGGCGATGCGCCCGACGATCGGCACGGCGACCGTCAGCTTCGCCGTCTTCGCACTGGCGGCGCCCGGCCGCTCCAATGCGACGGAATCCTCCGCCGGCAGCCGCGAAGCGGCGGCAAGATACGGCACGACGCCGAGGCTCGGCCAGCCGGTGAAGCGGGTGATCACCTCGAGCCCCTCGTCGAACAGGGTGACGTCGCCGCGGAAGCGGTTGATCAGATAGCCCGCCACCATTTCCCGGTCGGTCTCGGACAGGATCGCATGAGTGCCGACGAGCGAGGCGATGACGCCGCCCCGGTCGATGTCGCCGACGAGGAGCACCGGGACGTTCGCCGCCGTCGCAAAGCCCATGTTGGCGATGTCGTTGCGGCGCAGGTTGACCTCGGCGGCCGAGCCGGCGCCCTCGACGAGGACGAGATCGGCCTCGGCTTCGAGGCGGGCGAAGCTTTGCAGGACGGTCTCGAGGAAGCGCGCCTTCAGCGCCTGGTATTCGCGTCCCCTGGCGGCGCCGGCGACCTTGCCGGACAGGACGATCTGGCTGCCGGTCTCCGACTGTGGCTTCAGGAGCACCGGGTTCATGTCGGTGGTGGGCGCGATGCGGCAGGCCAGCGCCTGCAGCCACTGGGCGCGGCCGATCTCGCCGAATTCGTCCGTCTGCGGAATCGCGGCCACGGCGGCGTTGTTCGACATGTTCTGCGGCTTGAACGGGCGGACCCTCAGGCCGCGGTTCGAAAACAGCCGGCAGAGACCTGCGACGAGCACCGATTTTCCGACGTCCGAGCCGGTTCCCTGCAGCATGATCGCCGGCGTCCTGGCCAATTCCGCCTCCCGTCTCGCCTCGTTGCCTCCGGGTTACTGCCAGAGCAGCCGGATGGCCAGCGCCAGGCAGACGACGACCAGCAGCGGACGAATGAACGTCGCGCCGAAGCGCATCGCCGTCATCGCGCCGAGCCTCGCCCCGACGAACTGCGCGACGCCCATGATCAGGCCGACCTTCCAGATCACCGCGCCGGCCAAAGCGAAGACGGTGAAGCCGCCGAAATTGGAGGCGAAATTGAGGAGCTTGGTATGCGCCGTCGCCTTGAGCACGCCGTAGCCGGCGAGCGACACGAAGGCGAGCATGAAGAACGAGCCGGTGCCGGGGCCGAAGAGCCCGTCATAGGCGCCGATCAGCGGCACCAGGGTGAAGGCGAAGACGGCCGGCGAGATCCGCCGCTCGGCATCGACGTCGGACAGGCCGGGCTTGAAGGCGAAGAACAGGGCGACGGCGATCAGGAGGAACGGCAGGCCGGTCTGGAGGATTTCGGTCGGAAGGACGCGGGCGCCGAGTGCGCCGAGACAGGCACCGCCGAAGGACAGGACCGCGACCGGCGCCTGCTCCCGGAGATTCATGTGTCCCTTCGCCGCATAGGCGATCGTCGCGGAGGCCGAGCCGAACAGCGACTGCACCTTGTTGGTGCCGAGCGCCGTCAGCGGATCGACGCCGGAAAGCAGCAGGGCAGGGATGGTGATCAGGCCGCCGCCGCCGGCGACGGCGTCGACATAGCCGGCGACGAAGGCCGCGGCGACGAGGAACAGGATGATGTCGATGGTCATGGGGGATCGGCGAGAGGACAAGGCCCCGCCCTCTACGCCTTTTCGGCCAGAGGTCAAAGCCCTGAGGTTTTTGGGCCGCAACGGCATCCCGCGTCGCAGGATCAGTCGAGGGCAGGTCGGGCCGATCCGTGTCCGCAGCGGCAGATCGCAGGCTCGAAAGAAGCACTGGCTGGCGACGCGAGCTTAACTCCTTGCTGCCAGTATCCGCCTGGCAAGGTCAGAGGATCTATCATGCGGATACGGAAGCTGGCAGCCTGGTTCCGATTGCACGACGCGGATTGCGACCTCGTCATGGCCCAGTTCGAGGAACTGCGTCGCCAGGTTCCGCTGCTCTACGCCCTGTTGGCGGTCAATGCCGTCGCCCTTGCCTACACCCATTTCGGCTATGCACCGAACTGGATGACGATCCTCGTGCCCGCGACGCTGGTCATCGCGTCGCTCGCCCGGCTGGTGGTCTGGATCGTTCGCAGGCGCAAGCGCTGGGACGCGGACCATGCACGGCGTGAACTGCGCAAGACGCACATCCTGGCTGCGATCCTCGCCGCCGCCTATGTCGCATGGGCCCTGTCGCTGAATGCCTATGGCGGGGCGGACGAACATGCCCATGTGGCGATCTTCATCGCCGTCACGGTGATCGGCTGCATCCTCTGCCTGGCCAGCTTCCCGCAGGCAGCCCTGTCGGTGACGTTCATCGTCACCATCCCGTATCTCGCCTACTATCTCAGCGTCGGCAACGTGGTCTACACGGCGGTCGGGCTGAACATGTCCCTCGTCACCGCCGTGATGGTGCAGGTGATGCTCAACAACTTTTCCGGCTTCCGGCAACTGGTCATCTCGAAAGGCGTGACGGACCGGCTCAGCCGCGAGAACCTGCGGATGGCGCATACCGATGCGCTCACGGCGCTTCCCAACCGGCGCAACTTCTTCGAGGCCCTGAGAGCCGGGTTCGCGAGGGCCAGGGAAGACGGCTCCCCCTTGGCGGTCGGGATCATCGATCTCGACCACTTCAAGGCGGTCAACGACAGCTATGGCCATCTTCTCGGTGACCGGCTGCTGGAGGCGGTCGCCGAGCGCCTGCGGCAGTTCTCGGGCCCGGACCTGACGATGGCGCGGCTCGGCGGCGACGAGTTCGCCTTCGTCATCGAAGGGGGCGAGACCATCGCCTGCAGCCTGGCGGGAGACGCCTGCGCCTCGCTGGCGGAGCCCTTCGAGATCGGCAATCTCTGCCTCGTCATCGGGGCGTCCTGCGGCGTCGCGCTCCTGACTGAGGACGTCGTCGACGCCCACGACATGTTCGACCGGGCGGACTACGTCCTCTATTCGTCCAAGGTCTCCAATCGCGGCCATGTGACCGTCTACTCGCCGGCTCATGCCAGGAAGATCCATACGACCCGTCAGCTCGAGATGGCGATGAGCTCCGCCGATCTCGAGGCGGAAATGAGCATCTGCCTGCAACCGATCGTCAACACGGTGACCGGGGAGGCGACCGCCGTCGAGGCGCTGGCGCGGTGGCACAGCCCGATCCTCGGCCACGTGCCCCCGGACAGCTTCATCGCCGTCGCCGAGCGTTCCGGCCAGATGCACGATCTGACGCTGCTGCTCCTGCGCAAGGCGCTCACCCTCGTCGATCGCCTGCCGGAGACGATGCGTCTGTCCTTCAACCTGTCGGCCCACGACATCACCAGCGCCCCGACGATGATCTCCCTCGTGGCCCTGGTGCGCAGTTCGGGCGTCGATCCCGCCCGCCTGATCTTCGAAGTCACGGAGACCGCCGTCATCCGCGACTTCAAGACGGCGGAAGCCTCCATCCGTCTCCTGCGCTCGCTCGGCTCGCATATCGCGCTGGACGACTTCGGCACGGGCTATTCGAGCCTCAGCTATCTGCACCGCCTGCCGATCGACCGGGTCAAGATCGACCGCAGCTTCATGCCGGGCTATGAAACCGAGGCGGGCCGAAACCTTTTGGGCTCGATCCTCGCCCTCTGCCTGTCGATGAAGCTGAACTGCATCGCCGAAGGCGTCGAGGAGGCCGCGCAGGTCACGACCCTGCGTGACCTCGGCTACGTCAATTTTCAGGGCTATTTCTACGCCCGCCCGATGACCATCGACGCCCTGGAGGTCTGGCTTACGGAGCGGGATACGGCGCCGGTCCGGCCCGCAGATGGGGGCGAGGGCGCCGCCGAGGACGCCGATCGATCCTCCCGGGCCTCGGTCTAGGCCCGCCGCCATCTCCCTGCAGGCGGCCCTGCATGGCCCCTCCGCACGACGACCAGGGTTTGACCCCGCCGCCATTCCCCTCTACCCCATGTCGCGCAACACGACGGTGCCCCTCTGGAAGGGGCTGAAAGCGATTCCGGTGCGGCCGACCCAAGCAGGGGGCCAAGACGGAGCTGTCGGATCGATTCGCCGATGCCTTGCGGGGCGACGCGGATCCTCCGGCGTCGACAACGGACTAGGAGGATCGACATGATGAAAGCCTTGATGCTGTGCGGCCATGGCAGCCGCGACCAGGGTGCGGTGCGCGAATTCGCCGGGCTCGCCGAGAAGCTCAAGGCCCGGCTGCCGGACTGGCACACCGACTACGGCTATCTGGAATTCGCCAAGCCGATCATCCGCGACGGGCTCGACCGTCTGCGCGGCGAGGGCGCCGGCGAGATCCTGGCGCTGCCGGGCATGCTGTTCGCCGCCGGCCACGCCAAGAACGACATTCCCTCGGTGCTGAACACCTATGCCGCCGAGAACGGCGTGACGATCCACTACGGCCGCGAGCTCGGCATCGACCTGAAGATGCTGCGGGCCGCGGGCGCGCGGATCAAGGAGTGCCTGGTCGCCGACGGCTGGCAGGAGGGCGAGCCGCTGCACGACACCATGCTCGTGGTGGTGGGGCGCGGTGCCTCGGACCCGGACGCCAATTCCAACGTCTCCAAGGTCATGCGGATGCTCTGGGAAGGGCTCGGCTTCGGCTGGGGCGAGACCTGCTATTCCGGCGTCACCTTCCCGCTGGTCGGGCCCGGGCTCAGCCACGCGGCGCGGCTCGGCTACAAGCGGATCGTCGTCTTTCCGTATTTCCTCTTCACCGGCATCCTGGTGCGCCGGATCTACGACCAGACCGACGCCGTCGCGGCCGATCATCCGGACATCCGGTTCCTCAAGGCGCCCTATCTCGGCGCCCACGATCTGGTGGTCGAAACCTTCGTCGATCGGCTCCACGAGATCCTCGAGGGCACCAACAACATGAACTGCCAGCTCTGCAAGTATCGCGAGCAGGTGCTGGGGTTCGAAGCCGAGGTCGGGCTCGCCCAGGAGAGCCACCACCACCACGTCGAGGGCATCGGCTCCTCCGCCGATTGCGACCTCTGCGACACCGCCTGCACCGGCGCCTGCCGGGCAAAGCCCGCCGCGGCGCCCGGCCACGCGCCGCATGCGGGACATGCGCAGCATGGCGATCACGAGCATGGTCACGACCATAGCCATGGCCACGCTCATGGCCACGGCGACGCGCACGGGCACGGTCACGGGCACGGGCAGGACGGCCACCACCATCATCATGGCGCCGATGGTCATGATCATGCCCATGATCACGGGCATTCCCATGCAGACGGCCATGCCCATGGTCACGCCCACAGCCAGGGGCACGATCATGGCCACCACCATCATCCCTATCCGCATGCCGACCACCCTCTCGGTCCGCGGTCGATGCGCTAGGCAGAGTTTCCCAGACGTGGTCACCGGTTCTGGGACAAAAACTCTGCTGAAACAAAAGGCACTAAGCAGGCATTCGTTGGCTTGCCAGCGAATGCCTGCTTAGGGTGAGCCTAGGAAGAGACGAGACGACTGGATGCCCCTTTTCGACCGCTACGCCATCATCGACTGGTCGGCCGCCAACACGCCAACCACCGGCAAGGATTCCATCTGGATCGCCCTTGCGACGCGTGAGGGCGGCGAGGTGCGCATCACCGAGACCGTCAACGCGCCGACCCGCTCGGCGGCGATGGCCCGGCTGCGGCAGTTCTTCCGTGACGCGCTGGCGGAAGAAAAGACCGTGTTCGCCGGCTTCGACTTCCCCTTCGGCTATCCGAAGGGCGGCGCCGCTGCGATCACCGGGGAGGCCGGCTGGCAGGCGCTGTGGGCCTATTTCGCCGAGGCGCTGCAGGACCGGGACGACAATTTCTCCAACCGCTTCGAGGTGACCGGCCGGCTCAACCGCGAGCGGCTGGCGTTCGCGCCGATGTATTGGGGCCGTCCCATGCACCAGGAGGTGCCGGGGCTGTCGGTGACCAAGCCCGATCCCTATCCGACGGCCCTGCCGGAAAAGCGGCTCGGCGAGGCGCGCACGGCCAAGGCCCAGCCGGTCTGGAAGCTGAACTTCACCGGCTCGGTCGGCAGCCAGGCGATCACCGGCATCGCCCGGCTGCAGCAGCTGCGCAGCGACCCCGAATTTGCCGGCAAGATCGCGGTCTGGCCGTTCGAGACGAGGTTCGCCGAGGCGATCGCGGCGCCCATCGTCCTGGCCGAGATCTATCCGGGGCTGGTCGACATCGAGAAGGGCGAGAAGTCCTGTCTCGACGAGGCGCAGGTCGACACGCTCGCCGAGCTCTTCGCAAGGCTCGACGCCGCCGACCGCTTCGGTCCGCTGCTCGACGTGCCGCGCGATCTGTCGGAGGACGATCTCGTCGCGGTGCTGGACGAGGAGGGCTGGATCGTCGGCCTCGACCAGCTGCAGGACGCCAGTCTGGTGGCCGAAGAGGGCGGCGACTTCGAGGACTTCGCCAATGGCCTTGGCGGCGATTCCTATCTGAAGGACCCGGCGGCGATCTATGCCGAGAGCTTTCGGATCATTCGCGAGGAGGCCGACTTCTCCGGCGTTCCGGCCGAGGCGGAAGCGCTCGCCGTGCGGATGATCCATGCCTGCGGCATGACCGACATCGTCGCCGACCTCACCGTATCGGAAGGCGCCATTGCGGCCGGCAAGGCGGCGCTGGAGGCCGGCGCGCCGATCCTGTGCGACAGCGAGATGGTGGCCCATGGCATCATCAGTGCCAACCTGAAGCAGCAGAACAAGATCGTCTGCCGGATCACCGACCCGCGCACCCGCCGCATCGCCGAGAAGAACGCCACCACCCGCTCGGCGGCGCAGGTCGACCTTTGGTCCGACGATCTGCTGGACGGGGCGATCGTCGCCATCGGCAACGCGCCGACCGCGCTCTACCGCCTGCTTGAACGGCTCGACGAGGGGGCGCCGCGACCGGCGCTGATCATCGGCCTGCCGGTCGGCTTCGTCGGCGCGGCCGAATCCAAGGCGGCGCTCCTCGCCGATTCCCGCGGCGTGCCCTTCGTCACGGTCTCCGGCAGGCGCGGCGGCTCGGCACTGGCCGCCAGCGCCGTCAACGCCCTCGCCATCGGTGCGGATGGATCATGAGCGATCCGGTCCGTCCCTGGCTGTCCGGCAAGGCCGACGCGAATGACGACGGGCGGGAGCCGCGCGGCGGAGACGGGCCTTGGCTGACCATCGTCGGCATCGGTGACGGCGGCCTCGCCTCGCTCACCGGCGAGGCGCTGAATGCCCTCGACCATGCGACGACGATCTTCGGCGGCGAGCGCCATCTCGCCATACTCGGCGAGACCGCGGCCGAGACGATCGTCTGGGAGACGCCCTTTTCCGCAGCGCTCGACCGCCTGCTCGAGCGCGCCGGCAAGCCGACCGTGGTGCTCGCCACCGGCGATCCCATGTGGTTCGGCGTCGGCGCGACGCTTGCCCGCCATGTCGCGGCGGAGGCCATGCGGGTCCTGCCGGCGCCGTCGGCCTTCTCGCTGGCCGCGGCGAAACTCGGCTGGCCGCTGCAGGCGACCGCCTGCCTGACGGTGCACGGCCGGCCCGTCGACCAGCTGTCGCGCCATCTCTTTCCCGGCGAGAAGCTGCTGGTCCTGTCCGAGGACGGTGCCTCGCCGCGCGAGATCGCGCGGCTCCTGACCAGCCGCGGCTTCGGCCAGAGCCGGATGGTCGTGATGGAGCATCTCGGCGGCGAGCGCGAGCAGGTCCGCGAGACGCTGGCGGCCGGCTACGACCTCGAGGACGAGGCCGACCTCAATCTGGTGGCCATCCTCTGCGTCGCGGGGCGCGCGGCGACGCCGCGCCCGACGGTGGCGGGGCTGCCCGACGACGCCTTCGTCCACGACGGCAAGATGACCAAGCGGACGCTGCGGGCGTTGGCGATCGCCGCGCTGGAGCCGATGCCCGGGGCGCTGCTCTGGGACGTCGGCGCAGGGGCCGGCTCGGTCGCGGTCGAGTGGCTGCGGGCCGCCGGGCGGACCCGCGCGGTCGCCATCGAGCCGAAGCCGGAGCGCTGCGCGATGATCGCCGAGAACGCCGCGACGCTCGGCGTGCCGGAACTCCTTCTCGTCGAGGGCAGCGCGCCGGAGGCCTATGGGGGGCTCGAGGCACCCGACGCGGTGTTCATCGGCGGCGGCCTGTCGGACGGCGTCTTCGACGCCGCCTGGGAGGCGCTGAAGCCGGGCGGGCGGATGGTCGCCCATGCCGTGACGCTGGAATCCGAGGCGATGCTGATCGAGATGCACGGGCGGTTGGGGGGCGAGCTGATGCGCATCGCCATCGACCGCGCCGAAAAGGTCGGGCCGTTCCGCGGGCTGAAGCCCTCGATGCCGGTGATCCACTGGCACGTGACGAAGCCCTATCCGAAGCTCGTCCCGATGGCCGATCCGGGGCCGGCGAACGGGTCGGGGCAGGCCGGATGAGTGGGACGCTTTATGGCCTCGGCGTCGGCCCGGGCGATCCGGAGCTGGTGACGCTGAAGGCCCACCGGATCCTTCGGGCCGCGCCCGTCGTGGCCTATCCGGCGCCCGACCACGGCACGAGCTTCGCGCGCTCGATCGTCGCCGGCTTTCTGACGGGCGACCAGGAGGAGATCCCGATCGTCGTGCCGATGCGGGTCGAGCGCTTTCCGGCAGCCGAAGTCTACGACGCGGCGGCGGCGACGATCGCGGCGCGGCTGGAGGCGGGCCTCGACGTCGCCGTCCTCTGCGAGGGCGATCCGTTCTTCTACGGCTCGTTCATGTACTTGTTCGAGCGCCTCGCCGAGCGCCACGAGGTGGTGATCGTGCCCGGCGTCGCCTCGCCCATGGCGGCGGCGGCGCGGGCCCTCCGGCCGCTGTCGGCCCGCAACGACATCCTCACCGTCATTCCCGGGCCGCTCGACGACGAGGCGCTGGCCGACAGGCTGCTCCATGCCGAGGCCTTCGTCATCATGAAGCTCGGCCGGCATTTCGACCGGGTCCGCGCCCTGATCGAGAGGCTCGGCCTGATGGACCGGTCGGTCTATTGCGAACGCGTGACCCTCGACGAGGAGCGTGTCCTGCCGCTCGCGGACGTGACGGGGGCCGCACCGTATTTTTCGATGATCCTCGGCTACCGGGGCGCCGAGCCGGCGATCGCCCGGCGCTACGGACTCGACGCGGCGCGGAAGCCGCAGATCATCCCTGAAAGCGAGAAAGGCCCGGCGTGAGCGCTGAGCGAGACCAGACACCTGCCGTCATCCACCTGACCGAAGCCGCCCGGCCCCTCGCCGGGAACATCGCCGCGGCGATCGGCGGCGAGGCCATCGGGCTTGGAGCACGGGCAGAGGGAATGGCCGGCGACGGCGGGCCGGGCGTCGCGGAGGCGATCCGGGCGCTGTTTTCGGAGGGCCGCCCGATCGTCGCCCTGATGGCGAGCGGCGCCCTGATCCGCATCCTGGCGCCGCTCCTCGCCGATAAGCGGGCGGAGCCGCCGGTGGTGGTGGTCGCGGAGGACGGCTCGGCCGTGGTGCCGCTGCTCGGCGGACATCACGGCGCCAATGATCTGGCGCGGACGATCGCGGCGGTGACGGCCGGTGTCGCGGCGGTGACGACGGCCGGCGACGTGAAGTTCGGCGCGGCGCTGGACGCGCCGCCCGCAGGCTACGTCCTGGAGAATCCGGAGGACGCCAAGGCGGTGATGGCGGCACTGGTCGCCGGCGGTGCGGCCGAGCTGGAGGGCAAGGCCCCGTGGCTGGAGCAATCCCGGATCCCGTTTGCCCAAGCCGGTGCAAACTCCCCGAGCGCAGCCGTGCAGATCGCCGTTTCGACCGCCGCTCGCGGGCCGCGGCCGAACGAACTCCTCTACCGGCCGCAGACCCTCGTTCTCGGCCTCGGCGCCGAGCGCGGCGCACCGGTCGGCGAGGCGATCGCGCTGGCCGAGGCGGTGCTTGCCGAGGCCGGCGTCAGCCGCCTGTCGCTCGCCGCCGTCGCCAGCCTCGACGTCAAGGCCGACGAGGCGGCGGTGCATGCGGTGGCGGCGCATTTCGGCGTGCCGGCGCGGTTCTTTTCCGCAGCGCGGCTCGAAGACGAAGCGCCGCGGCTGCAGAACCCGTCGGACGTCGTCTTCGCCGAGGTCGGCTGCCACGGCGTCGCCGAGGGCGCGGCGCTGGCAGGTGTCGGGGCCGGCGGCAGCCTGCGGCTCGCCAAGCGCAAGTCGAGGCGTGTCACCGCCGCGCTGGGCGAGGCGGCCGAACCGGTCGATCCGAAGACCATCGGCCGGGCGCGGGGGACGCTCTTCGTCGTCGGCATCGGACCCGGCAGCGAGGCCTGGCGCTCGCCGGAGGTGAGCCGCATGGTGGCCGCCTCCAGCGATCTCGTCGGCTATTCGCTCTATCTCGACCTCCTCGGGCCGCTGGCGGCGAAGAAGACCCGACACGACTTCGACCTCGGCAAGGAAGAGGCGCGGGTGCGCCACGCCATGGAACTCGCCGGCGAGGGGCGCAGCGTCGCGCTGGTCTGTTCGGGCGACGCCGGCATCTACGCCATGGCGACGCTGGTCTTCGAGCTCCTCGACAAGGGCGACGTCTCGGATGCGGCCAAGCGGATCGAAATCGTCAATTCGCCCGGCATCTCGGCGCTGCAGGGTGCGGCGGCGCGGGCCGGCGCACCGCTCGGCCACGACTTCTGCACGATCTCGCTGTCGGACCTCCTCACCCCCTGGGAGGACATCCAGCGCCGGGTGACGGCGGCGGCAGAGGGCGATTTCGTCATCGCCTTCTATAATCCCGTCTCCAAGAAGCGCCGCACCCAGCTCGCCTTTGCAAGGGACGTTCTCCTCGAGCATCGGCCCGCCGACACGCCGGTGATCCTCGCCACCAATCTCGGCCGGGACGGCGAGAGCGTGCGCATCGTGCCGCTGGCGGAGCTGAACGTCGACGACGTCGACATGCTGACGGTGGTGATCGTCGGCTCGTCGAACACGCGGGTGGTCACAACCGGGGACGGGAAGCGCTGGGCCTATACGCCGCGCGGCTATGCGCGGAAGGCGGGGACGGGGATCGAGGGCGGGTATTCTGGCGCAGCCTCGTTGAAGTAGCCTCTCATCGTGAGGCCGGGTCGCAGACCGGCGGAGCCTCGCAGGGCGAGGGTTGCTTGGCGCGACCTGCGTGGAATTGGGATTTTGGCCAGTGGCGAGGCGACGTCGTACCCCCCTCTGTCCTGCCGGACATCTCCCCCACAAGGAGGGAGATCGGCTTGGCGGTTGTGCCGCGGCCATCTTCAAACGTCGAATTCGGCGCAGCCGTCGAGAAAGAGGCGCCGGAGATCGAAGCTGCTGATCTCCCCCCTCGAGGGGGAGATGTCCGGCAGGACAGAGGGGGGCGCGAAGGGCCCGGCGGTCAAGAACTGAAGTGCTTGGACGAGTCCGTCCGCCCTACCACCGCCCCCGCCAGGCATCCGTCACATGCACCGGCCAGCGCCGCGGCAGGACGGCGACGATGTCGAAGCGGATCGACAGGCGGGCATGGTCCTTCTGCCTGGCCAGCCAGAGGTCGGCGGCGCCCTCGATGCGCCGCTGGGCGCTGGGGCCGACGGCGTCCATCGCGGCGGCAAGTGTCGGCCGGGCCTTCACCTCGACGATGGCGACGAGATCGCCGCGCCGGGCGACGATGTCGATCTCGCCGAGCTTGGTGCGGTACTGCCGGGCCACGATGCGGTAGCCCTTCAGCCGCAATGCCCACGCGGCGAGGGTTTCGCCGCGATGGCCGCGTCCGAGATGGCGGCGCCGGCGAACCGTCTCGACGCCCTCGGCGCCACGTCCGGGGGCGCCGTCTCGGCTCATTTGCCCTTCATTTCCAGCGCCCGCTGGTAGAGATCGCGGCGGGGAAGGCCGGTCAGCCTCGCCGCCTCCTGGGCGGCCTTGGTCGGCTTCATTTCCACCAGAAGACCAGCGAGGATCTCGTCGGCATCGGCCTGGCTGGCCGCGCCGTCTGCGGGCGGTGGGGCGATGCAGACGACGATCTCGCCGCGCACCTCCGCCATCTCGGAAAATTGCGTCGCCAGATCCGGCAGGAGGCCGCGATAGATGGTCTCGTGCAGCTTGGTCAACTCCCGGCAGACGGCGGCCTCGCGCTCCGGGAATATTTCGGCCATGGCGGCGAGGCTGGCGGCGATGCGGTGCGGCGCCTCGAAGAGGATGAGCGTGCCGGGCACCCGCACGAGTTCCTCCAGCCGCTCGGCCCGCGCCTTTTCCTTCTGGGGCAGGAAGCCGGCGAAGAAGAAGGCGTCCGACGGCAGGCCGGAGGCCAGAAGCGCCGTCGTCACCGCCGAGGCGCCGGGGATCGGCACGACCTTGACGCCGGCCTCGTAGGCGCTCTGCACCAGCCGGTAGCCGGGATCGGAGACCAGCGGCGTGCCGGCATCCGAGACCAGCGCCACCGATCCGCCTGCCTGCACGACCTCGATCAGGGCCGGGCCCGCCGTTTCCGCATTGTGCTCGTGATAGGGCGTCATCCGCCGCTCGATGGCAAAGCGCTGCAGCAGCTTGCCGGTCACCCGCGTATCCTCGCAGGCGAGACGGTCGGCGCCGGCGATGATCTCCAGCGCGCGCAGCGTCACGTCGCCGAGATTGCCGATGGGCGTCGCGACCAGATAGAGCGCCGGCTCGGGGCGCGGCGCGGCGCGGGCCTGGCCGAAGACGGTGAAGCGGGGCGGGGCGGATGGGTCTGTCATTCTGTTGGTCTACACGAACGAGCACCGTTTGAGGACATCGGCGATCCACGCCCCCCGCATCCCTCAGACGTCGGCCGCCCGCAATCCCGAGGCGAGAAGGAGGAAGGCGTCGACGGCCTTGCCATGGACCGCACGGGGATCCTTCGCCGCGGCGATCCAGAGGGCCGCATTCAGCGCGGCACCGTTGATCAGCCGCGCGGCCGCTTCGGGATCGACCGGCCGCAGCGTCCCCTCCGCGACGAGGGCCTCGATCGTCTCGGCAGTCGCCTTCAGGCAGGCGGTCTGGTTCGGCCACTGGGACGGATCGCCCAGCACGGCGGGGCCGTCCAGCAGCATGATGCGCTGGATTTCCGGCTCCAGCGCCATCTCGATATAGGCGATCCCTTCGGCCAGGAAGCCGAGCCACGGCGTCTCCGCCCTTTGTCTGGCGAGCCGCATGCGCGCCAGCATCTCCGCATCGATCTGGTCGATCACGGCCTGGAGGAGGCCCTTCTTGTCACCGAAATTGTGGTAGAGCGCGCCGCGCGTCAGCCCGGCCCCGGCCGTCAGCTCGTCCATGGAGGCGCCGGCATAGCCCTGTTCGGCGAAGGCCCTTCGCGCGGCGGACAGGAGCTTTGCACGGGTTTCCGCGACCATCTGAGCTCGCCGACCTTCGGCCATGTTCGGTTTCCTCATGTTCATGCGGCCGCATGCTATTGACATACGCCTCGTATGTTAGCAAATTTGACGTACGAGGCGTATGTAAAACGTCCCGCCGCAAGTTTCCACGTCGGATCCCTCGATATGGGGTGGACGACGGAGATGCTCATGAACTCTCCCGGCGATGCCGAGGGGGTCGAAACAACGGTTTCAAAGGACCTCGGCCATGGCCAAGCGCGACGCGATCTATCCTGCCGGACGACAGGCTCTCTACGACATCAACCGCTATTCCGCAGCGATCCGCTCCGGCGACCTGCTCTTCGTGTCCGGCCAGGTCGGCAGCCGCGAAGACGGCTCTGCCGAGCCGGATTTTCCCGCCCAGGTGCAGCGCGCCTTCGACAACCTCGCGGCAGTGCTGGAGGCCGCAGGATGCGGCTTCGACGACGTCGTCGACGTTACGACGTTTCACACCGACCCGGAACGCCAGTTCGATGCGGTGCACGTCGCGCGCTCGAAGGTGTTCGCCGACAAGCCTTATCCGAACTGGACCGCGGTCGGGGTCAACTGGCTGGCGGGCTTCGACTTCGAGATCAAGGTGATCGCCCGGATTCCGAAAGCCGCCTGACCGCCGAGGACACGCAGCGGGCCGCGGCAACCACCAAGGTGCCGCCGTCCGCTGCGCCTGCAACGGTCGTCGGCCGCCGACACGCTTGCGACGCGGTGACCAGGCCGTCAGGCCGCGCCTCTCACGCCAGATCGGCCACCACCGCGTCGAGCACCAGCATCCCCGCCGGCGTCGCGCGGATGCGGTCCGGGCCGAGGCGCTCTATCATGCCGTGATGGGCGAGGTCGGCCTCGCTCGCCTTGTCGATGTCGCGGCCGGCGAGCTTGCGCCAGCGGCAGAGGTCGATGCCCTCGGTGAGGCGCAGGCCCATCAGGAGCAACTCGTCGGCCTGTTCCTCGAGCGATAGGGCCTCGTCGGTGACGGCGCCGGAATCCCAGCTCTCGACCATCTTCAGCCAGGTCTCGGGCAGCGGCTCGTTGGCGATGGCGTGCCGCGCGCCGTTCTCCCCCTTCAGCCTGCCATGGGCGCCGGGGCCGACGCCGGCATAGAACCCGTAGCGCCAATAGGTCAGGTTGTGGCGCGACTCCGCGCCGGGCACCGCATGGTTGGAGATCTCGTAGGCCGGCAGGCCGCGGGCGGCGGTGATCTGCTGCGTCGCCTCGTAGAGATCGGCCGAGAGCTCGCCGTCCGGCACGATCAGCTTGCCGGCTTTGTGCAGATCGAAGAAGGGCGTGCCCATCTCGATGGTCAGCTGGTAGAGCGACAGGTGGTCGGCGGCGAGATCGATCGCCTGGTTCAGCTCCGCCTCCCAGGCCTCGACGGTCTGGTTCGGCCGCGCATAGATCAGGTCGAAGGAGAGGCGGGGAAAGATCTCGCGGGCGAGCCGGATGGCTTCGAGCGCGGCGGCGACGTCGTGCAGGCGGCCGAGACGGCGAAGGTCGGGATCGTTCAGGGCCTGGACGCCGAGGGAGACGCGGTTGACGCCCGCCGCCCGGTAGCCGCGAAAGCGCGAGGCCTCGACGCTGGAGGGGTTGGCCTCCAGCGTGATCTCGGCGTCGGGCGCGATCGTCCAGTTTTCGGCCACGGCTTCGAGGATCGCCCCGACGGTTTCCGGGGCCATCAGGCTGGGCGTGCCGCCGCCGAAGAAGATCGAGGTGACGAGTTCGCCTTTCGAGCGCCGGGCCGCCTCCTTCAGTTCGCGCGTGAAGGCGGCGACGTAGCGCGGCTGGTCGATGGCGGATCGCCGGACATGGCTGTTGAAGTCGCAATAGGGGCATTTGGCCGCGCAGAACGGCCAATGCACATAGACCCCGAAGCCCGGCGCGGCAGGCGTCCTGGCGAAGGGGAGGACCCCGGCTGTCCGGTGCGGCGACATCAGGTTCATCGGACCCCTCTCATTCCACCCCGAGGGCGAGCTTGGCGAATTTCTGGAACGCCCGCGCCCGGTGCGACAGGGCGGTCGCCTGGCCGGGAACCCAGGCGTGCTTTTCCGCCGACATCATCTCGCCGAAGGTCCGGCTCTCGCCGTCCGGCAGGAAGATCGGGTCGTAGCCGAAGCCCTTGTCGCCGACCGGCGGCCAGACGACCGTGCCGTCCACCTCGCCGCGGAAGAACATCGGCTCATGGCCGGGTCTTGCGAGGCAGAGGACGGCGACGAAGGTCGCCTTGCGCTTGTCCGGCGTCGTCGCGCCGGCGGCCTGGAGCTTCTCCTCGACGTTGCGCATCGCCATGGCGAAGTCGCGGTCCGGCCCGCCCCAGCGGGCCGAATAGATGCCGGGGGCGCCGTTCAGGGCCTCGATGGCGATGCCGCTGTCGTCCGACAGCGAGGCGAGCCCGGTCGCCTCCATGGCCGCCAGCGCCTTGATCGCGGCATTTTCCTCAAAGGTCGTGCCGGTCTCTTCCGGGTCGTCGAGACCCTTGTCGGCGGCCGAGGTCACCGCGAAGCCGAACGGCTCCATCAGCTCGCGGAACTCCCAGATCTTGCCCTTGTTGTGGCTGGCGACGAGCAGCGGCCCGTCTTCCGGCGTCAGAAGCGGCATCAGTGCTCTCCGAGAACCTGGCGCTGCGTCGCGACCAGTTCGTTGATCCCCTTGCGGGCGAGCTTCAGGAGTTCGAGGAACTCGTCTTCCGAGAACGGCGCCCCCTCGGCGGTGCCCTGGATCTCGACGATGCCGCCGGCCCCGGTCATGACGAAATTGGCGTCGGTCTCGGCGGTGGAATCCTCCGCATAGTCGAGGTCGAGCACCGGCTGGTTCTTGTAGATGCCGCAGGAGACCGCCGCGACATGGCCCTGGAGGACGTCGTGGCGCTTCACCATCGAGCGCTCCTCCATCCATTTCAGGCATTCCGACAGCGCCACGAAGCCGCCGGTGATTGCCGCCGTGCGGGTGCCGCCATCGGCCTGGAGGACGTCGCAATCGACGGTGATCTGGCGCTCGCCGAGGGCCTGGAGGTCGACGATGGAGCGCAGGGAACGGCCGATGAGACGCTGGATCTCCTGGGTGCGGCCGGACTGCTTGCCCTGGGCGGCCTCGCGGCGCATGCGCTCGCCGGTGGCCCGCGGCAGCATGCCGTATTCCGCCGTCACCCAGCCCTTGCCGGTGTTCTTCAGGAACGGCGGCACGCGCTCTTCCAGGCTCGCCATGCACAGCACCTCGGTGTTGCCGAAGCGCACGAGGCAGGAGCCTTCCGCATGGCGCGAGACGCCGGTGTCCATCGAGACGTCGCGCATGGCGTCGTTGGGGCGTTTGGAAGGGCGCATGGGTGGCTCGCTTTTGCTTCGAATTTGAATGGTTAACGGAGTGTTATTGCGCCGGGCTTGTATCGGGAAAGCGGCAGGCACGCAAAGGCTTCGGGACGGGTTTCTGCGGGGCGTCGCGCCGCCTGCGCCACTGCGCGACGAGGCACGGCCCGATGGGTCTTGCGACCCGGCCGGGCGCGGACGACGAGGCTGCGACGATGGCGCCGCGTTCTCGGACCGGAGCATCAGGCGATCCGCGATCGCGCCAGCCCGAAACGGTGGCTTCCGCCCCTGTTGTTGCCCGGTCGCCGACCCGCGCGTATGCTGGACGCCTCGACGTTGACGAATGGGGGTCGCGTGGCTTTCCCGGAGCAGGAACTCGTGTCGGCGGAGCAGTTCCTCCGGTGGATCCGTGCCGAGGAGGACCGCTTCGAACTCGTCGACGGCCGGATCGTCAGGATGATGACGGGGGCCAAGCAGAGCCACAACGTCGTCACCGCGAACATCGTTGCGGCGTTGTTGCCGCAGGCTCGGCCCGGCGGTTGCCGGACGACGGCGAACGACACCGCGGTCCGGACCGGGCCGGGGTCCGTTCGCTATCCGGACGTCGTGGTGGATTGCGGGCCGAGCGATCCCGATGCGCTCGAAGCGTCCTCTCCGACGCTGGTCGTGGAGGTGGCGTCTCCGGGGACGTCGGCCATCGACGCGACCGACAAGCTCGACGAGTACCAGGGCCATGGCGACGTCCGGCTCATCCTGTTCGTCGATCCCGACAGGGTCTCGGTCAAGCTCTACAGGCGAGGCGAGGGCGGTCGCTGGGAGATCGAGAAATACGACGATCTCGCTCAGGGCATCGCGCTTCCCGAGATCGGCGGATCGCGGGCACTCGGCGACATCTACGCGGCGCTGGATCCTGCGCCGCCGCCGCGGCTGCGGCTGGTCGACGTGTCCGGAACGGGTCGCGCCGGTCCGTGATGAGCGAGGGCGGATGGCCCGTCCCGCGCCGCAAAAACTGCTTGCTCTCCCCGATGGGCCAACTACCCTTTCGCGCCAGTACCTGAGTCGAAAGGACAAAACAGCCATGACCGACGTGATCGTGCTCGGCGCCGGCATGGCGGGCGTGGGCGCCGCCCTGGCGCTGCAGGCCGAGGGCAGGACCGTCGTCGTCGTCGACCGGCAGCCGAAATTTGCCGGCGAGACGAGCTACGGCAATGCCGGCATCATCCAGTCCGAGGCGGTCGAGCCCTATGCCATGCCGACCGACGTGCCCTCGCTGATCGCCATCGCCCTGAAGCGCACCAACGACGTCGAATGGAACGTCGAATCGGTCCTCGGCGAACTGCGCAGCCTGTTCGGATATTTCCGTCATTCGCAGCCGCGGCGATTGCAGGCGATCACCCGCACCTATGGCACGCTGATCCGGCGCTCGCGCGAGGACCACGCGCCCTACATCGAAGCCGCCGGGGCGGGGGACCTGATCCGTCGGGACGGGTTCCACCAGGCCTACCGCGATGCGGCGAAACTGGCGTCGGCAGTGAAGAAGGCCGAGCGGGTGAACGAGGCCTTCGGCGTCGGCTTCACGGCGCTGGACGCCGCCGGGCTGATGGCGGCCGAGCCGGCCCTCAAGCCGGGTTTTGCCGGGGCCATCCACTGGACCGACAGCTGGTGCTGCTCGAGCCCCGGCGAATTGACCCAGGCCTATGGCGAACTGTTCCTGAAGCGCGGCGGCCGGCTGCTCGACGGCGACGCCGAGACCCTGGCCAAGGACGGTGCCGGCTGGCGGGTCGAGACCGCCGACGGGCCGATCACGGCGCGGGACGTCGTCGTCTGCCTCGGCGCCTGGTCGCCGAAGCTTCTGAAGCGCTTCGGCTACAAGATCCCGATGGTGAGGAAGCGCGGCTATCACCAGCATTTCCGCAACAATCCGCTGGACAAGCCGCTGATGGATGCCTCCGTCGGCGCGGTCTTCGTGCCGATGAAGGCGGGGATGCGCATCACGACGGGCGCCGAGCTGACCGCCATGACGGCGACCCAGAACCTGCGCCAGCTCGCCGAGGCCGAGGCGGGGGCGCGCAAGGTGCTCGACTTCGGCGGACCGGTGGAGAACCGGCCCTGGCATGGCACGCGGCCCTGCATGCCGGACATGCTGCCCGTCGTCGGCAAGGCGCCGCGGCACGACGGGCTGTGGTTCGACTTCGGCCACGGCCACCAGGGCTTCACGCTGGGGCCCACCACCGGCATGCTGCTCGCCGGACTGATGGCCGGACGGGCCGATCCGGTGATGGCCGCGCTGTCGCCGCAGCGCCTCTCTTGAGCGAAACAGGCGGCCTCGGCCACGGGAAGCGACGCCGCGACCATCGGCGCCTTTCATCCGGCCGGGCGCATCCCTATAGTAAGGCCATGGCACATTCGGTTCCCTGCGTTTCATGATGTCCGTCAGTGACTTGGCCAGAATCCAGGTTCCGCCGCTCGACGAGCGCGCCCGCGAGATCTTTCGGCTGATCGTCGAAAGCTATCTCGACCAGGGCGAGCCCGTCGGCTCGCGCATGCTGTCGAAGCTCCTGACGTCGTCGCTCTCGCCGGCCTCCGTGCGCAACGTCATGAGCGACCTCGAAGCGCTCGGCCTGATCTATTCGCCGCATGTCTCGGCGGGGCGGATGCCGACCGAGATCGGCCTGCGCTTCTTCGTCGACGCCTTTCTGGAGGTCGGCGATCTCGCCTCGTCCGAGCGGGAGGCGATCGAGGAGAAGGTCCGTCTCGTCGGTGACGGGCGCGGCGTCGAGAGCCTCCTCACCGAGGCGAGCAATCTCCTGTCCGGCCTGTCGCGCGGGGCCGGCATCGTGGTCACGTCGAAGTCGGACCTGCGGCTGAAGCACATCGAGTTCATCCGCCTCGAGCCGACCAAGGGCCTTGCGGTCCTCGTCGGGGAGAACGGCGAGGTGGAGAACCGCATCTTCGACTTGCCGGCGGGGGTGACGGCCTCGCAGCTCGTGGAGGCGGCGAACTTCCTCAATGCCCATGTCGTCGGGCGCACCCTCGGCGAGGCGCGGACGCGGATCGCATCGCTCAAGGACGAGACGGCGAGCGCGCTCGACCTGTTGTCCCAGGCGCTGGTCGACCAGGGGCTCGCCATCTGGTCGGGCGCCTCCGCCGGCCAGCCGGCGCAGCTGATCGTCAGGGGCCGGGCGAACCTTCTGGAAAACATCTCTGCCTCCGAGGACATCGAGCGCCTGCGCCTGCTCTTCGACGACCTCGAGACCAAGAGCGGCATGATCGAGCTTCTGGGCCTTGCCGAAGGCGGCAACGGCGTGCGGATCTTCATCGGCTCGGAGAACAAGCTGTTCTCGCTGTCGGGATCATCGCTCATCGTCGCGCCCTACAAGGGTGGGACCGAAAATGTCGTCGGCGCCGTCGGCGTCATCGGACCGACGCGGCTGAACTACCGGCGCGTCGTGCCGATGGTGGACTACACGGCGCGGATCGTCTCGCGGCTGCTCCAGCACAAGTCCGGCGACGACGAGGCTTGATTTCCGGGTCCATCAATTCGATATCCCGCTGCGATAACGCATTCGTGCATCGGCCGGACGTCGCCGCTCCGAACGGAACGGCAGGCGGGCCGATCGTGCGTCGAGGCTTCAACGAACGATGGCGACCCTGACGCGTCCGGTGGGCGCGGCGCGTCGTCGGGACGAACGGGATGAAAGAGGGATGATGAGCGACACCGGCAGGAACGACGGCGAGAGCCGCGAGACGAACGTTTCCGAGAACGCCGCTGGCGAGACCGGCGGGGCGTCCGGGACGGCCACGCCGCAGTCCTCCGACTGGAGCGCCGGGGCGGCCTATGACGAGGCTGGCGACGATGCGGAAGCGGGCGAGAACGCCATGGGCGAGAGGATCGCGGCGCTCGAAGCGGAGAATGCCGACGTCAAGGACCGGCTGCTGCGGCTCGCCGCCGACATGGAGAACCTGCGCCGGCGCACCGAGCGCGAGGTCAAGGACGCGCGCACCTATGCGGTGACCAGCTTTGCCCGCGAGATGCTGTCGGTCGCCGACAACCTCTCGCGCGCCCTGGCCGCGGTGCCGGAGGAGCATCGTTCGGACGAGAGCTCGGGGCTGAAGGCGCTGATCGAGGGCGTCGAGATGACCGAGAAGGGTCTCGCCTCGACGCTCGAGAAGCACGGCGTCAGGCGGCTGGAGCCGGAAGGCCAGCGTTTCGACCCGAACTTCCATCAGGCGATGTTCGAGATCCCCAATGCCGACGTTCCGAACGGCACGGTCCTGCAGGTCGTCCAGGCCGGCTATGCCATCGGCGAGCGGGTGCTGCGGCCGGCGATGGTCGGCGTCTCCAAGGGCGGGCCGAAGGCTGCGGCTGGCGAGCCGAAGACCGCCGAGACCGGCGCTGGGCAATAGGCGAGGGGCAATGGGCCGCGGGGGTTTTCCCCGCTGTTAGCCACAGCCTTCGCCTTTATCGCGAACCGACGAAGCCGCCGCATCCCGGCGGCTTCTTTTCTTTGTGGCGAATCGCCGCTTGGTGTAGGCCATCGCCTTTCGGACAATCTTCGCAAAGGGATGCGACGGCGATGGCGGAGCCTGCGCGCAAATTTGAGGAAGAGGCGGCGCTCTATCGCGAGGCGCCGGCCAACATCGAGGCCGAGCAGGCGCTGATCGGCGCCATCCTCGTCAACAACGACGCCTATTACGTCGTCCACGACTTTCTCAAGCCCGATCACTTCTTCGAGCCGATCCACAAGGAGATCTTCGAGAAGACCTCGGAGATGATCCGGATGGGCAAGATCGCCAATCCGGTGACGATCAAGACGTTCCTCGCCGCCAGGGACAAGATCGGCGACATGACCGTCGCCCAGTATCTCGCCCGGCTGGCGGCGGAAGCCACCACGATCATCAACACCCTCGACTATGGCCGGGCCGTCTACGATCTGGCGCTGCGCCGCTCG
Organism: Aurantimonas sp. 22II-16-19i; assembly: GCF_002088275.1. Classification (GTDB taxonomy): domain Bacteria; phylum Pseudomonadota; class Alphaproteobacteria; order Rhizobiales; family Rhizobiaceae; genus Jiella. The sequence goes on from NZ_AQQS01000009.1 coordinate 133,533, forward strand.
CTGATCGGCATCGGCGAGGAGATGGTCAACCTCGCCTTCGACGCGCCGCTCGACATGGAGCCCAAGGTGCAGATCGAGGAGGCCGAACGCCGGCTCTTCACCCTCGCCGAGACCGGCCGCTACGACGGCGGTTTCCAGTCCTTTACCGACGCCGTCACCGCCGCGGTTCAGATGGCGACGGCGGCCAAGGACCGCGACGGCGGCCTCTCGGGCATCTCCACCGGCATCATGGCGATGGACCGGCGGCTCGGCGGGCTGCAGCCGTCGGACCTGATCATCCTCGCGGGCCGCCCGGCCATGGGCAAGACCTCGCTCGCCACCAACATCGCCTTCAACATCGCCGCCGCCTACGAGCCGGCGGAGCAGGCGGACGGCTCGTTCAAGGCCAAGAACGGCGGGGTCGTCGGCTTCTTCTCCCTGGAAATGTCGGCCGAGCAGCTGGCCACCCGCATCATTTCCGAGCAGACGGAGATCTCCTCCTCGAAGATCCGCCGAGGCCAGATCAACGACCAGGAGCTGACCAAGTTGATCGCCTGTTCGGAGATGATGCAGCGCCTGCCGCTCTATATCGACCAGACCGGCGGCATTTCGATCGCCCAGCTGTCGGCCCGTGCCCGGCGGCTGAAGCGCCAGCGCGGCCTCGACGTCATGGTGATCGACTACGTCCAGCTGATGCAGGGCTCGTCCAAGGCCTCCGCCCAGAACCGCGTGCAGGAGATCACCGAGATCACCACCGGCCTGAAAGCTTTGGCAAAAGAGCTGTCGGTGCCGATCATCGCCCTGTCGCAGCTGTCGCGCCAGGTGGAATCGCGCGACGACAAGCGTCCGCAGCTGTCGGACCTTCGCGAATCCGGCTCGATCGAGCAGGACGCCGACGTCGTCATGTTCGTCTATCGCGACGAATACTACCTCGCCAACCGCGAGCCCAAGCCCGGCACCGAAGACCATCTGAAATGGGAACAGGCTCTGAACGAGGCCCGCGGCAAGGCCGAGGTGATCATCGCCAAGCAGCGCCATGGCCCGACCGCCACCGTGCCGCTGGCCTTCCAGGCCGAATACACCCGCTTCGCCGACCTTGCCGACGAAACCTATCTGCCGGAGCGGTTCGAGTAGGGCGCGCTTGCGGTCCGCTTTTGGCTGCAGGCGTGAGCCCTAGGCCGCCGACCCCTTTGCCCTCATGGTGAGCTTGTCGAACCACGGGGGTAAAGCTCCAGATCGAGCAAAGCCGCCCCTCGTGGTTCGACAAGCTCACCATGAGGGGCTACTGCGCGGTCGCGTCCCGTTTCGAACGCCATCAGCCCATCGGCAGCCATTAGCCCATTCGCAGCCGTCATCCTTTTTCTGCTAGCATTCGGACGGGAATCAGCCGGGGCGGCGGTTGATCTCCGGCAGGGTTTTCCGATGAAGGCACGACATGGCGGCACCGCGTTCGACTCCTCCCGCAATCCCTGTCAATCGCTCGCGCATGCCCCGCGTCGAAATCGACACCAAAGCCCTCAATGCCAACTGGCGCACCCTCGACGCGCTCAGCGGCAAGGCCCGCACCGGCGCAGCCGTCAAGGCGGACGGCTATGGCCTCGGAGCGACCCGCGTCGCGCAAGCGCTTCATGATGCCGGCTGCCATGATTTCTTCGTCGCCTGGGCCGATGAGGGCGTCGCGCTCCGCCAAGGCTTCGATGAGACGGGATATGGCGACGCCCGGATCTACGTCCTTCAGGGTGTGTCTCTCGGTGACGTCCCCGCCTGCCTCGAAGCCCGGCTGATCCCCGTCCTGTCGAACCTTGCCGAGATCGCCGCCTGGTGCGAGGGGCTGGAGCGCGCAGGCAGGCGGGCGCCTGCCGCGCTGCAGTTCGAGACCGGCATGAACCGCCTTGGCCTCGACGCCGCGGAACTGCCCGTCGTCCGGGCGGCGGTCGCGGGTGGAGCTCTCGACGTCTCCCTGGTCATGAGCCACCTCGCCAGCGCCGATGAGACGGGCGACCAGACCGCGGCGCAGCGCCGGCAGTTCCTCGCGATCTGCGAGCATTTTCCGGGCGTCGAACGTTCGCTGGCCAATTCCGCCGGGTCGTTCCTCGGCCTCGACTATGCTTTCGAACTGACCCGGCCGGGCATCGCCCTTTATGGCGGCCGCGCCGGCGCGCCCTCCGACGGCAAGCTGACACCGGTCGCCACCCTCACCGCGGCGATTCTACAGGTCCGCACCGCGAAGGCCGGCGAGGCGGCGGGATACGGTGCGGCGGCAAGGCTCACCCGCGACACCCGCATCGCCACCGTCGGCCTCGGCTATGCCGACGGCTACCCCCGCGCCGCCTCCGGCGCCGGCGTGCCGCTGCGCGAAACGCGGTCCGGCGCGATGGCCTTCGTCGCGGGGCATAGCGTGCCGGTACTCGGCCGGGTGTCGATGGACCTGACGCTGCTCGACGTCACCGACGTTCCGGCGGATCTGGTGGAGCCTGGGACGCGGGCGGAGTTTTTCGGGGCGAACGTTTCGATCGATGGGGTGGCCGATGCGGCGGGGACGATCGCGTATGAGCTGCTGGCGGGGCTGGGGAGGCGGGTGGAACGGGTGTGGCGGTAATCGATATCGACATTCGTGGGCGTCGATACTATTTTCGTACCGACATTAATTGGTCGATGACCCGCCTTCGAACTGATCGCTAACAATGAAGATCACGTTCGATCCGGCGAAGCGGGACAGCACGCTCAGCGAACCAGGGCTCGATTTCCTCGATGCGGCGGAGGTGTTCGGTGGTCGAACCGCGACGCTGACGGACGATCGGTACGACTACGGCGAGGTTCGCTTCCAGACCCACGGCTTCCTGAATGGCCGCGTGGTCGTCATCGTCTGGACGCCGCGCGGCGACACGCGGCACATCATTTCCATGAGGTACTGCCATGAACGCGAATCCCGCAAAGCCATCGCGCGAATGGATCGATCCTGACGACGCACCCGAATGGACAGAGGAGCAGTTCGCCCGCGCCGAGATCGCCGAGAATGGCGTCGTTGTCGAGCCGGCGACCGGAACGTTGACGAAAGGGCCGGGCAGGCCCGTCCTCGATCATCCCAAGCAGCGCGTGACGCTGCGTCTCGATCAAGATGTCGTCGAAGCGCTCCGGGCATCGGGCAAGGGGTGGCAGACACGGGTGAACGTCGCCCTTCGGGATTGGCTCGACAGGTCGGGGCCTCGGGGCGACGCGTGACCCGTCGATCGCTCCGGCGGGAATCATCGCGTCCGACCGCCTCAGGCTCCGCTCAAGACGGTTCTGAGCCAGTCGATGGCGACGTGGGGCCCGACGATGACGAGGGTCGCAGTTAGCGCAACGACGACGAGGCCGTGGAACATTGCGATCAGGAGCAGTTGCGTTCGAAAGGGTTCCTTGCGGGTCTTGTGGCGAAGCAGCTTCTGGCCGGCGATCGCGCCGATACTGCCTCCGACGAGCGCCAGGCCGAGGAGCCGCTGCTCGGGAATGCGCCATCCGCCTTGACGCGCCCGCGCCTTGTCGAACAGGAAGGCCAGATAGGCGGCGCAGTTGATCGCGATGAGATAGAAGCCGATGGCGAGCATGATGCTGCCGTCCGTCAAGGTGCCGTCCATCGTGCTCGCTCTGCTCCTGATGAAGTCGATGTTTCGCGGTCGGTAGTCGGCCCGCGGGCGTGCCGGATCATGCGGCCGTCGCGATCACGCCGCCTCGAAGCTGCCGCAAGGAATTCCATGGCTAAAACCAAGCTCACCTTCATCTGCCAGGCCTGTGGCGCCGTCTATACGCGCTGGCAGGGCAAGTGCGAATCCTGCGGCGAGTGGAACACCATCGTCGAGGAGAACGCGTCCGGCGGCATCGGCGGCGGGCCGCAGCGGGGCTCGCGGCGCAAGGGGCGGCCGTCGGCGCTGCTTCCCCTGTCCGGCGAGATCGAGGAGGCGCCGCGGATCGTCTCGGGCATCGCGGAGCTCGACCGGGCGACCGGCGGCGGCATCGTGCGGGGCTCGGCGATCCTCATCGGCGGCGATCCCGGCATCGGCAAGTCGACGCTGCTGATGCAGGCGGCGGCGGCGCTGGCGCGGCGCGGCAGTTCGGTCGTCTACGTGTCGGGCGAGGAAGCGGTGGCGCAGGTGCGGCTGCGCGCGCAACGGCTGCAGGCGGCGGACACCGACGTCATGCTGATGGCCGAGACCAATGTGGAGGACATTCTCGCGACCCTCGCCGAGGCCAAGCGGCCCGACCTTTTGATCATCGATTCGATCCAGACGCTGTGGTCGGACTTCGCCGAATCGGCACCCGGCACCGTCACCCAGGTGCGGGCCGGCGTGCAGGCGCTGGTGAAATACGCCAAATCCTCCGGCGCCGCGGTGATCCTTGTCGGCCACGTCACCAAGGATGGCCAGATCGCCGGCCCCCGCGTCGTCGAGCACATGGTCGATGCCGTCCTCTATTTCGAGGGCGAGGGCGGCCACCATTTCCGTATTCTGCGCACGGTGAAGAACCGCTTCGGCCCGACCGACGAGATCGGCGTCTTCGAGATGGGCGGGGAGGGCCTGCGCGAAGTCGCCAACCCGTCCGAACTGTTTCTCGGCGAGCGCAACGCCAAGTCGCCCGGCGCCGCGGTCTTTGCCGGCATGGAGGGGACGCGCCCCGTTCTGGTGGAGATCCAGGCCCTCGTCGCGCCCTCGGCGCTCGGCACGCCGCGCCGGGCCGTCGTCGGCTGGGACCAGCCGCGGCTCGCCATGGTGCTCGCGGTGCTCGATGCCCATTGCGGCGTCAGGCTCTCGCAACATGACGTCTATCTCAACGTCGCCGGCGGCTTCCGCATCTCCGAGCCCGCGGCCGATCTCGCCGTCGCCGCGGCGCTGGTCTCCTCGCTGTCGGGAGCCCCGCTTCCGGCCGATTGCGTCTATTTCGGCGAGATTTCGCTTTCGGGGGCGGTGCGGCCGGTCGCCCATGCGGCGCAACGCCTGAAGGAGGCCGAAAAGCTCGGCTTTTCCCGCTCGGTGCTGCCGGCCGCGAGCGCCGATCTGCCGAAGTCCCAGGGCATGGACGTCGCCGAAGTCGAGGCGCTGCCCGACCTCGTGGCACGGGTCGCCGGCGGCTCCATCCCCAGGTCGGAGGACGAAGACTGAGCCTTCCGTGAATCTTTTAGTGAAAAACCGGTCGCAAAACGGTAATGGGTGTTCGCGCCCGGCGCAGCCGACCCATCGATCCTGGAAGCATATCTGATGCCCGTCACCCTTCTCGACGCCGTTCTCGTTGCGATCATGCTGGTCTCGGCGCTGCTCGCCATGGTGCGCGGCTTCTCCCGCGAGGTCCTGTCGGTCGTCGCCTGGGCGGTCGCGGCGATCGTCGCCTTCCTCTTCTATGCCGACCTGACGCCCTATCTGCAGGAGTACATCACCTCGCGCACCGTCGCGATGGCGGCCTCTGCGGCGGCGATCTTCATCGTCACGCTGATCATCGTCTCCTACATCACGCTTCGGATCGCCGACTTCATCATCGACAGCCGGATCGGCGCCCTCGACCGGGTGCTCGGCTTCGTCTTCGGCGCGGTGCGCGGGCTGTTGCTGGTCGTCGTCGCCATGCTGTTCTTCAACTGGCTGGCGCCGGAGAACCAGCCGACCTGGATCGCCAATGCGGCCTCCAAGCCCTATCTCGACGACCTCGGCAAGCAGCTCGTCGCCGCGCTTCCGGACAATCCGGAGGGCCTGATCATGGATCAGATCGACAGGTTGCAGCAGGGCGGTGAGCCCGTCGACGGCCAGGCGCCCGCCGGCGAGGAGCCGACGACGATCGACGGCGTGATCCAGGGCGGCGAGCCGGCTGCCCCCACGCCCGATACCGGCCCCGCGAATTGACCCTGCGAAGCGGCCCTCCCGATGCAAGGGAGCGGCCGTGAACGGCCCGTCGAACGCGCGTGACTCGCGTCTTGCGCCGACAGCGTCTATATACGCCCCATCCGACCACCAGCCAGCGGAACCTAAGCAAGCCATGGATGAGACGCCATTCGGCGACGACACGCTGCATGAGGAATGCGGCGTTTTCGGCATTTTCCAGAGGACGGACGCTGCGGCCGTCGTGACGCTGGGGCTGCACGCCCTCCAGCACCGCGGTCAGGAAGCGGCGGGGATCGTCGCCCATGACGGCACCCAGTTTCATGTCGAACGCCACGCCGGCCTGATCGGCGACACCTTCACCAAGGCCTCGGTGCTGGAAAGGCTGCCCGGCCAGTCGGCCATCGGCCACACCCGCTACGCCACCACCGGCGGCGGCGGCCTGCGCAACGTGCAGCCATTCTTCGCCGAGCTGTCGGCCGGCGGCTTCGCCGTCGCCCATAACGGCAACATCACCAACGCCATGACCGTGCAGCGCGAATTGCAGCGTCGCGGCTCGATCTTCTCCTCGACCTCGGACACCGAGACGATCCTGCATCTTGTCGCCACCAGCGGCGCGCGGGCCTTCGTCGACAAGCTGATCGACGCTTTGTCGCGGCTCGAGGGGGCGTTCTCGCTGGTCGGTCTGTCGGCCAATTCGCTGATCGGCGTGCGCGATCCCCTCGGCATCCGGCCGCTGGTCCTCGGCGAGTTCGAAGGCTCGCTGGTTCTCGCCTCCGAGACCTGCGCCCTCGACATCATCGGCGCCGATTTCGTGCGCGACATCGAGCCCGGCGAACTGGTCGTCATCACCGACAGCGGCATCGAGAGCGTGTTTCCGTTCCAGTCGCGGCGGGCGCGGTTCTGCATCTTCGAATATGTCTATTTCGCCCGGCCCGATTCCAACGTCGAGGGCCGCAACGTCTACGACATCCGCAAGAAGATCGGCATGGAGCTCGCGCGGGAGAGCCACGTGGCGGCCGACGTCGTCGTTCCGGTGCCCGATTCCGGCGTGCCGGCGGCGATCGGCTATTCGCAGGAAGCCGGCCTTCCCTTCGAGCTCGGCATCATCCGCAACCACTATGTCGGGCGCACATTCATCCAGCCGACGGACTCGATCCGTCACATGGGCGTCAAGCTGAAGCACAACGCCAACCGCAAGATGATCGAGGGCAAGCGGATCGTGCTCGTCGACGATTCCATCGTGCGCGGCACGACCAGCCAGAAGATCGTCCAGATGGTGCGCGAGGCCGGCGCCAGCGAGGTGCACATGCGCATCGCCTCGCCGCCGACCTCGGCCTCGTGCTTTTACGGCGTCGACACGCCGGAAAAGGCCAAGCTGCTCGCCTCGCGCATGACCATCGCGGAGATGGCGGACTTCATCCAGGTGGATTCGCTGGCCTTCCTGTCGATCGACGGCCTCTATCGCGCCTGCGGCGAGACCGGCCGCTCGAAGATCGCGCCGCAGTTCTGCGACGCCTGCTTCACCGGCGACTATCCGACGTCGCTGACCGACCAGGACGGGGCGGACAACGTGCGCCAGCTGTCGCTGCTCGGCGGCGCCGGCTGACGGTGCTCACGGTGCGGGGCGACGGTGCGGACAAAGGGCGCGGGCTGCGGGTGACGGTGCGCAGCGGAATGGACATGAAGCGGAGGAGAGGGCGATGACCGGACGGCTCGAGAACAAGATCGCGCTGGTGACCGGCGCCTCGCGGGGCATCGGCTACCAGATCGCCAAGCAGATGGCGGCCGAGGGCGCGCATGTGATCGCGCTGGCGCGCACAGTGGGCGGGCTGGAAGAGCTCGACGACGAGATCAAGTCGGCCGGCGGCTCGGCGACCCTCGTGCCTCTCGATCTCACCGACATGGGCGGCATCGACCGGCTCGGCGGCGCCATCAAGGAGCGCTGGGGCAAGCTCGACGTGATGGTCGCCAATGCCGGCCTCCTCGGTGTCCTCGCGCCGATCGGCCACATCGAGGCGAAGACCTTCGACAAGACGATGACGGTCAACGTCACCTCGACCTGGCGGCTGATCCGCTCCGTCGATCCGCTGCTGCGGGTCTCGGGCGCCGGCCGGGCGATCGTCATGTCGTCCGGCGCGGCCCATTCGGCCAAGGCCTACTGGTCGCTCTATGCGGCGACCAAGGCAGCCTGCGAGGCGATGGTGCGCTCCTGGGCCAACGAGACGATGAACACCCCGCTCCGCGTCAATGCCGTCAGCCCCGGCGCGACGCGAACCAAGATGCGGGCCGAGGCGATGCCCGGCGAGGATCCGAAGGCGCTTCCGACGGCCCGCGAGGTTGCGGCGAAGATCCTGCCGCTGGCCTATGACGACTTGACGGAGACGGGCAAGATCTTCGACGTGCGGGAAAACCGGTTCCTGACCTATCAGGACCCGGCCTGAACGAGGCCAACTGCCAAATTTCCGCGATGGCGTCCATCATTTGCTATGCTGGTGACACCAACATGGCCGCTGCAACCTGTTTTTCCACGGCGGCCCGACGGTCATCCCTTGCCAGGTAACGTAAATACGCTGCTGAATTTGTTGACGATGTAGGGCGCGAACAGGGTCAAGCCGGTGATCAGGAATGTGCCGATTTCGCCCAGAGATTTCAAGTCGGCGCCGACGGCAAATCGAAGCATCGAAAACAGTCCGAACCCCATGAACATAAACAAAAGCATCACGCTTCCCATAAACGCGATGACCCGACTTGAGCTCGAAACCATCGTAGGTTCCAAAACGACTTTCCCGTCAGCCCCAATAATTTGCTTGCCATCCGCATCCTTTACAGGGAGCTGAACGTCTTCAGATAGCGCCTGCGAAAGAGAGAATCTGGCGATACTTGCGATCGAACTTCTGATATAAGTCAAAGCGACTGCGATGATTACGATCAAAACCACTAGAATGATGTAGACGAAGGTGACGCTGATCCCGTTGCCGGAGGTGTTACTCGCGGGGCTTGTTACTTGAGCCATGCTGGGGCTGCTCCATTGAAGGAGCAGGCCGCTTAATACGATGATGAGAGACCGCATGTGACGCTCCATCAGGACAGGGATGAGTCAGCATACTCTCAAAGATACAACTTGCAATGGGATTATTTGCAGATTTCCGCAAGGGAAAAGGTGAACCAGAACGAATGGCTGCATTGCCCTGGGTCGTTCAGAAGCTGCGGAATTTTCAGTAGAAAGTGGATCGGCCGGGCCGCTCAGGCCACCCGCCGTCCTTCGCGCCAGACCGCTCTCACCACCGGCGGCTCGCCGGTCCCGTGCGAGATCCGGGTGAGGTCGGCCCTGAGGCCTTCGGCGATCGTGCCGCGGTCGGTGAGGCCGATGGCGGCAGCCGGGTTTGTCGTTGCGAGACGCGTCGCCGCCGGCAGGCTGGCTTCTCCGCCATTGGCCAGCGCGAACACCGCCTGGATCAGGCTGAACGGCACATAGTCCGACGACAGGACGTCGAGGAGCCCGGCGCGCAGCAGCGCGATCGCCGTGATGTTGCCGGAATGGGAGCGGCCGCGCACGACGTTGGGTGCGCCCATCAGCACCTTCATGCCGGCGTCGCGCGAGGCTCTGGCTGCGGCGACCGAGGTCGGGAACTCGGCGATCCGCGTGCCGAGCGCGACGGCTTCCCCGACATGGGCGATGGTGGCGTCGTCGTGGGAGGCGAGCGCGATGCCCCGCGCCGCGCAGGCGTTTGCGATCGCCCGGCGATGGGGCGGCGCATTGCGCTGCGACTGGGCGATGCGGGTCGTCGCATAGGCCTTGAAGTCGGCGTCGCTCATCTTGAGCTTGTCGGTGAGATAGGCCTTGAGCGCGTCCATGTCGTGGAACTGGCGCTGGCCCGGCGCGTGGTCCATCAGCGAGACGAGCTTCAGCCGCGGATGGTCCTGCAGGAGGGCGAAGCCCTCGACCGCGTCGTCGGCCGAGACTTCGCATCGCAGATGAAGGAAATGCTCGGCGCGCAGGCGCCCCTCGCTCGTGGCGCGGCCGAGCGCTGCCGCCAGCTCCGCGACGTCCTCGGCCCTGGAGCGGGTGTTCTCGTCGGTGCCGACGCGCATCGCGTCGAGGACGGTGGTGATGCCGGAGGTCGCCACCTGGCCGTCATGGGCCTGGATCGCTGCGATCTCGTTCCAGACGACGCCGGAGCGCGGGTGGTGGTGTCCCTCGATCTGGTCGGTGTGGAGTTCGACGAGGCCGGGCAGGAGGAAGTCGCCGCCCATGTCCTCGCCGCCAAAGGACCGGCCCGGCAGGATCTCGGCGATCTTCCCGTCTTCGATCGCGAGGCCACCCTCGACGATCTCATCGGACAGCACGATGCGGGCATTGGCGAGGATCGTTGCGTTCGTCATGGGGCGCTGCTCTCTGGCGAAGCCTGCTGCTGGACAAGCGTGAGGGCCGGTTCTTCCGCGCAAACGAAAAGCCCGTGGCAGCGCGTGCCCCGGGCTTTTGGCATTCCCCGCAGAAGCGTCGCGAGACGGCTCAGCGAACGCGGCGGCGCTCGGTCACGGCCTGGAAGGCGAGCTTGGCGTGGACGGCGCAATAGGGCGTGCCGTCGCCGGAATGATCGCCGCAGAAATGGAAGTCCGGCGACAGCGGGTCGCCGATCGGCCATTTGCAGGTGCGTTCGGTCAGCTGCACCAGCGAGAGCCTGCGCATCATCGGCACGACCTCGCCGCGCTTTCGCGCCACCGGCGCCGCTTCTTCCTCGATCTCCTGGTGGATCTCGACCTTGAGCGCCGTCGCGCCCATGGTCCGCGCCACCGGCCGGCTCTGCTGCATCACCTGCGCGGCGACCACCTGCGGCGCCACGACCTGCGGGGCGACGACACGGGGCACGGCGGCCACGACCGGCTCGGGGATCGCGGCGACGGCGGGCTTCGCCTCGACCACGGTCTTGATGCGCGACTCCAGCTTCAGGCGATGCACCTTGCCGATAACCGCATTGCGGCTGACGCCGCCGAGCTTCTCGGCGATCTGGCTGGCGCTGTGTCCCTCGGACCAGAGCTGGCGCAGCATTTCCACGCGTTCGTCCGTCCAACCCATTGCACTGCTCCTTCTTGAGCCGAGCGGCGGCCGGAATCCGTTCACCACCCGCGCAATGAGGCTGCGCGGTGGAAGACACAATATCTATGGTGAGACTAGGTCCGCCGCTCGAAGTCTAGTATCTAACTTCGGAATTTACCGTATCGCGTGACTCGGTGACAAGAGTCGCGCGGGCGGGAAATGTCCGCTGTGATGTTTTTCCCCAGCCTATATGGGGTCGAAGCGGGAAAATGCACTCCTCCTGGTGCATTGCTGCTGCATTGGTTCTGCATCCCGAAAATCCGCCGGCCCTTGCCTCGCGCCGCGTCAGGGGGCATGTTATACGGGCGCTTGCGAGATATCGAAGCATCGAGAGAAGCCTGCCCTTCGGCAGGCTTTGACGTTTTCAGGAGCTTTCGCGAGCATATTCGGACAGGGCTCCCAGAAGAGTTGAACCCCATGAACCAGCAGCCGCAGGACACATCGCCCCTCTACCAGACCTACGCACGCGCGCCCCTTGCCTTCGAGCGAGGCGACGGCATCTGGCTGGAGACGCGCGACGGCCGACGGTTCATGGATCTGGCCGGCGGCATCGCGGTCAACTCGCTCGGCCACGCCCATCCGCATCTCGTCGCCGCCCTGACGGAGCAGGCGCAGAAGCTCTGGCACACCTCGAACCTGTTCGAGATCCCGGGCCAGACGCGGCTCGCCGAGCGGCTGACGGCCAACAGCTTCGCCGATCGGGCCTTCTTCACCAATTCCGGCGCCGAGGCGCTGGAATGCGCGATCAAGACCGCGCGGCGCTACCAGTATGTCTCCGGCCATCCCGAGCGCTATCGTATCCTGACCTTCGAGGGTGCGTTCCACGGCCGCACCCTCGCGACCATCGCGGCCGGCGGTCAGGCGAAATATCTCGAAGGCTTCGGCCCAAAGGTCGAGGGCTTCGACCAGCTCGTCTTCGGCGACGAGGCGGCCCTTCGCGAGGCCGCGGCCGGCCCCGAGGTCGCCGCCATCCTGATCGAGCCGATCCAGGGCGAGGGCGGCATCCGCACGGTGCCGGTGGCCTTCCTGTCGCTGATCCGCGAGCTCTGCCGGGAACACGGCCTGCTGCTGATCTATGACGAGGTGCAGACGGGGATCGGCCGCACCGGGCGTTTCTACGCCTACGAGAACTCCGGCATCGCGCCCGACATCCTGGCTTCCGCCAAGGGGATCGGCGGCGGCTTCCCGATGGGCGTCTGCCTTGCGACCGAGGAGGCGGCCCGCGGCATGACGCCGGGCACCCACGGCACCACCTATGGCGGCAATCCGCTGGCCATGGCGGTCGGCAACGCCGTTCTCGACGTCGTGCTGGAAGAGGGCTTCCTCGAGGAGGTGCGCCGCAAGGCGCTGTTCTTCAAGCAGTCGCTCGCCTCCCTCACCGACCGCTATCCCGACGTCGTCGAGGCGATCCGCGGCGAGGGGCTGCTGATCGGCCTGAAGATGCGGGTGGCGAACACCGACATGGTGGCGGCGCTGCGCGAGGCGGGCGTGCTCGCCGCGCCGGCCGGCGACAACGTCGTGCGGCTGCTGCCGCCGCTGACCATCACGGAGGAGGAGATCCGCGCCGCCATTGAACGGATCGAGGCCGCGGCCGCCGGGCTTTCCGCCCCGGCCCAGCGCGCCAGTGCATGAGATGACGATGACCCAGATTCCGACCGCCGCTCCGCGCCACTTCCTCGACATCGCCGCCGTCTCGCCGGACGACCTGCGGCTGATCATCGAGGATGCGGCGCGGCGCAAGTCGCTGCTTCCCGGCGGCGACAAGCCGCTCGCCGGCAAGATGCTGGCGATGATCTTCGACAAGCCGTCCACCCGCACCCGCGTCTCCTTCGACGTGGCGATGCGCCAGCTGGGTGGCGAGACGCTGTTCCTGTCCGGCGCCGAGATGCAGCTCGGCCGCTCGGAGACGATCGCCGACACGGCGCGCGTCCTGTCGCGCTATGTCGACGCGATCATGATCCGCACGACGGCCCACGACCGGCTTCTCGAAATGGCCGAACACGCCACCGTGCCGGTGATCAACGGTCTCACCGACGAGACCCATCCCTGCCAGATCATGGCCGACCTGATGACCTTCGAGGAGAAGCGCGGGCCGGTGAAGGGCAAGGTCTTCGCCTGGTCCGGCGACGGCAACAACGTGCTCGCCTCCTTCGCCGAGGCCTCGGCGCGCTTCGACTTCGAGCTGCGGATCGCGACGCCCCAGGGCTCCGATCTCGATGGCCGGTTCATCGACTGGGCGCGGGGCGAGGGGGCGACGATCGTCACCACCAACGATCCCGACGAGGCGGTCGGCGGCGCCGATTGCGTCGTCACCGACACCTGGGTATCGATGGGCCGCGAGGAGAAGGCACGCGGCCACAACGTCTTCATGCCCTATCAGGTGAACGAACGGCTGATGGCCAAGGCCAAGCCCGAGGCGCTGTTCATGCACTGCCTGCCCGCCCATCGCGGCGAGGAGGTCACCGACGGGGTCATCGACGGGCCGCAGTCGGTGGTGTTCGACGAGGCCGAGAACCGCCTGCACGCCCAGAAGGCGATCCTCGCCTGGTGCTTCGGCGATGCGGCGCGCGGAACCTCCGCCCATGGCTGACAACGAACGCGTCCTCTCCCCCGGCGATCTCGCCGGAGACGATGCCGTCGTGCCCTTCGCCGTCGAGACCCTCGACGCGCGCGGGCGCGGCGTGCAGCTCGGGCCGATGCTCGACCAGATCCTCGCCCGGCACGACTATCCCGAGCCGGTGTCGCGACTGCTCGCCGAGATGGTCGTCCTGACCGTCCTTCTCGGCACCTCGCTGAAGTTCGAAGGCAAGTTCATCGTCCAGACCCAGACCGACGGGCCGGTGGACCTCCTCGTCGTCGACTTCTCGACGCCCGGCAGCGTGCGCGCCTATGCCCGCTTCGACGAGGAGGCGCTGGCCGAGGCGGTCGCCAGCGGCGCGACGCGGTCCGAGGAGCTGCTCGGCAACGGCACGCTTGCGCTGACCGTCGATCAGGGCGCCTACACCCAGCGCTACCAGGGCATCGTCGAATTGAACGGCGCCGACATCGAGGCCGTCGCCGAGACCTATTTCCGCCAGTCCGAGCAGATCCCGACGACGGTGAAGCTCGCCGTCGCCAAGATCGCCCGGCGCGGCCCGAACGGCTTCGTCGAAAGCTGGCGGGCTGGCGGCCTGCTCGCCCAGTTCCTGCCCGAGTCGCCGGATCGGATGCGCCTGCCCGACCTGCCGGGCGGCGACTTGCCGGAGGGCGTCGAGGAATACGAGGAGGGCGACGAGTTCGACGACGCCTGGCTCGAGGTCCGCGCCCTGGTCGACACGATCGAGGCGTCGGAGCTGACCGATCCCGAAGTCGGGGTCGAGCGCCTGCTCTTCCGGCTGTTCCACGAACGCGGCGTCAGGGTCTTCCCGCCCGACCAGGTGATCGACGAATGCTCCTGTTCGCGCGAGAAGATCGGCGGCGTCCTGTCGAGCTTCTCGGCAGAGGAGATCGACGAGAGCATCGAGGACGGCAAGATCAAGGTCACCTGCGAATTCTGCGGGACGCATTACGAGTTCGACCCGGCGGAATTCACCAGAGACTAGTTTGGCTTTGCCGAGTGGGCCGAGGTCCAGGGACGAGCGCCGGCTGTGATGCGCCGGCTGCGCTTGCGCCGCTCTGCGGTCGGTCGATTGGCAAGCTAACTAATTTATCAGGCATCTCAATCGGTATTTAGTCAATCGCCACGATTGATGCGTCGAGCAATGCTCGTCAGGGACTTCGATGGCTTTTCTGGATCTCGTCTCTCGCGTCGGCCTTCGGGCCCGCTTCATCGTCTTCCTGGCGCTGGCCTTCACACCGATCATAGTCCTGCTCGTTTCGACAAACCTGGCCAACTACGGCGCAGCGCTCGACGCTGCGACACGCGACGTGAAGCAGATGGCCGAGTACTTCGCAACGCGGCAGTCAGCAGCGTTCCATCAAGCCCGGACTATTCTCAATACGGTTCGGAGTATGCCGCCAGTGTCGGTCCTCGGCGGAGCTGAATGCAACCGCGCCATGGCCGCGGTCGCCGAAACGAACCCGCAGTTTTACACGGTCGGCGTTGTCGATCGCGATCAGATGATCGTCTGTCACAACACGCTGACGAAGCCCCAACGTTTTGGCAACGTCGAAATGATCGAGCGGATGACGCGTCCCGACGCGCCAGAGTTCAACGTTGGTGAGTTCTTCGTCGGAAAGGTGAGCGGAAAGCCTACGGTCATCGTCTCAATGAAGCTGCCCGCGATCGACGGTGTTGCGCCTGGCGCAGTCTTCGCAGGCATGAACCTGACGAATCTCTCGCTTCTAGCCGGTCAGGGAATGCCAGAAGGCAGGACGGCGGCAATCTTTCAGATGCCGGCGGGAAAGCTTCTTGCCCGCCATCCGCCGATGGAGAGTCTGCTCGGGTCGGTCGTCCCAATTCATCCGGTACTGGATACACTCCGGAATTCGCGCAGTTTCGAAGCAGGCTTCGGCGAAGGTCTCGGTTTGGATGGTCGCGAGATGCTTTTCGGGTTTGCTCCGCTGAACGGAATCGGCGAAGCGATGATTGTCGCCATTGTCGGAATTCCTCGTTCCGATGTCGTCGCCCCCCTCAATCGAAGCGCGCTCTGGTCCTTCACCATCTGCCTCGCCGTCATCGTCGCGACTTTCGCCGGAACGTGGTGGATTGGCTACTGGACGCAGCTTCGGCCGATCGGACGGCTGCGACGGACGGCTCATCGAATAGCGAGCGGGGACCTGGGGGCGAGAGCGACGATCGAAACGTGGCAGGCGCCAGAGCTCCGAGCGCTGGGGGACGACTTCGACGCCATGACGGAGAGGCTCGAGGAAGGTCGCAAGGCGGAAGAGGAAGTTGCACGAAGTGAAGCGAGATATCGTATTCTCGCCGAGAACACGTCCGACCTCGTAACGAGCCTGGATGACACAGGCCGTCGCGTCTTCGTTTCGCCCGCCTGTCGCGAATTACTCGGTCGGGAGCCCGATGAGCTGATGGCGGGACGACCCGAGGACATCGCCCATCCCGACGACCTGCCGATCGTCGGATCCATGATGGAAAAGGTTCGTATGGGCGTTCCGATATCTGGCATACAGTATCGTATCATCCATCGAGATGGTCATCCGATCTGGGTGGAAGTCGGCACGAAGCCGCTTGGGTCAGGTCTTGGAGCAGTGCTGGTCATTCGTGACATCTCCGTGCGCAAACGTGCCGAATTCGCACTCGCGAATGCGAATGCGAGACTGTTGGAGCAGGCAAATACCGACGGGCTGACCGGGCTTGGCAATCGCCGTTCATTCGACACGAGGCTGAGGGCCGAAGTTGACAGGAGCCTCGCCGAGTCTTCAGACCTTAGCCTGCTCCTCATCGACGTCGACTGGTTCAAGCGCTTCAACGACACCTACGGACATCTTGCGGGAGACGAGTGTCTGCGTCTCGTCTCGGCGACAATCGGGGCCGCAATCAGGAACCCCAGGGAGCACGCCGCGCGATTCGGCGGCGAGGAAATCGCGCTGATCCTTCCGAACACGTCCATAGGAGAAGCCGTTGAACGAGGGGAAGCGATCCGCCAGGCTGTGGAGGCGATGGACCTCTCCCATTCCTGCAGCGACTATGGTCGCGTGACGATCAGTATCGGGGTTGCCTGCCTGCACCGTGGAAAAGGCTTTTCCAGCACTTATGACATGATCCGATCGGCGGACCAGGCGCTCTATGAGGTGAAGGCGAACGGCAGAAATTCCCTGCGATACCGGATTTCTTCCGCACTCAAGGGGCAAGACCGAACCACGGATCAGGACGCTAACGCTCGGGAGAATAACTTCCGGCGGCTGGTATCAAGCCCTCCCGGCGAATGAGCGTACCCCCCTCGGCGCCGGTCAAAGACCGGGGCCGACGGTATGAGTTCTGCACTTGTCGGCATCGACATTCGCGCACGGCGAAACGGGCGGCGCCATCAGTCCAGCGGTCGGCCGCGAGCGGCGGGCCGGTTCTCCGATCCCGATCCCGATCCCGATGCAGGAAGGATGAGGTGCGCGCCTCCCCTTTTTCGTATCCGAGACTTTCGAATCCCGCCCGGCGATCATGCCGTCCCGGCTTCCACCCCGCCATCCTTCGGCAGCAGCATCTGGCGGGTGACCACGGCCGCGACGATGGCGGTGCCGATCAGCGTCGAGATGAGTTCCGGCGCGACCAGCAGCATCGCCGCGAAGGCCAGCACCCATCGCTCGACCGTGTAGAGCGGCCCGGCAAGCCAGCCGGCGAAGGCCGCCGACAGCGCCGTGATGCCGATGATCGTGCCGGTGAAGGCGAGGGCGAAGGCGTGCCAGGTGAAGCCCTCGGTGACGATGAGCAGCGACGGCGCGAAGACGAAGACGAAGGGGACGAGCGCCTTGCCCATCGACAGCCGGAACGCGGTGTTGCCCGCCTTGAACGGGTTGGCGTTGGCGATGCCCGCCCCGGCATAGGCCGCGAGCGCCACGGGCGGCGTCACGTCGGCGAGGACGCCGTAGTAGAAGACGAAGAAATGCGCGACCAGCGGCGCGATGCCGAGGAGGCCGAGCACCGGGGCGGCCACCGAGACCATGATCAGGTAGGTCGCCGTCGTCGGGATGCCGCAGCCCATGACGATGCAGACGATCGCCGTGAGGAACAGGGTGATCAGCAGCGTCAGCGTCGGCACGCCCATGATGTCGAAGGGGATGAAGGGCGCGATCGATGCGGCCCAGCCGCCGGCGGTCGAGGTGACCATGTAGGCGATCTTGAAGGAGACGCCGGTGAGCGTCACGACGCCGATGATGATGCCGACGGTGGCCGCCGCGGCGCCGACCGCGAGCGCGTATTTGGCGCCGAGGACGAAGGCCTCGAAGACGTCGCGCACGGAGATCCGGTTCAAGGGATTGCAGAGGCCGACGACGATGCAGGCGGAAATGCCCCAGAAGGCGGCGAGATAGGGTGTGAAGCCCTGCATCAGGATGGCGATCAGAAGGATCAGCGGTACCACGGTCGGCCAGTCGCGCTTCAGGACGACCCAGACCTTCGGCAACTCGTCCTTCGTCAGGCCGCGCAGGCCGAGGCGCTTGGCCTCCAGATGCACCTGCACGAGGACGCCGAAGAAATGCATGAAGGCCGGCACGATCGCGGCGGTGATGATGGTCGTGTAGGAGACGCCGAGGAACTCGATCATCAGGAAGGCGGCAGCGCCCATCACCGGCGGGGTGATCTGCCCGCCCGTCGAGGCTGCCGCCTCGACGGCCGCCGCGAAATGGCGCGGATAGCCGATGCGGATCATCGCCGGGATGGTCAGCGAGCCGGTGGTCACCGTGTTGGCGATGGAGGAGCCGGAGATCGAGCCGAGCAGCGCCGAGGAGAACACCGAGACCTTGGCCGGGCCGCCGGAAAACCGCCCCGCCAGCGCCGAGGCGAGGTCGATGAACAGCCGCCCGAGGCCGATCCGGGTGGCGAGCACGCCGAACAGCACGAAGTGGAACACATAGGTGGCGACGACGCCCACCGGCAGGCCGTAGATGCCCTGGCTGGTCAGGTAGAGATGGTTGACGAGGTTGGTCCAGTCGGCGCCCGGATGGACGAGGACGCCCGGCGCATAGCGGCCGAAGATGCCGTAGGCCATGACCACCAGGGCGATCAGCGCCAGCGGCCAGCCCATCGAGCGCCGCGTCGCCTCGAGCAGCACGACGATGAGGATCGTGCCCATGGCGACGTCGATCGGCAGCGGATTGCCGACCCGGAAAGCGAGGTCGTCGAAGATATAGGGCACGTAGAGCGCCGAGACGGCGGCCGCGACGGCGAAGATCCAGTCGTAGAGCGGCAGGCCGAGGGGCCGCAGCCACGACGACGGGTAGACCGTCTCCTGGCCCTTCTTCGTCGCCGAAAAGACGAGGAAGATCAGCGCCAGGACGAAGGCGATGTGGACGCCGCGATGGGTCGCCTCACGCAACAGGCCGAAGCCGGCGGTGTAGTAGTGGAAGAGCGACAGGCCGAAGAGCAGCACCGCCGCGATGAAGGCGGCCGCCTTGCCGAGCGGCCGGAAGCGCACCTCGGGGTCGAAGCGCTCCTCCAGTTCCTTGGTCTTTTCCGGGTCGAACTCGGCAGTCTGGTGCTCGGCGCTCTGGTTCATTGTCTCGGCGATATCCCCGGGGGGCGGGCGGGCCCGGCCATGCGGATGAAACGACACGGCCGCCGGCAGCTGTGCGCCGGCGGCCGCAGATGCGGAGAGGCGGTTACTTCGAGGCCTTGATGCCGGCTTCGTCGTAGAACTTCTGGGCGCCCGGATGCAGCGGGATGGCGACGCCGCTCAGCGCCGATTCCGCGGTGATCTCCTTGCCCTTGGCATGGCCGGCGTCGAGGAACTTGCGGGTGTTGTCGTTCCACAGCGCCTTGGTGATCTCGTAGATCAGCTCTTCCGGCTGGTCGGCGCTGGTCACCCACTGGGCACCCACCGACAGCGTCGTCACGTCGGCGTCCTGGCCGTCATAGGTGCCGGCCGGGATCGTGTTCGTGGCGAAGAAGTCGTAGTCGCTGGTGACCTTCTCGGCCTCGGCACCGGCGATCGGCACGATGGTGATCGGGTTGTTGGAGGCGAGCTCGACGATCGCGCCGGCCGGGAAGCCGCCGACGAAGAAGAAGGCGTCCATCGCCCCGTCGCGCATGCGGTCCGCCGCCTGGTTGGGCTTGAGATATTCCGGCTCGATGTCCGCCTCGGTGATGCCATAGGCCTTGAGGATCAGCCGCGCATCGACGAGAGTGCCGGAGCCCGGCTCGTCGAGGGAGACGCGCTTGCCCTTCAGGTCGGCCACCGACTGGATGCCGCTGGCCTTGGACGCCACCAGATGGATGCTCTCCGGGTAGAGGTTGGCGATCGCCCGAAGCTTCTCGACCTTGCCCTTGCCCTCGAAGACGCCGGTGCCGGTCTGCGCCCAATAGGCGACGTCGGACTGGGAGAAGCCGGATTCGATCGCGCCGGAGCCGATGGCGTTGACGTTGGCGACCGAGCCGTTGGAGGCGATGGCGGTGGCGACGAGGCCGGGCGCGCCGCAGCTGCCGCCCTCGTCACAGGCGCGCGAGCCCGGCGGGTTGGAGATGGCGTTGGCGAGAAGGCCGCCGATCGGGAAATAGGTGCCGGCCGTGCCGCCCGTGGCGATGCGGAAGAACTTCATGTCCTGGGCGAGGGAGCCGCCGGCGGCGAGCGCGCCGAGGGTGACGGCCGCGCCCGCCGCAATCAGTGTCTTCTTGATGGAAAATCGCATGAGGCATGATCCTTTCTGCCGGGAGATCGCAATACGGCGAGAAGGAAGCATAGCCAGCCGATAGCCGGTCCGAAAGCTTTTATAACCGTTTCGTCAGGTTTTGCGCAACCATCGGCAGCAGGCTCGCGGCGCGCGCGGGGGCTCTCGCGGATGCGCAGAGGGCTGGGGCCTCTGCCGGTGAGCGTCGGGCCCGCTTGCGGCGGGCCCGGGCGGAGCGCTCAGATGTAGCCGTGCTCGCGCAGGTAGTCGATCACCTGATCGGCCAGATCCTCCGGAGCCGCCATTCCGCCGGCGAGCGTGATTTCGGCGCGCTCGGGGACCTCGTAGGGGCTGTCGATGCCGGTGAAGTTCTTGATCCGGCCCTCGCGCGCCTTCTTGTAGAGGCCCTTCGCGTCGCGCCTTTCGGCGACGTGCAGCGGCGTGTCGACGAACACCTCGACGAACTCGCCGGGCTCCAGCAGGTCGCGCGCCAGCTGCCGCTCGGACCGGAACGGCGAGATGAAGGAGCACAGGACGATGACGCCGGCGTCGACGAACAGGCGCGCGGTCTCGGCGACGCGGCGGATGTTCTCGACGCGGTCCGCCTCGGTGAAGCCGAGGTCGCGGTTGAGCCCGTGGCGGACGTTGTCGCCGTCGAGGAGGTAGGTGTGCTTGCCGAGCGCGAAGAGGCGCTTTTCCACGAGATTGGCGACGGTCGACTTGCCGGCGCCGGAAAGCCCGGTGAACCAGATCGCCGCCGGGCGCTGGCCCATGGCGTCGCCGCGCCGGTGCTTGTCGAGATCGACCGCCTGCCAGTGGATGTTGGCGGCGCGCCGGAGCGCGAAGTCGATCATGCCGGCGCCGACCGTCAGGTTGCTCAGCCGGTCGATGACGATGAAGCCGCCGGTCGCCGGGTTGTCGGCATAGGCGTCGAAGGCGATCGGCTCGCGGAAGGACAGGTTGACGACCGAGACCTCGTTCAGCTCGACCTGCTTGGCGGCGAGATGCTGGAACGAGTTGACGTCGACATTGTACTTGATCTCGGTGACCGAACCCGAGACCGTCTTGGTGCCGACCTTGAACAGGTAGTTGCGGCCGGGCACCAGCGCGTCGTCATGCATCCAGATCAGATGGGCCGAGAACTGGTCGGCGACTTCCGGGCGCTCGGCGGCGTCGCAGAGGAGATCGCCGCGGGAGATGTCGATCTCGTCGGCCAGAGTCACGGTCACCGCCTCGCCGGCGACGGCGCGGGTCTTCTCGCCGTCGAAGGTGACGATCGACTTCACCGTCGAGGTGCGCCCGGAGGCGGCGACGACGAGTTCCTCGCCGACCGAGACGGTGCCGGAGGCGATCGTGCCGGAATAGCCGCGGAAGTCGAGATTGGGGCGGTTCACCCACTGGACGGGGAAGCGCAGCGGCCGCTCCGCCTCGCTGCCGCGCACGTCGACCGTCTCGATGTGCTCGAGCAGCGTCGGGCCGTCGTACCAGCCGAGGCTCTCGCCGCGCTGGGTGACGTTGTCGCCGAAGCGCGCCGACATCGGGATCGGCTGGATGCTCTCGAAGGCGAGTTCGTTGGCGAACTCGCCGTAGTCGGCGAGGATCTGGTCGAAGACGTCTTTCGAATAGCCGACGAGATCGATCTTGTTGATCGCCAGGACGACGTTTTTGATGCCGAGCAGCGAGGCGATGTAGGAATGCCGCCGCGTCTGGGTGAGGACGCCCTTGCGCGCGTCGATCAGGATGACCGCGAGATCGGCGTTGGAGGCGCCGGTCGCCATGTTGCGGGTGTACTGCTCGTGGCCGGGGGTATCGGCAACGATGAACTTGCGCTTCTCGGTGGCGAAGAAGCGGTAGGCGACGTCGATGGTGATGCCCTGCTCGCGCTCGGCTTCCAGCCCGTCGACGAGAAGCGCGAAGTCGATGTCCTCGCCGACCGTGCCGTGCTTGGCACTGTCCTTCTGGAGCGTCGCCAGCTGGTCCTCGAAGAGCAGCTTGGTGTCGTAGAGCAGCCGGCCGATCAGGGTCGACTTGCCGTCGTCCACCGAGCCGCAGGTGAGGAAGCGCAGGAGATCCTTGCGCTCCTGGCGGGAGAGATATTCGGCGAAGGCCGCGGGGTCGAAATTGTCCATCAGAAATAGCCCTCGCGCTTCTTCTTCTCCATCGAGCCGGCCTCGTCGTGGTCGATCAGCCGGCCGGACCGCTCGGAGGTGCGGGCGATCAGCATTTCGTGGACGATTTCGGGCAGGCTCGCCGCCGGCGACTCCATCGCCGCCGTCAGCGGATAGCAGCCGAGCGTGCGGAAGCGGATGAGCCGCAGCTCTGGGGTCTCGCCCGGGGCGAGCGGCAGGCGCTCGTCGTCGACCATGATCAGCATGCCGTCGCGCTCGACGACGGGGCGCTTCGCCGCGAAATACAGCGGCACGATCGGGATGTCCTCCTTGAGGATGTACTGCCAGATGTCGAGCTCGGTCCAGTTCGACAGCGGGAAGGCGCGGATCGACTCGCCCTTGCGGACGCGGGCGTTGTAGAGGTTCCACAGCTCGGGGCGCTGGTTCTTCGGGTCCCAGCCGTGGTTCTCGGTGCGGAACGAGAAGATGCGCTCCTTGGCGCGGCTCTTTTCCTCGTCGCGCCGCGCGCCGCCGAAGGCCGCGTCGAAGCCGTATTTGGTCAGCGCTTCCTTCAGCGCGTCGGTCTTCATGATGTTGGTGTAGACGGACGAGCCGTGGGTGAAGGGCGTCACGCCCTGCTTCACGCCGTCCTGGTTGGTGTGGACGATGAGGTCCATCCGCGCATCCCGGGCGGCCTGGTCGCGAAAGGCGATCATCTCGCGGAACTTCCAGGTCGTGTCGACGTGGAGAAGCGGGAACGGCGGCGGCGAAGGGTAGAAGGCCTTCTTGGCCAGATGCAGCATGACCGACGAATCCTTGCCGATCGAATAGAGCATCACCGGGTTGCGGAACTCGGCCGCGACCTCGCGCATGACGTGGATCGATTCCGCCTCGAGGCGCTGCAGATGGGTCAGTTCTTGGGCCTTGATGGCCGACGATGCCGACATGGGTCGATCAGTCCTTCCTTCCGGCAGCGGGACGCCGTCGTGCAGATTATGCCACGTCGCCGTGGCGGTCGATCAGGGTTCAGCCTGCGTCCTGCGCCAATTTCATGGCAAGCCGAGGATCGGCGAAGGCGACGAAGTGGGGATTGGCGAAATCGACGTCGCTCGCCTGCCGCCGCTTGCCGTAGCGCAGCGGCTGGCCGTCGAGGGTGGTGACGATGCCGCCGGCCGCGCGCAGCACGGCATCGCCCGCCGCCGTATCCCATTCCATGGTGCGGCCGAGCCGCGGATAGACGTCGGCCTCGCCCTCGGCGACGAGACAGAACTTGAGGGACGACCCGCGCGAGACGAAGCGTTCGACCTCGTAGCGCTTCAGCCATGCCTCGGTCTCGGCCGAGCCGTGGGAGCGGCTGCCGACGGCGACGAGACTGTCCGGGGCGGAGCGGGCGACGATCGCCCGGCGCTCGCCGAGAACCCCGTCCTTCACCTCGGCGCGGAAGGCGCCTTCCTCCGTCGAGCCGGCCCAGAGCGTGCCGATCGCCGGGGCATAGACGACGCCGGCGACGGGAACGCCGTCCTCGACGAGGGCGATGTTGACGGTGAAGTCGCCGTTGCGGCTGATGAATTCCTTGGTGCCGTCGAGGGGGTCGACGAGGAACAGCTGCCGGGCATCCGCCGGGATCTCGCCTCCGGAGACCGCCTCCTCGGCGACGATCACCACCTGCGGCGCGAGGCCGGCGAGAAGCGGCTTCATCACCGCCTCGCAGCGGATGTCGGCCTGCGTCACCGGCGAGGAGTCCGCCTTGGTGGCCGTGTCGAAGGAGGTTCCGTAGATCTTCAGGATCTCGTCGCCGCCGGTCAGAGCGATGGCGGTCAGTTCGGAAAGGGTCAAGGCAGGCTCACTCGTCTGTCGCGAAAGGCGGATATTCCCTTACGGAAAATCGGCTGGGCAGACAACTTCGGCAGCATGCCCGACGCCTCGGCCTGCCCATGTTGCTCCGCAGCACGCATAGCAGATGATCATGGCCGTGCAAGCGGCGCGCGTCACGGGCGCTCGTCGCTGCAAGCCGCATCGAGCGCGCGCGGGGCCCCGAGGGCCCGGCAGCTCGAACCGGTGGCCCCACGGTCCCCGTCGTTCCGCAACGCCATCCGGCCCAATTGTTGCAAAAAACCAACACATTTGAATCAAACGTCCACCGTGTCCGCGATCGCCTAGTCCGGATTAATTTCTGTCGTCTACGTCTCGACTCCGTGTCTGCGTCGAGACTGCTTCGCGGCGGATCCGGCAAGACGGGACGGGAACCGTCCCAGTGGCAGGAGCGGCCTCGCGCATGCGCTCGATGGCGGTGCGGCGATTTGAAAGATGCGGCGCGTAGAAGATGCGGCGCGTAGAAAAAGAATGCCTCGGGACATCTCGGCCCGCAGGGGGGAAGTGTGATGAAGTCCATGGCGCTGGCGCAAACCGAAACCTGCCGGACGACCTTGCCTTGCGGCGCGGCGGGG
>NZ_AQQS01000090.1 GCF_002088275.1 Aurantimonas sp. 22II-16-19i
TGCCGACCGTGCCGGCGGTATCGATCTCGTAGGTGAGGGCCTGCCCCTCCGGATCGACCACCGACGCCTCGATCAGGATCGCCGGGCCGTCCTCGTTGGCCGCGCCCGTCGCCGCTTCGGCGCGCGGCGCGTCGTTGGCGCCGTTGACCGTCACATTCACGACCTGATCGGCAAAGCCGCCCTGGCCGTCCGAGACGCGGACGGTGAAGCTCTCGGTCGGCATCGCTTCGTCGGCGAGTGCGTCGGCCTTGTCCTGGTCCAGCGTATAGGTCCAGACCCCGTCCTCGGTGACCGCGAAGGTGCCATAGGCGCCGATGACGGTGGTCTCGTCGCCGGAGATGGGTTCCCCATTCGCCGAGACGACGGAGAAATTGTCGGTGCCGGTGGTGTCGCTCCCATCGACGTCGTCGGTCACCAGCGTGCCGGTGGCCGTCGGCTCTCCGGCAGTTCCAACGGCATCGTCGTTGCCGCCCGCCGCCTCGGTGACCAAACCGGTGGTGGTGCCGGTCAGCGTCGGGGCGTCGTTGGTGCCGGTGACCGAGATCGTCAGCGTCGCGCTGTCGGTGCCGCCCTCGCCGTCGGAGATCGTGTAGGTGAAGACGTCCTGCCCCGTCTCGCCGGCATCCAGCGCCTGGGTGTCCGCATCGGCATTGTTCAGCGCGTAGGAATAGGAGCCGTCGGCGCCGATGGTCAGCGTGCCGTAGAGGCCGGTGATGGTCGTGCC
>NZ_AQQS01000091.1 GCF_002088275.1 Aurantimonas sp. 22II-16-19i
TCAGAAGATGAAGTCGGTCGCGTCGAGATCGCCGATGGCGACACCATTCAGTGTGATCGTGTTGAAGCCATCGGTGATGACGGCGTTGCCGCCGACCTGAGTGAGGGTGATCTGGTCCGGAAGGGTGATGGTCCAATCACCATTCGAGCCTTGAACGACCTGAGTGTGTGTCATCTTTTCCAACACGCTTTGCTAAGGCCCCGCCGATTTTTTGGCAGGTAAGCATATGTTCCGCAACGGCCCGATGTAAGACGAGTGCCGCCAGTTCGGGAGGAGCTGGCGGGCGGTGTTGTGCGGTCGTGATGCGCTCATTCTCCGCGGCGCTCGTCTCTTGACCCAGCTCCTCAGTCGCCTTTCCGGGCGTCAGAAAGGCGCGGATCTGATCCTTCACGACGGCGGGATGTTGCTGCAGGGCTTCCGTCGGCCCTGCTCGCCGTCGTCTGTGGCGCAATGCATAAGCTCGGTCACCTCCCCGGACAGCGCCTATGCACTGGTCGAAGCGGATCCGCCGGAACGCCGTCTCGGGATGCCCTGCTAGTATTTCTTGCGCCGGTATCTTCGACGGCGTAAGCCGGCCCAATGCTTTCACAACGCGCGCGCTACGCCATCAGGGCCATGCTCAACATCGCGCCGCGGGCCGCCCCGGTCTCTGCGGCGACAGTCGCGGCCGAG
>NZ_AQQS01000092.1 GCF_002088275.1 Aurantimonas sp. 22II-16-19i
CTCTTAATCAGCGGGTCGTAGGTTCGATCCCTACATCACCCACCATCTAACTTCCTCATTATATTCAGATTATCTGGTGCCGCGCCGCCTTTCAGGTGGCGTCCGGTTTCCAATTCTGCTGATCGGTTTCCAATTCCCGTTCTGTTCCTGTTCCGAATCCCTGATGACGAACCTCGGCCCAGCGGCTCTCCAGAATCATCATTCCCGCCTTCGATAGCGTTCGGCTGCTGACCTCGCGGCCGTAGTGGCGAACCATCTGCTCGCTCATGTTCACGATGGCGCCGACCTGCGCCTCGGTGCAGCCGACTTCCAGAAGATTGATCACCGCGTTCTTGCGCAGGCCATGGAAGACGATGCGCTCGTCCCGGAAGCGCTCGAACTGCGGCTTGCGCATCAGCTTCTGGAACTCTGTCCGGAAGCCGTCAGCCGACGCATAGGGGCGGCCTCGTGCTCCGAGGTGGACCTGTACGGCATCGCCGCGAGGCGCCCGCTCAAGCCAGGGCCGATACTGCGAGTGGACGGGGATCCAGACGGTGTTCTTCGTCTTCTGCGCCCGAACCTCGATCAAGCCGTCCTTACTCGGCGGTCGCATGCCAATGACATCGCCCTGGCGCTGGCCGG
>NZ_AQQS01000093.1 GCF_002088275.1 Aurantimonas sp. 22II-16-19i
CGGAGTTCGGGATCGGCGCCTCGAGGCCGAAGTCCTCGACCGAGGAATCGCGCCGGGTGCCGGTGAACTCGACCCGCGGGACCCGGCCGGTGCGGCCGACGCGGTTGTCGATGACGCGAAACCCTTCCTCCAGCGGATATTCCGTCCAGGAGAAGCGCTCGCCCATCACCGGCGTGCGCGGCAGGACGTCGTCGGCGATGAAGGCATAGGCCGGGTTGCGGTAGCCGATCGCGAAGGCCGTGAGGGTCGGATCGACGGGAAACGGGCGGTTGGGGGCCATGTGGCGAAAGTCCTGTTCTTCGGGCTCCCAACAGCGGCGCGCTGCGCGTGGAGCTTAAGGATGGTCGGCGGGATCTCCGGCGGTCAGGCCGGCGTGGCGAGTAGGCTCGGCGCGACGTGGATCGGCAGGATGTCGCCGGTCGTGCCTTCGCCGCGGATGAAGCCGACGATGCGGACCGTCTGACCCGCCACCGGGATCGCCTTGACGGCACGGCCATTGGCGTCGGAGGTCACCGGATCGTCGAAGTCGAGGTCGCCGCCGGCCAG
>NZ_AQQS01000094.1 GCF_002088275.1 Aurantimonas sp. 22II-16-19i
CCGTCTTGGCCGCAGCGCCGCCCTGCTTGACCGAGAAGGTCACGAGGTCGTCGGTATTCGAGAAGGACACCGCACTCGTCTCGACCGTCGCAGCGACGCCCGAGGTGTTGGTGTACTTGGTCAGGTCGATGGTCTTGTTGAGGATGCCCGTGTCAACGCCGGCCCCGTTGTCGGAGAAGAGGCGGACATTGGTGATGTCGACGGCGATCGAGCCGCCGGTCAGCGAGCCGGTGGCGTCACGGGCGATCGCGGAGACGATCTCCTTCGACAGGGCCGCCGACGAGCCGGTGGAGAGCCAGTTCTGGCCGGAGAAGGAGGCCGATTCCGCGATCGTCTGCAGCTGGCCCTGGAGGGCCGTGATTTCCGACTGGACCTTCGCCTTGTCGACGCCGTCGGAGGTGGCGGTGGTCAGCTTGGCCTTGATCGTGTCGAGCATGTCCTTGGCCGAGTTGAGACCGGTATAGGCAGCGTCGACCGTGGCGGCACCGATACCGAGCGAGTCGGAGACGGCGGACAGGGCG
>NZ_AQQS01000095.1 GCF_002088275.1 Aurantimonas sp. 22II-16-19i
ATCCCACATCGGGCCGTGGCCACCGGGATAGAACACCGTGTCGAAGTCCGCCTGGTCGACGCTGTCGAGGCGCACGGTCTCGGCCAGCTGGGCATTGGCGTCCTTGTCGGCGGTGAAGCGCCGCGTCAGGTCGGTCTGGAACATCGGCTCGTCGCTCTTGGGGTCGAGCGGCGGCTGGCCGCCCTTGGGCGAGGCGAGTGTGATCTCGGCCCCCGCGTCCTTGAAGACGTAATAGGGTGCCGCGAGCTCTTCCAGCCAGAAGCCGGTCTTCTTGCCGGTGTCCCCGAGCCGGTCGTGGGACGTCAGGACCATGAGAACCTTCATCGTCGTCTCCTTTGATGATGCCGGATGCCGATCGCCGGGTCGGCCCGATCGCGATCGGCCGCATCGGCCTTTCGATGGCAGGAAGATGGGGCCGAAGGAGACATTCGAGAAATTTACTTGCTGGATTTCA
>NZ_AQQS01000096.1 GCF_002088275.1 Aurantimonas sp. 22II-16-19i
CCGGCATCATCAAAGGAGACGACGATGAAGGTTCTCATGGTCCTGACGTCCCACGACCGGCTCGGGGACACCGGCAAGAAGACCGGCTTCTGGCTGGAAGAGCTCGCGGCACCCTATTACGTCTTCAAGGACGCGGGCGCCGAGATCACACTCGCCTCGCCCAAGGGCGGCCAGCCGCCGCTCGACCCCAAGAGCGACGAGCCGATGTTCCAGACCGACCTGACGCGGCGCTTCACCGCCGACAAGGACGCCAATGCCCAGCTGGCCGAGACCGTGCGCCTCGACAGCGTCGACCAGGCGGACTTCGACACGGTGTTCTATCCCGGTGGCCACGGCCCGATGTGGGATCTGGTGGAAGACGAGACTTCGATCCGCCTGATCGAATCCTTCGTCGCGGCCGGCAAGACGATCGCGC
>NZ_AQQS01000097.1 GCF_002088275.1 Aurantimonas sp. 22II-16-19i
CGGGTCGAATTCCTGCTGCTGGACGATCACCTCGTCCAGCTGCGCCAGCGCAGCCTCGATGGTCGGGGTGATCTCCTCGGCGAGCTGGGTCGGCCTGATGCCGTATCGCTCGCGGATGAACAGCGGATCGCGGAGCGTCTCGCGCAGGCGACTCAGCGCGTTCGAGAGGGCCGGCTGCGTCATGCCCAGCCGGTTCGCGGCGCGGGTGACGCTCCTTTCCTCCATGAGAGCCACGAGGACGGGCAGCAGGTTGAGATCGTACTTCATCGAGTTATGGGTTCCATGAATATCTGAAATCCAGCAAGTAAATTTCTCGAATGTCTCCTTCGGCCCCATCTTCCTGCCATCGAAAGGCCGATGCGGCCGATCGCGATCGGGCCGA
>NZ_AQQS01000098.1 GCF_002088275.1 Aurantimonas sp. 22II-16-19i
TCGCCAAGATGGTGTTCGTCGCCGCCGTCCCGCCGCTGATGCTGAAGACCGCGGCCAACCCGGAAGGAACGCCGCTGGAGGTCTTCGACGGCATCCGCAAGTCGACCGCCGAGGACCGCTCGCAGTTCTTCCTCGACATCACCATGCCCTTCTACGGCTTCAACCGCGACGGCGCGAAGGTGAACGAGGGTCTGCGCCACGACTTCTGGCGGCTCGGCATGATGGGCTCGATCAAGGCCGAATACGACTGCGTCCACGAGTTCTCGGAGGTCGACTACACCGAGGACCTGAAGAAGATCGACAAGCCGACGCTGGTCATCCACGGCAACGACGACCAGATCG
>NZ_AQQS01000099.1 GCF_002088275.1 Aurantimonas sp. 22II-16-19i
CTGGTGGTCTGGGCTGTTTCCCTTTCGACTACGGATCTTATCACTCGCAGTCTGACTCCCGAGTATAAGTACATGGCATTCGGAGTTTATCTGAATTCGGTAACCCGAGAAGGGCCCCTAGTCCAAACAGTGCTCTACCTCCATGACTCTTTACCTCGAGGCTAGCCCTAAAGCTATTTCGGAGAGAACCAGCTATCTCCAAGTTCGATTGGAATTTCTC